>NZ_JQKD01000012.1 GCF_000745855.1 Xenophilus azovorans DSM 13620
TCGTAGCCGCCAGTGGCCTCCAACACCACCAGGGCCGGCGCCAGGGCCATGGCCTGGTGGACGAGTTGCTCGATGCCGCTGACGTCATTGGCGAGCTGCCAGGTCTTGGCCTGGTCGCTGCTGGCGACCTCCAGCGTCTGGCTGGAGACATCGATACCGATAAAAACACAGTCGGACACGTCCTCTCACTCCCATCCTTGTCTATGCGAACTTCAAGTTCCTACAACCGTTCGGGCTGCAAGAAAGGACGGTCCGGCTCAGGCGCCCAGTGCTCAGTCACGGGCTTCACGCATCCCAGAGGCCGCTCGGGCTACCCGAGCCGGTCCGAGGCTTAAAGATACAAGGCACGGCGCCGCCCGGAGCGCGCCATCACAACCACCAGGAGACAAGACACATGATCGAGACCCTTCGCCGCCGCAGCGCGGTGCGCGCGGCCCTGGCCGCATTCGCCCTGGCCTGCGCCGCCGGCGCCGTGCCGGCCGCCGAGCCGTGGCCTGCCAAGCCCGTGCGCATCGTCGTCGGCTTCGCGCCCGGCGGCAGCACCGACGTGATGGCGCGCATCGTCGCGCAGTCGCTCGCCGAGTCGCTGGGCCAGCCGGTGGTGATCGACAACAAGCCCGGCGCCAGCGGCAACATCGCGGTGTCGGAGGTGGTGCGCGCCGCCGCCGACGGCCACACCTTCCTGATCGCGCCCACCTCGGTGGAGACGGCCAACCCCTGGCTGTTCAAGTCGAACGTGCTGCCCTCGCGCGACCTGGCGCCGGTGGCCTCGGTGGGCAAGACGCAGATGTACCTCGTCACCAGGCCGCAGATCGAGGCCACCAACGTGCGCGAACTGGTGGCGCTGGCCAAGGCCAGGCCGGGTTCGCTGTCCTTCGCCTCGGCCGGCAGCGGCACGCCGCCGCACCTGGCCTGCGAGCTGTTCAAGCAGGCCAGCGGCGCGCCGATGACGCACGTGCCGTACCGCGGCGCGGCGCCGGCGCTGCAGGACGTGATGGCCGGCCAGGCCGACTTCGTGTGCGATCCCGGCATCGCCTTCCCGCACATCCGCACCGGCAAGGTCAAGCTGCTGGGCATCGTCAGCGCCAAGCGCTCGCCCTTCTTCCCCGACGTGCCGACGGTGGCGGAGCAGGGCGTGCAGGGCGCCGACCTGGACATCTGGTTCGGCATGTGGGCGCCGAAGGGCACGCCGCCCGAGGTGGTGGCGCGCATGAGCCGCGAGCTGGGCAGGGCGCTGGCGCAGCCGGGCCTGAAGCAGCGCTACGGCGACCTGGGCGCGGAGCCGGTGGCGATGGACACCGGCGAATTCCGCGCGCTGCTGGCGCGCGAGGGCGAACAGCTCTCGACCCTGATCCGCGAGCAGAAGATCGCCGCAGAATGAGGGCATGAAAGCCGTCTACATCACCGGCCACGGCGGCAACGAGGTCGTGGCCGTCGGCGAGCGCCCGCTGCCGCCGCGGGCACCGGGCGAGGTGCTGGTGCGCGTGCGCGCTGCCACGCTCAACCGGGTCGACCTGTACATGCGCGACTCCGGCGCGGGCATCACGCACCGCCTGCCGCAGATCATGGGGCTGGACGCCGCCGGCACCGTGGAGGCGGTGGACGAGGGCGAGCCGCTGCTGCGCCCCGGCCAGCCGGTGGTGCTGCATCCGGGCGTGGCCTGCGGCCGCTGCGAGTTCTGCCGCCGCGGCGAGGGCGTGCTGTGCACCCGCATCGCCTATCTGGGCGAGCACCGCGACGGCACGCTGGCCGAGTTCGTCGGCCTGCCGGCGCGCAACGTGTTCCCGATGCCCGAGGGCTTCTCCTGGGCCGAGGCGGCGGCGCTGGGCGTGAATCACCTCACCGCCTGGCGCATGCTGTTCACCAAGGGGCGGCTCCAGCCCTGGGAGACGGTGCTGGTCTTCGGCATCGGCGGCGGCGTGTCGCTGGCCGCGCTGCAACTGGCGCGCGCGGCGGGTGCGCGGGTCATCGTCACCTCGCGCGACGACGCCAAGCTGGCGCGCGCCACCGCGATGGGCGCGGCGCATGCCGTCAACGGCGCCCGGCAGGACGTGGCCAAGGCGGTGATGGACTTCACCGGCGGCCGCGGCGTGGACCTGGTGATCGAGAACGTCGGCCAGGCGGTGTGGGGCAGCGCGATGAAGTCGCTGGTGCGCGGCGGCCGGCTCGTGACCTGCGGCGCCACCACCGGCGACCAGCCGCCGGCGGACATCCGGCGCATCTTCATCCGGCAGCTGCAGATCCTCGGCTCGACGCTGGGCGACCTGCACGAGTTCGCCGCGCTGCTGGACTTCGTGCAGCGGCACGGCATCCGGCCGGTGATCGACTCGACCTGGACGCTGGACGACGCGCATGCGGCGCTGGACCGGCTGGCTTCGGGCGCGCAGTTCGGCAAGGTGGCCGTCGCCGTGGCGGAGGACTGAGCAACGCCACAGCCTGGGTGGCCTGCAGAGTGGCGGTCGATAATCACACTACCGTTGGTAGTACGTTTTGATCGAGTCCGCACCGTGAGCACATCTCCGCAGATCACCCCTCCCGTCGATGTCGTCGTCATGGCCGCCGGCATGGGCACGCGCATGAAGAGCCGCCTGCCGAAGGTGCTGCACCGCCTCGCCGGCCGGCCGCTGATCGGCCACGTGGCGGACACGGCAGTCGGCCTCGGCGCGCGCTCGCTGGTGGTGGTGACGGGCCACGGCGCCGACGAGGTGGAGGCCGGCCTGCGGCAGATCGCGCCGCAGGCGCCGCTCGCCTTCGTGCGCCAGTCGCCGCAGCTCGGCACCGGCCATGCGGTGCAGCAGGCCGCGCCGCACCTGCCTGACGACGGCATCGCGCTCATCCTCTCGGGCGACGTGCCGCTCATCGCCGCCGACACGCTGCGCGCGCTGGTGGCGGCCAGCGGCGGCGAGCGCCTGGCGCTCCTGACCATCGCGCTGGCCGACCCCACCGGCTACGGCCGCGTGCTGCGCGCCGCCGACGGCCGCGTGCAGGGCATCGTCGAGCAGAAGGACGCCACTGAGGCCCAGCGCGCCGTGCGCGAGACGTACACCGGCGTGATGGCCGCGCCCGCCGCGGCGCTCAAGCGCTGGCTCGGCCGGCTCACCAACGACAACGCCCAGGGCGAGTACTACCTGACCGACGTGGTGAAGATGGCGGTGGACGAAGGCATGCCGGTCGTCGCGCAGCAGACGGCGGACGAACTGCAGGTGGCCGGCGTCAACAGCCCCGTGCAGCTGGCCGCGCTGGAGCGCGCCTGGCAGCGCCGCCAGGCCCACCGCCTGATGGAAGCCGGCGTGCGGCTGGCCGACCCGGCGCGCTTCGACCTGCGCGGCGAACTCGTCTGCGCGCAGGACGTGGAGATCGACGTCAACTGCCTCTTCGAGGGCCGCGTCGAGCTGGGCGAGGGCGTGCGCATCGGCGCGCACTGCGTCATCGCCGACGCTCGCATCGAGGCCGGCGCGGTGATCCATCCCTTCACCCACATCGAGGGCGGCAGGGAGGGCGTGACCGTCGGCCCCGGCGCGCTGGTCGGCCCCTATGCGCGGCTGCGTCCCGGCGCGCAACTCGGCGCCGAGGTCCACATCGGCAACTTCGTCGAGGTGAAGAACTCCACGCTGGCCGCCGGCGCCAAGGCCAATCACCTGGCCTACCTGGGCGACGCGACGGTGGGCGAGCGGGTGAACTACGGCGCCGGCAGCATCACCGCCAACTACGACGGCGCCAACAAGCACCGCACGGTGATCGAGGCCGACGTGCACGTGGGCAGCAACTGCGTGCTGGTCGCGCCGGTGACGATCGGCGCCGGCGGCACCGTCGGCGGCGGCTCCACCGTCAGCAAGAGCACGGAGCCCGGCGCGCTCACCGTGGCGCGCGCGCGGCAGGTGAGCTTCGCCAACTGGCAGCGGCCGAAGAAGGCGCCGAAGAAAGGCTGAGGTCTCAACCCACGAGTGGGTTGCGTGCGCGCAGCGCCGGGAACCGGCTGAAGTCCCGATCGGCGCTCCACAGTTCGCGCACGCCGTGCGCCAGGCACAGCGCGGCGATGCGGGCGTCATGCACCAGCGCGCCCTGCACCTTGCCCTTGTCGAGCAGGCCGCGCAGTTGCGGCCAGTGCGCCGCACCTTCCGAGAGCAAGTGCAGGGTGGGCGATTCCATCCAGGCCTCGATCTGATGGATGGCTTCAGCGGGCGTGCTCGGCGGCGAGTACACGCGCGGGTGGGTGACGATGCTGTAGAACTCGTGCAGGCAGGGCCACGGAATCGCCCATGCCGAGCCGCCTTCTGCCAGTTGCCGCACCAGCGGCGCAGCGGCGGCATGGAAGGGGTTGTCGCTGCGGTGTGCGTACACCAGCAGGTTGGTGTCCAGCGCGATCATCAGCCTCGGCCGTGGACGGGGTCGTAGACCAGGTCGCGCACCTGCTCCCAGCTCGCGTTCTGGAATTCCGGCGTCAGGCCGTTGCCCTTCACGCTGCCGTCGCGCAGCCGGAAGGGCTTTTCTTCCTTCTTCTCGGCCATGACCTTGCGCAGGCCCTGCTCGATCAGGGCCTTCATGGTCATGTGGCGGCTCTCGGCGTAGCGCCGGGCCTGCTGGAACAGGGGGTCGGGAAGTTCGATGGTGGTTTTCATATGGGCACCCTCATCAAGGAATATGGGTGCCCGTATTATCCGAAATGAAGCCCCCTCCTGCGATGGCCTCTACCGTCGCCCACTTTCCGGCCCGGCCGGCAGCGGCAGGCGCGGCTCGAACTTGGCCCGCTTGACGCTGAAGAAGGCCTTGACGTTGCGCACGTTGGCGTCGCTGGTGAACAGGCGCTGCGCCAGCGCGTGGTAGGCCGGCATGTCGGGCACGGCGACGACGAGCACGAAGTCCGGCCCCGGCGAGACGCGCCAGCACTGCTGCACCGCGTCGTCGGCGATCACGCGCGACTCGAAGGCGTCGAGCGCGCCGGCGTCCTGCCGGTCCAGGGAGATCTCCACCACGGCCGTCAGCACGGCGGCCAGCCGGTCGGCCGCGAGCAGCGCCACCTCGCGCTCGATCAGCCCCGCCCGGCGCAGCCGCTGCACTCGGCGCAGGCAGGTCGGCGGCGACAGGTGCAGGTCGGCCGCCAGTTGCTGGTTGGTGCGTGAGGCGTCGCGCTGGAGCGCATCGAGCAGGCGCCAGTCGGTGGCGTCAAGGGAGATTATTTCCATATATTGAATATAATTGGAATAAAAATCCATCACATCCGTGTGGCGAGTAATTATTCCGATGATGGTAAAAATTTGGAAGAACATTCCTTATCGCCGGCCCTAGCATTCACCCACGTCCAGCTTCCACCGGAGACTCAGCATGTGCGGCATCGTCGGCGCGGCATCCCATCGGGACATCGTTCCCATCCTGGTCCAGGGCCTCTCGCGGCTCGAGTACCGGGGCTATGACTCCTGCGGCCTGGCGGTCCATGCCAGCGCCCGGGGCCTGGCGCGCACCCGAACCACCTCCCGCGTGGCCGACCTCATGGCCCAGGTGCAGTCGGAGCATGTGCAGGGCCTCACCGGCATCGCCCACACGCGCTGGGCCACGCACGGCGCGCCGGTGGTGCACAACGCGCACCCGCACTTCAGCCACGGCACCGGCGCCGATGCGGAAACGGCCCGCCCGGCGCGGGTGGCGCTGGTGCACAACGGCATCATCGAGAACCACGAGGCGCTGCGCGCGGCGCTGCAGGCGCGCGGCTACCTCTTCTCCAGCCAGACCGACACCGAGGTCATCGCCCACCTGATCGACAGCCACTACCAGGGCGACCTGTTCGAGGCGGTGACGGCGGCGGTGGCGCAGCTGCACGGCGCCTACGCCATCGCCGTGATCTGCCGCGACGAGCCGCAGCGCGTGGTCGGCGCGCGCGCCGGCTCGCCGCTGGTGCTGGGCGTGGGGCAGGGCGAACACTTCCTGGCCAGCGACGCGATGGCGCTGGCCGGCGTGACGGACCAGATCGTCTACCTGGAAGAAGGCGACGTGGTGGACCTGCAGCCCGGCCGCTACTGGATCGCCGGCCGCGACGGCCGCCCGGCCGAGCGCAAGGTGCGCACCGTGCAGGCCCACAGCGGCGCGGCCGAACTGGGCCCCTACCGCCACTACATGCAGAAGGAGATCTTCGAGCAGCCGCGCGCCATCGCCGACACGCTGGAAGGCGTGGAAGGCATCGTGCCCGAGCTGTTCGATGGCATCGGCCAGGACGGGCGCACCGGCGCCAGCGCGCACCGCGTGTTCCAGGCCATCGACAAGGTGCTGATCCTGGCCTGCGGCACGAGCTACTACAGCGGCTGCGCCGCCAAGTACTGGCTGGAGAGCGTGGCGAAGATCCCGACGCAGGTCGAGATCGCCAGCGAATACCGCTACCGCGACTCGGTGCCTGACCCGAAGACGCTGGTGGTCACCATCAGCCAGTCGGGCGAGACGGCCGACACGCTGGCCGCGCTGCGCCACGCGCAGTCGCTGGGCATGCACGAGACGCTGACCATCTGCAACGTCGCCACCAGCGCCATGGTGCGCGAGTGCAAGCTGGCCTACATCACGCGGGCCGGCGTGGAGATCGGCGTGGCCTCGACCAAGGCCTTCACCACGCAGCTGGCGGGCCTGTTCCTCCTCACGCTGGCGCTGGCGCAGGCCAAGGGCCGCCTGCCGGAAGCCGACGAGGCGCGCTGGCTGCACGAGATGCGCCACCTGCCGGTGGCGCTGCAAAAGGTGCTGGCGCTGGAGCCGCAGGTCATCGGCTGGGCCGAGCAGTTCGCGCGCAAGGAGAACGCGCTGTTCCTCGGCCGCGGGCTGCACTACCCGATCGCGATGGAGGGCGCGCTCAAGCTCAAGGAAGTGACCTACATCCACGCCGAGGCCTACGCCGCCGGCGAACTCAAGCACGGCCCGCTGGCGCTGGTGACGGCCGAGATGCCGGTGGTGGCGGTAGCGCCCAACGACGCGCTGCTGGAAAAGCTCAAGAGCAACCTGCAGGAAGTGCGCGCCCGCGGCGGCGTGCTCTACGTGCTGGCCGACGCCGACACCCGCATCGAGAGCGGCGAGGGCATGCACGTCATCCGCATGCCCGAGCACTACGGCCTGCTCTCGCCGCTGCTGCACGTGGTGCCGCTGCAGCTGCTGGCGTACCACACGGCCGGCGCGCGCGGCACCGACGTCGACAAGCCGCGCAACCTGGCCAAGAGCGTGACGGTGGAGTGAGCCGGGAACGCCGCGCCGTGTCCGCCCCGCCTCAGGCGCGGGCGCGCAGCACCTCGGCGTCGTGCGCGATGCGGCGGCGCTCCCGCCCTCTTTTTGTGCATCCCGTCACGCGCGGGCGTCGCCGGGGCGGCTACGATAGCGCCCCCATGCGCACCCCCCACCCCGACACCTCCGAATACGCCGCCCTGCTGGACGTCGTGGCCACGGGCGGGCGCGACCGCAGCTCGCTCAAGCCGGGCCAGGACTTCGACGGCCTGCTGCAGACCGTGTGGCGCCGCCGGGCGCGGGCGACCACGCAGGCCCTGCTGCTCGTGGCGCGGCTGCGCAACCGCCGCCGCTGAGCGCCGCCGGCCCTGTGGCGCGCGCGGCTACTGCCGCGGCATGGGCATCGGCATCATCGGCCGCGGGAAAGGCTGGGGCTGGGGCGCCGGCTGCAGTTGCGGCGCCGGCTCCACCGGCACGGTGGTCACCGTCTCCCGGATCAACCCGCCTCCCATGACGCTGCCATCGATGGTGGTGTTGCCCGCGCCTGTCACGCGCGCCTCGCACTCGGCGCGCTCGGCCGGCGGATGCAGGCCGCAGCGGGCCAGCGCGTTGGCGCGGTAGTCGGGCGCGCTGGTGAGCTGCCCGGCCCGGGCCGCCTGGCGCGCGGCACCGGCCTCGCGCACGCAGGCGGCGCGGTCCTGCTGGTTGTGGCCGCACACGGCCAGTTCCTGCTGGTAGGTGCCGCCGCCCTGCGCGGCGGCGGGCAGCGCCGTGAACAGCGCGCCGCAGGCGATCGCCAGGCCCAGGCCGGGCCGGGCGAGGAAGGAGGTCTTCTTCGTCGTCATGTTCGGGTCCTTTTGCGGTGAAGTCGGCGGGAGGCCGTGGCCGGCCAGGTACGTGTGCCCGCTAGGGCTTGGAGGCAGGCACGGGCGTCACGGTTTCACGGATGACGCCGCCGCCCATCACGCTGCCCTGGGTGGACGAGCTGCCGCCGCCGCGCACGCGCGCCTCGCAGTCGGCTCGGTCGGCCGGCGGCTGCAGCCGGCAGCGCTCCAGGGCGTTGCGCTCGTAGGCGTTCGCGCCGGGGGCGGCCAGGCCGCCGCGCTGCGCTTCCTGGCGCGCCGCGCCGGCCTCGCGTTCGCAGGCGGCCTTGTCCTGCTGCACGCCGTCGCAGCGGGCCCGTTCGGCGGCGACGGCACCGGTCTGCGCGTGCGCGCCCGGCAGCGCCACCGAGGCGAGCAGGGCGGCGGACGCCAGCGCGCGGGGCAGGGAGGAAAAGAGAAGATGCATGGGATGGCTCTCCCGGGAAAGAATGGGTCGCGCCAGTGTGCTCCGGCGGCAAGGACGCGGCTGTGGGACGCCCGGGACTCCAGTCTGGCGGCATCCGCGACGATGGCTGTCGGACAACGGCGCATGCTGCTGCCTGCGCCGCGCGGCGGCGATCAGCCTTCGGCGATGCGCCGCGCCAGGTGCGCCAGCGCCTCCTCCACCTGGTCCACCAGGATCAGCGAGAGGTCGCCGGGGCGCAGCCGGGCCAGCGCGGCGTCGATGGCGGTGAACTCGCCGCGGATCTCCTCGACGTGCGCGGTCCGGCGGGCGCCTTCCAGGCCCTGGCGCAGCAGTGCGATCACCTCGCCGTCGGCGCGGCCGCGCTGGGCGGCGTCCTGGTAGAGGATCACGTCGTCGAAGGCGGCGCCGAGGATGGCGGTCTGGTCGCGGATGTCGCAGTCGCGCCGGTCGCCCGCGCCGCTGATGACGACCGAGCGGCGCTTCGCGGGCAGCGTGTCCACCGCGGCCACCAGCGCCTTCATCGCGTCGGTGTTGTGGCCGTAGTCGGCGATCACGGTGGCGCCGCGGTATTCCATGACGTTGAAGCGGCCGGGCACGCCGGCGGCGTCGTTCATGAAGCTGGCCAGGCCGCTGCGGATGGTGTCCCAGTCCAGCCCCACGGCCCAGGCGGCGGCCACCGCGGCCATCACGTTCTCGACCTGGAAGGGCAGGGTGCCGCCGCGCGTGATCGGCACGCCGGCCAGCGGCACGCGCTCGCGCCAGGCGCCTTCGGCGGCCACCACGGCGTCGCCGTCCACGTACACGGTGCGCCGGCCCTGGGCGCGGTGCGTGGCCATCACCGGGTGCTGCCGGTCGGCGGCGAAGTAGGTGACGCTGCCGGGGCAGGCGGCCGCCATCGCGGCCACGATGGGGTCGGCGGCGTTGAGCACGGCGTGCCCGTCGGGCGCCACGTTGCGCACGACCACGCGCTTGAGCACCGCCAGCTCCTCCACCGAGTCGATGTAGTTCAGGCCCAGGTGGTCGCCGCTGCCGATGTTGGTGACCACGGCCACCGAGCAGCGGTCGAAGCCCAGGCCCTCGCGCAGGATGCCGCCGCGCGCCACCTCGAACACGGCCGCCTGCACGTCGGGGTGCAGCAGCACGTTGCGCGCGCTCCTGGGGCCGCTGCAGTCGCCGCTGTCGGTCTGGCGGCCGCCCACGTACACGCCGTCGGTGTTGGTCATGCCCGTCACCAGGCCGCCGGAGGCCAGCAGGTGGTTGACCAGGCGGGCGGTGGTGGTCTTGCCGTTGGTGCCGGTGACGGCGACCACCGGGATGCGGCCGTCGTCGCCGCTGTCGAAGAGCTGGCCGACGATCGCCTCGCCCACCGGCCGGCCGCGGCCGTACGAGGGGCTGATGTGCATGCGCAGGCCGGGCGCGGCATTCACCTCGACGATGCCGCCGTGCTGCTCCTCCAGCGGGCGGATCACGTTCTCGCACACCATGTCGACGCCGCAGATGTGCAGGCCGACCATCTGCGCGGCGTCGACCGCGCGGGCGGCGATCTCGGGGTGCACGGTGTCGGTCACGTCGGTGGCGCTGCCGCCGGTGGACAGGTTGGCGTTGTTGCGCAGCACCACGCGCTGGCCCAGGGCGGGCACGCTGTCGGGCGCCAGGCCCTGCGCCTCCAGGCGCGCGACGGCGATGTCGTCCAGGCGGATCTTGGTCAGCGAGGTGGCGTGGCCCTCGCCGCGGCGCGGGTCGAGGTTGAGTTCGTCGACCAGTGCGCGCACGGTGCGCACGCCGTCGCCCACCACCTGCGGCGGGTCGCGCCGCGCGGCGGCCACCAGCCGGTCGCCCACCACCAGCAGGCGGAAGTCGAAGCCGGGGAGGAACTTCTCGACCATCACCTCGCCATAGTGGGCGGCGGCCGCATAGGCGGCGTCGAACTGCTCGCGCGTCTGGATGTTGACGGTGACGCCCTTGCCCTGGTTGCCGTCCTGCGGCTTGGCGACCACGGGCAGGCCGATCGCCAGCGCGGCGGCCCAGCCGTCCTCCACGTCCTTCACCGGCCGGCCCAGCGGCACCGGCACGCCGGCGGCGTGCAGCAGCTGCTTGGTCAGCTCCTTGTCCTGCGCGATGGCCTCGGCCACGCCGGAGGTGGCGTCCACCTCGGCCGCCTGGATGCGCCGCTGCCGCGCGCCCCAGCCGAACTGCACCAGGCTGCCGCGCGTGAGGCGCCGCCAGGGGATGCCGCGCGCCGCGGCCGCCTCGACGATGGCGCCGGTGCTCGGGCCCAGGCGCTCGTCCTCGTCCAGCTCGCGCAGTTCGGCGATGGCGGCCTGGGCGTCGAAGGCGGGCGCGCCGGGCCCGCCCAGCGCGGCGGCGATGAGCCGTTCGGCCAACTGCACGGCGCGGCGGCCCACGGCCTCCTCGGTGTACTGCACGGCCACCTGGTAGACGCCTTCCTCGGTGGTGCGGGTGGTGTGGCCGAAGACGACGGCGCAGCCGGCCTGCGCCTGCAGCGCGATGGCCACGTTCTCCAGCACGTGCGCCAGCGCCAGCGGCTGGCCGAGCGCGACGGGGTGCAGCTCGCCCATGCAGGGGAAGAGGGCGCGCAGGCGGTCCTCGAAGCCGGGCAGCCGGCCGATGGCGTTCTCGCCCTCGCCGCGGCAGGCGACGACGGCCTCGATGCAGGTGTGGCGGCTCCACAGGTTGGGGCCGCGCAGGGCGCGGATGCGGGTGATGTCCATGGGGTCAGGCGAGCTGGGGAGAGGCGGCGTCCGGGATGTCCTGGGCGAGCTGCAGCGACGCCAGGGCCGCCTGCAGGTCGGCCTCGAAGGCCTCGATGCCGGCGCCGATGAGGTTGAGCGGGATGCCCATGGCCCAGGCGGCGGCGACGGCCGCCAGCAGGCTGTCCAGGCTCACGCCGGCGTGGGTGGCGCGCCAGGCGGTCAGGCGCCCCAGCCCGGGCAGGAAGGACTCGGTGCCGCTGCTGGCGAGCACCACGCGGTCCTGCCGCACGATGACGGCCCGGCCGCCGGCGTCGCGGTGCGCGGCCAGCGGGGCGGCCTGCGCGTCGGCGGCATAGAGGATCACCGCGCCGTCGCACAGCGGCGCCAGCCCGGCCACGCGCGCGTCGGCGGCGTTGAGCACCGCGGTGCCGTGCGGCAGCACCACGTCGACCTGGGTGCGCAGCACGCGCACCATCTGGTCGCTCTCGTGCACGTCGTGGCGGGCCAGGGCTTCCCAGCCCTCCAGGTCGGTGACGATGCCGATCTCGCAGCGGTCGTAGGGCAGGCCGTCGTCCAGGATGGTCTCGGCGCGGTTCTCGATGACGACCGCATCGACCTTGCGGTTGACCAGCAGGCGGTGGCCGGCCTCCCAGGTGGCGCTGTCGCGCGCGTCGACGCGGCGGCGGTCGAGGAACAGGCCGTCGCGGCAGGCCAGGCCCACGTGCCGCCCGGCCAGGCCCAGCAGCCAGGCCACCAGGCGCGCGAGCACCGGCGTGTCCTGCGTGCCGGCCACGCCGACGACGGGGATGCGGCCGGGCAGATCGGCGTCGTCCTCGGGGAACAGGTGGTCGCAGATCGCGCGGCCCACCGGGCGCGGCGAGCCGACGGCGGGCTTCAGGTGCATCAGCAGGCCCGGGCCGGCGTTGACCTCGACGATCGCGCCGCCCTGCGCCTGCAGCGGCCGGCCGACGTCCTCGCACACCAGGTCGATGCCGGCGATGTCCAGCCCCACCACGCGCGCCGCCAGCGTGGCGGCGTGGGCGACCTCGGGGTGGACCTGGTCGGTGCAGTCCACGCCCAGGTTGCCGTTGCGCTGGATGATGACGACGCGGCCCTCGGCCGGCACCGCGTCGGCGTCGAGGCCCTGGCGCTGCAGTTCGAGCTGCAGCTTGGCATCGGTGTCGGGCACGATCACATCGAGCGGAAACTCTTCCTCGGCGCCGCGGCGCGGGTCGCTGTTGAGCTGGCTGTCGATGAGCTGGCGCACGCTGGCGCGGCCGTCGCCCGTCACGCTGATGACCTCGCCGCGCGCGGCGGCCACCACCTGGCCGCCCACCACCAGCAGGCGGTGCTCCTGGCCGGGGACGAAGCGCTCGACCATCACGTCGCTGCCTTCCGGCTCGGCCACGGCGAAGGCGGCCGTCACCTCCGCGCGCGTGCGCAGGTCGAGCGAGACGCCGCGGCCGTGGTTGGCGTCCGAGGGCTTCACGGCCACCGGCAGGCCGATGTCCTCGGCGGCCTCCCAGGCCTCTTCGGCGCTGGCGACCACCTGGCCTTCGGGCACCGGCACGCCGCAGGCGGCGAGCAGCGACTTGGTCAGCTCCTTGTCGCTGGCGATGGATTCGCCGATGGCGCTGGTGTCGTCGGTCTCGGCCGTCCAGATGCGCTGCTGGCGCGCGCCGTAGCCCAGTTGCACCAGGTTGCCCTCGTTCAGGCGCAGGGCCGGGATGCCGCGGTCGGCCGCCGCGCTGACGATGGCGGCCGTGCTGGGCCCGAGGTAGCAGGCGTCCACGCTGGCGCGCACGGCGTCCACCGCCTGCTGCACGTCGGCGGCGCCGGCCGGGTCGGCGTTGAGCGCGGCCATCAGCAGCCGGTGGCCCTCGGCCAGCGCGGTGCGCGCCACCTGCTCGTCGCGTGCGCGGAACACCATGCGGTACACGCCGTGCTGCGAGGTGCTGCGCGTCTGGCCGAAGCCGGTGGGCATGCCGGCCAGGTTGAGCAGCTCGATCACCACGTGCTCCAGCACGTGGCCGGCCCAGGTGCCCTCGTTCAGGCGCTGGATGAAGCCGCCGCGCTCGCCCACGCCGCAGTGGTGCTCGATCAGCGCCGGCAGCAGGGCCGTCAGCCGCTCGGGAAAACCCGGCACCTGGTTCGACGGAAAGTCCTCCAGCGCGCCGAGGTCCAGCCAGACCTCCAGCACCGGTCGGTAGGTCCAGATGTTCGGGCCGCGCAGGTAGCGGGTGCGCAGCAGGCGGATGTCGTCGAAACGGGGCATGGCGGCGTTGGAGAGAATCGGCGCCCGGCCGGCGCTGCAAGAAAAGGGGTTCCAGCCTTCCGGCCGCGCAAGACAACACGATGCAACATCACGCCCCTGCCCGAACCTTGCCAGAAGCGGCGGCCCCTCCGGTCCCGGACCTCGAAAGCCGCCTGCTGGCTTCGGAGAACGTCCTCGCCGTCCTGCCGGTTGACCTCGATGAACACCTTCGGTTTGCTTCCGGTCAGCTTGTGCTGACCTCTCGGCGGCTGCTGGCGCGCGAAACGGCCGGCGGCTGGAGCGAGTGGGCGCTCACGCCCGGGCTGGCGCTGCGGCAGGCCGACCACGCCGGCGTCGGCGTGCTGGAGCTGGTCGATGGCAGCCGCCTGCTGGCCCGCTGGCGCCACACGCTGGCCGGCCAGGCGCAGGCCATGAAGCTGCTGCGCCTGTTCGACGCGCGGCACGCGGGCGGTGCGGCGCCGGCCGTGCCGGCCGACGAGCCCGCCGCCGACGCCGAACTCCAGTCGCCGCCCTCCACCTGGGTGCTGCTGCGCCTGGGCCGCTTCGCCCGGCCGTACCGCCGGCAGCTGCTCTGGGGCTTCGTGCTGACGCTGCTCTCGACCGCCGCCACGCTGGTGCCGCCGTACCTGACCATCCCGCTGATGGACGACGTGCTGATCCCCTTCCAGAACGGCAAGGCGATCGACCCCGGCTACGTGGCGCTGTACCTGGGCGGCCTGCTGCTGGCGGCGCTGGTCGGCTGGGGCCTGGGCTGGGCGCGCACCTACCTGCTGGCGCTGGTGTCCGAGCGCATCGGCGCCGACCTGCGCACCACCACCTACGAGCACCTGCTGACGCTGCCGCTGGACTACTTCGGCGGCAAGCGCACCGGCGACCTGATGGCGCGCATCGGCTCCGAGACCGACCGCATCAACGTCTTCCTCTCGCTGCACGCGCTGGACTTCCTCACCGACGTGATCATGATCGCCATGACGGCGGTGATCCTGGTGTCGATCAACCCGCTGCTGGCGGTGGTCACGCTGGTGCCGCTGCCCTTCATCGCCTGGATGATCCACGTCGTGCGCGAGCGGCTGCGCACCGGCTTCGAGAAGATCGACCGCGTGTGGGGCGAGGTGACCAACGTGCTGGCCGACACCATCCCCGGCATCCGCGTGGTCAAGGCCTTCGCGCAGGAGCGGCGCGAGGCCGGGCGCTTCCGCGCCGCCAACGCCTACAACCTGCAGGCCAACGACCGGCTCAATCGCACCTGGAGCCTGTTCACGCCCACGGTGACGCTGATGACAGAGATCGGCCTGCTGGTGGTGTGGGGCTTCGGCATCTGGCAGGTGGCGCGCGGCAGCATCACGGTGGGCGTGCTCACCGCCTTCATCGCCTACATCGGCCGCTTCTACACGCGGCTCGACTCGATGAGCCGCATCGTCTCCGTCACGCAGAAGGCGGCCGCCGGCGCCAAGCGCATCTTCGACATCCTCGACCACGTGAGCAACGTGCCGGAGCCGGCCGACCCGGTGCGCGTGCAGCGCCTGGACGGGCGCATCGAGCTGCGCGGCGTGGGCTTCCGCTACGGTTCGCGCGCGGTGATCCACGACCTGAACCTGCTGATCGAGTCCGGCGAGATGATCGGCCTGGCCGGCCACAGCGGCTCGGGCAAGAGCACGCTGGTCAACCTGATCTGCCGCTTCCACGACGTGAGCGAGGGCGCGATCCTGGTCGACGGCACCGACATCCGCCGCTACGCGGTGGCCGACTACCGGCGCAACGTCGGGCTGGTGCTGCAGGAGCCCTTTCTCTTCTTCGGCACCATCGCGCAGAACATCGCCTACGGCAAGCCCGACGCGACGCGCGAGGAGATCGTCGCCGCCGCCCGCGCCGCGCACGCGCACGACTTCATCCTGCGCCTGCCGAACGGCTACGACTCGCTGGTGGGCGAGCGCGGGCAGGGCCTGTCGGGCGGCGAGCGCCAGCGCATCAGCATCGCCCGCGCGCTGCTGATCGACCCGCGCATCCTGATCCTCGACGAGGCCACCTCGGCGGTGGACACCGAGACCGAGAAGGAGATCCAGAAGGCGCTGGACAACCTGGTCAAGGGCCGCACCACCATCGCCATCGCGCACCGCCTCTCGACGCTGCGCAAGGCCGACCGCCTGGTGGTGATGGACCGCGGCGAGATCGTCGAGGTGGGCCCGCACGACGCGCTGATGGCGCGCGGGGGCGCCTACTGGCGGCTGTACCAGGCGCAGCAGCGCCAGGCCGACGAGGAGCCGAGCGAGGGCGCCGCCTCCGAGCGCGCCGCCGTGGCGGCGACGGCCGCGCTCGGCAGCCATGCCGCGCATCCTGCGGGAGACGCATGATGAACAGCCATCACGACATGCCTTCGCCGCAGCTCGAACGCGACGCCTTCGGCGCCCTGCGGCTGGCGGGTTCCGCCGGCGAGCCGGAAGCCGTCACCCCTGTGCGCGCCTTCCCGCTCAGCGCGCCCGGCGAGGGCGTCTCGCTGGTCGGCGCCGACGGCCGCGAGCGCTTCTGGATCGAGCGCATGGACGCCCTGCCGCCCGCCACCCGCGCGCTGATCGAGGAAGCCCTCGCGCCGCGCGACTTCGCGCCCGTGCTGCTGCGGCTGGAGAGCGTCTCCAGCTTCGGCGTGCCCAGCACCTGGCAGGTGCGCACCGACCGCGGCGACACCCGCTTCGTGCTCAAGGCCGAGGAAGACATCCGCCGCCTGGACGGCGGGGCGCTGCTGATCGCCAGCGCGCACGGCGTGCAGTTCCGCGTGCCCGATCCGAAGGCGCTGGACCGGCATTCGCGGCGTCTGCTGGAACGATTCTTGTGAGCCGCAGGACCACCATGCACCGCAGCGCCCTCGTCCTCTTCTCCGGCGGCCAGGATTCCACCACCTGCCTGGCCCAGGCCCTGACCCGCTACGAGCGGGTGGAGACGCTGGGCTTCGACTACGGCCAGCGCCACCGCGTCGAACTCGACGCCCGCCTCCAGGTGCTGGCGCGGCTGCGCGAGGCTTTCCCCGCCTGGGCCGAACGGCTGGGCGAGGACCACGTGCTCGAGGTGGACGTGCTGGCCCGGCTCGGCGGATCGTCCCTCACCGAGGACATCGCCTTCGAGATAGCGCGAAGCGGCCTGCCCAACACCTTCGTGCCCGGGCGCAACCTGCTGTTCCTCACCCTCGCCGGCGCGCTGGCCTACCGCCGTGGCCTCGAGGTGATCGTCACCGGCGTGTGCGAGACCGACTACTCCGGCTACCCCGACTGCCGCGACGACACCATGAAGGCGATGCAGCTCGCCCTGTCGCTCGGGCTGGACCGGCGCATCGTGGTCGAGACGCCGCTGATGTGGATCGACAAGGCCGGGACCTGGCGGCTGGCCGAATCGCTGGGCGGCCGCGCGCTGGTCGACCTCATCGCGGAAGCCACGCACACCTGCTACCTGGGCGACCGCACGCAGCGCCACCCCTGGGGCTACGGCTGCGGCGCCTGCCCGGCCTGCGAGCTGCGCGCGGCGGGGTGGCGGCGCTATGCGGGCAGCGACGCAGGCGCGGCCACACCAGGCCCCTGAACATCCTCCCGGCCCCTGCGCCCGTGCACCGTCCGCAGTAGCATCGACCGCACACGCTGCGAAGGGGACGACATGACCAGGCGCTTCAAGGTCGGCGACCACGTGAGCTGGAACTCCGAGGCCGGCCGCGTTTCGGGGACCATCATCGCCGTGCACACGGCGGACTTCGACTACAAGGGCCACACCCACCGGGCCACTGAAGACGATCCGCAGTACGAGATCAGGAGCGACAGGACCGACCACATCGCCGCCCACCGCGGCAGCGTCCTGCGGCTGGCGTGACGCAGCCCTTCTTCACCATCGGCCACGCCGACCGGCGCATCGACGACTTCATGGCGCTGCTGCGCGCGTCGGAGGTGTCGCGCGTCGTCGACATCCGCAAGATGCCGGGATCGCGCACCCATCCGCAGTTCGACGCGCAGGCGCTGTGCGCATCGCTGGCGGCGCAGGGCATCTCGTACGAGCACGAGGCCGCGCTGGGCGGCCTGCGCGGGCGCAGCCGCGAGGTGGCGGCGGACGTCAACGGCCTGTGGGAGAACCGCAGTTTCCACAACTACGCGGACTACGCGCTCTCGGCGCCCTTCCGGGAGGCGCTGGCGTACCTGATCGACGAGGGGCGGCGGCAGCGCTGCGCCCTCATGTGCGCCGAAGCCGTGTGGTGGCGCTGCCATCGGCGCATCGTCGCCGACCACCTGCTGGCGCACGGGCAGGCGGTCTTCCACATCATGGGGCCGGGGCAGGTGGTGCCCGCGCGCCTCACGCCGGGCGCGCGCGTCCAGGCCGGAGGGGAGGTCGTCTATCCGGCGCCGGCAGGGCCGGATCACGGCGCCTGCACGAACCATTAGGTAAAAACCCCCATCCGTGCGACAATTGCCGGCTTGCCTCGGGCCCAGCCCGTTGCATGCTTCGCGCATCTCCCTTCTTGCACATCGGCTTGCCGCCAGGTTTTCGGACCTTCAGCGCGGCGTATTGACAGCCAGGCGGCCCAGGCCGCCCCTCATGCGTTGGACGGTTGATGTTCTGTTGACCGCCAGCGCACGCGCCCGAACCTGGGCGCGCCGCTGCATCCTTCGAGCTTCTTTTTCGTGAACGACACCCTGCATGACGCGCAGGGCGTGGCCGTGGCCGCGCCTGCCTCCATCGAACAACCTTCCGTCCCGGCCGCGCAAGCCGCCGAGGCGCCCCACGCCTTCGCCGCACTGGGCCTGGCGCCGCAACTCATCGCCGCCGTGCGCGACCTGGGCTACACCGAGCCCACGGCCGTGCAGCAGCAGGCCATTCCGCTGGCCATGTCGGGCACCGCCGACACCGGCGAGGCCGCGCGCTTCATCGACCTGATGGTCTCCAGCCAGACCGGCAGCGGCAAGACCGCGGCCTTCCTGCTGCCCGTGCTGCACACGCTGCTGGCGCAGCAGGAGGCGGCGCACGCCCAGGCGCAGGCCGAGCAGGCCCGCCTGGCGGCCGAGGCCGCCGAGCGCGGCGAGCCGCCGCCCAAGCGTGCCAAGCGCGTCAACCCCACGCATGCGCGCCACTTCAAGCCCGCCGTGCCCGGCGCGCTGGTGCTGTGCCCCACGCGCGAACTGGCCCAGCAGGTGGCGCACGACGCCATCGAGCTGGTGCGCCACTGCCGCGGCCTGCGCATCGCCAACGTGGTGGGCGGCATGCCCTACCAGATGCAGATCGCCCGCCTGCAGAACGCCAACCTGGTGGTCGCCACGCCGGGGCGCCTGCTGGACCTGCAGCGCTCGATGCAGATCAAGCTCGACCAGGTGCAGTTCCTGGTGGTGGACGAGGCCGACCGCATGCTCGACCTGGGCTTCGCCGACGACCTGGCCGAGATCAACCAGCTCACCATCGCGCGCCAGCAGACCATGATGTTCAGCGCCACCTTCGCGCCGCGCATCCAGCAACTGGCCGCGCGCGTGATGCGCGAGCCGCGCAAGGTGCAGATCGACACGCCGCAGCAGAAGCACGCCAACATCAAGCAGGTGCTGCACTGGGCCGACCACTTCGACCACAAGCGCGCGCTGCTCGACCACTGGCTGCGTGACGCCTCGATCCAGCAGGCCGTGGTGTTCGCCAGCACGCAGGTCGAATGCGACGGCCTGGCCAACGACCTGCAGCAGGCCGGCTTCTCCGCCGTGGCGCTGCACGGCGCGCTGAGCCAGGGCCTGCGCAACCGCCGCCTGATGGCGCTGCGCAACGGCCAGGTGCAGATCCTGGTGGCGACCGACGTGGCCGCGCGCGGCCTCGACGTGCCCGCCATCAGCCACGTCTTCAACTTCGGCCTGCCGATGAAGGCCGAGGACTACACCCACCGCATCGGCCGCACCGGCCGCGCGGGGCGCGACGGCATTGCCGTCACCTTCGCCGAGTTCCGCGACCAGCGCCGCGTGTTCGACATCGAGGCCTTCACGCGCCAGCCCTTCAACGCCGAGGTGATCCCCGGCATGGAGCCGACCCGGCGTGCGCCGGTGGCCGGCGCGCCGCGCGGCGCGCACGGCGGCCCGCGCGGCCGCGGCGGCCGTCCGCCGCAGCGCGACGCGCAGGCGCGCGGCGGTCGGGCGACGGGCTGGGGCGAGAGCACCGGCCGCAGCAGTGGCGCAGGCGCCGGCTATCGCGAGGAGGGCGGCCGCCGCGGTGCGCCGCCGCGCGAGGGCGGCAACGGCCGTGGCTGGGGCGGCGGCGCCGGCAAGCGCGCCGGCCACGGCGCACCGGCCGGCCGCGCCTTCGTGCCGCGCGGTCGCTGACAGGCACCGCAACACGACACCGACGCCCGCCACGCGCGGGCGTCGGTGTTTTTGCCTCCTCTTCTTTCGAGCTTCTGGCCTTTCCGGCAGGATTGACCGTCTCGTTTGATAGCGCTATCATAATTTAATGAAGCGCCTCGATCGCAACGCAATTTCCAGGCGCACCGCCCTCGCTGGATACATGCTGCCTCAAGAACTTCACCGCGTCGAAACGGGCGGGGTGAAGAGAGCCGGCGCGCCCGTGGACGCGATGCGCATGAAGGTCGAATGAGCCCGGCATGCACGATGCCCCTCACCGCCGACCTGGCCCGCTTCATCGCGACGCTGCGTCCCGCCGATCTGCCGGCCGGCGCGCTGCCCTTCGTCCGCAGGGCCTTCACCGACACCTTCGGCACCCTGGTGGCGGGCCGCGACAGTGAGGAGGCGCGCATGCTGCGCGGCGTGCTGCAGCCCGCGCCGGGCGAAAGCCGCCTGCTGGTCGACCGGGGGAGTGCGCGCGCGCCCGAGGCGGCCTGGATCAACGCCACCGCAGCCCATGCGCTGGACTACGACGACGCGGCCCAGCGCGGCCACATCAGCGTGGTGGTCGTGCCGGCGCTGCTGGCCGAGGCCGAGGCGCTGGGCGCCAGCGGCGAACGCATGGCCACCGCCTATGCCGCCGGCTACGAGACCTGGGCCGAGCTGATGCGGCGCGAGCCGGACCACCATCACAACCGCAGCTGGCACCCCACCGGCGTGCTCGGCCCTGTCGCCGCCGCCGCGGCCTGCGCGTCGCTGCGCGGCCTCACGCCGGATCAAACGACCCACGCGCTGGGCATCGCCGCCTCGCAGAGCGCCGGCCTGATCGCCAACTTCGGCACCATGACCAAGCCCTATCACGCCGGCCGCGCGTCGCATGCCGGCCTGATGGCCGCGCGGCTGGCGCAGCAGGGCTTCACAGCCGGCGCCGATGTGCTGGAGCATCCCAAGGGCCTGATGCGAGGCATCTCGCCGCAGGGCCGGGTCGACCTCGCGTCGCCGGTGCAGGCCGGCCGCGACTGGAAGCTGCCGGTGGCCGGCGTCAACGTCAAGAAGTACCCGACCTGCTTCGCCACCCACCGCGCGCTGGACGGCATGCTGGAACTGCTGCAGCAGCACGCCCCGCAGCCGCAGGAGGTGCTGCGCGTGGAGGTCACGATCAGCCGCCGCAACCGCTCGACGCTGCGCTTCGCCCAGCCGCAGACGGCGCTGGAGGCGAAGTTCAGCATGCAGTTCGCCATGGCCGCGGCCCTCGTCGCGCGCCGCTGCGGCCTGCCGGAACTGCGCGACGACTTCGTGCTGCGCACCGACGTGCAGGCGCTCATGCGCCGCGTCGAGGTGCTGCCCGAAGACCGCGAAGACGAGACCCGGCCCGGCGAAGCGCCGCAGGACATCGTGCGGCTGCACACGCTCGACGGCCGCGTGCTGACCCGTGCGGTGGACTACGTCCGCGGCGGCCCCGAGCTGCCGCTCGCCCCGGGCGAGCTGGCCGCCAAGTTCGAGGGCTGCCTTGCCGCCGGCGGCCTGCGCGCCGCGCCGCGGCCGCTCTATGACGCCCTGATGACCATCGACACCCTGCCCGGCACCGCCGCGCTCTACGCGCTCGCGGCTGCCTGATTTCCCCCACCTTCCGAGAGAAAGCGAAAGAGACATGCACGCATCGTCTTCCATGCCCACCGGCGCCTACACCCTGCCGGCGGAGATCCAGGAGTTCTGCGAAGTCGCCAGGCGCATCGTGCGCGACGAGCTGATGCCGCTGGAGCAGGAGTGGCTGTCGAGCCCTCACCACGCCTACGGCATGCGCGAGCTGCCCGCGGTGCGCCGGGTGTTCCAGCCCGAGGTGGCCGCCCGCCTGGAGAAGGTGGCCCGCGACACCGGCCTGTTCTACCTGATGGTGCCGGAGGCACACGGCGGCCTGGGCCTGCCGATGCTGGCGCAGGTCGCGATCCTGGAGCAGCTCTACTACTCGCCGATCACGCTGCCCCTGGCCAACGTCGCCAACATCCTGTACGAGTGCAAGGGCGACCAGGTCGAGCGCTTCCTCACGCCGGTGATCGAGGGCACCAAGGTCACGGCCTTCGCCCAGACCGAGCCCAACGCCGGCTCCGACCCGGGCGGCATGATGCAGACGCGCGCCGTGCGCAAGGGCAACGGCTGGGTGCTGAACGGCACCAAGATGTGGATCTCCAACGCCAACGAGTGCGACTTCCTGATGGTGCAGGCGGTGACCGACCCGGAACTGCGCCAGCGCGGCGGCATCACCATGTTCCTGGTGGACCGCCAGAACCCCGGCCTGCGGGTGGAGGTGCCCGGCATCCGCACCTGGCTGTCCGAGGAGGCGAAGCAGCACGTCGTGCACTTCGACGACGTGTACGTGCCGGACGAGGACGTGCTGGGCGAGGTCGGCAAGGGCTTCACGCTGGGCCAGCGCTGGCTCACCATCCACGACCGCCTGCTGCGCGGCCCCTACGCGCTGGGCAAGATGCAGCGCTCGCTGGACATGTCGGTGGACTGGGCCAAGCAGCGCGTCACCTTCGGCAAGCCGCTGTCGGAGCGGCAGGCGATCCAGTGGAAGCTGGTCGACATGCACATCGACATCCAGGCACTGCGCTCGATGACCTACGAGATGGCCGCACGCGCCGACACCGGCGAGGACGTGCGTGCCGAGGCCGCGCTGGTCAAGCTGTGCGCCAGTGAATGGGGCGCGCGCTGCGTGGACCACGCGATCCAGGTCCACGGCGCCATGGGCGAGTCGCTGGACCTGCCGCTCACGCTGTTCTACCGGATCCTGCGCCACACGCAGATCGGCGGCGGTGCCAGCGAGATCCAGCGCATCCTGATCGCGCGCAAGCTGCTGAAGGGCTGAGATGGCGGAGATGGCCCTGGAAGGCGTGCGCGTCCTGGACCTCAGCCAGGGCATCGCGGGTCCGTTCGCGGCGCGGCTGCTGGGCGACTTCGGCGCCGAGGTGACCAAGGTGGAGCCGCCCGGCGGCGAGCCGGGGCGCACGCTGCATCCGTTGCTGCACGAAGGCCCGCAGAGCGAGCGCAGCCTGCTGTTCGCCTACCTGAACTGGAACAAGCGCGGCGTCGAGCTCGACCTCGCCTCCGAGGCCGGCCGCGCTGCGCTGCGCCGCCTGGTCGCGCGCAGCGACATCGTGATCGAGAGCTTCCGGCCCGGCGCCGGCCCCACGCCGCAGGAGCTGCTGGCGTGGAACCCGCGCGCGGTCGTCACCTCGGTCACCGACTTCGGCCGCACCGGCCCCTACGCGCACTACGCCGGCAGCGACCTGGTGCACCAGGCGATGAGCGGCATCATGCAGATCAGCGGCCAGGCCGACCGCGCGCCGCTCAAGCATGGCCTGAACCAGGCCTACCTGTGCGGCGGCATGAACGCCGCCTATGCCGCGCTGGCCGCCTTCACCGCGGCCGAGCGCGACGGCATCGGCGAGCACGTCGACCTCTCGGTGCAGGAATGCCTGGCGTCCGAACTGGTGACCTGCGAGACCTACTACACCTTCATGGGTGCGATCCAGGGCCGCCGGCTGGCGGTGCAGGACCCGTATTCGGGCGCGCCCGTCGAGACGAAGCGCGGCTGGCTGTCCTTCCAGGCCAGCCTGGCGGTGCCCAACGAGACCTTCGCCGAGATCTTCCGCTGCGAGGCGCTGCGCGAGCCGAAGTTCGCCAGCAACAAGCAGCGCTCGCAGCATGTGGAGGAAGTCCGCACGCTGATCGCGGATGCGGTGAAGGACCGCGAGGCCAAGGAGCTGTTCCTGGAAGGATCGCAGCGGCGCGCCCTGATGGGCGTGGTGCAGACCGCGCCCGACCTGCTGGCCTGCGAGCAGCTCGCCGCGCGCGAGGCTTTCGCGGTGGTGGCGCATCCCGGCGGGCGCAGCTTCCGCTTGCCCGCCGAGCTGGCGCGCATGGCCGTCACGCCGACGCGCGTGCGCCGGCGCGCGCCGACGCTGGGCGAGCACACGCGCGAGGTGCTGGCCGGCATCGAAGGCGATACCCCGCAGCAGGCGCCGGCGCCGGCGCCGGCGTCGGCGAAGGAGGGCGCCCGCCTGCCGCTGGAGGGCCTGCGCGTGCTGGACCTCGCCACCGTGATCGCCGTGCCCTACATGGCGGCGCTGCTCAGCGACCTGGGCGCGGAGGTGATCAAGATCGAGTCGCCGCGCAAGCTCGATCCCACTCGGCAGGGCGTGCTCACCACCTACCTGGAGAACGACCCGAAGGTCGACGGCATCAACCGCTCCGGCATGTTCAACGTGGTCAACCGCGGCAAGCGCTCGATCGTGCTGGACATGGGTCTGCCGGAGGCGAAGGAGGTGTTCCGCGAGCTGGTCGCCAAGGCCGATGTCGTGGTCGACAACTTCACGCCGCGCGTGATGAGCGGCTGGGGCCTCGGCCACGAGGAGCTGCTGAAGATCAACCCGCGGCTGGTCTGCCTCTCGAACACCGGCTACGGCTCCACCGGGCCCTGGAAGAACTTCCCCAGCCAGGGCACGACGCTGGAGTCGACCATGGGCATCGCCGCCTACACCGGCTACCGCGGCGACAAGCCCTGGAAGGTGGGCCAGTCCTACCCGGACTTCACCGCCTGCTGGACCGGCCTGGCGGCGGTGTTCGCCGCGCTGCGCCACGTGCGCCGCACCGGCCAGGGCCAGTGGATCGACCTGGGCATGTACCAGGTGGGCGCGGCCATGATCCCGGAGGCGCTGCTGCAGTACCAGCTGGACGGCACGCAGCCGCAGCGCATCGGCAACGAGGACGCGCGGCATGTGCCCAGCGACGCCTATCCCTGCCGCGGCGAAGACCGCTGGGTGGCGATCAGCGTGCAGGACGATGCGCAGTGGCAGGCGCTGGCCCGGCTGATGGCGCAGGACGGCGTGACGGTCGATCCCGCGCTGGCCGGCGAAGCGGCGCGCCGGGACCGCCGCGCAGAGGTGAATGCGCTGGTGGCCGGCTGGGCGCGCGAGCGCGACGGCTTCGCCCTGATGCAGCGCCTGCAGGCCGAGGGCATCGCCTGCGGGCCGGTGATGAACAACCGCGACCTGCTGCTGGACCCGCACCTGCTCGCGCGCGGCTTCCACGAGCGGGTGCAGCTGCCGCAGCCCATGGGTGTGCGGCCCATCATGGGCCGGCCCTGGAAGCTGGCGAACCGTGCCGTGCGCATCCGCCGGCCGGCGCCGCGCTACGGCGACGACGGCCGCGCCATCCTGCGCGACGTGCTGGACATGCCCGAAGCGCGCATCGCATCGCTGTTCGACATCAAGGCGGTGTGCACGGAGCCGACCACGCCCAAGCCCTTCGACGCCATGGGCCTGGCGGAACTGCAGCGGGTGAAGGCCATCCACGCGGTGGAGCCCGACTACAAGCACAAGCTCGGCATCGCGTAGCCTGCGCCCTCAGAGACAAGGAACCCAAGGAGCTGTCATGGCCAACCTCAATATCACGGTCGAAGACCGGGTCGCCGTGTGCGAGTTCAACCGCCCGCACGCGATGAACTCGATCGACCCGGAAATGCGGCAGGAACTCTATGCCTTCTACCGGCGCATCAACGAAGACGACGACATCCACGTGGTGGTCTTCACCGGCGCCGGCGACAAGGCCTTCTGCACCGGCGCCGACCTCAAGAAGACCCTGCCGGACCCGAGCCAGAGCTATGCGCGCCAGTTGCTGGTGGAGCGCGACACGGGCAGCGCCTTCATGGGCCTCGAGACCGACAAGCCCCTGATCTGCGCCGTCAACGGCTACGCGCTCGCCGGCGGCACCGAGCTGCTCGCGATCTGCGACATCGCGATCGCCTCGGAGAATGCCAAGTTCGGCCTCAGCGAGGTGCGGCGCGGCTCCATCCCCTGGGGCGGCAGCATCCCGCGGCTGTCGCGTTCGCTGGCGAAGTCCGACCTGATGCTGCTGCTGACCACCGGCGACACCATCGACGCGTCGGAAGCGCTGCGCATGGGCCTGGTCAGCAAGGTCGTGCCGCATGCGCAGCTCATGCCCGCCGCCCTGGAGATCGCCCGCAGGATCGCGCGCAACGCACCACTGGCGGTGCGCGCGGTGAAGCAACTGGTGACGCGCGGCATGGACATGCCGCTCACCCAGGCGCTCAACATGGACAAGTACATGTACGGCATGCTGAAGGACACCGAGGACCGCGTCGAGGGCCGCAAGGCCTTCGCCGAGAAGCGCGACCCGGTATGGAAGGCGCGATGAGCCCGAGCCCCGCCGCCCTCGAGGGCCTGCGCGTCCTCGACCTGTCCGGCCCCATGGGCAACTACGCCGGCAAGCTGTTCGCCGACATGGGCGCCGACGTCATCCTGGTCGAGCCGCCGCAAGGGACCGCGCTGCGCCGCGAGCCGCCCTTCATCGGCGACGTGCCCGGCATCGAGCGCAGCCTCAACTACGCCTACCAGAACACCAGCAAGCGCGGCATCTGCCTCGACCTCGACACCGCGAGCGGCCAGCGCCTGCTGCGCGAGCTGGCGGCGACGGCCGACCTGGTGATCGAGACCGCGCCGCCCGGCTGGATGGACGCGCGCGGCATCGGCCATGCGGCGCTGTCGATGGGCCGGCCGCAGCTGGTGATGGCGAGCATCACGCCCTACGGCCAGACCGGCCCCTATGCGCAGATGCAGGCGACCGACCTCGTCGGCCTGGCCACCGGCGGCCTGCTCTGGATGGGTGGCTACCAGGGCGTCGCACCGACACAGGCGCATGGCGACCAGGCGTTCAAGTGCGCGGCGATGTACGGCGCCGTCGCCGCGCTGCTGGCCGTCACCGAGGCCGAGCTCGACGGGCAGGGCCAGCATGTCGACATCTCCATGCAGGAGAGCGTGACGCTCGCGCTGGAGAACGCGGCCCAGACCTACGACCTGGAGGGCACCATCCGCAAGCGGCCGCTGGGCGACCAGCGCTTCGCCGGCTACGGCCTGTTCCCCTGCCGGGACGGCTACATCTTCCTCGGCTCGCGCGGCATCGGCACCAGCCCGGCCTGGACGCGCAGCCTGCAATGGTTCAAGGACGAAGGCATGGAAGGCGTGGACCGCCTGTTCGGCCCCGAGTGGTCGGACATGAACTACCTCAAGAGCGACGAGGCGCGCGAGGTCTTCGGCGAGCTGTTCATCCCCTGGGCGCGCGCGCACAGCAAGGCCTGGCTGTATGGCGAAGGCCAGAAGCGCGGCATCCCGCTGGCGCCGGTGAGCACGCCTGCCGACCTGCTGGACAACCCGCAGCTGCGCGCGCGCGGCCACTTCGTCCCCTTCACGCATCCGCTGCTGCGGCAGGCGGCGGACATGCCCGGCGCGCCCTACGTGCTGTCGGGCACGCCCTGGAAGGTGCGGTGCCCGGCGCCCGCGCTGGGCCAGCACACGGGTGAGGTGCTGGGCGAGATCGGCATCGCCGCCGACGAGGTCGCGCGCCTGTATGCCGCGGGAGTGGTCGCATGAGTGAAGAAAAGAAACTGCCCCTGGCCGGCCTGCGCGTGGCCGACTTCTGCTGGATCGGTGCCGGTTCCTACACGACCAAGGTGTTCGGCGACCTCGGCGCCGACGTGATCAAGATCGAGACCTCGACCCGGCTCGACTCGCTACGCCTGGCCGGCCCCTACAAGGACGGCAGGCCGGGCGTCAACCGCAGTGGCTACTTCGCCGACCGCAACACCAGCAAGCGCGGCATCACCATCGACATGAAGCACCCGAAGGCGCTGGCGGTGATCCGGCGCCTGATCGCGAAGAGCGACATCGTCGCCAACAATTTCGCGGCCGGGGTGATGGACAAGTTCGGCCTCGGCTACGAGGACTGCAGGAAGATCCGCGCCGACATCATCTTCATCGGCATGTCGATGCAGGGCTCGCAGGGCCCGCAGTGCGACTTCCGCGGCACCGGCAGCAGCATCGCGGCGCTGACCGGCATCCAGGACCTGAGCGGCCTGCCGGACCGCATTCCCGCCGGCACCGGCACCAACTACCCGGACCATTTGCCCAACCCCTGCCACGCGGCCTTCGCGCTGCTGGCGGCGCTGCGGCATCGCCGCCGTACGGGGCAGGGCCAGTTCATCGATTTCGCGCAGACCGAGCCCATGCTGTCGCTGATGGGGCCGACCTTCCTCGACCTCACCGTCAACGGCCGGCTGCAGCAGCGCCGCGGCAACGACCATCCCTGGGCGGCGCCGCACGGCGTGTATCCGGCGGCCGGCGACGACCGCTGGATCGCCATCAGCGTGATGGACGACGCGCAGTGGGCCGCGCTGGTCGATGCCATGGGCCGTCCGGCCTGGGCGCTGGAGGCGCGCTGGCAGACCATGCCGCAGCGCTGGCGCGGGCGTGCCGAGCTGGACGCCTCGCTCTCGGCCTGGACCGCGCAGCACGACAAGCAGGCGCTGATGCTTCGGTTGCAGGGCGTCGGCGTGCCGGCCGGCGCCGTGCAGGACGCGCACGACGTCACCCGCGTCGATCCGCAGCTGCAGCACCGCGGGCACTGGGTGCGTCTGCCGCATGCAGAAATGGGCGAGTCGATCTACAACAACCTGCCGTTCCGCTTCTCGCGCACGCCGGTCCGGCCGCAGCGTGCCGCGCCGATGCTGGGCGAGCACACGCGCGAGATCCTGCACGGCATGCTGGACCTGTCGAACGCGGAGATCGACGCGCTGGAAGCCGAGCAGGTGCTCAGGTGAGCGGCCGCAGCATGCGCGATCGTGGCGCCATCGTCGGCGTCGGCGCCACGCCGCAGGGCAAGCTGCCCGGCTCGACGGCGCTCTCGCTCGCGGTCGGCGCCTTCCAGCGCGCGCTGGACGACAGCGGCCTGCGCAAGGACCAGATCGACGGGCTGCTCACCTTCTCGGGCCAGACCGCGCCCGAAGGCCAGCAGAACTATCTGCGCGTGGGCGAGACGCTGGGCATCAACCCGCGCTGGACCGGCACCATGTACATGGGCGGGTCCACCGCCGGCGCGCTGGTGCAGCAGGCGGTGCTGGCGATCGAGGCCGGCATGGCGACCCATGTGGCCTGCGTCTACGGCGATGCGGCCGCGACCGGCGGCGGCGTGTTCAACCGGGCCCAGGGCTGGGGCGACTCCTCCGCCATCTGGGGCTTCATGTCGGCCGCGGCCAACTCCGCCATCACCGCCGCGCGCCACATGGCGCTGTACGGCACCACCAGCCGGCAGCTCGGCGAGATCGCGGTGGCCTGCCGCCACCACGCCTCGCTGAACCCCGATGCGGTGATGCGCAAGCCGATCACCCTCGAGGACCACCAGGCCTCGCGCTGGATCGTCGAGCCGCTGCACCTGCTGGACTGCTGCCTGGTCTCCGACGGCGGGGTGTGCATCATCGTCTCCAGCGCCGAGCGCGCACGCGACCTGAAGCAGCCGCCGGTGCTGATCTCCGGCATGGGCCAGGGCTACACCACGCAGATCCTCGAGCGCGAGGACTGGTGGTACGCGCCGCACCAGAAGGCGGCGGTGCAGGACGCCTACCGCATGGCCGGCGTCGGCCCGCGCGACATCGACGTCGCCCAGCTCTACGACAACTTCACGCCCAGCGTGCTGCTGTGGCTGGAGCACGGCGGCTTCTGCGAGCCGGGCGAGGCCGGCGCCTTCGTCGAGGGCGGCCGCATCCGCCTGGGCGGCGAGCTGCCGGTGAACACCGCGGGCGGCAACCTGTCGGAGTCCTTCATGGAGGGCTGGCTGCACATCGTCGAGGGCGTGCGGCAGATGCGCGGCCAGTGCGGCCCGCGGCAGGTGCGGGGGGCCGAGACCTGCCTGGTCACCGGCCGCGGCATGACGCTCAACTGCGCCAATGCGATGGTGCTGCGCGAGGGCTGAACGATGAGCGACTACGACAAGCCCCTGCCCACGCTGACGGACGAGAACCGGCCGTTCTGGGAGTCCTGCAAGGCAGGCCGCCTGAGCTTCCAGAAATGCTCCGCCTGCGGCCACCTGCGCTACCCGATCAGCCCGTTCTGTCCGCAATGCCTGAGCGCCGAGTACGCATGGACGCCCGTGTCCGGGCGCGGCACCGTGTTCTCGTACGTGGTGTTCCACCAGGCCTACCACCCGGGCTTCAAGGGCGACCTGCCCTACAACGTCGCGCTGGTGCAGTTGGAAGAGGGCCCGCGCATGTACGGCAACGTGGTGGGCGTGGCCCACGACGCGGTGCGGATCGGCCACGCGGTCGAGGCCGTGTTCGACCCGGTCACGCCGGAGATCACGATCCCGCGCTTCCGGCCGGCGCGCTGACCCCAGGAGACGACCAGAGATGTACAAGATCGACACGAAGGCGCCGCCCGCGCGCTTCTTCGAGGATTTCCACGAGGGGCAGCAGATGCCCGAAGTCACCAAGGGCCCGATGACGGCCGGCCACCAGGTGCGCTGGGCCGGCGCCTGCGACAACTACGCCTCCGAGTTCCACCACGACGCGGCGGCCGCCCGCGCGCAGGGCCTGCCCGGGCTGCTGCTGTCGGGGCCTCTCATGGCGAGCTACATGTTCACGGAGGTCAAGCACTGGCTGGGCAGCCGCGCCCGCCTGGTCTCGTTCTGGGACCGCAACAGCGCCTCGACCCAGCCGGGCGACACGGCGTGCATCCGCGCCTCGGTCAAGCGCGCGTGGACCGAGGACGGCAAGGGCATGCTGGAGGTCGACTGCCGGATCGTCAACCAGGACGGGAAGCTCACCACGCCGGGCGGGGTGATCGCCGAACTGCCGCTGAAGGAGGGCCGGCCATGAACGCCACGCCTGCCGCCAAGGTCCACGGCGCCGCCACCCTGCGGGTGGAGGACCTCACGCCGGAGCAGCTCCAGGCCGAGCTGAAGGCGCTGGAAGGCCCGCTCGGCCCGCCGGATTCGATGCCGGTCGACGTGCTTTCCATCCGCCGCATGGCGCTGGCCGTGGAGGACCTCGACCCGATCCACTACGACGAGGCCGCCGCCCGGGCGCGCGGCTACCGCGGCATCGTCGCGCCCTGGCCGCTGCTGTGGCTGGTGTTCTTCAACTGCCGCGAGGCGCCGCTGACATTCAGCTTCGGCAAGGCGACGCTGCACGGCGGCGACAGCTACGAGTTCCACGAGCCGCTGGTCGCGGGCGACACGGTGACGGTGAGCGCCGTCGTCAGCGAGACCTCGGTCAAGCAGGGCAAGGCGGGCGCCATGGGCGTCGTCGTCACACGCCGCGAGTTCCGCAACCAGCTCGGCCAGCTCTGCGCCGTGATGCACACCACCAACCTGCGCCGCTAGGGCACGTCCGGTTGACGGACCGGTCGCGGCGGTCCAGACTGGTTTGTTTGGATAGCGCTAACATACATATGGAGACGAAAATCATGGACCGATTCACACGCCGCGCGCTGCTGCTCGCAGGCTCCGCCCTGGCGGCGCCGGCCCTGGCCCTGGCACAGGGCGGCTTTCCGACCAAGCCGGTCCGGATGGTCGTGCCGTTCCCGCCGGGCGGCAGCGTGGACCCGCTGGCGCGCGTGCTGTCCCACCGCCTCGGCGACGCGCTGGGGCAGCAGGTGATCGTGGACAACAAGCCGGGCGGCAACACCGTGATCGGCACCGAGGCGGTGGCCAAGGCGCCGGCCGACGGCTACACGCTGCTGCTCACGGCCAGCTCGCACCTGACCAACCCGCAGCTGCTGCCGACCAGCTACGACCCGATCAAGGACTTCGTGCCGGTGGCCACGCTCAGCACCTCGGACATGATCCTGGTCACCCACCCCTCGGTGCCGGCGGACAACCTGCAGGACCTGCTGGCGCTGGCCAGGGCCAAGCCCGGCGCGCTCAACTTCTCCTCGGCTGGCAGCGGCAACCCCAACCACCTGGCGGGCGAGCTGATGAACCTGATGGCCAAGGTGAAGACCACGCACGTGCCGTACAAGGGCGGGGCGCCGGCCATCACCGACCTGGTCGGCGGGCAGGTGCAGTTCTCCTTCGGCAGCCCGATCATCGTGCTGCCCTTCATCAAGAGCGGCAAGCTGAAGGCGCTCGCCGTCACCAGCCCGAGCCGCATGGACGTGCTGCCGCAGGTGCCCACCATGTCCGAGTCGGGCCTGAAGGGCTACGAGGTGCGCGTCTGGTACGCGCTGCTGGCGCCGGCCGGCACGCCGAAGGCCGTCGTCGCCCGGCTCAACGCCGAGACCGGGAAAATCATGGCCACCGCCGAGATCAAGGAAACGCTCGACGCCGGCGGCATGGAACGCTACGCGGTCGCGCCCGACCAGTTCGAGGCCACCATGAAGCAGGACATGGAGAAGTTCGGCCGCATCATCAAGGCGGCCAACGTGAAGCTCGATTGAGCCGGGACCCGCACGCCCGACGGCGGCGCCGCGCCCTGGACTTCCGGGACCGGCGCGGGACGCCGAGCGCGTGATCCGGCCGCGCCGGCGCCTACTCCAGGCGATAGACCGCCCGCGCGGCGTCCGTGCTGACGAGGCCGTCGAGCACGTCCGCGTCCACCTGCTCACGCGGCCGCTGCGCAGGGTCGCCGATCCCTCCTCCGCCGGGCGTATGCAGGATCACGCGGTCGCCTGCCGGCACGAGCTGCCGGCCCTTGCCGCGCAGCGGCCGGCCAGAGGCGAGGTATGCGCGCCCGGCGCCGCCGCTCCGGCCGCCTTCGGCGCCGCGGGCGGGATGCTCGATCCGCTCGAAAGTCGCGCCGAGCACCATCGGCGCACCGTCGGCGTGCGCCACTTCCACGGTCTGGCCGAGCCCGCCGCGCAGGCGGCCCGCGCCGCCGCTGTCGCACGTGAACTCCTTGCGCCAGAACACGAGCGGCGCCATCGTCTCGATGATCTCGACGGCCGTGTTCTTCACGCCGCTCGGGAACGAGGTGGCCGACAGGCCATCCTTGCCCGGCCGCGCGCCGGTGCCCCCTGAGGTGAAGCTCACGATGGTGAAGCGCCTGGACCGCATGAATTCGGCGGGATCGGTCCCGGGCAGCGGCTGGCCTCCTGCCAGGCGGATGTTCCAGAGGTTGGATGCGCCTTCCGCGGGAACGTGCTCGGGGCGCACCTGCCGCAGGCAGCCGAACACCAGGTCCGGCAGCATCGTGCCCACGATCGCGCGCGACTGGACGGCGAAGGGCGGCTGCGCGTTGAGGATGCAGTTCGCCGGGGCAGCGACGCGCACCACGCCCAGCGAGCCGGCGTTGTTGGGGATCTCGGGCCCGATGATGCAGCGCACGCCGAACGAGCTGTACGCATCGGTGTAGTTCTTGGGAACATTGATGCCGCGTGCGACCGCCGCGGACGTTCCGCTGAAATCGAGGTCGACGCCCTGGTCCGAGATCGTGAGGGCTGCGGCGAGCTCGATCGGATGATCGTAGCCGTCGAGCGTCATCGCGCTCCTCCAGGTGCCGCGCGGCCACTGGCGGACGGCGTTCAGCATCGCCTGGTGCGAGCGCTCGATGATGTGGGCGCCGAGCTCGTCGAGCGCCTCGATGCGGTACTCGTCCATCATGGCGAGCAGCCGGCGCGCGCCGATCTCGTTGCACACCATGAGCGCGTGCAGATCGCCCTCGACCTGCACCGGCTCGCGAACGTTCGCGCGGATCACGCGCAGCAGCGTCGGATCGAGGATGCCGCGATCGGCGAAGCGGACGATCGGCACGTACAGGCCTTCGTGGAAGATCTCGGTCGCGTCGGGGCCGGAGCCGAGTCCCCCGATGTCGACGACGTGCAACGTGGAAGCGAACAGGGCGACGAGACGGCCGTGGCGGTGCACGGGCGTCACGAAAGTGAAGTCGTTGAGGTGCCCCGTGCCCTTCCAGGGGTCGTTGGTCGCGAAGACATCGCCGGGCTGCATCGTGTCGGCCGGGAACTCGGCCAGGAAATGCCGGACGGCGTCCGCCATCGAGTTCACGTGGCCGGGTGTACCGGTCACGGCCTGGGCCAGCATGCGGCCGTCCGGCAGGAACACGCCGGCCGAGAGATCCCCGGCCTCGCGTGTCGATGCGCCGAACGCCGTGCGCACCAGGGTCTGGGCCTGCTCCTCCACGACCGAGAGCAAGCGGTCCCACATCACCTGGAGACGGATGGGACTGGACGGCGCTTTCATGCCTGCGGCTCCCTGCGCTCGAGCCGGAGGTGCCCGAGCGCATCCTGCCGCGCGACGAACCCGGCGGGCACCACGGTGGTGGTCTGGTCTTCGCTCACCAGCGCAGGCCCGATGACGCCCGCGCCGGGTGCCAGCGTGGCGCGCTCGAACACGCCGGCTTCCACCCAGTCCGACGCCACCGCATCGAAGATGCGCCGCCGCGACTGCGGGCGCACCGTTGCCGCATCCGGCGGCAGGGTGGCGGTCTGCAGTGCGGGCTGGGCGGTGCCGACGGTGACGGACCAGCTCATGACCTCCACCATCAGGTCCGGAATCACCCGCCCGTAGAGCGCGCCGTAGCTGCTTTCGAAGCGCTGCCGCAACTCGGCCGTGCGCTCCTCGGAAAGTTCGCCCTCGGGCAGATCGACCATGATCTCGTGGCCTTGTCCGACATAGCGCATGTAGGCGACGCGCCGGCGCCGCAGCGCGTCGCTGGCGGGTGCCGCACGGCGCACCGCCTCGGTCGCCTCCTGTTCCATCTCATGCAGCAGTGCGTCCACGGCGGATCCGTCGAGGCCCTCGAGCCGCTGGTGCATGCTGCGCAGCGACTGCCATGCAACGGGCGCCCACAGGAACCCGAGCGCCGACCCCACGCTCGCGGATGCAGGCACGATCACCCGCGTGATGCCGAGCCGTGCGGCGAGCTGTGCGGCGTGCAGCGGCGCAGCGCCGCCGAAGGCGATCATCGTGTAGTCCTCCACCGTCTTGCCCAGCTCGACGGCGTGGATGCGCGCCGCGTTGGCCATGTTCTCGATGACGATCTCCAGGATGGCAGCCGCGCCGTGCACGGCGTCGCAGCGCAGCGGCCCCGCGACCTCCCGATCGATCGCGGCCTCGGCGAGCGCCGGCTGCAGCGTCACCTTGCCGGAGGCGAAGCGGCCTGGATCCAGCACGGCTGCAACGCAATCGGCGTCGGTGACCGTCGGATGTGCGCCGCCCCGGCCGAAGCATGCAGGGCCCGGATCGGCGACGGCGCTTTCCGGGCCGACCAGCACGCGGCCCAGTGCGTCGACCCGCGCGATGGAGCCACCGCCGGCGCCGATCTCCACCATCTCGATCACCGGGATGCGCACTGGCAGGCCGGAACCCTTCATGAACCGGTACATGCGGCCGATCTCGAAGCTGCGCGAGAGTTCCGGTTCGTAGTCGTCGATGAAGCAGACCTTGGCGGTCGTGCCGCCCATGTCGAACGACAGCGCCTTGCGTATGCCGCACTGCTGCGCCACCTGCCTCGCGAGAATCGCTCCGCCGGCGGGCCCCGACTCCACCAGCTTGATGGGCTGGGCTGCTCCCAGGGCCATGCTGGTGATGGCGCCGCCCGAGGTCATCAGGTAGGAGGGGCAGTCCAGGCCGACCGCCGCAAGACGCTTGCCGAGACGGCCGAGATAGCCGGCCACGACGGGCTGCACGTAGGCATTCGCGCAGGCGGTCGACGTGCGTTCGTACTCCCGCACCTCGGGGCACACGTCGGAGGACAGGGTGATGTACAGATCGGGCTGCATTTCCTGCAGCAGGTCGCGGACGCGCCGTTCGTGTGCGGGGTTGGCATAGCTGTGCAGGAATGCCACCGCAACGCTCTCGATGCCGTGCCGGCGCAGCTCGGGGGCGAGTGCGCGCACCGCATCCTCGTCCAGTGGCAAGAGCACCTCCCCCCGCACATTCATCCGCTCGGGCACGCCGAAGCGCAAGTGGCGCGGCACGAGCGGCGGCGGCTTGTCCTGCGCGAGGTCGTATTGCGCGTAGCGGTTCTCGTGCCCGATCTCCACCACGTCGCGGAATCCCTGTGTCGCCAGCAACGCCGTTCGCGCCCCCTTGCGCTCGATCAGCGCGTTGGCGGCAAGAGTGGTTCCCAGGATGAACAGCGAGATGGCAGCGGCGGGCAGGCCCGCGTGCTCCAGCACTTCCGCGATACCTGTCATCACGCCGTCTTCCGGCGCCCGCGGCGTGGTCAGCGCCTTGGCGGTGAAGCGCCGGTCTCCGGCCTGCAGGACGACGTCGGTGAAAGATCCGCCGATGTCGACCGCCAGCAGATGGCGCGTGGCATCGCTCATTGCGGCTGGATGCCGAGCGCGCGGATCAGCGCCGCGCTCTGCGCTGTTTCCGCATTGATGAAGGCGTTGAACTTCTCCGCCGATCCCGACATCGGCTCGAAGTTCTGCTTCGCATAGAACTGCCGCATCTCGGGCGTTCCCATCACCGTGTTGACGGCCTCGTTCAGCCTAGCGATGACGGGCTTCGGCGTTCCGGCCGGTGCGGCAACGCCGAACCATGTCGTCCGCTCGAATCCCGGGACACCGGATTCGCCGACGGTCGGCACGTCGGGCCGGGAAGGCACGCGCGCCGCGCCCGTCACCGCAAGCAAGCGCAGCTTGCCGCCGTCCACGAGGGGCAGCGCACTGGACAGCACCGGAAAGCAGACGTCGACCTCTCCCGAAGCCGTTGCAGCCAACGCCTCCGCTGCGCCCTTGAACGGCACATGCAGCATGTCGGTCCGGGTGGCCTGCTTGAACTGCTCGGCGGCCAGGTGCAGCGAATTGCCCACGCCCGGCGACCCGTAGGTGAGCCTGCCGGGCTTCGACCGCGCCAGCGCGATCAGCTCGCGGACATTGTTCGCCGGAAGGCCTGGATGGACGACCAGCGCCAGCGGCCCGCCCACGACGGGAGCGACGCCGACGATGTCGCGTCCGAGGTCGTACGGCAGCTTGGCGCGCAGCGCGGGCACCACGGTGTCGGCGATGGAGACCAGCAGCAGCGTGTAGCCATCTGCAGGCGCAGTGGCGACCTTCTCGACCGCGATCGCACCCGTGGCACCCGGCTGGTTGAGCACGACCACCTGCTGCCCGAGAAGTTCGGTGAGCTTCTGCGCGAGCAGCCGCGCGACCTGGTCCGTGCCGCCCCCGGCGGAGTAGCCGACGTACAACCGGATCGGGCGGTCGGGATAGGCTTGCGCGAACACGCGCGGGAACGGCAACGCGACGCCGGCGAGCGCTGCAAGCACGTCACGGCGCGAGGGAAGCAACTGCTTCATGGTGTACCTCGTCTGCAGAGGGGGTGCATCGCGCCTGCGCGCACCTGCGGGCCGCGCGGTGTGCGGTGGGGCGGCCTTGATGGCCCGCAGCATTCATCTATCATTGGAAATGATACCGCTATCAATTGGCCGCCCGGGCCAGGGTCAACCCGGACTTGAACGTCGAAAGGAGCTGAAGATCGTGTTCGAGAAAATTTCCACCCAATGGATCGACATCGCCCCCGGCGGCTGCCAGGGCCTGCTGGCGCTGCCGCCGGCCGGCACCGGCCCGGGGCTGGTGCTGTTCCAGGAGATCTTCGGCGTCAACGCGCACATCCGCGCCGTGGCCGAGCAGTACGCGCTGGACGGGTTCGTCGTCCTCGCGCCCGACCTGTTCTGGCGCCAGGCGCCGAAGGTGCAGCTCGGCTACGAGGGCGAAGACCGCGACCGCGGCATCGGGCTGATGAAGAAGCTCGTTCCCGAGGAACTGCAGGCGGACGTGAAGGCCGCCGTGGCGGCACTGCGCGCGCGCCCCGAGACGGCGGGCCGCAAGGCCGGCGCGATCGGCTACTGCATCGGCGGCCGCCTGGCGTTCACCGCCGCGGCGCTGACCGATGTCGACGCCGCGGTGGCCTACTACGGAGGCGGCATCCACGACCAACTGCAGTTGGCCGCCTCCATCGAGTGCCCCATGCAGTTCCACTACGCGGAGAACGATGGCGGCATCCCGCTGGCGGCGGTCGACAAGGTGCGCGAGGCGATGGGCGCACGCGCCGAGGTCTTCGTGTACCCCGGCGCCACGCACGGATTCAACTGCTGGGACCGCAGCGCCTACCACCCGGCGAGCGCCATGCTGGCGCACGGCCGGGCGCTGACGTTCCTGGCCGAGAAGCTGGCGTAGGCCGGCGGTCCGGGTGCGCCTCACATCCGCCCGGCCGCCGAGCCGCAGTCCAGCGCCAGCGTGTGGCCGGTGATCGCGCCGGCGGCCGGCGAGGCGAGGAACAGCGCCGCCTCGGCGAAATCCTCCGGCTGCACCAGCCGCCCGAGCGGCAGGCCGCCCACCAGGCCGGCGACCGCGGTGCCGACGTCGTCGTTCACCTTGGCCAGGTGCGCCCGCAGGAAGGGCGTGTCGGTCGGCCCCGGCGCGATCGCGTTGACGCGCACGCCGCGCGGCCCGAACTCCAGCGCGAGCGATTTCACCAGGCCGCCCAGCGCGTGCTTGGAAGCGGTGTAGACGCTGCGCTGCGCCCGGCCCATGAGGCCGCTGACCGAGCCGGTGAAGATCAGGCTGGCGCGCGGGCTCTTCACCAGGCTGCGCAGCGCCGCCTGGGCCGAGAAGATGCTGCCGCTGACGTTCACGTCGATCACGCGGCGCAGTTCCCCGGGGTCGGCCTGCAGGAAATCGCCTGCATAGCTGAGGCCCGCGTTCGCCAGGAACACATCGACCGGCGCGCCCAGGAAGCGCTCGGCCGCGCCCACCAGCGCCGCGCAGTCGGACGGCATCGACACGTCGCAGCGCATGCCGATGGCAGCAGGCAGACCGCGTGCGACGGCCTGCGCCGCGGCTTCCTCGATGTCCGACACGACGACCCGCGCACCGGCCTGTGCGAAGCGGCGCGCGGCCACCGCGCCCATGCCGCTGCCCGCCCCCGTGACGACGACGCCCCAGCCGGTGAAGCCGCTCATGGCGTCAGCTTGATGTTGGCGGCCTCGATCACGCGGGCGAACTCGGCCGTGTCGCTCTTCATCGCCGCGGCAAACTCGTCGGGCGTGGTGGTCCAGGGGATCTGCCCCTGCGACAGCAGCCTTTCGCGCACGTCCGGCATGGCGAACACCCGGCCGATGTCGGCCGCGATCCTGTCGATGACCGGGCGCGGCGTGGCTGCCGGCGCCAGCACGCCGAGCCAGGACTTCATGCCGAAGCCGGGCAGCCCCGCCTCGGCGAAGGTCGGCACGCCCGGCATCAGGGGCAGCCGCGTTTCGGCGGTCGTGCCCAGCGCTTTCAACTGGCCCTTCTGCAGGTAGGGGATGGCCGTGATCGGCACCGCGAAATACAGCTGCACCTGGCCGCTCAGCAGGTCCGTCATCAGCGGGCCGCCTCCCTTGTAGGGCACGTGCAGCATCTTCGTGCCGGTGAGCATGCCGAAGAGCTCCATCGCGATGTGGTTCGCGTTGCCGTTGCCGGCCGAGGCGTAGCTGTACGTGCCGGGATGGGCCTTCGCGTCGGCGATGAACTCCTTCAGCGTGTCCGCCTTGACCGAGGGATGCGCGACCAGCACGAACTCCGCCTTGTAGATCGGCGTGACCGGCGCGAAATCCTTGACGCTGTCGTAGGGCAGGTTGGAGAACAGCAGCGGGTTGCTGGCGTGCGTGCTGGCGGTGAGCAGCAGGGTGTAGCCGTCCGGCGCCGCCTTGGCGACCACGTCGGTGCCGATGATGGTGCTGGCGCCCGGCCGGTTGTCGACCACCACCTGCCGGCCCCAGAGCTGGGTGAGCTTGTCGGCCATCAGCCGGGCCACCGGGTCGACGCTGCCGCCCGGCGGGTAGGGGACGACCAGCCGCACCGGGCGGTTCGGGTAGTCGCTGCTGCCCTGGGCCCGGCCGGGCAGGGGCAGGCCCGCTGCCAGCGCCGCGGCCGACAGGGCGAAGAGGAAGCGCCGCTTGCCTTGCATGGACGCCGCCATCAGCGCGGGTCGCCGTCGAGGCGCGCGATCCAGCCTTCGTGCTCTCGGCCGGCGGCCGGAAAACGCTCCAGCACCTGCGGGTCGTGGCCGGGGATCACCAGTTGCGGCGCGTCGGCGAGGGCGTAGATGCGCCGGTACGCCTCCATCATGTCCGCCACGTTGTAGACGGCGGGGAAGGGCCGCTTGCCCTCCATGTTGGCGTAGAAGTGCGAGGCATCCGAGGCCAGCACCATCCAGCCCTTCTCCGTGCGGACCCGCACCACCTGCAGGCCTGCCGTGTGGCCGCCCATGTGGTGCACCGTGATGCCGGGGGCGATCTCGTCGTCGCCGTCGTGGAAGGCGACGCGGCCCTTGAAGACCTTGTGCACCATGCTGGCCACGTCGTCGGGCTCGAAGTGCAGGGCCAGCGGGTGGTGGCACATGCAGCGGCCGGTGCAGAACGACATCTCCTTGTCCTGCACGTGGTAGCGCGCCTGCGGGAACAGGTCGCGGTTGCCGGCGTGGTCGTAGTGCATGTGGGTGATGACCACGTCCTGCACGCCCGCCGGGTCGATGCCCACCGCCTGCAGGCCCTCGTGGATGGGCCGGGTGATGTGACGGCCGCGCTTGTCGGCGCCGGCCTGGTCGAAGCCCGTGTCCACGAGGAAGGTGCGGTCCTTGCCCACCACGGCCCAGACGAAGTAGTCCAGCGGCATCGGCACGTCGTGGGTGTCGCCGCCGATGAAGTTGGCGGGCGAGCGGCGCTCGTGGCGCGCGTACTTGATCGCGTAGACGCGGTAGGTCTCGGTGGGGTGAATCACGGTGTCCTTCGGGTCGGGTTGTCTCGCCGTCATGATATCGCTATCATTCATCGCTGTCCCGGTCGCATTTCCCCGCTGCAGGTCAAGTCCGCACTTGACGGCAGGGCGCCCGGCACCTTAGATTGATAGCGGTAACATAAATCCGGCCATCGCTCGGACCGGCGCCGGAACTGGAGACACGCATGAGCTTCGGATGCCTCGTCCGCCGCGCAGCCGCGGCCCTGTTTTCGCTGCCGGTCCTGGCCGGGTTTGGACCTTCGCCCGCGTGGGCCGACACGCAGCCCTGGCCCACGCGGCCGATCCGCTGGATCGTGCCCTACACGGCAGGGGGCCTGTCGGACTCGATCGCTCGGCTGGTCGCGCAGAAGCTCTCCGATCGGCTGGGGCAGCCCGTCGTGATCGAGAACAAGACCGGCGCGGGCGGCAACATCGGGACCGAGCTGGGCGCCAAGGCGGCGCCGGACGGCTACACCATCGTGCTGGGCAACCCCGGGCCGGTGACGGTCAGCCAGAGCCTGTACGGCAACCTGCCCTACGCGCCCGAGAAGGACCTGGCGCCGATCAGCCTGCTGCTGGCCTACCCCAACGTGCTGATCGTCAGCCCCGGCGTGCCGGCCACCACGCTCAAGGAATTCGTCGACTACACCCGTGCGCAGCCGCATCCCGTGGCCTACGCGACGGCAGGCATCGGCACCTCCCTGCACCTGGCCGGCGAACTGTTCGCCCGCACCACCGGCGCCAAGCTGGTGCACGTACCGTACAAGGGAGGCGCCAACTCGCGCATGGACCTGATGAGCGGGGTGATCCCGGTGACCTTCGAGGTGATCTCCGGCTCGCTGCCGATGTTCGCCTCCGGCAAGCTGCGGCCGATCGCCGTGACCTCGGCGCAGCGTTCCTTCATGCTGCCCGACGTGCCCACGGTGGCCGAGTCCGGCTACCCGGGCTTCGAGGTCGAAGGCTGGATCGGCGTGCTCGCACCGGCCGGCACCCCACCGGAGATCCTGAACCGCTACGCCACCGAGATCGCCGCCATCATGCGCATGCCCGACGTCGCCGCCAAGGCGAAGGAGTGGGGCGCCTATGTGCCGACCCTCGGCCCCGACCACTTCGGGCGCTTCATCCATGCGGAATCGGCCCGCTGGCGCGAGGTGATCCGCGCCGCCGGCATCAAGGTCGACTAGCCCTTGCGCTTCATCCCACCGCCTGCGGCGGCGTCCGCCGCGGGCCCCCACGTTCCATCGAAGGAGAAAAACATGCTCAAGAGTCCGGGATGCGCGAGGCGCACCGTCGCCGCGGCAGCCGTCGCATTCGCCGCGGGTTCGGCGCTGCCCGCATGGGCGCAGTACTCGGGCGACGTCATCAAGGTCGGCTTCCTCACCGACATCTCCGGCGTCTATTCCGACAACGACGGCCAGGGTGGCGTCGAGGCCATCAGGATGGCTATCCAGGACTTCGGCGCGGTCAACGGCAAGAAGGTCGAGTTCCTCTACGCCGACCACCTCAACAAGGTCGACGTCGCCTCGTCGAAGGCGCGCGAGTGGTTCGACCGCGACGGGCTGGACATGCTGGTGATCGGCGCCAATTCCGGCGCCGCGCTGGCGCTGGCCAAGCTCTCGGCCGAGAAGAAGAAGCCGATGTTCGCCATCACCGCGGCCACCGCGCGGCTGACCAACGAGGAATGCACGCCCTACACCGTGCACTACGCCTACGACACGGTGTCGGTGGCGCGCGGCACCGGCGGCGCGATCGTCGACGCCGGCGGCAAGGACTGGTTCTTCCTCACCGCCGACTACGCCTTCGGCACCTCGCTGGAGAAGGAGACGGCCGACCTCGTCAAGGCCCGGGGCGGGCGCGTGCTCGGCAGCGTCAAGCACCCGGTGGGCGCCACGCCCAACTTCTCGGCGCTGCTGCTGCAGGCGCAGGCCTCCAAGGCCAAGATCCTCGGGCTGGCCACCAGCGGCGACGACCTGATCAACGCGATCAAGGTGGCCAACGAGTTCGGCATCAACAAGACGATGAGCCTGGCGGCCATCCTCACCCACATCACCGAGATCCACGCGCTGGGCCTGAAGCTCACCCAGGGCATGTACCTCACCGACGGCTGGTACTGGGACCAGAGCGACGCCTCGCGCGCCTGGGCCAGGCGCTACTTCGACAAGATGAAGAAGATGCCCAGCTCGATGCAGGCCGGCGACTACTCGGCGGTGACCACCTACCTGAAGGCGGTCAAGGCCGCAGGCACCGACGACGGCGACAAGGTGATGGGCGTGCTCAAGTCCACCCCGATCAGCGACATGTTCACCAGCCACGGCGTGATCCGCACCGACGGCCGCATGGTCTACGACATGTACCTGCGCCAGGTGAAGACGCCGGCCGAGTCGAAGTACCCGTGGGACTACTACAAGACCATCCGCACCATCCCGGGCGACCAGGCCTACACCACCAAGGCGGAGAGCAAGTGCGCGCTGTGGAAGTGACGGCCTGCCTGCTGCGCTGCTGACCCCTCCGATGGACATCTTCGGCATTCCCCACCAGGCGCTGCTGGCCCAGCTCTTCCTCGGGCTGGTCAGCGGCTGCTTCTACGCGCTGCTCTCGCTCGGGCTCGCGGTCATCTTCGGCCTGCTCAACGTCATCAACCTCTCGCACGGCGCGCTCTACATGCTGGGCGCCTTCCTCACCTGGATGGGGCTGAGCTACGCGGGGCTGAGCTACTGGACCATGCTGGTGCTCACGCCGCTGCTGGTCGGCGCCTTCGGCATCCTGGTCGAGACGACGCTGCTGCGCCGGCTCGCGCGGCTCGACCATCTCTACGGCATGCTGCTGACCATCGGCATGGCACAGGCGCTCGAAGGGCTGTTCCACTCGCTCTACGGCGTCAGCGGGCGCTCGTATGCGGTGCCCGAACTGCTCGGCGGCGCCACCGACATCGGCTTCATGGTGCTGCCGAACTACCGCGCCTGGGTGGTCGTGGTCTCGCTCACGGCCTGCTTCGCCACCTGGTTCGTGATCGAGAAGACGCGCCTGGGCGCCACGCTGCGCGCCGGCACCGAGAACCCCCGCCTGGTCGAGGCCTTCGGCGTCAACGTGCCGCTGCTGGTCACACTCACCTACGGGCTGGGCGCCGCGCTCGCCGGGCTGGCCGGCGTGCTGGCCGCGCCGATGTCGCAGGTCTCGCCGCTCATGGGCAGCAACCTGATCGTGGTGGTGTTCGCGGTGGTGGTGATCGGCGGGCTGAGCTCGATCCTCGGCGCCATCCTCACCGGCCTGGGCCTGGGCCTGGTCGAGGGCATCACCGGCGTCTTCTATCCCCAGCTGTCGGCCACGGTGGTGTTCATCGTGATGGCGATCGTGCTGATGCTGCGGCCGGCTGGCCTGTTCGGGCGGCAGAAGTGAGGCGCGCGATGATGAGTCCTCGCCGGCTGGGCTACGCGCTCCTGCTCCTCGCGCTGCTGGCGGCGCCGGCGGTGGTCTACCCGGTGCTGGCGATGAAGGTGCTGTGCTATGCATTGTTCGCCTGCGCCTTCAACCTGCTGATCGGCTTCGCCGGGCTGGTCTCCTTCGGCCATGCCACCTACTTCGGCGGGGCCGCCTACCTGTGCGGCTATGCGCTCGCCTCGCTCGGCCTGCCGACGGAGCTCGGCATCCTGGCCGGCACCGCCGCCTCGGCCTGCATCGGCTTCGTCGTCGGCTCGCTGGCGATCCGGCGCCAGGGCGTGTACTTCTCGATGATCACCCTGGCGATGGCGCAGATGCTGTACTTCTTTTACCTGCAGGCGCCGTTCACCGGCGGCGAGGACGGCCTGCAGGCCATCCCGCGCGGCAGGCTGCTGGGCGTGGTCGACCTCGGCAGCGACCTCGCGATGTACTACCTGGTGCTGGCCATCGTCGTCGGCGGCTTCGTGCTGGTGGTGCGCACCGTGCACTCGCCCTTCGGGCAGGTGCTGCAGGCGATCAAGGAGAACGAGCCGCGCGCGCTCTCGCTGGGCTACGAAGTCTCGCGCTACAAGCTGCTGGCCTTCGTGCTCTCGGCCGCGCTCGCCGGCCTGGCCGGCTCGACCAAGAGCGTGGTGCTCGGCTCGGCCACGCTGACCGACGTGCACTGGGCCATGTCGGGGCTGGTGATCCTGATGACCCTGATCGGCGGCATGGGCACCTTCATCGGGCCGGCGTTCGGTGCCGCGGTGATCGTGCTGCTGGAGGACAAGCTCGGCGACATCGGCAACTTCCTCGCCGCGGCCACCGGCGTCGAGTGGTTCCGCGCCATCGGCGTGTCGGTGCCGCTGGTCACCGGGCTGATCTTCATGGTCTGCGTGATGACTTTCCGCAAGGGCATCGTCGGCGAGTTCGCGCACCTCCTGCGCGCCGGGCAGGCGGCGCAGGCCGCGCCGACGCGCAGGGAAGAGGAGGCGCAGCATGCCTGACGCCATCCTGCGCGCCGAGGGCCTGTGCAAGGACTTCCGCGGCTTCCGCGCCGTCGACCGCCTCGACCTGCAGGTGCAGCGCGGCCACATCCACGCGCTGATCGGGCCGAACGGCGCCGGCAAGACCACCTGCTTCAACCTGCTGACCAAGTTCCTCGAGCCGAGCGCCGGCCGCATCTTCTTCAACGGGCGCGACATCACCCGCGCGACGCCGGCGCGGATCGCGCGGCTGGGCGTGATCCGCTCGTTTCAGATCTCGGCGGTGTTCCCGCACATGACGGCGCTGCAGAACGTGCGCGTCGGCCTGCAGCGGCGGCTGGGCACCTCTTTTCACTTCTGGCGGCCGGCGCGCACGCTGGACCGGCTGAACGCGCGCGCGATGGAGCTGCTGGCGCAGGTCGACCTCCAGGATTTCGCCGGCACCGCGGCCGCCAGCCTGCCCTACGGGCGCAAGCGCGCGCTGGAAATCGCCGCGACCCTGGCGATGGAGCCCGAGCTGATGCTGCTGGACGAGCCCACGGCCGGCATGGGCATCGAGGACGTGGCGCGCGTCACCGCGCTGATCAAGCGCGTGTCGGCCGGCCGCACCATCCTCATGGTGGAGCACAACATGAGCATCGTGGCCGGCATCTGCGACCGCATCACGGTGCTGCAGCGCGGCAGCGTGCTGGCCGAGGGCCGCTACGACGAGGTGGCGGCCGACCCGCGCGTCGCCGAGGCCTACATGGGCACCGCCCATGCGCAGGAGGAAGCGCCATGACGGGGATGCCCGGGAAGCTGCCGCGCGAGGCGCAGGCCGATCCGGTCATCGAGCTGCGCGGCCTGCATGCCTGGTACGGCGAATCGCACGTGCTGCACGGCGTCGACCTGCATGTGAACCGCGCCGAGGTGGTCACGCTGCTCGGGCGCAACGGCGCCGGCCGCACCTCCACGCTGCGCGCGATGATGGGCCTGACAGGCACCCGCAAGGGCTCGATCCGCATCCGCGGTGTCGAGACCATCGGCCTGCCCACGCGCCGCATCGCGCATCTCGGCGTGGGCTACTGCCCGGAAGAGCGCGGCATCTTCGCCTCGCTCTCGGCCGAGGAGAACCTGCTGCTGCCGCCGGTGGTCTCCCCCGACGGCCGCGGCATGCCGCTGGAGCGCATCCATGCGCTGTTTCCCAACCTGCGCGGGCGCGCCGCGGCGCAGGGCACGCGCCTGTCGGGCGGCGAACAGCAGATGCTGGCGATCGCCCGCATCCTGCGTGCCGGGGCCGACCTGCTGCTGCTCGACGAGATCTCCGAGGGCCTGGCACCGGTCATCGTGCAGGCGCTGGCGCGGACGATCCGCGCCCTGCGCGGGCAGGGCATGACGATCGTCATGGTGGAACAGAACTTCCGCTTCGCGGCGCCGATCTCGGACCGCTTCTACGTGATGGAGGGCGGGCGCGTGGTCGACGCCTTCGCCGCGCACCAACTGCAGGAGCGGACGCCCTCGCTGAGCGCGCGCCTCGGCGTGTGAGGCGCCGCCAGCACCATGCCAACGGGGCCGCCGCGGCCCAGTGAAAGAGAGACGAACGATGAGCAATTGGCAGCGCGCCGGCGCGCTCGACGACATCCAGGAAGAAGCACCGCATGCGGTGGAGATCGGCGGCAAGGCCATCGCGCTGTACCGCTTCGGCGACGAGGTCTGCGCGGTGGGCGACACCTGCCCCCACCAGGGCGACGTGAAGCTGTCCGAGGGCTACTTCGAGGGCGACACCATCGAGTGCCCGATGCACCAGTCGTGCTTCAACGTCCGGACCGGCAAGGTGCTGGGCCCGCCGGCGCGCGACGACCTGCCGGTGTACCCGGTGCGCATCGAGGACGGCCAGGTCCTGGTCGACACCGAAGGCTGAGCGGGCGCCGCCTTCGCGGCGCCGCGCTCCGGGGGCAGGGCGCGCTGCCATGCGCTAACACGGGCCCCTCACGTATCATCCCCCGATGCAGAACGTATCAAAGGCCGAGGCGGCGGCGCGGCGCAGGCGCCGCGGCCGCCGTCCCGCTGGAGGGGTGTGACGTGGCAGAAGGAAGAGTCCGTACGGGAGGCGGCGAGGCCCGCATGCGCGACGTGGCGCGCGCCGCCGGCGTGTCGCTGATGACGGTTTCGCGCGCCCTGCGCGAGCCGCACAAGCTGTCCGAGGAAACGCGCAAGATCGTGCTCGACGCCGTCCAGAAGATCGGCTACGTGCCCAACAGCATCGCGGCCAACCTGGCGTCCAACCGCTCCAGCGTGGTGGGGCAGATCGTGCCGAGCATCCGCAACTCGCTGTATGCCGAGACGGCCAAGGGCACTTCCGACGTGCTGCGCAGCGCGGGCCTGCACCTGCTGCTGGCCGACAGCGGCTACTCGTTGCAGGAAGAGGAAGCGCTGATCGGCGCCATGCTCTCCCAGCGCGTGTGCGGGCTGATCCTGCACAACACCGACCACACGCCCCGTGCGCTGCAGATGATCGAGCGCGCCGGGGTGCCGGTGATCGAGACCGGCGACATCCCGCGCAGGCCGCTGGACATGGTGGTGAGCTATTCCAACGCCGAGGCGGCCAAGGCCATGACGCTGCACCTGGCGGCGCGGCGCTACCGGCGCATCGGCTTCGTCAGCCTCGACACCAGGATCAACCGGCGCGCGCGCGAGCGCCAGCGCGGCTACCTCGCGGCGCTCAAGAGCCTGGGCATCCCGAAGGATCCGGCGCTGATCGCCGAGGTCGAGCCCGGCCTGACCTCCGGCGCCCACGCACTGGTCGACATGATGACCCGTGCGCCCGACGTGGAGGCGATCTTCTTCGCCGGCGACGTGCTGGCCATCGGCGCCCTGTTCGAGACCCAGCGGCGCGGCTGGAAGGTGCCGGGCCGCGTGGCGATCGCCGGCTTCGACGATCTCGACATCCTGCAGCACACCGTGCCGCGGCTGACCTGCCTGCGGCTGCCGCGGCTGGAGATCGGCCGGCGCAGCGCCGAGGCGCTGCTCGACCGCATGCGCGGCACGAAGAACCCGGTGCGCGTCGACCTGGGCTTCGAGGTCATCCAGCGCGAGAGCACCTGAGCGGCCGGGCCGGGCCCGGCCGGCGGCGCGCGCATCGGCCTCGGCTTGCGCGCGCTTCTTTTTCGATGATAATGTTAACGCTATCAGTTCTGAACCACGGTCCGGGCTGGCCTTCCTATCCAACTGAAACGGAACACACGACGATGAAAGGGAAAACCGCGCTGATCACCGGTTCCGCAGCAGGCCTGGGCTTCGCGATCGCCGAGGCGCTGGCGCGCGCCGGGTGCGACATCGTCCTGCACGGCATCGAGTCCGCCGAAAGCGTGCAGCCGCAGCAGGCGCGGCTCGAGCGCGAGCACGGCGTGGGCGTCGCCTACATCCGGTCCGACCTGGCCGACCCGGGTGCGGCCGAACGGATGATCGCGCAGGTGCGGGCGCTGCACGGGGGCATCGACGTCCTGGTCAACAACGCCGTCACGCGGCACTTCGCCGGCGTGGCCGAGTTCCCCGCCGAACGCTGGGACCGGGCGCTGGCGGTGAACCTCAGCGCCGCCTTCCACACCATCCGCCTGAGCCTGCCCGGCATGCGGGAGCGCGGATGGGGGCGCATCTTCAACATGACCTCGGTCTACGGGTCGCGCGCGGTCGCCAACCGGATCGACTACGTGACGACCAAGACCGCGCTGATCGGCCTGACGCGGTCGGTCGCGATCGAGACCATCAACCAGGGCATCACCTGCAACGCCATCTGCCCCGGCGCGGTGCTCACGCCGACCAGCGAACTGCGCATCGACGCGCTGATGGCCGAGACCGGCCTCGAGCGCGAGGCCGCGACAGAGCGCTTCCTCGCCGGCAAGCAGCCGATCCAGCGCTTCGTCGATGCGGCCCACGTGGCGCAGCTCCTGGTGTTCCTCTGCGGCGAGGCCGGCACCGACATCACGGGCGCGGTGCTCCCGGTGGAGGGCGGATGGCTGGCGAGCTGAACACGGCGGACGCGGCCGCCGGCGCGAGCGACGCGCTGGCGCGTTTCGCCTCGCAGTTGCACTGGGAGGACATCCCCCCCGGGGTGCAGCACGAAGCCCGGCGCGCGCTGGTCAACTTCTTCGCCACCGCGCTGGCGGGCTGCCGCGACCCGGCCATCGAGGTGGCCGCGCGGGTCTTCCGGCCGTTCGGCGCCGAGGGCGCCTGCACCGTGATCGGTCGCCGCGAGACCACCAATGCGCTGCATGCCGCCTCGCTCAACGCGATGAGCGGCAACGTCTTCGACTACGACGATACGCATCTGCCGACCATCATCCATCCGACCGCGCCGGTCGCACCGGCGCTGTTCGCTCTGGCGCAGATGCGCCCGGTGACCGGGCGCGACCTGCTGCTGGCCCTCGTGGCCGGGGTGGAGATCGAGTGCCGGCTCGGCAACGCCATCTCGCCCGGGCACTACCAGCGCGGCTGGCACATCACCTCCACCTGCGGCGTGTTCGGCGCGGCGGCCGCCTGTGCGCGCGTGCTCGGGCTGGACGCGCGCCGCACGCTGTGGGCGCTGGGCAATGCCTCGGCGCAGTCCTGCGGCCTGGTCGAGAACCTCGGCAGCATGGCCAAGAGCATCGGCGTGGGCAACGCGGCCTCCAACGGCCTGCTCTCGGCCCTGCTGGCGGCGCAGGGCTTCGAAGGGCCGGCCATGCCGATCGAGGGGCCGCGCGGCTTCCTGCGCGTGACCGGCGAACGGCCCGACTTCGCCTCGCTGACCGAAGACCTCGGCCGGCGCTGGGCGCTGTCGAGCAACACCTACAAGCCCTACCCCTGCGGCGTGGTGCTCAACCCGGTCATCGAGGCCTGCCTGGCGCTGCATGCCGAGGCGCCGGTGGCGCCGGACGCGATCGAGCGGGTCGAACTGCGCGGCCATCCGCTGCTGCGCGAGCGTACCGACCGGCCTGCACCGCATTCGGGCCGCGAGGCCCAGGTCAGCGCCCAGCACGCGGTGGCCGCCTGCCTTTCCAGCGGCCAGGCCGGGCTGGATCAGTTCAGCGACGGCGCCGTCGCGGCGACGGCGCGCCACGGCCTTGCCGGGCGCCTGTCGTTCATCGACGATGCGGCCCTCGGCGTCGAATCGGCGACGGTGACGCTGCACCTGCGCGACGGCACGGTGCGCTCGCGGCACGTGGCCGCCGCCCGCGGCAGCCTCGCGACGCCGCTGGGCGACAAGGACCTCGAACGCAAGCTCATCGACCTCGCGGCCTGGGGCGGCAGCGGTTGCGCGCCGCAGCCGCTGATCGATGCCCTGTGGTCGCTCGACTGCCGCGGCGACGCCGGCACACTCATGCGGCTGGCAGCCTGAGCGCCACGCCGCCTTCTTCCCGACGAACCCTCTCTTCACATCTCCAGGAGCAACGAATGAACAAGGAACTCTACGAACAAGGTCTGAAGGTCCGCCGCGCGGTCGTCGGCGACGCCTACGTCGACGCATCGCTGAAGAGCGCCGACGACTTCAGCATGCCGATGCAGGAACTGGTCACGCAGTACTGCTGGGGCGACGTCTGGTCGCGCCCGGGCCTGGACCGCAGGAGCCGCAGCCTGCTGAACCTCGGCATGATCGCGGCGCTGAACCGCAACGAGGAGCTCGCCACCCACGTGCGCGGCGCGATCAACAACGGCCTGACCAAGGAAGAGATCTGCGAGGCCTTCCTGCAGGTGGCGGTGTACTGCGGCATGCCCGCCGGGCTGACCTCGTTCAAGGTGGCGCGCCAGGTCTTCAAGGACATGGGCATCTGAGGCGAGGGCGCAGCATCATGTCCGAACAGAAAACCATCGGCTTCATCGGCGTGGGCGTGATGGGCAACCCCATCGCGCGGCACCTCATCGCCAAGGGCCACACCGTGCTGGCCTGCGACAAGAGCGACCGCGCCGTGGCCGCCATCGTCGCGGCCGGCGCCAGGGGCGCGGCCAGCGTGTCCGAGGTGGTCGACCAGGCCGCGATCGTCTTCACCAGCCTGCCCAGCCCCGCGATCTTCACCGAGGTGGTGCTCGGCGCGGGCGGCGTGAAGGACGGCAAGGCGGTGAAGATCATGGTCGACCTGTCCACCGTCGGCTCGCGCGCCACCAGCCAGGCGGCGGCAGGCCTGCTCGAGAAGGGCATCGACCTGGTCGATGCGCCGGTCAGCGGCGGCGCGGCGGGCGCGGAGAAGGGCACGCTGGCCGTGATGGCGGCCGGGCGCCCCGAGGCCGTGGCGCAGGTGCGCGAGCTGCTGGAAGCCTTCGGCAAGCTCTTCGTCGTCGGCCCGCAGGCCGGCCAGGCGCAGTTGCTGAAGCTGCTCAACAACATGCTCTCGTCGACCGCCTTCGCGATCACTTCCGAGGCCTTCGTCGCGGGCGTGAAGGGCGGGCTCGACCCCGAGGTGATGATGGCCGCGATCAACGCCGGCAGCGGCCGCAGCGGCGCCTCGCAGGACAAGTTCATGAAGCAGGTGATGCCGCGCAGCTTCGACTTCGGCTTCCCGATCAGCAGCGTGTGCAAGGACATCGGCCTGGCGATCGAGGAGTGCGAGGCGCTCGGCGTGCCGATGTGGGTCGGCAACACGGTGCGCCAGCTCTGGAATTTCGCCGGCCGGCAGGACGGCATGCAGCGCGACATGACCGAGCTGGTGAAGTCGATCGAGCACTGGTCCGGGCTGGACGCGGCCGGCGGCCCGAAGGGCTGAGGCCGGCGCCGCAGGGCGCCGCGCATCGCAGCGCGCACAACGAGACAAGCCGGAAGGAAGACCGCTCATGAGTTCATACCTGGTCGGCGACCTGGTCGCCGAGTTCCTGGCCTGCTGCGGCGTGCAGGCGGCCTTCGGCATCATCTCCGTGCACAACGTGCCGGTGCTCGACGCGGTGGCGCGGCAGCAGCGGCTGCGCTTCGTGATGGCGCGCGGCGAGATGGGCGCGGCCCACATGGCCGACGGCTTCGCGCGCGCCTCGGGCGGCCTGGGCGCGCTGATCACCAGCACCGGCCCCGGCGCGGCGAACGCCGCCTCGGGCCTGCTGGAGGCGGGCTTCGCCGGCTCGCCGGTGTTGCACATCACCGGGCAGAGCCCCACGCGCACGCTGGGGCGCGGACAGGGCGCGGTGCACGACGTGCCCGACCAGCTGGGCATGCTGCGCGCGGTGTCCAAGGCGGCATGGCGCGTGCATTCCCCGCAGGAGGCGCTGGGCGTGCTGACGCGCGCCGCAGTGGAGGCGCTGAGCCCGCGCCAGGGGCCGGTGAGCGTGGAGATCCCCTTCGACGTCCAGCGCAGCGCGGTCGAGCGGCCGGCGGCCTTCGACCGCTTCGTGCTGCCGCTGCCGCCGCGCCGCGTGCCGCAGGGCGCGGAGCTCGACGCGCTGGTGGAACGCGTGGCGCGCGCCAAGCGGCCGATGCTGTGGCTGGGCAACGGCGCGCGCGAGGCAGGTGCGGCGGCGGCGCGGCTGCTCGGCCTGGGCTTCGCCGCGGTCAACAGCCAGGCGGCGCACGGCATCGTGCCCGGCGATCATCCGATGAACCTGGGCGCGCTCAACGGCAGCCGCCACAGCAGCCCGGACCCGGTGGTCGAGGCGCTGTTCGAGACCTGCGACCTGCTGCTGGTGGCGGGTTCGCGGCTGCGCCTGAGCGAGACCCGCGAGGGCCAGTGCCGGCTGCCGAAGAGCCGGGTGCAGATCGATCTCGACCCCGCCGCCGAGGGGCGCACCTATGCGAGCGAGCTCTTTGTCTGCGGCGACAGCGCGGCCACGCTCGATGCGCTGGCGCAGCGCCTCGAGGGCCGGCTGCAGGTGGACCCGGCGTTCGCGGCCGACGTCGCGGCCGCGAAGCGGCAGGCGGAGGACGCGTTCCGGGCCACCCTGGGGCCCTATGCGGAGTTCCCCGGGCAGTTGCGCGCGGTGATGCCGCGCGACGCGCTGTGGGTGCGCGACGTGACGCTGCACAACGGCTCGTGGGGCAACAAGGCCTTCCCCATGTACGGCCCCCACGACGGCATGTTCCCCATCGGGCTGGGCATCGGCCAGGGCCTGCCGCTGGGCATCGGCGCCGCCGTGGCGGCCCATGCCGCGGGCCGCAAGGTGGTGATGATGGCCGGCGACGGCGGCTTCGCGATGAACATGACCGAGCTGTGGACCGCGGTGCAGGAGCGGCTCGACATCGTGGTGCTGGTGATGAACGACGGCGGCTACGGCGTCATCAAGCACATCCAGGACAGCGTCTACGGCGGCCGTCGCCACTACGGCGACCTCCTGTCGCCCGACTTCGGCCGGCTCGCCGCGCTGGCGGGCATGCCCCACTGGAAGGTGGGCGCGGCGCAGGAGCTCGGCGACAAGGTCGGCCAGGCGCTGGCGGTGCGTGGGCCCGCGATGGTGGAGGTGGACATGGCCGCGATCGGCGAATTCCCCGCCTACGTGGTGCCGATGAAGTGAGCCGGCGAGGCAACGAGAAGGAGTACACAGCATGTCCGACCTGCCCGGCCGCATCGCGATCAAGGAAGAGGGCCCGCGCGAGGGCTTCCAGTTCGAGAAGGGCGAGATCCCGACCGCGCGCAAGATCGCGCTGATCGACGCGCTCTCGGGCACGGGCCTTAGGCAGATCCAGCTGGTGAGCTTCGTGCCCGCGAAGAACGTGCCCGGCATGGCCGACGCCGAGCAGGTGGTGGCCGGCTTCACCCGCGCGCCCGGCGTGGCCTACACCGGGCTGTGGCTCAACGAGCGCGGCCTGGAGCGCGCCATCGCCACCGGCAAGCTCGACATCAGGGGCCACCTCAACCTGACCGCCTCCGAGACCTTCCTGCTGCGCAACCAGAAGCGCACCCTGGCCGAGAACCTGGAGGCGCTGCACGGCATCGCGGCGATGTACCGGCGGCGCCAGGTGCCGATGGACCGCATCTCGATCGCGGCGGCCTTCGGCTGCAACTTCGAGGGCGACATCCCCGTCGGCGTGCTGCTCGCCCAGGTGCGCCAGATGCTGGCGGTGGCGCGCGAGCACGGCTTCGAGGTCCGGACCCTGTCGCTGGCCGACACCATGGCCTGGGCCACGCCGCTGTCGATCAAGCGGGTGGTGGGTGCGGTGCGCGAGGCGCATCCCGAGCTGCAGATCGGCCTGCACCTGCACGACACCCGCGGCATGGGCATCGCCAACGCCTGGGCCGGCCTGGAGATGGGCGTGGCCCAGTACGACGCCGCCGTCGGCGGGCTGGGCGGCTGCCCCTTCGCCGCGCACAAGGGCGCGGCGGGCAACGTCTGCACCGAGGACCTGGTATTCATGTGCGAGGAAATGGGCATCGAGACCGGCGTCGACCTCGAGGCGCTGCTGGAGGCCGCGCGGCTGGCCGAGGACATCGTGGGCCATCCGCTGCCCGGTGCCGTGAAGACCGGCGGCAGCCTGCGCACGCTGCGCGCCGGCATCGCCGCCGCGGCGGCCGCCTGAGCACCGATGCCGCCGTCCCATGACCGGCCGCGCGCGCTCGACGGCGTGCGCGTGCTCGACCTGAGTCAGGGCATCGCGGGCCCGTTCGCGGCGCGCCTGCTCGGCGACCACGGCGCGGAGGTGACGAAGGTCGAGCCGCCCGGCGGCGACGCGGCGCGCCGGCTGCCGCCCCTGGCGCCCGGGGCGCCGGAGGGCGAGCGCAGCCTGCTGTTCCAGTACCTCAACTGGAACAAGCGCGGCATCGTGCTCGACCTCGGCGACGCGGCGGCGCGCCGGCAGCTCGCGGCCCTGGTGCGTGGCAGCGACATCGTCATCGAGAGCTTCCGTCCGGGCGTGCTCGCGGGCTGGGGCCTGGCGCCGGCGGAGATGCTGCGCCTGCAGCCGCGGCTGGTGGTCTGCTCGGTCACCGACTTCGGCCTGCAGGGCCCCTATGCGGACTTCCGCGGCAGCGACCTGGTCCACCAGGCGATGAGCGGCATCATGCAGATCAGCGGCCGGGCCGACCGCGAGCCGCTCAAGCACGGGCTGTCGCAGGCGTACTTCTGCGCCGGCCTCAATGCCGCCTATGCCGCGCTGGCCGCGCACCTGGCGGCGCAGCGCGACGGCATCGGCGACCACGTGGATCTGTCGGTCCACGAGTGCCTGGTCTCCGAGCTGGTGATGTGCGAGACCTACTACTCCTTCATGGGCGCAGTGCAGGGCCGCCGCCTGGCGGTGCAGGACCCGTTCGCCGGCGGCCCGATCGCCACGCGGCGCGGCTACGTGGCGATCCAGTCGGGCGGGCCGACGCCGCTGGAGGCCTATGCCGACCTGCTCGGCGACGAGGCCTTCCGCGATGCCCGCTTTGCGAGCAACGGCCAGCGCGCCCAGCACGTGGACGAGGTGCGCCAGGCGGTGGAGCGCGCGGTGCGCGGGCGCGATGCGAAAGAGATCTTCCTCGAGGGCTCGAAGCGCCGGCTGCTGGTGGGCATGGTGCAGACCGCGCCCGACCTGCTGGCCTGCGAGCAGTTGGCGGCGCGTGGCTTCTTCGCCGAGCTGACCCACCCGGCGACGGCGGCGCACGGCGCCTTCCGCTTCCCGGCCGAGCTGGCCCGCCTGTCCGCCACGCCGACCTCGGTGCGCCACCGCTCGCCGCTGCTGGGCGAGCACACGGCCGAGGTCCTGGGTGCGCTCGGCGCCGCGACCCCCGAGCCGCCGCCCGCCGGCGCGCGGGCGCGGCGGCCGCTCGAAGGCCTGCGCGTGCTCGACCTCTCCACCGTGGTGGCGGCGCCCTACATGGCGGCGCTGCTCGGCGACCTGGGCGCGGAAGTCATCCGGATCGAGGCGCCGCACAAGCTCGACCAGACGCGCAAGGGCGTCTTCACCACCTACCTCGACGACGACACCGGCGAAGGCGCCATCAACCGCTCGGGCATCTTCCAGGTGCTCAACCGCGGCAAGCGCTCGATCGTGATCGACATGTCGCGCCCCGAAGGGCAGGACCTGTTCCGCCGGCTCGTGGCCTGCAGCGACATCGTGCTGGAGAACTACACGCCGCGCGTGATGAAGGCATGGAAGCTCGGCTACGACGAGCTGCGCCGCATCCGGCCGTCGCTGGTCATGCTGTCGAACACCGGCTACGGCGGCACCGGCCCATGGTGCAACTTCCCGAGCCAGGGCACCACGCTCGAAGCCACCATGGGCATCGCCGCGTACACCGGCTACCGCGGCGACAAGCCCTGGAAGGCCGGCCAGTCCTACCCCGACTTCCTGGCCTGCTGGACGGGGCTGGGCGCGATCCTGGCCGCGCTGCACCATGTGCGCCGCACCGGCGAGGGCCAGCACATCGACCTGGGCATGTACCAGGTGGGTGCGGCGCTGATCCCCGAGCCGCTGCTGCAGGTGCAGCTCGACGGCAGCCAGCCCGGGCGCATCGGCAACGAGCACCCTGAGCACGTGCCGAGCAACGTCTATCCGGCGCGCGGCGAGGACCGCTGGGTGGCCCTGAGCGTGGAGAGCGATGCGCAGTGGCAGGCGCTCGCGGCGCTGATGGCGGCGGACGGCGCGCCGGTGGACGAGGGCCTGGCGGACGCAGCGGCCCGCCGCGCCGCGCGCGAGGCGGTGAACGCGGCGGTCGGGCGGTGGACGCGCGGGCAGGACGCGCACGCGCTCATGCGCCGGCTGCAGGCGCTGGGCATCGCCTGCGGCCCGGTGCTGAACAACCGCGACCTGCTGCTCGACCCCCACCTGGCCGCGCGCGGCTTCCACGAGCGGGTGCGCCATCCGGCGCCGATGGGGTGGCGCCCCCTCATGGGCCGGCCGTGGCGGCTCGCGCAGCGCGAACTGCGCATCCGCAAGCCTGCGCCGGCCTACGGCGAGGACAACCGATGGGTCCTGCGCGAACTGCTCGGCATGGACGCCGCCGAGGCCGAGGCGCTGATCGCCGCGCGCGTGGTCTGCGACACGCCGCACGGCAGCAAGCCGATCGACGCGATGGGGCTGGCGGCCCTGCAGCGCCAGAAGAGCGTCCACGAGGTGGATGTCGACTACCGGTGCCGGCTCGGCATCGCGCCCTGAAGAAGCGGCATCAGCCCCAGACTTCTTCCGGCACCGGCAACCCGCGCAGGTCCTCGGCCGTGAGCGGCCGGTCGGGTGCGGTGCCGCCGCTTTCCAGCATCAGGGCCAGCTGGCGCGTGTGCTGCGCGGCATGCCACACGGTGCGCTCCAGCATGTCGTGCATCTCCGGGTGCCCGTAGTAGGTGGGCACCTTGCGCTTCAGGTCGCGCTGCGGATCGGCGGCCCACCAGGCCAGCGCGCGCTCGCGCACCTTCAGCCCCCAGTGCGCGATCTCCTCGCCGCCCCAGTCCGCCGGCGGCTGGTCGTTGAAGTTCTCGACGTTCATGCCCCGGCCGTCCGCGGCGTCCAGGCCCATCTCCACCACGCGGAAGATGTGGAAGGCGAGCGCGCCCTGGGTGCGGTTGCGGTTGCGAAAGGTCTGCCTGAGCTGCGCCGGCGGGAACTGCCGCGTGATGCGCGCCGCCGTCGCGAGGATGGTGTCCAGCTTGGCGAACAGCTGCGACCCCGGCAGCGGGTCGGCCAGCCGCATCCGCAGGTCCAGGAAGCGCAGCACCTCGCCGAACGACTGGCACAGGGTGAAGCGCTGGCCGAGCGAGATCACCGGCAGGCCGCGCGCGCCCAGCGCCCTCAGCTCCGCCAGCGCCTCCGGGTTGTCCTCCGCGTTCACCGAGACGAATTCGATGCCCTGCCGGGTGAGGAATTCCTTGGTGCGCAGACACGAGGAACAGCCGGGCTTCCAGAACAGCTTGATGCGGGCGGGGGCGGGGGTGTTCATGTTCGATCCTTGGCGTTGGAAATGTGAGGGGCGTTGCGGCCTCAGCCGGCGGGCGGCTCGAAGGGGTAGGGCAGCGCAGGTCCGCCGCGCAGCGGCAGCGCCACCGTGGCGCTGCCCGGCGTCGATTCGACGCCGTGCTCGTTGACGATGCCGAGCTCCAGCGCCACCAGGCCGAAGGAGGCCGCCTCGCGCTTGTGCGCGACCCGGGCCCAGACCTCGAGCGTCTCGCCGACCTTGTTCATCGCGCGGAACTGGAAGCCCACCTTCCAGACCCAGCCGCCGCGGCCGGCCCAGTCCTTGAGGAGCTGCACCACGAACTGCTGCTTGAACGAGCCGTTGATCAGCAGGTCGGGCAGCTTGTCGTGCTCCACCGCGAACGGGCGGTCGTAGTGGATGCGGTGCCAGTTCTCCATGGCGGCCGACCAGCGCATCAGGTGCATCGTGGTCAGCGGCCCCTTGCGCAGCCGCGGCAGCTCCTCGCCGATCGCCACGTCCTCGTAGAAGCGCGTGCCGGTGGCCTTCACGGGGCCCTCCGGATCAGCGTGCGGCGGGCGCGCAGCAGCAGGTCGCCCGCGCCGGTGTGCAGCTCGGTCTCGATCACCACCAGGATCATCGTGCCCTTGCCGGTCTGCTTCTCGTGGATGTCGGCGTAGCGCTGCCGCACCGTGACCGTCTCGCCGAAGCGCGCATACCGGAAGAACTCGAACTCCGAGCCGCCGTTGAGCACCGGCAGATGCGCCAGGGGCCGGATCACGGGCAGCCCCTGGCCGGGCACCGCGCCGTCGAAGCCGGGGTCCGCCGCGTGCTCCTGGATCGGATCGGGCGTGCCGAAGGGCCGCCGCATCATGTGGTTGGGAAACAGCGGCGGCGCCACCGGGCCGCCGTAGCGGCCGCCGGCATCGGCGTCCGGCCCGTAGTCGGGGTCGTCGTCCATGATGGCCTGCGCGAAGCGCCGCACCGCGCCCTGCTCGACCGGATCGCAGGCGATCTCCACCTCGCTCCAGGGGCCGATATACGCTCTGACGTCGTCGGTGATCATCCCAAGCACCTTCCAATGCGGCATGCCGCCGCCTCAGGGTTCCGGTGGGTCCGCCCGGATTCAGTTAGCGCTATCATAAACGCAAGCGTGCGTGCATGCGCGCCGCCTGCTCCACAGCGAAGGACCCTCCCATGAACCAGACCGGCGCACCCGCCGCCTCTTCCTCGAACCGCGGCACGGCCGTCGTGACCGGCGGTGCGCGCGGCATCGGTGCGGCCGCGGCGCGCCGCTTCGCCGCCGAGGGCCGCGCCGTGGCCGTGCTCGACGTGAACCGCGCGCAGGGCGAGGCGCTGGCGGCCGCCCTGGAGGGCACGGGCGGCGCGCCGGCGCGCTTCTACGACTGCGACGTGGCCGATGCCGACGCAGTGGCGGCGGTGGCGCTGCGGGTGGAACGCGAGCTGGGACGCGCCGGCGTGCTCGTCACCTCCGCCGCGCTGATCCCCAACACCGAGTCGCTGATGGAGATGGACCTCGCCGCGCACGACCGCATGTGGCGCGTCAACTACCACGGCACCCTGCACGCCTGCCGCAGCTTCGGCCGGCAACTGGTCGCGGCGGGCGGCGGTGCGATCGTCACCGTGGGGTCGATCAACAGCCTGCTGCCGCTGCCGCTGCCGGCCTACAACCCCGGCAAGGTGGCGCTCGCGCGGCTCACGCAACTGCTGGCGGCGGAGCTCGGCCGGCACCGCGTGCGCGTGAACAGCGTGGCGCCCACCTACGTCATGACGCCCGAACTGCAGGCGCGCATCGACGCGGGCCAGCGCGACCTCGGCAAGATCATGTCGGTGCATGCGCTCGATACGCTCCCCACGCCCGCCGACGTGGCCGACGCGATCGCCTTCCTCTGCTCGCCGCAGGCGCGCACCATCACCGGCGTGCTGCTGCCGGTGGATGCGGGGTGGAGCGGGAGCGTGAGCTACATGACCTATGCGGGCGGGGTGCCGTGGGACCGGGAGGCGCCCGCGGGCGCCCCGTCGGCCTGAACCTGCCTTGTGACCCCACAGCAACCCACGCAGGGAAGCCCCATGAAGCGCCTCTTCCTCAAGTCCCTGGCCATGCTCGCGGCAACCGGCCTGGCCGCGCCGCTCGCGTTCGCGCAGGGCAGCTATCCCGAGCGCCCCATCCGCGTGATCGTCCCCTTCCCGCCCGGCGGTTCGGTGGACCCGATCATGCGCATCGTCGCGCCCAGGCTGGGCGAGCTGCTGGGGCAGCCCGTCGTGATCGACAACCGCGCGGGCGCCAATTCGGCCATCGGCGCCGGCATGGTCGCCAAGGCCGCACCGGACGGCTACACACTGCTGTTCACGGCCGGCAGCACGCACGTGATCGTTCCGCTGCAGGCGCCGCAGTCCTCCGACTTCCTCAAGGACTTCGCGCCGGTGGCGGGCGTCTCGCGCTCCAGCTATATCCTGGCCGTGCACAACTCGGTGCCCGCCCGCACGCTGCCCGAGTTCATCGCGTACGCGAAAGCCAATCCCGGCAAGCTGAACTACGCCAGTTCCGGCGTGGGCAACCTGAACCACCTCGCGGCCGAGCTGTTCAACCTGCGCGCCGGCACGAAGGTCGTGCACGTGCCGTACAAGGGCGGCGGCCCCGCGGTGCAGGACTTCCTGGCCGGCCGCGTGCAGATGATGATCACCAACGTGCCGACGCTCCAGCCGCACGTGGACGCCGGCGCGCTGCGCGCCCTGGCCTACACCACCGCACGCCCGGGCGGGCCGCAGGTTCCCACCTTCTCGCAGTACGGGCTCTCCGAACTGGAGTCCATCGAGCCGTACCTGGTCCTGCTCGCTCCGGCGCGCACGCCGGAGCCCGTGATCGCGAAGCTCACGGCGGCGATGCAGAAGCTGCTCGCGATGCCCGATGTCACCAAGGCCATCGACACCCAGTTGCAGTCTCCGTACTACCTGACACCGCAGCAGCTGGGCCGGCGGCTGCAGCAGGACAACGCGCGCGTCAAGGAAGTGATCGAGAAGGCGCACATCGTCCTCACGCCCTGAGGCCCCGCACCGCCATGAACATGTCCGACCCGACAACGACCCCGCCGAAGCGGCCGACGGCCGAGGAGACGGTCGTGCGCAACCTCATCGACCGCCATGCCCTGGAACGCGGCGACCAGGTCTTCGCGCTCTTCGAGGACGGCACGCGCTGGACCTTTTCCGGGCTGAAGACCCAGGTGGCCGCCGCCGCCGCCTTCCTTGCCGGCCAGGGCGTGGCGCAGGACGACATCGTCGCGGTATGGATGCCCAACGGCCCCGATGCGCTGCGCATGATGCTGGCCATCAACTACCTCGGTGCCGTCTGCGCACCGCTGGGCCTGGCCTCGCGCGGCGGCTTCCTCGAACACATCCTGAACAACAGCGAAGCCCGGCTGATGGTCGTCGACGCGCGCCTGGTGGGGCGGCTGGCCGAGGTCCAGGCCCGCTTCCTGCGCAAGCTGGTCGTTGCCGGGGCGGGCGGCGATCCGGCGCCGGCACCGGACGGCGTCGAGATCGTCGAGCACGCGCCGGACACCGGCGCACCCACCGCGCTGCCGCCGCTCACGCGGCCGATCCGGCCCTGGGACACCCAGTTCGTCCTCTACACCTCGGGCACGACCGGGCCCTCCAAGGGCGTGCTGACCTCCTACATGCAGCGGCATGCGCATGCCTTCTCGGCGCGGCACATTTCCGCGGCGGACCGCCGGCTGATCCATGCGCCGCTGTCGCACACGGGCGGCATCGGGAACATCTACGGAATGCTGGCCCGCGGGGGCTCCATCGCACTGGTCGAATCGTTCAAGACCGACCGCTTCTGGAGCGACGTGCGGCGCTTCGGCATCACGACGACGTCGCTGCTCGGCGTCACGCTGCCGTACCTGCTGCAACAGCCGGAGAGCGCACAGGATCGTTCGCATCCGTTGAAGACCATCCAGATCGCGCCGGTCGATGCGAGCGCCGCGGCCTTCTCCCGGCGCTTCGGTGTCGACGTGTACGGCGTCTACAACATGACGGAGATCTCCGCGCCGTTCCACGGCGAGCCGAATCCCGGGGTACGGGGCGTGTGCGGCAGACCGCGCCCGGGGGTCGAGGCGAGGATCGTCGACGAGAACGACCTTCCGCTCGAGGACGGCCAGGTCGGCGAGCTGGTCATCCGCTCGGCCGAGCCGTGGACGATGATGAACGGCTACCTCCGGGAGCCGCAGGCCACCGCCGACGTCTGGCGCAACGGCTGGTTCCACACCGGCGACGCCTTCCGCAGGACGGCACAGGGCGAATTCGTCTTCGTCGACCGGCTCAAGGACGCGGTCCGGCGGCGCGGCGAGAACATCTCGTCCTTCGAGGTCGAGAGCGAGATCGCGCGCCACCCGCAGGTGCGCGAGGTGGCCGTGGTCGCGGCAAAGAGCGAATTGTCGGAGGACGAGGTGCTCGCCGTCGTGTCGCCGGTGGCGGGCGGCTCGGTCGAGCCCGAAGCGCTGATCGAGTTCCTGCGCACCCACCTGCCGTACTTCATGATCCCCCGGTACATCCGCGTCATGCCGGCGCTCCCCCGGACCGCGACGCAGAAGATCGTCAAGCACCAGCTGCGCGCGGAGGGCGTGACGGCCGACACCTGGGACCGGGAAAAGGCAGGCGTCGTCGTGAAGCGCGACCGCCTGTGACGACCCGCCTTCCTGCCGAACGAGGACAACAACGATGCCATCTCCCAGCGGTCCGCTCCAGGGCCTGAAAGTCGTCGAATTCGCTGGGCTCGGGCCGGCACCGTTCTGCGGCATGCTGCTGTCCGATCTCGGCGCCGACGTGATCCGCATCGACCGCAAGGGCGCGCGTCCCTACCTGAAGACCTCCGTCACCTCGCGCGGGCGGCGGTCGGTGGCCGTGGACCTCAAGCACCCCCGCGCGGCCGACCTCTGCCTGCGCCTCATCGACCAGGCCGATGTCCTGATCGAGGGCTTCCGTCCCGGCGTGATGGAGCGGCTGGGCCTGGGTCCCGACGTCGTGCTCGCCCGCAGGCCGGCACTGGTCTACGGCCGGATGACCGGATGGGGACAGCAGGGGCCCAACGCGCACAAGGCCGGCCACGACATCAACTACATCGCGCTGTCGGGCGCCCTGCACGCCATCGGAACGGAGAAAGAGCCGGTGATCCCGATCAACCTGCTGGGCGATTTCGGCGGCGGTTCGCTCTACCTGGCCTTCGGCATCATGGCCGCACTGCACCACGCGCGGGCGACCGGCCAGGGGCAGGTGGTGGATTGCGCGATGGTCGACGGCGCGAGTTCGCTGATGGGCATGATCTACGGCTACCTCGACTCGGGCTACTGGAAGGACCGGCGCCAGGCCAACTCGATCGACGGCGGATCGCACTACTACAACGTCTACCAGTGCCATGACGGTGAGTGGATCGCGCTGGGCGCCTCCGAGCCGCAGTTCTACGCCAACCTGCTGCGCAAGCTGGGGCTCGACGGCCCGGACTTCCATCCGCAGCGCGACCGCACGAAGTGGCCGGCGCTGAAGAAGCGCTTCGCCGAGACGATCCGCCGCAAGACGCGGGCCGAATGGCTCGCGATCATGGAAGACAGCGACTGCTGCGTCACGCCGGTGCTGTCGCTGGCCGAGGCGCCGCGCCATCCGCACAACGTCGCGCGGTCGACCTTCGTGGAGATCGACGGCGTGGTGCAGCCGGGCCCGGCGCCACGCTTCTCGGCGACGCCGGGCGCGGTGCGCAACCCGCCCGTCGCCATCGGTGCCGACAACGTCTCGGGCCTGGTCGCCTGGGGATTCGATGCGCAGGATGTCGAGCGGCTCGTGCGCGAGGGAGCGGTCCAGGACTGCCGCGAGGCGGCGGCCGCCGGGTGAGCGCGGCCGCCGCCGCTATTCCATCGTGATGTTCGCGGCGCGGATGATGCGGCCGAACTTCTCGCGGTCGCTGCGCATCAGCGCCGTGAACTGCGCGGGGTCCTGATAGAAGGGCACCTGCCCCTGCGCGTCCAGGTGCGCCTTCACGTCGGGCATCGCGAGGATGCGTCCGATCTCGGCCGTCAGCTTGGCGACCACGGGCGCGGGCGTGCCGGCCGGCGCCAGGATGCCGGTCCACGACTTCATGTCGAACGAGGGCAGCCCCGCCTGTGCGAAGGTCGGCACCTCGGGCAGCGCCGCCAGAGGGGTGTCGCCGGTGTAGGCGAGCGCGCGCAGCTTGCCGGTCTTGACGTGGCCGATCACGGACACGGGCACCGAGAACATCGCCTGCACCTGCCCGCCCAGCAGGTCGTTGATGGCCGGGCCGCCGCCCTTGTAGGGCACGGCGGTCAGCTTCACGCCGGCCTCCATGTTGAACAGCTCGCCCGCGAGCTGGTTGGCGTTGCCGGCGCCCGAGATCGCATAGTTGATCCGGCCCGGCTGCGCCTTCGCCTGCGCGATCAGCTCCTGCAGCGTGCGCGCCGGCAGCGAGGGATGGGTCACGAGCAGGAACTCGCTGCGGTACAGCGTGGCGACCGGCGCGAAGTCCTTCTCGCTGTCGTAGGGCAGCTTCGGCATCAGCAGCGCGTTGATCACGTGCGTGCTGGCCGTCAGCAGCAGCGTGTAGCCGTCGGCCGGCGCCTTGGCCAGCGCCTGGGTGCCGATGACGGTGTTGCCCCCGGGCCGGTTGTCGACGACCACCGGCTGGCCCCAGGCCTCGTTGAGCTTCTGGGCGATCAGGCGTGCGACCGGGTCGGTGCTGCCGCCTGCCGGGAAGGGAATCAGCAGGCGGATGGGCCGGTCGGGGAAAGAGGAGGAGGGCGCTGCATCGCCGGCTGCCGGCGCCGCGCCCGCGCAAAGGCCGAGCAGCGCGACCGACGCGGCCTGCGCGAGGCCGCGCAGGACCCGGCGCCTCGGCGGCTGAGAAACAGGCTGCGTGTTCTGGCGGGTTGTCGTCTCTTTCTGGTCTTTCATGTGTCTCCGTTCACCGCACGGAGGTTGGCGCGGCGCTGAATCTGATAGCGGTAACATTCAAGTCTAGGTGCAGCGCCACGGGATTGTCAAGAAAGAGGAAGGGAAGACCTTTCCAGCGGCACGGCGCATGCCTCGATCCAAGGGAAAACCGGGATGGGAAAAGCCCTTCGGTCGTTTGACAAGCGCTGTTGGCGGTGCCTACAGTCCAAGCCTCCCCCCTCGTTTTTCTCAATCCGTCCGCTTCCGCGCATCCATAAATGTTATCGCTAACTAAACTCAAGGAATCCCAGAAGACGAGCGCCGCCGAGCAGCCGCTGCTCGTGGTCGACGTGCTGGCGCAGCGGCTCGCCGCGCGCGGCGTCAGGCGCATCTTCGGCGTGCCGGGCGGCGACTGCAGCCTGGACCTGATCGGCGCCTGTGCGAAGATCGGCATCGACTTCATCCTCGCGCGCACCGAATCGGCCGCGGGCATGATGGCCAGCATCACGGGCGAGCTCACGGGTGCGCCGGGCGTGCTGATGGTCACGCGCGGGCCGGGTCTGGCGCACGGCATGAATGGCGTGGCCTACGCGGCGCTCGACCGCGCGCCGCTGCTGGTGCTGGCCGACGGCTACGACAGCCCCCGCATGGACCACGTGGCGCACCAGCGCTACGACCAGCACGCGATGATCGCGCCGCTGTCCAAGGGCAGTTGTGGCCTGGCCGGCAGCGACCCGGGGCGCGACATCGATGCGCTGCTCGATCTCGCGAGCGCCGATCCGCCCGGGCCGGTGTACATCGAGATGCGCGGCGGGGAGATCCGGCGCGAGATCGGCGCGGAAGGCGGCCCCGGGCGCCCGGCCGCGCGCACCGGCACCACCGCGCCGGCGCCGCGCGCGGCGCTGCCCGAGCGCGCCAAGGCGCTGCTCGCGGGTGCCCGCCATCCGGTCATCGTCGCGGGGCTGCAGGCCTGCGATGCGGCGGCCTCGGCCGCGCTGCGCAAGCTGGCGGCGGGCTGGAACTGCCCGGTGCTCGAGAGCTACAAGGCCCTGGGCACGATGTCGGCGGACGATCCGCAGGCGGTGGGCTGCTACACCGGCGGCGCCTCCGACGCGGTCCTGCTGTCGCAGGCCGACCTGGTGGTGCTCTACGGTCTGGACGCGATCGAATTCCCGGCGCACAAGTGGCTGTTCGCCGGCCCGGTCGTGGAGTTCACCACGCACGACTTCCCGCGCAACATCGTGCAGCCCGAAGTCAGCATGACAGGCCCGCTCGCCGGCTTCGCCGAGGCCGCGCTCCCGGTGGTCGGGAAAAGCGCCTGGACGGCCGACGCGCTCGCCGCGGCGCGCGCCGAACTCAAGCGCCGCGCCCGCGCCGACCAGGGCGAGGGGCCGATCACGCCGCAGGCGGTGGTCGATGCCGTGTGCGCCGCGGCGCCGCCGCAGGCGCGCATCGCGCTCGATGCCGGGGCCCACATGCTGCCGGTGCTGCACGCCTGGCATGCGACCGAGCCGCGCCAGTCGCTGATCTCGCGCGGCCTGGCCACCATGGCCTTCGCGCTGCCGGCGGCCATCGGCTCGGCGCTGGCCGAACCGGACCGCCCCGTGATCGCCTTCACCGGGGACGGCGGCCTGATGATGTGCCCGGGCGAGCTCGGCACCGCGGTGCAGTACGGCTGCAGGCTGGTGGTGGTGGTGTTCAACGACGAGAGCCTGACGCTGATCGAGGTCAAGCAGCGCCAGCGCGGCTTCGAGCGGCGCGGGCTGGACTTCTCGCCCGCCGACTTCGCCAAGGTGGCCGAGGGCTTCGGCTGCCTCGGCCTGCGCGTGGAAAAGCCCGAGGAACTGGCGCCCGCGATGCGGCGCGCCTTCGCGCACGACGGCCCGGTGGTCATCGACGCCGTGGTCAACCCCCACGCCTACACCGCGCAGCTCGCCGCCCTGCGCGGCTGAGCGGACGCACGCAACCCAAGGAGACAAGCAATGGCATTGAAAGTGCGCCCCCTGGCGCCGGCGATCGGCGCGGAGATCGTGGACTTCGACCTGGCGACGGACCTGGACGACGACAGCTTCGCGCAGATCGAGTCGGTGTTCAACGACCGCGGGCTGCTGCTCTTTCGCAAGCAGCGGCTGAGCGAGCAGCAGCACATCGACGTCAGCCGCCGCTTCGGCCCGCTGCAGGACCACGTGCTCAAGCCCTATCTCATCCCCGGCTATCCGCAGATCCTGCGCATCACCAACCTGCTCGACAAGGACGGCCAGCCGATGGGCATCGGCGATGCGGGCCTGTTCTGGCATTCCGACACCTCGTACAGGAGGGACCCATGCCGCTGCTCGCTGCTCTACGCGATCGAGGTGCCGGCGCGCGACGGCGAGCGCAGCTACGGCGACACCCTGTTCGCCAGCCTCACCGAGGCCTACGACGCACTCGACGAAGGCACGCGCCGGCAGATCGACGGGCTGTCGGCCGAGCACTCCTACGGCAAGCACTACGCGCGCATGCAGGCGGCGGGCTCCAAGCGGCCCGACCTGACCGACGAACAGAAGCGCGAGGTGCCGAAGGTGATGCACCCGGTGGCCCGGCCGCATCCGATCACTAGGCGCAAGGCGCTGTACGTGAACGACGGCTACACCACGCACATCCAGGGCATGGCACCGGCCGAGAGCGACGCGCTGCTGGAGCGGCTGGTGGCGCAGACCATCCGCCCGGAGTTCAGCTACCGCCACCGCTGGAACGAGGGCGACCTGCTGATCTGGGACAACTCCTCCACGCAGCATCTGGCGATCGCCGACTACGCGCTGCCGCAGCGCCGCCTGATGCACCGCACCACGGTGCTGGCGGCCTGAGGCCATGGCGCACGATTTCGACTTCGGCGGCATGACGGCCGCCGTCACCGGCGCCGGCCGCGGCATGGGCCGCGAGATCGCGCTGGCGCTCGGCGCGCGCGGCGCGCGGGTGATCGCGGCCGACATCCGGCCCGAGGCCTGCGCGGACACGGCCGAGGCGATCGTTCGCGCGGGCGGCAGCGCGCGCGCGCAGGTGCTGGACATCGCCGACGTGCCGGCCCTGCGCGCCTTCTTCCGCGGCCTGGACGAGGCGCTCGACATCGTCGTGTGCGCCGCCGCCATCCTCAAGGTCAAGCCCTTCCTCGAACACGAGGAGGAAGACTGGGACGCACTGGCGCGGGTGAACCTGAAGGGCACCTTCTTCACCGTGCAGGAAGCGGCGCGCCACATGGCGCCGCGCCGCAAGGGCACGATCGTGACCTTCTCGTCGACCTCCGCCTTCGTGGCATCGCGCGTGCCCGAGATCGCCTACGACGTGACCAAGGGCGGCATCCGCCAGCTCACCGTGTCGGCCGCGGTGGAGCTCGCGCCGCTGGGCATCCGGGTCAACGGCCTGGCCCCGGGCACGATCCTGACCGACTTCAACCGCGCCACGCTGGACACGCCCGAGCGCCTGCAGGCTGCCGCCAACGGCCTGCCGCTCGGCCGCGTGGGCACGCCGGACGACGTGATCGGCGCCGCGCTCTACCTGTGTTCGCCGATGTCCTCGTACGTCACGGGGCAACTGCTCGTCGTGGATGGCGGGCGGCTGTGCCGCTCCGGCTAGGTCCGGCGGACCGAGCGGCCCCCGAATGAGAAGGAGACAAGCATGCAATCCCACGATCCCACCCTCACGCGCCGCGAGGCCCTCGCCTCGCTGGCGCTCGCGGCCGCCGGCGGCGGCCTGCTCGCCGCGGGCGGCCACGCCGCTGCCGCCGACGCGCCGTGGCCGACGCGGCCGATCCGCTGGGTGATTCCCTACGCGGCCGGCGGCACCTCGGACATCATCGTGCGCGCGGCCGCCGTGAAGCTCGGCGAGCGCCTGGGCCAGGCGGTGGTCGTCGAGAACAAGACCGGCGCCGGCGGCAACCTCGGCACCGACTTCGTCGCCAAGTCGCCGCCCGACGGCTACACCTGGGTGGTGGGCAACACCGGGCCGATGGCGGTCAACGTCAGCCTCTACGCCAGCATGCCCTTCGACCCGCAGAAGGACCTGGTGCCGATCACGCTGCTGGTGGCCTATCCCAACCTCGTCGTCGCGCATCCCGAGAAGGGGCCGAAGTCGATGCAGGAACTGCTCGCGCTGGCCCGGGCGCAGCCGATCGCCTATGCCGGCAACGGCGTCGGCACCTCGCTGCACCTGACGGGCCAGCTGCTCGCGCAGAGCGCCGGCATCCAGCTCACCCACGTCGCCTACCGCGGCGAGGCGCCTGGCCTGACCGACGTGATGGCCGGCGTGGTGCCGATCGGGATCACGCCGATCGCCTCCGGCCTGCCGCTGGTCAAGGGCGGCAAGCTGCGCGGGCTGGCGGTGACGGGCGCCGAGCGCTCGCCGCTGCTGCCCGAGGTGCCGACGGTCGCGGAATCGGGCGTGCCGGGCTTCGAGGCCACCGGCTGGGTCGGCATCCTGGTGCCGCGCGGCACGCCCCAGCCGGTTGTGGACCGTCTGGCCAGGGAGTTCGTCGCGGTGATGCAACTGCCCGACATCCAGCACATCGTGAAGAACGACATGGCCTCCTTCGTGCCCCCGCTCGGGCCGGACCACTTCGCGGGCTTCATCGAAAGCGAGACGCAGCGCTGGCGCAAGGTGGTGCGTTCCGCCAACCTCAAGGCCGAGTAGCCTGAAACGGAAGCGGCGGCCCGCGGGCCGCCGCCTTCCGGGCAGGGTCCTTCCTCAGAGCCCCATGCGCTCGCGGTAGTAGCTGTAGAAGCCGCGGATCAGCGTCTCGGTGATCATGGTGTCCATCGGCTGGTGGTCCACGCCGCCCATCGTCACGACCTGCACCGCATCGGGCGCACCCTCGACTGAGGGCTGCATCTTCGCGAGCACCTCGCTGTCGTCGATCGCCACGTAGCCGGCCGGCCCCATCAGGTTGGCCTGCTTGAGGCGGCGGCGGGTCATCGCCTCGTCGTCGTCCTCGAAGCCGTAGTGCGTCCAGGCCAGCTCGGACTGCGAGGCCGACTTCGGGATCAGGTGCCGCAGCGCCAGCGAGTTGCCGTGCTGCTGGAAGAAGATCGACGGCATGACCGAGAAGTTGATCATCGAGCTGTCGCCCATCTCGTCGACCGGCTTGACGACTTCCATGTCCTCCAGCCTGAAGTCGCTCTTGAGGTTGGCCAGCTCCTTCGTGACCTCGTTCTGCTGGCCCGCGGTGCTGGCCGAGTAGGTCGACGCCATGATGCCGTGGCGGCCGCCGAGCGTGGGCACGGCCTTGAAGGCCGTGTCGGTGCGCAGCAGGCCGAAGGTGAGGAAGAAGCTGTGCAGCAGCGTGGCGTGGTAGGGGTCGCGGCTGTTCTCGAGGTAGAGCTTCCAGTTGCTGGGCAGCAGTTGCCGGTTGTAGCCGAGCAGGCGCAGCTTCTTCCCGCCGCCCCCCGTGGCGCGGTTGACCAGGCCGAGGATCTCCTCGCCCAGGTAGTCCTCGAGCGGCGGCGTCTCCTCCGAGAAGGTGGCCCAGACCACGCCGTTGAAGGTGGCCACGCGCAGCCGGCGCAGCCCGTGCTCGCTCTTCTTGAAGTCGCGCGGCATGCCGCCCTTGCCCATGGCGCCGCGCAGGAAGGGCAGGCCCAGCAGGTTGCCTTCGAGGTCGTAGCTCCAGTGGTGGTAGGGGCAGGTGAAGTCCTTCACCGTGCCCTTGCTCTCCCAGCACAACTGCGAGCCGCGGTGTGCGCAGCGGTTCTCCAGCACGTTCACCGCGCCGTCCTCGCCGCGCACCATCACCACCGAGCGGGTGCCGACCCAGCTGCGCTTGTAGGCGCCGGGCTGCTCGATCTCGCATTCGAGGCCGACGAAGTTCCAATGCGGGCCCTCGAAGAAGACCTGCATCTCGCGCTGGAAGATCGCGGGGTCGGAATAGATCCATGCCGGGATGCGCGTCCCGGCCGGCTCGGGCCAGCGCCGCAGCGCGAGCATGGAGACGGGGGCTTGCGCGGCCTGGGCGCAGGACGGGGCTTCGAGGGTGGTGCTGTCCGAAGAGGTCATGCTCGGGATCTCACAGGGGATAGACGAGGGAAGTGCGCACGCGGTAGTTGTCGAACACGCACACGCGCTCGCGCAGCAGCAGGCGGCCGTCCTGGCGCACCAGGCGATCGAGGTAGCGGCCCACCATGAAAAGGTGCGGCTCGCGGTCGGAGAGCGACTCGAAGACGGCGAAGCTGGCCTGGGCCTCGACGCTGCCGTCCTCATGCAGCGCATTGACGCGCACGCCGCTGACCATGCGCCGCACGGTGCGCGGCTCGAACACCGCGGTCTCGCGGATGGCCGCCGCCCGGTCGCGCAGCGAGCCCTGGCCCTGGCAGGCGATGGTGGACAGCGGCAGCTTCGCCTGGAAGTTCTCCAGCGACACCACCCGGTAGAGGCAGTCGTCGGTGAAGAAGGCGGTCCAGCGCGCGAAGTCGAGCTCGTCGAGCGACGCGGCGTAGTCGTCGTTGAGGTCGCGCAGCTCGGCGCGCAGGGCGGCATGGGCCGCCGTCGGGGGGTGTGTCATGTCCATGCGTCTCGTCTCTTCGGGATTCAGCCGCGCAGGGAGCGCAGCTGGGCGTCGTAGGTCTCGGGATCGACCACCACGTCGAGCACGCAGGGGCGCTCGCAGGCCAGCGCCTTCTCGATGGCCGGGGCGAGCTCGGCGGCCTCGGTCACGCGCCAGCCCTCGCAGCCGAAGCCGCGCGCCACCTGCGCGAAGTCGCTGGCCGAGTAGTCCATGCCCTGGCGCTCGAAGCCGCGCTGCTTCTGCTTGACGCCGATCATCGCGATGGCCGAGTCGTTGAACACCAGCACCACCAGCCTGCAGCCGGCCTGGGCGGCGGTGGCGAGCTCGCCGGCGCACATCATCAGGCCGCCGTCGCCGGTGAAGGCCACCACCGGACGCTGCGGATCCGCCAGTGCGGCGCCGATGGCCGAGGGCAGGGCGTAGGCCATGGTGGCCAGGCCGCGCGAGATCAGCACGTCGCCCGGGTTGCGCGCCTCCAGGAAGGCCAGGACCGGCAGCATGTGGGCGCCGGCGTCCACGCTGGCGCGCGCCTCGCGGGGCAGCAGGCTGCAGGCGGTGCGGGCCAGCAGCGTGGGCGTGATCGCGCCGTCCTTCAGCGTGGTGGCGCGCTCGCGCATGTGGGCCTTCAGGGCCGCCAGCTCCTGCGGCTGCCAGGCGCTGCGCGGCAGGTCCCGCGCCAGTTCGCCGGCCGAATGCGCGAGGTCGCCGATCAACGCCACCGCGGGGATCCAGTGGTTGCGCGGGAAGGGGCTGGCGCTCAGCTCGACCACGGCGGCGGGATAGCGCCAGGGCTTGGGCAGCAGCTCGATCGGGTCGGTGCCGAAGGTGAGGATCAGGTCGGCCGCGTTGAAGGTCTCGGCCTCGGCCCCGCCGGCCATGAAGTGGCCCATCGAGAGCGCGTCGGCATCGGCGATCGCGCCCTTGCCCATGTAGGTGGTGAACACCGGACAGTGCCAGCGCGCGGCGAGCGCGCGCAGCGCCTCCGCCGCGCCCGGCTCGCGCGTCTGCAGCCCGGCGACGATCACCGGCCGCCGGGCCGTCGCCAGCAGCCGGTGCGCCGCCTCGATTGAGGGCACGGGCGCATGGGGCAACGGCACGGGCGCGGCCGGCGAGACCGGCACCGACAGTGCGGGCACCTGGTTGCGCAGGCCCTGGCCCGTGACCTCGAGGTAGACCGGGCCGGCGGGCCGGGCGACCGCGAGGTCGAGCAGGGGCCCCAGCGCCGGCAGCGCGGCCGGCGCGTCGATGCGCAGCGAGCCCTTCACCACCGGCTCCAGCACGCGCTGCTGGTCGAAACGCTGGTGGCTCACGAAGGCCTGCTCGTTCTCGTAGCCATCGCTGATGACCACGATGCCGCAGCGGTCGAGCATGGCGCAGGCCACGCCGTTCACGCCGTTCGCGAGCCCCGGGCCGCGCGTGGTCAGCACCACGCCGAGCCGGCCCGTGACCTGGTAGGCCGCGGCCGCCATCATCGCCGCCGCGTTCTCGCTGCGCGCGAGCACGAAGCGGATGCCCACCGCTTCCGCGGCCGCGATGACGTCCAGGCTGCAGTCGCCGCCCGGAACACCGTAGATGTGGGTGACGCCGCGTGCCTTGAACTGCGCAGCGAGCGCGGCGGCGCCGCCGAGCGTGGCGCCGGCGGACGCGCCGGACGGGGAGGGGCTGGTCATCGTGAGGAATCCTTCGGGGTGGTGAACGCGTTGCGGGCCGCTGCCGTGCCGGCGCGGCGCCTCGCGAGTGCATGCATGTCTCGGGAATATGGTATCGATACCATTCGGATTTACAAGCCACCGATGCGGCCGGTTGACGCGCACATCAGTGGTCAATAACATCGAATCTATGGTAACGCTAACACATAAGCAAGGTGGCGACAAGACATTCGTGGTCGTCGGTGGCGGTCATGCCGCGGGCAGGGCCATCGAGGCGCTGCGCGAGAGCGGCTTCGGCGGGCGCATCGTTCTCATCGGCGAGGAGCCCTCTCCGCCCTACGAGCGGCCGCCGTTGTCGAAGGACCTGCTCTCGGGCAAGGCCGCGCTCGACAGCCTCTGGGTGCGGCCGCAGGACTGGTATGCGCAGCAGGGCATCGAGCTGCTGCTGGGGCAGCGCGCCGACGCCATCGACAGGAAGGCCGCGCGCGTGCTGCTGGCCGACGGCCGCTCGGTCGCCTACGACCGGCTGCTGCTGACCACCGGCGCGCGAGCGCGTCCGCTGACGGTGGAAGGCGCGGACCTGCCCGGCGTGCACGCGGTGCGGACCATCGCGGACGCGCTGGCGCTGCGCGAGCGGCTGTGGCCCGGGGCGCGGCTGCTGGTGGTCGGCGCGGGCTTCATCGGGCTGGAGGTGGCGGCCGTGGCGCGCGAGCGCGGCTGCGAGGTGACGGTGATCGAGGCCGCGGCGCATCCGCTGGGCCGCGTGGCGCCGGCCTCGGTCGGAACGATGTTCGCCGAACTGCACCGCTCCTTCGGCGCGATGCTGCGCATGGATACGGTGCTCACCCGCATCGCGCGCGGCCCCGATGGCCGGGGCCTGGTCGCCTTCACGGCCGACGGCTTCGAATGGCAGGGCGATGCGGTGGTGGCAGGCATCGGCTCGGTGCCGAACACCGAACTGGCGGCTGCGGCCGGGCTGGCGGTGGACAACGGCGTCCGTACGGACGAATACGGCCGCACCAGCGACCCGGCCATCTACGCGGCCGGCGACGTCACCTCCCACTTCAACCCGCTGCTGGGCCGGCACCTGCGGCTGGAGACCTGGCAGAACGCCCAGAACCAGGCGATCGCCGTCGCCCGGGCGATGGCCGGCGGCGACCAGCCCCATGCCGAGGTACCGTGGTTCTGGACCGACCAGCACGGCATCAACTTCCAGTCGGCGGGCGCGCCGCTGGGCTGGGACGAGGTGCTGTGGCGCGGCGACCCGGGCGCGCGGCCGTCAATGGTGTTCTATCGGCAGGACGGCATCGTGGTGGGTGGCGCCACCATCAACCAGGGGCGCCTGATGCGCCATCTTAAGCAGCTGATCGCCCGCCGCGCACGCGTGGACGGCGCGCTGCTGCAGGACCCGTCCTCGCCGCTGGACAGGATCGCGAACTCAGCGCCGTGAAGGCGGCGCGGACGCTTCCCCGGCGCGGCGCTGCTCCGGCGGGCGCTCGCTGGCCTGCGGCTCGCCCTGGGGAGCCACCCCCTCCCACGACTGCGCCTCCGCCGCGAGCCCGGCCCGGGCGAGCCGCACGCAGCGCGCCAGGAAGCGCAACAGCCGCCGGCGCGCATCCATCCGCAGCCTTTCAGTCCGCCGCGCTGCACACCGTCAGCACGGCGCGCTGGCGCGGCCACAGCTCGAACTCGTCCTGGTCCGCCGTGCTCGCGCGCGGCACGTAGGCCTTGAAGTGCGCCAGCGAGGCCCAGCGTTCCACCATCACGAAGGTCACGCAGCCGGGATTGCCCGCGAGATGGAAGCTGTTGAGGCCGGCAGGCAGTTCGGCGTGCGCATCCACGCGCGTGAGCGTCTTGCCGATGAAGCCTTCCGCCGTCACCGCCGGCTGGCGGGCAACCCAGGCCTCGTACTCGGAGGCGCGTTCCGGCTTGACGAAGCGGCGGATCAACACGATGCATTCGGTCATTTCGATGTCTTCCTCCATCAGGTGGGAAAGGAAAATGATACCGCTATCAGTTCCATGTGTCTGCTGCCGGGCCCGGCGCACTGCGGTCGATCGAAGGCAGAATCGCCCCGCGCCCGCGTCGGCCACGGAGGAAGGCAGCGCGCACGACATCAACACGACGAGGATTGGCGTGGGAAGGAAGAAGACGGAACCCGGGTTGTCGATGAAGCTGGTCGGCAGCCTGGCAGGCGTGTCCGCGATGACGGTCTCGCGGGCGCTCCGGGACCCGGGGGCCGTGTCCGATGCGGTGCTCGAACGCATCCGGGCGGTGATCGACGAGTTGGGCTACGTGCCCAACCGCGTCGCCGGCAGCCTGTCTTCCAACAAGACGACCCAGGTCGCGCTGGTGGTGCCCAGCCTGCGCACGGCCATCCACGCGGAGATGATCCAGGGCATCTCGGATGCGCTGCGGCAGCACCACTTCCAGCTCATGATCTCCGACTGCGGCAACTCGATGGCGCTGGAGGAAGCGCAGATCCGTGGCTATGTCGCGCAGCGCGTGTGCGGCATCATCCTGCACAACACCCGCCACAGCGAGGCGGCGCTGCGCATCCTGGCCGGGGCGGGCATCGCCTGCGTGGAGACCGGCGACCTCACCCGCCAGCCGGTCGATTCGGTGGTGAGCTATTCCAACGCCGCTGCCGGCGCGGCGATGGCGGCGCACTTCGTGGAGGCCGGCTACACGCGCATCGCCTTCGCCAGCCTGCCGGTGAAGAACCGGGAACGCATCCGGGCACTGCGCCAGGGCTTCGTCACGGGGTTGCGCAAGGCAGGCATCGTGGTCCCGCCGGCGCTGCGGCTGGAGGTCGAGCCCGGCATGCAGGGCGGCGCCCGCGCGCTGTCGACCATCCTCGAGACCGCGCCGCGGACGCAGGCCGTGCTCTTTGCGGGTGACGTGCTCGCCGCCGGCGCGGTCTTCGAATGCCAGCGCCGGGGCATTCCGATCCCCGCCGGGATCGCGATCGCGAACTCGGACGACGGCGAACTCATCCAGAACATGGTGCCCGGCGTCACCGCGATCCAGTACCCGCGCTACGACATCGGCGTGCGCGCCGCGAGGATCGTGATCGAGCGCGCGCTCGGACGGCAGAGCGGGCCGGTGGTGCAGGACGTGGGCTTCTCGGTGGTGCGCCGCGGCAGCACCTGAGCAGGGTCTTCCGGGCCTCGGTGCTTGACCTTGTGCGCCGGCCCGAACTAGACTATGTGACCGGTAACATAAAGGCAGCAGAGCACTTCGATGCCGTGCCTGCCCACGACAAGGAGACGCCCCGTGATCCGCCTGTTCTGCGGTTTCGCCACCCTGGTGGCCCTCGCGCTGCCTGCCGTGCCCGCGGCCGGGCAGGACTATCCGGCCAAGCCGATCAAGATCGTCGTCGCCAGCGCGGCCGGCGGCGCCTCGGACATCCTGTCGCGCCTGGTGGCCGAGAAGATGCAGCAGGCGCTGGGCCAGCCGGTGGTGGTCGAGCCCCGTCCCGGCGCCAACGGCAACATCGCGGCAGAGTACGTGGCCGCCGCGCCGCCCGACGGCTACACGCTGATGATGGGCACGATCGGCGCGCTGGCGATCAACGCCTCGCTCTACAGGAACGTGCACTACGACCCGCTCAAGGACTTCGTGGCCGTGGCACGGCTGGTGTCGTTCTCCAACCTGCTGGTGGTCAAGGCGGCACTGCCGGTGAACGACGTGAAGGAGCTGATCGCCTATGCCAAGGCGCATCCCGGCAAGCTCAGTTTCGGTTCCCCCGGAGCAGGCGGCTCGCCGCACATGGCGATGGTGCAGTTCGCGCAGATGGCGGACATCGACCTGGTCCATGCGCCGTACAAGGGCGCGGCGCCGGCCCTGAACGACCTGATGGGCGGCTACATCGACCTGGCCTTCAGCGATCCGCTGCTGACGCAGCCGCATCTCGAGGGCAAGCGCATCCGCGCGCTGGCGGTGAGCGGCAGCAAGCGCCTGCCCTCGCTGCCCGACGTGCCGACGGTGGCCGAGGCCGGCGTGCCCGGCTACGCGGTGAGCGGATGGCTCGGCATCGCGGCGCCCGCGCGCACGCCGCCGGCGATCGTGAACAAGCTCAATGCCACGCTCAACGAGATCATGAAGCAGCCCGACATGGTCGCCAAGATGCGCGAGCAGGGCGCCGAGATCATCACCACCACGCCGGAGGAGTTCGGCCGCTTCGTGGCTTCCGAGCACGCGCGCTGGAAGCAGGTGATCGCGCGCGGGAAGCTCGTCGCCGATTGAGGCCACGGCGGCCGGACGGCGTCGCGGCGCGTGCCGGCATGATCAGTGCAATGCATTTTTTTGAAGGAGCAGCCATGGCAGATGGCATCGAGGTCATCGCGCAGGGCCTGCAGTTTCCGGAAGGACCCGTCGCCCTGCGCGACGGTTCGGTCCTGGTCGTGGAGATCCGTGGCCGCACGATCCGGCGCGTGGCGCCGGACCGCACGGTGACGCTGGTGGCCGACTGCGGCGGTGGACCCAACGGCGCGGCCATCGGCCCCGACGGTGCGCTGTACGTGTGCAACAACGGGGGCGCCAGCTACCGGCCCGGGCAGGTGCTGTCCGCCGGCCCGGCGGCCGACTACACCGGCGGCTCGATCCAGCGCGTGGACCTGGCCACCGGCCGGGTGGCGACGCTGTACGACAGCCACGAGGGCACGCGGCTGTCGGCGCCGAACGACCTCGTCTTCGATCGCGAGGGCGGCTTCTACTTCACCGACATGGGAAAGAAGCACCCCACGCACCGGATGCACGGCGCGCTGTACTACGCGCGGCCCGATGGCTCCGAGATCCGCCAGCTCGCCTACCACCTGCAGCAGCCCAACGGGGTGGCGCTGTCGCCCGATGGCCGCACCGTCTACGTCGCCGAGACCGACACCGCGCGGCTGTGGGCCTTCGACGTCGCCGGGCCCGGCGAGATCCGCAGGCAGTCCGGCCCGGCGCCGCACGGCGGCCGCCTGGTCTGCGGGCTGGCGGGCTACCAGGGCTTCGACAGCATGGCGGTGGATGCGCGCGGCAACATCTGCGTGGCCACGCTGACGACGGGACACATCACCGTCATCGCGCCCGGTGGCGAGGTGCTGCGGCAGGTGAAGGTGCCCGACACGCATGTCACCAACATCTGCTTCGGCGGGCCCGACCTGCGCACCGCCTACATGACCTTCGCGGGGCGCGGCGAGTTGGCATCCATGCCGTGGCCGGAGGGCGGGCTGGCGCTCAACTTCAATGCGTGAAGGTGACGAGGCGTCGCGATCCGCGCCGCTCAGTTGTTCAGCAGCAGGGATGTGATCAGCCCGGTGGCCACGGCCACCAGCGCGAAGTCGGTGCCGACCTGCACCCACTGCTGGCCGCGGGGCGGCGGCGCCAGGTGGCGGGCGCGCCAGTCCGTCACGACATGCTGGCGCTGGCGCCATTCGGACGGCAGCCGCTGGCCCCGGTGGAGGCGGTGCTGCGGACCGGCGCCCCGCGCCATGCCGGGGGCGTACCGGTCGTGCGTCTGCCACGAGGGACCGTGCTGGCGCATCGGCTGGTGCTGTTGCGGGCCGTGCCCGAACCGCTGGCCCGGACCGGGGAAGGGCTGCGCGCTGGCGATCGAGGCCAGGCCCAGGGAGGCGGCCAGTGCGACGGTGGTGAGCTTCGAGAACTTCATGCGCTTTCTCCTTTGAAAGGTCAGTGGAGTCAGCGTAGTGGTCGTGTCCTGCACGGCTTGTGCATGCGAACCATCGCAGCGGCAAAGACTGTGTAAACCCCCGGGAGGATTTCACGCGCGGCGTGGTCCGGTCATGCCATGTAGCCGCAGCCACACGTTTCCGGTGGTGCCGGACCGGACGGCTTGTGCTGTGCATCGAACCGACGCAAAGAAAAAAGCCTGCTACCGAATCGATAGCAGGCTTTCCTTTGTAGACTTGGTGGGCCCTGAGTGACTCGAACACTCGACCTACGGATTAAGAGTCCGCTGCTCTACCAACTGAGCTAAGAGCCCCCGCCCTGTGCCGTTTGCGATGCAAGGCGGCGTTTTCAGGCAAGACAATGATTATATGTCAGATTCGGACCGTGGTGCCAGCGCCCCCGGCCGCATCGGATGAAGTCGACGCCAACGAAGGAGCCCCTCATGCCCGACACCCCCGCAGCGGCAGCACCGCAGATCGTCATCACCGGCGCCGCCGGCGCGCTCGGGCGCGCGGTGACGCAGCACTTCCTCGATCAGGGCGCGCGCGTGGCCTTGCTGGACCGCGATGCGGCGCACTTGCACCACGCCTTCCCCGGGCTGGAGAACTCGCCCCACCTGCTGCTGCCGGCCGATGTCTCATCGGCCGGCTCGGTCGCGGAGGCGGCCGCCCAGATCCTCAGGACCTTCGGCACGGTCGACGTCGTCGTCCACATCGCCGGCGGCTTCGAGATGGGCGAGCCGGTGCACGCGCTGGACCGCGCCGCGTGGGACAGGATGATGGACCTCAACGCCTGGTCCTTCGTCGCCGTCACGCAGGCCTTCGCGCCGGCGATGATCGAGCGCGGCGCAGGTGCCTTCGTGGCGGTGAGCGCGAAGTCCGCCAGCCGGGGTGTCGCGCACATGGCCGCCTATTGCGCTTCCAAGAGCGCGCTGCAGCGGCTGGTGGAAAGCGCGGCGGCGGAACTGGCCCCGCACGGCATCCGCGTCAACAGCATCGCGCCCAGCGTGCTCGACACGCCGGCCAACCGCCAGGCGATGCCCGATGCGAACCCGGCGGAATGGGTGTCCACCACGGTGGCCGCGCAGACCATCGCCTTCCTGGCCGGCGGCGGCGCGCAGGCGCTGCACGGGCAGCACCTGGTGCTGGACTGACACAAGAAAAAAGCCCCGCTGCCGAAGCAGCGGGGCTGATGCGATGGGTTGTGGTGGAGAGGAGGAGGATCGAACTCCCGACCTCCGCATTGCGAACGCGGCGCTCTCCCAGCTGAGCTACCCCCCCACAACGAGCCACGTATTTTACAACGAACGGCGGCCGCGTGGCGCCCGGGCCCAGGCGCTCACATCAGCAGGTGCTCGCCGGCGTTGTCGCCGCCCAGGATGACGTAGTTCACCTTGCGGATGTCCATCAGGCGCTTGCCGCCAGCGTAGCTGATGGAGCTCTGCACGTCCTGTTCCATCTCCACCAGGGTGTCGGCCAGCCGGCCCTTGATGGGCTCCAGGATGCGCTTGCCCTCGACGTGGCGGTATTCGCCCTTGTTGAAGTCGCTGGCCGAGCCGTAGTACTCCTTGAACAGCTGGCCGTCGACCTCCACGGTCTTGCCCGGCGACTCCTCGTGGCCTGCGAACAGCGAGCCGATCATCACCATCGTGGCGCCGAAGCGGATGCTCTTGGCGATGTCGCCGTGGTCGCGGATGCCGCCGTCGGCAATGATGGGCTTGGTCGCCACCCGCGCGCACCACTTGAGCGCCGAGAGCTGCCAGCCGCCGGTGCCGAAGCCGGTCTTGAGCTTGGTGATGCACACCTTGCCGGGCCCGATGCCGACCTTGGTGGCGTCGGCGCCCCAGTTCTCCAGGTCGATCACCGCCTCGGGCGTGCCCACGTTGCCGGCGATGACGAAGGTCTGCGGCAGCTTCTGCTTGAGGTACGCGATCATGTTCTTCACGCTGTCGGCGTGGCCGTGCGCGATGTCGATGGTCACGTATTCGGGGGCCAGGCCCTCGGCCACCAGCTGGTCCACCGTCCGGTAGTCGGCCGGCTTGACGCCCAGCGAGATGGAGGCGAACACGCCGGCCTCCTTCATGCGCCGCGTGAAGGCGACGTTGTCCAGGTCGAAGCGGTGCATCACGTAGAAGTAGCCGTTCTTCGCCAGCCACAGGCAGATGGACTCGTCCACCACGGTCTTCATGTTGGCCGGCACCACCGGCAGGCGGAAGCTGCGTCCGCCCAGCTCCACGCTGGCGTCGCATTCGGAGCGGCTTTCCACGCGGCACTTGCGCGGCAGCAGCAGGACGTTGTCGTAGTCGAAGATTTCCATGGCCAGGCTCTCCTTTGAGCGCAATGACGTCGTTGAACGGTTCGGAGGGATGAGCGCTTGGCTTGGCCGGCCTTGGTGCCGCGCGGGAGGAGGGCGGCAACAAAAAACCGGGCGCAAGAAAACTTGGGCCCGGTGATTGATTCTAGCGAGGCGTGTGCGCCGGCGGATTCTGCCGGTGGATATGGCCGCCATATGGGAAGGGCCATGGCCGGTTCGTGGAAGACGCGCCCGGGGCGACGGGATTTGATCCAGGTCATGCCGCCTCCCCGCGCCGCCGTCCAGAATGCCTGCATCGGGCGGCCCGGCCGTGCCGGGCGCCGCCCGCCCGCAGCCCTGCTGCACATCCCCAAGGAAAGTACCTTCATGAAGCACTATTTCGTTGCCGCCCTCCTGGCCGTCGGTTCCGTGGCCGTCCATGCCGCCGACTGCGCCATCACCGTCGAGAGCAATGACGCCATGCAGTTCGACAAGAAGGAGATCGTCGCGCCCAAGAGCTGCAAGACCTTCAACGTGCAGCTCAAGCATGTCGGCAAGCTGCCCAAGGCCGCGATGGGCCACAACTGGGTGCTGACGAAGACGGCCGACGTGCAGGCCGTGGCCAACGACGGCATCCCTGCCGGCCTGAACGCGCAGTACCTCAAGGCCGGCGACGCGCGGGTGATCGCGCACACCAAGGTGATCGGCGGCGGCGAGACCGATTCGGTCGCCGTGGACATGTCCAAGCTCAAGGCCGGCGAGTCCTACACCTTCTTCTGCTCCTTCCCGGGCCATTCCGGCATCATGAAGGGCACCTTCAAAATCGGAAGCTGAGGAACTCCCCCAGTCTCCGCGGACTTCGTTCCGCTGCGCCAACCCCCTCAAGGGGGCACACGCCACGGCCCGGCAAAGCCGGTTCCGTGCGTGTTCCCGCGTGGCCTGCTCCGCGGCCTTCTGATCGCCACCATCGTCGTTGATGCCGTGAGCTGACGTGGGTGCGCGGCACCGGCGTTCCTACAATGCGGGCATGTCTCTTCCGGGCTTCGACGCCGGGCCCAGCGCGGCCGCTTCCTCCGCTTCTTCCTCTCCCCTGCTCGCCAACCTCAACGAGGAGCAACTGGCCGCGGTGACGCTGCCCGCGGGCAACGCGCTCATCCTCGCCGGCGCCGGCTCGGGCAAGACGCGGGTGCTGACCACGCGCATCGCCTGGCTGCTGTCCACCGGGCAGGTGTCGCCGGGCGGGGTGATGGCCGTCACCTTCACCAACAAGGCCGCCAAGGAGATGATGACGCGCCTGACGGCGATGCTGCCCGTCAACGTGCGCGGCATGTGGATCGGCACCTTCCACGGCCTGTGCAACCGCTTCCTGCGCGCGCACTGGAAGCTGGCCGGCCTGCCGCAGAGCTTCCAGATCCTCGACACGCAGGACCAGCTCTCGGCCATCAAGCGGCTGATGAAGCAGTTCAACGTCGACGACGAGCGCTTCCCGGCCAAGCAGACGCAGTGGTTCATCGCCGGCGCCAAGGAGGAGGGCCAGCGCCCGCGCGACATCCAGCCGCGCGGCGAGGAGGAGCGCAAGAAGGTCGAGCTCTACCAGCTCTACGAGGAGCAGTGCCAGCGCGAGGGCGTGGTGGACTTCGGCGAGCTGATGCTGCGCAGCTACGAGCTGCTGCGCGACAACGACCCCGTGCGAGAGCACTACCAGCGGCGCTTCCGCCACATCCTGATCGACGAGTTCCAGGACACCAACCGGCTGCAGTACGCGTGGATCAAGATGCTCTCGGGCAGCAACGACGAGCAGGGCCGCTTCCACCCCGGCGCCGGCAGCGTGCTGGCGGTGGGCGACGACGACCAGAGCATCTACGCCTTCCGCGGCGCGCGCGTGGGCAACATGAGCGACTTCGTGCGCGAGTTCGACGTCGCGCACCAGATCAAGCTGGAGCGCAACTACCGCAGCTTCAGCAACATCCTCGACTCGGCCAACGCGCTGATCAGCCACAACCGCCACCGCCTGGGCAAGAACCTGCGCACCGACCAGGGCCCCGGCGAGCCGGTGCGCGTGTACGAGGCGCCGAGCGACTTCGCCGAGGCGCAGTGGATGGTGGAGGAGATCCGCCAGCTGGTGCGCGACGACGTGCCTCGCAGCGAGATCGCCGTGCTCTACCGCAGCAACGCGCAGAGCCGGGTGATGGAGACGGCGCTGTTCAATGCCGCCGTGCCCTACCGCGTCTACGGCGGCCTGCGCTTCTTCGAGCGGGCCGAGATCAAGCATGCGCTGGCCTACCTGCGCCTGCTGGAGAACCCGGGCGACGACACCAGCTTCATGCGGGTGGTGAATTTTCCGCCGCGCGGCATCGGCGCGCGCAGCGTGGAGCAGTTGCAGGATGCGGCGCGCGCCAGGGGCCTCGCGCTGTACACGGCGGTGGAGGGCCTGAGCGGGCGCGCGGGCGCCAACCTGGCGGCCTTCGTCGCGAAGATCGATGTGCTGCGCGAGCAGACGCAGGGCCTGTCGCTCAAGGAGATCATCGAGCAGGTGCTGGATTCGAGCGGCCTGGTCGAGCACTACCGCGCCGACCGCGAGGGCGCCGACCGGCTGGAGAACCTGGAGGAACTGGTCAACGCGGCCGAGAGCTTCGTCACGCAGGAGGGCTTCGGCCGCGACGCGGTGGCGCTGCCGGTGGACGAACTGCGCCAGAGCCCGGCCAGCCAGGGCATCGACCCCTCGCGACCGCTGACGGACGAGGCCCTGGTCCCCGATGCCGAGACCGGCGAGACGCTCAGTCCGCTGGCGGCCTTCCTCACGCACGCGGCGCTCGAGTCCGGCGACAACCAGGCGCAGGCCGGGCAGGACGCGGTGCAGCTGATGACCGTGCACGCCGCCAAGGGCCTGGAGTTCGACGTCGTCTTCATCAGCGGCCTGGAAGAGGGCCTGTTCCCCCACGAGAACGCGATGAGCGACTTCGACGGGCTGGAGGAGGAGCGCCGCCTGATGTATGTCGCCATCACCCGCGCGCGCAAGCGGCTGTACCTGAGCCATTCGCAGACGCGGCTGCTGCACGGCCAGACGCGCTACAACGTCAAGAGCCGCTTCTTCGACGAACTGCCGGAGGAGGCGCTGAAGTGGCTGACGCCGCGCAACGCGGGCTTCGGCCAGTTCGGCGCCGGCCCGGGTTCGATGGGCAGCCGGGCGTCGCGCGCCGGCTTCGACGGCGGCTACTTTTCCGGCGGCGCCGCGGCGGCGCCGGTGCCCCGGCAGGCGCAGACGCCGCAGGGCCTGCGCGTGGGCCAGCAGGTGTTCCACACCAAGTTCGGCGAGGGCACGCTGCTGGCGCTGGAAGGCAGCGGCGACGACGCGCGCGCCAAGGTCCGCTTCAACCGGCACGGCGAGAAGTGGCTGGCGCTCAGCGTCGCCAAGCTCACGCCGGTGTGAAGCTCGTCAATCCGCCTGGAAGCAGTCGCGGAAGCTGAACCAGGTGGAGCCGAGGAACATGGCGGTCAGGACGAAGGAGCCGCCGACCATCACCGCCAGGCCCAGTCCGCCGGCCACGGCCATCGCCAGGCCGCCGACCAGCGACAGCACGATGCTGGCCGCCAGCACCACGCCGAACCAGACGATGCCGTAGACCGCCATCGCGCCGAAGTTGCGCAGGCAGGTCACGAGGCTGAAGAACAGGCTCTTGACCGGCGGCACCGCATGCCAGTGCACCAGGGCCGGCGCGTGCCAGAAGGCGAGCGCCAGCGGCAGGTACAGCACCATGCGCAGCAGCAGCGCGCCCTGGAAGCCGGCGCTCTGGATCACCTCCGGCCGGGGCGCGCCCTGGTCGTCGAAGGCCGAGGCGAAGGGGTCGCCGGTGATGGCCGTGGCCAGCAGGCCGACCAGCAGCACGCCCACCGCATACAGCGCGCCCAGCATGGCCAGCGGCCGGATGCGGTCGCGCACGGCGCGCAGCGCAGCCATGAACAGCACGGCCGAGACGGGCCGGCCGTCGGGCGCGAGGCGCCCGGGCGGCAAGCGGCTGGCCTGCTCGGCCGCGACCATCATCGCCAGGGTGCTGGCCGGCGCCAGTGCCACCGCCAGCGCGCCGCCCACCAGCGGCACGCGCGAGAGCAGCGCGATGGCCGACATGAACAGCATGAACAGCGAGAAGAAGGCCATCGGCTGCCGGCGGAAGGCCGACAGCCCCTCGCGCACCCATCGGGCGCCCGTTCCCGGTGCGACGACGAGCAGCCTCATGCGGCGAGCGCGGGCTGCGGGGCGACCCACGTGGTCGCGGGCGCCTGCGGCGTGCACGCGCGCCGGCGCAGCACGCGCTCGAAGTGCGCGGGATCGTGCGCCTTGAGCATGCTGGCCTCGCGCGGCAGGTGGAAGTCCCACAGCCGCGAGATCCAGAAGCGCAGCGCGCCGGCGCGCAGCATGGCGGGCAGCAGCGTGCGCTCGGCGGCGGTCAGCGGGCGCACCGACTGGTAGGCGTCCAGCAGCGCGGCACCGCGCGCGGCGTCGGGCGTGCCGGTGGGCAGGTCGATCGCCCAGTCGTTCAGGCACACGGCGATGTCGAACAGCCAGGTGTCGGTGCCGGCGAAGTAGAAGTCGAACACGCCGGTCAGGCGAGGGGGCTCGCCGGGCGCGCCCTCGCTGAACATCGCGTTGTCGCGGAACAGGTCGGCATGCACCGGCCCGCGCGGCAGAGCGGCATAGGCGGAAGAGGCGGCCACGTGGTTCTGGTAGGCCAGCTCGCCCGCCAGCAGGGCGGCCTGATGTTCGTCCAGGTGGGGCATGACCACCGGAGCGGTTTCGTTCCACCAGGCCAGGCCGCGCAGGTTGGGCTGGATGCGCGGGAAGTCGCGCGCTGCCAGGTGCATGCGCGCCAGCAGGGCGCCGAGCTCGCGGCAGTGGTGCTCGCCCGGCGCCAGCTCGCTGTGGCCGGCCAGCCGGCGGACCACGGCGGCGGGCTTGCCGGCCACGGTGTGCAACAGGGCGCAGGGGGCGTTGGCCGTCACTTCCAGCGGATGCGCGTCGGCGGCGGGGGCCGCCTGGGTCGGGTCGGCCGCGGGCTCGGGCACCGGCAGGCCGCGCTCGGCCAGGTGCTTCATCAGGCACAGGTAGTAGGGCAGTTGGTCGGCATGCAGGCGCTCGAACAGCGTCAGCACCCATTCGCCCTGGTCGGTGCTGGCGAAGTAGTTGGTGTTCTCGATGCCGCCCTCGATGCCGCGCAGCGACTGCAGCTCGCCCAGGCCCAGCCGGCGCATGAGGGCGCCGGCCTCTTCGGCGCCGACTTCGGTGAAGACCGCCACGGTGCGGCCGTCAGAACTTCAGCACGTTCCAGACCCGCGGGCCCTTGTCGCCGCCGCCGGTGGCGGCGCTGCCCTGGCGCGACGGGTCGGCCGGCATGACCTCGTAGGAGGGCATGTTGTTCTTCGGCTGCACGGTGATGTTCTGGGTGACGCCGCCGTAGCGAAGCTCCTCCACGCGGGCGCCCTTGTCCTCGACCGTGATGTGCTCGATCTTCTGGTTGCGGCGCCCGTCCAGCGGCTCGCCCTGCGCCGGCTGCGCCTCGGCGGGGGCCGGCGCGGGCTGGGCATGGAGCAGGGCCGGGGCCAGGGCGCAACCCGCCGCCAGCAGCGCGGCGTGCAGGGGGGCGAAGAGGTGCGTGCGGGTCATGCCCGGCATTGTAGGTGGGGGCCTGCGCGCGCGCTGTCGGCCGCTGCCGCCTCCCGGGCGCCGAATGGGCCTTCGCGCCGGGCGGGCACAATGGTTTTTTCCGCGCCGCTGCAAGGGTCGCCGTGTCCCCCGGCGGCCTGCGTGCGCCAAGGTGTAGTTCCAATGACCGACAAGAAGACGCTGTTGCTCGTCGACGGCTCCAGCTACCTGTACCGTGCCTTCCACGCCATGCCCGACCTGCGGGCGGTGCCGGGCGACCCCAAGAGCCCGGCCACCGGCGCCATCCGGGGCATGATCAACATGATGCAGGCGCTGCGCCGCGAGGTGCGGGCGGACTACGTGGCCTGCATCTTCGACGCACCCGGCAAGACCTTCCGTGACGACTGGTACCCCGAGTACAAGGCGCACCGCTCGCCCATGCCCGACGACCTGCGCACGCAGATCGAGCCGATCCACCACGTGGTCAAGCTGCTCGGCTGGCCGGTCCTCAGCGTGCCCGACGTGGAGGCCGACGACGTGATCGGCACGCTGGCGCGCACGGCGGCCGGGCAGGGCGTCGAGGTGATCGTCTCCAGCGGCGACAAGGACCTGTCGCAACTGGTGGACGAGCACATCACCATCATCGACACCATGAACGGCAAGCGCCGCGACGTGGCCGGCGTGACGGCGGAGTTCGGCGTGCCGCCGGCGCTGATGATCGACTACCAGACGCTGGTGGGCGACGCGGTGGACAACGTGCCCGGCGTGGACAAGGTGGGGCCCAAGACGGCCGCCAAGTGGCTGCTCCAGTACGGCTCGCTCGACGCGCTGATGACGGCGGCCGGCGAGGTGAAGGGCGCGGCCGGCGAGAGCCTGCGGCGCGCGCTGCCGCAGCTGCCGCTGTCGCGCCGGCTGGTCACCATCCGCACCGACTGCGACCTGGACGGCCACGTGCCCGGCCTGCCCGCGCTGGAGGCGTTGGCCATCCGCGAGCAGGACAGCGATGCGCTCAAGGCCTTCTACGAGCAGTACGGCTTCAAGAGCCTGGTCAAGACGCTGGAGGCGCACGCCGTGCAGCCCGAGCGGCTGGAGGAGGCGGATGTCCCGGAAGGCGGCACCGGGCTGCTCGACGGCTTCGAGGCCGCGGCGGCCGAGCGCGCCTCCAACCTTGTCTACGAGACTGTGCTGACCTGGGAGCAGTTCGATGCCTGGCTGGCGAAGATCGAGGCGGCCGAACTGACGGCCCTGGACACCGAGACCACCTCACTGGACGAGATGCGCGCCGAGATCGTGGGCATCAGCTTCAGCGTCAAGCCCGCCGAGGCGGCCTACATCCCGCTCATGCACGACTACCCCGGCGCGCCCGAACAACTGCCGCGCGAGGAGGTGCTGGCGCGCCTGAAGCCGTGGCTGGAGAACCCCGAGCGCCGCAAGCTCGGCCAGCACATCAAGTACGACCGCCACGTCTTCGCCAACCACGGCATCGAGGTGCAGGGCTACGTGCACGACACCATGCTGCAGAGCTACGTGCTGGAAGTGCACAAGCCCCACGGCCTGGCCAGCCTGGCCGAGCGCCACCGCGGCCGCACCGGCATCGACTACGAGGACCTGTGCGGCAAGGGCGCGCACCAGATCCCCTTCAGCCAGGTGGCGATCGAGAAGGCGGCCGAATACTCCTGCGAGGACAGCGACCAGACGCTGGACGTGCACCTGGCGCTGTGGCCGAGGCTGCAGGCCGACGAACGGCTGCGCTTCGTCTACGAGCTGGAGATCGCCAGCAGCGAGACGCTCTACCGCATGGAGCGCAACGGCGTGCTGATCGACGCGGCCACGCTGTCGGCGCAGAGCCACGAGCTGGGCCAGCGCATCATGGCGCTGGAGCAGGAGGCCTACACCATCGCCGGCCAGCCCTTCAACCTGGGCAGCCCCAAGCAGATCGGCGAGATCTTCTTCGAGAAGCTGGGCCTGCCCGTCGTCAAGAAGACCGCCAAGGGCGCGCCCAGCACCGACGAGGAGGTGCTGGAGAAGCTGGCCGAGGACTACCCGCTGCCGGCCAAGATCCTGCAGCACCGGGGCCTGTCGAAGCTCAAGGGCACCTACACCGACAAGCTGGCGCAGATGGCGCTGCCGCGCACCGGCCGCGTGCACACCCACTACGCCCAGGCGGTGGCGGTGACGGGGCGCCTGTCGAGCAACGACCCGAACCTGCAGAACATCCCGGTGCGCACGGCCGAGGGCCGCCGCATCCGCGAGGCCTTCATCGCCGCGCCGGGCCACGTGATCGCCAGCGCCGACTACTCGCAGATCGAGCTGCGCATCATGGCCCACATCAGCGGCGACGAGGCGCTGCTGGCCGCCTTCCACGACGGCATGGACGTGCACCGCGCCACCGCCGCCGAGGTCTTCGGCGTGGCGCCCGACCAGGTCAGCAGCGAGCAGCGCCGCTACGCCAAGGTGATCAACTTCGGCCTGATCTACGGCATGAGCAGCTACGGCCTGGCGCGCAACCTGGGCATCGACAACACGGCCGCCAAGACCTACATCGAGCGCTATTTCGCGCGCTTCGCCGGCGTGAAGCACTACATGGACGAGACGCGCGCCAGCGCCAAGGAGCGCGGCTACGTGGAGACCGTGTTCGGCCGGCGCCTGTACCTGCCCGAGATCAACTCGCCCAACGGCCCGCGTCGCGGCGCCGCCGAGCGCGCCGCCATCAACGCGCCCATGCAGGGCACGGCCGCCGATCTGATCAAGCTGAGCATGAACAAGGTGCAGTCGGTGCTCGACGCGGAGGGCCGTGCGACGAAGATGATCATGCAGGTGCACGACGAACTGGTGTTCGAGGTGCCCGAGGCCGAGGTCGAGTGGGTGCGTGCCGAGGTGCCGCGCCTGATGGCCGGCGTGGCGCAGCTCAAGGTGCCGCTGGTGGCCGAGATCGGCACCGGGCCGAACTGGGAGAAGGCGCACTGAGTCCGGCACACGCCATCGCCGCGGGGGTGGCCCTGCTCGGGCTGGCGGTGGCGCTGGCCGCTGCGCAATCGTACGCAGCCGGGGCGGGCCCTTTGGCGAAGATGCCTCCCACAGGCGTGCAGACCTGTCTGGCCCTCGATGCGAACAAGGACGACTGGCCGACGCCGCAGCCCTGCAACGGCACCGGCCCCCTGCGCCTGCTCCCCAAGCAGGACGGCATGCTGGGCGCGGGCCTGCCTGCCTACGAGGCCGTGGCCGGCCGCCCCTTGACCGAATGCGTGCGTGACCGCGTGTCCGGCCTGGTCTGGGAGGGCAAGCCCGACAGCGGCCAACTGCAGCGGATGGCGACGACGGCCGGGCCGCAGGGCACGGGCAAGCTGCTCGACAGCTATGGGCCGCACAACGCGCCCCGGCCGGGCAGCCGGGCCAACACCGACGCCTATTCCTACCACGGCGACGGCCGGCCCGGCGACGCCATGGCCTATGTGACGCAGGTCAACGCCATGCGGCTGTGCGGCTACACCGATTGGCGGCTGCCCACCACGGCCGAACTGTTCGGCATCGCCGACGTGAACACGCTGATGGACACCGACGAGGCGTCCCGGAGGCTGGCGGCCAGGCGACCGTCCATCGACGAGCGATGGTTTCCCAACACGGTGGCGGGGCACTACCTGACATCCGAGCCGATGGACCAGACGAGGATGTGGTGCGTCGATTTCAGGAAGGCCTTTGTGTACGGCTGCAATCGCCGGATGCGCAGCCACACGCAGCCGCTGTTCGTGCGCCTGGTGCGCGGCCCCGAGGCGCCCGAAACCGGCCGCTGGCGCGAGGCAGCCGACGAGCGCGGCGTGCCCGGCGGCGTGGTGGAGGACCGCCTGACCGGCCTGGTGTGGCGCCGCTGCGAGGAGCCTCAGACGTGGAATGGCAGACGCTGCACCGGGTCCGCCAGGCGCTACGGCTACGTGCAGGCCGTGCGGCACGCCGGTGGCCAGCCGGGCTGGCGCCTGCCCACCGTCAAGGAAATGAACAGCCTGGTGGAGCGCTGGTTCGAGAAGCTGGACATCCCCCCTGCGGACTTTCCCGCGACGGGCGCCGAGCCGCTGCGCCGGGGCTTCTGGTCCTCCACGGTCTGCACCGCCAGCCCGGAGACCGACACCGCGCGCGCCGCCATCAGCGCCTGGGCGCTGGGCGATGAAGGCAACCTCTACTGCGAGGCGCGCGTCATGGGGCTCGGCGTGCGGCTCGTGCGCGAGTGAGGACGCCGCCGGCGCGGCGCGCGGCATGCCCGTGCCGCGCCAGTGGCTTCGCCGGCGCGTTCGCCGCGGCGCCCCTAGACTGCGCCTTCCTCCCCCTCAACTCCGAAGGAAGGCCTTTCTCATGCTCGACGACGACCTGAAACGCGACTTCGACTCCCTGCGCCCGGGCGAGAGCACCGAGTCCGGTGCCACGCGGCGCACCGCCCTGAAGGCGGCGCTGGGCGTGGGCTACGCGGCCGCCACCCTGCCGATCGCCGCGCAGACCGCCATCCAGACCTCGGACGAGGGCCTGAAGGCCGGCCCGGTGAAGTACCCGGTGGCCGGCTTCGAGGTGCCGGCCTACGCCGCCGCGCCGGCCGGCAGGACGGGGCTGCCGGTGGTGCTGGTGATCCAGGAGATCTTCGGCGTGCATGCGTACGTCGCCGACACCTGCCGCCGCTTCGCCAAGCAGGGCTACCTGGCCATCGCGCCGGAGCTGTACGCGCGGCAGGGCGACCCGAAGGGCTACACCGAGGTGCCGAAGCTCATGGCCGAGGTCGTCTCCAAGGTGCCCGACGCACAGGTGATGGCCGACCTCGACGGCGCCCTGGCCTGGGCCCGCGCCAACGGCGGCAACACCGACAAGGCCGGCATCACCGGCTTCTGCTGGGGCGGGCGCATCGTGTGGCTGTACGCCGCCACCGGCAAGGTCAAGGCCGGCGTGGCGTGGTACGGGCGCCTGGTCGGCCAGGCCAGCGAGCTGACGCCGAAGCACCCGATCGACGTCGCGGCCGGCCTGCAGGCCCCGGTGCTGGGCCTGTACGGCGGCAAGGACCAGGGCATCCCCCTTGACACGGTCGATAAGATGAAAGCGGCATTGGCCACCGGCACCCCGGCAGCCAGGGCTTCGCAGTTCGTCGTGTACCCGGATGCGGGCCACGCCTTCCATGCCGACTACCGGCCCAGCTACGTCCAGGCGGCGGCCGAGGACGGCTGGCAGCGGGCGCTGGCCTGGTTCAAGGCGCACGGCGTGGCGTAGCGGCCGGCCGTTCTTCGCCGGCTGCAGGCGCGGGCCGTCCTTCGGGGCGGCCCTTTGTTTTTCTCGAGGAGCGGCGGGCAGCGGCGCCCGACCGGATGGCAGTCATGACCTTGATGGCAGTTCTTGCCGCGACGCTGATCGCGGGCATCGGCAGTGTGTGGGTGGCGGCGGCGCTGTTGCGCCTGGGCGTGCGCGGCAGCACCGGCGGCGGCGCGCACGGGCCGCAGTACCTGCTCAGCCTGGCGGCCGGCGCGCTGCTGGCGACGGCCTTCATGCACCTGCTGCCCGAGGCCTTCGAGAGCCGCGTCGAGCCCGGCGTGCTGTTCGCCGTGCTGCTGGGCGGGCTGGTGCTGTTCTTCCTGCTCGACAAGGCCGAGCTGTGGCACCACGGGCACGAGCATCACCACGGCGGCGAGGCGCCGGCGCACGACCACGACGGGCACGACCACCACGGCCACGGCGCGCACGCGCACGCCGCCCCCCGCGCGACGGGCGGCTGGACCGTGCTCACCGGCGACAGCGTCCACTGCTTCGGCGACGGCGTACTGATCGCCTCCGCCTTCATCGCCGACCTGCGCCTGGGCGTGCTGGCGGCGCTGGCGGTGCTGGCGCACGAGGTGCCGCACCACATCGGCGATCTGGTGGTGCTGCGCCAGAACGCGCCCGACCTGCGGGCCGCGCTGCTCAAGGTCTCGCTGGCCGGCACCATGACGGCGCTGGGTGGGCTGGTGGGCTGGTGGCTGGTCGAGCAGTTCGCGCCCTGGCTGCCCTACTTCCTGGTGCTGGCCGGCAGCAGCTTCGTCTACGTCGCGCTGGCCGACCTGATCCCCCAGCTGCAGCGCCGCCTGACGGCGGGCCAGACGGCGGCCCAGATCGGCTGGCTGCTGGCGGGCATCGTGCTGGTCACCGCCGTCAGCCGGCTGGCGCACGGCGAGGGCCACGAGCACGGCCATGACCACGGCCACGCCGAGCAGGTGCGCGACGAACACGACGGCCACAAGCACTGACGGCCGCGGCGCGCAAGCAATGGCCCCACCCGGTGCATGCCCGGAGGGTGGCGCCGCGGCGCCCGCAGGTTCAACATCGGGGCCATGCCGCCAGCGGCCGCCAGGAGAGGGCCGCCGGCGGAGCCACCCGAGAAGAAGGAGCGCTCGCCATGCCTGCCACCGATCCCTCCCGCCCTGCCCACATCCGTGCCGAGGAGCCGGACGATGCGGCGATCGACGACGACCTGGACGATGACGAGGCTGCCGCCGAGGAGGAGGACGACCTGCCCGACGACGACCTCACCGACACCGGCCTGGACCTGAGCGAGGCCAGCGACCTCGACGCCGACAACGTGCTGGCCGACGAGGAAAGCGCCCGGGTGGTGCAGGCGCCGGATTGAGCGCCCTGCCGCGGGGCCGGCTATTCCAGCGTGAAGCCGACCTTGATCGTCACCTGCCAGTGGGCCACCTTGCCGTCCTGCACGTGGCCGCGCGTCTCGATCACCTCGAACCACTGGATGTTGCGCACCGACTCGCTGGCCTTGGCGATGGCGCGCTGCACCGCGTCGTCGCTGCTGGTGGGGGAGGAGCCGGTCAGTTCGATGCTCTTGTAGACATGGGCGCTCATGGTGTGTCTCCTGGTTGGGAGCTGCCATCCTACGCATCCGCGCCGCGCCCCGCCGCCTTGCCGTCGCGCGCGGTGGGGGCAAATCCGGGAAGCCGCGATGTCTGACGCCGCTTCGCTAAGCACCCGCTGCTGCATCGTCGGCGGCGGCCCGGCCGGCCTGATGCTGGCCCTGCTGCTCGTGCGCGCCGGCGTGCCGGTCACGGTGCTGGAGAAGCACGGCGACTTCCTGCGCGACTTCCGCGGCGACACGGTGCACCCTTCCACCCTGCGCGTGATGGACGACCTGGGGCTGCTGGACGCCTTCCTCGCGCGCCCGCACGACGAGGTGCGGCAACTGGAGGCGGTGGTGTTCGGCCGGCGCGTGCCGGTGGCGGACTTCACGCGCCTGCGCGGCCTGCCGCGCGACTTCATCGCGCTGGTGCCGCAGTGGGACTTCCTCGACTTCCTGCGCGACGAGGCCGAGCGCCTCCCGCACTTCCGCCTGCTGCTGAACACCGAGGGCCTGGGCCTGGTGGAGCGCGGCGGCCGCGTGGCCGGCGTCACCGCGCGCGGGCCGCAGGGGCCGCTGACTGTCGAGGCCGACCTCGTGGTGGCCTGCGACGGCCGCCGCTCGGTGCTGCGCGAGGCTGCCGGCATGACGGTGCGTGCGCTGGGTGCACCCATCGACGTGCTGTGGATGCGCCTGCCCAAGGCGCCGGGCGAAGGCAACCAGACCGGCGGCTTCGTCAGCCCGGGCCACTTCATGGCCACCATCGACCGCCACGACTACTGGCAGTGCGCCTACCTGATCGCCAAGGGCGGCTTCGAGGCGGTGCGCGAGCGCGGGCTGGAGGCTTTCCGTGCCGAGGTGGCCGCCGCCGCGCCGCCGCTGGCCGACCGCGTGCAGCACATCGCCGGCTGGGACGACGTGAAGCTGCTGTCCGTCGCGGTGGACCGCCTGGAGCGCTGGTGGAAACCCGGCCTGCTGTGCATCGGCGACGCGGCGCACGCGATGTCGCCGATCGGCGGCGTGGGCATCAACCTGGCCGTGCAGGACGCGGTGGCGGCGGCGAACCTCCTGCGCGCCGCACTGGCCGCGCCTGCGGTGCAGCCGGCGCGGCTCGACCCGCTGCTGGCGCAGGTGCAGCGCCGCCGCCTGCTGCCGGCGCGCGCCACGCAGGCGGTGCAGGTGGCGATCCAGCGGCGCGTGCTGGCCCCGGTGCTGCAGGGCGCCCCGCCGCCCGAGCGGCTGCCCCTGCCGCTGCGGCTGCTGCAGCGCTGGCCGGCGCTGCGCGCGCTGCCGGCCTATGCGGTCGGCGTCGGGCTGCGCCCCGAGCGGGCGCGCGGCTACTTGCCGCCGTCGGTGTAGCGGGTCACGCTGTCGGCGGCCATGCTGTAGCCGCTGGTGCCCATCATCGAGTCGTTGCGCTGCGTCGCCAGCCGGCCCGTGACCCAGACCGTGTCCATCGCGCGGAACTTCGCGGGCGTGCGCGGCCGCACGTGCAGGATCTGGTTGGCCGGCGGCGGCGGCGTGTGGATGCAGGCGCCGAAGTAGGGCACCAGCAGGAACTCGGTGACGCCGCCGCCCTTGGCCTCCTCCAGCGGCACGATGAAGCCCGGCAGCTTCACCAACTGCCCGTTCATCTCGGGATTGACGGGCGCGTTGTTCGATACCTCCTGCATTTTCATCAACAGCTCGCTGGCGCGCGGGTCGGCGTCGTCCAGTTTCGAGAGATCGATGTCCTTGAATGCCTGGGACGGGTCCCAGTCCTTCGGCACCAGTTCCTCCCAGGTGATCTGGCGCGCCTGGCCCGATGCCGCCTTGGCCTGAGCGCCCTTGCCGCCCAGCGGGTTGGCGGCGGTGGTGGCCTCGGGCGCAGGGCCGGCGGCCAGGGCGGCGGTGGTGACGAAGGCGGCGAGCAGGGCGAGGGGATGGCGGTATTTCATTTCAATGATCCATGGCGCAGTGCGTCGCCGGTCGCGTGTGAATCGCAGGCATTCCAGAGGCCGCGGAGCAGGCCATGCGTGGACATCCGCGGAACTGGCTTCGCCGGGCCGCAGGATGTGCCCCCTTGAGGGGGTTGGCGCAGCGGAACGAAGTCCGCGGAGACTGGGGGTGCTTCATAGTCTTGGGGAGAGGCCGTCGGCCAGCGAGAGGCGGTAGGCGCGCACGCCGGGCAGCAGGCTGGCCAGCCAGCCGGCGGCGAGCAGGGCGGCCAGCAGCAGGCCCTCGTTCAGTGTAGGAGCGGCCAGGCGCAGCGCCAGGCCGTAGTGCGTCTGCAGCCAGGGCCCCAGCGCGGCGATGCCCAGCGCCGCCAGCAGCGTGCCCAGGGCCACGCCCAGCACGGTGACGATGGCGCCTTCGAGCGCCAGCAGCGCCAGCACGTGGCGCGCGCCCGCGCCCACCGCGCGCAGCACCGCCAGCTCGCGGCGGCGCTCGTTCAGCCCCGCCATCACCACCGACACCAGCCCGGCCAGGCTGACGATGCCGACCAGGCCCGACAGCGCCAGCAGCGCCTTCTCGCCCACGCCGATCACCTGCCACAGCTCGTCCAGCGCGACGCCGGGGAGGATCGCCATCAGCGGCTCTTCCGGGTAGGCCTGCACCCAGCGCTGCACGGCGAACACGGCGGCGCGGTTCTTCAGGCCCACCAGCGCGGCCGTCACGTTCTTGGGGCGCAGGTCGAACTTGCGCACCTGCTCGGCCGGGATCTTCAGGCCCGGCATCGGCGCGCCGCCCGCCCATTCGAGGTGGATGGCCTCCATCGCCTCCAGGCCGATGTGCACCGTGCGGTCGATCGGCGTGCCGGTGCGCTTGAGGATGCCGACCACGGTGAAGGGCTTGTCGGCATGCTCGGGCGTGAGTTCGCCGGTGCCGTGCGCCAGGGTGATCTTCCGGCCGACGTGGTAGCCGAGCTGCTCGGCCACGTCGGCGCCGATGACGGCGTCGAACAGGCCGGAGAAGGGCTGCCCCTCGTCCAGCAACTGCTCCCCGCGCCGCACGTGCGCGAAGTAGGCGGGCGTGGTCGCCACCACCGCAAAACCGCGGTGCGAGTCGCCCAGCGACAGCGGCACCACCCAGGCCACGCCCGGGTGCTGCTCCAGTGCCTGCACGCTCCTCCAGCCGATGTTGTTGGTCGCGCTGCCGATGTGGAACACCGAGTACAGCAGCAGCTGCGTGCTGCCGGTGCGCGCGCCGACGATCAGGTCGGTGCCCGAGACGGCCGAGGCGAAGTTCTCGCGCAGCTCGGTGCGGATGCGCTCCACGCCCAGCAGCAGCAGCGTGGCCAGCGCAATGGAGAAGACAGTGAGGGCGAGGGTGAAGCGCCGGTTCCAGGCGCTCTTCCAGGCGATGGAGAGCAGGGCGGTCATGCGGGCTGTGCGTGGGCAGCGGCCCGGTTGATCTCGGGCAGCAGCACGTGCCGGCCGAAACGTTCGGCGATGCGCCGGTCGTGGCTCACGAAGACCAGGGCGCTGCCGTGCGATGCGCAGGCCGCCAGCAGCACGTCGAGGAAGGCTTCGCGCCGGTCCTCGTCCAGCGCCGAGGTCGGCTCGTCGGCGATCACCACCTCGGGCCGGCCGACCAGCGCGCGCGCGGCGGCCACGCGCTGCTGCTGGCCCACCGAGAGCTGCAGCGCGCTGCGTCCCCACAGCTGCGCGCCGATGCCCATGCCGGCGAGCAGTTGCTCGGCCTGCGCGCGCGAGCCCTGCGCACGCCGCCGCGCCGAGAAGCGGCAGGGCAGCAGCACGTTGTCCATCACGCTCAGGTAGGGCAGCAGGTTGAACTGCTGGAAGATGTAGCCCACGTGCGCCACGCGGCGCCGGTCGCGGGCGCTGCCGCCCAGCGCGGCCCAGTCCTGGCCCAGCAGGCTGACCCGGCCGCTGCTCGCCACCAGCACGCCGGCCAGCAGCGACAGCAGCGTGCTCTTGCCGCAGCCGCTGGGCCCGTGCAGGAACACCGCCTCGCCGGCGCGCACCTCGAACTGCGCGATGTCGATGCAGGGCGCCGCAGCGCCCGGCCAGGTGAAGCGCAGTTCGTGTGCCTGCAGGACCGCGATGGACCCGGCCGGGCTCACTTGCCCCACTCGATGCGGGCGGCCGGGCGTTTGAGGCTGCGCTTGAACTGGCCGTCGGGCGCCGCGATCTCGGCGTCGATCTGGCGCAGGTTCGGGAAAGCCTCGAACAGCTCGGTGTCGACGGCCCTGACCTTGGCGGTGTTGGCGCAGTTGAAGGCGAAGCTGGCCTGCAGTTCGGCGTGGCCGTCCTTCGGCGCCTCGCCCTGGCCCAGGCCGATCACCGGCGCGTCGAGCTGCACCGGGCCGAGCTTGCAGCCGGCGGCGGCATCGAGCTTGAACAGGTGGTCGGCGGCGCGCAGGCGGGCGGCCATCTGCTCCACCAGGTTCTTCTCGACGTCGGTGCGCGGCGCGCGCTCGAAGCCCAGCAGGCTGTCCAGCGGCGCCTCCATGCCGATGGTGACGGCCGGGCCGTCGACCGCGACGGTCAGTTCGGCCTTGCCGTGCACGTGGGCGTGCTGGGTGCGGGCCTGGGCATGCGCTGTGGTCCATGCCGGCGCCATCAGGGCGCCGAGGGCCAGCAGCGAGGGAAGAAGAAGGGTGCGGCGTAGGAAGGTGCGTGTCATGCGTCGATGGCTCTCAGGGCTCGGCCCCCTGGCGGGTCGGCAGCCCGGGCGTGTTGCTCCATTCGCTCCAACTGCCTGCGTACAGGCCGGTGCTGCCCAGGCCGGCGATGCGCATGGCCAGGACGTTGGGCACCGCGCTCACGCCGCTGCCGCAGTGGTGCACCACCGTGGCGGGGTCGCGGCCGCCCAGCAGCGCCTCGAACTCGGCACGCAGTTGCGCGGCGGGCTTGAAGCGGCCGTCAGGCGCGAGGTTGTCGGAGAAGGGGCGGTTCAGCGCCCCGGGGATGTGACCGGCGATCGGATCCAGAGGTTCCACTTCGCCGCGGTAACGGGGTGCAGCGCGGGCATCGATCAGTGTCTGCGCCGGGTCGTCCAGGCGGGCGGCGACGGTGCGCGTGTCCACCAGCGCCACGCGCGGCGGGCCGGGCTCGAAGTGGGACTGGAAGTGCGCCGGCTCGTCGCCGGAGGCCACCGGCCGGCCCGCGGCCTGCCAGGCCTGGAGGCCGCCGTCGAGCACGGCCGCGGCCTCGTGGCCCATCCACTGCAGCATCCACCACAGGCGGCCGCAGTAGTTGGCGCCGTTGCGGTCGTACACGACGGCCTGCATGTCGCCGGCGAAGCCGACGGAGGACAGCCAGGCCGCGAACTTCTCGCGGCTGGGCAGCGGATGGCGGCCGCCGGACGCCGGACGATCGGCCTCGTGCGCCACGATCACCCGGCCGTCGGGGCCGGGCGCGCCGTGCTTGGCGCTCAGGTCGGCGTCGAGGTGGGCGTAGACGGCGCCGGGGATGTGCGCCTCGCGGTACTGTGCGGCGCCCGTCTCGGGCTTCATCAGGTCGAAGCTGCAGTCGAACACCATCAGCTTCGCCTTGGCGTCCATCAGGGCCTGGAGTTCGTCGGCGGTGATGAGGGTGCTGTAGGTCGTCATGGCGCGCGCAAGGAAAGGCAAGCGGCCATTGTGCGGGCACTCGGCGCCCCGTGCACGCGGCCGGTGCCTCAGTGCTCCTCGGCCGGTGCCTTCGGCACCGCCCGCTGGCGCAGCACGGTGGCGGCCACGCCGCTGCCGATGATCAGCGCGATGCCGGCCCAGCCGGCCGCGTCGATGCGGTCGCCGAACAGCAGCACGCTGTACAGCGCCGCGAACACGATGCCCGAATACTGGAGGTTGGCCACCACCAGCGTGGCGGCGGGCGTGCGGGCGCTGGCGTACGCGTACGTCAGGCACAGCTGGCCCAGGGCCGCCAGCACGCCCACCGGCACCAGCCACGCCGCGTGCCGCCACGACCAGGCCGACACGCCGGTGAACAGCATCCACAGCACGCCGGCCACCATGGAGCCGACGGCGAAGTAGAAGACGGTGCGCGTCTCGGGCTCGCCGATGCGCGACAGCGCCATCACCTGCATGTAGGCGAAGGCGGCGCCAATGCCCGACAGCAGGCCCACCATGCCGGCGAAGGCGTCGGTGCCCTGGGTGGTCGGCTTGAGCAGCAGGATCACGCCCGCGAAGCCGGCCACCACGGTCAGCGTCAGCGCGCCCTGCATGGGCGGCAGCGGCATGCGCCCGTTGCGGCCGGGCACCGGCGCCCAGGCCAGCAGCGCGCCGCCGACCAGGAAGGCGGCGATCCAGATGCTGCTCATGTAGTTGAGCGTCATGGCGGTGGCCAGCGGGATGTGCGCGATGGCGTAGAACCACGAGCCCATCGAGGCGGTGCCGATCACGCTGCGCCAGGCATGCATGCCGGGGTAGCGGGTGGCCAGCGGCACGCCCTGGCGCCGCGCCAGCACCGCGATGAGGCGATGCCGATGACGCCGCGCCAGAACACGATCTCGGCGCTGGTGAAGTGCGCCGAGGCGTACTTGACGCACACGCCCATGCTGGCGAACAGCAGGGCCGACAGCACCATCCACAGCCCTTGCATGCCCGCTCCCCCGGTCAACGACCCGTGAATTGAAAAGGGCGCCCCCGGCCGGAGGCGCCCCGCAGCGCAGGTGAACCCGCGCCGTTCACCGGCGGCCCGGCGTGGTCAGCCGCTGCAGCGCGCCCGGCACCGCGGCCAGGCGCTGGCGGTACCACTCGTGGAAGTGCTGCATGCCGTCCTCCATCGGGCTCTGGTAGGGGCCGACCTCGCTGTCGCCGCGCGCCATCAGGGCCTTGCGGCCGGCGTCCATGCGCTCGGCGATCTCGTCGTCCTCGATGCAGGTCTCCATGTAGGCGGCCTGCTGCGCCTCGACGAACTCGCGCTCGAACAGGGCGATCTCCTCCGGGTAGTAGAACTCGACCATGTTCATGGTCTTGCCCGGGCCCATCGGATGCAGCGTGGAGACGGTGAGGACGTGCGGATACCACTCCACCATGATGTGCGGGTAGTACGTCAGCCAGATGGCGCCGTACTCGGGCGGCTGGCCCTCGCGGTACTTCAGCAGCTGCTCGTGCCAGCGCTGGTACACCGGGCTGCCGGCGCGGCCCAGGCGGTTGGCCACGCCCACCGTCTGCACCGAGTACTCGGGCTTGAACTCCCAGCGCAGGTCGTCGCAGGTGACGAAGTTGCCCAGGCCGGGGTGGAAGGGGCCGACGTGGTAGTCCTCCAGGTAGACCTCGATGAAGGTCTTCCAGTTGTAGTTGCACTCGTGCATCTCCACCCGGTCGAGGTGGAAGCCGGTGAAGTCCAGCGCGGCGCGCGGGCCCATGTTCGCCAGGTCGGCGGCGATGTCGCGGCCGTTGTCCTCGAACAGCAGGCCGTTCCACTCGCGCAGGGGCCAGGTCTTGAGGTTCAGGCACGGGTCCTGCGCGAAGTGCGGCGCGCCCAGCAGCGTGCCGGTGGGCTGCGCGCCGGCGGCGTTGTAGGTCCAGCGGTGCAGCGGGCACACGATGTGGCCGCTGGCGCGCGCATCGAGCTGGCCGCGCCCGCGCAGGATCACGGCCTGGCGGTGGCGGCAGACGTTGGACACCAGCTCCACGCCGCGCGGCGTATGGACGAGCGCGCGGCCCTCGCCCTCCTGGGGCAGGGCGTGGTAGCTGCCGGGTTCGGGCACCGCGAGGCGGTGGCCCACGTAGCGGGGGCCGTTGGCGAAGAAGGTCTCCATCTCGAGGGCGTACAGGGCCTCGTCGAAATACGCGGAAACCGGAAGTTGGCTCGAAGCCTGCTGCAGTCGAAGACTTAAATCAGACATGGGTGACCTGACCAAGCTCCCCACAGGGAGGTGTAAAACCGAGAACCCCCGCCTCTTTCCTGCGACTGAGCCGCCCGGCGGATTGCAGGGCCAACGTCTCCGCGGAAAAAGTTGCGCCGGCCACCAAGGAAACGATGACCGGCGCGGGAATGAGCAGGGATTGTACCCCGGAGATATCTGCGCGCCGGGGTGCGGCCTTCTAGAATCACCGGTTTCTTTCCGGTCTTTGCATGCCCAAGGCGCCTTCCTCTCCCGCCGGCTCCGACGCCGCGCCCCTGCCTGCCACCTACGAGGCGGGCGTGCAGGAACTCGAACAATTGGTCGCCGCACTCGAATCGGGCCAGCTGCCGCTGGACCAACTGCTGGTCAGCTACCAGCGCGGCGCGGCGCTGCTGGCCTTCTGCCGCGACAGGCTGCAGGCCGTGGAGGATCAGATCAAGGTGCTGGACGCCGGCAGCCTGAAGGCGTGGTCGGGCCAATGACGGCGACGACGGCTGCGCAGGCCCCGCGCTGGAGTGCGGGCGAACTCTCCGACTGGATGACGCCGCAGCTCGACAGGGTCGAGGCGGCCCTGGCGCGCTGGGTGGGCGCCGATGCGCCGGCCCACCTGGGCGAGGCCATGCGCTACGCGGTGCTCGACGGCGGCAAGCGCCTGCGCCCGCTGCTGGTGGTGGCCGCCAGCCAGGCGGTGGCGCCGCTGGCCGGCGCGCCGACGCCGGCCGTCGAGGAGGCCGCGCTGCGCGCCGCCTGCGCCGTCGAACTGATCCACGCTTATTCGCTGGTGCACGACGACCTGCCGTGCATGGACAACGACGTGCTGCGCCGCGGCAAGCCCACGGTGCACGTGAAGTTCGGCGAGGCCGACGCGCTGCTGGCCGGCGACGCGCTGCAGGCACTGGCCTTCGAGTTGCTGGTGCCCGACGGCGAGCGCGTGCCCGACGCCGTGCAGGCGCGGCTGGTGCGCCTGCTGGCCCGCGCCGCCGGTGGGCAGGGCATGGCCGGCGGCCAGGCGATCGACCTGGCCAGCGTCGGCCGGCGCCTGACCGAGGCCGAGCTGCGCGAGATGCACCGCCTCAAGACCGGCGCGCTGCTGCAGGGCAGCGTCGAGATGGGCGCCGCCTGCGCCGGCGAGCTGCCGGCCGAGGTGCTGGCCGGCCTGCGCGACTACGGCGCTGCCCTCGGCCTGGCCTTCCAGGTGGTGGACGACATCCTCGACGTGGTCGCCGATTCCGCGACCCTGGGCAAGACGGCCGGCAAGGATGCCGCCGCCGACAAGCCCACCTACGTCTCGCTGCTCGGCCTGGACGGCGCGCGCGCCAATGCCGCCCGGCTGCTGGACGAGGCCCTGGCCGCCCTCGCGCGCACGCGGCTGTCCGACACCGCCGCGCTGCGCGCGCTGGCCCACATGGTGGTCGACCGCGACCGATAACGGCCGAAGCGCCGCCCCCACGCATCCATGGCTCCCCTTCTTCCCACGATCACCGACCCCGCCGACCTGCGCCGACTGGACCGCGAGCAGCTCAAGCAACTCGCCGACGAGGTGCGCACCTGCGTGCTCGACAACGTCTCGCGCACCGGCGGGCACCTCAGCTCCAACCTCGGCACGGTGGAGCTCACGGTTGCGCTGCACTACGTCTTCGACACGCCGCAGGACCGGCTGGTGTGGGACGTGGGCCACCAGACCTACCCGCACAAGATCCTCACCGGCCGGCGCGAGCGCATGCCCACGCTGCGCCAGCAGGGCGGCATCTCGGGCTTCCCGCAGCGTGCCGAGAGCCCCTACGACACCTTCGGCACCGCCCATTCGTCGACCAGCATCTCGGCGGCGCTGGGCATGGCGCTGGCCGCGCGGCAGAAGGGCGAGGACCGCCACGCCGTGGCGATCATCGGCGACGGCGCGATGACTGCCGGCATGGCCTTCGAGGCGCTGAACAACGCGGGCGTCTACGACGACATCAACTTCCTGGTCATCCTGAACGACAACGACATGTCGATCAGCCCGCCGGTGGGCGCGCTCAACCGCTACCTGGCGCAGCTCATGAGCGGCCAGTTCTACGCGGCCGCCAAGCACGTCGGCAAGAGCGTGCTGCGGGCGGCGCCGCCGCTGTTCGAGTTCGCCAAGCGCTTCGAGCAGCAGGCCAAGGGCATGGTGGTGCCGGCCACGCTGTTCGAGAAGTTCGGCTTCAACTACATCGGGCCGATCGACGGGCACGACCTCGACTCGCTGATCCCGACGCTGGAGAACATCAAGCAGCTCAAGGGTCCGCAGTTCCTGCACGTGGTGACGAAAAAGGGCCAGGGCTACAAGCTGGCCGAGGCCGACCCGGTGGCCTATCACGGGCCGGGCAAGTTCGATCCCTCCGTCGGCCTGGTCAAGCCGGCCGCGGCGCCGAAGAAGACCTTCACCCAGGTCTTCGGCCAGTGGCTGTGCGACATGGCGGCCGAGGACGGCCGGCTGGTCGGCATCACGCCGGCGATGCGCGAGGGCTCGGGCCTGGTGGAGTTCGAGCAGCGCTTTCCCGGCCGCTACTACGACGTGGGCATCGCCGAGCAGCACGCCGTCACCTTCGCCGCCGGGCTGGCCTGCGAGGGGCTCAAGCCGGTGGTGGCGATCTACTCCACCTTCCTGCAGCGCGGCTACGACCAGCTCATCCACGACGTGGCGATCCAGAACCTGCCGGTGGTCTTCGCGCTGGACCGCGCCGGCCTGGTGGGCGCGGACGGCGCCACGCACGCCGGCGCCTACGACATCGCCTACCTGCGCTGCGTGCCCAACATCAGCATCGCCTGCCCGGCCGACGAGGCCGAGTGCCGGCAACTGCTGAGCTCGGCCTATGCGCAGAGCCACCCGGTGGCGGTGCGCTATCCGCGCGGCGCCGGCGTCGGCAAGGAGCCGCCGCTCACGCTCGATGCGCTGCCCTTCGGCAAGGGCGAGCTGCGCCGCCAGGGCCGGCAGTCAGGCAGACGTGTGGCCATCCTCGCCTTCGGCACGCTGCTGTACCCGGCGCTGGAGGCGGCCGAGGCGCTGGACGCCACGGTGGCCAACATGCGCTGGGCCAAGCCGCTGGACCTGGAACTGCTCAAGCAGATCGCCTCCACGCACGAGGCGCTGGTCACGGTCGAGGAGGGCGCGGTGATGGGCGGCGCCGGCAGCGCGGTGGCCGAGGCGCTGCAGGCCGCCGGCATCGCCATGCCGCTGCTGCAACTGGGCCTGCCCGACCGCTTCATCGAACATGGCGACCCGGCCCGGCTGCTGGCCGGCGTGGGCCTGGATGCGCAGGGCATCCGGGCGGCCATCGAAACGCGTTTTCCCGAAGACAAGGCGTGACGCCGTGCGCATTGCCGTGCGTGCGTCCACCGTGCGCAGGGAAAACCCGCAAGGGGCACTTGTAAGGCGTTTTTACAATTGTTCCGCTCAGAGAACGCGGCCACGAGCCGCGTTCGTGTTTTTCATTCCTAACGGAGTTGCTCTCAGATGGATCGTCGTTCCCTTATCAAGAATGCCGGCATCGCCGGCGTGCTGGCTGCCGGTGCCGCGCCGGCCGTGCACGCGCAGGCCGCGGTGCGCTGGCGCCTGGCTTCCAGCTTTCCCCGTTCGCTCGACACCATCTTCGGCAGCGCCGAAAAACTGTCGCAGACCGTCAAGGCGCTGTCCGGCGGCAAGTTCGAGATCTCCGTCCACCCCGCGGGCGAGCTGATGCCCGCCTTCGGCGTGGTCGACGCGCTGCAGGGCGACAACATCGAGATGGCCCAGACGGCCGCCTACTACTTCACCGGCAAGGACCCGGTCTTCGCCTTCAGCTGCGCCGTGCCCTTCGGCCTGACCGCCCGCCAGAACACCGCCTGGAAGCTCTACGGCAACGGCGGCAAGCTGATGGACGAGTTCTTCGCCCAGTACAACTTCAAGACCGCCAGCGCCGGCAACACCGGCACGCAGATGGGCGGCTGGTACCGCAAGGAGATCAAGACCGTCAACGATCTCAAGGGCCTGAAGATGCGCATGGGCGGCGGCGTGTTCGGCGAAGGCATGGCCAAGCTGGGCGTGGTCTCGCAGAACCTGCCGGCCGGCGACGTCTACCAGGCGCTGGAGAAGGGCACCCTGGATGCGGCCGAGTTCGTCGGCCCCCACGACGACCAGAAGCTCGGCTTCAACAAGGTCGCGCCCTTCTACTACTACCCCGGCTGGTGGGAAGGCGGCGCCGACCTGGAGTTCTTCATCAACGTCAAGAAGTACAACGCGCTGTCGGCCGAGAACAAGGCCATCCTCGACGCCGCCATGGCCGTCGCGGCGACCGACATGACCGCCAAGTACGACACCTACAACCCCATCGCGCTGAAGAAGCTGGTGGCCGAGAAGACCCAGCTCAAGGCCTTCCCGAAGGCGGTGATCGATGCCGGCTTCAAGGCCTGCATGGAGGTGTTCGCCGAGCACGAGGCCAAGTCGCCGGTGTTCAAGAAGATCCACCAGGACATGCGCGCCTTCCAGCGCGACCAGATCCTGTGGAACCGCTTCTCGGAGTTCCCGTTCAACCAGTACATGAACGGCGTGAAGATCTGACGGCCGCTGCGTCGACCGGACAAGAAAGACCCCTCGGTCAACCGCTTCGCGCTTGCCCGATCCCCCGAGGGGATGCTTTTTGTCTTGGGGCGGCCCGGCGACAAAAAAAGAAGAAGGCCCGCTGGCGACAGCGGGCCTTTTTGCTGGCGCGGGCGTGTGGCGCGGTCAGGCCGTACGGCTCGTGCGCCGGTACACGGCGCCCCAGGCCAGCCCCAGCACGGCCGCCGCCAGCGAGCCCGCCAGCACGCCCAGCTTGGCCGCGCCCAGGAGGCGCTCGTCGGCGAAGGCGAGCATGGCGATGAAGATGGACATCGTGAAGCCGATGCCTGCCAGCAGGCCGATCAGGCAGATGCCGCCCCAGGACACGCCTGGCGGCAGCCGGCACCAGCCCAGCCGCACCACGAGCCAGCTCGTGCCGATCACGCCCAGCGGCTTGCCGAGCACCAGCGCCAGCGCGATGCCGCCCATGATCCACTGCGGGCCGCCGGCGGACAGGTCGATGCCGTCCACGCTGACGCCGGCATTGGCCAGGGCGAACAGGGGCATGACCCCGTAGGCGACCCAGGGGTGCAGCGCCGCCTGCACCCGAACCACGGGCGGCAGCAGTTCCCGCTGACCCAGCCGCAACTGCCTGAGCGCTCCTGCGGGGCGGTGCGCGCCGGCCTCGGCGCGGCCGTCGTGCACGCGCAGCTGCTCCGCCGCGTGCGCCACCAGGTCCACCGGATGCTCGCGCGTGCGCAGCGGCACCACCGGGGTCATCATGCCGAGCACGACGCCGGCGAGCGTCGGATGCGCGCCGGTCATCAGCAGGCCGGTCCAGACGATGGCGCCGGGCAGCACATAGGCCCAGGCCGAGCCGATGCCGATCCGCTGGAACCCGAGCACGGCCAGGAGGCCCAGCCCGGCGACGATGAAGCCGTGGTAGTCGAGCCCGCCGGAATAGAACAGCGCGATGATCAGCACGGCGATGATGTCGTCGATGATCGCCAGCGCCAGCAGGAAGACACGCACGTTGGAGGGGATCGAGCGGCCCAGCAGCGCCAGCACGCCCACGGCGAACGCGATGTCGGTGGCCGTCGGCACCGCCCAGCCGTGCCGGCCTGCCGCATCGCTGTTCAGCCCCAGGTAGATCAGCGCAGGCACGGCGACGCCGCCCAGCGCGGCCACGATCGGCAGGCTCGCCTGCTTCACATTGCTCAGCGCCCCTTCTTGGATCTCCCGCCGGATCTCCAGGCCGACGACCAGGAAGAAGACGGTCATCAACGCATCGTTGATCCAGAAGTGCAGCGGCTGGGACCAGGTGACGCCGCCGATGCCGGCCGACACCGGCAGGTGCCACAGCGCGTGGTAGGCGTGGGCGAATGGGGAGTTGGCCCAGATCAGCGCGGCGGCCGCCGCGATCAGCAGCGCGCTGCCGCTGGCGGCTTCGATGTGCAGGAAGCGCTCGAGGGTGGCGAAGGCGCGTTCGGCCAGGAACTGGGCGCGCGGAAGATCCTTCCGGAGGGTGGGATGGTGCATGGTCGTGGCAACTCCGCGTGGCGGCCCGACCAGCGCATGAACCTGTCCCGCCGCGGCATGCGGCTGACACCCTCGGCGATTCTACGCAGCGGCGGCGGCCCGACGGGGATCGGCCGCCGCGCCGCTCAGGGTTTCGACGCAGGCTGCTGCTGCAGCGCGTCCTGCATGGCCTTCATCGGATCGTCGTCCTGCGCCGCCGGCGCTTCCGGCGTGGCGGCGGCGCCCGGCTCCTGGGGCGCCGCTTCCGGCGACGGCTGCTCCTGCGGCGCCGGCTCCTCGTCCGAGCCGTAGCCGGCATCGCTGCCGTAGCCGCCGCCTTCCTCCGGCGCCAGCTGCTCGCGCATCTGCTCGCCGACGGCCTTCAGGTCGTAGTTCTGCGCCTTGTCCAGGTTGCCCGTGACCAGGCCGGGGAAGGCGATCATCACGCCGACCATGAAGAGCTGGATCAGCACGAAGGGGATGGCGCCCTTGTAGATCTGCATCGTGGTCACCGGCTGCATGATCTTCTGCGTCACGCGGTCCAGGTAGGGCTTGTCGGGCGCCACGGAGCGCAGGAAGAACAGCGCGAAGCCGAAGGGCGGGTGCATGAACGAGGTCTGCATGTTCATCGCCAGCAGCACGCCGAACCAGATCAGGTCGATGCCCAGCTTGTCCGCCACCGGCGCCAGCAGAGGCACGACGATGAAGGACAGCTCGAAGTAGTCGAGGAAGAACGCCAGGAAGAACACCAGCACGTTCACGAACACCAGGAAGCCGACCTGCCCGCCCGGCAGGCTGGACAGCAGGTGCTCCACCCAGATCGGGCCGTCCGCCGCCTGGAACACCAGGCTGAAGATGGTGGCGCCGATCAGGATGAACATCACGAAGCTGCCCAGCTTGGTGGTGGTGGCCAGGGCCTGCGTGAGCAGCTTCATGCTCAGCCGCCCGCGCGACCAGGCCATGACCAGCGCGCCCACGGCCCCCATGGCGCCGCCCTCGGTGGGCGTGGCCACGCCCAGGAAGATGGTGCCCAGCACCAGGAAGATCAGCAGCAGCGGCGGGATCAGCACGAAGGTCACGCGCTCGGCCAGGCGCGAGAGCAGCCCCAGCCTGGCGTACTTGTTGACCAGCGCGATCAGCAGCGCCACGGCCGTGCCGCCGCACATGGCGACCACGACCTTCTCGTCGGTGGCGACGAACTTGACCTCCTCGCCCAGCCACCAGGTGTGCACCGCCTCCATGTGGCGCGCCAGCAGCACCGAGACGATGAAGGAGATCGTCATCAGCACCCCCAGCGAGCGGTAGCCGCCGCTGCCGTCGGCCTGGCGGTAGACGCGCGCCTCGGGCGGCAGTGCCGGCACAGCGGCCGGCCTGAAGATGGCCAGCACGGCGACGTAGGCCACGTAGCAGCCGACCAGCAGGAAGGCCGGCGCGAAGGCGCCCTTGTACATGTCGCCCACGCTGCGGCCGAGCTGGTCGGCCATGATGATCAGCACCAGCGAGGGCGGGATGATCTGCGCCAGCGTGCCCGAGGCGGCGATCACGCCGCTGGAGAAGCGCCTGTCGTAGCCGTAGCGCAGCATGATGGGCAGCGAGATCAGGCCCATCGAGATGACCGATGCGGCGACCACGCCGGTCGTCGCGGCCAGCAGCGCGCCGACGAAGATCACGGCCAGCGCCAGGCCGCCGCGCAGCGGGCCGAAGACCTGGCCGACCGTGTCGAGCAAGTCCTCGGCCATGCCGCTGCGCTCAAGGATCAGGCCCATCAGGGTGAAGAAGGGCACGGCCAGCAGCGTGTCGTTGGACATGATGCCGATCAGGCGCTGCGGCAGCCAGGCCAGCACCGAGGAGGGGAACACGCCCAGCTCGATGCCGATGAGGCCGAAGGTCAGGCCGGCGGCGCCCAGGCTGAAGGCCACCGGGAAGCCCAGCAGCAGGAAGAGGACCAGCCCCGCGAACATGATCGGGGCGAAGTTGGCGGTGATGAATTCCATCGCGATCTCTCCGGGGCTCAGTGAGGCACGGCCCCGGTCTTCTTTTCCTCTTCGCGCTGGCGCAGGATCTCCGCCAGTTCCTCCTCGGCCGATTTCTCGCCCGCCTTGACGGTGGGGTCGGGGCCGTCGCCGGTCAGGAAGGCGATGCGCTTGATCAGCTCGGACCAGCCCTGGACCATCAGCAGCACGAAGCCGATCGGCAGCGCCAGCCACACCGGCCAGCGGATCAGGCCGCCGGGGTTGCCGGACATCTCGCCCGTCTCGAACTTCTGCACCAGCATCGGGATGCCGTAGTACAGGACCAGCAGGCACACCGGCGTCAGGAAGAGGGCGAAGCCCACGATGTCGATCCAGATCTGCGCCTTCTTGGGCAGCCGGCTGTTGACGACGTCGATGCGCACGTGCTCGCGGTGCAGCAGCGTGAAGCCGGCGGCCACCAGGAACGACCAGGCGAACAGGTACCACTGCACTTCGAGGAAGGCGTTCGAGCTGGTGTTGAACACCTTCCGGACGACGGCGTTGATGGCGCTGATGGCGGTGGATGCCAGGATCAGCCAGATCACGTATTTGCCCACCTGGGCGTTGAGCCAGTCGATGGCCCGCGAAAGCTTGAGCAAGCCTTGCATGTCGTCTCTACCCCATTTTGAGTTGGATGCCCGTAAACACGACTGCACCCGACGCACCGGCCTCGTGAGCCGGCGGGTCGGGTGCAGCGGGCGGCGAATTCTAAATGTGCGGCCATGTCCTGCCCGTTGGGGACGACCCTCGCCGACCATAATCGCCCGATGCCCGACCCCCAGCGCCCGGCTGCCAGCCCGCACGGCACGGCGTCGATCGACGCCCCCGGCATGCGCCATGCCGGCCGCGAACTGCTGTCGCTGGCGCTGATCGACGCACGCAACCACACGCTGCACCTGCTGTCGCTGTTCGAGCAGGCGCTGCACTCGCCCGAACTGGACCTGCCGGCGCCGGTGCCGCCCGGCCTGCCTTCGCCGCGCTGGCTGGCCGGCCACATCGGCTGGTTCGCCGAGGCCTGGATCGCGCGCAACACGCAGCGCGCCCTGGGCGTGGCCTGTCCGGCGCGGCCGATGCGGCTGGCGGCCGTCGACCCCGGCGCCGACGCCACCTGGGACCCGCAGGTGTGCCCCCCGTCCGAGCGCGCCGGCCCCGGCGTGCCCGGCATGGCGACCACCCGCGCCTACCTGCTGGAGACGCTGGAGGGCACGCTGGAGCTGCTGGACCGCGCGGCCGAAACCGACGCGGGCCTCTACTTCTACCGCCTGGCCCTGTTCCACGAGGACTGGCGCGGCGAGCAACTGGTGCAGATGGCGCAGGCGCTGGGCCTGCCGATCGGCGCCGGGCTGCCGCCGCCCGGCGCGCCGCGTGCGCCGCTGGCCGTGCCGGCCACGCGCTGGACGCTGGGCGCCGGCGAGGCGGCGGGCTTCCACCTGGCGCAGGAGACGGGCGCGCTGGCGCTGGACGTGCCCGAGTTCGAGATCGACGCCCAGCCCGTGACCTGGCAGCAGTTCTGCGAGTTCGTGGACGACGGCGGCTACGACCGGCCCGAATGGTGGTCGCCCGAGGGCTGGGCCTGGGTGCAGGCGAGCGGGCGGCGCGCCCCGCGCCACGTGGAGCAGATCGGCCTGGGCCACGGCGCCGGCGCCGGCGGCTCGGTGCTGCTGCGGCGCTTCGGCGAGACCGTGCGCGCGGCGGGGCCGCATGCGGCCATGCACGTGAGCTGGTGGGAGGCCGATGCCTGGGCGCGCTGGGCCGGACGGCGCCTGGCCACCGAGGTGGAGTGGGAGATCGCCGCCTGCAGCGCCGCGCGCCGCGGCTTCCGCTGGGGCGAGGTGCAGGAGTGGACCGCCGGCACGCTGCGGCCCTGGCCGGGCCAGCAGGCCGACCCGTGGAGCGCCGGCACCGAGTTCGATCCGGCGCCGGCCTGGTCGCGGGCGCGCGTGCTGCGCGGCGCTTCCTTCGCGGCCCGTTCGCGCATGCGCTCGCCGCGCTGGCGCGGCTTCGCGGCGCCGGGGTGGGATGCCGGCTTCCTCGGCTTTCGCACCTGCGCACCATGACCTGACAGGTCATCGACCGGCGGCCGCGGCGCGGCGACCATGCGTGCACCCCAACGCACACAGGAGATCGCCATGACCACCACCACCGTCGACGCCCGGGCCCTCGCCGGACACTACATCGCGCTGTGGAACGAGCCCGACGCCGCGCGCCGCGCCGAGCTGCTGCGCAGCCACTGGTGCGAGGACGCCGCCTACGCCGACCCGCTGGCCGCCGTGCGCGGCCACGAGCAGATCAGCGCCCTGGTCGGCGCGGTGCAGGAACGCTACCCGGGCTTCCGCTTCGCGCTGGTCGGCACGCCCGACGCGCACGGCGAGCACCTGCGCTTCTCGTGGACGCTCGGCCCGCAGGAGGCGCGCGACCTGATCCAGGGCACCGACTTCGCCGACCTGCAGGGCGGCAGGCTGCGCCGCGTGACCGGCTTCCTGGACAAGGTGCCGGAAGGCGCCTGAGCGGGGTCGCTGCTCAGGCCGCGATCGAGTAGCCGCCGTCCACCGGGATCGCCGTGCCGGTGACGAAGTCCGAGGCGGCGCTGGCCAGGAACACGGCCGTGCCCGCCAGGTCCTTCGGCTGGCCCCAGCGGCCGGCCGCGGTGCGGGCGATGACGCGTTCGTTCAGGCCCTGCACCTGGCTGCGGGCGGCGTCGGTCAGCTCGGTGGCGATCCAGCCCGGCAGGATCGCGTTGACCTGGATGTTGTCGACGGCCCACGAGGCCGCCGTCGCCCGGGTCAGTTGCACGATGCCGCCCTTGCTGGCGCCGTAGGCCGGCGCGTAGGGGGCGCCGAAGATCGACATCATCGAGCCGATGTTGATGATCTTGCCGCCGCCGGCGCGCTTCATCAGCGGATGCGCGGCGCGGCTGCACAGGAAGGCGCTGGTCAGGTTGGTGTCCATCACCTGCTGCCACTCGGCCAGCGCAAGGTGGTCCACCGGCTTGCGCACCGTGGTGCCGGCGTTGTTGACGAGGATGTGCAGCGCGCCGCAGCGCTCGGCCAGGGCGTCGAAGCCGCGCTGCACCGAGGCCTCGTCGGCCACGTCCATCGGCAGCGCGAAGCTGTCCGTGCTGCCGGCCGCGCGCAGCTGCTCGACGGCGCCTGCGGACTTGGCCTCGTTGCGCGCCGCGACCGCCACGCGCGCGCCGGCCTGCGCCAGCCCCAGCGCCAGCCCCAGGCCGATGCCCCCGTTGCCGCCCGTCACCAGGGCGACCTTGCCGCTCAGATCGAACATGTCCCGACTGCCTTCCTCGTTGCCGCAGGTCAAAGCAGCCTATTGAACCAGAGCAGCGACAGCGCGGCCGACAGCAGCGCCAGCAGCGCGGCGCCCAGGGCGAAGAGGGCGGAGATCTCGGTTTCCTTCTTCTCCACCGTCAGGCGCGAACTGAGCGTGTCGTAGACCTTCTTCAGGTCGGTGGCGGTGCCGGCGTAGAAGTACTCGGCGGCGGTCTGCTTGGCCACGGCCTTGAGCGTCTCCTCGTCCAGCCGCACCCGCATCGACCAGCCCTCGAAGCCGATGGTCTCGCCGTCGACCGTGCCGATGCCCACCGTGTAGACGCGCACGCCGCGGTCGGCAGCGGCCTTGGCGGCGTCCATCGGGTCCACGCCGGTGGTGCGCTGGCCGTCGGTGAGCATGATGATCGCGGCCGAGCTGTACGAGCCCGGCGGCACCGGGGTGAACTCCTTCTTCTGCCGCCCGGCCTGCTCGATCGGGATGCCCTGCCGGCGGCTCGCCGGGCTGAAGTCCGTCACCTCGATGCCCGCGTCGGGGAACAGCGTGGCCAGCGAGACGACGATGGCGTTGCCGGTGGCGGTGGCGCGCTGCAGGTGGAAGGAGTCGATCGCCGCCGTCAGGTCGTCGCGGTTGGTGGTGGGCAGCTGGGCCACGTTGGCGCTGCCGGCGAAGGCCACCACGCCCACCTTCACGTTGCGCGGCAGGTCCTTGATGAAGCCCTTGGCCGCCTCCTGCGCGGCCATCAGGCGGTTGGGCTTGACGTCCTCGGCGCGCATGCTGCCCGAGACGTCCATCGCCAGGATGATGGTCTGCTGGTTGGAGGGCAGCGTCACCACCGCCAGCGGCCGCGCGGCCGCGATCATCATCGCCACCAGGGCCAGCAGGAACAGCAGCGGCGGCAGGTGGCGGCGGATCGACTGGCCCGGGCCCATCGCCTCGCGCACGATCGACAGGCTGGCATAGCGCACCGCCAGCTTCTTCTTGCGGCGCAGCAGCCACACGTACAGCAGCACCAGCACCGGCACCGCGGCCAGCAGCCAGAGGAGTTGGGGCCAGAGGAAGCCCATCGGCAGGCCCCGGAGCAAGGTGGAGAAGTCCATATGCATACCGGTAGGGATGATGCGTCACGCCATCGCGGCGGCGGCGCGGCCGTGGCGCACGCGGCGCCGGCGCATGTCGGCGAAGCGCACCACGGCATCGACCAGGTCGTCGTCGGTGGAGAGTTCGAGCGTGTCCACGCCGGCACGGGCCAGCGCCTCGCGCAGCCGCGCCTCGCGCTCGGCCGCGATGCGGGCGAAGCGGCGGCGGAAGCCCGCGTCGTGCGTGTCCACCCACATCTGCTCGCCGGTCTCGGCGTCGGTCAGCGGCACCAGGCCCAGGTCGGGCAGCTCGCGCTCCAGCGGGTCGAACAGGCGCACCGCCACCACCTCGTGGCGCTGCACCAGGTGGCCCAGCGGCTTTTCCCAGCCCGGCTCGGAGAGGAAGTCGGACACCACGAACACCATCGAGCGCCGCGGCATCATGGCCGCCGCCGAGCGCAGCAGCTCGGCCAGCCGCGTCATGCCCTTCTGCGCCTTGGTGCCGCGGGCCTCCGGCACACGGCGCGCCATGCGGTGCAGGAGCTGCAGCACCTGCGGGCGGCCGCCGCGCGGCGGCAGCACCGCCTCCAGTTCGGTGCCGTAGACCAGCGCGCCGACCCGGTTGCCGTGGCGCGTGAGCAGCCGTGCCAGCACGCCGACGAAACCCTGCGAGATCTCGCGCTTGGCGCGCGTGCCGGAGCCGAAGTCCACCGAGCGGCTGAGGTCCAGCACGAACCAGGCGGCCATCTCGCGGTCTTCGGTGAACACGCGCACGTGCGGCTGCTGCAGCCGCGCGGTCACGTTCCAGTCGATGTGGCGCACGTCGTCGTGCAGCTGGTACTCGCGCAGGTCGGCCAGGTCCAGGCCGGCGCCGCGCATCAGCGTGCGGTAGTCGCCCTGCAGCAGGCCGTCGAGGCGGCGCACCACCGTCCATTCGAGCCGGCGCAGCAGCCGCTCGGCGGCCTGCGCCGTCTCCAGCGGGCGCTCGTCGTTGGCGGCGCCGCCGGGCTTGGACTTGCGCCACCAGGCCATCACGCCACCTGTCTTTCGTGTTCCAGCGGGCGCGCGGGCGGCGGCACGGCCTTCATGATGCGCTCGACCAGCACGTCGGGCGTCAGGCCCTCCGACAGGCCCTCGTACGACAGCGTGATGCGATGCCGCAGCACGTCGGGCACGAGGTCGCTCATGTCCTCGGGCAGCGCGTAGCTGCGGCCGCGCAGCATCGCCAGTGCGCGCGCGCCCTCGGTCAGGTTGATGGTGGCGCGCGGGCTGGCGCCGAAGGTGATGAGCGCGCGTGTGTTCTTCAGCCCGAACTTCTCGGGGTTGCGCGTGGCCGAGACCAGCCGCACCGCGTACTGGATCAGCGAGGGGTCGACATACACCTTGCGCGCCTGGGCCTGCAGCTGCGCCAGCTGCAGCGTGGTGGCCACCGGCACCGCCTCCGGCGTGTCGCCGATCACGCGCTGCACGATCACGAACTCCTCTTCCTCGCTCGGGTAGTCCACCAGCACCTTCATCATGAAGCGGTCCACCTGCGCCTCGGGCAGCGGGTAGGTGCCCTCGGTCTCGATCGGGTTCTGCGTGGCCATCACCAGGAAGGGGCGCGGCACCTTGTGCGTCTCGCCGGCGATGGTGACCTGGCGCTCCTGCATCACCTCCAGCAGCGCGCTCTGCACCTTGGCCGGCGCGCGGTTGATCTCGTCGGCCAGCAGCAGGTTGGCGAACACCGGGCCCAGCGCGGTGGTGAAGTCGCCCGTCTTCTGGTTGTAGATGCGCGTGCCCACCAGGTCGGCCGGCACCAGGTCGGGCGTGAACTGGATGCGCTTGAACTGCCCGCGCACGGTGTCGGCCAGCGTCTTGACGGTGAGCGTCTTGGCCAGGCCGGGCACGCCCTCGACCAGCAGGTGCCCGCCGGCGAGCATGGCGACCATCACCCGCTCCAGGAAGCGGTCCTGCCCGACCACCACGCGCTTGACCTGGTAGAGGATCTGCTCCATCAGCTCGGCGGTGGAGGCGGGCGTGGGGGCGGCGGCGGTGATGTCTTCCTGGCTCATGCGTCGGTCCTCGGACTAAAGGTCAGAAGGGCGGCGAGCCCGCGGCCGAGGCCGCGTTCTCGATGGGCACCGCGAAGCCGATGCCGATGAAGGTGCGCTGCTGCGTCGGGTTCAGGATGGCGGTGACGATGCCCAGCACCTCGCCGTCCATGTTCACCAGCGGCCCGCCGGAGTTGCCGGGGTTGGCCGCCGCGTCGAACTGGATCAGGTTGTCCAGTTCCTGCTTGCCCTCGGGCGAGCGGAAGGAGCGCTTCAGGCCCGACACCACGCCGGCCGACACCGACGGCCCGATGCCGAAGGGAAAGCCCACCGCCGCCACCTGGTCGCCCGACCGCAGATCGGCGGTGGAGCGCATCGTGGCGGCGATCAGGTCGTCGGGGATCTTCTGCGCCTGCAGTACCGCGAGGTCGTTCTCGGGCTGCACGCCGGTGAGGGTGGCGGGCGACTCCAGCCCGTCGAAGAAGGTGACCTTGATGGTGTCGGCGCCGGCGACCACGTGCAGGTTGGTGAGGATCACGCCCTTGTCGACGATCACTACGCCGGTGCCCACGCCTCGCTCGACCTCGCCCGGCGGCTCGGCGGCTTCGGGCGCCTTGCCCTTGGCCAGGTTGCGACCGCGCTTTTCCGTCTTGGCGGCGGGCGTCTTCTTCTCCTCGCCGTAGCCGACCACGCGCACCACCGAGGGCCGCACCGCCTCGGCCGCGCGGGCGGCGGGGGAGGGCAGCGTCTCCTTCTGCAGCGTGCGCAGCACGGCGGCGTCGATGTCTTTCTGCGTCAGCACCTGGCCCGGCGCGCGCGGCCACAGGTAGCCGGCACCGCCGGCCAGGCCGAGGGCGGCCGCGGCGAGCACGGCGGCCGCCGCGGCGCGGCGGCCACGCCGGGCCTTCGGGGGGGCCGAAGCCGGCGCGACGGCCGGCGCCTCGGCGGCGGCCTCCGGCGGCGCGCCTTCGGCCTCGGGCGCGGCGCTCCGGGGCGAGCTGCTGTAGTGGGCTGGCCTGCGCATCGTGGACCTCCGCAATGTGTCGGATGCAGGAACGACTTCACGGTAGCACGCTTCGTTGCGCCGTGCATGCGTTGCGGCATCATCCCCGCATGGCGGTCTTCATCGATACACACTGTCACCTCGACGCGCCGGAGTTCGGCGCCGAGGCGCCCGCCGTGAGCGAGCGCACACGCGCCGCCGGCGTGGCGCTGTGCGTCATCCCCGCCGTCGCGCCCGGCAACTTCGCCACGGTGCGCGAGATGGCGCACCGGCAGGGCGACGCCTACGCGCTGGGCATCCATCCGATGTGCACCGGCACCGAGGCGGAAGGGCCGGCGCTGGACGCGCTGGCCGGCGAGCTGCAGCGGCGGCAGGACGATCCGCGCCTGGTCGCGGTGGGCGAGATCGGCCTGGACTTCTTCGTGCCCGGCCTGGACGGCCCGCGGCAGGAGCGCTTCCTGCGCCGGCAGCTCGAGCTGGCGCGCACGCACGGCCTGCCGGTGCTGCTGCACGTGCGCCGCTCCGTCGACAAGGTGCTGATGCACCTGCGCCAGGCCGGCGCCGGCGTGCCCTGGCACGGCATCGCGCATGCCTTCAACGGCAGCGCGCAGCAGGCGCAGGCCTGCATCGAACTGGGCCTGAAGCTCGGCTTCGGCGGCGCCGTGACCTTCGAGCGCGCGCTGCAGCTGCGCCGCCTGGCCGCCTCGTTGCCGCTCGAGTCGATGGTGCTGGAGACGGACGCGCCCGACATCCCGCCCTTCTGGCTCTACCGCACGCGCACCGAGCGCGAGGCCGGGCAGCCGCAGGGGCGCAACGAGCCGTCGCAGTTGCCGCGCATCGCCCGCGACATCGCTGCCCTGCGCGGCCTGGCCGTCGACGCGCTGGCGGCGGCCACCACCCGCAACGCCTGCGCCGCCCTGCCGCGGCTCGCGCCGCTGCTGGCGCCGGACGGCGGCGTGTAGCCGGCGTCCCATCGCCGTGTCATCGCCAGGCCGACGCGCCCTGTAGGCCGAAGGCGCAACCCGCCGGCCAGCCGCGCCAGGCGGCGTTTTTGGTGTCATCCTGCGGTGCATGGCAGGCGTTCGACCTGCGTGGCACCACGCCACGGGCGCGATGCCCCATTCCACAGAAGGAGAACCATTCCATGAAGCAAACGACTCTGCGATTCCTCCCCGCTGCCCTCGTGCTGGCGCTGGCCTCGATGGGCCTGACGGCCGTTGCGCAGACGAATGCCACCACCACCTCCGAGCCCACGGCGACCGAGAAGGCCAAGGAAGTCGGACGCGACGTGAAGGAAACCGGCAAGGACGCCGTGGACGCCACCGAGCGCGGCGCCAAGAAGGCCTGGAGCGCCACCAAGAACACCAGCGAGAAGGCCTACGACGCCACGAAGTCGGGCACCAAGAAGGCCTACAACGCCACCAAGAAGACCAGCAAGAAGGCCTACGACGCGACCAAGAAGGGCGTGGGCAAGGCCGTCGACGCCACCGAGAACGTCGGCCACAAGGCAGCCGACGGCATGCGCAACACGGGCGACAAGATCGGCGAGAAGATCCCCGGCACGCCGCAGCATGACGCGACCAAGCAGTAAGCAGGTTGCGAGAGCGCCATGCAAAAAAAGACCCGCTTCGGCGGGTCTTTTTTTTTGTCGCCGGGCCGCCTCAAGACAAAAAAGCATCCCCTCGGGGGATCGGGCAAGCGCGAAGCGGTTGCCCGAGGGGTCTTTTTTGTCGCCGGGCCGCCCCAAGACAAAAAGCATCCCCTCGGGGGATCGGGCAAGCGCGAAGCGGTTGCCCGAGGGGCCTTTTTCGTCAGGCCGTCCGGCGCTGCACCATCGGCGTTTCGGGCACCGGGTAGCCCGCCGCACCGAAAGTCTGCACGATGGCCTTGTGCGTGTCGAAGTAGACCTGCCAGTAGTGGTCGGTGTGGGTGTAGGGCCGCACGGCCAGCAGCGGGCCTTCGGGGGTGAACTGGAGGATCTCGACGTCCGGTGCCGGGTCCTTCGTCACGTTGGGGATGGCGGCCACCGCCGTCTTCAGCCGGGCGATGGCGTCGTTCACGTCGACGCCGTTGGCGACCTTGGCGGTGGTGTCCACCCGCCGCCAGCCCAGCGTGCTGTAGTTCTGGATGGTGCCCGAGAGCACGCTGTTGTTGCCCACCGTGGCGACCACGTTGTCGGGCAGCACCAGCGTGGTGCCGAACAGGCCCAGCTCCTTCACGGTGCCGGTCACGCCCGCCACGGCGACGAAGTCGCCCACCTTGTACGGGCGCAGCACCTGCAGGAACACGCCGGCCGCGAAGTGTGTCAGCAGCCCGCCCCAGGCCGTGCCGATGGCCAGCCCCGCGCCGGCCAGCAGCGCGGCGAAGGAGGTGGTGCGCACGCCGAACAGCTCCAGGATGGCGAGAATCAGCACCACGTTCAGCAGCACGCCGACGATGGACTGCAGGTAGCCGCTGAGGGTGGGGTCGATCGAGCCGCCGCGCTGCAGGGCGCCGCCCATCAGCCGCAGCGCCATCTTGATGAGCCAGCGCCCGATGAGCCAGGCCACGATGGCGCCCAGCACCTTCAGGCCGAAGTCCACGCCCTGCGTGGTGAGGAAGGCCCAGGCGGATGCCGCAGTGATGTTCTCCATGTTCCCTCTTCCTTCGTTTCTGGTTCGATGACGCCGACCCGCTCCGACGGCCCCGTGCAAGAAGGGCCCTGGCTGGAGGGGCTGCCGCCGCTCGCGTCGCCGCACACGGTGGTGCTGGTGCTCGGCAGCTTTCCCAGCGCCCGCTCCCTCGCGCAGCGCCAGTATTATGCGCACCCCCACAACCAGTTCTGGAAGATCTTGCAAGCCATCTGGCCCCAGGAGCCGCTGCCCGCGGACAGCTATCAGGAACGTGGCAGATGGCTGCTCGACCGCGGCCTGGGCCTGTGGGACGTCTACGCCCGCTGCCGCCGTGTCGGCAGCCTGGACGCCGCCATCCGCGATGCCGAGGCCAACGACATCGCCGGCCTGCACCTGCCGCGGCTGGCGGCCGTGGCGCACAACGGTGCCGAGAGCCACAGGCAGGCGCGCCATGCGGCGCCGCCCGGCGTGCCGGCCTATCGGCTGCCCTCCACCAGCCCGGCGCATGCGGCGATGCGCTTCGAGGACAAGGCCCGCGCCTGGCGCGAGGTGATGGTCCGCCACGGGCTGGTCTGATGGCGGGCCGCGCTCCCCTTTCTTCGTTGTTGCCCGAGGTCAATTTCTCCGACTGGGGCGACGTGCGCTACCTGCACCTGGGCACCGAATGGGTGCAGGGCTCGATGCGGCTGGACGCGCCCTACGAGATCGAGCTGGAGTACGTGCAGCGCATGATGGCCTGGCTGCTGTTCGTGGCGCCGGCCGAGGTGCCGAAGCGCCATGCGATGCAGCTCGGCCTGGGCGCCGGCGCGCTCACCAAGTTCTGCCGCAAGCAGCTGCGCATGCGCACCACCGCCATCGAGCTCAACCCGCAGGTGCTGGCCGCCTGCCGCGGCTGGTTCAAGCTGCCGCCCGAGGACGCGAAGCTGCGCGTGGTGATCGCCGACGCGGCCGGCGAGATCCGCAAGGACGAGTGGCAGGGCGCCGTCGACGCGCTGCAGGTGGACCTGTACGACCACGAGGCCGCCGCGCCGGTGCTCGACAGCGAGGCCTTCTACATCGACTGCCGCCGCCTGCTGACCGAGGACGGCTGCATGACCGTGAACCTCTTCGGCCGCTCGTCCAGCTACGAGCGCAGCCTGGCCAAGATCGCCGCCGCCTTCGGCCCCGAGGCGCTGTGGGCCTTCAAGCCCACGCGCGAGGGCAACACGGTGGTGCTGGCCCAGCGCAGCCCCGAGCGGCCGAAGCGCGAGCGCCTGGCCGAGCGGGCGCAGGCGATCCAGACGCGCTGGGGGCTGCCCGCGCCGAAATGGTTGCGGGTGTTCAAGCCCGTGTCATCATGAATGGCATGAGCGCCGCGCCGGGCCGCCCCAAGCAAGCTCGCACCGCAGTGCGAAGCACGGAGGTTATCCAATGAGCGCTGTCCCTTCCGCTTCCACCCGTGGGCCCGAGGGGCCGCTGCAACTGCGCCAGCTCATCGAGTGGCTGGCGCGCGACGCCGTCATCTCGCCGGCCGAGGCGCAGCGCACCATCGCCCGCTGCGCGCAGGTGGAAAGCCGCCAGCACCCGCTGGTGCGTCTGGCCAACGTGGCGATGGCGCGCGAGGCCGACGGCAAGCCGCTGGACCTGGAATCGCTCACCCAGTGGCTGGCTGGCCGTGCCGGGCTGGAGTACCTGCGCATCGATCCGCTGAAGGTGGACGTGGGCAAAGTGGCCGACACCATGAGCGCCGCCTACGCCGAGCGCCACAAGGTGCTGCCGGTGCAGGTCACGCCCAGCGAGGTGGTGGTCGCCACCGCCGAGCCCTTCCTCGCCGACTGGATCGCCGAGGTGGAGCGCCAGGCGCGCCGCACCGTGCGGCGCGTGGTGGCCAACCCGCAGGACATCCAGCGCTACACGGCCGAGTTCTTCGCGCTGGCCAAGTCGGTGCGCGCGGCGCAGAAGCTCGGCGGCAGCAGCGGCAGCGCCAGCTTCGAGCAGCTGGTGGAGCTGGGCAAGTCCAACAAGCAGCTCGACGCCAACGACCAGAGCGTGGTGCAGGTGGTGGACTGGCTGTGGCAGTACGCCTTCGACCAGCGCGCCAGCGACATCCACCTGGAGCCGCGGCGCGAGCAGGGCGTGATCCGCTTCCGCATCGACGGCGTGCTGCACCCCGCCTACCAGATGCCGCTGGGCGTGATGAACGCCATGATCGCGCGCATCAAGCTGCTCGGCCGCATGGACGTGGTCGAGAAGCGCCGCCCGCTGGACGGCCGCATCAAGACCCGAAGAATGCGTGCCCCCACGCCCGGCTCCGCCGTGCTGCCCCCCGAGGGGGCGCAGCCGCCTTGGGGCGGCCCGGCGGCGGCTGGCGCGACGGAGGAGGTGGAGATGCGCCTGTCGACCCTGCCCACCGCCTTCGGCGAGAAGATGGTGATGCGCATCTTCGACCCCGACAACGCCGTCAAGGACCTGGACGCGCTGGGCTTCCCGCCGCAGGACGCGCAGCGCTGGGAGCAGCTGGTGTCGCGGCCGCACGGCATCGTGCTCGTCACCGGTCCCACCGGCTCGGGCAAGACCACCACGCTCTATTCCACGCTCAAGCGCGTGGCGACGGAGGAGGTCAACGTCAGCACCGTGGAGGACCCGATCGAGATGATCGAGCCGGCCTTCAACCAGACGCAGGTGCAGCCGCAGCTCGATTTCGGCTTCACCGAGGGCCTGCGCGCCCTGATGCGGCAGGACCCGGACATCATCATGGTCGGCGAGATCCGCGACCTCGACACCGCCGAGATGGCGGTGCAGGCCGCGCTCACCGGCCACCTGGTGTTCAGCACCCTGCACACCAACGACGCGCCCAGCGCCACCACGCGGCTGATGGAACTCGGCGTGCCGGCCTACCTGATCAACGCCACGCTGCTGGGCGTGCTGGCCCAGCGCCTGGTGCGCACGCTGTGCCCGGCCTGCAAGCAGCCCGACGAGAGCCTCGACGCCGAGCGCCTGGCCGAGGTGGTGGCGCCGTGGAAGATCAACGGGCAGGTCAGGGCCTACCGCCCGGTAGGATGCGTGGACTGCCGCATGACGGGCTACCGCGGCCGCATGGGCCTGTACGAACTGCTGGCCGTCACCGAGCCCTTCAAGAACCTGCTGGGCAAGGCGCCGAGCATCGACGCGCTGCGGCGGCAGGCGGTGGCCGACGGCATGCGCCCGCTGCGCCTGGCCGGCGTGCTGCGCGTGGCCGAGGGGCTGACCACGCTCGACGAAGTGCTCAGCGCGACGCCGCCGATCGAGTAGCTGCCGGCCGCGCTGCGCCGGTGGCCCATAGGTGTTTTCCCTGGCGCTTCGCTAGGTGGAATCCACATCGAAGCTGACCGCAGGCTGACTAAGAATTCACGGGTTTGATCTGTATCAGGAGAGCTTCGTGAAACTGAAAAGCCGCAAGGACTTTTTTGCGGGCCTGATGTTCGCGGTGGTGGGCGTGGCCTTCGCGTGGGGCGCGACCACCTACACCGTGGGCACCGGCGCCCGCATGGGGCCGGGGTACTTCCCGCTCATGCTGGGCATCCTCATGGCCCTCATCGGCCTCGGCGTGATCTTCGGCTCGCTGGTGGTAGAGACGTCCGACGGCGAGCCGATCGGCAGCATCGCCTGGCGCCCGCTGGTTTTCATCATCGCCGCCAACGTGGCGTTCGGCATCCTGCTGGGCGGCCTGCCCAGCATCGGGCTGCCGGCGATGGGGCTGATCATCGCCATCTATGCGCTGGTCATCATCAGCGGGTTCGCAGCGCCGAACTCGTCGTTCAAGCTGTCGCTGATCCTCGGCACCGTCCTGGCCGTGGGCAGCTATCTCACCTTCATCGTCGGCCTGAACCTGCAGTTCCAGGTCTGGCCGACCTTCATCACCGGCTGAGACCCGCACCATGGAATTGATCGAACATCTCTCGCTCGGGTTCAGCCACGCGATCTCGCTGCAGAACCTGATGTACGCCTTCATCGGCTGCCTGCTGGGCACGCTGATCGGCGTGCTGCCGGGCCTGGGCCCGGTGGCCACCATCGCCATGCTGCTGCCGGCCACCTACGCGCTGCCGCCGGTGGCGGCGCTGATCATGCTGGCCGGCATCTACTACGGCTCGCAGTACGGCGGCTCCACCACCGCCATCCTGGTCAACCTGCCGGGCGAATCGGCCTCGGTGGTCACGGTGATCGACGGGCACCAGATGGCCAAGGCCGGGCGCGGCGGACCTGCGCTGGCGGCGGCCGGCCTGGGCTCCTTCTTCGCCGGCTGCGTGGGCACGCTGATCCTGGCCGCCTTCGCGCCGCCGCTGACCGAGCTGGCCTTCAAGTTCGGCCCGGCCGAGTACTTCAGCCTGATGGTGCTGGGCCTGATCGGCGCCGTCGTGCTGGCCTCGGGTTCGCTGCTCAAGGCGATCGGCATGATCGTGCTGGGCCTGCTGCTGGGCCTGGTGGGCACCGACGTCAACTCGGGCGTGGCGCGCTACAGCTTCGACGTCCCGGAGCTGACCGACGGCATCGGCTTCATCGCCATCGCCATGGGTGTGTTCGGCTACGGCGAGATCATCTCCAACCTGGCCAAGCCGGAGGAAGAGCGCGACGTGATGGTCTCCGAGGTCAAGCACCTGTGGCCGACCAAGGAAGACTTCAAGAACATGGTGCCCGCCGTGCTGCGCGGCACCTCGCTCGGCTGCTGCCTGGGCATCCTGCCGGGCGGCGGCGCGCTGCTGTCGTCCTTTGCGGCCTACACGCTCGAGAAGAAGATGAAGCTCAAGCCGGGCGAAGTGCCCTTCGGCAAGGGCAACATCCGCGGCGTGGCGGGCCCCGAGTCGGCCAACAACGCCGGCGCCCAGACCTCCTTCATCCCGATGCTGACGCTGGGCATCCCGCCCAACCCGGTGATGGCGCTGATGGTGGGTGCGATGACCATCCACAACATCCAGCCCGGTCCGCAGGTGATGACCAGCAACCCGGACCTGTTCTGGGGCCTGATCGCCTCGATGTGGGTCGGCAACCTGATGCTGATCATCCTGAACCTGCCGATGATCGGCATGTGGATCAAGCTGCTGACCATCCCCTACAAGTGGCTGTTCCCCGCCATCGTGCTGTTCTGCGCGATCGGCGTGTACTCCACCAACAACAACACCTGGGACATCTGGATGGTCGCCATCTTCGGCGTGATCGGCTACGGCTTCATCAAGCTGGGCTGCGAACCCGCGCCGCTGATGCTGGGCTTCATCCTGGGGCCGATGATGGAGGAGAACCTGCGCCGAGCGCTGCTGCTCTCGCGCGGCGACTGGTCGGTGCTGGTCACGCGGCCGATCTCGGCGGGGCTGCTGATCGCCTCGGCCCTGATGATCGTGATCGTGCTGCTGCCGGCCGTGAAGTCCAAACGCGAGGAAGCCTTCGTGGAGGAATGACGGGCCTGCGAGCGCGGCAGCCGTTCGGCTGCAGCGGCGCAAGCGCACGCAACGGCACCTTCGGGTGCCGTTTTCTTTGGCGCGGCGCCTCGGTCGGGCCTGAGATAAATGCGCAGAAATCATGGATTCATCAGATAAATCCATTTCCTTCGCGCGGGGCCTCCGGTTCCAATCGGCCGCGACAGCGCCGCGCGCAGGAGGGCCGCGGCGCTTTCCGCCGTGCCGGCGCCTTCACCCGAGACATCCATGCAACGCAGACACCTGATGCTGGCCGCCGCCGCGGCCAACCTGCTTCCCGCTTCCCGCGCCTTCGCGCAGACGTACCCAGGCAAGCCGATCCGCCTGATCGTGCCCTTCCCGGCCGGCGGCGCGACCGACCTGTTCGCGCGCACCCTGTCGCAGAAGATGAGCGAGAAGCTGGGCGCGGCGGTGGTGGTGGACAACAAGCCCGGCGCCGGCGGCGCCATCGGCTCGGACCTGGCCGCCAAGGCGCCGGCCGACGGCTACACGCTGCTGCTGGCCACCACCAGCACCCATTCGATCGGGCCGTCGATCAACAAGCTGCCCTACGACACGGTGCGCGACTTCACGCCCATCGGCCACGTTGGCGACGCGCCCAGCATCATGCTGGTGCCCAACGACTCGCCGGCCAAGAGCGTGCGCGAGTGGATCGACTACGCGAAGAAGAACCCCGGCAAACTCAACTACGCGTCCAGCGGGCCGGGCACCATCGTCCAGCTCACGGCGGAGCTGTTCAAGTCGATGGCGGGCGTGTTCGTCACGCACATTCCCTACAAGGGCACGGCGCTGGCGATGCCCGACCTGATGAGCGGCAAGGTGGACCTGCTGTTCGACGCGCTGCCCACCGGCCTGCCCTTCGTGCGCGACGGGCGGCTGCGCGCGCTGGCCGTCACCTCGCCGAAGCGCAGCCCGCTGGCGCCCGACCTGCCGCCGGTGGCCGACACGCTGCCCGGCTTCGAGTCGACCACCTGGTTCGGCCTGTTCGGGCCCAGGAGCCTGCCGGCCGATCTGGTGGCGCGCGTGAACGCGGCCGCCAACCAGGCGGTGAGCGACCCCGAACTGCGCGACAAGCTGGCCAAGCTGGGCATCGAGCCCGCCACCGGCACGCCGGCGCAGTTCGCCGCCCTGGTGGCGCAGGACGCGGCCAAATGGAAGAAGATCATCGTCGAGCGCAAGATCGTCAACGAGTGATCGCCTTCGGTCCTTTCCCCTGTCCGAGCAGCAGCCCATGAAGCATTTCGACCACGCCAACCCCTACACCTCCACGCGCATCCCGGTGTTCGCGCGCAACGTCGTCTCCACCTCGCACCCGTTGGCCGCGCAGGCCGGCCTGCGCATCCTGCACCAGGGCGGCAACGCGGTGGACGCGGCGGTGGCCGCCGCCGCGGCGATGACGCTGGTGGAGCCCGTGAGCAACGGTCTGGGCGGCGACGCCTTCTGCATCCTGTGGGACGGCCGGCAGCTGCACGGGCTGAACAGCTCCGGCCCGGCTCCCGCGGCCTGGACGCCCGATTACTTCCGGCGCAAGTACGGCAACGACGCGCAGCATCCGCCGCTGCGCGGCATCGATGCGGTGACGGTGCCCGGCGCGGTGGGCGCCTGGGCCGCGCTGTCGGAGCGCTTCGGCAGGCTGCCCTTCGCCGACCTGATGGCCCCGGCCGTCGAGATCGCCGAGCGCGGCTACCTCGTGCCGCCGGTGGTGCGGCAGAAGTGGGCCGCCGCCACGCCGCTGCTGAAGGACGCGCCGGGCTTCGCCGGGACCTTCCTGCCCTGGGGCCGTGCGCCCGAGGTGGGCGAGCTGTTCCGCTTCCCGGCGGCGGCGCGGGCGCTCAGGGCCATCGGCGAGACCAGGGGCGAAGCCTTCTACCGCGGCGAGATCGCGGCGGCGATCGCGAAGTTCGCCGCCGCCAACGGCGGCAGCCTCACGGCCGCCGACCTGGCCGCCTGGCAGCCCGAGTGGGTCACGCCCGTCAGCAAGAGCTACCGCGGCTACACGCTGCACGAGATCCCGCCCAACGGCCAGGGCATCGCGGCGCTGATCGCGCTGGGCATCCTCTCGCACTTCGACGTGGCCGCGCTGCCGGTCGATTCGGTGGCTTCGCAGCACCTGCAGATCGAGGCGATGAAGCTGGCCTTCGCTGACGTATACCGCTATGTGGCCGAGCCATCGTCGATGGAGGTGACCCCCGAGCAGATGCTCGATGACTCGTACCTCGCCAGCCGTGCCAGACTCATCGACGTGAAGCGCGCGCAGGAATTCAAGCCCGGCAACCCCGTCAAGGGCGGCACCATCTACCTCACCGCGGCCGACGAGAGCGGCATGATGGTCAGCTTCATCCAGAGCAACTACATGGGCTTCGGCTCCGGCTGCGTGGAGCCCGGCTTCGGCATCAGCCTGCACAACCGCGGCCACGCCTTCAGCCTCGCCGAGGGCCACTCCAACCAGGTGGCGCCGGGCAAGCGGCCCTTCCACACCATCATCCCCGGCTTCCTCACGAAGGACGGCCAGCCCGTGATGAGCTTCGGCGTGATGGGCGCCAACATGCAGCCGCAGGGCCACATGCAGACCCTGGTGCGCATGCTCGACTACCACCAGGCGCCGCAGGCCGCCTGCGACGCGCCGCGCTGGCGCTTCAACGCCGGCCGGGCGATCAACGCCGAGGCGGCGATGGACCCGCGGACGGTGCAGGGCCTGGTCGACCTCGGCCACGAGGTCGAGGTGATCCAGGACTCCTACCAGGACTTCGGCGCCGGCCAGTTCATCTGGCGCATGGGCGACCCGGCGGTGGAGGGCTACCAGGCCGCCAGCGATCCGCGCCGCGACGGCCTGGCCGCCGGCTTCTGAGCGAGGACGGGTGCCCGCGACGACGTCCACCGCTGCCCCGCCGACCGCCAAGGCATCGACCGCGGCCGGCCTGCTGCTGGCCTGCTTCGGCGCCATCGCCTTCAGCGGCAAGGCCATCATCGTCAAGCTCGCCTACCGCTACGGCGTCGACGCGGTGACGCTGATCATGCTGCGCATGCTGTTCGCGCTGCCCCTCTTCGCCGTCATGGCGTGGTGGGCGGGGCGCGGCAGGCCGGCGCTCACGCGGCGCGACTGGTTCGGCGTGCTGGGCCTGGGCTTCACCGGCTACTACCTGGCCAGCTTCCTGGACTTCGCCGGGCTGGCCTACGTCACGGCCAGCCTGGAGCGGCTGATCCTGTACCTCAACCCCACGCTGGTCATCCTGTTCGGCTGGCTGGCCTACCGCCGGCGCGTGCGCGCGGGCCAGATGCTCGGCATGGCCGTCAGCTACGCCGGCGTGCTGCTGGTCTTCGGCCACGAGGTGCAGATCGGCCAGGGCGGCGCGGCGGCGTGGGGCGCGCTGCTGGTCTTCCTCAGCGCGGTGAGCTATGCCGTCTACATGGTGTGGAGCGGCGAGTTCGTCCGGCGCCTGGGCTCGCTGCGCCTGGTGGGGCTGGCCACCAGCGTGGCCTGCGTGCTGTGCATCGTCCAGTACCTGCTGCTGCGGCCGGCCGGCACGGTGCTGGCCGTGGCGCCGGAGGTGATCTGGCTGTCGGTGCTCAACGCCACCCTGTGTACGGCGGTGCCTGTCCTGGCCGTCATGATGGCCATCGAGCGCATCGGCGCCGCCGCCGCCGCGCAAACGGGCATGATCGGGCCCATGTCCACGATCGCCATGGGCGCGCTCATCCTGGGCGAGCCCTTCACCGCCTGGGTGGCGGCCGGCACGGCGCTGGTGATCGCGGGCATCTACGTCTTCTCGCGCGCCCGCTGAGGCGTGCGCCAACCGACAAGGAGTTTGAAAGCATGGACCTGGGAATCGCAGGCAGGACGGCGCTGGTGTGCGGCGCCAGCAAGGGGCTGGGCCACGGCAGCGCGCTGGCGCTGGTGAAGGAGGGCGTCAACGTCGTCGTCGTCGCCCGCGGCGCCGAGGCGCTGCAGGAGGCGGCCGCGAAGCTGCAGGCCGCGGCGACGGGCGGCGCCTTCGTCAAGGCCGTGGCCGCGGACATCACCACGCCCGAGGGCCGCGCCGCCGCCTTCGCCGCGCATGCCGACTACGACATCGTCGTCACCAACGCCGGCGGCCCGCCGCCCGGCGACTTCCGCGAGTGGGACCGCGAGGCCTGGCTGAAGGCCGTGGAGGCCAACATGCTCACCCCCATCGAGCTGATCAAGGCCACGGTCGACGGCATGGCCGCGCGCGGCTTCGGGCGCGTCGTCAACATCACCTCCAGCGCGGTGAAGGCGCCGATCGACATCCTCGGCCTGTCCAACGGCGCGCGCAGCGGCCTCACGGGCTTCGTCGCCGGCGTGGCGCGCAGCGGCCTGGCGGCCCAGGGCGTGACGATCAACAACCTGCTGCCCGGCGTCTTCGACACCGACCGCGTGCGCACCATGGCCGCCGGCACGTCGAAGAAGACGGGCCAGAGCGTCGAGGCGATCCACGAGGCGCGCCGCAAGGCCATCCCCGCGCGGCGCTTCGGCACGCCGGAGGAGTTCGGCGCCATCTGCGCCTTCCTGTGCAGCGTGCATGCCGCCTACATGACGGGCCAGAACGTCCTGGCCGACGGCGGCGCGTACCCCGGCACCTTCTGACCCAGAGTTTGCATGTCGTTCAGCGTCATCTACAAGATCACCTATCCGAACGGCAAGATCTATATTGGGCAGGACGTTACCGACAGCATCAACTATTTCGGCAGCGCAAGCTCGGCACTCATCGCCGCGGATTTCACGAGAGAGCAACGACGGACATTCACTGTCACAAGAGAGATTCTCTGGGAGATGCCGGACGCGCCGAAGGCCGAGGTCAATGCAAAGGAGATCGAGTTCATCCTTGCTCTACGAGCAAATGATCCAGCGATCGGATACAACCGATGGCCCCAGCAAAGACGGTTTCGCCCGAAACACGGTAATTCCCATCTACAGATCAGCATGACCACCAGCCGCGCCATCCGCATCGACCGCAACGGCGGCCCCGAGGAACTGAAGCTCGTCCAGGTCGAGGTCGGCGAGCCGGGGCCGGGCGAGATCCGCATCCGCCACAAGGCCGTGGGCCTGAACTTCATCGACATCTACCAGCGCAGCGGCCTGTATCCCTTCCCGATGCCGCTGCAGCTGGGCATGGAGGCCGCCGGCGTCGTCGAGGCGGTGGGCGAGGGCGTGACGCACCTCGCGCCCGGCGACCGCGCCGCCTATGCCAGCGCGCCGCCCGGCGCCTACTGCGAGCTGCGCGTGATGCCGGCCCGCAGCGTGTGCCGCCTGCCCGACGCGATCTCCTTCGAGACCGGCGCGGCGATGATGCTCAAGGGCCTGACGGCGCAGTACCTGCTGAAGAAGACGCTGCCGGCCGAGGGCCTGCAGCCGGGCGACTTCATCCTCTTCCATGCCGCCGCCGGCGGCGTCGGCCTGATCGCCTGCCAGTGGGCGAAGGCGCTGGGGCTGAAGCTCATCGGCACCGCCGGCTCCGACGCCAAGTGCAAGCTGGCGCTGGAGCACGGCGCGGCGCACTGCATCAACTACAGCACCGAGGACTTCGCGGCCCGCGTCAAGGAGATCACCGGCGGTCAGGGCGTGAAGGCGGTCTACGACTCGGTGGGCAAGGACACCTTCGAGGGCTCGCTGAACTGCCTGCGCCCCTTCGGCCTGCTGGCCAGCTTCGGCAACGGCTCCGGGCCGGTGCCGCCCTTCAACCTGGGCGTGCTGGGGCAGAAGGGCTCGCTGTACATCACGCGGCCCACGCTGTTCACCCACATCGCCACGCGCGAGGCCACGCAGGCCATGGCGGACGACCTGTTCGCCGTGGTGGAAAGCGGCGCGGTGAAGATCCCGATCGACCAGCGCTACCCGCTGGCCGAGGTGCAGCAGGCGCACCGCGACCTCGAGGCACGCAAGACCACCGGCTGCACCATCCTCACCCTGGACTGACACCCTGTTGCCGCCGCATGCCGGCGGCAACATCGTGGATCAGGCTCCACACCCGCTGCGCCAGCGGCGAGGGCGCGCGGTTGCGCCGGTGCACCAGCACGATGTCGCGCTCCACCGTGGGCCGCAGCGGCCGCACCGCCAGCCCGGGGATGCCGCCCGGCGGCAGGGCCAGCGCCGGCATCACGCTGATGCCGATGCCGGCCTCGATCATGCGGAAGACGGTGGTGGCGTGGCCCAGCTCCTGCGCCACCTCGCAGCGCGCGCCGTGGCGCTCCAGTGCGGCGTCGATCAGGCGGCGGCTGCCGGAGGCGTGGTCCAGCAGCACCAGCGGCCGGCCCGAGAGCGCCGGCCAGCGCACGCTGGCCGCCTTGGCCAGCGGGTGGTTCTCGGGCGCCACGAGCACGAAGGGGTCCTGCAGGATCGGCTCCTGATGCAGGTCGTCGGCGTCCTGCGGCTCGATCACCACGCCGAAATCCACCTCGCCGGCACGCACGCTGCCCAGCACGTCCTGCTGGATGCGGTCGAGCAGCACCAGCTGGATGCCGGGCTCGCGCTCGCCGCAGGCGGCGATGCACTGCGGCATCAGGTTGGCCGAGAGGGTGGGGCTGCTCGCCACCCGCACCTTGCCGCGCCGTGCGCGCGCCAGGCCGCCCACGTCCAGCAGCATCTGGTCGAGTTCGTCCAGCAGCCGGTCCAGCCGCAGCGCCAGCGCCTGGCCGGCCTCCGTCAGCGCCACCTCGCGCGTGGTGCGGTCCAGCAGCTTCACGCCGAGCTGCGACTCCAGCTCCAGGATCGAGCGGCTCACCGCCGGCTGCGTGAGGCCGATGCCGTCGCCGGCGCGGCTGAAGTTGCGTTCCAGCGCGACGGCGCGGAAGACGCGAAGCTGGCGCAACGTGACGTTCATGCGGTGCAATTATGGATTCATCAGATAAATCCATTTCACTTTTGAATGCGCCGCGGGCCCAATCGGCGGCATGGCCCGTTCGCGCTTCCTCCCCGACAACTTCACGCTCGCGCTGGTGGGCACCGTCGTGCTCGCCACGCTGCTGCCGGCCAGCGGCGGCACGGCCCGCTTCTTCGAGGGGCTGACCACGGTGGCCATCGGGCTGCTGTTTTTCCTGCACGGCGCCAAGCTCTCGCGCGAGGCCGTCCTGTCCGGCGTCACCCACTGGCGGCTGCACCTCCTGGTGTTCGCCGCCACCTTCGTGATGTTCCCGGTGTTGGGATGGGTGCTGCGGCCGGTGCTGGCGCCGCTGGTCACGCCGGAGATCTACACCGGCGTGCTGTTCCTGTGCGTGCTGCCGGCGACCGTGCAATCGGCCATCGCCTTCACCTCGATGGCGCGAGGCAACATCCCGGCGGCGGTGTGCAGCGCCTCGGCCTCGACGCTGCTGGGCGTGTTCGTCACGCCGCTGCTGGCCAACTGGCTGGTGGCGCAGGGCCATGCGGATTCCCAGCTCGACGCGATCGGCCGCATCCTGCTGCAGCTGATGGCGCCCTTCGTCGCCGGCCACCTGCTGCGGCCGTGGATCGGCGGCTTCGTCAAGCGGCACGCCAAGGTGCTGACGCTGGTGGACCGGGGCTCGATCCTGCTGGTGGTCTACACCGCCTTCAGCGCGGCGGTGATCGAGGGGCTGTGGAAGCAGGTGCCGCTCACGGCCCTGGCCGGGCTGCTGGTGGTGTGCGCGGTGCTGCTGGCGCTGGCGCTTTTCTTCACCACCTTCGCGGCGCGGCGGCTGGGCTTTTCCAAGGCCGACGAGATCACCATCGTCTTCTGCGGCTCCAAGAAGAGCCTGGCCAGCGGCGTGCCGATGGCCAAGGTGCTGTTCGCCTCGTCGGCGGTCGGCGCGATCGTGCTGCCGCTGATGCTGTTCCACCAGATGCAGCTGATGGTGTGCGCGGTGCTGGCGCAGCGCTATGCGCGGCGGCCGGCGGACGAGGAAGGCGCGGCTCCCAAGGCCGCGTCGACGGCGGCGGGCTGAGGCGACCCCAGCCAAGCCGTTCACGCTGAGCCTGTCGAAGCGTGGCACCCGGCTTCGACAAGCTCAGCCCGAACGGCTGTTGTTGCTTGCCGCCCGGACGGGCGCAGGCTTCAGAGCGCCAGGCTCTTGAGGTACTCGCGGAACGAAGCGCCCACCTCCGGGTGCGCCAGCGCCAGCTCGACGGTGGCCTGCAGGAAGCCTTCCTTGCTGCCGCAGTCGTAGCGCACGCCCTTGTAGGCGTAGGCGTAGACGCTCTCCTTCTTCAGCAGCGAGGCGATGCCGTCGGTGAGCTGGATCTCGCCGCCCGCGCCCTTGGGCTGGTTGCGGATCTCGTCGAACACGCCGGGCGTCAGGATGTAGCGGCCGGCCACCGCCAGGCGCGAGGGCGCCTTCTCGGGCGAGGGCTTCTCGACCATCGCGCTGACCTTGGTGATGTCGTCGCCCTTGGACTCGCCGGCCACGATGCCGTAGCGCTTGACCTGGTCCAGCGGCACCTCCTGCACGGCCAGCACCGAGCCGCCGAGGTTGTTGTAGGTGCGCACCATCTGCGCCAGCACGCCTTCGCCGCCCTCGGGGCCGACCATCAAGTCGTCGGCCAGCAGCACGGCGAAGGGCTGGTCGCCCACCAAGTGCTCGGCGCACAGCACGGCGTGGCCCAGGCCCAGCATGCGCGGCTGGCGCACGTAGGAGCAGGTCATGTCCTCGGGCGCGACCGAGCGGGCGATCTCCAGCAGGGCGCTCTTGCCGCTGGCTTCCAGCTGGCTTTCCAGCTCGTAGGCGGTGTCGTAGTGGTCCTCGATGGCGCGCTTGTTGCGGCCGGTGACGAAGATCATGTCGCGGATGCCCGCGGCGTACGCCTCCTCGACCGCGTACTGGATCAGCGGCTTGTCCACCACCGGCAGCATTTCCTTGGGCTGGGCCTTGGTGGCGGGCAGGAAGCGGGTGCCGAAGCCGGCCACCGGAAAGACGGCCTTGCGGATGCGAGTCGAGATGGGCATGGGCTTGGAAACTGTGGACGGTGGTATCAACAAATGCGCTCTCTATCCTACGGGACAGCCCTGTGACAGGATGTCAGCCGAGGCGCTGCAACTGTGACTGAAGACGCGCCAGCGTCGCGCCGAAGTCCGCCACGCGCTGTTTTTCCTGCGCGATGACGGCGGCCGGCGCCCGGGCGACGAAGGATTCGTTGGCCAGCTTGCCCTGCGCCTTGGCGATCTCGCCCTCGATGCGCGCGACCTCCTTGCCGAGGCGCGCGCGCTCGGCCGCCACGTCGATCTCCACGTGCAGCGCCACCCGCGCGGCGCCGACCACGGCCACCGGCGCCGCCTGCGCGGCGGCGGTCCAGGCGGCCTCGTCGTCGAAGACCTTGACCTCCGACAGGCGGGCCAGCGTCTGCAGCACCGGCGCCGCGCCGCGCAGGAAGGCGGCTTCGTCGGCGCTCTCGGCCAGCGCATACAGCGGCAGGCGCTGCGCGGGAGAGACGTTCATCTCGCCGCGCAGCTGGCGGCAGGCGGCCACCAGCGACTTGAGCCGGGCCACGTGCGCCTCGGCTGCCTCGTCGATCTTCTCGGGCTGGGCGACGGGGTAGGGCGCGACCATGACCGAGTCGCCGGCGCGGCCCGCCACGGGCGCGACCTGCTGCCACAGCGCCTCGGTGATGAAGGGGATGACCGGATGCGCCAGGCGCAGCAGTGCCTCCAGCGTGCGGATCAGCGTGCGGCGGGTGGCGCGCTGCTCGGCCTCGCCGCCCTGCTGGATCTGCACCTTGGCGATCTCCAGGTACCAGTCGCAGAACTCGTCCCAGGCGAACTGGTAGATGGCGTTGGCCACGTTGTCGAGCCGGTAATCGGCGAAGCCCTGCGCCACCTCGGCCTCCGCGCGCTGCAGCCGCGAGGCGATCCAGCGGTCGGCCTGGCTGAAGTGCATGTAGCCGTGGAAGGCGCCGCCCGGTTCGCATTCGGCCTTCGTGTGTTCCAAGAAAGCGCCGGGCCGCCCCAAGCTTTCTTGCTCCCCTTGGGGGACGGGCTGGGCGCAGCCCAGCCCTGGGGGCTCTTGTATGCCGCAGTCGTGGCCTTCGCAGTTCATCAGCACGAAGCGGGTGGCGTTCCAGAGCTTGTTGCAGAAGTTGCGGTACCCCTCGCAGCGCTTGGAATCGAAGTTGATGCTGCGGCCCAGCGAGGCCAGCGCGGCGAAGGTGAAGCGCAGCGCGTCGGCGCCGTAGGCCGGGATGCCCTCGGGGAATTCCTTGCTCGTGTTCTTGCGCACCTGCGGCGCCGTCTCGGGCTTGCGCAGACCCTGGGTGCGCTTGTCCAGCAGCGGCTCCAGCGCGATGCCGTCGATCAGGTCCACCGGGTCGAGCACATTGCCCTCGGACTTGCTCATCTTCTTGCCCTGCGCGTCGCGCACCAGGCCGTGGATGTAGACGTGCCTGAACGGCACGCGGCCGGTGAAGTGCGTGGTCATCATGATCATCCGGGCGACCCAGAAGAAGATGATGTCGTAGCCGGTCACCAGCACGGTGGAGGGCAGGTACAGGTCGTAGTCCTTCAGCGCGTTCTTGTCGTCGAGCGCCTCCGGCCAGCCGAGCGAGGAGAAGGGCACCAGCGCCGAGGAGTACCAGGTGTCGAGCACGTCCTCGTCGCGCGTCAGCGTCTTGCCGGGGGCCTGCTGCTGCGCCTCTTCCTCGCTGCGCGCGACGTAGACCTTGCCGTCCTCGTCGTACCAGGCCGGGATCTGGTGGCCCCACCAGAGCTGGCGGCTGATGCACCAGTCCTGGATGTTGTTCATCCACTGGTTGTAGGTGTTGACCCAGTTCTCGGGCACGAAGCGCACTTCGCCGGACTGCACGGCGTCGATGGCCTTCTGGGCGATCGACTTGCCCTTCGCGTCGGGCGCCCCGGCGCCGGGCCGCCCCAAGCCGGGGCCGGCCCCCTCGGGGGGCAGCGAACCACGCGAAGCGGGGAGCGTGGGGGCCTTGTTCATCGCGACGAACCACTGGTCGGTCAGCATCGGCTCGACCACCTGGCCGGTGCGCGCGCAGCGCGGCACCATGAGCTTGTGCTTCTTCGTCTCGACCAGCAGGCCCTGCGCTTCGAGGTCGGCCACCACCGCCTTGCGCGCGGCGAAGCGGTCCAGGCCGCGGTATGGCTCCGGCGCGTTCTCGTTGATCTTCGCGTCGAGCGTCAGCACGCCGATGACGGGCAGGCCGTGGCGCTGGCCGACGGCATAGTCGTTGTGGTCGTGCGCGGGCGTCACCTTCACCACGCCGGTGCCGAACGCGCGGTCGACGTAGTCGTCGGCGATCACGGGGATCAGGCGGTCGACCAGCGGCAGCTTCACGTTCCTGCCGATCAGCGCCGTGTAGCGCTCGTCCTCCGGGTGCACCATCACCGCCACGTCGCCCAGCATCGTCTCCGGCCGCGTGGTCGCCACCGTCAGCGTGCCCGAGCCGTCCTCCAGCGGGTAGGCGATGTGCCAGAGGAAGCCGTCCTCCTCCTCGCTCTCCACCTCCAGGTCGCTCACCGCGCTCTTGAGCTCCGGGTCCCAGTTCACCAGGCGCTTGCCGCGGTAGATCAGGCCCTCCTCGTACAGGCGCACGAAGGTCTCGGTCACCACCTTCGAGAGCTTCCCGTCCATGGTGAAGTACTCGCGGCTCCAGTCCACCGTGTCGCCCATGCGGCGCATCTGCTGGGTGATGGTGTTGCCCGACTGCTCCTTCCACTCCCACACGCGGGCCACGAAGTTCTTGCGGCCCAGGTCGTGGCGGTTCTGCCCCTGGCCCTGGAGCTGGCGCTCCACCACGATCTGCGTGGCGATGCCCGCGTGGTCGGTGCCCGGCACCCACAGCGTGTTCGCGCCCGCCATGCGGTGGTAGCGCGTCAGGCTGTCCATGATGGTCTGGTTGAAGGCATGCCCCATGTGCAGCGTGCCCGTCACGTTGGGCGGCGGGAGCTGGATGGCGAAGGAGAGCGCGCCCTCTTTCGGCTGCTGCGTGCCGCGGAAGCCCGCCCGCGCGTAGCCGCGGCGTTCCCACTCGGGGCCCCAGTGCGCTTCGATGGCGGCGGGTTCGAAGGACTTGGCGAGGCTCTGGAGGCCGGGTTGGGCAGGGGTGTCGCTCATGGCGTGAAAGGGTGTCGGGTGCGGCCGCAGGGGCCGCGCCGTGCCAGGGGAATCGGGGGAAACACGCGATTTTATCGAGGGGGTTGCCGCCCCGGGCCGCTGGTGATAATCCCGCGATGCTCTTCCTGCTCTCGCCTGCCAAATCCCTGGACTACGAATCGCCCCTGCCCGCCGGCATCGAGGCCACGCAGCCGGTGTTCGAGGGCCCGCGCAGCCCGGCGGCCGAGCTGATCCGCCTGATGCGCGGGAAGTCGCCGCAGCAGGTGGCCGAGCTGATGCACCTGTCGGACAAGCTGGCCGCGCTCAACGTGGCGCGCTACGCTGCCTGGAAGCCGCGCGGCACCGAGGCCAACGCCCGGCCCGCGGCGCTCGCCTTCGACGGCGACGTGTACGGCGGCCTGCAGGCCAGGAGCCTGACGCCTGCCCAGCTCACCTGGGCGCAGGCGCACGTCGTCATCCTCAGCGGCCTGTACGGCGTGCTGCGCCCGCTGGACCGCCTGCAGCCCTACCGCCTGGAGATGGGCACGCCGCTGGCCAACCGCCACGGCAAGGACCTGTACGCCTTCTGGGGGGAGCGCATCGCCGGCTACCTGAACGAGCGCGCGGCCGCGGACGCCTCGCCGGTGATCGTCAACCTGGCCTCGCAGGAGTATTTCCGCGCGGTCGACCGCCGGGCCTTGAAGGCGCGCGTGGTCGAGTGCCAGTTCGAGGACTGGAAGAACGGCCAGTACAAGATCATCAGCTTCTTCGCCAAGCGCGCCCGCGGCCTGATGGCGCGCTGGGCGATCCAGCACAAGGCCGGCACGCCGCGCCGGCTGGAGGGCTTCGACCTGGAGGGCTACGCTTTCGCGCCCGACACTTCGACGCCCGAACGCCTGGTTTTCCGACGCAAGACAGCCTCCTGAAGCCCATGCAACCGATCAGTCCCGAACTGCGCGAATGGATCGTCGCTCAACTGGCGGCGGGCCATTCCGTCGCCGCGCTGCGCGCCTCCATGCACGCCGCCGGGTGGCGCGACGACGCCACCGACGCGGCGCTGGCCGAGGTGGAGCGCGCCGCGCTCGGCGGTGCGTCCGCCGCTGCCGCGCCCGCCGAGCCGGCCGGCCCCGCGCGCACCGAGATGCCCGGCCCCGACCTGGAGGGCGCGCCGCTGTACATCGATGCCGGCGACCGCCGCGTGCAGGTGCTGCAGACGGTGCAGCATCCGCGCGTGATCGTCTTCGGCAACCTGCTGGGCGGCGAGGAGTGCGAGGCCCTGATCGCGGCGGCGCGCGCCCGCCTGGCGCGCTCGCTCACCGTGGAGACCAAGACCGGCGGCGAAACGCTCAACGTCGACCGCACCAGCGAGGGCATGTTCTTCGAGCGCGGCGAGAACGAGACGGTGCAGCGCATCGAGGCGCGCATCGCGCGCCTGCTGAACTGGCCGCTGGAGTTCGGCGAGGGCCTGCAGATCCTGCGCTACGCGCCCGGCGCGCAGTACCGCCCGCACTACGACTACTTCGACCCGCGCGAGCCCGGCACGCCCACCATCCTGCGCCGCGGCGGGCAGCGCGTGGGTACGCTGGTGATGTACCTGCAGGAGCCCGAGCGCGGCGGCGGCACCACCTTCCCCGACATCGGGCTGGAGGTCGCCCCGGTGCGCGGCACCGGCGTCTTCTTCAGCTACGACCGGCCCGACCCGGCCACCCGCACCCTGCACGGCGGCGCGCCGGTGCTGGCGGGCGAGAAGTGGGTCGCCACCAAGTGGCTGCGCGAGCGGGAGTTCAGGTGAAAGTCAGCGCCAACGGCATCGCCATCGAGGTCGAGGACACGGGCGGCGACGGCCCGGTCGTGCTGCTGATCATGGGCCTGGGCATGCAGCTGATCGCCTGGCCCGAGCCCTTCGTGCAGGGGCTGGTGCGCTCCGGCTACCGCGTGGTGCGGCACGACAACCGCGACATCGGGCTGTCGCAGTCCTTCGACGGCGCGCGGCGGCGCAACCTGCTGTGGGAGGCGCTGCGCCAGAAGCTCGGCCTGCCCGTGCGCGCGCCCTACACCCTGCAGGACATGGCGCTGGACGCCATCGGCGTGCTCGATGCGCTGGACATCCGCGACGCGCACATCGTCGGCGCCTCGATGGGCGGCATGATCGCGCAGCGCGTGGCCGCCACCGCGCCGCAGCGCACGCGCTCGCTGGTCAGCATCATGAGCTCCAGCGGCGCGCGCGGCCTGCCCGGCCCGCGGCCGGAGGTGGGCTCGGCGCTGATGCGCCGCCCCCGGTCGCAGGACGAGGCGTCGCTGGTCGAGTACTCGCTGGGCCTGGTGCGCATGATCGCCAGCCCCGGCTGGCCCTTCGACGAGGCCGCCAACCGCGAGCGCATCGCCATCGGCCTGCGCCGCAGCTGGCGGCCCGAGGGCATCGTGCGGCAGATGCTGGCCATCGGCGCCGACACCGGCCTGCGCTGCGAGGTGCTGCCGAAGATCACCGCGCCCACGCTGGTGCTGCACGGCGACGCCGATCCGCTGGTGCCCATCGCCTGCGGGCGCGACACCGCGCGGCGCATCCCCGGCGCGCGCTTCGAGGCCATTCCCGGCTTCGCGCACGACCTGCCGCCGGGCGCGCAGGAGGCGCTGCTGGCGCACATGATCCCCTTCCTGCAGGCCGCGGACGCGAGATGAGCATCGGCAACACCCCCGAGCAGTCGCAGCTGGGCCGCAGCTCGGCCTACGTGGACCGCTACGACCCCTCGCTGCTGTTCCCGCTGTCGCGCGCGCCGCAGCGGCAGGCGCTGGGCATCGCCCCGCCGCCGCCCGGCGAGGCGCCGCGCCTGCCCTTCTTCGGCGCCGACATGTGGAGCGCCTTCGAGCTGTCGTGGCTCAACCCGCGCGGCAAGCCGCAGGTGGCGATCGCGCACTTCACCATCCCCTGCGAGTCGCCCAACATCATCGAGAGCAAGTCCTTCAAGCTCTACCTCAACAGCTTCAACGGCAGCGCCTTCGCCGACGCCGAGGCGGTGCGCGAGCGCCTGCGCGCCGACGTGGCCGAGGCCCTTTGGAGGGGCAGCGAGCGCAGCGGCAGCATCGGCCTGAAGCTGCTGGCGCCCGACCACTTCGACCGCGAAGGCGTGGCCGAACTCGACGGCCTGGACCTGGACCGGCTGGACCTGGACTGCACGCACTACGAACCCGCGCCCGAGCTGCTGACGGCGCAGTTCGACGAGGCGCCCGTCACCGAGGTGCTGACCAGCCGCCTGCTCAAGAGCAACTGCCGCGTGACCGGCCAGCCCGACTGGGGCAGCGTGCAGGTGCGCTACAACGGCCCGCCGATCGACCAGGCGGGCCTGCTGCGCTACATCGTGAGCTTCCGCAACCACAACGAGTTCCACGAGCCCTGCTGCGAGCGCATCTTCATGGACATCCAGGCGCGCTGCCGGCCCACCAAGCTGGCCGTGTACTGCCGCTACACGCGGCGCGGCGGGCTGGACATCAACCCCTTCCGCGCGAGCTGGCCGCAGGCGCTGCCGCCGAACGTGCGGACCGCGCGCCAGTGAGCCGGCCGCCGCGGCAGGCGCGCATGAAGGCCAGCAGCCGCGCCTCGGCCGCGAGCAGGCCGCGCGCCGGCCGGCCGGCGCTGCGCCGCCAGGCCTTGGCCAGTGCCTGCGGCGCGTCGTCGTCCAGGCGGCTGCCCAGCGCCAGCACCTCGGGGTGGATGTAGGCCTTGCGGCACACGGCGGGCGTGTTGCCGAGCTGGCGCGCCACCGCGCCCACGATCTCCCGGGCGCCCCAGCGCGCCGCGTCGTCCTGCGCCGCGGCGCGCTCGCAGGCCAGGCGCGTCAGCTCCAGCGCCTGCACGGTGCCGTGCCAGGTGCGGAAGTCCTTGGCGGTGAAGTTGCTGCCCGAGGCCTCGCGCAGGTAGTCGTTCACGTCGCCGGAGCCGATGGCATGCCGCGCGCCGGCCTCGTCCTCGTACTGGAAGAGGGCCTGGCCGGGCAGCTCCTGGCAGCGGCGCACCACCCTCGCGACCCGCGCGTCCTCCACCTCGGCCTCGTGCTCGATGCCGCTCTTGCCCTTGAAGCGCAGCCGCAGCCGCCCGCCGCGCACCCGGGCATGGCGGCTGCGCAGCGTGGTCAGGCCGAAGGAGCCGTTGGCGCTGGCGTACTCCTCGTTGCCCACGCGCAGGTAGGTCGTGTCCAGCAGCCGCACGACGGCCGCCAGCACGGCCGGGCGCGTGGGCGCCGCGCCGGGGCGCATCGCCTTCAGGTCGCGCCGCACGCGGGCGCGGATGCGCGGCAGCGCATGGCCGAAGGCCTCCAGCCGGTCGAACTTGGCCTCGTCCTGCACCCGGCGCCACTGCGCGTGGTAGCGGTACTGCCGTCGCCCGCGCGCATCGAGGCCCACCGCCTGCAGGTGGCCGTTGGGCAGGGGGCAGATCCAGACCGCGGTATAGGCGGGCGGGATGGCCAGCGCCCGGATGCGGGCGATCTCGTCCGGGTCGCGGATCCAGCGGCCGCGCGGGTCCTTGAAGCGGAAGCGCTCGCCGCTGCGCACGCGCGAGCAGCCCGGCATCTCGGGCGAGACGTACACCAGGCCGGGAGCGATCGGCGCGGGGCGGGCGGTGGTGGCGGGCATCGTGGCCGACATGCTGCCGCGGCGGCGGCGCGGCGGCTGTAGGACGCGCGCCGCGCCGCGGGTGCGCGGGCGGCGCGCTGCGTAGACTGTCGCACCGTCCGTTCCAGCGAGGCCCCGCCATGCGTCCCATCGTCTTCCTCCTCCGTCCCCTGCGCCTGTGCGGCGCGGCCGTCCTGGCGGCCGCCGCGCTGCTGGCCGGCTGCGCCGCTCCCGGCGGCGCGTCCACCTCCGCCTCCCCGCAGGCCGCCGCGCCGGTGAAGGTCAAGGTCTTCGTCGCCGCCATGTTCGAGATCGGCCAGAACACCGGCGACCGCGCCGGCGAGTTCCAGCACTGGTACGAGCGCTACTGGAAGGGCGCCGCGCCGGTGCCGGTGCGCGGCGCGCTCGGCCCGGTCTACTGCAACGCCGACGGCGTGTGCGGCGCGGTGCTGGGCATGGGCAAGGTGAACTCCTCCTCGTCCATGCAGGCCATCCTGCTCGACCCGCGCTTCGACTTCTCGCAGGCCTATTACGTGATCTCCGGCGTGGCCGGCACGCCGCCCTCGCGCGGCACCATCGGCATGGTGAGCTGGGCCACCTGGCTGGTGGACTACGACCTGGGCCACCGCTGGGCGCCCGAGGAGAACAAGGCCGGCGAGCCGACCTTCATGCCGCGCAAGGGCTACGAGAACTACCGCCGCTTCCGGCTCGACCCGCAGCTCGTCGCCTGGGCGATGAAGCTCTCGGCCGGCGTGCCGCTGGCCGACGCCGACTCGGCCCGCCGCTACCGCCAGCGCTATCCCGACGCCGCCGCGCGGCGCGCGCCCTTCGTCGGCACCGGCACCCACATGACGGGCGACACCTTCTTCCACGGCCCCGGCCTGTCGAAGGAGGCGCAGTACATCGCCAAGCTCTACGGCGCCGACGACTACGTCATCACCGAGATGGAAGCGGCGGCGATCGCCCTGGTCATCAATCGCACCCACGGCACCGGCCGCGTGATGAGCCTGCGCGGCGCCGTCAACTTCGACCAGGGCAACCCGCGCGAGAGCACGCTGGCGCACCTGGACCCGGCCCCCGGCGAGACGGCCGGCGGCTTCGCCGAGACGGTGGAGAACATCGAGCGCGTGGGCTCGCGGGTGGTGGACCACATCGTGGCGAACTGGACGCAGTGGCAGGCGGGCGTGCCCGCGCTGCGCTGAACCCGTCGGCTCGACCGGAAGGCTTCCCATGCACCCTCACGACGAACTGCGCCTCATCGACTGCACCGAAGCCGAGCACGCGCCGGCCATCCTGGAAATCCTGAACGAGGCCATCGCGAACTCGACGGCGCTGTACGACTACGCGCCGCGCCCGCCGCAGGCCATGGCCGCCTGGTTCGCCGCCAAGCGCGCGGGCGGCTTCCCGGTGGTCGGCGCGGTCGACGCGGCGGGCCGGCTGGCGGGCTTCGCCAGCTGGGGCACCTTCCGGGCCTTCCCGGCGTACAAGTACACGGTCGAGCACAGCATCTACGTGCACCACGCGCACCGCGGCCGCGGGCTGGGCCGGGTGCTCCTGCTCGAACTGATCCGCCGGGCGCAGGCGGCCGGCGTGCACGTGATGGTCGGCTGCATCGACGCCTCCAACGCCGCCAGCATCGGCCTGCACCAGCGGCTGGGCTTCGTCCACGCCGGCACCTTCCCCCAGGTCGGGTTCAAGTTCGGCCGATGGCTGGACGCGGCCTTCTACCAGCTCACCTTCGAGGGCTCGCCGGCGCAGCCTGTGGACGGCTGAGGCGCCGCCGCGTCAGCCCTCGGCCGTCGCCGGCACCCGGCTGGCGCCTTCCATCATGCGGCTGTAGGCGGCCTGCCACTCGACGGAGTCGTCGATCTCGAAGTAGCCGCTGCGCGCGTCGGTCATCAGCGCCGGGTCGTCCACGCCCGGGGCGGGCGTGCCCGCGGCGAAGGCCCGGGCGGCGGCCAGCGCGCGGCGCCGCGTGCGGGCGATCATCAGGTCCCCGGGGCCCAGGTGCTCCCTGGCGTGGTCGGTGATCGCGCCCATGCTCTCGGTCACGGCCTGGTCCTGCAGGCCGATGTGGTCGATGCCCGAGTAGATGCGGTTGGTGCGCTGCGCCTCGCGGTCGATCAGCCAGTCGTTCGACTCGTCGGCCTTCACGCGGTAGCGCCCCAGCCAGCTCGTGTCCACCGGGACGAACTCCGGCTGCGCCCGGCTGCCGCCCAGCGGCTTGCCGTCCTTGAGCGGCTCGTTGGTGCCGCGCGGGCCGCCGGCGCGGCGGCGCCAGAAGATCATCATCGTGTGCTCGTCGTCCAGCGGCACCCAGGCGCGCGCCTGGATGTTGATCGGGAATTCGCCCTGCGGCGTCTGCGTCCAGAACGGGAACATGTAGTTCGCGAAGCGCCAGTAGGTGGTCTTCGGCCGCACCGTGCGGTAGGCGCCGTAGGTGGTGCCCCAGGGCGCGTCCTTCACGTGGTATTCGGGCGCGCGCTCGCCGGCAGTGTGCTGCAGGGGGTGGCCCTCGGGGACGTTGTCCGGGTCCAGGTGGCCCACGTGCAGGAAGCCGAAGTGCGAGGTGTCGATGTCGCCTTCGAGCGACTGCATCCAGTTGCAGCTGCGCATCATGAAGAAGATGTCGACCTCATCCTCCTTCAGCAGGGTGGCTTCCACCATCGGCAGCGGCGGCGGGCTGGCCTGGCGCTCGCCCATGTAGACCCAGATGATGCCGTTGCGGTCGACGGCCTTGTACGCGCGCGCCTTCACCTTCTCCTTGAAGTCCTGCGAGGGCGCCACGCTGGGCATCTCCACGCAGTTGCCGTCCACGTCGAACTTCCAGCCGTGGTAGATGCAGCGGATGCCGTTCTCCTCGTTGCGGCCGAGCACCAGCGAGGCGCAGCGGTGCGGGCACAGGTGGTCCATCACGCCGACGCGGCCGCTGGAGTCGCGGAAGGCGACCAGCTTCTCGCCCAGCAGCATCAGCCGCATCGGCGTGCCGTCCTCGGAGAGCTCGTTCGAGCGCGCGGCGGGTATCCAGTACTGCCGCATGAAGTTGCCCATCACGGTCCCGGGGCCGGTGCGCGCGATCTCCTCGTTGTCCTTCGAAAGTTTCATCGTTGCTCCACGTTTGAGAAAGAGGGGGCTGCGGTGTCGGCGGTGGCGCCGCGCCGCAGGCGGATACCGCCGACCTGGCCCGCGGGGCCGAGCCCCGCATAGCCGTCGACGCGGTCGAGGTCCACGAGCACGGGCACGCCGAGCATCGCGAAGTCATGGGCCTGCTCGGCCTGCGGCGCGCGCGCGAAAACGCGCTGCCGGTCCGCCTGCGAGTCGCTCACGCGCGCGCGGCCCTGGAAGTGGTAGGTGGCCTTGCTGTCCTCGTTGCGGTAGACCAGCGCCACGCGCGGGTTGGCGCGGATCGCGCGCACGAAGGCGCCTTCGGGGCTGCGGATCCACATGGCCAGGCGGTCGTCGCCGTCGGCCTGCACCGAGCCGCGGAAGCTCATCACCGGCTGCCCGTCGGCGTCGACATACGCCAGCAGCATCGGGTGGCGCTCGACGAGCGCACCGTCGATCATGGCCTTGAGCTCGGCCGGCAGCACCAGCGGCGCCTCGGCGGGCGGCGGCGGCGGGGTGCGCTGCTGCTGCACGAGGACGATGCGGGCATCGTCGTCGAAGCCGAGCGTCATGACGAGCCCGCGGTCGCTCGTCCCCGGCTGCCGCTCGCCGACCAGGCGCACCGCCTCGCCGACGGCCAGCGGCGGCTGCCAGCGCAGGCGGCGCGCCAGGTCGCCGTTGGGCCCCTGGGCGATCTCGCGGGCCGCGGCCGCCGCGCCCTCGGCCTGCTTGCCGAGCGTCATGAAGCGGGCGCGGGGATGCAGCAGGGCGGCCAGCGCCGCCTCGGCCTCGGGCGCGGCGGCGCCCAGCGCGGCCACGAGGTCGGCCGCGGCGCGCAGCGTGCGGTCGCCGGACGTCATGCGTCCTCCCGCTGGTAGCCGCTGGCTTCCACCAACTGCGCGAAGCGCCTGCGCTCCTGCGCCAGCGACGCGGCGAGCGCCGGCCCGTCCAGCGGCGCCGGCACCATGCCCTGGGCCGTCATCTTGGCCACCACCTCGGGCTTGGAGAGCATCGGCGTCATCGCCGCATACAGGCGCTCGACCAGCTCGCGCGGCATCTTCGCCGGGCCGTAGAGGCCGGCCGAATTCTGGATGGCGACCTTCACGCCGGCCTCCACCAGCGTCGGCACTTCGGGCACCAGCGGCGAGCGCTGTTCGCCCGAGACCGCCAGGATGCGGATCTTCCCGGTCTTGTGCATCTCCACCAGCGGGCTGGTGCCGGTGATGAGGATCGGCAGGCGCCCCGACGCGAGGTCGATCAGGCCCACGCCGCTGTCCTTGTACTGCACGGCCGTCATCGGCACGCCGGTGGCCAGCGCGGTCGCGATGCCGACGAAGTGCGACGACGAGCCGGCGCCCGGCGCCGCGCCGTACACCGCGTCCTTGCCCTTGGCATGCGCCCAGTCCACGAGCTGGCGCATGTCGCCGATGCCGCTGTGCTGCGGGCTCGCGGCCAGGCCCACGTCGAACCAGCACAGCCCGCCGATGAAGCTGAAGTCAGCCACGGGGTCGTAGTCGAGCCGGTTGTAGATGTTCGGGTAGATCGCGAAGGCGCTGCTGGTGGAGAACATCAGCGTGCGCCCGTCGGGCGCCGAGCGCTTGAGCTCGCCCAGCGCCACGCGCCCGCCTGCGCCGAGCTTGCTGAGCACGACGACCGGGCGGCCGAGCACCTCGCGCAACTGGTCGGCCACCAGCCGCGCCGTGAAGTCCATCGACGAGGCCGCGCCGACGAGCAGCGTGATCGGCTGCTTGTCCTCCTGCGCCAGCAGCCGGGGCGCGGCCAGTGCGGCGGCGGCGCCCGCGGCCAGGCCGAGCGCCGCGCGGCGCCGTGTGATGGTGCCCGGAGTGCCCATTGGAACCTCCGTGCTTCGCACTGCGGTGCGAGCCCCCTTCGGGGCGGCCGGGCGGGGGCTCATGCATCCTCCCGCACGTAGCCGCTGGCCTTCACCAGCCCGGCGAAATGCTCGCGCTCCTGCGCCAGCGCCGCGGCCAGCTCCTTCGGCGTGGCGGCCCACGGCGTCATGGCCTGGCCGGCGAGCTTGTCCAGGATGGCGGCGTTGCCGAGCATCGGCACGACCGCGTCGTGCAGGCGCGCCACCAGGTCCGCCGGCATCCGCGGCGGGCCGAACAGCCCGGTGGAAGTGCTGCTGCTGACGTTCACGCCGGCTTCCTGCAGCGTCGGGACCTCGGGCACCAGCGGCGACCGCACGCTCCCCGAGACGGCGAGCAGCCGGACCTTGCCGGCCCGGTGCATCTCCACCAGCGGGCTCAGCCCGGTGATCATCATCGGCAGGCGGCTGGAGGCCAGGTCGATGATGCCCACGCCGCTGTCCTTGTAGGCCACGTGCGTCATCGGCACGCCGGTGGCCAGGCTGATGGACAGGCCCAGGAAGTGCGACAGCGAGCCGTTGCCCGGCGCCGAGCCGAACACCGCGTCGCCCCGCTTGCGCGTCTTCTGCCACGCGATCAGTTCCTTGAGCGTGGTGGCGCCGGTCATCGGGCCCGTGGCCACCGCGACGTCGAACTTCGAGATGCCCGCGATGGGCGTGAAGTCCGCCACCGGGTCGTAGTCGAGCCTGTTGTAGATGTGCGGATAGATCGCGAAGGGGCCGCTGGTGGCGAACACCAGCGTGCGCCCGTCGGGCGCAGACCGCTTGACCTCGCCGAGCGCGAGCCGCTGGCCGGCGCCGAGCTTGCTCAGCACGACAGCCGGGCGGCCGAGCGCCTCGTGCATCTGCTCGGCCACCAGGCGCGCGGTGAAGTCCATCGAGGAGGCCGCCCCGACGAGCACGGTGATGGGGGTGGTGTCCGCTTGCGCGGGCGCGGTGCGGGCGAGTGCGGCTGCCGCGGCGCCGAAGGCGCCCTGAAGAACGGCGCGTCGGGTTGTCATGCGTGTCTCCTTGTCGTTGTGCTGTCGTGGGGAAGGAAGGCGAGGGCGTGCCGGGCGCGTTCCGCAGGAACGGCCGGTCCCGCCTGGCATGCCGCGAAGACCGGGCATGAGGGGCCTCGTGGGCCCGCAAGGGATGTCTCCATCGTGGTTCATCACTTGCCGAAGTGACGTTTGTTAATCAGAATATAATTCCATTTTTCGAATCCGACAATCCACATGTCCCGCATCGTCCTCGGCATCGGCACCTCCCACACCCCCATGCTCAATGCGCCCGTGAGCGACTGGAGCCGCTTCATCGAGCGCGACCGCGTGCGGCCGCACCTGGACAAGCAGGGCCGCCCCGTCAGCTACGAAGAGCTGCTGGCGCAGGCCGATGCCTCGATGGAAGCGCAGTTGCGGCCGGAGCGGCTGGCCGAGCGGCATGCGCGCGCGCTGGCCGAGGTCGAGCGGCTCGGCACGGCTGTGCGCAACGCGCGGCTCGACGCGCTGATCGTGGTGGGCGACGACCAGAAGGAGCTGTACGGCGACGACAACATGCCGGCCATCCTGCTCTACCGCGGCAAGACCATCCGCAACGTGCCGCTGGCGGACCACCCCGGGCCGGACTGGGCGCGCGATGCTTCGGCGCGCTACTTCGAGAAGGAGGCGCCGCGCGACTACCCGGTCGACGATGCGCTGGCGCACCACCTCATCGACCACCTGATCGAGCGCGAGTTCGACATCGCCTGCGCCGACAGCCTGGCCGACGGCTACGGCGAAGGGCATGCCTTCGGCTTCGTGCACAACCGCCTGCTGGCGGGCGAGGTCATCCCCGTGGTGCCGGTGTTCCTCAACACCTACTACCCGCCCAACCAGCCGACGCCGGCGCGCTGCTACAAGCTGGGCCGCGCCATCCGCGAGGCGGTGGAAAGCCATCCGGGCGACCTGCGCGTGGGCATCCTGGCCTCGGGCGGCCTGAGCCACTTCACGGTCGACGAGGCGCTCGATGCGCAGGTCATCGCCGCCCTGCGCGCCAAGGACGAGGCGGCCTTCGCCGCGCTGCCGCGCGCGCTGCTGAACTCGGGCAACTCCGAGATTCGCAACTGGATCTGCATGGCCGGCGCCACGGGCCACCTGGCGCTGCGCGGCCTCGAGTACATCCCGGCCTACCGCACGCCCGCCGGCACCGGCACCGGCCTGTGCTTCGCCGACTGGAGCTGACCGGATGGGCACGCAGGCGCCTTCCGCCCTGCTCGAGCTGCGGCTGCACGCCATCCGCTACGAGGGGGAGGGCATCCACAGCTTCGACTTCCGCGACCGCGGCGGCGCGCCGCTGCCCGCCTTCACGGCCGGCGCGCACGTCGACGTGCACCTGCCCAACGGCATGGCGCGCCAGTACTCGCTGTGCAACCCGCAGGACGAGCGGCACCGCTACGTGGTCGGCGTCAAGCGCGACGATGCCGGGCGCGGCGGCTCGCGGCTGCTGCACGAGAAGGTGCACGTGGGCGACGTGCTGCGCGTGAGCGAGCCGCGCAATCATTTCGGGCTCGTCGAAGGCGCGCCGCATTCGGTGCTGCTGGCCGGCGGCATCGGCATCACGCCGATGGTGTGCATGGCGCGCCGCCTGGCGGCGCTGGGGCGCCCGTTCGAGCTGCACCATGCGGTGCGCCGCCGCAGCGAGGCGGCCTTCGCGCAGGCGCTCGCCGGCATCGACCGCCGCCTGCACGTGGACGAGGAGCACGGCGGCAGGCCGCTGGCGCTCGCGCCGCTGCTGGCGCAGGCGCCGGCCGGCACGCACTTCTACTGCTGCGGCCCGGCGCCGATGCTGGACGCCTTCGAGGACGCCGCCGCCGGGCTGCCCGCGCAGCAGGTGCACGTCGAGCGCTTCAGCGCCGCGCACGAGGCCGACCACTCGGGCGGCTTCGTCGTGCGGCTCGCGCGCAGCGGCGCCAGCGTGGAAGTGCGGCCGGGCCAGACCATCCTGGAGGCGCTGCGCACCTGCGGCGTCGACGTGCCCGCGTCGTGCGAGCAGGGCATCTGCGGCAGTTGCGAAACGCGCGTGCTCGACGGCACGCCCGAGCACCGCGACAGCCTGCTGTCGGACGAGGAGAAGGCCTCCAACAGCGTCATGATGGTCTGCTGCTCCGGCAGCCGAGGGCCGCAGCTCGTGCTCGACCTGTGAGAGGCGCCCGCCGGACATGGACCACGCCCCCGCTTCGCTAGACTGGCAGCCCTTTGGTCACTTCACGAGACACAGCGTGGGACGCCCGAGCCGCAAGGACAAACCCATCCTTCCCGACTACTCGGAAGGCATCCAGATCAAGACCGAGGACGACGACCCCCGGTTCAACAACGCCCTGGCCCGCGGCCTGGCGATCCTGCGCAGCTTCCAGCTCGACCAGCAACTGCTCGGCAACGTGGAGCTGGCCGAACTCACCGGCCTGCCCAAGTCGACCATCTCGCGCCTGACCTTCACCCTCACGCAACTGGGCTACCTGCACTACCGCGAGGAACTCGGCAAGTACGAGCTGGCGGCCGGCGTGGTGAGCCTGGCCTATCCGTACATCGCCAACATGGCCCTGCCGGCGGTCGCCCGGCCGCTGATGGAGCAACTGGCCGAGCGCACCCGCACCAACGTGGGCCTGGGCGTGCGCGAGGGCATGTCGATCCTGTACCTGGAATACGCGCTGGGCGAGCCCAACCCGAACCGCCGCCAGCGGGTGGGCTTCCGCGTGCCGCTGGTGCGCACCGCGATGGGCCGCGCCTGCATCGCGGCCATGCAGCCGTCGGCGCGGCAGCGGCTGTACGAGGAACTGAGCGGGTACTACCGCAAGGACTGGCCCAGCCTCTACGGCGAGCTGGAGGACGCGGTCGAGCAGGTCGAGAGGCGGGGCTTCTGCATCGCCGCGGGCACGTTCCAGCGCAGCACCCACTCGGTGGCGGTGCCCTTCATCCATGCCGACGGCCGGATGCTGTGCGCCTTCAACTCGCAGGGCGCCGCGCACCTGCTGTCGACCGCGGTGATGGAGCGCAACGGCAGGCGGCTGATCGAGCTGGCCGCCGAGGTGCGCCAGCAGCTGGCCGCGCAGCCGCCCACCCCCAGCCTCGGCCGCCGCTGAGCCATGCGGCAGCCGGACGCCCCTCTCGTCGAGACGCCGCTGGGCATGCTGAGCGGCGTCGTGGCGCGGCCCGGCGTGGCCGCCTTCCTGGGCATCCCCTATGCGGCGCCGCCGGTGGGCGCGCTGCGCTGGCGCGCGCCGCAGCCGGCGGCGCCGTGGGCCGGCGTGCGCGACGCGGCCGCCTTCGGCCCCGACGGCCCGCAGCTGCCGAACCCGCGCCTGCGCGCCGGGCGGCAGGACGAGGACTGCCTCTACCTCAACGTCTGGGCGCCGCAGGGCGCCGCGCCGGGAAGCTGCCCGGTGGTGGTGTGGGTCCACGGCGGCGGCTTCGCGGGCGGCAGCGGCTCGGACGCGCGCAGCGACGGCGCGCGGGTGGCCGCCCACGGCGTGGTGGTGGTGAGCTTCAACTACCGCTCGGGGCTGCTCGGCTTTCTCGCCCATCCGGCGCTCAGCCGCGAGAGCCCGCAGGGAACCTCCGGCAACTGGGGGCTGCTCGACCAGATGGCGGCGCTGCGCTGGGTGCGCACCTACATCGCGGCCTTCGGCGGCGACGCACGGCGCATCACGGCCTTCGGCGTCTCGGCGGGCTCGGCCTCGCTGTCGCTGATGCTGGCCTCGCCGCTGGCGGGCGGGCTGTTCGAGCAGGCCATCCTGCAAAGCCCCGGCGCGGGCCGGCCGCTGGCCTCGCTCGCCCAGGCCGAGCAGGCCGGCCGCGCGCTTGGCGACGACATCGAGGCGCTGCGCGCCCTGCCGGCGCACGAGCTGCTGCAGCGCACCCCGCTGCTCGCGCCGAAGGTCCGGGGCCTCACGACGCCGCGGGTGCTCCGGCCCATCTGCGACGGCTGGCTGCTGCCCGAGGACGAGCGCCCGGTCTTCCAGTCCGGGCGCCTGCATGCGATGCCATTGATCGTCGGCAGCAACGCGGACGAGGGCACGCAGCTCACCCGCCCCTGGCCCGTCGACACCCTGCAGGCCTACGAGGCGCAGATCGAGGCCAACTTCGCCGGCGCGCAGGAGCAGGCGCGTGCGCTGTACCCGGCGGCGACGGATGCCGAGGCCCGGCCCGCGGTCGCGCAGATGTTCGCCGACACCCAGTTCAACTACGGCACGCGCCTGCTGGCGCGCTCGATGGCCGCGCGCGAGCCGCGCACCTGGCGCTACCTGTTCACCCGGCGCGCGCCCGACGCCGCGGACGGGCCGCACCACGGCGAGGAGGTGGGCTACGTGTTCGGCAACCTGGACCAGGTGCCGGGCGCCGGCGACCAGGACCGCCGGTTGAGCGACGCGATGATGCAGGCCTGGATCGGCTTCGCACGCGAGGGGGACCCGAATGCCGGCCGGCCCGGCGCCGAATGGCCCCGCTACGACCCGGCTGCCGACAACCACCTGGAGTTCGGCGACCGCGTGGCCGCGGGCGCGCGCTGGCGCACGGCGCAACTGGACTTCCTCGAGCGTTATCACGGCGGGCTGCCGGCGCGCGCCTGAGCGCTTCCCGCACGGACAATCGGGAGGCGGCGCCCCTGCCGCTCAGAGCCGTCCCCAGGCCCCACGCCATGTACATCCCCGCCCATTTCGACGAGCCGCGCAGCGAGGTGCTGCACGCGCTGATCCATGCGCACCCGCTGGGCCTGCTGGTCACCCACGGTGCCGGCGGCCTGGACGCCAACCACATCCCCTTCGAGCTGGAGCCGCGGCACGGCGGCGCCGGGCTGCTGCGCGCCCACGTGGCGCGCGCCAACCCCGTGTGGCAGCAGGTGCAGGCGGGCGACGAGGTGCTGGTCGTCTTCCGCGCCGGCGAGGCCTACGTCTCGCCCAACTGGTACCCGAGCAAGCACGAGGCGCACCGCCAGGTGCCGACCTGGAACTACCAGGCGGTGCACGTGCACGGCCGCATCACCGTGCACGACGACGTGCGCTGGGTGCGCGGCCTGGTCGCGCGCCTGACGCGGCGGCACGAGGCCGCCGAGCCGCGCCCCTGGAAGATGGGCGACAGCGCGCCCGAATTCATCGACGGCCTGCTCGCCGCCATCGTCGGCCTCGAGATCGAGATCACGCGCATCGAGGGCAAGCGCAAGCTCAGCCAGAACAAGGAGGTGCGCGACATCGAGGGCGCCGCCGCGGCGCTCGACGCGCGCGGCGAGACCATCGTCTCCGCCGCCATGCATGCGGCCGCCAGGGCCAAGGCCGGTTGAAAACGCTGGGGCCGCGCAGGCACGGCCCGTTACAACCCCGCCGGTTAGACTGCCGGGTTTTTCGAGTTCGGCAAAGGCAGCAGGTGGCAGCGCGCACAGCTTGGAGCCCCGCATGGGCTGAGTCGGCGCTGGTGCGCCTGCTGGCGCGGCTGGCACCGGCCGACGCACCGGCCGCGCCGCCGCCGGAACTGGCCGACGGCCTGGCCCAGTGGCTGGGCTGGACCGACGCCATCGCCCTGTCGGCGGCGCTGGACGGCGCGCCGGGCGCCGACGCCCCGCAAGCGCCGGCCGCCGCGCCGCTGGACGACGAAGCCGAGCGCCTGCGCGGCCTGCTGCGCCACGCGATCGAAGCCGATCCGGTGCTCAGCGGCGCGCCGGCCGTGCCGGCGGCCCGGCTGGCACGTTCGGCCAGCCCCGCGGCCGTGGCCGCCGCCGCGGCGCAGGCCGCGGCCGAGCCGCCGCCGGAGTTCGCCGTCTACCGCCAGCGCTACCTGGCGCGCCAGCAGGCGATGGAGACGGCCATCGGCGCCTCGCGCGGCGGCCTGCGCGACGCGCTGGCGGCGCGCTCGCCCGCGCTGGCGCGGCTGGCGGCGGTGGACGCGGTGATGGAGCAGGCCCTGGCCGCGCGCGAGCAGGCGCTGCTGGGCATGCTGCCGACGCGGCTGCAGAAGCACTTCGAGCGCCTGCGCCACGAGGCCGGCCCGGAGGCGCCGCCCGCGGCCTGGCTGCCGGCCTTCCGCCGCGACCTGCAGGCGCTGCTGCTGGCCGAACTCGACTTCCGACTGCAACCGCTCGAAGGGCTGATGCAAGCCTTGAGGACCCCATGAACCGATCGCTTCTCCTCATCGTCTTCCTCGCCGGCCTCGCGGCCGTGGGCTGGGTTGGCGCCGGCTATGTCGGCAACCACGCGCTCGCGCTGGCGACCATCGTGCTCATCGCCGTCGTCTATCTCGCCGGCGGCCTGGAACTGCGCCGCTTCGACCAGGCCACGCAGGCGCTCGGGCGCGTCGTCGATGCGACCGGCGAGACCCCCGCCACGCTGGCCGCCTGGCTGGAGCAGGTGCCCGCCCCGCTGCAGGGCGCCGTGCGCCAGCGCGTCGAGGGCGAGCGTGCGGCGCTGCCCGGCCCCGCGCTGTCGCCCTACCTGGCCGGCCTGCTGGTGCTGCTGGGCATGCTGGGCACCTTCATGGGCATGGTGCTCACGCTGCGCGGCACCGGCGTCGCGCTGGACAGCGCGACCGAGCTGTCGGCCATCCGCAATTCCCTCTCCGCGCCGGTCAAGGGGCTGGGGCTGGCCTTCGGCACGTCCGTCGCCGGCGTGGCGGCCTCGGCCATGCTGGGCCTGCTCACCGCGCTGCTGCGGCGCGAGCGCCTGCGCGTCGGCCAGCGGCTGGACGCGCGCATCGCCACGCACCTGCGGCCCTTCTCGCGCACCCACCAGCGCGAGGCCGCCTTCGAGTTGATGCGCCGCCAGGCCGATGCGCTGCCGGTGCTGGCCGAATCGCTGCAGTCGCTGGTGAGCAGCATGGAGCGGCAGAACCAGTCGCTGCAGGAGCGCCTGCTCGCCAGCCAGGAGGCCTTCCACGGCCAGGCCGAATCGTCGTATCGGCAGCTCGCCGTCTCGGTGGACGAATCGCTGCGCGCCAGCCTGGCCGAGAGCGCCCGCATCGCCAGCGCCGGCCTGCAGCCGGTGGTGGAGGGCGCGATGGCCGGCATCGCCCGGGAGTCCGCCGCGCTGAACGACGCGCTGACCCAGCGGGTGCAGCAGCAGCTCGATGCGCTGACGCAGCGCTTCGAGGCGACCAGCGCCGAGGTCGCGCGCACCTGGCGGGGCGCGCTGGCCGAACACCAGCGCGCCAGCGACGCGCTGGCACAGCAGATGACGGCGGCGCTGGACGGCGCGGCCGGCACGGTGGAGCAGCGCAGTGCGGCGCTGGTGGACGGCATCGGCACGCAACTGCAGGGCGCGGCCGCGCAGATCGCCGGGCAGTGGCGCGCCACGCTCGACGAACACCGCCGCGCGGGCGAGCAGCAGGCGGCCGAGCTGCGCCAGCACCTGGCCGAGACGGCCGCCGGCTTCGAGCGCCACGGCGCCGACCTCGCGCGCACGGTGGACGAGGCCCACGCCCGCCTGCACGAACGCATCGCCCAGGCCGACGAGGCGCGGCTCGCCGCCTGGCAGGCCGGCCTCGGCAGCCTCGCCGAAGGACTGCGCACGCAATGGGCCGAGGCCGGTGCGCAGGCCGGGCGCGGGCAGCAAGCCATCGTCGATGCCCTCGCGCAGCGGGCGAGCGAGGATGCGCAGCGCCTCGCAGCCTGGACGCAGTCGCTCGATGCGATGGCCGCCTCGCTGCGCGGCGAATGGCAGCAGGCCGGCGAGCAGGCCGCGGCGCAGCAGCAGGCCGTGATGGACGCGCTGGCCCGGGCCGCGCAGGGCGACGAGGCCCGCCTGGCCGCGTGGACGCAGACGCTGGAAGCGATGGCCGGCGGCCTGCGCGAGCAATGGCAGCAGGCCACCGAGGCGCAGGTGCAGCGCCAGCAGGCCATCGTCGACGCGCTGGCCGAGGGCACGCGCGCCGTCGCCGCCCAGACCGAGGCGCAGGCGAAGAACACGCTGGCCGAGATCGGCCGGCTGGTGGAGGCAGCCGCCGAGGCGCCGCGCGTCGCCGCCGAGGTGGTGGCCGAGCTGCGCGGCAAGCTCGACGACAGCCTGGTTCGCGACAACACCATGCTGGAGGAGCGCGCGCGCATCCTCGAGACCCTCTCCACCCTGCTGGACGCCGTGAACCACGCCAGCACCGAGCAGCGCAGCGCCATCGACGCGCTGGTCGGCACCTCGGCCGAGCTGATGGAGCGCGTGGGCAGCCGCTTCGGCGAGCAGGTGCAGGCGCAGGCCGAACGCATGGGCGACAGCGCCGCGCAGATCAGCGCCGGCGCCGTCGAGGTCGCCAGCCTGGGCGAGGCCTTCGGCGCCGCCATGCAGCAGTTCAGCGAGACCAGCGAGCGGCTGGGCGCGCAGCTCGAACGCATCGAGCAGGCCCTGGACAAGTCGCTGGCCCGCAGCGACGAGCAGCTCGCCTACTACGTGGCGCAGGCGCGCGAGGTCATCGACCTGAGCGTCATGTCGCAGAAGCAGATCGTCGAGGACCTGCAGCAGATCGCGGCCCGCCAGGCCGCCGCCGCGTGATGCTGGCCGGCGACGAGCAGTTCGACGGCGGGGCGCCGGCCGGCGCCAGCGACGCCACGGTCTGGGCCGTCTTCGGCGACCTGATGGCCGGGCTGCTGGGCGCCTTCGTGCTCATCCTCATCTACGCGCTGGGCGTGCAGCTCGACCTGGCGACGAAGCTGGAGACCGAGGTGCACCGGCGCGAGGTCGAGTCGCAGCGCCGCCAGGCGCTGGAGCAGGCGCTCGCCGGCCCGCTGGCCGCTGGCCGCGTCACGCTGAACAACGGCCGCATCGGCATCAGCGGCAGCGTGCTGTTCGCCTTCAACTCCGACGAGCTGCAGCCCGAGGGCCGGCAGTTGCTCGCCAGCCTGTCCGGCCCGCTGGCGGCGTACCTGAAGTCGCGCGACGAGATCCTGATGGTCAGCGGCTTCACCGACGACCGCCCGATGCGCAGCGACGCCAAGCGCTTCGCGGACAACTGGGAGCTGTCGGCGCAGCGCGCGCTCACGGTGACGCGCGCGCTGATCGAGGCGGGCGTCCCGTCGTCCTCCGTCTTCGCCGCCGCCTTCGGCTCCGAGCAGGCCGTGGCCTCCAACGCCGACGCCGAGGGCCGCGCGAAGAACCGCCGCGTGGAGATCGCGCCGACGGCGCGGCCGGTCAACGAGCCGGCCAAGGAGTGAAGCGGTGAGCGGCACCGGGGCGACGGACGTCCAGGCCACGCTGGCGGCCTGGCGCGCGCAGGGCGCGCAGCGGCTGGACCCGGTGCGCTTTCGCATGATCGAGGCCATGGCCCGGCGCGGCGCCGCCTACGCCGGCGAGGCGCGGCGCCGCATCGACCTGCGGCTGGCGGCGCTGGTGGCCGACTACGCGCAGCGGCTGGCGCAGGGCGCAGGGCCTGCTGCGCGCGGCGCGGAGGAGGCCAGCACGCCGTCGCCCGGCCCGCTGGCCGGCCTGCTCGCCGGGCTCGCGCCGCCCGAAGAGGGCGACGCATCCGCCGCCCCGCGCGAGCTGAAGGCCATGCGCGCCTTCCGCCGCACTTTCACGCGCGTGCATGCCGAGCGCCGCCTGACGAAGGCGCTGGCCCAGGCGCCCGCCCATGCCGGGCCGCTCAACTCCCATCAGCTGGTGCACCGCTCGCTCGGCCTGATGCAGGAACTCGCGCCCGGCTACCTCGCCCACTTCACCCGCCACGTCGATGCGCTGATGGGGCTGGAGGCACTGCAGGCGGCGTTGTCGGCGGCCCCTGCCGCGCGCGCCGAGTCAGCGCGCCGGAACGGCCGCCGGCGCAGCGGCTGACGCGGCCCGCGGCAGGCGCCAGGTCACGTTGAAGTCGAACGGCGTCCACGGCGCCACCGGCACGCCGGCGCGGCGCAGCAGGCGGCCGGTCCAGGTGTTGCAGGTCTCGAAGAGGTGGTAGCGGCCGGTGGCCTCGTAGAACGCGTCGTTGTCCGCGTAGCCGGCGCCGGCGATGTGCACCGCGCGGCCGCCGGGCAGCATGGCGCGCAGATCGCCGGCCAGCCGCTGGTACTGCGCGCGGCTGAGCGGCACGCGCCAGGTGGCGCCGGGCGGCATCTGGGCGCGCGTCAGCCAGGTGACGTGCAGCAGCGCGGCGTTGCGGCCGAGCGCGGCATCGACGGCGTGGCGCAGCGTCAGGTCGGCCCAGGTGGGCGTGTTCAGGTAGAAGGCGCGGTCGCCCCAGCCGATGGCGACGAAGGCCGTGTCGGCCGGCGCCGCGCGTGCGTCGGTGGGCGGGAAGTGCGCGCGCCAGTCGATGCCGGCAGCCGCCAGCGGCACCACGATGTCGGTGTGCACGCCGTTGCTGATGACGTAGGCCTCGATGCCGGCCGGCGCGTCGTCGTCGCCGGCCCCGCCGTGCGGCCACAGCATCGCCGCGCAGGCGGCTGCCAGGTACAGCAGCGGCAGCGCGAGCACGAGGGCCAGCGCCCGCGCGGCGCCCTTCAGGAGCCGCCGGCGCGCGGGCGCCGCATGCAGTGCGTCAGAAGAGCGAGCCGGTGAGTGCATCGGCATCGCGCGCCGGCTGGGCCCGGGGCGCCGGCCGCGCCGGCACGGCAGGCGCACGTGCCTCGGGGCTGTCCGCGCGCACCAGCGAGCCGACGCGCACGCCGAGCAGGCGCAGCGGCTTCTCGAGCGGCACGCGCTTGAGGGCCAGGCCGGCGGTGCGGCGGATCAGCTTCGCGTCGGCCGTGTACTGCGCGATGCTCTGGTCGCGCGTGGCCGTTTTGAAGTCGTCGTAGCGCAGCTTGATGCCGATGGTGCGGCCGACGTAGCCCTTGCGCTGCAGGTCCTCGGCCACGCGCTCGCACAGGTCGGTGAAGATGGCGCCCAGCTCGGCGCGGTCGCGCACCGCGTGCAGGTCGCGCTCGAAGGTGGTCTCGCGGCTCATCGAGACGGGCTCGCTCTCGGTCACCACCGGCCGTTCGTCGCGGCCCCAGGCCATGTCGTGCATCCACGCGCCGCTGGCCTTGCCGAAATGCGTGACCAGCCACTCGCGGCTGCATGCGGCCAGCTCGCCCACGGTGCGCACGCCCAGGCGCTCCAGCTTGGCGTCGGCCTTGGGCCCGATGCCGTTGACCTTGCGCGCGGGCAGGGGCCAGATCTTCTGCTGCAGGTCGTGCTCGTACAGGATGGTGATGCCGTTGGGCTTGTTCATCTCGCTGGCCAGCTTGGCCAGCAGCTTGTTGGGTGCCACGCCGATGGAGCAGGTCAGCCCCGTGGCCTCGAAGATGGATTTCTGGATCAGCCGCGCCAGCACGCGCCCGCCCTCGCGCTGGCCGCCGGGCACGTCGGTGAAGTCGATGTACACCTCGTCCACGCCGCGGTCCTGCATCACCGGCGCGATGCCGGTGATGACGGCCTTGAACTGGCGCGAGATGCGGCGCACCTCGTCGAAGTCCACCGGCAGCGTGATCGCCTGCGGGCACAGCTTCGCCGCCTTCATCATGCCCATCGCCGAGCCCACGCCGAACTGCCGCGCCGGGTAGGTGGCGGTGGTGATGACGCCGCGGCCCACGTAGTCCCGCAGGAGCGGGAAGGCCTCGACCGGGATCTCGTGCCGCGGCACGTGCGCCCAGTCGCGCGCCAGCATCTCGTCCACCTTGCGCCGCCCGCCGCCGATGACCAGAGGCAGCCCCTCGAGCTGCGGATAGCGCAGCAGCGCCACGGACGCGAAGAACGCGTCCATGTCGAGGTGGGCGATGCGGCGGATCGGGGCCGCGGCGGCAGCGTGGTCGGGCACGGTGCGATTGTCGGCGGACCGCGGGCACGCGCGCTTGCGCCGCCGCGCCGGGCGGGCCATCATCCGCGCCATGCAGACCGTAGCCACCATCCTCTGGCGCCGGCTCGACAGGCCGGGACACGACGCCTGCCGCCTGGAGCGCAACGACACGGCCTGGCAGATCGACGGCGCCGCCGCGTTCCGCATGGAGGACGGGCGCGTGGCCCAGCTGCACTACCGCGTGCGCTGCGACCGGCACTGGCACACGCAGTGGGGCACGGTGCGCGGCTGGGTGGGCGAGCGCGCCGTCGACATGGCCATCGCCCGCGGCACCAGGGGCTGGACGCTCAACGACGCGCCGGTCACCGACCTGGCCCACTGCGCCGACCTGGACCTGGGCTTCACGCCCGCGACCAACCTGCTGCCCCTGCGGCGCCTGAAGCTGCAGGACGGCGAGGCCGCCGAGGCGCCGGCCGCCTGGGTCGACGTGGCCGAGGGCGGGCTGCAACTGCTGGAGCAGCGCTACGAGCGCATCAGCGCGACGCGCTGCGCCTACGCCGCGCCGCGCTTCCAGTTCAGCGCCGAGCTGGCGCTGTCGCCCGAGGGGCTGGTGCTCGACTATCCCGGCCTCTGGCGCGCCGAGGACTGAAAGGCGCTCACTCGAACACGGCCCGCCCGCCGGCCACCAGCGCGCGGTTGCGCCGGCGGTCCGCCGCGATCTCGCGCGCGAAGCGTTCGCTGCTGCCGCCCGCGGGCAGGTTGTAGGACTCGCGCAGCCGCTGGCGCAGCGATGCGTCCTGCTGCAGCAGCCGGTCCACCTCGCGGTTGAGGCGCTGCACCGCCGCCGGCGGCGTGCCGGCGGGCGCGAAGATGCCGAACAGCGAATCGCGGTTGGCCCGCTCGTAGCCCAGCTCGGCCAGGGTGGGCACCTCGGGCAGCGCCTCGATGCGCTGCGGCGCGCCCACCGCCAGCGCCTGCAGGCGGCCCTCGGCGATGTACTGCAGCTGCTGCGCCGCGACGTTGGTCGACAGCACCTCGAACTGGCCGCCGAGCGCGTCCGTGAGCTGCGGCCCGCCGCCGTGGTAGGGCACGTGCGTGATGACGGTGCCGCTCTGCGCGCGCACCTGCGCCAGCACCAGGTGGCCGAGGGTGGCCACGCCCGAGGTGGCCCAGCGCACCGCGCCGGGCGCGCGCCGCGCCGCGTCGATCAGGTCGTGGAAGCCGCGGCCGGCGAAGGCCGGCGTGCCCACCACCAGGACCGGCGTGTGCATCACGCCGATCACCGGCACGAAGCCGCGCAGCGGGTCGTAGGGCACGCGCGCGACCAGCGGCTGCAGCGTGAGCGGCGTGATCGCCGAGAAGGCCAGCGTGAGGCCGTCGGCCGGGGCCCGCGCCAGGATGGCGAGGCCGACGCTGCCGCCGGCGCCGCCGCGGTTGTCGACCACCACCGGCACGCCCAGCGCCTGCGCGAGCGGCTCGGCCAGGGCGCGCGCCATGCCGTCGCTGACGCCGCCGGGCGGGTAGACCACGATGAGCCGCAGCGGCCGCGCGGGCCAGGCGGCTTCGCCGGACGCGTCCGCCGCGTGCGTCCATGCGCCCGGGCAGGCCGCGGCGGCGGCCAGCGCGGCGGCGACGGTGCGGCGCGGCAGGCGCGCGGGCCCCGCCGTCATCGGCGCACCTCGCGCGCGGCCAGCTCGCGCAGCAGCCCGGCGAAGCGCTGCGCCGGCAGGTTGTCCTCCTCGGCGCGAGAGGCCAGCGTGAGCGGCGCATCGAGCGCGCCGCCGTCGGCCAGCGGCAGGTAGGCGATGGCGTGCGCGTGCACGCCCGCCATCGAGGCCGGCACCACCGACAGCCCCACGCCGGCGGCCACGAGGTTCAGGTTGGTCATCATGCGTTCGACCTCGGCCACCACGCGCGGGCGCAGGCCGCGCGCATGGCACAGCGCCAGCAGCTCGGCGTATAGCCCCGGCGCGCCGGGCCTGCGCACGAGGATCAGCGGTTCCTCGCACAGCCGCGCCAGCGGCAGCGCCCGGCGCGAACGCCCGGGCGCGGCGAAGCGGTGGTCGCTGGGCGTGGCGGCGAGCACCGGCTCGCGCAGCAGCGTCTCGAACACCAGCCCCGGCGGCGCGGCCACCGGCATGCGCAGCAGGCCGCAGTGCAGCCGGCCGGCGGCCAGCGCGGCGGTGATCTCGGCGGCGTTGTTCTCGCTGATGCGCAGTTCCACGTCGGGATGCGTGCGGCGGAAGGCGCGCAGCGCCTCCGGCATGAAGCGGTGCGCCGCGGCCGAGCTGGTGAAGCCCACCGCCAGCATGCCGGCCTGGCCGCGCGCCACGCGCGCCATGCGCTCGCGCATCGCCTCCATGTCGTGCAGCAGGCGCTGCGCCTCGCCGAGGAAGGCGCGCCCCGCATCGGTCAGCGCCACGCCGCGCGGATGGCGCCGGAACAGCACCATGCCCAGCTCGCGCTCCAGTGCCTTGATCTGCACGCTCAGCGGCGGCTGCTGGATGCCCAGCCGCTCGGCGGCGCGCGTCATGTGGCCCATCTGCGCGACGGCCAGGAAGTAGCGCAGCGCCCTTATCTCCATACTTTTTTCATATCGAAAGTGGCCGATTATTTTATTTGACCCTATGTCACCCCGCTCCTATCGTGCGCCCCCGCGGACCCTTCCACAACGAGCGGCTGCCAGCCGCGATACCGGAGACAGACACCATGCGCCGTGCGCGCTCCCACGCCACCCTTCATCCCCTTTCCCTGCTGCGCGCCGGCGGCGCCGCGCTGGGCCTGTGCCTGTGGCTCGCCGGATGCGGCGGCGGAGGGGGCGGCGGAACCGCCTTCTTCCCCGCGCTGCCGCCGGCGGCGGGCCCGGGCGCGGAGCCCGGCCCGGGCGGCGGCGACGACGGCGAGCCGCCCGTCGGCCCGCCGCCGCCCCCGCCGCCGGTGGTGAGCTGCGCGTCGCTGGCCGGCCGCACGCTGCCGCCGTCCGCGATCGGCCTGCCGACGCAGGGCGCCACGGTGACGAGCGCCGAGCCGGTGGCCGTCGACGACCCGGCCAACCTGCTGGGCGCCTACTGCCGTGTGCGCGGCACGATCCAGTCGGTGGACCCGGCCGCGCAGTCGATCCAGTTCGCGCTCAACCTGCCCGCGCAGTGGAACGGCAAGACCATCCACTTCGGCGGCGGCGGCTTCAACGGCCGGCTCATCGACGGCACCGAGCCGCTGCGCTTCGGCCCGCCCGACAAGCCCGCGCCGCTGGCGCTCGGCTACGCCACCTACGGCGACGATTCGGGCCATCAGTCCGGCAGCATCACCGACGGCCGCTTCGCCGCCAACGACGAGCAGCTTGCCAACTACGGCGGCCTCACGCTCAAGAAGACGCGCGACGTGGCGCAGGCGCTGGTGCTTGCCTACTACGGCACCGCGCCGAAGAAGACCTACTTCCTCGGCACCTCCACCGGCGGGCGCGACGCGCTGGCCTACATCCAGCGCTGGCCGGCGGACTACGACGGCGTGATCGCCAACGAGCCCGCGCTCAACTACACGGGCACGCGGCTGTCGAACGTGGCGGTGGGCCGCGCGCTGTACGCCAACGGCGGTGCGGGCTGGATGAACGTGGCCAAGACGCTGCTGGTGCAGCGCACCGTGCTGCAGGCCTGCGACCGGCTGGACGGCGCGGCCGACGGCATCGTGAGCAACGTGGAGAGCTGCCGCCAGCTCAACGGGCAGATCCTGGCCTCGCTGCGCTGCAGCGGCGGCACCGACGCGGGCGACGGCTGCCTGTCGGACGCGCAGCTCGCGACCGTGCGCGCGATCGAGTCGCCGCTGGAATTCACCACCTACGCGCTGGCCCACGGCGTGACGCGCGCCGGCGGCTACAACCTGCTCGAAGGCGCGCTGGTGGCCGGCCCCTACACCACGCGCGACCTCGGCACGCGGCCGGTGCCGGCGAACCCGGCCACCTCGGCCGACGCCAACATGTACGTCACCGGCGACCAGTGGGTGAAGCACTTCGTCACCCGCATCGAGAACTTCGACGCGCTCGGCTTCGACCCGCTCGACCCGGGGCCCTACGCGGCGCGCGTGACCGAGGTGTCGGCGCTCACCGATGCCGGCGACCCGAACCTCGCGCCCTTCTTCGCGCGCGGCGGCCGGCTCATCCTGCTGCACGGCCTGGCCGACGAGGTGATCAGCCCGAACTCCACCATCGACTATTACCAGCGCGTGGTTTCCGCGCTGGGCCAGGCGGCGGTGGACGAGCACGTGCGCTTCTACACCGTGCCCGGCATGGGCCACGGCACCGGCGTGTTCATCCCCGGCTGGGACTCGCTGGCCGCGCTGGAGGCCTGGGTGGAGCAGGGCCTGGCGCCCGCCACGCCGGTGGCGATGGACACCGTGGCCGGCAGCTTCGGCCGCACGCGCCCGCTGTGCCGCTTCCCGGCCTGGCCGAAGTACCGCGGCAGCGGCAGCCTCGACGCGGCCGTCAACTACGCCTGCGTGACCGAGGTGGGCGATCCGCTGGCCTGCCCGAGCCTGCCCGCCTCGCCCGCCACCTACAAGGGCGGCAACACGGCCGGCGAGGAGCTGCGCGTGCAGATCGACCCCGCGACCCTGGCCTACACCGTGACCATCGACGCCAGCGCGCAGCGCGCCGCCGGCACGCAGCGCAGCGGCACGCTGGCGCAGCAGGGGCAGTGCAGCTACACCAGCGGCGAGGACGGCGCGCTGTTCACCTTCGCGCCCGGCGGCGTGCTGCTGGGCGGGGTGAGCGCGGCCGCCGGCGGCGGCTTCGCACCCCTGCTGGCCTTCCAGAACACCTTCGAGAACGCCGCCTCGCCGACCGTGTTCAACCCGGTGGCGCACATCTTCAACGCGGTGGGCGTGCAGCAGGACGCCGGCGGCACGGCGGCCTACGCTGCCGCGGGCCGGTTGCGCAACGCAGGCACCTTCCAGTACTGCCGCGATCCCGGCGGCACTGGCTTCATGGTGTACGACGCCGACTGCACGCAGACCGAGAAGGGCTACATCACCTACAACACCGCCCGCGGCGCCTTCGACCTGTTCACCACCTCGCCGACCGGCAGCGCCACCACCACCGGCGGCACGCTGACCGGCTCGATGGTGATCGGCCTGGTCAACGGCGAGCCGGTGCCGCTGCACCTGGTGCGCGACCCGGGCGGCACCACCGGCATGCGCCTCGTCGCGGAACAGCAGAGCCTCATCGCCGGCACGGCCGACGGCGCCTACGTCGTGGCCGCCGTGAACGGCGAGCAGCGCGACGCCGCCGTCGCCGGCAGCAGCCTGCAGCTCGGCAGCGCGACGGCGTCGCTGAGCTACGACGTGCCGGCGCCCGGCGTGGCGCAGGCCGACGCCGGACGGCCCGGCCACCTCATCTACAACAGCGGTGTCCTCGGCTTCGTGTCCGACCCCGGCGCGAACGCGGCACTGGAAATCGGAGTACGTCACTGATGACCCAGCCTCGCAGACTTGCATTCGCCGCGGCCCTCGCGGCCGCGGGACTCGCCTTGCCCGCCGCGGCGCGAACCGCTGCGCCTTCCGCGCCACGGCCGGCCACCTGCCCGGCCGCGGTGCCGGCCGACGCGCGCTGCTACACCGGCGCGGACGGGCAGGGCGCCTTCTACTGGATCGCCATCCCGAAGGACTGGAACCGCGTGCTGGTGATGCACGCGCACGGCGGGCCCGAGACCGGGCCGCCGCGCCCGCAGCGCAGCGAGGAGGACCTGCAGCGCTGGGCCGTGACGGTGAAGGCGGGCTACGCCTGGGCCGGCTCCACCTACCGGCGCGGCGGCTACGGCGTGACCATGGCCGCCGAGGACACGGAGCGGCTGCGGCGCATCTTCGTGGCGCACTTCGGCACGCCGCGGCGCACGCTGCTGCACGGTCAGAGCTATGGTGCGGGCGTCGCGGCCAAGGCGGCCGAGCTGTACGCGCCCGCCGGCGGCGCGAAGAGCCCCTACGACGGCCTGGTGCTCACCAGCGGCGTGCTCGGCGGCGGCAACACGGCCTACGACTTCCGGCTCGACCTGCGCGTGGTCTACCAGTACGTGTGCCGCAACCACCCGGCCGCGGACGAGCCGCAGTACCCGCTGTGGCAGGGCCTGCCGCCGGACTCGACGCTCACGCGCAAGGAACTCGCCGAGCGCGTGCGCGCCTGCACCGGCGTGGGCCTGCCGGCGGCGCAGCGCACGCCGGCGCAGGCCGCGCGGCTGAAGACCATCCTCACCGCGGTGCGCATCCCCGAGCGCACGCTGGTCGCGCACCTGAACTGGGGCACCTGGCTGTTCCAGGACGTGGTGCAGAAGCGCCTGGGCGGACGCAATCCCTTCGGCAACGTGGGCGTGACCTACGCCGCGGCGCCGGAGGAGGCCGCCGCGCTCAACGCCGGCGTGGCCCGCTACGCGGCCGATCCGCAGGCGCAGGGCGCGCTCGCGGCCGACAGCCTGCCCACCGGGCGCACCGCGCTGCCCACGGTCACGCTGCACGCCATCGACGACCCCACCGCCTTCGTCGAGCTGGAGGACAGCTACCGCCGCATCCGCGAGGCCGCCGGCACCGCCGACCGGCTGGTGCAGGCGTTCTCGACCGAGCGCAGCCACAGCTACCTGAGCGATCCCGAATACCCGGCGCTGTTCGACGCGATGCTCGACTGGATCGACCGTGGCGAGAAGCCTTCGCCCGACAGCCTCGCGCAGCGCTGCGCGGCACAGGTGCCGCGCTTCACCGGCGAGAGCGCCAGCGGCTGCCACCTGCAGCCGGCCTGGCGGCCGCAGCCGATCGAGCACCGCGTGCCGCCGCGCGCGCCGTGACGCCCGTCCATCGTTCTTCCTTGAAACCTGGAGCCATTCCTTCCATGTCCCCGATCCGCCTCCTTCCCCTGACCGCCGCCCTCGCCCTGTCCGCCTTCGGCGCGCAGGCGCAGACCTTCCCCGACGGCAAGCCCATCACCTTCGTGGTGCCGTTCGCCGCGGGCGGGCCCACCGACAAGGTCGCGCGCGACCTGGCCGAGGCCATGCAAAAAGCCCTGGGCACCACCATCGTGGTGGACAACGCCGCCGGCGCCGGCAGCACCATCGGCACCGCCAAAGTCGCCCGCGCGCGCAACGACGGCTACACCCTGCTGGTCACCCACGTGGGCATGGCCACCACCCCGGTGCTGTACCGCAAGCTCACCTACAACTACGAGACCGACTTCGAGTACCTGGGCATCATCAACGACGTGCCCATGACGCTGATCGGCAAGCCCCAGCTGGAAGCCAAC
>NZ_KN050768.1:0-116545 GCF_000745855.1 Xenophilus azovorans DSM 13620
GCTTCGACAGGCTTGTATGGTTTTGCCACCGCAACAACCATTGGAGAAAGGGCAAGGCGCCGGGGTGGAGGGACATCGACAGGCCTGGGCGATGTAGAGGCATCGACCCACCCACTGAGCAACGTCCCACCCTTGCACCGAGCGTCGATAAGGAACCCGGCGCCGCCTTGGCGAGCGCCGATGCCTGCAAGCTGACGCCGTTGCACGAGCCCCGCCCCGGCCTTTGCATTGTCACCATGCATCCCAGGCTGACAAGCCAGACGATCTGGCATCTTGGGGCCGATGTGGCCAGCACCCACCTGGACATTGCCGTGCACGGCGACAAGGCCGGCGTGCGGCGCATCGCCAACAACGCCCCGGCCATCGCGCAATGGCTGGCGCAGGTACCGCCGGGCTCGTGCCTGGCCATGGAGTCCACCGGCCGCTACCACCTGCTGCTGGCGCGCCTGGCCCACGCTCAGGGGCTGCAGGTGCATGTGCTCAATCCGCGGGATGTGAGCCACTACGCGCGAGGCGTGGGCCAGCGCGGCAAGACCGACCGGCTCGATGCGCAGGTGATTGCCCGCTACCTGGCCCATGAGCACGCGCAGTTGCGCAGCTGGCAGCCCGTGCCCCCGGCGCTGGCCGAACTGGACAGCCTGCTGCGCCGACGAGCGGCGCTGGTGCGTCACCAGGGCGCGCTGCGCCAGAGCATGGGCGAGGACCCGGTGACCCGGGCGTTGCTGCCCCAGGTGATGCTGCCCCTGACACAGGTACTGCAGACGTTGGACAAGCGCATCGCCCAGGTGGCCCAAGGCATCCAGGGCGCGCAGCAGGCGCTGGGCAGCATCACCTCGGTGCCGGGCGTGGGGGCGCTCAGCGGCGCGGCCCTGCTCGTGCTGTTCACACGCCTGGCTCAGGCGAGCGCTGACGCGGTGGTGGCCTTCACCGGGCTGGATCCGCGCCCGATGGACTCGGGCCACAAGCGGGGTGTGCGCAGGCTGTCCAAGCGCGGGCCGGCCGAGCTGCGGCGGCTGATGTTCAATGCGGCGATGTCCGCGTCCCGAACGGCGGCCTGGCGCGAGGTCTATGCGCGCGAGATCGCCAAGGGCTTGCCGCGCACGGCAGCCCTGGTGGTGCTGGCCCGCAAGCTCGTGCGTGTGGCCTTCAGCCTGTTCAAAAACCGCGCAACCTTCGATCCGACTCTCCACCAGGCGGTCAAGATCGCTTGACGCGGACCATAGAACCTCAGCGTGAACGGGTGAGGGGAATTGAACGGGCAAGGGGTGTTCTGCAAAGGTGCGTTGGGTCGCGGGCGCAGGCCCAGGCCCCGGTGAGGGGCCGGACCACGAACACCCCCTTCGGCCATCCCCCCGACAACCTCCATCCCGAAAGGGACATTGTTTTCGATATATCGTTTACTTTTTCGATATAGACGAAACATCGCATGAGAAACATGACTCCCGGCCATGGCAGCGGCCACCGCGTGTTCGGCCGCGGCGGACTGCGGCTGGTGCTGCTGCAGCTGATCGCCGACGCGCCCCGCCACGGGTACGAACTCATCAAGGCCATCGAGGAGCGCCTCGGCGGCCGCTACAGCCCCAGCCCGGGGGTGGTCTACCCCACCCTCACCCTGCTGGAGGAAACGGGGCTGGTACAAGTAGACGCCCCCGATGCGGGCGGACGCAAGCGCTACAGCGTCACCCCCGCCGGCCAGGCCCACCTGGCCGAGCACCGATCCCACACCGATGAACTGATGGCCCGCATGCGCGCGGGCGTGGACGGCGCGGGCCTGCGCGCCGGCCGCCCCCCGCAGGTGACGCGGGCCATCGAGAACCTCAAGCTCGCGATGCGCCTGCGGCTCGCGGGCGAGCCCCTCAACGATGAACAGGCGCACGCCTTCGCGGCCGTGCTCGACCAAGCCGCGCAACACATCGAACGGATCTGACCGATGACCGACACCACCACCCTGTCCCGCCCGGCGCCCGTGCCGCACCCCGAGCGCCTGCCGCAGCGCGTGCGCCACGTGCTGCGCTTCCGCCGCCTGTCGGTGCTGCGCACCGAGCGCGTCACCCCGCACCTCGTGCGCATCACCTTCGGCGGCGCCGACATGGCAGGCTTCACCAGCCCCGGCTTCGACGACCACGTCAAGCTGTTCTTTCCCGACCCGGCCACCGGCCGGCTGACGCTGCCCACGGCCGGCCCGGACGGCCCCGTGTGGCCCGAGGGCGCCAAGCCGGTGATGCGCGACTACACCCCGCACCACCACGACGACGCGGCCGGCACCGTGCAGATCGACTTCGCGCTGCACGAGGCCGGCCCCGCCACCGCCTGGGCCGAGCACGCCGAACCGGGCGACCTGCTGGGCGTGGGCGGCCCGCGCGGCTCCTTCATCGTGCCCACCGCCTTCGACTGGCACCTGCTGGCCGGCGACGATACCGCCCTGCCCGCCATCGCCCGCCGCCTGGCCGAACTGCCTGCCGGCGCCCGGGCGCTGGTGCTGGCCGAGGTGGACGGCCCCGCCGACGAACTGCCGCTGCCCAGCGCCGCCGACGTGCAGGTGGTGTGGGTGCACCGCAGCGGCAGCGAAGCCGCCGAGCCCCCGCTGCTGGCGGCCCTGCGCCGCACGCCGCTGCCCAGCGGCGACTTCCACGCCTGGATCGGCTGCGAGTCCGCCACCGCCAAGGCGCTGCGCGCGCACCTGGTCGACGAATGCCGGGCGAACCCGAAGTGGATCCGCGCCTCCGGCTACTGGCGGCGCGGCGCCGCCGGCACGCACGATTCGCTCGACGGCTGACGGCGGCCCGAGGGTCCGGCGGAGGCGGCCGGTGCACCGCCACCCCTTTTGTTTTTGAATACAAAAGGAGTAAGATTCTGCAATCCCAGGGAGCAGACATCCGCCGGCACGCAAGACCGGTCCTGCGCAACGCGCCTGCACGCAAGCACCATGACCGACCTCAGCCACTGGCAGACGTTCATGCTCATCGCCGTCATCGCCCTGGGGGTGATCGCCCTGGCCTACCGGCTGGGCGAGCGGCTGTTGACCCGGCGCCAGCAGCGCAAACGCATCCTGGCCGCGCGCGTGCGCTCCGGCCTGGTGCCGCTGGAGATCCCGACCACCACCGCGCGCGCCGCGCTCGACAACCCGAGCACCAGCTTCGGCGCCACCGGCTTCGGCACCACCGAGTTCGGCTCGCCTTCCTCCGGCCACGCCTCGCTCTGGGGCCAGCTCGGCGAGGACGAGCAGAGCCACCCCATCGTCGACGAGCAACCGCTCATCCGCATCCGCTACCTCGACATCTACGGCAAGTACGCCGAGCGCACCATCCAGGTCGAGCTGCTGGACCTGCACCGCCAGGCCATCGTCGCCCGGGTCGACAACATCAACGATCCGCGCATCTTCCCGCTCAACCGCATCGCCCAGGCGCGCGACGTGCGCTCCGGCCGGCCCTTCAACCTGGGCCTGTGGGTGGACGCGGTGCGCGTGGCGCGCCGCCGGCGCGAGGCCTCCCACCCGGCCGTGCTGGCCTGAAGGCGGCAGCAGCCCTGCGACAGCACGGACGTCCGGACACCGCAGGGTGGATTTCTTGAGCCAGGGAGCCACGGGAAGCACGAGGCATCCAAGCCCGGCTTCGCACAACGATCGACGCCAGTGACCGGCAGACACTCATCCACGACGTGGCCCCTGGAGGCGCCCGCGGGGCTCCTCGATGCCGCAGGCCGGCCGCTTCCGGCCGCCCGGACCCAGGACCCTGCGCCCGGCTCGCCACCCGTCCTGGCCCCGCCGACGGCGCAGCGCGGGTCGGCGGCGTCCAAGGCGGGCCGCTACCTCATCGACGACTCGCTGTCGCTGATCAACAGGACCGGCGCCTACCAGATCGCCAAGGACCTGACCGACGCCTTCGCCGCCGAATCCCGCATCCGGCGCTGGCGCCTCTTCGGGCCGAACCTCGCCCAGGGGCTGGCGCGCAAGGTCCTGGCGCGCCTGCTGCTCAGGGAGCTGGAGCTGCTGAAGGACGCCCCGGCCCTGCGCTGGCCCGATCGGGGGCTGCGCCAGCTCTTCCTCGACCCGCTCTACGTGCTGCGCGCGCCGCTGGGCCCGCGCGACATGGTGCTGTGCCACGACGTGGGCCCCCATACCGCCCCCGAGCTGTACCTGCCCGCCACCCGGGCGCTGTACGACCGGGCATACGCGAAGATCAAGGCGGCCCGGCCTTCCATGGTGTTCGTCAGCGAGACCTCCAGGCGCCAGTTCACCGGCTGGCTGGGGCAGGACTTCCCCTCGCTCAGCGTCATCCCCCTGTACCTGAGGAACGGCATCCATGCCTCGCGCACGGAGCGCGTGCCGTCCGTCCAGGGCCGGTTCCTGCTGTGCGTCGGCGCCCTGGAGCGCCGCAAGAACCACCTCCTGACCATCGAGGCCTTCGCAGTCAGCGGGCTGGCCGGCCAGGGCGTGCAGCTCGTCATCTGCGGCTCCAACGGCGACCAGAAGGACGCCGTGCGAGCCGCCGCGGCGCGCCAGGCCGGCGTGGAACTGCTCGGCTACGTCTCCGACGCGCAGCTCGGGTGGCTCTACCAGAACGCCCTGGGCTTCGTGCTGCCCAGCAAGCTCGAGGGCTTCGGCATGCCCGTCCTGGAGGCGGCGGCCCACGGCCTGCCGGCCATCATCTCCTCCGACGGCGCGCTGTACGAGGCGGTGGGCGGGATCGGGGTGGTGGTCCCGGGCGACGACGTGCCGGGTGTCGCGGCCGCCATGCAGCAGCTCGTCCACATGCCCGCCGACGCGCGCGGCGCCCTGTCCGACCGGCTGAAGGCGCATGCCGGCACGCTGACCCAGCAGCGCTTCCTCGAGCGCTGGCGCGCCGAGATCGACGCCTGGCTCGCCCGCTGAGCCCTGCGCGCGCAGCGCGCGCGGGCCCCGGACGCATCCCCCGATAATCGGCCGCCCGGCTGAAGCGGCGCCGTTCCTGCCGCGCTTCGAGCCTCTGCGTACGGCGCCCCCGATGGGCGGCGCCGGCCCGCTTGCCAACCATGCCCATGCCGACAACAGGTTATCGAGGGAAGGCGTGACTGCTGCACATCCGACGAAGCCCGCCCTTTCAGAGCACACGCCCATGATGGCGCAGTACCTGCGCCTCAAGGCCGACCATCCGGACACGCTGCTGTTCTACCGGATGGGCGATTTCTACGAGCTGTTCTACGCCGATGCCGAGAAGGCCTCGCGCCTGATGGACATCACGCTCACCACGCGCGGCCAGTCCGCCGGCGCGCCGGTGGTGATGTGCGGCGTGCCCTTCCATTCGGTCGAGACCTACCTCGCGCGGCTCATCAAGCTGGGCGAATCGGTCGCCATCTGCGAGCAGGTGGGCGAGGTCGGCGCCAGCAAGGGGCCGGTCGAGCGCAAGGTGGTGCGCGTCGTCACGCCCGGCACGCTGACCGACGCCGAGCTGCTGGCCGACAAGCGCGACGCGCTGCTGATGGCCGTACATGCCGGCCCGCGCAACACGCTGGGCCTGGCCTGGCTGTCCGTCACCGGCGCCGACGTGCACCTGGCCGAATGCCCGGCCGATGCGCTGGAAGCCTGGCTGGGCCGGGTCGCGCCGAGCGAGCTGCTCTACAGCGCCGAGGTCACGCCCGCCTTCGAGCAGCGGCTCAAGGCCGCGCGCGAGGCCGGCGGCTTCACGCTCGCCGTGCGGCCGGCCTGGCAGTTCGGCGCCAGCCTGGGCGAACGCAAGCTGGCCGAGCAGCTCGGCGCCGCCTCGCTCGCGGCCTGGAGCGCCGACGGCCTGGAGCAGGCGCACGCCGCGGGCGCCGCCCTGCTGGGCTATGCGGAGCACACGCAGGGCCGCGCGCTCACCCACCTGCAGCGCATCGTGGTCGAGCGCGACGGCGAGCTGATCGAGCTGCCGGCCGCCACCCGGCGCAACCTGGAGCTGGTGCAGACGCTGCGCGGCGAGGACTCGCCGACCCTGTTCTCGCTGCTGGACACCTGCATGACCGGCATGGGCAGCCGCGCCCTGCGCCGCTGGCTGCTGGCGCCGCGGCGCGAGCGGCACGAGGCGCAGTTGCGGCTGGAAGCCATCGCCGCGCTGCAGGCGCCCGCGCCCGGCGAGACCGCCGCGCCGTGGAAGCGCCTGCGCGAGCAACTGAAGAACACCAGCGACGTGGAGCGCATCAGCGCGCGCGTCGCGCTGCGGCAGGTGCGGCCGCGCGAGCTGGTCGCGCTGGGCCTGGCGCTGCAGAAGGCGCAGCACCTGGCGCCGCTGCTGCCGGCCGCGGCGACCCTGCTGACCCACGTGGCCGAGGAGCTGGCGCCGCCGCCCGGCTGCGCGCAACTGCTGGCCGCCGCGCTGCTGCCCGAACCCGCCGCGCTGGTGCGCGACGGCGGCGTGATCGCCACCGGCCACGACGCCGAGCTGGACGAGCTGCGCGCCATCAGCGAGAACGCCGACGGCTTCCTGATCGAGCTGGAGGCGCGCGAGCGCAACCTCACCGGCATCGCCAACCTGAAGGTGCAGTTCAACCGCGTGCACGGCTTCTACATCGAGGTGACGCAGAGCGCCCTCTCGAAGGTGCCCGACCACTACCGTCGCCGCCAGACGCTGAAGAACGCCGAGCGCTTCATCACGCCGGAGCTCAAGGCCTTCGAGGACAAGGCGCTGTCGGCGCAGGAGCGCGCCCTGGCGCGCGAGAAATGGCTGTACGAGCAGCTGCTCGACGCCCTGCAGGCCCACGTGCCTGCCCTCACCCGCCTGGCCGACGCGCTGGCCACGCTCGACGCGCTGTGCGCCCTGGCCGAGCGCGCCCACACGCTGGGCTGGAACGCGCCGCACTTCGTCGCCCACCCCTGCATCGAGATCGAGCAGGGCCGCCACCCGGTGGTGGAGGCGCGGCTGGCCGAGCGCTCGGCCGGCGCCTTCATCGCCAACGACACGCGCCTGGGGCCGAGCCAGCGCATGCAGGTCATCACCGGTCCCAACATGGGCGGCAAGTCCACCTACATGCGGCAAGTGGCACTGATCGTGCTGCTGGCCTCGATGGGCTCCTTCGTGCCGGCGGCGAACTGCCGGCTCGGGCCCATCGACGCCATCCACACCCGCATCGGCGCCGCCGACGACCTGGCCAACGCACAGTCCACCTTCATGCTCGAGATGACCGAAGCAGCGCAGATCCTGCACGGCGCCACGCCGCAGTCACTGGTGCTGATGGACGAGATCGGCCGCGGCACCAGCACCTTCGACGGGCTGGCGCTGGCCGCCGGCATCGCGGCGCACCTGCACGACCGCACCAAGGCCTTCGCCCTCTTCGCCACGCACTACTTCGAGCTGACCGAGTTCCCGGCCACGCACCACGCAGCAGTGAACATGCACGTCAGCGCGACCGAGTCGGGGCGCGACATCGTCTTCCTGCACGAGCTGCAGCCCGGGCCCGCCAGCCGCAGCTACGGCATCCAGGTGGCGCGGCTGGCCGGCATGCCGGCGGCGGTGGTCAACCATGCGCGCCAGGCGCTGGAGGCGCTGGAGGCGCAGCAGAGCGAGACACGCGCGCAGGTGGACCTGTTCGCGCCGCCGCCCGTGGCCGAGACGCCGCAGGACAGCCCCATAGAATCCGCCGTGGCCGCGCTCGACCCCGACGCGATGAGCCCAAGGGAGGCGCTGGAAGCGCTCTACAAACTCAAGAAACTGCACGAACGCGAGCGGGCCTGAGGGGCCCTGCCGCGCCACACCCATGACGTACTGCGTAGGCATCAAACTCAACGCCGGGCTGGTGTTCCTGTCCGACTCGCGCACCAACGCGGGGGTCGACCACATCAGCACCTTCCGCAAGATGATCGTCTACGAGCAGCCGGGCGAGCGCGTCATGGTGCTGCTGTCGGCCGGCAACCTCAGCATCTCGCAGTCGGTGCGCGAGATCCTGCAGACCGAGGAGCTGCAGGAGCCCGGCAGCGACACCCCCACCACGATCTGGAACGCGCGCAGCATGTTCGACGCCGCGCGCGTGCTGGGCGCGGCCGTGCGTCACGTCTACGACCGCGACGCCGAGGCGCTCAAGCACGCCGGCGTGGACTTCAACGTCACCTTCGTCTTCGGCGGGCAGATCAAGGGCGAGGGCATGCGCCTGTTCCTCGTCTATTCGGCCGGCAACTTCATCGAGGCCACCACCGAGACGCCCTACTTCCAGATCGGCGAATCGAAGTACGGCAAGCCGGTGCTCGACCGCGTGCTCACGCCCGAGACGCCGCTGGCCGAGGCCGCCAAGTGCGCGCTGGTGTCGATGGACTCGACCATGAAGTCCAACCTCTCGGTGGGCCTGCCGCTGGACCTGGTGGTCTACGAGGCCGGCGGCCTGGCGGCCGACAAGATCGTCTGCATCGACGCCGACAACCCCTACTACCGCATGATCCACGATGGCTGGGGCCAGAAGCTGCGCGAGGTGTTCGACAGCCTGGAGGACCCGGTGTGGGACGACGCCGCCACCGAGCACCCCCTGAAGATGCCGGCGGTGCGGCACGAGGCGCTGCGCAAGATCTCCACGCCCGAGGAAAAGCTCATCTGAGCGGGTTTCGGCCGCGCCGGGGCCTCAGCGGCCGGCGTGCCCGGACGCGCCGCGGCGCCGCGACAGCGCCGCCAGGAAGCGCTCGGCCAGCCCCCGGGGGTTGCGGCGCAGCAATTCGGTGGTGCAGGCGCCCACCACGCTGCCCTCGTAGCGCATCTGCACGCGCGGGAAGTAGTGGCCCAGCGAATCTCCCGCGTCCTGCAGGCAGGTTTCCAGCGAATCGAAGGCGCTCTCGTAGCAGGCGGCGTCGCCGTCCTGGGAGCCGTCCGTGGTGATGCTGTAGGCGTAGCGGTCGGGGCGAAGTTGATGGATATCCAGTAACAAATTCATGACAATCTCCCGGCCTGCCTAGCTGTCAAGCCAAGAATTTCCAACGTGCGCCCTTTCATTCGTTACCAGAGGCGCAAAAAAATGAGGACGAAAGATACAAAATGTGGACTTTCGCACCAATCCCCGAAAACTGGTACCTCTTTGGTACTAATCCCTTCCCCGGGGGACGGTGCGGTGGTCTTGGCAAGGAGCAGTCCCCTTGGAAGTGATCGAACCGGTCCACCTGAGCCCTGCGCTGGTGGTGGATGACGAGCCCGCCGTGCGGCAGCGCCTGGCCGGCGTGCTGCAGGGCCTGGGCTGCCCGCCCGAGGCCATCGCCATGGCCGAGAGCGTGGCGAAGGCGCGCGACCGGGTGGGCGAGCGCCGCTTCGGCGTGGTGCTGGTGGACATCGGCCTGCCCGACGGCAGCGGCGTCGAGTTCATCGGCTGGATGCGCCGCCACCAGCCCGACACACCCGCCGTGGTGATCTCGGCCTGGCGCACCGAGGACGTGATCGTCAGCGCGCTGCGCGCCGGGGCGATCGGCTACCTGCTCAAGGAGCGCGACGACCTGGAGCTGAGCCTGGCGCTGCGCAGCATCGAGCGCGGCGGCGCCCCCATCGACCCCTTCGTCGCGCGCCGCATCATGGGCCTGCTGGCCGCCCCCGCACCGCCGGGCGGCAGCAGCCCCGCGCCGTCCGACGGCGAGCCCGTCCCCTCGCTCAGCCCGCGTGAACGCGAGATCCTCCGCCTGGTCGCCCAGGGTCTGAGCAACCGCGAGATGGCGGACCTGCTTTCGATCTCGAAGCTGACGGTCGAATGCCACACCAAGAACATCTACCGCAAGCTGGTGGTGAACTCGCGCACCGAGGCGGTGTTCGAGGCGCGCCGGCACGGGCTGCTTTCCTGATCCGGCGCGGATGGCTGGCGCCGCTGCTGGCGGTGCTGGCGCTGCTGCTGGCCGGCCCGGCGCCGGCGGCGGCGGGGGAACTGCTCGAGCTGGCCCGGGCGCAGGCCGTGCGCGGCGGCTGGCACGACGCGGCGCCGCCCGAGGCCGGCTGGCAGGCGGTCGGCCTGCCCGACAACTGGGCCGTCCGCTGGCCGTCGCACGACGGCGTCGTCTGGTACCGCTTCACCTGGCAGCACGCCGGCGACGCGCCCGCGGCGCTGATGCTGGCGTGGATCAACATGGCCGGCAGCGTGTACGTGAACGGCATCGAGCTGCACCGCGACGCCAGCCTGCTGGAGCCGCTCACGCGCAGCTGGAACACGCCGCGCCAGTGGCTGGTGGCGCCGGCGCTGCTGCGCGAGGGCGAGAACACCGTGCTGGTGCGCGTGGCCGGCATGGCGGCCTACCAGGGCGGCCTGCCGCCGCTGCTGGTGGGCGAGCCGGCGCAGGTGCAGTCCCGCTACGAGGAGGAACTGCTGTGGCGCCACGACCTGCCCCTGATCGCCATGGCCGCCAGCGTGGTGATCGTCCTGCTGTTCGGCGGCCTGTGGCTGATGCGCCCGCGCGAGACGGCCTATGCCTGGTTCGCGCTGATGTCGCTGGCCTGGCTGCTGTTCGAGTTCAACCACCTGGCGACCTCGCCCTGGCCGCTGGCGGGCACCGACGCCTGGCAGGCGCTGAACACCTCGCTGCTGGTCTTCTTCGCCGCCGCCTTCCTGCTGTTCGTGCTGCGGCTGCGGCGCGAGGAAGGCGCGCCCCTGGTGGAGGCCGCCATCTGGCTCGCCGCGGTGCTGGCCTGGGCCGACCTGTGGAGCCTGCCGCGCACCGGCATGGCCGCGCACCGGGCGCTGTGGAGCAGCGTGGCCGCCGCCGCGACGGCCACGGCGGCCGTGGGCGTGTTCGCCGTGCGCTGGCCGGTCTCCAGCCGGCGCGAGCGGACGCTGCTGCTCGTGCTGATGCTGATCGTGCTGGCGGCGGCGGCACACGACCTGCTGGTGTTCCTGCAATGGCTGCCGGGCACGCGCTACTACGCCGGCATCGCCTCCTGCGCGCTGCTGGTGGCGCTGGCCGTGCTGCTGGCGCGCCGCTTCACGCAGGCGCTGCGTGAGACGGAGCAGTTCAACGCGCGCCTGATCGCCCAGGTCGAGGCGGCGAAGACCGAGCTGCGCGACACGCTGGAGCGCACGCACGCGCTCAAGCTGATGCATGCGCGCGCCCATGAGCGGGTGGCGCTGGCCAGCGACCTGCACGACGGCCTGGGCGGCATGCTGGTGGGCAGCATCGCCTCGCTGGAGCACGCCTCGCAGCCGGTGCCGCAGGATCGCATCCTCGCCATGCTCAAGGACCTGCGCGACGACCTGCGGCTGATCCTGGACGCCACCGGCCAGCAGCCGGGGCTGCAGCCGCTGGACGACGTGATCGCCCCGCTGCGCCACCGCTTGGGCACGCTCTTCGAGGCCAACGGCGTCGTCTGCCGCTGGCACCTGCTCAACGTCGGCGACCTGACGCTCACCGCCTCGCTGAACATCGGCGTGCTGCGCTTCCTGCAGGAGGCGCTGACCAACGTGCTCAAGCACAGCGGCGCGCGCCGGGCGGACGTCTACGTCACCCGCACCCGCACGCACCTGCGGCTGGACGTGCGCGACGACGGCCGCGGCTTCGCCGTCGAGTCGGCCGGCGACGCGCCGGGCAACGGCCTGCGCAACATGCGCACGCGCGCCGAGCGGCTGGCGGGCGTGGTGCAGTGGCAGTCGCGGCCGGGCCGCACGGTGGTCACGCTGCTGATCGACCTGCTCTCGGCGCGCTAGCTAGCGCAGCAGCCGGCTCACTCGGCCCACTGCACCACGCCGCTCCAGGCCGTGGCCAGCACCACGATGCCGAAGGCGATGCGGTACCAGGCGAAGGGCACGAAGCTGTGGCTGGAGATGTAGCGCAGCAGCCAGCGCACGCACAGCCAGGCGCTCACGAACGAGAACACCAGGCCCACCGCGAACAGCGGGATGTCGGCCGCCGACAGCAGCGCCCGCTCCTTGTAGAGGCTGTAGACACCGGCGCCGATGAGCGTGGGGATGGCCAGGAAGAAGGAGAAGTCCGTCGCCGCCTTGCGCGACAGGCCCAGCAGCATGCCGCCGATGATGGTCGCGCCCGATCGGCTGGTGCCCGGGATCATGGCGAAGCACTGCACCAGGCCGACTTTGAGCGCGTCCCAGGGCGTCATGTCGTCCACGTGCTCCACGCGCACGGCGCCGGGCGGGCGCTTCTCGGCCCAGAGGATGACGAAGCCGCCGAGGATGAAGGTGGTGGCCACCACCACCGGCGTGAACAGGTTCGCCTTGATGGCCTTGCCGAACACCAGGCCCAGCACCACCGCCGGCAGGAAGCCGATCAGCACGTTGAGCGCGAAGCGCCGCGCCTTCGGCTGGCGCGGCAGCGCCGTGACGGTCGAGCGGATCTTCTGCCAGTACACCAGGATGACGGCGAAGATCGCGCCGGTCTGGATGGCGATGTCGAACACCTTGGCCTTGCCGTCGTCGAAACCCAGCAGCGCGCCGGCGAGGATGAGGTGGCCGGTGGACGAGATGGGGAGGAATTCGGTCAGACCCTCCACGATGCCCATGACCGCGGCCTTGACCAAGAGAACGATATCCAAACTGACGCTCCTACAAAGAGCGCCGATTATCGCGAGGGGTCAGGGTCCTCCCGGATGCGCTCGCGCAGCGCCCGTACCGCGCTGCCCGGCGTGGTCAGCACCGGCACCTGCGCCGGCAGCTCGCGGCGCAGCAGCGGCGCCGCCCGCGCCATGCTGAACTGCGCCAGCGCGATCACCTCGCAGCCCTCGGCCAGCAGCGCCCGCGCGGCGTGCAGCACGGCCTCGTCGTGCGCCTGCACGCGGCCCTCGTCCAGCGCCTGCAGGGCGCCTTCGGCCAGCCGGGTGCGCAGCGGCACCGCGGCGGGGAATTCCGGCGGCATGCTCCGCAGCGTGGGCGCGAAGGAGGCGATCAGCCCGACCCGGCCGCCGGAGCGCGCCGCGTCGGCGATCATCGCCTCGTTGGGCTTGAGCACCGGCATGTGCGGCCGCCGCGCCGCCGCGGCCTCGATGCAGGGCCCGAAGGCCGAGCAGGTGAACAGGATGCCCCTCGCGCCGGTGCCTTCGGCGTAGGCGCTCAGCGTCTCGAAGCGCCGGTGCATCGCCTCGTCGAGCCCGCGGCCGGACCGGGCCAGGTCGGCCGAGAGGCTGTCGTCCAGCAGGTTCATGCGCTGGCATGCGGGCCAGGCCCGCGCCATCTCCTCGTTGATGGGCGCGACCGAGTGGGCCAGCGCGTGGATCAGGGCGACGCGCGTCATGCCACCCCCTTGGCGCCCAGCGGCTCGGCGCGCGCGCGCCGGCCCTGCCCCCACCACAGCAGCAGCACCAGCAGCGTCGCGGGCAGGTAGATCCAGTAGGCGGAGGGCCGGTCGCTGGGCACCATCACCGCGGCCACTTCCCAGCCGGGCTCGAAGCCGCTCTTGCGCGCCTGGCTGCCGAAGCGCACGTTGGCGATCCGCACCTGCTCGCCCAGCGACGTGACGGTCAGGCCCGCCTTCTGCAGCCGCTCGCGCCCGGGCCCGGCTTCGTCGAGCTGCACCGCGACGGTCTTGCGCACCTCGTCGCCCTCGATGTTGGTGCCGTGGATCTGCAGCACCAGCCGCTCCTTCTCGCCCAGCGCCTCGGCCGACTCGAAGATCCGGCTGGCCGGCGCCTCGCTGTAGGGCGCGGCGTACTGGTCCACCACCCAGTCGGGGCGGAACAGCAGGAAGGTGGCGACCAGCAGCAGCAGCACCTCCCACCAGCGGCAGCGGGTGCGGAACCAGCCCATGGTGGCTGCCGCGAAGGTGAGCGAGGCCAGCGTGGCGGTGAGAGCGACCAGCGCGATCTCCCACCAGCCGCGCACGTCGATCATCAGCAGCGCCGGATTGAAGACGAAGACGAAGGGAAGCACCACCGTGCGCATGGCGTACAGCGAACCCTGCACGCCGGTCCTGATCGGGTCCTCGCCCGAGATCGCCGCCGCGGCGAAGGTGGCCAGGCCCGCCGGCGGCGTGACGTCGGCCATGATGCCGTAGTAGAAGACGAACAGGTGCACCGCGATGAGCGGGATCACCAGCCCCGACTGCGCGCCCAGCTCGACGATGACCGGCGCCATCAGCGAGGCCATCAGCACGTAGTTGGCGGTGGTGGGCACGCCCAGGCCCAGCACCAGGCAGACGAAGGCGGTGAACAGCAGCATCAGGATCACGTTGCCCTGCGACACCAGTTCCACGAAGTCGGTCATGCGGAAGCCCAGCCCGGTGAGCGTGATGCCGCCGACGATGATGCCCGCCGTCGCGGTGGCGATGCCGATGCCGATCATGTTGCGGCTGCCGTCGTTCAGGCCCTGGACGACCTCGTTCGCGCTGTCCTTCCACGCCTGCAGCGGCATGCCGCGGCCGCGGAAGAAGGCCAGCAGCGGCCGCTGCGTGAGCATCAGCACGATCATGGTCACGGTGGCCCAGAAGGCCGACAGCGCGGGCGAGAGCTCGTCCACCGCCAGGCACCAGATCAGCACGCCGATGGGGATCAGGTAGTAGAGGCCGGCGCGCACCGTGGGCCAGGCCTGCGGCAGCACGGGGTTGTTGACGTCGATGTCCTCCGGCAGGTCGGGGCTGCGCGCAGCCACCCGCAGCAGCCAGACGTACAGGCCTGCCAGCAGCCCGATCAGCACCCAGGGCGCGGCCGCGCCGAGCAGCGCGCGCGCGCCGATGGCGATCCAGTACACCGCGCCCATCACGGCGATGGTGCCCGAGATGCCGAGCGCGCGGCCGGTGAACTTCTGCCGCGCGGTGCGCGCCTGCGCCATCGCCATCGGCCTGATGCCCAGCTTCACCGCCTCCAGGTGGACGATGTAGAACAGCGCGATGTAGGAGATGACGGCCGGCAGCAGCGCGTGCCTGATGATGTCCACGTAGGGGATGCCCACGTACTCCACCATCAGGAAGGCCGCGGCGCCCATCACCGGCGGCATGATCTGGCCGTTGATGGACGAGGCGGTCTCGATCGCGCCGGCCTTCACGCCGCCGTAGCCGGCCTTCTTCATCAGCGGGATGGTGAAGATGCCGCCGGTGACCACGTTGGACACCGACGAGCCCGAGATCAGCCCGTTGAGCGCCGACGAGACCACCGCCACCTTGGCCGGCCCGCCGCGCAGGTGGCCCAGCAGCGCGAAGGACACCTGCATCATGTAGTTGCCGCCGCCGGCGCGGTCGAGCAGCGCGCCGAACAGCACGAAGATGTAGATGAAGGCCACCGACACGCCCAGCGCCACGCCGTACACGCCCTCGGTCGTCAGCCACATGTGCGAGGCCATGCGCTCCAGCGAGGCGCCCTTGTGCGCGATCACGTCGGGCAGCCAGGGCCCCAGGAAGACGTAGCCCAGGAACACGATGCCCAGGATCGCCATCGGCAGGCCCACCGCGCGGCGGGTGGCCTCCAGCAGCAGCACCAGCCCCGCGCAGGCGGTGGCGACGTCCATCGCCGTCGGCTGGCCGGGCCGCGTGGCCAACTCGCGGTAGAACAGCATCAGGTAGGCGCCCGCGAAGGCGGCCGCCAGCGCCAGCGCCCAGTCCTGCAGCGGGATGCGGTCGCGCGGCGAGCGCCGCGTCGCCGGAAAGGCCAGGAAGGCCAGGAACAGCGCCGTGCCCAGGTGGATGGCGCGCGCCTCGGTGTCGTTGAGCACGCCGAAGCCCAGCATGAAGGGCAGCGGCGAGGCGTACCAGAGCTGGAACAGCGCCCAGCCCACCGCGCCGATGAAGATCACCATGCCGGGCGCGCCGCCGGCCGTGCGGCCGCCGGTGTCGACGTCCGCCACCAGCTGCTGCAGTTCCGGGGATGCCTTGTCGAGGTCACTCATGTACCGGCCCTCCTTTCCCCTGTGCTACGGGGTTCAGTCCTGTTCCCGAAAAAGGCGGATGGCCTTGCGGGATCCATCCGCCTCCCTGCACCCGCATCGGGCGTGCGCGGCGCCGGGTTACTTCACCCAGCCCTTTTCCTTGTAGTAACGCAGCGCGCCCTCGTGCAGCGGCGCGGTCTGCCCCGCCTTGACCATGTCCTCGGGCTTGAGGTTGGCGAAGGCCGGATGCAGGCGCTTGAAGTCCTCGAAGTTGTCGAACACCGCCTTGACCACCTGGTAGATGGTGTCGGCCGGCACCTTGGCGGAGCTGACGAAGGTGGCCAGCACGCCATAGGTCTCGGTGGCCTGCGGGTTGTTCGGATACAGCCCGGCGGGGATGGTGGCCTTGGCGAAGTAGGGGTTGTCGGCCACCAGCTTGTCGACCACCGGGCCGGTCAGCGGCACCAGCTTGGCGCCGCAGCTCGTGGTCGGGTCCTGGATGTTGGCCGAGGGGTGGCCCACGGCGTAGAAGAAGCCGTCGATCTTGCCGTCGCACAGCGCGGGGCCGTGCTCGTCGGCCTTGAGTTCGGAGGCGAGGCCGAAGTCGCTCATCTTCCAGCCCAGCGCGTTGACGAGCTGGGTGGACGAGGCCAGCGTGCCCGAGCCCGGGTTGCCGACGTTGAAGCGCTTGCCCTTGAAGTCCTCGAACTTCGTGATGTTGGCTTCCTTGCGCGCCACCACGGTGAAGGGCTCCGGGTGCAGCGAGAACACCGCGCGCAGCTCGGGGTAGGCGCCGGCGCTCTGGAACTGGCCCTGCCCCTTCACCGCGTTGAACTGCACGTCGCTCTGCGCCACGCCCATGTCCAGCTCGCCGGCCTTGATGGTGTTGATGTTGAACACCGAGCCGCCGGTGGACTCCACCGAGCAGCGGATGCCGTGCTGCGCGCGGTCCTTGTTGACCAGGCGGCAGATCGCGCCGCCGGCCGCGTAGTACACGCCGGTCACGCCGCCGGTGCCGATGGTGACGAACTTGGACTGCGCCAGCGCGGGCGCGGCGGCCAGGCCGGACGCGGCCACGGCGAGCGCGCCGGCCAGCGCGGGGAACGGGTTCTTCTTCATCACTGCTTTCTCCTCGGTTCGGGTTGGAAAGGGGAAACGCTCACGCGGCCAGTGCCGCGTCCAGCGCCGTCGCCAGCAGCCGGGCGATCTGTGCCAGGTCGGCCTCGCTGGCGATGAACGGCGGAGCGAGCAGCACGTGGTCGCCCTGCCGCCCGTCGACGGTGCCACCCATCGGGTACACCAGCAGGCCCTGTGCCATCGCCGCCTGCTTGACGCGCGCATGCAGCCGCCGCGCCGGGTCGAAGGGCGTCTTGCCGGCGCGCTCGGCCACGAGTTCGACGCCCCAGAAGAAGCCGCGCCCGCGGATGTCGCCCACGTGCGGGTGCGCGCCCAGCGCCTCGCGCAGCAGGCGGCCGAAGACCTCGCCGCGCTCGCGCACCCGGGCCAGCAGGCCGTCGCGGTGGATGACCCGCTGCACCGCCAGCGCCGCCGCGCAGGCGACCGGGTGGCCGAGGTAGGTGTGGCCGTGCTGGAAGAAGCCGCTGCCGCTGGACATGGCCTCCACGATGCGGCGCTGGGCGAGCACCGCGCCCACCGGCTGGTAGCCGCCGCCCAGCCCCTTGGCGACGGTGACGAGGTCGGGCGCCACGCCCTCCTGCTCGCAGGCGTAGAGCGTGCCGGTGCGGCCCATGCCGCACATCACCTCGTCGAGGATCAGCAGCACGCCGTGGCGGTCGCAGACCTCGCGCACCGCCTTGAAGTAGCCCGGCACCGGCGTCAGCACGCCGGCAGTGGCGCCGCCCACCGTCTCGGCGACGAAGGCGATCACGCGATCGGCGCCCTGCGCCAGGATGGCCTGCTCCAGCTCGTCGGCCAGCCGCTGGCCGTACTGCTGCGCGTTCTCGCCCTCGCGCTGCTCGCGGTAGGGATAGCACGGCGACACGTGCGTGGCCGGCACCAGGATGGGCGCGAAGGGCTCGCGCCGCCAGGCGTTGCCGCCGACGGCCAGCGCGCCCAGCGTGTTGCCGTGGTAGCTCTGGCGGCGCGCGATGAAGTGGGTGCGCTGCGGCTGGCCGGTCTCCACGAAGTACTGGCGCGCCATCTTCAGCGCCGCCTCCACGGCCTCCGAGCCGCCGCTGACCAGGTAGGCATGGCTCGTGCCCTCGGGCGCCGTGCGCACCAGTTCGTCGGCGAGCTGCTCCGCCACCTCGGTGGTGAAGAAGCTGGTGTGGGCGTAGGCCAGCCGGTCGATCTGCGCGTGCATGGCGGCGATCACGTCGGGGTGCCCGTGGCCGAGCGAGGAGACGGCCGCGCCGCCCGAGGCGTCGAGGTACGCCCGGCCCTGCGCGTCGCGGATGAACATCCCGCTGGCGGACACGGCCTGCGGCGGGGTGTGGCGCAGGTGGCGGTGGAAGACGTGGCTCATGGCGAGAGGGGATTCGGAACTAATGTTTTGAGAAATTCTGTTTTGGAACAAATGTTCCGTCAACCCTCGATAGCCCTGATGGTGGAACACCTCATACCGTTTCGGTACATTCGTTCCACTCTGCCGCCACCCTCCTCCCGCCATGCCCTCCGTCCAGGAACAGATCCGCCAGCGCTTCCCCGAACTGAGCCCCGCGCTGCAGCGGATCGCCCGCTACCTGCTGGACCACCCGGCCGAGGTGGTGACGACCTCGATGCGCCGCATCGGCGTGCACGCCGACGCCACGCCGGCGACGCTGGTGCGCTTCGCGCAGCACTTCGGCTTCGACGGCTGGCCGCCGCTGAAGGCGGCCTTCGCCGCCGAGATGGGCCTGGGCCCGCGGGCCTACGGAGAACGGGCGCAGCAGCTCATCGGCCGCGCGCGCGAGGCGGGCCTGGCGGACGAGATGTTCGAGGTGCAGCGCCGCAACCTGGAGGAGACGCAGGCGCACTGCGCCCCTTCGCTGGAGCGGGTCTGCGCGGTGCTGGAGAAGGCGCCCGCCGTGCATGCCGCGGGCTTTCGCGCCTGCTATCCGATCGCCTTCGCCTTCGTCTACCTGTACCGGCTGTTCCGGCCCTCGGTGCATCTGGTGGACGGCCTGGGCGGCGCGCTGGAGATGCAGCAGCGCAGCTTCGCCCGGGGCGACGCGCTGCTGGTGGCCAGCTTCGCGCCCTACTCGCGCGAGGCGCTGCAGGTGGCCCAGGCCGCGCGCGCGGCCGGCTGCCGCGTGATCGCGCTGACCGACAGCAGCACTTCGCCGCTGTCGCTGCAGGCGCACGAGACGCTGCTGTTCGCCAACCACAGCCCCTCGTTCTTTCCCTCGGTGTCCGCCGGCATGACGCTGGCCGAGACCCTGCTGGAGCTGCTGGCCAGCCGCGCCGGCAAGGCCGCCGTGCGCCGCATCGACGAGGCGGAGCGCCAGCTGCACGAATCCGGCGCCTACCTGGAGGCGCCGCGCAGCCGGGCCTGAATCCCGGGGTCCTAGGGCTGCTGCAGCCGCTGCAGCAGGTCCGCGGTCGGGAAGCCGTCGGCCGGCAGGCCGGCGCTGCGCTGCCAGTCGCGCAGCGCACGGCGGGTGGCCGAGCCGGCGACGCCGTCGGGCTCGCCAGGGTCGAAGCCCCGCGCCTTCAGCGCCTGCTGGAGCAGGCGCACCTGGCTGCGCGTGAGCGGCACCAGGTCGCGCGGCCAGGCGGCCTGCACGCCCGCGCCGCCCGCCAGCCGCTGGGCCAGCAGGCCGACGCCCAGGGCGTAGCTGGTCGAGTTGTTGTAGCGCAGCAGCGCGCGGAAGTTGGGCCCGGCCAGGAAGGCCGGGCCGCGCGCACCGGCCGGCAGCAGCAGCTGCGCATCGGGCAGCGGCGGCAGCGCGGCGCCGGATACCGACTGCACGCCCTCGGCGGCCCAGGCGGCGGCGTCCTGGCGCACGCCGGCATCGGCGCGCGCCACGTCGAAGCCGGGCGGCAGGCGCACTTCCACGCCCCAGGGCTGGCCCGCCTGCCAGCCGGAGCGGGCCAGGAAGCTGGCGGTGGAGGCCATCACGTCGGCCATGCTGCCCCAGATGTCGCGCCGGCCGTCGCCGTCGGCGTCGACGGCGTGGCCGAGGAAGGTCGAGGGCATGAACTGCGTCTGCCCCATGGCGCCGGCCCAGGAGCCGATCATGTGCGCGCGGTCGATGTCGCGGTTGTCGATGATGCGCAGCGCGGCCAGCAGTTCCCTGCGCGCCCAGTCGGCGCGGCGGCCGTCGAAGGCCAGGGTGGCCAGCGCGTCGACGGTCGGCGTGTCGCCGACGTTGGCGCCGTAGTTGCTCTCCATGCCCCAGACGGCGCCCAGCACCTCGGCCGGCACGCCGTAGCGCGCGGCGGCGGCATCGGCCTCGGGGCGCACGCGCGCCAGCTGCTCCTGCCCGCGGGCGACGCGCGCGTCGCTGACGGCGGTGTCGAGGTAGTCCCACACGGCGCGGGTGAACTCGGGCTGCGCGCGGTCCAGCTCGACCACGCGCGGCAGGTACTGCGCCGGGCCGAGCGCAGCCGCCAGCGTCGCCTCGCCGATGCCGGCGGCGCGCGCCTCGGTGCGGAAGGCGGCCAGCCAGGCGGCGAAGCCGTCGGCGGGCGCCGCGGCCTGGGATGCCGGCGGCGCAGGCGTCGGCGTGGGCTGCGTCTGCGGCTGCTGGGGCCCCTTCGGCGGCTGCGACGCGCAGGCCGCCAGCGCCAGGGCGGCCAGGCCCGCGGCCCATCGCCGGGCGGCCGGTGCGGCGGCGAGCCAGGGCATCAGACGTGCCCCGTCACCGCATGCGGACGGTACGGCGCCTCCAGCCGCGCGATCTCTTCGGCCGACAACGCCACGTCCAGCGCCGCCACGGCCTGGTCGAGCTGCCAGGTCTTGCTGGCGCCGACGATCGGCCCGGCGATGCCCTTGTGCAGCAGCCAGGCGTAGGCCAGCGTGGCGTTGGTCAGGCCGCGCTCGCCGGCCAGTTGCGTCAGCGCCTCCACCACGGCGAAGTCGCTGTCGGCGTAGTAGTACTTCTGGGCGATGTCGTCGGTCTGCGCGCGGCTGGTGGCGCCGGCGGCCTTGTCGTCGGCCTTGCGGTTGCCCGCCAGGAAGCCGCGCGCCAGCGGGCTCCAGGGGATCAGGCCCACGCCCTGGTCGTGGCACAGCGGGATCATCTCGCGCTCTTCCTCGCGGTAGACCAGGTTGTAGTGGTTCTGCATCGAGACGAAGCGCGTCCAGCCGTTCTCCCTGGCGACCTGCTGCGCCTTGGCGAACTGCCAGGCGAACATGCTGGAGGCGCCGATGTAGCGCACCTTGCCGCTCTTCACGATGTCGTGCAGCGCCTCCATCGTCTCCTCGATCGGCGTGTCGTGGTCCAGGCGATGGATCTGCCAGAGGTCGATGTAGTCGGTGCCCAGCCGGCGCAGCGAGTCGTCCACCGCGTGGAACAGGCGCTTGCGCGAGAGGCCATCGGCGTTGGGCCGGCGGTCCGGCTTGGCGGCGGCGCTGTTGCCGCCCTTGAAGTCGAGCGCGACGGGGTAATAGACCTTGGTGGCGATCACCGTCTCCTCGCGCCGGCAGAACTCGCGCACGAACTGGCCCGTCAGCACCTCCGACTCGCCGGCCGAGTACATGTCGGCCGTGTCGAAGAAGTTGATGCCCAGCTCCACCGCGTGGCGCACCACCTCGCGCGAGGGGCCCGCCTCCAGCACCCACGGCCGCCACTTCGGCGTGCCGTAGGTCATCATGCCCAGGGCGATGCGGGAAACCGTGAGGCCGGTGCGGCCGAGGCGGGTGTAGTGCATGGGAAAACTCCTGAAACAGGACAAGTTTGTCATGTCTCGCACGAACCCGCGATGCGCATGCCTCGTTCAGGAGGCCGCGGAGCAGGCCATGCGGGGACACCCACGGAACGGGCTTGGCCCGGCCGTCGGGTGTGCCCCCTTGCGGGGGGTTGGCGGAGCGGAACGAAGTCCGCGGAGACTGGGGGTGGGCCTATCTTCGTCCGAAGGGGGACTGGCCGCGCCAGTAGCGGATGAGCAGCCAGCCCGCGGCCAGCCCGCCCAGGTGCGCGAAGTGCGCCACGCCGGCGAAGCTGCCGGTCACGCCGAAGATCAGTTCCAGCGCGCCGTACAGCGCCACGAAGACCGGCGCCGGCATGGGGATGGGCGGGATCAGCGGCACGATCTTGCGCTTGGGGAACATCATGGCGAAGCCCACCAGGATGCCGAACAGGCCGCCCGAGGCGCCGACCGTCGGGTAGGTGCTGTCGCCCAGCGCCGCCACCACGAGCTGCGCCGCCGCCGCGCCGAGCACGCTGACGAAGTAGAAGACCAGCAGGCGCTTCGAGCCCCACAGCCGCTCCAGGTCGGAGCCGAACATCCACAGGCCGAACATGTTGAACAGCAGGTGCGAGAAGCCGCCGTGCAGGAAGGCGTAGGTCACCAGCTGCCAGGGCGCGAAGAAGCCGGAGCCGACGGGCCACAGCGCCAGCGCGCCGGTCAGCCCTTCCGACAGGCCCTGGGCCAGGAACACGATGACGTTGGTGAGGATCAGCGCCTGGACGGCGGGAGGCATGGAGAACATCCGGTCGGGACTTTCGTCGAAGACAGAGGGAAAGGGTCGGCTCAGGCGGGCGCCCCGGACTCGCAGCGCAGCACGCGCCAGGCGCACAGGCTGCCGGCCAGCGCCAGCACCGCCGCGGCGCCGAACATGGCCACGAAGCCGAAGCGCTGGGCTGCGGCGCCGCCGGCCAGCACGCCGATCACGCCCCCGAAACCATAGCCGATCACGGTGAACAGCGCCTGGCCCCGGCCCCGCAGGCTGCCGGGGAAATGCTGCGACACCAGCGCGATGCAGGTGGTGTGGTGCGCCGCGAACGACAGCGCATGCAGCAACTGCGCCAGCACCAGCGCGGCGAACCACTGGCCCAGGCCGCCGGTCAGCGCGAAGCGCAGCACGCCCGCGGCGCCGCACAGCAACAGCCAGCGCGGCATGCTCAGGCGGCGCATCAGGCGCCCCTGCAGCCAGAACCAGCCGATCTCCACCAGCACCGACAGCGCCCACAGGAAGCCGATCACGCCCTTGCCGTAGCCCAGCGAGTCCAGGTACAGCGACAGGAAGCCGTAGACGCTGAAGTGCGCCATCACGTGGAAGAACAGCGAGGCCAGGAACCAGCGCACCGCCGGCTGTCGCAGCACCGGCCCGACCGGCGCCTGCGCCTGCGCGGCCTGGGCCACCGGCTCGCGCGTGTCGGGCAGCCGCAGCGTGGCCAGCAGCACCAGCGCCAGCGAGCCCGTCGCCCAGCCGGGGAAGTGCCCCATGCCGAAGCGCTCGAACCACTCGCCCGCCAGCAGCACGGTGACGAGGAAGCCCGCCGAGCCGCACAGGCGGATGCGCCCGTAGCGGCCCCAGTCGCCCGCCACCAGGTGCGCCATCGCCGCCTCGGTCAGCGACATCATCGAGCTGGTGTGGGTGAACATCACCAGCAGCACCACCAGCACCCACCAGGCGCCGCCGCCGTGCCACCACAGGCCGAGCGAGCCGACCAGCGCCACGGCCGCGCTGTAGCGCAGCAGCTTGACGCGCTCGCCGGTGCGGTCGGACAGCGCGCCCCAGGCATAGGGCGCGAACACCCGGGTGACGGACTGCACCGAGGTCAGCAGGCTGATGGTGAAGATCGGCAGCCCCAGGCTCTGCAGCCACAGCGGCAGGTAGGGGTTGAAGAAGCCGATGTGCGCGAAATAGCTGGCCGACAGGCCCGCGAAGGCCAGCAGCGAACGCCGGCTCGCCGCCGCGGCCGGTGGCGCGGGGCTCACAGGAAGGAGGACTGCGGGCCCTCGTGCTCCGTCGCGGTGCCGCCGGCCTCGCGCCGGCGCGCGCGCTCCACGTCGCCGCACTGCGCGCGGTGGCGCAGCGCGTGCTCCATCACCACCAGCGCCAGCATCGCCTCGGCGATGGGCGTGGCGCGGATGCCCACGCAGGGGTCGTGGCGGCCCTTGGTGACGACCTCGACCGGCTGGTCGTGGATGTCCACCGAGCGGCGCGGGCTGATGATGGAGCTGGTGGGCTTGATGGCGATGCTCACCTCCAGGTCCTGCCCGGTGCTGATGCCGCCCAGCACGCCGCCGGCGTTGTTGCTCTCGAAGCGCCCACCGGGGCCGATGCTGTCGCCGTGCCGGGTGCCGCGCTGCGCCACGCTGGCGAAGCCGGCGCCGATCTCCACGCCCTTGACGGCGTTGATGCCCATCATCGCGTAGGCGATGTCGGCGTCGAGCTTGTCGAACAGCGGCTCGCCCAGGCCCACCGGCACCCGGCTGGCGGTGACGCGGATGCGCGCGCCGCAGGAGTCGCCGGCCTTGCGCAGCGCGTCCATGTACGCCTCCAGCGGCGCGACGTCGGCGATCGGCGCGAAGAAGGGGTTCTGGTCGACGTGGTCCCACGAGGCGAAGGGGATCTCCAGCTCGCCGATCTGCGCCATGCAGCCGCGAAACACGGTGCCGTACTGCTCGAACAGCCACTTCTTGGCCACCGCGCCGGCCGCCACCATGGGCGCCGTCAGCCGCGCCGAGGAGCGGCCGCCGCCGCGCGGGTCGCGGATGCCGTACTTCTTCCAGTAGGTGTAGTCGGCATGGCCCGGGCGGAACTGCTGCGCGATGGCGCCGTAGTCCTTGCTGCGCTGGTCGGTGTTCTGGATCAAGAGCGCGATCGGCGTGCCGGTGGTGCGGCCCTCGTACACGCCGCTGAGGATCTGCACCGCGTCGGGCTCGTTGCGCTGGGTGACGTGGCGGCTGGTGCCGGGGCGGCGGCGGTCCAGGTCGGGCTGGATGTCGGCCTCGGCGAGGCGCAGCCCGGGCGGGCAGCCGTCGATCACGCAGCCGATCGCGGGGCCATGCGATTCGCCGAAATTGGTGACCGCGAACAGGGTGCCGAAGGTGTTGCCGCTCATGGCGGCGGATTATCCCCAGAACGGTGCGGCGCCGCGCTCAGCCCGCCGCCGTCACGGCATGCTTGTTGCCCAGCCCCAGGTAGGTGTCGATGATGCGGCGGTCGCTCAGCAGGTCGCCGGCGGCGCCCTCCAGCGCCACCTTGCCGGTCTCCAGCACGTAGCCGCGGTCGGCCACCTGCAGCGCGGCGCGGGCGTTCTGCTCGACCAGCAGCACCGACACGCCGTGCGAGCGCAGCGCGCCCACCACCTGCAGCACCTCGCGCACCACCAGCGGCGCCAGGCCGAGGGACGGCTCGTCCAGCATCAGCAGGCGCGGGCGCGCCATCAGCGCGCGGCCGATGGCCAGCATCTGCCGCTCGCCGCCCGACAGCGTGCTCGCCAGCTGCGCCCGGCGCTCCTTCAGGCGCGGGAAGATGGCGAACACCTCCTCCATGCGCTCGCGCTGGTCGCGCCGGCCGGTGCGCCAGCGGTAGAAGCCGCCGAGCAGCAGGTTGTCCTCCACCGGCATCTCGCCGAACAGCTCGCGCCGCTCGGGCACCAGGGCGACGCCGCGCGCCACCATCGCCTCGACGCTGGGACGCGCGATGCGCTCGCCGTCGAAGGTGAGCGCGCCGCGCGAGGGCAGCAGGCCCATGGCAGCCCCCAGCAGCGTGGTCTTGCCGGCGCCGTTGGGGCCGATCACGGTGACGATCTCGCCCTCGTCGATGTGCAGGGCCACGCCGTGCACCGCCTCCACGCTGCCGTAGGACACGTGGAAGTCCTCCAGCGCGAACAGACGCCGGGTATCGCCCGTGCTCATGCCACCGCTCCCGCCACCACCACCCCGGGCACGGCGGCCGGCGCCACGTCGTCGCCCCCACCCAGGTAGGCGTCCAGCACGCGCGGGTTGCGCTGCACCTCGTCGGGCGTGCCTTCGGCGATGACGCAGCCGAATTCCAGCACCGTCACGCGGTCGGCCAGGTTCATGACGAACTCCATGTCGTGTTCCACCACCAGGATGCCCAGCCCTTCCGCGCGCAGTTGCGACAGCAGCCGCGCCAGCGCCTGCTTCTCCAGGTGGCGCAGGCCGGCGGCCGGCTCGTCCAGCAGCAGCGCCGCCGGCTGGCCGGCCAGGGCGCGCGCGATCTCGACCACGCGCTGCTGGCCCAGGGCCAGCGACGCCGCCGGCCGGTCGGCGAACTCGCCCAGGCCGCAGCGCTCGATCTGGCGCCGCGCCTCGGCCAGCAGGTCGGCCTCCTCCGCGCGGTCCAGCCGCAGCATGGCGGCCAGCCAGCCCTTGCGGCCGCGCAGGTGGGCGCCCAGGGCGACGTTCTCCAGCACGCTGCGCTCGCCCAGCAGGCGCACGTGCTGGAAGGTGCGGCCCAGGCCGCGCGCCGCGAAGTCGCGCGAGGGCCGGCCGTTCATCGGCTCGCCCAGCAGGCGCACCTGGCCCTCGGTGGGGTCGTCCACGCCGGAGATCATGTTGAAGAAGGTGCTCTTGCCGGCGCCGTTGGGGCCGATCAGCGCGTGCACCTCGCCGGCGCGCAGGGTCATGTTCACGTCGCTGTTGGCGACCAGGCCGCCGAAGCGCTTGGTCACGCCGGCGGCCTCCAGCAGCAGCTCGCCGGCCGCGGGCAGCGCACGGGTGGGCAGCGGGCGCGCCTCGCGCGGCGAGCGGCGGCGCCCGGGCCGCAGGAAGGGGGCGCTCCAGCGCGCCAGCGTGGGCCACAGCCCTTCCGCGAAGCGCTGCAGCACCAGCACCATCAGCAGGCCGAAGACGATCTGCTCGAAGTTGCCGCTGGCGCCCAGCAGGTGCGGCAGCCAGTCCTGGAGCTGCTCCTTGAGCAGCGTGATGAGCGTGGCGCCCAGCACCGCGCCCCACAGGTGGCCGGCGCCGCCGACCACCGCCATGAACAGGTACTCGATGCCGATGTTCAGGCCGAAGGGCGTGGGGTTCACGAAGCGCTGCATGTGGGCGTACAGCCAGCCCGACAGCGCCGCCAGCAGCGCCGCCAGCACGAACACCTTGACGCGATGGCGCGCCGTGTCCACGCCCATCGACTCGGCCATGAGCTGCCCCGACTTCAGCGCGCGGATGGCGCGGCCCTCGCGCGAGTCCAGCAGGTTGTGCAGCGCCCACAGCGCCAGCAGCAGCACCGCCCAGATCACCGGCCCCAGCACGCGCGGCGAGGCCAGCGAGAAGCCGAACACGTCGAGCGCCGGCAGCCCGCGCACGCCGGTCTGCCCGCCGAGGAACTCGAGGTTGCCGAACAGGTAGTACAGGCCCAGCCCCCAGGCGATGGTGCACAGCGGCAGATAGTGCCCCGAGAGCTTGACGGTGATGGCGCCCAGCCCCCACGCCAGCGCGAAGGTGATCGCCAGGCCGAGCGCCAGCCCCAGCCAGGGCAGCAGCGCCGGCGGCAAGGCGGCCAGCGCCGAGGTGGCCGTCGGCGAGGTGCAGGCCCAGGCCGTCGCGTAAGCGCCGAGCGCGACGAAGGAGGCCTGGCCGAAGGAGGTCATGCCGCCGACGCCGGTGAGCATGACCAGCCCGGCCGCCACCATCGCGTACAGCGCGATGTAGCTGAAGACGGTGGTGGTGAAGTCGGGCAGGAAGGGCCAGGCCACCGCGAGGGCCGCGATGAACGCCAGCGTCAGGTGGCGCCGCGTCATTCTTCATCCTCCACGTGCCGGCTGTGCAGCGAGCGCCACCACAGCACGGGGATGATGAGCGTGAACACCAGCACCTCCTTGAAGGCGCTGGCCCAGAAGGAGGAGAAGGACTCCAGTTGCCCCACCACCAGCGCGCCCAGCAGCGCCGCCGGGTAGCTGGCGAGGCCGCCGACGATGGCGGCGACGAAGCCCTTCAGGCCGATCAGGAAGCCGGTGTCGTAGTAGACGGTGGTGATGGGCGCCACCAGCAGCCCCGCCACCGCGCCGATCAGCGCCGCCAGCGCGAAGCTCAGGTCGCCCGAGAGGTCGGTCGGGATGCCCATCAGCCGTGCGCCGACGCGGTTCATCGCCACCGCGCGCAGCGCCTTGCCGACGATGGAGCGCTCGAAGAAGACGAACATCAGCACCACCAGCAGCACCGTCACGCCGACCACCACCAGCGACTGGCCCGCCACCGGGATGCCGCCGAGGTCCAGCCGCGCGTCGGAGAAGGCCGGCGTGCGCGAGCCCTCGGCGCCGAAGAACAGCAGCCCCAGCCCGACCAACACGCCGTGCAGCGCCACCGAGACGATCAGCAGGATCAGCACCTTGGCATGCGCCAGCGGCCGGAAGGCCAGCCGGTACAGCAGCGGCCCGAGCGGCGTGATCACCAGCAGCGTCGCCAGCGCCTGGCTCCACAGCGACGCCGGCTTGCCCAGCAGCACGACCGCCGCCGCGAGCAGCGGGAAGACGACGGCCCAGGCCAGCGTGGACTTCCACTCCACCATCGCGCCGCGCCTGGCGCGCCACAGCTCGACCACGATCACCAGCGCCGCCAGCACCAGCAGCAGCCACAGCGTGCCCGGCACCTTGCCGGCGCCCAGCGCCGCCATCGACAGCGCGCCGAAGGCCACCAGTTCGCCCTGCGGGATGAAGATGACGCGCGTGACCGAGAACACCAGCACCAGTGCCAGTGCCATCAGCGCATAGATCGCGCCGTTGACGATGCCGTCCTGCCCCAGCAGCAGGGCGATCTGAAGGTCCATGTCAGTCCGTTTTCAAGGGGCCGCAGCGCGGCCGGATACAGGAAGGCGGCCGGCACCCTCGCGGATGCACGGCCGCCGCCGCAGCATGCCGCTCAGTTCGAGATGTATTTCCAGGCGCCGTTCTGGATGGTGACCATCACGCGGGCGCGGTTGTCCAGGCCCAGGTGGTCGGTCGGCGTCATGCTGAACACGCCGTGCGCGCCGGCCACTTCCTTGACGCCTTCCAGCGCGTCGCGCAGCGCGGCGCGGAACTCGGGCGTGCCCGGCTGCGCCTTCTTCAGCGCCTCGGGCACGGCCGCCTGCAGCACCAGCCCGGCGTCCCAGGCGTGGCCGCCGAAGGTGGCGGTGGAACCCTTGCCGTTGGCGGCCTCGTAGGCCGTCACGTAGGCCAGCGCGGACTTCTTCACCGGATTGGCGTCGGGCAGCTGGTCGGCCACGAGCATCGGGCCCGAGGGCAGGATGGTGCCCTCCACGTCCTTGCCGCCCACGCGCAGGAAGTCGTTGTTCGCCACGCCGTGCGTCTGGTAGATCTTGCCCTTGTAGCCGCGCTCCACCAGCGTCTTCTGCGGCAGCGCCGCGGGCGTGCCCGAGCCGGCGACCAGCACCGCGTCCGGGTTGGACGAGATGATCTTCAGCGCCTGGCCGGTGACGGAGGTGTCGGTGCGCGAGTAGCGCTCGTTGGCCAGCAGCTTGATGTTCTTGGCCGCGGCGGCCTTGGAGAACACGTCGTGCCAGCCCTCGCCGTAGGCGTCGGAGAAGCCGATGAAGGCCACCGACTTGACGCCGTGGGCGGCCATGTAGTCGACGATGGCCTGGGCCATCATGTCGTCGTTCTGCGGCGTCTTGAAGACCCACTTCTTCTTGTCGTCCATGGGCGAGATGATCCGCGCCGAGGCGGCCAGCGTGATCATCGGCGTCTTGCCCTCGGCCACCACGTCGATCATCGCCAGCGAGTTGGGCGTGACGCTGGAGCCGATGATCACGTCGGCCTTGCTCTCGGTGATCAGCTTGCGGGTGTTGTTGACGGCGGTGGTGGTGTCGCTGGCGTCGTCGAGCACCACGTAGTTGACCTTCTGGCCGCCGATGGTCTTGGGCATCAGCGCGATGGTGTTCTTCTGCGGGATGCCCAGCGAGGCCGCCGGGCCGGTGGTCGAGAGCGTGACGCCGACGGTGAGGTCGGCCCACGACAGGCCGGCTGCGCACACGAGGGCCACGGCGGCCAGCGCCTTGATCTTGAACTTCATTGGGGTTGTCTCCTTGGTGGTCGGAAGCGGATGGAAATTAATTTAATAAGTTAAGTAATTCTTCGCAATAGATTGAAACACCTAGACGCCGGTTTCCGCCTCCTGCGGAACCCTCACTTTCGGCAGCCCGCCCAGGAACAGGTCGGCCACCACCGGGGCCATGTCCTCGTAGTCCAGCGGGCCCTCGGGCTTCATCCAGGTGAACATCCAGTTGATCATGCCGAACAGCAGCATCGTGAGCGGCATGCCCATGACGGTGCCCTCCAGGTCCGGCCGCAGGGCGACGACGGCGCGGGCGAAGCCGCGCACCACGGCGCGCTCCTGGTCCAGCACGCGCTGCCGGTCGTCGGGCTCGAGGAACTTCACGTCCTCGGTCAGCACCCGGTGCGCGCTCTGGGCGGTGGCGTACTCGCGCACCAGGCTCAGGATCAGCTCGCGCATGCGCTGCTCGGCCGGCAGGCGCCGGGCCGCCACCTCCTCCACGATCGCGGCCAGCCGCGTGACGTGCGCCTCGGCGATGTTGACCAGCAGCGTGTACTTGTCCTTGTAGTAGTGGTAGAGCGTGGCCTTCGACAGGCCGCAGGCCTCCGCCACCTGGTTCATGGACGTGGCCGGGTAGCCGCGCCGGGCGAACAGCAGGCCCGCCTGCGCCAGGATCATGTCGCGCTGGTCGTCGTAGCCGGCTGCCCGTCCTCTGGCCATCGTCTTCCTTTCACCGTTCGTCGAAGGACAGGACCACCCGCTCGGTGGTCGGGTGCGCCTGGCAGGTGAGCACGAAGCCGGCCGCCACCTCGGCCTTGTCGAGCGCGAAGTTGCGCTCCATGCGCACGTCGCCCTCCAGCACCTTGGAGCGGCAGGTGCCGCACACGCCGGAGGTGCAGGAGTACGGCACCTCCAGCCCGGCGGCCGAGGCGCAGTCGAGGATGCTGGGCTGATCGCGGTGGAACTCGATCTCGCGCCTGAGGCCGTCGCGCACGATGACGATGCGGGCGCGCTCGGCGTCGCCCGGCCGCGCCTCGTGCATCACGGCGCCGATGCCGGCGGGCGCGCCGGGCGCGGCCTGCGCGATGCCGAAGCGCTCGATGTGGATGGCCGACTCGGGCACGCCGGCCGCGCGCAGCGCCGCCTCGGCCTCGTCGTTCATCTGGAAGGGGCCGCAGATGTAGGCATGGTCGATGGTCCAGGCCGGCACCAGGGTGGACAAAAAGTCGCCGATCTTCTCGCGGTCGAGCACGCCCATGTTGATCGGCGCGTCGGTGTGCTCGTCGGAGAAGACGTGGTGCAGCACCAGCCGCGTGAGGTAGCGGTTCTTCAGGTCCTCCAGCTCCTCCTTGAACATGGTGGAGCGCAGGTGGCGGTTGCCGTAGATCAGCGTGAAGCGGCTGCCCGGCTCGCGCGCCAGCACGGTCTTCATGATCGAGAGGATCGGCGTGATGCCGCTGCCGCCGGCGATGCCGAGGTGGTGGCGGTGTTCTTCCGGCGCCAGCGGCACGAAGAAGCGGCCCTGCGGCGCCATCGCGCTGATCTCGTCGCCGGGCTGGAGCTGTTCGTTGATCCAGTTGGAGAACACGCCGCCGCGCACCTTGCGCACGCCCACGCGCAGCACGCCGTCGTCGACGCCGGCGCAGATGGAGTAGGAGCGGCGCAGGTCCTGCCCCTCGATCTGCTTGCGCGGCGTGAGGTACTGGCCCTGGGTGAAGCCGAAGGTCTCGCGCAGGTCGGGCGGTACCTCGAAGCTGACGACGACGGCTTCCTGGGTGTCCGGCTCGATGGCCTTGACCTTGAGGGAATGGAACAAGGTGCTCATATCGGCTTGAAATGCTCGAAGGGCTCGCGGCAGGCGATGCAGCGGTACAGCGCCTTGCAGGCGGTGGAGCCGAAGGCCGAGAGGCGCTCGGTGCGCTCGCTGCCGCAGCGCGGGCAGGGCACCGGCGGCGCGGCGCGGCGGCTCACGATCCGGATGGGGACGCCCTCGCCCGCCGCGGCGGCACCCGGCGGCGCGATGCCGTACTCGCGCAGCTTGCGGCGGCCTTCGGCGCTGATCCAGTCGGTGGTCCAGGCCGGGGCGCGGCGCAGCGTGGCGCGCGCGGGGCCGAGGCCGGCGGCGGCCAGGGCGTCGAGCACGCTCCGTTCGATGACTTCGGTGGCGGGGCAGCCGGAATAGGTCGGCGTCAGCACCACCTCCAGCGCGTCGCCCTCCTCGCGCACCTCGCGCACGATGCCGAGGTCGCACACCGACAGCGCGGGCACTTCCGGGTCCGGCACGCCGGCCAGCACGTCCCACGCGCGCTCGACACGCGGCGATGCGGCGACGGCCAGCGCGTTCACCACACGCCTCCGGGGTAGGCGCGCTGCAGGTGCTGCATCTCGGCCAGGATGAAGCCCATGTGCTCGCTGTGCACGCCGCGCTTGCCGGTGCTGAGGAAGGGCGTCTCCGCCGGCACGGCCAGGCCGGCCTCGCCCAGCACCTCGACCATCTGCGCCTGCCAGTCGCTCTTCAATTCGCTCCAGCGCGGGCCCAGGCCGCTCGCGGCCGCCGCCTCGTCCACCGCGTCGTCGGCGAACAGCTCGGCGGCGTAGGGCCACAGCGTCTCCAGCGCGGCCAGCATGCGGCGGCGCGATTCCTCGGTGCCGTCGCCCAGGCGCACCACCCAGTCGGCGGCATGCTGCTGGTGGTAGCGCGCCTCCTTGACGGCCTTGGCGGCGATGGCGGCCAGCTCCTCGTCGCCCGACGCCTGGAGCCGCGTCCACAGCAGGCGCAGGAAGGTGGCGGCCATCGCGTTGCGCAGCACCGTGAAGGCGAAGTCGCCGCGCGGCAGCTCCACCAGCGTCGGGTTGCGGTAGTCGCGCTCCTCGCGCAGGAAGGCGAGCTGGTCCTCGTCATGGCCGCGGCCTTCCACCGCGCCGGCATGCAAGAACACGGCGCGCGCCTGGCCGATCAGGTCCAGCGCCATGTTGGCCAGCGCGATGTCCTCCTCCAGCACCGGCGCGTGGCCGGTCCACTCGCCCAGGCGCTGGCCGAGGATGAGCGCGGTGTCGCCGATGCGCAGCAGGTACTGCGTGGCCGCGTCGGGCGCGATGTCGATGGATGGCTGCATCACGCTGCCCTCACATGTGGTCCACCGAACCCGGCAGCTTGTAGAAGGTCGGGTGGCGGTACACCTTGTCCTCCATCGGGTCGAAGTACATGTCCTTGTCGCCCGGGTCGCTGGCCACGATCTGGTCGGCGCGCACCACCCACACGCTGGTGCCTTCCTGGCGCCGGGTGTAGACGTCGCGCGCCATCTGGATCGCCATCTTCGCGTCGGCGGCGTGCAGGCTGCCGCAGTGCTTGTGGTCCAGGCCGGCCTTGGTCCGCACGAACACCTCCCACAGCGGCCACTCGGCGCCTTCGGGTTTCACGTTGTCGTTCATGCAGCCTCCTTGAATTTCTGCTCGTGCTTGGCGGCATGCGCCAGCGCCGCCTCTCGCACCCAGGCGCCGTCTTCCCAGGCCTTCACGCGCGCGGCCAGCCGCTCGCGGTTGCAAGGGCCGTTGCCGCCGATCACGCGCCAGAACTCGTCCCAGTCGATGCGGCCGTAGTCGTGATGCTGGCGCTCCTCGTTCCATTTCAGGTCCGGGTCCGGCAGCGTCACGCCCAGCACCTTGGCCTGCTCCACCGCGGCGTCGACGAACTTCTGCCGCAGCTCGTCGTTGGAGACACGCTTGATGCCCCAGCGCATGGACTGCGCCGAGTTGGGGCTCTGGTCGTCCGGCGGGCCGAACATCATCACCGAGGGCCACCACCAGCGGTTGACCGCATCCTGCACCATCGCCTTCTGCGCCTCGGTGCCCTGCTGCATCATCACCAGCAGGCTCTCGAAGCCCTGGCGCTGGTGGAAGCTCTCCTCGCGGCAGATGCGCACCATGGCCCGCGCATAGGGTGCGTAGGAGCAGCGGCAGATCGGCACCTGGTTCATGATGGCCGCGCCGTCCACCAGCCAGCCGATGGTGCCGACGTCGGCCCAGGTGAGCGTGGGATAGTTGAAGATCGAGCTGTACTTGGCCTTGCCCGTGTGCAGCGCCTCCAGCATCTGGTCGCGGCTGGTGCCCAGCGTCTCGGCCGCGGCGTACAGGTACAGGCCGTGGCCGCCCTCGTCCTGCACCTTGGCCAGCAGGATGGCCTTGCGCTTGAGGGTGGGCGCGCGGGTGATCCAGTTGCCCTCGGGCAGCATGCCGACGATCTCCGAGTGCGCGTGCTGGCTGATCTGGCGCACCAGCGTCTTGCGGTAGTGCTCGGGCATCCAGTCCTTGGCCTCGATGAAGGCGCCGTCGTCGATGCGCGCATCGAAGCGCGCCTCCAGCATCGCCTCCTCGGCGGAGCGGACGGGCTTGCGGGCGTCGGCGTCCTTGCCGGCGGTGTCCATGGCTTGGGTGTACATGACGGAACTCCTTGGCTGTTCAGCGCGAACGCTGGTCGAACACGCGCCTGGCCTTGCCGGTGAGCGTGCGCTCGATGCCGTCGGGCGGCAGCACGCTCACCACCGTGCTCACGCCGATCAGCGTCTTGATGCGGTGCTGCACCCAGGCGGCGATCTCCTGCACCGGGGCGCCGGCGGCGGCATCGGGCTGCAGCTCGCAGCGCACCTCCACCTCGTCCAGGTGGCCCTGGCGGCGCACCACGAGCTGGTACTGGCCCGAGAGCTGCGGGTGCTGCAGCACGATCTCCTCCACCTGCGTGGGGAACAGGTTCACGCCGCGGATGATGAGCATGTCGTCGCTGCGGCCGACGATCTTGCCCATGCGGCGGAAGGCGCGCGAGGTGGGCGGCAGCAAACGCGTGAGGTCGCGCGTGCGGTAGCGCACGATGGGCAGCGCCTCCTTGGTGAGCGTGGTGAAGACCAGCTCGCCCTCCTCGCCGTCGGGCAGCACCTCGCCGGTCTCCGGGTCGATGATCTCCGGGTAGAAGTGGTCTTCCCAGATCACCGGGCCGTCCTTCGACTCGATGCACTCGCTCGCCACGCCGGGGCCCATCACCTCCGACAGGCCGTAGATGTCCACCGCGTCGATGCCGGCCTTGGCCTCGATCTCGCGGCGCATCGCCTCGGTCCACGGCTCGGCGCCGAAGATGCCGACCTTGAGCGACGACTCGCGCGCATCCACGCCCTGGCGCGCGAACTCCTCGACGATCACCTGCATGTAGCTGGGGGTGACCATGATGATCGAGGGCTGCAGGTCGCGGATGAGCTGCACCTGCTTCTCGGTCTGCCCGCCCGACATGGGGATGACGGTGCAGCCCAGCCGCTCGGCGCCGTAGTGGGCGCCCAGCCCGCCGGTGAACAGGCCGTAGCCGTAGGACACGTGCACCAGGTCGCCGGCCCGCCCGCCGGCGGCGCGGATGGAACGCGCCACCAGGTCGGCCCAGCGGTCGATGTCGCCCAGCGTGTAGCCCACCACCGTCGGCTTGCCGGTGGTGCCGGACGAAGCGTGTACCCGCGCCAGTTGCTCGCGCGGCACGGCCAGCATGCCGAAGGGGTAGTTGTCGCGCAGGTCGTGCTTGACGGTGAAGGGGAACTTCGAGAGGTCGGACAGCTGCTTGAGATCCGACGGGTGCACGCCCTTCGCGTCGAAGGCGCGGCGGTAGTGCGGCACGTTCTCGTAGGCATGCGCCAGCGTAGCGCGCAGGCGCTCCAGCTGCAGCGCGGCGATCTCGTCGCGGCTGGCGGTCTCGATGGGTTCCAGGTCGCCGGGGGCGGGCTGCTTGACGGGCATCAGGTGTCTCCTTGGTCTTCTCGGCTCAGCGCGGTACGGCCGGCCGGCCCTTGGCGGTGTAGGAACGGCCGCGGAACACCGCGATGCGCTCGCCGCGCTGGTTGCTCACTTCCACGTCGTACACGCCGGTGCGCCCGGCCCTCGACACCTCGGCGCAGCGGGCGGTGAGCACGTCGCCCAGGCGGCCGGGCGCGACGAAGTCGACGCCGAAGCCCGAAGCCACGGTCAGCTCGTCGTAGGAATTGCAGGCATAGGCGAAGGCGGAATCGGCCAGCGTGGCGATCAGGCCGCCGTGGCAGATGTCGTGGCCGTTGAGCATGTCCTCGCGCACGGTCATGGTCACGGCGGCGCGGCCGGGGGCGATCTCCGTCACCTCCATGCCCAGCGCCTTGAGCGCGCGGTCGTTGGCGAACATGCCGCGCCGCACGTGCTCGGCGATCTGCTGCGGTGTGGTGCTGTCGGTCATCGTTCAGCGGTCGGTGAACTGCGGGGCACGGCGCGCGCCGAAGGCGGCGACGCCTTCCTGGTAGTCGTGGGCGCGGCCCAGGTCGCTCTGCAGGCGCGCCTCTTCGTCCAGGGCCTGCTCCAGCGTGAGCGACTGGGCGCCGTCGAGCGCCGCGCGCGTGGCGGCGAGCGCCCTGGACGGCATGGCCGCGAGCCTGCCCGCCAGCGCCGCGGCCTCGTCGGCCAGCGCCGCGTCGTCCACGCAGCGCCAGACCAGGCCGATGCGCTCGGCCTCCTCCGCAGCCAGCTTGTCGCCCAGCATCGCCAGGCCCAGCGCCCGCGCACGGCCCACCAGGCGCGGCAGCAGCCAGGTGCCTGCGGTGTCAGGCACCAGCCCGATCTTGGCGAAGGCCTGGATGAAGCTGGCCGAGCGCGCGGCCAGCACGACATCGCAGCACAGGGCCAGGTTGGCGCCGGCACCGGCGGCCACGCCGTTGACGGCCGCCACCACCGGCACCGGCATGCTTTTCAGGCGCAGCACCAGCGGCTTGTAGAAGCGCGAGATCACCTCGCCCAGGTCCTTGGGCGCAGCGCCCGGCTCGGGCGCGACGGCGGGATCGGCCAGGTCCTGCCCGGCGCAGAAGGCCCGGCCGGCGCCGGTCAGCACCACGGCGCGCACGGCGGCGTCGCCCGCGGCGGCGTCCAGCGCGGCCATCAACTGGGCGTGCATCTCCTGCGTGAAGCTGTTGAGCGCCGCGGGGCGGTTCAGCGTCAGGGTGCGCACGGGGCCGTTCGTGCTTTCCTGCACCAGGGCGTCGGACATGGGGCGTCTCCGGGGATGTGGGGTCGTCGGCCGGGCTCGAAAAATACTTTCGACCGACCGGTCGGCAGATCATAGAATTGCCGCCGGCGTTGACGCAAGTCGCACGCTCCCCGTGAAAACCCGAAGCCATCAGGAGACAAGAACCCATGCCCTGCTACGCCATCGAAGGCGTGGTCCCCGTGGTGGACCCGAGCGCCTATGTGCACCCCACCGCCGTGCTGATCGGCGACGTGATCGTCGGCCCCGGCTGCTATGTCGGCCCGGCCGCCTGCCTGCGCGGCGACTTCGGCCGCATCGTGCTGGAGGCCGGCTCGAACGCGCAGGACACCTGCGTGGTGCACGGCTTCCCGGCGCAGGACACGGTGGTGCGCGAGAACGGCCACATCGGCCACGGCGCGGTGCTGCACAGCTGCGTGGTCGGCCGCGACGCGCTGGTGGGCATGAACGCGGTGGTGATGGACGAGGCGGTGATCGGCGAGCGCGCCATCGTCGCCGCCTGCGCCTTCGTGCCCGCCGGCATGCAGGTGCCGCCCGCCACGCTGGTGGCCGGCGTGCCGGCGAAGGTGAAGCGCCCGCTGGGCGACGAGGAGATCGCCTGGAAGCTGGAGGGCACCCACACCTACCAGGACCTCACGCGCCGCTGCCTGGCCAGCATGCGCGAGGTGTCGCCGCTGGCGCAGGTCGAGGCCGATCGGCCGCGTGTGCAATCACCGGACGTCAAGCCTTTGATCGCAGCACGCCGCGGTTGATGCCGGATCGCGGTCAACCATCGACCGTTCACGCCGAGCTTGTCGAAGCGCCGCGCGAGGCTTCGATCCTTCGACAAGCTCAGGACAGGCCGAGCTCAGCCCGAACGGCTCAGGCAGATCGACACCAGTCCTATGAGACGATTTCCCCTCACCCCAACGAAAAGGAGACCCCCGTGATCCGTGTCAGCGTCATGTACCCCTTCACCGAAGGCGCCCGCTTCGACCACGACTACTACCGCGACCAGCACATGCCGATGTTCAAGGCGCGCCTGGGCGACGCCTGCCGCAGCGTCCAGGTCGACCGCGGCCTGGCCGGCCCCACGCCGGGCTCCAAGCCGCTGTACGAGGCGATGTGCCACGTGCTGTGCGACTCGGTGGAAGCCTTCCAGGCCGCCTTCGGCCCGCATGCGAAGGAGATCAACGGCGACGTGAAGAACTACACCGACATCCGGCCGGTGATGCAGATCAGCAGCGTCGTCGCCTGAGCCGCGCCGGCCCGCCGGGCCGGGAATGCTTCGTGCATGCGGCCGCGCAGCATCCCTCTTCCCACGAAAGGAGTGCCCCATGCTGGACCGTGCCGCGACGAAGTTCTCCCATGTGAAGCCCGGCGACACCGAATACAAGAGCGGCGGCTTGCGCGACTTCTTCCTCTACCGCGACCTCGGCGTGGCCGAGGCGACCCACGGCAAGGTGATCGCGCACCTGGTCAAGGCCAACATGGCACCCGAGGAGGGCACCGGCTGGCACCGCCATGAGGCGGACTTCCAGATCGTCATCATGGTCAAGGGCTGGGCCCGCTTCATGTACGAGGACCGGGAGACGCTGGTCGAGGCGGGCGACGTGGTGCACCAGCGCCCCGGCATCCGCCACTACCTGTTCGACTACTCGCCGGACATGGAGTACCTGGAGATCGTCTCGCCGGCCGACTTCAGGAGCGTCGACGTCGAGCCCGTGTGCGCGGTGCCGGAGCCCACGCCCTGGAAGTAGCGGCTACGCCTCCGGCGCCGCGCCGACCAGGTCGCGCACGGTGTCCAGCAGGTGTTCCGGCTGCACCGGCTTGAACAGCACCACCAGCCCGCTCTCGTAGGCGGCGCGCACGCGCGCCGGCGCCGTGTCGCCGGTGACCAGGATGGCCGGCAGCGCCCGGCCCGCCTGCTCGCGCAGCAGCGCCGCGGCCTGGATGCCGTTGAGCTCGTCGGCCAGGCGGAAGTCCACGATCAGCACGTCCACCGCGCCGCCAGCGCCTCGCTGGCCTGCGCCACGGTCTGCGCCACGTCCACCCGCTCGCAGTGCGGCGCCAGCCAGATGCGCATGGCCTCGCCGACGGCGCGCTCGTCGTCCAGCACCAGCACCCGCGGACGCACCGCGCCCGCCGCCGCGGACGCGGGCGCCTGCGCGTCGGCCGGCGCGGCAGAAGGCGGCACCACCGCATGGCGCGGCAGATCGAGCCAGAACACGCTGCCCCGCCCGGGCACCGAGCGCAGCCCCACCTGCGCCTGCAGCAGCGCCGCCAGCCGCTTGACGATCGACAGCCCGATGCCCAGGCCGTTGCTGATGTCGCGGTGCGCGTTGTCCACCTGGTAGAACTCGTCGAACAGCAGCGGCAGGTGTTCGGCCCGCACGCCGCGGCCGGTATCCCACACCGCCAGGCGCAGCCGGTCGCCGCGCACCCGCGCGCTGACCAGCACGCCGCCGCGCTGCGTGTACTTGAGCGCGTTGTCGACGAGGTTGGACAGCACGCGGAACACCAGGTCCGCGTCGGTCGCCACCACCTCCGGCAGCGGGTGGAAGCGCAGCGCCAGCCCCGCCGCCTCGGCGCGCTCGCCGTGGATCTGCGCCAGCCGCAGGAAGACCTGCTCGATCGCCACCGGCGCGAACACCGGCTGCACCGCGCCGGCCTCGATCTTCGAGATGTCGAGCATCGCGTTGAGCAGGCCGCTGACGGCGTCGGTGGCCTCCACCACCCGGTCGGCCACCGGCAGCGATGGATGGCCCTGCAGGTCGCGCTGCAGCGAACGCGAGAACAGCGCCAGCGCGTGGATCGGCTGGCGCAGGTCGTGGCTGGCCGAGGCGAAGAAGCGGCTGCGCTCGCGGTGCAGCCGCTCCAGGTCGAGCGACTGGCGCATCAGCTGCTCGCTCAGCGCCTCCCGCTCCAGCTGGGCGTGCAGACCCTGGCGCAGCAGCGCATGCTGGGTGAAGCCGAAGCGCGCCGTGACGACGGTGAACATCACCGCCGCGGCGGCCAGCGCCCAGCCGAGCACGCCGCCGTCCCACGCGAAGCGCGAGGCCAGGCCCAGCCCCACCGGAAACAGCCATGCGCCCACCGCCGAACGCCAGGGCGCGACGCCCGGCAGCGAGGCGGCCAGCATGCCGAAGATCATCACGGCCATCAGCGCCTGGGCGCCCGGCTGCGCGCCGGGGCCGCCCGCCGGCAGCATGAGCCAGGGCGCCAGGCCCCACGCGACGGCGGCGGCCGCCAGCGGGAAGACATAGCGCCAGGCGCCCCGGGGCTGTTCGGTCGGGAAGCGGTCGGCCGGGTAGAGCTGCTCGTTGCGGCGCATGTGCCACCAGCGCAGCGCCTGCGCCGCATGCACCGCCGCCGCCCACACGAAGACCATCGGGCTGCGCGTGAGGGCCCAGAACATGACCCAGGTGAACACCGCCGCCACGAAGGCCGCGAACTGCGTGCGGCGTCCCATCACGAAGAGCTGCCGCAGCAGCCGCCCGCGCACCGCCTCCTCGGGCACCGCCACCGGCTGCGGCTGCACCGCCGCCGATGGCCCCAGTGCACCGGGGGCAGTGACGGGCGGGTCGGCGAGCATGCGTCCAGTTTACGGAACACGCCGCGCGCCGGGCGATGCCTTCAGACATTCCTGAACTTTCAGCAGACGCGGCACAATCGCGCGGATGGCCGATGCTCGTGAACTCCCTCCGCTGAACCGCCAGTTCATCGCCCACTTCGGCGAGATGGGCAGCCGCTGGGGCATCAACCGCACGGTGGGGCAGATCTACGCGCTGCTGTACCTCTCGCAGCGGCCGCTCAATGCCGACGAGATCGCCGAGCTGCTGGCCTTCTCGCGCTCGAACGTCAGCATGGGCCTGAAGGAACTGCAGGCCTGGCGGCTGGTGAAGCTGCGCCACCACCCAGGCGACCGGCGCGAGTACTTCGAGGCGCCCTCGGACGTATGGGAGATCTTCCGCGTGCTGGCCGAGGAGCGGCGCCGCCGCGAGATCGAGCCGACGCTCTCCATGCTGCGCGGCGCGCTGCTGGAGGAGCCGGCCAGCGACGAAGAGCGCCACGCGCAGCAGCGCATGCGCGAGATGCACGACCTGATCGACCGCCTGATGACCTGGTTCGACGACGTGCAGCGGCTGGAGCCGGAGACCGCCATGAAGTTGATGGGCATGGGGGCGACGGTGACGAAGGTGCTGGGGTTGAAGAGTCGGATTGCGGGGGCGGCGGGGAGGAAGAAGAAGGAAGGCTGAGTACGGGAGCTCGGAGCGACTATTCGGGTGCGAGTTGGGATGGGTGCTTCAGACTGGGAGCAGCCGCTCGACCGCATCGGCCTGGACGGCAGCTTCCGACCCCGCAGCTAACAGTCGCCGATCAAAACGAGCGTCCCGTAGAGCGGTCGGTGGCCCAGTGTCGGACGCGCGGAGACAGCAAGGGCATCGCTCTGAACTTCGATCAAGTGGGTCATGGCGGCGAGGGTCGCTGCCGCTGCGGCGGCGATGGCTACCTCCTGCTCTTGCACCAGTTTTGAAATGCATGGAAGGCCTTGTAGCAAGCTTGGCACTGCTCTGAGAGCAGTTCTATACCCAGCTTCAGCTCAAGCGGCTGCGTGCCGCCGAACCCTTGGATAACCTGCTCGGTCTTGGCGCTGAACATGCGTGTGAGCATGTTGGTCTGACCGAAGACGACTCGCGGTGCGAAGGGGTGCGATAAGCCCGCGGGCAGGGCATGCTCAGCGGTCGCACGGGTGGCGCGGTCGAGGCCTGGGTTTCGGCGGCCGTGACACGCTGCGTCACGGCGGCACCGACGGCGAGGCGACAATTCATCGGATGCCAATGATGCGCTCATTTGGGTTGATCCGGGATCTGGTGAAGGCGCCGTGGTCGGTGCGCGCGGTTGCAAGACGCGACGAAGCTGCCTGGTTCGCCCAGAACGCACACAGGCGGCGGCTTTCCCTGTCGCGTTTGGAACGTGAACTGCTGTTTGCCGGTGAACATCCCTTGCGGTTCGCCTTCTCGCTGCTTGCACTGCAGGTCGCGCTGCTTGTGCTCGTGGCGAAGCTTCCGCCAGAGTGGTTTGCTCCTGCGTGGTTGTTCGACTGGAAGGTGGCGGAGCAGCTATCGCACTTTTCCACGGTGTGGACCATCCAGGCCACGCTGGCGGCGCTGGTGTATCCGATCGTGATCTCCTTTGTCGCGGTGTACCTGCAACGCCGACCGGCAGCCGAGGCGTTCGTTCATCTCTACATGCTCGACTCGGGCGCGCTTGCGGCAGGCCTGTCTTCATTGGCTCTTGTGGTCGTGATGGGGGTGCAGTACTTGATGCTGAGCACCTGGGGAACTGAGGCGCTGCCCGGCTGGGCGATGATCGATACAGTTTGGTTCGTTCTGAACGCCGCATTGACGACCTTCTTCCTCTTCCGAACCGTGGAGTTCCTTCGGCCAGAGGTGCAAGCCAGCGTGATTCAGCGGTACACGGTGAACGTGGCGCTGCCCAGAGACGTGCAGCGCTTGAACACGTTTCAAGTGCTGGCCGGAAGCATCGCGAAGGGCTGGTTTCCAGTTCCGTCATACGGCGATGAAAAGGCGCCGGACGGACCTCGCCTGTTGATCGGCCGGTACGGCTTTCGCGAGGGAGACGTTCAAGGTGAGATTCCGCTGCAGGCCCAGGTCCGCCTGGTCGACGTGCGCCTCTGGCTGGTTCGCCTGGTGGTGGGGGCGTGGTACCGCAAGGCGCTGACATGGTCGCGGCCGGAGAAGACCAAGTCGTTTGGTGACGACAAGTCCTGGCCGCTGCTGACCTTGCCCATGAGCCCGGGGACCACCTACGAAGGCGAGTTCCCGTTGGCACGCGTTGCGGATGGCCCCGCGCTTTCCGGGTGGCAACGGCGGCTTCTGCGGTTGTCGGTCGTCCTGCGGCGCACTTCGCGGGAGAGGTATGGCATTCGGGTGGACGCCATCCTCGATGAGCTGGCAGCAGACGCTCGTGGTACAGCGGGCAAGTCTGACAACGAGGGGTTCGAGCGCGCCTACAGTGCCCTGATCGAACTGCACGAACTGTTGTTGGCAGCGTGCTTGGAGAAGACGGAGTCTGGGGAACAAGGCAGCTGGGCCCTGCTGCCGGACACCGAGAAGTTCTTCGGTCGCAGGCTGCACGAGAACTGGAGCGAGGCCTACAGGGGCGTCTTCCAGTCGGCCATCGAAGGCATGGTTCGGGATCCGCGGCCACTGCGTCGCTTGTGCTATCTGCTGCAACACCTGGATGGGGATGAGCTCCGAGCGTCACCCGTCGAGATTCGCGAACACCTCCTGCAATTGCCGCCGCTGATGATGTACCAGCTCAGCAACTGGTGGGCGTTCCGAGTCGAGGAGCAAGGGATCATCGAGCACAGTCACATGCAGATGGTGCTGTTGCGGCCACCTCTCAACCGGGTCTACGAAGAGGTGCTTTCCGCCTTTGTCGCTGGGTGGGAGAACGGACGACCCGACAAACCCAGGCGGAGTCGCGACGCGCAGAAGTTGGACTGGGCGGCACTGCCGGCGCTGGCCCGCTTGAACGTCAAGCACATCGAGGAAACGGCTCGGATGCTGCTTGCTGCTGTGATGCGCGGTGACCAGGCCGCTGCGGAGTGGCTGGCCGACGTGTTGAGCAAGTGGTGGGGTACGCTGGACTTCGATCACGGGCCCTACCAGCTCTATGACAAGACAGCGTTCATCACCATCGACGACTTGGCGCTTCAGTGGCCTGCCTTCTGCGCCAAGTTCAGCTTGGGAAGCGATGACGACGAGGTGGATGAGCGGCTGAGGCCCACTTTGCAGCAGGGCGCCTTCCAGGCTGCGCTGCGGAACTTCTGGACCGACGTGCGCTTCTTGTCCATCGAGCTCATGCTCGATTGGGTTCGCACGTTGCCGATTGCCACTGTGGGTGGTTCGTTGGCCTTTGAAATCGCCAGCGGCTTCCTGACAGACAAGCAATGGAAGTCGGGAGGTCAGGCAGTCGATTCGCTCAGGGACCTGTCACCAGCCGAGTACCTTGTCGCCAAGGCGCGCCAGTTCGCGGCATCCGGCGAGTGGCGTGGCGGCTATGTAGGGAGGCTGGACCGTTTCGTCGAGCGAGTGAAGGACATGCGCAGGCCCAATATGGTCAGCTCACGCGTCTACTCGTTCGGCGGTGCTGACGATGTGGAGTCACTCCAGGAGTCCCAGTTGGAACTGTTGGCCGTACTGGCAAACTCGGACTGGACATTGCCGCGATCACTGCAGCGACAGCTGGATGTCTGGTTCGACCCTCGATTCGACCAGTACAGCAGCATCGAGATCCTTCGAAGCCGTTTGAAGAGCTGGCTTGACAGGCTGGAGCAGGAGCCTGGCCTTTCGGCTGACCACATCGGTATGCTCAAGGAGCGGGTCAGGCCGGGCGTGACTGCGCAGGCCGGAATCGCGCACATGAAGGCCGGCCTGCTGGCCACCCAGCAGGCGCTGGATGGACGACGCGAGGAGACATTGGCCGCGCAGCCAATCGACCCGGATCGGCTTCTGGAGATTGCGCGCTTCGCATCGTCAACGGCGTTCGCCAGGGAAGAAGGGCGCTTCCCCGTTCACCTGTTCCCCATCGAGAGCACAACCGAGGCCCTGGAAGACTTCACGCTGACGTTCACCCAAGTTCGCCGCGGTGAACTCACGCAGATGCAGATGGAACAGCGTGCGGTCAACGAGGAGGAGTACTTCGCTGATGCGATGTCGCAGCAGGTCGCGATCGTTGTGCTCAGCGACGTCCTGCATCGATCAGACATCAAGGAGGTTGCGGTCCAGGAAGCCGAGGCCTACTGGAAGGCTTTGAAGGCGGAGGCGCAGCTGATCCTGGCCAGGGGAGGCAAACCCATCCTGCTGCTGGACAACTCGACTCGTCCTGACTGGGTCTGGGATTGGCAGCACGCAGACTTTGGCGCCGACCACAAGCGGCCGGAAGACCTGCAGGTCAGGCGCCGCGACGGCATGGGCGCAGGATACGTTTGCGACTTCAACGACATCGAGGTCTATGTCGCACCTTTGCCGATCGGACAATCGATCCTGCTGTCTAGGGATACGTTCCGCTTGTTGACCTTCACCAACTTTGGCGATGGTCGGTTCGTCAAGGTCGAGGTGGCGGAGCTGGAGGGAGCCAGGAATCTGGTGGATCTCAAGCTCACTTTCTCGCGCAAAGTTGAGGCCGGGCAGTCGAGGGTTGTGAGGCTCGTCTACGCGTAGACCAAAGAATGCCGTCACTAATGCAGGATGAGCGAGGGGATTGCCGAACATCGAGATCGTGCCTGGAGTGGTTGCATTGCAGGCAGGAACCCGCTTGACCCAATTCAGCAAACCGCCTCATACACAGAATTCCGGACACCCCCAGCTTTGGCAATTACTCATCAGCCTGCGACAAAACTGCCGTTCGCGTGCGACGGCTCTTGGCCGGGAGCAGCCGCCCGGCGGTTTGGTGTCGACCGACCGCAACCGCTGCTCAGCAGTCGCCCAACACATCTCACCTCGCCGGATCATCCAGCTTGTCCCGCCGCACCGCCTCGTCGTCCATCAGCTCGTACCACATCGCATTGAGCACGGCGAAAGCCGCGGCCAGGGGCAGTCCCAGGAGCCAGGCGAAGTACCACATGGTCGGATGTCCTTTCGTCGCTGTCGTTGTTCGGTGCGTCAGTACGCGTGGGTCTTCTCTTCACGGATCGCGTCGGCGTCCACCTTGCCGCGCAGCACCGCGAACACCCAGCTCGTGTAGGCCAGGATGATCGGCATGAAGATGGCCGTCACCACCACCATGATGAACAGCGTCAGGTGGCTGGAGGACGCGTCCCACGCCGTCAGGCTGGCGCGCGGATCCAGCGACGAGGGCAGGAGGAAGGGGAACATCGACACGCCCACGCTGACGATGATGCCGGCGATGGCCAGCCCGCTGGCCAGCAGCGCCGCCAGCGCCCTCCTCGCGGCCATGGCGGCGGCGGCCAGCAGCGCGCCGGCCGCGCCCAGCGCCGGCACCGCCCACAGCGCGGGGTGAGCCGCGTAGTTGGCGAACCAGGCGCCCGGCACCTGCACCACCGTCTTGAGCAGCGGGTTGGAGGGCCCGTTGTCCACGATGCCGGCGGTGATCTGGTAGCCGGGAACGAACTTCGCCAGCAGCACGCCGGCCAGCACGTACAGCGCCGCGGTCGCCAGCGCGGCGGCGATGCCGAAGCGGCGCGCGCGGCCGGCCACCGCGCCCTCGGTCTTGAGCAGCAGCCAGGCGGCGCCGTGCATCAGCAGCATCGCCAGCGAGACCAGCCCGGCCAGCAGCGCGTAGGGATTGAGCAGGCCGAGGAAGCTGCCCTCGTAGAAGATGCGCATGTCCGGCGCGAAGCGGAAGGGCACGCCCTGCAGCACGTTGCCCATGGCCACGCCGAAGATCAGCGCCGGCACCAGGCCGCCGATGCACAGCACCCAGTCCCAGCGCGTGCGCCAGGCCGGCTCTTCGCGCTTGCTGCGGAACTTGAAGGCCACCGGCCGCAGGATCAGCGCCATCAGGATGGCGAACATCGCGAGGTAGAAGCCGGAGAAGGACACGGCGTAGATGTGCGGCCAGGCCGCGAAGATCGCGCCGCCGCCCAGGATCAGCCAGACCTGGTTGCCCTCCCACACCGGGCCGACGCTGTTGATGACGATGCGCCGCTCCAGGTCGGTCTTCGCGACGAAGGGCAGCAGCGCGGCGGTGCCCAGGTCGAAGCCGTCCATGACGGCGAAGCCCACCAGCAGCACGCCCAGCAGGGCCCACCAGATCAGGCGCAGGGTGTCGTAGGAGACGAGTTCGTGAAGGATCATGGTGCGTTCTCCTCGGGGTTCAGGATGCGGCGGCCGCCAGTTCGGGCCCGGCCGGGCCGCGGCGCCCGCCGGCCGGCGCCTCTTCCTGCGGCCCCTTGCGGATGGCCTTGAACATCAGCTTCATCTCGATGACCAGCAGGACCGTGTACAGCGCCACGAAGCCGATGATGGTGGCCAGCACCGTTCCCGCGCCGAGGCTGGAGACGGCCACCGCGGTGGGCAGCACGCCCTCGATCACCCACGGCTGGCGGCCGAACTCGGCCACGAACCAGCCGCACTCGATGGCGATCCACGGCAGCGGGATGGCCCACACCGCCACCTTGAGCAGCCAGCGGTGCGCATCCAGCCGGCGCCGCGCCGACAGCCAGAAGAAGACCGCCGTCAGCAGGATGAAGAACATCCCCAGGGCGACCATGATGCGGAAGGTCCAGTACAGCGGCGCCACCTGCGGCACCGTGTCCCACGCCGCCTTGGCGATCTGCTCCTGCGTGGCCTGCCGCGGATCGTCCACGTAGCGCTTGAGCAGCAGCGCGTAGCCCAGCATCGCGCCGTTGACCTCGAAGTCGGCGCGCGCCTGCACGGGCACCTCGGCGTCGGTCTTCGCGGCGCGGATCTGCTGCAGCGCGTCGTAGGCCTTGAGTCCGTCGCGGATGTGGCCCTCGGCCCGCTTGACCAGATCCTCGATGCCGGGGATCTCGGTGGTCAGCGAGCGCGTGCCGATCAGCCCCATCGCCCAGGGGATGTGCACCGCGAAGTGCGTCTCGCGCGCCTCCTGGTCGGGAAAGCCGAAGGCGGTGAAGGCGGCCGGCGCCGGTTCGGTCTTCCACATCGCCTCGATGGCGGCCAGCTTCATCTTCTGGTGTTCGGTGGAGAGGTAGCCGCTCTCGTCGCCCAGCACCACCACCGACAGCGCCGAGGCCAGCCCGAAGGAAGCGGCCACCGTCATCGAGCGCTTGGCGAGCTGCACGTGCCGCCCCTTGAGCAGATACCACGCCGCCACGCCCAGCACGAACAGCGCCGCGCACACGTAGCCGGCCGAGACGGTGTGCACGAACTTGGCCTGCGCCACCGGGTTGGTCAGCACCGCGGCGAAGTCCGTCACTTCCATGCGCATGGTCTGCGGGTTGAACTGCGCGCCCACCGGGTTCTGCATCCAGCCGTTGGCGATCAGGATCCACAGCGCCGAGAAGTTGGAGCCCAGCGCCACGCACCAGGTGACGATCAGGTGCTTGAGCTTGGAGAGCTTGTCCCAGCCGAAGAAGAACAGGCCGACGAAGGTGGCCTCCAGGAAGAAGGCCATCAATCCCTCAATGGCCAGCGGCGCGCCGAACACGTCGCCCACGTAGTGGCTGTAGTAGCTCCAGTTCATGCCGAACTGGAACTCCATCACGATGCCGGTGGCCACGCCCATCGCGAAGTTGATGCCGAAGAGCACGCCCCAGAACTTGGTCATGTCGCGCCAGATGGGGCGTCCCGTCATCACGTAGACCGTCTCCATGATGGCGATCAGGATCGACAGGCCCAGCGTCAGGGGCACGAACAGGAAGTGGTACAGCGCCGTGAGCGCGAACTGCAATCGCGAGAGGGCGACGATGTCGAGGTCCATGGGGCTTGTTCCTTCTTGGCTTGCTCGGTGGTGGGGATTCGGTCAGTCGGCGCGCAGCCCGGCGAGCAGCGCGTCGAAGCCCGGCTCGCCGCGCCGCAGGGCGCTCGCGATGCGGCCGTGCTCGACACGCAGCAGCCGGTCGGCCAGCGCGGCCTCGCGGCGCAGGTGGGTGGCGATCAGCATCGTGCGGCCGCCGGTGCGCGACCCGGCGTCCAGGCGCGCCAGCACATCGCGCGCGGTGCGGGCGTCCAGCGCCTCGGTGCATTCGTCCAGCAGCCACAGCGGCCGGCGCTGCAGCAGCAGCCGGGCCAGCGCCAGGCGCCGCGCCTGGCCGCCCGAGAGGCCCTGGCCGCCCTCGCCCAGCAGCGTGTCCAGGCCCTGCGGGAGGGCGCGCACGTCGCCGGCCAGGCCGGCAGCCGCCAGCACGGTGTCCAGTCGTGCGTCCGTGGCGTCGGGGTCGGCCAGCCGCAGGTTGTCCCGCAGGCTGTCCTGGAACAGGTCGATGCGCTGGGTGAGCCAGGCGGCCGCGGGCGCCTGGATGCGTCCGGCCTGCGGCGCCAGTTCGCCGGCGATGAGCGCCAGCAGCGTGGACTTGCCCGCGCCGCTCGCGCCGACAAGCGCGACACGCTCGCCCGGCTCGATGGCCAGCCAGGGCACGACGAAGGCCGCGTGCGCTTCGCCGTCGCGCACGCAGCGCACGTCGTGCAGCCGCACGGCGCCGGCATCGGCCGCCGACGGGCCGGCCTCCGCTGCACAGCCCGATGGCGCATCGCACTCGCTCAGGGCCGGCCCGAGGCGGCGTACCGCCAGCAGCGCGCGCCCGGCGTCCAGGGCGCCGCGGCGCAACGCGCCCAGCGGCTCCGGCGCCGCCAGCGCCACCAGCAGCATCAGCGCCGCGACGGGCGCGCCGATGCGGCCCTGCTCCGCCAGCCACGCCGCGCCCAGCAGCACGCCGGCCAGCGTCAGCGCCGCCGCGGCGCCGTGGGCGAACAGCGCGCGCCCCTCGAGGCGCTGGAGCCGCGCGTCGTTCGCGGCGATGCGCGCGTCGCTCGCCGCGATCGCCCGGCACTGGGCCTGAAGCCTGCCGGCCATCGCCAGCTCGACACGGCCCGCCACCAGGTCGGCCGTGCGCGCGCGCAGCGTCTCCACGGCGGCCCCGCGCTGCGCCGCCGGACGCGCCGCGCGCCGGGCGAGCAGCCACGCGCTGCCCCACCCCACCGCCAGCAGCCAGGCGAACAGCCCCATCCCCAGCACGGCATCCTGCATGCCGACCACCGCGCCCGCCGCCAGCGCGGCGCCGAAGGTCGCGGCCGCGGGCACCAGCAGCCGCAGGTACAGCGTCTCCAGCGCATCGATGTCGGCCGTCAGGCGAAGCAACAGGCGCGCCGGCCGCAGTTGCAGCAGCCGCGCCGCGCGCGGGCCGGACCAGGCACGGAACAGGCGCTCGCGCAGCGCGGCCAGCACACCCAGCGTGGCATCGTGCGTGGCCAGCCGCTCGCCGTAGCGCGACAGCGTGCGGCCCAGCGCCAGCAAGCGGATGCCCGCGGAAGGCATGAACACGTCGAAGACCAGCGCCGTCGCCACCTGCGCGCCCGCCAGCGCGGTGGCCGTGATGAACCAGCCCGCCAGCCCCAGCAGCCCGATGCCCGCCAGCACCGTCAGCACGGCCAGCAGCAGGCCCAGCGCCAGGCCGCGGCCCTGCGCGGCGGCGAACAGCCGGGCCACGGCCCCGAGGCGCGCGGCGCTGCTCATTGGGTAGCCTCCGCACTTCGTGCTGCGGTGCGAGCCCCCTTCGGAACGGCCGGGCGTGGGCTCATGCCGCCTCCATCTGCGCGCCGGTCTCGTCCAGCCGCACCACGCGATGCATGCGCGCCGCCAGCGCCGGGTCGTGGGTGGCGACGATGAGCGTGCGGCCCCGGGCGAGTTGCAGCAGGGCCTCCGTCACCTGCGCGGCCGTGTCGCCGTCCAGGTGCGCCGTGGGCTCGTCGACCAGCAGCAGCCCGGCCTCGCGCTGCGCCGCCAGGCGGGCGAGCGCCAGCCGCACCATCTCGCCGCCGGACAGGCCCTGGCCGCCCTCGCCCAGCGACGCCGCCGGCCGCGCGGCCGCCAGTTCGCCCAGCCCGGCCAGATGCAGCGCCGCGTCGATGTCCCGCGCGCCGACGCCGGGCCTGCCCAGGGCCACGTTGTCGCGCAGCGAGCCGGCGAAGACGTGGGGCCGCTGGTCCATCCAGCCGATGCGCCGCCGCAGCGCATCGGCGCTGCCCGCATTCATCGCCGCCGCGCCGATGCGCACCTCGCCGGCCTGCGGTGCGAGCAGGCCGGCCAGCAGCGCCAGCAGGGTGCTCTTGCCGCCGCCGCTGGCGGCCACCAGCGCCACGTGCTCGCCCGGACGCACGTGCAGCGCGAAGCCGTCGAAGACGCCCGCGCGGCCCGGATGCGCGAAGCGCAGCCCGCGCACCTGCACGTCCAGCGGCCCGGCCGACGGCAGCGCGGCGGCCGCCTCCAGGGACGCATCCGACCCACCCGCGGACGCGGGCGCCAGCTGCCGCAGCCGGTCCATCGCCGCTTCGCCCGCGGCGCGGTCGTGCCAGACGGCCGCCAGGTCGCGCAGCGGCTCGAAGAAGGCCGGCGCCAGCAGCAGGACGAACAGCCCCTCGCCCAGGCTCAGCGTGCGCCCCCAGGCGCCGAAGCCGATCTGGCCGAGCAGATGGAAGCCGACGTACACGGCCACCATCGCCACGCCCAGCGCCGAGAACAGCTCCAGCACGGCCGACGACAGGAAGGCGATGCGCAGCACCGCCATCGTGCGCCGGCGCAGGTCCTGCGCAGCGGCATGCACCCGCTGCGCCGTCCGGCCGACGGCGCCCAGCGCGCGCAGCGTCGGCAGGCCGCGCAGCCGGTCGAGCAGGAAGCCGTTCATCCGGCCCAGCTCCGCCATCTGCGCGTCGCTCGCCGACCGGGCGCGCCAGCCGACGATGGCCATGAACAGGGGAATGAGCGGCGCGGCCACCAGCAGGATCAGCGCCGCCGCCCACGACCACCACAGCACCGCCAGCAGCAGCACCGGAGGCACCCAGATCACCCGCAGGCGCACCGGCGCGAAACGCACGCGCCAGGGCAGCACCGCCTCGGCCTGCTCGGCCAGCGTGCTGGCCGCCTCGCCGGAAGCCGGTGCGTCCGGATCGGCCTGCGCCGGCCGCGCCGCCAGGGCTGCCGCCGCACCGGCGCGCAGGCCGGACAACTCGCGCCGCGCCGCCGTGAATGCCAGGCGCAGCCCCCATTTGTCGCAGGCGGCCCGCAGCAAACCCACCAGCGCCACGCCTGCCGCCGCGGGCAGCACCGCGGCCACGCCGCCGCCGTCCGCGATCCGCTGCACCGCCCAGGCCAGGAGCGCCGCCTGGGGCACCCAGAGCAGCGCCGCCAGGAGCTGGATCACGCCACCGGCCTGCGGCGGAGCAGTGTGCGGCTGCGGAGCAGTGGTCGGCATCCGTAGGGTACTGAGTTTTCAGTAATTATTGAAATTACTGCAATGATACGACCTCAATCAAGAAGCGGCCAGGCACATGGTTCATCATTTGGCAGCCGAGCGCCACCCCCGGGGCGCGGCCGGGCCGCCCCCGGCGCGACGGCGAGACCGCCCGCCGGCCGCTCGTGCAGGCGCGGGGCTCAGCGCGAGATGCGCCCCTGCACCCCTTCGGCCAGCCAGTCCATCTTCAGGATCCGGCCGTCGTCCAGCGCCGCGCCGCGCGCGATGGCGACCCGGCCCTCGTTGTCGCGCACGTCGGCGCCGGCGGCCGCAAAGGGCTTCAGGCGGCCGGCCGCGATGTCCTGCTGGCGTGCCAGCACCTCGCGGCGCACGGCCTCGGGCACCCTGGGGCCGAAGTCGCCCACGCGGATCATTCCTTCCTTGACGCCGCCCCAGGTGTCGGTGCTCTGCCAGCGGCCCTCCAGCACTGCACGGGCCCGCTCGGTGTCGTAGGTGCCCCACTGGTGGGTGATGGCCAGCAGCTGTGCATCGGGCGCCACCCGGCGCATGTCGGAGTGGTAGGCCACGGCCAGCCGGCCGCGCTCCTGCGCCGCCCGCATCACGGCGGTGGAGCCGGTGTGGAAGGCCAGCACGTCGGCGCCCTGGTCCATCAGGCGCATGGCGGCGTCGTGCTCCAGCGCGGGGTCGAACCAGGTGTTGAGCCACAGCACCTTCACCTGCGCCTGCGGATTGACCGAGCGCATGCCCAGCGTGAAGGCGTTGATGCCCTGCAGCACCTCGGGGATCGGGAAGCCCGCCACGTAGCCCGCCGTGCCCGACTTCGTCATCCGCCCGGCCGCGATGCCGGCCAGGTAGCGCCCCTCGTAGTAGCGCGCGTTGACGGTGGCCACGTTGGCGGCGCGCTGGTAGCCGGTGACGGACTCGAACTTCACCTCCGGAAACTCCCTGGCCACCTTCAGCGTCGGCTCCATGTAGCCGAAGCTGGGCGTGAAGATGAGCCGGTGGCCCTGGCGCGCGAGGTCGCGGATCACGCGCTCCGCGTCCGGCCCTTCGGCCACGTTCTCGACGTAGGTCGTCTGCACCCGGCCGGGCAGCGCCGCCTCGACGGCCCGGCGGCCCTGGTCGTGCTGGTGCACCCAGCCGGCGTCGCCCAGCGGCGTGACGTAGACGAAGCCGATCTTCAGCGGCGCGGCGGCGGGCTGCGCGGGACAGGCAAGGGGGGAAAGCAAAAGACAGGCAGCCGCGAACGCGGCAGCGAGGTTTTTGTACATGGTGTTCCTCTACATGGCCCCGGCGTGGATGAACGAAAAACGCGCTGCAGCCGGGACGCCTGCAGCGCGAAGGGGGTGGATTGTAGAAGCCCTGGAACAGGCCTCAGGCAAAGGCAGCGAAGTGGGCGCTCAGCCGATCCATGTACGCCTGCTTGGCCTGCGCGTCGGCAAAGCTGCCCGTGAAGCTGTTGGCCGCCAGCTGCCAGGCCTGCCGCGCCCCCAGCCCGGTGGCCGCGAAGGTCCGGGTGAAGTTCTCGTTGACGTAGCCGCCGAAGTAGGCCGGGTCGTCGGAGTTGACGGTGGCGACCAGGCCCGCGTCGAGCAACTGCCCCAGGTTGTGCTGCGCCAGGTCGGGGAAGACGCACAGCTTCAGGTTCGACAGCGGGCACACCGTCAGCGGGATGCGGTCGGCCGCCAGGCGGCGCATCAGGGTCGGGTCCTTCGGGCTCTGCACGCCGTGGTCGATGCGTTCGGCCTTGAGCACGTCCAGGGCGCTCCACACGTAGTCGGGCGGCCCCTCCTCGCCGGCGTGCGCGACGATGTGCAGGCCCAGCTCGCGGCAGCGCGCGAACACGCGGGCGAACTTCTCCGGCGGATGGCCGACCTCGCTGGAATCGAGGCCGACGCCGATGAAGCGGTCCCGGAAAGGCAGCGCCTGCTCCAGCGTGGCGAAGGCGTCCTCCTCGCTCAGGTGGCGCAGGAAGCACAGGATCAGCGCGGCATCGACGCCGAGCTGCGTCTTCGCCTCGGCGCAGGCGCGCGAGAGGCCGTCCACCACGGTCGCCATCGACACGCCGCGCACGGTATGCGTCTGCGGATCGAAGAACATCTCGGTGCGCAGCACGTTGTCGGCCGCCGCGCGCTGCAGGTAGGCCCAGGCCATGTCGTGGAAGTCCTGCTCGTGGAGCAGCACGCTGGCGCCGGCGTAGTAGATGTCCAGGAAGCTCTGCAGGTTGGTGAAGGCGTAGGCGCGGCGCAGCTCCTCGACGCTGGCGTAGGGGATGGCGACGCCGTTGCGCTGCGCGAGCCGGAAGATCAGCTCGGGCTCCAGCGAGCCCTCGATGTGCATGTGCAGCTCGGCCTTGGGCATGCTGCGCAGCAGCTCGGGCAGGCGCTCGGCGGGAATGGCGGCGGGGTCGAAAGGCAGGCTCATGGCGTTCGCGGGGCGTGGGAGGTCTTGCTGCGTCGGAGCATAAGACACGGCCCCTGCCCCGTCCTCCCCGGGGCCTGCCGCCGGATCGGGCCTCAGCGGCTCTGGGCGGCGGCCAGCACGCGCGCGCGGTAGCCCTCGATGCGCGACTTGAGCCCCGGCGTCGCGGCCGAGCGGACCAGCGCTGCCAGGTCACCGTCGTCGCGGTCGGTCCCGCGTGTGGCGGCCCGGATGGCCGCCGCCGTTGCGCGGTCGACTGCGGGCGGGGCGCAAAGCGCCGCCAGCCACCGATCCTCCTCCCCTCCTCCCGCCACGAGGTCGGTGACAAGCCCCGCCTGCACGGCATCGGCCGCGCCCAGGTTCACGCCCTGTGTGATCCAGGCGCGCGCGCGATCGACGCCCACGCGCTCCGCCAGGCGGCGGCTGCCGAGCACCAGGCCGAACTGCGCCCCCGGGAAGCTGAACGACGTACCGGGATCGGCTGCCCTGACGTCGCACGCCGCGAAGAGGTCTGCCCCGGCGCCCCAGGTCCGGCCGCGCGCGCAGGCCACGGTCCGCAGCGGGGCGTGCCACAGTGCGTTCAGCAGTTGCTCGACGCGAACGAAGCGATGCAGCAGATCGCCGTCCGACTGGCGGTCCAGGTCGGACAGGTCGAAGCCGGTGCAGAAGTGCGATCCGCGGGGACGCAGGACCAGGGTGTGGATGTCGTGGTCATCCGCGATCCGCGGCAGCGCGGACAGCAGCGACTCCACGAGCTCCACCGTCAGCGAGTTGCCGCGCGGCGCGCGGTCGAAGTCCAGCGCCACCACGCCCGGTGCGATGAGGTCCTCACGCATCGAGCGGACTCACGGTCTCGGCGCCCCGCAGGGCCTCGGTGTGCTCGCCCAGGACGGGCAGGTCCGTGCGCAGGGGCACGGGCGCGCCGTCGATCCACACCGGGCAGCCGACCGTGCGCGTGCGGGTGGCGCCGGGCAGCTCGATGTCCTGCACCAGTTGCAGGTGCGCAGCCTGCGGGTCGCACAGCGCCTCGGCGTAGCCGTTGATCGCGGAGGCCGGCACGCCGGCCTTCTCGAAGGCCTGCAGCCAGTGGGCCGCATCGCCGGTGGCGAAGCGCGCTTCGAGCAGGACCTTGAGCGCGGCCTGGTTCTGCGCCCGCAGCGTGGGCGTCAGGAACCGGGGATCGTCCAGCAGTTGCGGGCTGTCCACGACCTCGCACACCGCCTGCCAGAGCCGGTTGTTGCCGGCCGCGATGGCGAACCAGCCGTCGCGCGCGCGAAAGGCCTCGTAGGGAGCGTTGCGCGGATGCGCCGACCCGAGCTTGCGCGGGTTGGTGCCGGTGCCGAAGTATTCGCTGGTCTGCAGCGCGGCAATGGCCAGCGTCGTGCCGAACATGGGCACGTCGATGTGTCCGCCCGGGCCGCCCGCGGCCACGCGCGCCAGCATCGACGACACGGTGAACGCGCCGTAGAGACCGGCGGCGAAGTCGGCGATCGGCACGCCGCACTTCACCGGCGCGCCGTCGGCCTCGCCCGTCACGCTCATCACGCCGGCGGCTGCCTGGATCGTGAGGTCGAAGCCGCCCTCGGCGGCGCGCGGGCCGGTCTGGCCGAAGGCGGAGATCGAGCAATAGACCAGCGAAGGCTTTCGCGGTTCGAACCAGTCCCATCCGAGACCGAGCCGCTGCATGACGCCGGGGCGGTTGTTCTCGACCAGCACGTCGGCTTCGAGCACCAGCGATCGCGCCAGCGCCAGGTCGGCCGGCGCCTTGAGGTCCAGCGCCACCGAGCGCTTGCCGCGGTTCAGCGACGCGAAGTTTTCGCTGTAGCCGCCCGACAGCGGCGGCCACTGCCGCAGCGAATCTCCCTCCCGCGGCTCGACCTTGACGACCTCGGCCCCGTAGTCCGACAGCAGCATGCCGCAGAACGGCCCTGCCGCGACCTGGCAGAACTCCACGACCTTGACGCCGGACAGGGGTAGCTGGGAACTCATCGGAAATCCTTTTCTCGGGTGCGGTTCATTGCGGCGCGCGGCGCAGGCGGCCCACCCACCGGGCATCGGGCTGCCGGTGCAGGTCGCGCAGGGTCTCGAGGGCGGCCGCGGCATAGTCCGGGCCGAGGTGGGCGCAGTTGGTCTCGAACTTCTCGATCAGGTGCGCGAGAGACATCGGACGGTGCAGGCTCCCGTAGGCGTCGTCGACGCGGTCCTGCCACAGCAGCTCGTCGCCGGCGAAGAACTTCAGCGCCCCTGCCACGTGCTGCGGGAACACGGCCTCGAAGGACGGGTCGGTGGTGAACTCGACCTTCGAGGCCAGCGCGCGCGTCGCGTCGTCGCAGACGTAGTTCTCCCTGAAATCGGGCAGGAAGAGATGTCCGGTTCCCGGCTTCAGCAGCGCGCGGGCAATGCAGTACGGTGCGCTCATCAGGGCCATGAAGGGGTCGGCCGGTGCGATTTTCGTGGCCTTGGGCGTGAACAGCGTGACGAAGCGCCCCGTGGCGCTGGCCTCGATGCGCGTGACGGCGCCGAGCCGCTGGCCGATGCCGGCGCGCGCGCGGTCGGCCATCTCCACCAGGGGGTGGATGATGTATTCGAGGGGATACCACTTGAACGACATCTCCTCGCACACCCAGGGCGTGTCCGCCTGCCGGCGCAGCGCCTCGGGCCGGTAGGTGTTGCCCGTGAATGCCTCGAAGAAGCCCTGGCCGGTTTCGAGCACCGAATCGGGCCCCGTGAAGCCCTCCTTCGCCAGCAGCGCCGCCGCGAGCCCGGCCTGCGCCGCCCAGCCGGCCTGCGTCCGCTTGGTGGAGTTGTCCCCGCGGGACACGGATGCCAGCCCGCCGGCGTAGCTGCAGGCAATGGCGATCGCCTGCGCGAAGCGCTCCTCGTCGAGCCGCGCGACCTTGGCGGCGGCCGCGGCCGCGGCGATGGTGCCGAGGATGGCGGTCGGAAAGAAGCCGCGGTTGCGCACGGCCGTGCCGTTCCACTCCGTCGAGCAGGCGGCCCAGCCGATGCGTCCACCGACCTCGTCGCCGGCCATCACCGCCTCGAGAAAGGTGCGGCCGTCGGCATCGAAGAGCTCGCAGGCCGCCATGGCGGCGGGAATGACGATGGTCGAGAAATGCGCCACCGAAGGCAGGTGCACGTCGTCGAAGTCGTATCCGTGGCCCAGCGTGGCGTTCATGAACGCCGCGCCGGCCGGCGTCAGCCGCTCGGCCCGGCCCACGACACTGCAGACCCCGTCGCCGGTGTTGACCTGCTGGGCGCGCAACGACGCGTCGGCGAATGCCTCGGGCGACGAGGCCGCCATGCAGCCCAAGGTGTCGAGGACCGTGATGTCCAGCGCCTTGCGCGTGTCGCTGCCGATGGCATCCAGCCCGCACGCCACCGCCATGCGGGCGAGATCGTGGTGATATGCCATGTCAGCCGGCCTCTGCCATGAACGCGCTGGCCGCGAAGTTGGGGTACACCTCCGCCACCTCGCGGCGGGCGAAGCCGCGCAGCAGCGCGAGTTCCTCGGTGGTGGGTTCCGGGGTGGTGGGCACATCGGCGGGACAGTCGAACTCGAAACCCGTGTGCTGCATCACCTCCTGCACGGTGTGGCCCGGATGCACGCTCTGCAGCGTGAAGCGGGCGTGCTGCCGGTCGAAGCTGAACACGCACAGGCCGGTGACCAGCGCCACCGGCCCGCCGGGGCGGAACACGCCTTCGGGCGATACGCCGGGCGCGCTGATGAAATCGACCTTCGGCACGAACACGCGCCGCGAATGCTCCTCGCGGAACAGGATGGTGCGCAGCCCGGTGTAGTACTGCAGCGCCGAGCCGAACGAGCCCGCGAAGCGCACCCGCGTGCGTGGATAGCCGTCGACGCCTACGAGGTTGATGTTGCCCTGCCCGTCGATCTGGCCGCCGCTGAAGAACTGGACGTCCACGCGTCCCTTGGCCGAGAAGTCGTACTGCTCGCGGATGCCGCCGGTGAACAGCTTGTTGAACTTGAAGCTGCCCAGGATCGACAGCGTGAAGTCGCCCTTGCGCCGCGCATGGACCGCCAGGGCGGCCGCGGCGGGGATGGGCGAGGTGTTGCCCACCCCGATGCTCCTGGCGTCGTGGCACAGCCGCGCGAGGACGGTGGCCAGGAGTTCCTGCTGTGTGTAGCGTGAAGACATGGGTTCCTGCCCCTTCATGCCGCGGCGCGGCTCTTTTTCTCGAACACGAACTCGTCGAGGTAGGCCGCGAAGCCCTCCTCCGTGCGCGCCATGGCGGCATACCGCGTCATGTGCGGGGCATCGAACGGGTATTCGCTGCCGAAGGCCACCGGCCAGGCGCCGCGTTCCACGTGCACCGTGGCCGTGGTGTAGAGCTGCGACACGGTCGACGGCGCGAGGTGCTTGTCCTCCAGCAGGTCGCCCTCGTAGAAGTTCTCGAAGGTGGCGATCACGCGTTTCGCGGCCTGCGCCATGGCCATCACCTCGAAGGCCTTGCCGACCCAGACGTTGCCGTGGCGGTCCCCGTAGAGGCCGTGGAACAGCACGACGTCGGGCTGCAGCGCGGGCAGCAGCACGATGGGATCGCCGCCGTCCGCGTAGGGATTGGCGATGACCTGCCATTCGGGCCGGTACTTGAGGATGTCCGACCCGATCAGGCCGCGCATCGGCATGAAGGGCAATCCCTTCTGCGCCGCGGCGATGGACGAGTGGAAGGCCGGGCAGGTCGTGTCGCGCACCTCCATGCGGCCGGCCGAGGCCCAGGCGCGGAAGCGCGGCGCAAGGCCGAAGTCGCCCAGGATCACGCCGGGCATCTCGAGGTAGCTGACGCAGCCTGCGCCGATGAGCAGGTCCGCCACGTACCCGCTGGGCGGACCGCCGATGAGCCGCAGGTTGCGCGCACCCTTGCGCACCAGCGCACGCGCGGCCTCGGCCGGTGCGCCGCCGTAGTCGGCGGGAACGACGAGCGTGTCGCCGTCGCGCACGTACTCGGCGAGTTCGGCCACGTTCTGCAGCACGACGGGAGGGATTCTTTCTTCCATGTCAGGCCTTCGCTTCCTGGCCGGGCAGCACATGCACCAGCTTGGTCTTGAGGTTGGAGGTGGCGAGCGAACCCGCCGCGACGATCTGTGCCTTGAGCCGGACCTTCAGCAGCAGGTGGACCTTGGCCTCGATCTTCCGGGCCAGGTCATCCCACGACGATTCGGGCAATGCGGACGCCGCCTCGATGGTCATCCGCACCGGCGGCGTGACGCTGGGCAGCGGCCGATCGAGCACGATCTGCATCTGGCCCGAGATGTCGGGCGAGAATGTCTCGACCACTTCCTTGATCGCCGTCGGGTAGACCTTCACGCCGGCGATGTTCATGAGGTCGTCCGCGCGGCCGACGAAATGGAAGCGCGACCCGAAGCGCCCGCAGTGCGGGCACTCGCCCACGTTGAGCTTGAGGATGTCGCCCGTGGCGTAGCGCAGCGCGGGGGCGGCCTCGTACTCCAGGCCGGTATGGATCGCCTCGCCGACCTGCCCGTCCACGAGCGGCAGCGGCTTGCGCGTCTCCGGGTCGACGAGGTCATAGCGGAAGCAGTAGTCCTCTGCCATGTAGTGCAGGCCCTGGTGGTCCGGTCCGCCGCACTCCACGGTCGCGTTGGTCCAGGCGCCGGAACTGGAATCGAAGACCTTGGCGCCGGTACCTTCCTGCAGCCGCCTGCGGTAGGCCGGAATGGCCATGCCGGGCTCTCCGCCGACCAGGATCACCTCGATGCCCATGGTGTTGAGCGGCCGGCCGAGCTGCTCCGGCGCGCGGGCGATCAGGTGCGAGACCATCGACGGCGTGGCGAACAGCACGCGCGGCCGGCACGCCTCGATGTACTGCAGCGCCTTGGTCACGCCCGCTTCCGCGCCGAGCGGGATCGGGCGCGCGCCGTAGGCTTCGGCAGCCTGCACCATGGTCGTGCCGGCCACCCAGATCGACAGCCCGAACAACTGCAGGATCGAGTCGCCGCGCCGCAGCCCGATCATCTCGAAGACGCGGCCGATCGTCAGGTAGGTGAGCTCGAGATCCTTGCGCGTGAACAGATAGAAGGTGGGAAGCCCGGTGGTGCCCGAGGTGCCCGCGACGTGGATCACGTCCTCGACGGGCGCGCACAGGTGCATGCCGAAAGGATGGCCGTACTTCTCGAGCGACTGCGCCTGCGACTCCCGGTGCAGTGCCTTGGTGAGGAACGCAGGCAGCGCGCGGAACTCGTCGATGGTGCGGATGTCGCGCGGATCCGTTATGCCTGCCTCGCGCATCTTCGCGTTGTAGTACTCGTTCTTGAAGCAGTAGGCCATCTGGGGCCCGAGCTTGCGCATGCGCAGCTCGTCGAGCGCGGCCATGTAGGCAATGGGATCTTTCCTGGCGATCGCGTCGGCGTAGCCGGGCCCGAAGGGGGATGTCGTCTGCATCTGCGTTTTCTCGTTTGCGGTCAGTTGATGGCGGTCAGGTTGGTGGACTTGATGATGGCGCCGTAGCGCGCAAGGTCGTCGCGAATCCGGTCGGCGAAGTCCTGCGGGGTGCCCGGCATCGGGAATCCGCCCAGCGACTCGAGACGCTTCTTGATGTCGGGCATGGCCAGGATGCGCACGACCTCCTGGTTGAACTTGGCGACGATGTCGTCGGGCACGGCGGCAGGCGCGACGAAGCCATACCAGGTGCCGAACTCGAACTCCTTGCCCGTCGCCTCCAGGGCCGTGGGCACATCGGGTGCGAGCGGATGGCGCTGCCGGGCCGTGATGGCGAGCGCGCGCAGCTTGCCTGCCTCCACCAGCGGCTTGCCGACGAGCACCGTGTCGAGCGCGTACTGCACCTCGCCGCCGGCCACGGCCGCCACCGCAGGCGCGCTGCCCTTGTAGGGGATGTGCTTGGCATCGATCCCCATCACCTTCTTGAAAGACTCGCCGGCGATGAACGAGATGCTGCTCGATCCCGCGTAGTTGAACTTGCCCGGGTTGCGCTGTGCGAGCGCGATGAAGTCGGGCAGCGTCGTGGCCGGCACCTCGTTGTTCACGAGCACGAAGATCGGAGAGCTCGCGATGAGGGCCACCGGGCGCAGGTCCTTGATGTCGTAGTTGGCCTTCGTGTAGAGGTACTTGTTGATGGCCAGGGTGGGCGTCACGATGCCGAGGGTGTAGCCGTCGGGCGGCGCCTTGGCCACGAGTTCGGAGCCGATCTGCGTGTCCGCGCCCGGCTTGTTGTCGACGACCACGGGCTGCCCCCACGCCTCGCCGAGCTTCTGCCCCACCAGCCGCGCCATCACGTCCGCGCCGCCGCCGGGCGGGTACGGAACGATGATCCGGATGGGCTTTTCGGGGTAGCCCGCGGCGGCGGCGCCCGAGATCATCATCAGCGGCAGGGCGATCACACCCGCGAGCTTCGTCAGTGTCATGTGCATGTCTTGTCTCCTTGAGTTTTCCAAATAATAGAACGCCGTTCCTATTTATGAGATAATTTAGCGGTGGACGCGAAACGGTGTCAAGCACGCCGCGCCCGCCATCCGCACTTCAGAAGGAGAGACCCGCGTGGAAAAAACAGTCATCAAGGCCTTCAATACCCTCGAACTCCTGGCGACGAGTTCCGAGCCGCAAGGGGTCACGGCATTGAGCCAGGCGCTGGGCCTGGGCAAGAGCAACGTGCACCGCATGCTGGCCACGCTGGTCGCCGCGGGCTACGTCCGCGCCACCGGCGGCGGGCGCTACGAGGCCACGCTGCGCATGTGGGAGTACGGCACGCACGTGCTCATGCGCAACGACGTCAAGCGCGTGGCCGGTCCGCTGCTGCAGCGGCTCGTCAAGGCCACGGGCGAGACCGCCCACCTCTCGGTGCTCGACGGGCGGGAGGTGGTGTACGTGGACAAGATCGACGGCGATCACCCGGTACGGGCCTACTCGCGCATCGGCGCGCGCGCGCCTGCGCATGCGGTGGCCACGGGCAAGGCGCTGCTGGCCGGCCAGTCCGCCTCCTTCATCGAGAGCTACGCCGCGGAACTGCCGCCCGAGGGCTTCACCGGCAAGACCATCGTCACGCCCGTGGCCTTCATCAAGGCCATGGAGGAGATCCGCGAGAAGGGCGTGGCCTACAACACGGGCGAGTGGCGCGAAGGCGTCTGCGGCGTCGCCTCGCCCATCAGGGACAGCAGCGGCACCGTGGTGGCGGCGCTGGGCATCTCGGGGCCGGCCGAACGGCTCAAGCCCGCGGCGCTGCGCAAGTACTCGACCGTCGTGATCGAGGCCGCGGCCCAGGCGTCGAGGGCGCTGGGCTTCCTCCAGCACGCCGCATCGCGCTGAGGCGCATGGCCGCACGGGATTGACAGTGCCCTGATGCGACTCTAGAGTGGTTCCAAATATCGATCAGTCGTTCCAATTAATGGAACAAATTGAACAAACCACCACTGGAGACAACGCATGAAGACACTGAGCCGACGCGCCCTCGCGTCCGTGCTGATCGGCGCCGCCTCGCTCGCAGGCGCCGTCGCATCGCACGCCGCCTATCCCGAAAAGCCCATCCGGCTGGTCGTGCCGTTCCCGCCCGGCGGCGGCGTCGACGTGCTGGCCCGGCTCCTGGGAGAGAAGTTGTCGACGATGTGGGGACAGCCCGTCGTCATCGACAACAAGCCGGGCGCGGACACGCAGATCGGCACGGCGGCGGTGGCCCAGTCCCCGCCCGACGGCTACACCATCGGACTGCTGACCTCGGCCTTCTCCATCAACAAGGCGCTGTACCCCAACCTGTCGTACGACGCTGCACGCGACTTCACGCCCATCACGGGCATCGCGCAGTCGCCGTTCTATCTCGTGGCCTGGCCGGGCCTCGACGCGAAGGACGTGCCGTCGCTGATCGCGCTGGCCAAGAAGAAGCCCGGGGCACTCAACTATTCGTCATCGGGCAGCGACGGCTTCCTGGCCGGCGAGCTGATGAAGAAGGCCGCGGGCATCGACGTGGTCCACGTCCGCTACAAGGGCACGCCCCCGTCGGTCATGGCGGTGATGTCGGGAGAGATCTCGTACTCGTTCTTCACGCTGCTGGGCATCAAGGCCCACGTCGATGCGGGCAAGCTGCGCGTGCTGGGCGTATCGACCGCGACGCGGTCCAAGGACATGCCATCGGTCCCTCCCCTGGCCGAGGTCGGCGTGCCCGGCTACGACATGGCGGTGTGGTTCGGCGTCCTGGGGCCGCGCGATCTCCCGCCGGAGATCACGGCACGGCTCAACGACGCACTGCAAAAGATCCTGGCCATGCCCGACGTGCGCCAGAAGATCGAAAGCCTGGGGGCCTCGCCCATGAAGCAGACGCCGGCGCAGTTCCGCGACTTCCTCGAAGCCGAATACGGCAAGTTCGGCGCCGTGGTCCGTGAGAACAAGCTGCGGCCCGAGTGACGGCACCGCGAGCAAGAAGGCTGGCCACGGCAGAAAAAAGGGCCGCTCGCGCGGCCCTTGTCACCTCGGCTGGAACGCTCAGTTCTTGCCCGGAACCTTGCCCTCCACGCCCTTGACGTAGAAGTTGATGCCGGTGAGGAACTTGTCGTCGGCCACGGCGCCGGCGGCGACCAGTTCCTGGCCGTCCTGGCCGAGGATGGGGCCCTTCCAGATCTGGTAGGTGCCTTCCTTCAGGCCCTTCTTGACCTCTTCCACCTTGGCCTTGGTCTCGGCCGGCACGTCCTCGGCGATGGAGACCATGTCGATCGCGCCTTCCTTCACGCCCCACCAGGTCTGGCCGGTGGTCCAGGTGCCGTCCAGCACGTCCTTGGTGGCCTTGATGTAGTACGGCGCCCAGTTGATGACGGCCGAGCCCAGGTGCGCCTTGGGGCCGTAGGCGGTCATGTCGGAGTCCCAGCCGAAGGCGCGCTTGCCCTTTTCCTGCGCGGTCTTGAGCACGGCCGGCGAGTCGGTGTTCTGGAACAGCACGTCGGCGCCGCCGTTGATCAGCGCGGTGGCAGCCTCGGTCTCCTTCGGCGGGCTGAACCACTCGTTGACCCACACCACGCTGGTGGTGATCTTCGGGTTCACCGACTGCGCGCCCAGCGTGAAGCTGTTGATGTTGCGCAGCACCTCGGGGATCGGCACCGAGCCCACCACGCCCAGCTTGTTCGACTTGGTCATGGCGCCGGCGATGATGCCGGCCATGTACGCGCCCTCGTAGGTGCGGCTGTCGTAGGTGCGCATGTTCTCGGCCGTCTTGTAGCCGGTCGCATGCTCGAACTTCACTTCCTTGGCGTCGTTGGCCACCTTGAGCATCGGCTCCATGTAGCCGAAGGTGGTGCCGAACACCAGCTTCTTGCCCTGGCCCACGAAGTCGCGGAACACGCGCTCGGCATCGGCCGACTCGGGCACGCTCTCGACGAAGGTGGTCTTGATCTTGTCGCCGAACTCCTTCTCCAGCGCCTGGCGGGCCTGGTCGTGGGCGAAGGTCCAGCCGCCGTCGCCGACGGGGCCGACGTAGGCGAAGGCGATCTCCAGCGGTGCCGCCGGGGCCGGGGCTGCGGCGGTGGGGGCCGGCGCCGCGGGCGCGGCCGCGGGAGCCGCCGCTTCTTCCTTCTGGCCGCAGGCCACGAGGGCCGCCGTGGCGGCGGCCGTCATGGCGGCCATCTTGAGCAGCGAACGCTTGTTCAGGTCGGTCATGGAGATAGATCCTTGCGAGGAAGGCGTTGTGGAAAAGGGAAAAGACGCATTATGAGCCGGGGTGGAACGGCCTCCCGATGGAAGCCGGCATGTTCGCGCGGATGAAAGCCGGGTTGCGCGAGATCAGCGCCAGCACCACGATGGTGGCGACGTACGGCATCATCGACAGGAACTGGCTCGGCACGTGCACGCCCTGGCTCTGCAGGTGGAAGCCCAGTTGCGTCACGCCGCCGAAGAGGTAGGCGCCCAGCAGCACGCGCAGCGGCCGCCAGGTCGCGAAGGTGGTCAGCGCCAGCGCGATCCAGCCGCGGCCGGCCACCATGTTCTCCACCCACAGGCCCGTGTACACCACCGACAGGTAGGCCCCGGCCAGCCCGCACAGCGCCCCGCCGGCCACCACCGCCATCAGCCGGATGCGCCGCACCGGGTAGCCCAGTGCGTGCGCCGACTCGGGCGACTCGCCCACCGAGCGCAGCACCAGCCCGGCGCGCGTGCGGTAGAGGAACCAGATCAGCGCGAAGGTGAGCAGCACCGCGACGTACACCAGCGGGTGATGGCGGAACAGCGCCGGCCCGACGAAGGGGATGTCGCCCAGCACGGGGACGGACATGCCCAAGCCCCCCGGCGCCCGCGCCTGCACGTAGTTGATGCCGACGAAGGCCGAGAAGCCCACGCCGAACAGCGACAGCGCCAGCCCGGTGGCGTACTGGTTGGTGTTGAGCCAGATCGCCAGCACGCCGAACACTGCCGCCAGCGCCGCGCCGGCCGCCATGCCGGCCAGGAAGCCCAGCCAGGCGTTGTGGGTGTGGACGTAGGCCGCGAAGCCGGCGATGGCGGCGCACAGCATCATGCCCTCTGCGCCCAGGTTGACGACGCCGGCCTTCTCGTTGATCAGGAGGCCGAGCGAGGCGATCGCCAGCACGGTGCCGGCGCTGAGCATGGCGCCCAGCAGGAGTGCGTAGCTTTCCATCGTCAGGCCTCCTTCGCTGCTTGAGCGGCCACTTCGGGCGTCGAGGCCTGCAGCGAGGCCGTGCCCGCCGCGGGCGCCGCCGGCGCCGCGCCCTGCTTCAGGCGCAGCCGGTACGCCACCAGCGTGTCGCAGGCCAGCAGCGTGAACAGCAGCAGCCCCTGGAACACGGCCGTGAGCGACTTGGGCAGCCCCAGGCGCGACTGCGCCAGTTCGCCGCCGATGTAGAACATGCTCATCAGGATGGCCGAGAACACCATGCCCACCGGATGCAGCCGGCCGACGAAGGCCACGATGATGGCCGCGAAGCCATAGCCGGCCGGCACGTGCGGCGTGAGCTGGCCGAGCGGCCCCGCCACCTCGAGCGCGCCGGCCAGGCCGGCCGCCGCGCCGGAGGTCAGCAGCGCGATCCACACCGCGCGCCGGGCCGAGAAGCCGGCATAGCGCGCCGCCGCCGGCGCCAGCCCGCCCACCTGCTGCGCGAAGCCCAGCCGCGTGCGGAACAGGAACACCCACAGCGCCGCCACGCCCACCAGCGCGATGACCACGCCGATGGTCACGCGCGAGCCCTTCATCAGCCGCGGGATCTGCGTCACCGCGTCGAAGGTCTTGGTCTGCGGGAAGTTGTAGCCCATCGGGTCCTTCCAGGGCCCGCCCACCAGCCACAGCAGCAGCAGCGTGGCCACGTAGACGAGCATCAGGCTGGTGAGGATCTCGTTGGCGTTGCACGCATCGCGCAGCCAGGCCACGATGGCCGCCCACAGCATGCCGCCCAGCACGCCGGCCAGCAGGATGAGGGGCACGATCCACTGGCCCGTGCCCTTGTCCGCCAGCAGCGCGACGCCGCCGCCGGCGATGGCGCCCAGGATGAACTGGCCCTCGGCGCCGATGTTCCAGAGGTTGGAGCGGAAGCACACCGCCAGCCCGAGCGCGATGATCAGCAGGGGCGTGGCCTTGACCATCAGCTCGCCGATGGCGTAGCTGCTGCGGATCGGCTCCCAGAAGAAGACCTGCAGCCCGCGCACCGGGTCCTTGCCCAGCAGGGCGAACAGGACGACGCCGATGACGACGGTGACCAGTAGCGCCAGGATCGGCGATCCGTAGCTCCAGAAGCGCGACAGCTGCGGCCGCAGTTCAAGCCTGAGCATGGGCGCCCTCCTCCATGTTTTTCTCGTTGCGGCGCGCGGCGCCCTCCCACAGCCCGCTCATCCACTCGCCGATCTGCGGCACGGTGGCGGCGGAGCGGTCGATGGAAGGCGACAGCCGCCCCTTGGCGATGACGTGCAGCCGGTCGCTGATCTCGAACAGCTCGTCCAGCTCCTCGCTGACCACCAGCACCGCGCAGCCGGCGTCGCGCAGCGCCAGGATCTCGGCCCGGATCAGCGCCGCCGCCCCCACGTCCACGCCCCAGGTGGGCTGGGAGACGATGAACAGCTTCGGCCCGGCGTCGATCTCGCGCCCGACGATGTACTTCTGCAGGTTGCCGCCCGAGAGCGACTTGGCCGCCGCGTTCGGCCCGCCGGCCTTGACCTTGAAGCGCTCGATGATGGCCTCGGCCTGCCGCTGCATCCGGCCGGTGCGCAGCCAGCCGCCCGCGCCCACCGCGTCGTCGCGGGTGAGCAGCAGGTTGTGCGCCAGGCCCAGCGTGGGCACCGCGCCGCGGCCCAGCCGCTCCTCCGGCACGAAATGCAGGCCCAGCCGGCGCCGCGCGCGCGGCCGCAGGCGCCCGGCCGGCCGGCCGAAGACCTCCACCATGCCCGGCGCGGCCCGCACGTCCTCGCCCGACAGAGCGTAGAGCAGTTCCTTCTGGCCGTTGCCGGAGACGCCGGCCACGCCCACCACCTCGCCGGCGCGCACCTCGAAGGAGATGTCCTCCAGGTCCACGCCGAACTGGTCCTCGCGCGGCAGGGCCAGCGCCTGCACCCGCAGCGCGACCCCGCCCACGTTCGACGGCCGGTGCGTGAGCGGCGGCGGCTCGGCGCCGATCATCAGGCGCGACAGCGACTCGTTGCTCTCCTGCCGCGGGTCGCACACGCCGGTGACCTTGCCGCCGCGCAGCACCGTGCAGGCGGTGCACAGCTCGCGGATCTCGTGCAGCTTGTGGCTGATGTAGAGGATGGAGCAGCCCTCGGACGCCAGCTTCTTCAGCACCACGAACAGGCGCTGCACCGCCTGCGGCGTCAGCACCGAGGTGGGCTCGTCCAGGATCAGCAGCTTCGGCTCGGTCAGCAGCGCGCGGATGATCTCCACCCGCTGCATCTCGCCCACCGACAGCGTGTGGACGGGGCGCTGCGGGTCGATCTCCAGGCCGTACTCGCCGGCCTTGGCGACGATGCGGCGCGTCACCTCGGCCAGCGGCAGGCTCTTGTCCAGCCCCAGCCACACGTTCTCGGCCACGGTCAGGGTGTCGAACAGGCTGAAGTGCTGGAACACCATCGCGATGCCCAGCGCCCTCGCCTCCTGCGGGTTGCGCACTGTGACCGGCCGGCCGTCGAAGGCGATGCTGCCCTCGTCCGGCTTGACCGATCCGTAGATGATCTTCATCAGCGTGGACTTGCCGGCGCCGTTCTCGCCGAGCACGGCGTGGGTCTCGCCGGGCTGGACCGTGAGCGAGACACCGCTGTTCGCCACCACGGAGGGGTAGCGCTTGGTGATGCCCGCGAGCTGGAGTCTGGGGGGGGACATGGTCAGGTGGCCTTCGGTCGTCGCTCTTGTCGGTTTTCGGGAAAAGTGTCGAATCCTAGTGCCCCTGGCCGGTTCAGCCCCCGGGCAGCCAGATGAACTTGAACAGGAACACGCCGCCGATCACCCACACCATCCAGTGCACCTGGCGCACCTGGCCGGTGAACAGCTTGAGCACCGCATAGGTGATGAAGCCGAAGGCCAGGCCGTTGGCGATGGAGTAGGTGAAGGGCATGGCCAGCGCCGTGACGGCGGCCGGCACCACCTCGGTAGTCTCGTTCCAGTCCAGTTCGGTCAGTTCCCTCAGCATCAAACATGCCACGAAGAACAGCGCGGGCGCGGTGGCGTAGGCCGGCACCACGCCGGCCAGCGGCGCGATGAACAGGCACGCCAGGAACAGCACCGCCACCGTCAGCGCCGTCAGGCCCGTGCGGCCGCCGGCCTGCACGCCGGCGGCGCTCTCCACGTAGGCGGTGGTGCTGGAGGTGCCCAGCAGCGAGCCGGCGAAGATGGCGGCCGAGTCGGCCAGCAGCGACTTGTTCAGCCGGTCCATCTTGCCCGGCACCAGCAGGCCCGCGCGCTTGGCCACGCCCATCAGCGTGCCGGTGGCGTCGAACAGCTCGACCAGGAAGAACACCAGGATCACGTTCAGGATGCCGCCCGCCAGCGCCGCCTTGATGTCCAGCTGCAGGAAGGTGGGCGCGATGGACGGCGGTGCCGAGAAGATGCCCCGGAACTCGTTGCCGGCGAAGAAGAAGCTGGCGATGGTGACGGCCACGATGCCGATGAGGATGGCGCCGGGCACCTTGAGCCGGTCCAGCACCACGATCAGGAAGAAGCCCAGCACCGCCAGCACGGCCTGCGGCGTGTGCAGGTCGCCCAGCGTGACGTAGGTGGCCTTGGAGGGCGCGACGATGCCGGCGCTCTTGAGCGCGATCAGCGCCAGGAACAGCCCGATGCCCACCGTGATGGCGTAGCGCAGCGAGTGCGGGATGCCGCGGATGATCAGCTCGCGCAGCTTGAAGATGGTGACCAAGAGGAACAGGCACCCCGAGACGAAGACCGCCCCCAGCGCCGCCTGCCAGGTGAAGCCCATGTGCAGCACCACCACGTAGGCGAAGTAGGCGTTCAGCCCCATGCCCGGCGCCAGCGCGATCGGGTAGTTGGCGTAGAAGGCCATGATCATCGTGCCCAGCGCCGCGATCAGGCAGGTGGCGACGAAGACCGAGTCCTTCGGCATGCCCGCGTCGCCCAGGATCGAGGGGTTGACGAAGATGATGTAGGCCATCGTCAGGAAGGTGGTCAGGCCCGCCACCACCTCGGTGCGCACGGTGGTGCCGTGTTCCTGCAGCTTGAACACGCGTTCGGTCCAGTTCATCTGGTTGTCTCCTTGGTTTGTCGTGTTGTGTAGGGGAATCGGGGACTCAGGCCGGCGGCGGCTGCTGCAGCGAGGCCGCCACGCGCTTGACCTGTTCGCGCAGCCACTGGGCGGCGCTGGAGGAATGGGTGCGCTCGTGCCAGAGCTGGTAATAGAGCAGCCGCGGCAGCGTGGCCGGGCAGTCGAGGATGCGCAGCGGCAGCCGCTGGGCGTAGCGCTCGCAGAACTGGCGCCCGGTGGTCAGCACCAGCAGGCTGGAGGCCACCATGTCGGGCATCAGCCCGAAGTGCGCGCAGCGCACCGCGATGTTGCGCTGGCGGCCCAGCGCATCGAGCAGCTGGTCGATGATGCCGCGCGCACCCGGGTGGGTGGGCGTGGGCGCGATGTGCTCGGCCTCCAGCCAGGTGTCCAGGTCCCAGCCGCGGCGCACGGCCGGGTGCTCGGCGCTGACCATCGACACCACCTCGTCGCCGAACAGGCGCGCCATGTGCAGATCTTCCGGCGGCTTGAGCCAGTTGCCGATGACCAGGTCGATCTCGCCATTGGCCAGGTGCGCGTGGTAGTCGCCGTCGGACGACAGCGGATGGATCTCGATGCGCACCAGGGGCGCCTGCGCCTTCACCTGCGTGACCACGGCGGGCAGGAAGGTCGGGTCCAGGTAGTCGCTGGCGGCGATGCGGAAGGTGGTGCCCGCCGTCTGCGGGTCGAAGCCGCGCGCGTCGGAAAACAGCATCTCGGCCGCGCGCAGGATGCTGGCCGCCGGCTCGATCATGCGCAGGCCGGCGTCGGTGGGCACCATGCCGGAGCCCGAGCGCACCAGCAGCGGGTCGCCGGCCAGCTCGCGCAGGCGCTTGAGCGCGGCCGACACCGCCGGCTGGTACATGCCCAGGCGGATGGCGGCGCGCGAGACGCTGCGGTCGGTCAGCACGGTGTGCAGCACGCGGATGAGATGAAGATCGATCTTGTCGAACAGCGCCTGGTCTCTCATGGCCACACCCGCCTATCGTGAAAGGATGGGCACGGTTATAGCGTGCAGGCCGTCTTGCAGGCCCGCGCGAGAGGCGCCGGGGAACATCAGCCGCCCGCGTTCGCGCGCTGGACGGCGCCGATGGCGGTGAGGATGGCCTCGCTGGTCGCGGGCGCGCGCAGCGGCGGGTCGACCCGGTGGCCGCCCACGGCCGAGACGGCGTCGCGGATGGCGAAGAAGACCGAGAAGGGCAGCAGCAGCGGCGGCTCGCCCACCGCCTTGCTGCGGTGGATCGAGTCCTCGAAGTTGCGCCCCTCGAACAGCTGCACGTTGAACACCGGCGGGCAGTCGTTGGCCGTGGGGATCTTGTAGGTGCTGGGCGCGTGCGTCGTCAGCTTGCCGCTGCCCGGGTGCCACACCAGCTCCTCGGTGGTGAGCCAGCCCATGCCCTGGATGAAGGCGCCTTCCACCTGGCCGATGTCCACCGCCGGGTTGAGCGACTTGCCGGCGTCGTGCAGGATGTCGGCGCGCAGCAGCTTCCATTCGCCGGTGAGCGTGTCGACGATCACCTCGCTCACGGCCGCGCCGTAGGCGAAGTAGTAGAAGGGCCGGCCCTGCATGGTGTCCTTGTCCCACGACAGGCCGGGCGTGGCGTAGAAGCCGTCGGACCACAGCTGCACGCGGTCGAGATACGCCTCGCCCACCAGCGTGGCGAAATCGAGCGTCCTGCCGTTGACGTGCACCTTGTCGTTGGCGAAGCGCACGTCCTGCGCCTGGCCGCCGTGGCGCGCCGCGGCGCAGGCCGCCAGTCGCTCGCGGATCTGGCGCGCCGCGTCCTGCGCCGCCTTGCCGTTCAGGTCGGCGCCGGTGGAGGCGGCGGTGGCCGAGGTGTTGGCGACCTTGGTGGTGTCGGTGGCGGTGACGCGCACGCGCTCGAAGCTCACGCCCAATTCGTGCGCCACCACCTGCGCCACCTTGGTGTTCAGGCCCTGGCCCATCTCGGTGCCGCCGTGGTTCACCAGGATGGAGCCGTCGGTGTACACGTGCACCAGCGCGCCGGCCTGGTTGAAGTGCTTGACGTTGAAGCTGATGCCGAACTTCAGCGGCGTGAGCGCCAGGCCGCGCTTGAGCACCGGGCTCGTCGCGTTGAAGGCCGCGGCCGCCTCGCGCCGCTGCCGGTAGGCGCTGCCGGCCTCCAGCTGCGCCACCAGGTCGTGGATCACGTTGTCGACGATGGTCTGGCCGTAGGGCGTGACGTTGTGCTCGTCGGTGCCGTAGAAGTTGGCGCGGCGCACGTCCAGCGGGTCGCGGCCCAGGGTGCGGGCCACCGAGTCCATGATGTACTCGATGGCGATGGCGCCCTGCGGGCCGCCGAAGCCGCGGAAGGCGGTGTTGCTCTGGGTGTTGGTGCGGCCCGAATAGCCGTGCATCGAGACCTCGGGCAGCCAGTAGGCGTTGTCGAAGTGGCACAGCGCCCGCGTCATCACCGGCGCGGAGAGGTCCGCCGAGTGGCCGGCGCGCGAGACCATGGCGATCTCTGCGCCGAGGATGCGGCCCTCGTCGTCGTGGCCCACCTCGTACTCGTACCAGAAGCAGTGGCGCCGGCCGGTGATCATGAAGTCGTCGTCGCGGTCCGGCCGCAGCTTGACCGGCCGGCCCAGCCTGCAGGCCGCGATGGCGGCGACGCAGGCGAACAGCGCCGACTGCGACTCCTTGCCGCCGAAGCCGCCGCCCATGCGGCGGCACTCGACGTGCACCTCGTTCGAATGGCGGTGCAGCGCGTGGGCGATCAGGTGCTGCATCTCGCTCGGGTGCTGCGTCGAGCAGTGCACGTGCACCGCACCATCCTCCTTGGGGATGGCGTAGCTGATCTGGCCCTCCAGGTAGAACTGCTCCTGCCCGCCGACGTCGAGCTGCCCCTTCAGCCGGTGCGGCGCCGCGTCGATGGCGGCACGCGCGCCCACGCCGCCCACGCTGCGCGCCAGGTGCATCGGCGGCACCACGTAGCGCTGCTGCGCATGCGCCTGCTGCGGCGTCAGCACCAGCGGCCCGGTGGCCGCGTCGATCGCCGCGGCTTCCTTGGCGCGGGCGGCGGCGCGGCGCGCCTCGTTGCGCGTGCGGGCGATGACGGCGAACAGCGGCTGGCCCATGTAGCGGATCTCGCCGTCGCACAGGATCGGGTCGTCGTGCACGATCGAGCCGCAGTCGTTGGCGCCCGGCACGTCGGCGGCGGTGAGCACCTCCACCACGCCGGGCATGGCACGGATGGCGTCGAGGTCCAGCGCCGTGAGCCGCCCCGCCGCCACCGGCGACAGGCCGAGCGCGCAGTGCAGCGTGCCGGCCAGCTCCGGCAGGTCGTCGGTGTAGGTCGCCTCGCCGGCCACGTGCAGGTGGGCGGACTCGTGCGGGCGGCTGATGCCCACGCGCGCGCCCTGCGTCAGCGCGCGCGTCTCGGCGTCGGCGTCGATGCGCGCGGCGGTGTTGGTCAGGTAGTCTGCGAAAGCCTCCATGGGCTGCAGCACGGCGGGATCGATCGGCTTGTTCATCGTGGGCTCCTCGATGCGCTTTCAGGCCAGCGCGTCATGCGGCATCACGCTCCACACGCTGGTGGACTGCGGCGCCAACGCATCCTGCGGCCGCGTCTCCAGCCACAGGCGCTGCAGCAGGTTCTGTGCCACCAGCAGGCGGTAGTCGGCACTGGCGCGCATGTCGGTCAGCGGCTTGAAGTCCTGCGCCAGCGCGGCCTTGGCGGCGTCCACGCTGGCCTGCGTCCAGGGTCGGCCCAGCAGAGCCGCCTCGGCCAGCGCCGCGCGCTTGACCACGGCCGCCATGCCGCCGTAGGCCAGGCGGATGCTCTTCACCGTCTCGCCGTCCAGCTCCAGCGCGAAGCCGGCGCACAGGGCCGAGATGTCGCAGTCGAAGCGCTTGCTGATCTTGTAGCCGCGCAGCTGGCGGGCGAAGGCGGCCCGCGGGATGGACAGGCCCTGCACGAACTCGCCCGGCTGAAGCTGGTTCTTCATGTAGTCGAGGTAGAAGTCCGGCAGCGGCATGCGGCGCACCGCGGCGCCCTTGCGCAGCTCGATCTGCGCGTCCAGCGCCATCAGGATCGGCGGCGAGTCGCCGATGGGCGAGCCGTTGGCCACGTTGCCGCCCAGCGTGCCGGCGTTGCGGATGGGCAGCGAGGCGAAGCGCAGCCAGACGTCCTCCAGCGTGGGCGCACGCTGCACGATGGCGCGCCAGGCGTCCTCCAGCGAGGCGCCGGCGCCGATGTACAGCGCGTCGGCGCCCTCCTCGATGCGCTTCATCTCCGCCACGTCGCCCACGTAGATGATGTCGCCCAGGTCGCGGAACATCTTGTTGACCCACAGGCCGACGTCGGTGGAGCCGGCCAGGATGCGCGCCTGCGGCTTGGCCTCGCGCAGCGCGGCCAGCTCGTCGAGCGTGACGGGGGCGTGGAAGCGGTCGGTGCGCTGGCCCAGCGGCGCGGCATAGTCGAAGGTGCCGTCGCGCCGCAGGGCCTGCAGCGCGGCGACCACGGGCGCGGTGTCCAGCCGCACGGCCGGCAGGTCGAACATCTTCTGGCCGGCGTCGAGGATCGGCCGGTAGCCGGTGCAGCGGCACAGGTTGCCCGACAGCTCGTCGGCGAGCTGCTGGCGGCTCGGCCGCGTGCCCTGCTCGCTGTGGTGCTCGTAGGCGGACCACAGCGACATCACGAAGCCCGGCGTGCAGAAGCCGCACTGCGAGCCGTGGCAGTCCACCATCGCCTGCTGCACCGGGTGCAGCTGCCGCACGGCGTGCCTGCCGTGCCGCTCGCCGTCGTGCGCATGGCCGCACTGGGCCTTCAGGTCTTCCACGGTGAACAGCGCCTTGCCGTGCAGCGTCGGCAGGAACTGGATGCAGGCATTGACCGTCTGCAGCTTCAGCCCGCCCACGGCCTCGGCCGCGCCGGCTTCGGCCAGCTCCCCGATCACCACCGTGCAGGCGCCGCAGTCGCCCTCGTTGCAGCCCTCCTTGGTGCCGGTGCAGCGCGCGTCCTCGCGCAGCCAGTCGAGCACCGAGCGCGTGGGATGCACGCCCTGCACCTCGACCACCTGGCCGCGGTGGAAGAAACGGATGGGCTGGCTGCTGGAGGCTTGCGTGTCGTTCATGGGCTGTCGTGGGTTCGCCGGCGGACCTTCGCCGGCGCATGGCGGAATGTTCGCGGCTGCCGGCGCGGGGGGCATACGGAGCATTTCATAGGACTTATGCGTACGCGGGTATGAAGCATGCGGGATAACCCTCGAATGGTCGAGCAAGTCCCGGGCCACGCCCCGTTCGCCAGTCCTCTCGCAATTTAGTTGACATCTAAACAATCTATCCCTAAAGTTCACCCATGGCCGCTGTCGGCCGGGAGACAAGACCCATGAAGATCGTGTGCATTGGCGGAGGCCCCGCGGGCCTGTACTTCGCGCTGTTGATGAAGCAGATGAACCCGGCGCACGACGTGACCGTGGTGGAGCGCAACAAGCCCTACGACACCTTCGGCTGGGGCGTGGTGTTCTCCGACGCCACCATGGACAACATGCGCGCCTGGGACCGCGCCACCGCCGACGAGATCGAGCAGGCCTTCAACCACTGGGACGACATCGAGCTGCTGTTCAAGGGCCGGCGCATCCGCTCGGGCGGCCACGGCTTCGTCGGCATCGGCCGCAAGAAGCTGCTGAACATCCTGCAGGCGCGCTGCGAGGCCCTGGACGTGAAGCTGGTGTTCGAGACCGAGGTGGACTCCGACACCGACTACCCCGACGCCGACCTGATCATCGCCAGCGACGGCGTCAACTCGCGCATCCGCGGCAAGTACGCCGACGTGTTCAGGCCCGACATCGTCACCCGCCCCAACCGTTTCATCTGGCTGGGCACCGAGAAGCTCTACGACGCCTTCACCTTCGACTTCCAGCGCACCGAGCACGGCTGGTTCCAGGCGCACATCTACAAGTTCGACGACAAGACCTCGACCTTCATCGTCGAGACCACCGAAGAGACCTGGAAGGCCCACGGGCTGGACAAGGCCGGCCAGGAGGATTCCATCGCCTTCTGCGAGAAGGTCTTCGCCGACGACCTGAAGGGCGCGAAGCTGATGACCAACGCGCGCCACCTGCGCGGCTCGGCCTGGATCAACTTCCAGCGCGTGGTGTGCGAACAGTGGTCGCTGAAGAACGCGCACGGCAGCCATGTGGTGCTGATGGGCGACGCGGTGCACACCGCCCACTTCGCCATCGGCTCGGGCACCAAGCTGGCGATCGAGGACGCGATCGAGCTGGCGCGCCAGTTCAAGAAGATGGGCGACACGCGCGAGCACATCCCCGAGGTGCTGGCCGCCTACCAGGAGGCGCGCCGCGTCGAGACGCTGCGCATCCAGAACGCGGCGTGGAACGCGATGGAATGGTTCGAGGTGTGCGGCAAGCGCTACTGCGACCAGCTCGAGCCCGAGCAGTTCATGTACTCGATGCTCACCCGCAGCCAGCGCATCAGCCACGAGAACCTGCGCCTGCGCGACCGCGGCTGGCTGGAGGGCTACGAGCGCTGGTTCGCCGAACGCGATGGCGTGCAGGTGGCCGACGGCCTGGCCCCGCCGCCGCCCATGTTCACCCCCTGGACGGTGCGCGGCGTCACGCTCAAGAACCGCATCGTCGTCTCGCCGATGGCGCAGTACTCCGCCGTGGACGGCGTGGCCGGCGACTACCACCTGGTGCACCTGGGCGCCCGCGCCATGGGCGGCGCCGGCCTGGTGTTCGCCGAGATGACCTGCGTGAGCCCCGAGGGCCGCATCACCCCCGGCTGCCCCGGCCTGTACCGGCCCGATCACACCGTGGCCTTCAAGCGCATCGCCGACTGGATCCACGCCAACACCGACGCCAGGTTCGGCATCCAGATCGGCCACGCCGGCGCCAAGGCCTCCACCCGCCTGGCCTGGGACGGCATCGACCAGCCGCTGGAATCGGGCAACTGGCCGATCGTCTCCGCCTCGCCGCAGCAGTACCTGGAGGGCGTGAGCCAGGTCTCGCGCGAGATGACGCGCGCCGACATGGACGAGGTCAAGGCGCAGTTCGTCGCCTCCACCCGCGCCGCGGCCGAGGCCGGCGCCGACTGGCTGGAACTGCACTGCGCGCACGGCTACCTGCTGTCCAGCTTCATCTCGCCGCTGACCAACCAGCGCACCGACGACTACGGCGGCTCGCTCGCCAACCGCCTGCGCTACCCGCTGGAGGTGTTCGAGGCGGTGCGCGCCGCCTGGCCCAAGGACAAGCCGATGTCGGTGCGTATCTCCGCCCACGACTGGGTCGAAGGCGGCATCACGCCGGAGGACGCGGTCGAGATCGCGAAGGCCTTCAAGGCCGCCGGCGCCGACATGATCGACTGCTCCTCGGGCCAGGTGAGCAAGAAGGAGAAGCCGGTGTACGGGCGCATGTTCCAGACGCCCTTCGCCGACCGCATCCGCCAGGAGGCCGGCATCCCGACCATCGCCGTGGGCGCCATCAGCGAGGCCGACCACGCCAACAGCATCCTGGCCGCCGGCCGCGCCGACCTGTGCGCCGTGGCGCGCCCGCACCTGGCCAACCCGGCCTGGACGCTGACCGAGGCCGCCAAGATCGGCTACACGCCCGTGGCCTGGCCGAAGCAGTACCGCTCCGGCAAGCCGCAGATGGAAGCCAACTTCGCGCGCGAGAAGGCGCTCGCTGCCGGCACGCCCGCCAAGGCCTGACTCATGGCCGCCGCATCGATTGCTCAGGGAGAAAAGGCAGCGCCCGCCGGTCACCACGCGCTGGTGACCGGCGGTGGACGCGGCATCGGGGCCGCCATCGCGCGCCGGCTGGCGGCCGACGGCCTGCGCGTGACCGTGCTGGGCCGCCGGCTGGACGTGGTGCAGGCGCTGGCCGACGAGGCGCCCGACCGCCTGCATGCCGTGGCGGCCGACGTCGCCGATGCCGGACAGGTGGCCGCGGCCCTGGCCCGGGCGCGCGAGCGCTTCGGCCCGGTGGCCGTGCTGGTCAACAACGCCGGCCAGGCCGAGAGCGCGCCCTTCACGAAGATGGACGCGCAGCTCTGGCAGCGCATGCTCGACGTGAACCTCACCGGCACCATGGTGTGCATGCAGGCGGCGCTGCCCGACATGCTGGCGGCCGGCTGGGGCCGCATCGTCAACGTCGCCAGCACGGCCGGGCAGGTGGGCTACGCCTACGTCTCGGCCTACTGCGCGGCCAAGCATGGCGTGATCGGCCTGACGCGCTCGGTGGCGCTGGAACTGGCCGCCAAGGGCATCACCGTCAACGCCGTGTGCCCCGGCTACACCGAGACCGACATCGTGCGCGAGAGCATCGAGCGCGTCGTCGTCAAGACGGGGCGCAGCGCCGAGGAGGCGCGCGCCGAGTTCGTCAAGTCCAATCCGCAGGGCCGCCTGGTGCAGCCGCAGCAGGTGGCCGACGCCGTCGCCTGGCTGTGCTCCGAGGGCGCCGGCGCCGTGACCGGCCAGTCGGTGTCGGTCAGCGGCGGCGAAGTCATGTGAAGAGGAGAAACCGGACATGGCCACACAGAACCACAAGCACTTCCGCCTGGTGCAGTCGCTGGGCGACGAGCACATCGGCCTGGAGGCGCGCGCCCAGGCCGACGACCACCTGGACACCAAGATCTGGCTGCGCCTCCTGGCCTGCAGCACGCAGATCGAGCAGCAGATCCGCCAGCTGCTGCGCGCCCGCTTCGGCACCACCCTGCCCCGCTTCGACTACCTGGCGCAGCTCGACCGGCATCCCGACGGCCTGCGCATGAACGTGCTGTCACGCTACCTGATGGTCACCGGCGGCAACGTCACCGGCCTGACCGACCAGCTCGTCAAGGAGGGCCTGGTGCAGCGCGTGGACGACCCGGAGGACCGCCGCTCCTGGCGCGTCAGCCTGACGGACAAGGGCCGCGCGGAGTTCGCCCTGATGGCGGCCGAGCACGAGAAGTGGCTGACCGAGATGTTCACCGGCCTGGCGCCCGGCAGCAAGGAGGCGCTGTACGAGCACCTGGGCCGCCTGCGCGTGCACCTGGTGCAGCGCCAGGTCGAGATCGAGGCCGCCGCCCAAGAAACCCACATGACGCAACGGAGACAAGGCAAATGACCGACGACCGCATCGACCCCGCCCTGCTGGCCGGCAACCGCCGCCCGATGGCCGGCTACCGGGCCACGCACTTCCTGTGGGAAGTGAAGGACGGCGTCGCGACCATCACCCTGAACCGCCCCGAGCGCAAGAACCCGCTGACCTTCGACAGCTACGCCGAGCTGCGCGACCTGTTCCACCAGCTCAAGTGGGCCGAGGACGTGAAGGCCGTGGTGGTGGTGGGCGCCGGCGGCAACTTCTGCTCCGGCGGCGACGTGCACGAGATCATCGGCCCGCTGGTGCGGCTCAAGGCGCCCGAGCTGCTGATGTTCACCCGCATGACCGGCGAGCTGGTCAAGACCATGCGCGCCTGCCCGCAGCCCATCGTGGCGGCGGTGGACGGCGTGTGCGCCGGCGCCGGCGCCATCGTGGCGATGGCGTCGGACCTGCGCCTGGGCACGGCGCGTAGCAAGACGGCCTTCCTCTTCAACCGCGTCGGCCTGGCCGGCTGCGACATGGGCGCCTGCGCCATGCTGCCGCGCATCGTCGGCCAGGGGCGCGCCAGCGAGCTGCTCTACACCGGCCGCAGCCTGGGTGGCGAGGAAGGCGAGCGCTGGGGCTTCTTCAACCGCCTCGCCGCGCCGGAGGAACTGCTGGCCGAGGCGCAGGCCCTGGCCGCGCAGCTGGTGCAAGGCCCGAGTTTCGCCAATGGCATCACCAAGACCATGCTGCACCAGGAATGGGCGATGACCATCGAGCAGGCCATCGAGGCCGAGGCGCAGGCCCAGGCGATCTGCATGCTGACGCAGGACTTCACGCGGGCCTACGAGGCGTTCGTCGCCAAGCAGAAGCCCAGGTTCGAGGGCAACTGAGATGGCCGATACCAGCTACCTCGACTGGCCCTTCTTCGAGCCGCGCCACCGCGAGCTGGCGCAGGCGCTGGACGCCTGGGCCAGCGAACACATCCCGCAGGACCACGGCCACGACGTCGACGCCGAATGCCGCGCGCTGGTGAAGTCGCTCGGCGCCGGCGGCTGGCTGCGCCACGCCATCGCCGGCACGGCCGAAGGCGGCGCCGGCGACACCATCGACACCCGCGCCATCTGCCTGATCCGCGAGACGCTGGCCCGCCACTCCGGCCTGGCCGACTTCGCCTTCGCCATGCAGGGCCTGGGCTCGGGCGCGATCTCGCTGCACGGCACGCCCGAGCAACGCCGCACCTACCTGACGCGCGTGGCCGCCGGCGAGGCGATCAGCGCCTTCGCCCTGTCGGAGCCCGACGCCGGCTCCGACGTCGCCGCGATGGCCTGCGCGGCACGGGCCGACGGCGACCACTACGTGCTCGACGGCGAGAAGACCTGGATCTCCAACGGCGGCATCGCCGACTTCTACGTCGTCTTCGCCCGCACCGGCGAGGCGCCCGGCGCGCGCGGCATCAGCGCCTTCGTCGTCGAGGCCGGCACGCCCGGCTTCGAGATCGCCGAACGCATCGACGTGATCGCGCCGCACCCGCTGGCGCGGCTGCGCTTCGCCGGCTGCCGCATCCCGGCCGCGCAGCGCGTCGGCGCCGCCGGCGAAGGCTTCAAGGTGGCGATGCGCACGCTGGACGTGTTCCGCACCTCGGTCGCCGCCGCCGCGCTGGGCTTCGCACGCCGCGCACTCGACGAGGCGCTGCGGCGCGCCACCACCCGCCGCATGTTCAAGGGCGTGCTGGCCGACTTCCAGCTCACGCAGGCCAAGCTGGCGCAGATGGCCACCGCCATCGACAGCGCGGCCCTGCTGACCTACCGGGCCGCCTGGCAGCGCGACCAGGGCCAAACCGTCACCCGCGAGGCGGCGATGGCCAAGATGACCGCCACCGAGAACGCGCAGCAGGTCATCGACGCGGCGGTGCAGATGTTCGGCGGCCTGGGCGTGGTGAGCGAGCAGCCGGTCGAACGCCTGTACCGCGAGATCCGCGCCCTGCGCATCTACGAGGGCGCCACCGAGGTGCAGCAGCTCATCATCGCCCGCGAGCTGCTGCGCGACGCGGCCGCCTGAGCCGCCGCAGCCAGGGAACGAGGAGACGAAAGAGATGACGACCACCAGCGCCCACATCGACACCTTCGCCCGCGACCACCTGCCGCCGCCGGAGCAGCAGCCGCAGTTCATCTTCGATCTGCCGGCGCTGCAGTTTCCCGAGCGCCTGAACTGCGCCACCGAACTGCTGGACCGCCACGTCGCGGAAGGCCGCGGCGACCGCGTCTGCATCCGCGCGCCGGGAGGCCTCACCTGGACCTATGCCGACCTGCGCGAGAAGGCCAACCGCATCGCCAACGTGCTGGTGCACGACATGGGCTTGGTGCCCGGCAACCGCGTGCTGCTGCGCGCACCCAACAACCCGATGCTGGCCGCCTGCTGGTTCGCGGTGATGAAGACCGGCGGCATCGCCGTGGCGACCATGCCGTTGCTGCGCGCCAAGGAGCTGAAGGCGATCATCGAGATCGGCCAGGTCACGCACGCGCTGTGCGACGCCGCGCTGGCCGACGAGATGCACCATGCCGCGATGGAGTCGCCGCAGCTGCGGCAGCTGCGCCACTTCGACTACGAGGGGCCCGACAGCCTGGAGGCCGCGATGGAGCGCGCCTCGCCGTACTTCGACAACGTGGACACCGCCGCCGACGACACCTGCATCCTCGGCTTCACCTCGGGCACCACCGGCGTGCCCAAGGCGACCATGCACTTCCACCGCGACGTGATGGCGATCTGCCACTGCTGGCCGCCGCACATGCTCAAGGCCACCGCCGACGACGTGTTCATCGGCAGCCCGCCGCTGGCCTTCACGTTCGGGCTGGGCGGGCTGCTGCTGTTCCCGATGCACGTGGGCGCCTCGACGGTGCTGCTGGAAAAGGCCGGCCCGCCGCAGCTGCTGGACGGCATCAAGGAATTCCACGCCACGGTGCTGTTCACCGCGCCCACCTCCTACCGCACGCTGGCCGCACGCGGCGTGGAGCTGCGCCGCACGCCGCTGCGCAAGTGCGTGTCGGCCGGCGAGGCGCTGCCCGCCTCCACCCGCCAGCTCTGGAAGGAGGCCACCGGCATCGAGCTGATCGACGGCATCGGCGCCACCGAGATGCTGCACATCTTCATCTCGCACGACGAAGGCAACGCCCGCCCCGGCGCCACCGGCAAGCCGGTGCCCGGCTACCGCGCGCGGGTGATCGACGACGAGGGCCGCGAGGTGCCGCCCGGCACGGTGGGCAAGCTGGCGGTGCAGGGGCCCACCGGCTGCCGCTACCTGGCCGACGAGCGGCAGAAGAGCTACGTGAAGAACGGCTGGAACGTGACCGGCGACGCCTACGTCATGGATACCGACGGCTACTTCTTCTACCAGGCGCGCACCGACGACATGATCATCTCGGCCGGCTACAACATCGCCGCGCCCGAGGTGGAAGAGGCGCTGATGCAGCACCCCGCCGTGGCCGAGTGCGCCGTGGTCGGCGTGCCCGACGCCGAGCGCGGCCAGATCGTCAAGGCCTTCGTCGTGCTGCGGCCGGGCCAGGCGAGCGACGCGGCGATGGTCAAGACGCTGCAGGACTTCGTGAAGGCCACCGTGGCGCCCTACAAGTACCCGCGTGCCGTCGAGTTCATCGACAAGCTGCCCCGCACCCAGACGGGCAAGCTGCAGCGCTTCCGCCTGACGCAGCCGGCGGAGGGCGCGGCGTGACGCAGGCCGCGCCCGCGCGCTTCGAGCGCGAGCGGCTGATCCGCTTCTCGCACTGCGACCCGGCGGGCATCGTGTTCTTCCCCCAGTACCTGGTGATGTTCAACCAGCTGGTGGAGGACTGGTTCAACGAGGCGCTGGGCGTGCCGTACGCGGGCATGGTGGCCGGGCGCCGCATCGGCCTGCCGATCGTGCGGCTGGAGTGCGACTTCCGCGCCATCAGCCGGCTGGGCGACCGCGTGACGCTGGGCCTGGCGGTCGAGCGCGCCGGCGGGCGCTCGCTCACGCTGGCGCTGGAATGCCGCGCCGGCGACGAGCTGCGCGTGGCCTCGCGCCAGGTGCTGGTCTTCACCAGCCTGGAGACGCACCGCGCCATCGACATCCCGCCGGACGTGCGCGCCGGCCTCGCGGCCTTCACGGGCTGAGACACTTCATCATCCGATTACCGACCAGGAGACACCTCATGCAAGTCCTTCTTCCCCCCGGCTGGCCGCGACCCAAGGGCTATGCCAACGGCGTGGCGGCACGCGGCCGCATGGTGTTCGTGGCCGGCATGATCGGCTGGGACGCGCAGGGCGAGTTCCACAGCGACGACCTGGGCGACCAGGTGCGCCAGGCGCTGCTGAACGTCGCCGAGGTGCTCAAGGAGGGCGGCGCCCGGCCCGAGCACATCGTGCGCATGACCTGGTACGTGACCGACAAGCGCGAGTACGTGGCCGCCTACCCGGCCATCGGCAAGCACTTCCGCGAGATCATCGGCAGCTTCAACGCGGCGATGACGGCGGTGCAGGTGGCGGCGCTGGTGGAGGACCGCGCCAAGGTCGAGATCGAGGTCACGGCCGTCATCCCGGACTGAGAGCCTGGGAGCCTTTCGTCCATGGCCGCCGCCCTGCCCCACGGCTTCGCCAGCCAGCAAGAGATCGACGAGGCCTACGACCCGACGTACCGCGCCGTCGACCCGGCGGGCGCGAACCGGCACCTGGCCGAGCGCAGCGAGGAGGCGATGCGCACGCTGCGGCACCGGGCCGGCGTGCCCTACGGCCCCACGCCGGCCGAAACGCTCGACATCTTCCCTGCCGACCGGCCCGGCGCGCCGGTCTTCCTCTTCATCCACGGCGGCTACTGGCGCGCCCGCGCGGCGCGCGACTTCGCCTGCGTGGCCCTCGGCCCGCAGGCGCGCGGCTTCACCACCGTGCTGGTCGACTACGCGCTGTGCCCCACGGTGACGCTGGACGAGATCGTGCGCCAGGTGCGCGCCGCGGCCGCGTGGGTGGTCCGCCACATCGCGGAGCACGGCGGCGACCCGCGGCGCATCGTCGTCGGCGGCCATTCCGCCGGCGGCCAACTGGGCGCGATGCTGCTGTGCACGCCCTGGCGCGAACAGTACGGCCTGCCCGACGACCCCTTCGCCGGCGCACTGCTGGTCAGCGGCCTGTACGACATCGCGCCGCTGCGCTACAGCTACCTGCAGCCGGCGATCCAGCTCGACGAGGGGATCGTCCAGCGGAACTCGCCGGTACACCACGTGCGGCCCTGCGCCACGCCCGTGCGCCTGAGCTGGGGCGCCTTGGAGCAGCCGGCCTTCGCGCAGCAGTCGCAGGCTTTCCACACGGCATGGCAGGCGGCGGGCAACCGCAGCGAGCTGGCGCCGCAGGATGGCGCCGACCATTTCTCCGCCATCCACGGCTTCGAGGACGCGGACAGCCCGCTGTGCGAGGCGATGCAGCGGATGGCGGATGGCACGGCCGCCTGAGTCCCGTTCCGTTGGATCAATCCCCCACCGTTCGGGCTGAGCCTGTCGAAGCCGGGTGGCGGCGCTTCGACAGGCTCAGCGTGAACGGATGGTGATGGCTTGAACGCCCCGCGTCAGACCTCGCCGAACAACTCCACGATCGTCTGCCGCAGCCAGCGGTTCGCCGCATCGTCCTCGAAGCGCCGGCTCCAGTGCAGCGAGACGCCGAAGTCGCGCAGCGGGAAGTCGGGCTGCACGATGGCGAAGCCGGCCCCCTCGCCGAAGTTGCGCGCGATGTTGCGCGGCATGACCACCGCCAGGTCCGTCTCGCGCACGATGGCGGGCAGCACCATGAAGTGCTCCGTGACCAGCCGCACGCGGTCCTCCAGCCGCATGAGCTGCAGGATGCGCAGCGTGTCGGCGTGCGTGCGAACCGCCACGTAGTCCAGCGCGTGCAGCGCATCCAGCAGCGCCCTGCCGCGCGGCGGCCGGCGCGCGAAGGGATGGCCGGCGCGCAGCAGGACGATGTAGCGGTCGTTCAGCAGCAGCTGGCGGCGCGTGTCCTTCACCTTGGGCAGGAAGCCGAAGGCGAAGTCGATGCGGCCCTCGTCCAGCGCGGCGGCGATCTCCGGCGAGCGCAGCGGCAGCGTCTCCAGCCGCACGCCGGGCGCCGTCTCGCGCAAGCGCTGCATCAGCGGCGGCAGGAAGCGGCCCTCGCCGATGTCGCTCATGTGGATGCGGAAGGTCTTGCGCGAGGTGGCGGGGTCGAAGCGCTCGGGCTCGGCCAGCGCCTCGCCCAGCGTGGCGAGCGCGGACTGCACGGCCGCGGCCAACCGCTCGGCGCGCGGCGTCGGCGCCACGCCGCCCGGCGCGCGGGTGAACAGCGCGTCGCCCAGCGCCAGGCGCAGGCGCGTCAGGCCGTGGCTGGCGGCCGGCTGGGTGATGCCCAGCGCCTCGGCCGCGCGGCCGACGCTGCGGCGGCGGTAGACCGCATCGAACAGGCGCAGCAGGTTCAGGTCGAGGTTTTCCATATGCATGCCGTGCATGTCGGATAGCAGCTTCATTGTATTGAGCGCACGATCTTCCGCGCGCACACTGCGGTCCGCCGCGTCGTGACGCGGCCCCACGATCGACAGCGAAGCACACGGAGACGAAGGCTTGGAAGTTTCCTTCAGCAAGGAGGTGCGCGCCCTGCGCCTGGGCGCGGGCGACACCTTTCACGGCGAGGGCATCCTCGCCATCACCAAGGGCCTGCTGCAGGCCGGCGTGGCCTACGTCGGCGGCTACCAGGGCGCGCCGGTGTCGCACCTGCTGGACGTGATGGTCCAGGCCAAGGACTACATGGACGAGCTGGGCGTGCACGTCGAGGCCTGCTCCAACGAGGCCTCGGCGGCTGCGATGCTAGGCGCCTCGATCCACTATCCGCTGCGCGGCGCCGTGACGTGGAAGTCCATCGTCGGCACCAACGTGGCGGCGGACGCCCTCTCCAACCTCGCGTCGCCCGGCGTGCGCGGCGGCGTGCTGGTGGTGGTGGGCGAGGACTACGGCGAAGGCGCCAGCGTGATCCAGGAGCGCACGCACGCCTACGCGCTCAAGTCCAGCCTGTGCCTGCTCGACCCGCGCCCCGACCTGCCGGTGATGGTGCGCATGGTGGAGGAAGGCTTCAACCTCTCCGAAGCCTCGAACATGCCCTGCGTGATGGAGCTGCGCATCCGCACCTGCCACGTGCGCGGCAGCTTCGAATGCAGCGACAACCGGGCGCCGGCCGTCTCGACGCGCGCGCTGATGGACGAGCCGGCCCGCTTCGACTACGACCGCCTGGCGCACCCGCCCGTGACCTTCGGCCACGAGAAGCGCAAGACCGGCGAGCGCATTCCCGCGGCGCAGCGCTACATCGCCGAGCACGGGCTGAACGAGCTGATGCCCGGCCGGCACGACGACCTGGGCATCGTGGTCCAGGGCGGCCTCTACAACGCGCTCATTCGCGCCCTGCAGCAGCACGGCCTGGCCGACGCCTTCGGCGCGAGCGAGATCCCGATCCTGGTGCTGAACGTCACCTACCCCCTGGTGCCCGACCAGATCGCGGACTTCGCGGCGGGCAAGCGCGCGCTGCTGGTGGTGGAGGAAGGCCAGCCCGAGTACATCGAACAGGACATCGCCACGCTGCTGCGCCGGCGCGACCTGAACACCGCCCTGCACGGAAAGGACCTGCTGCAGATGGCCGGCGAGTACAGCACCGAGGTGCTGGCCCGCGGCATCGGCGCCTTCGCAGGGCGCTACCTGCCGGCGGCCGCGACCGAAGGGGTGGCGCAGTGGCTGGCCGCCAACGACGAACGCCGCGGCGCGGTGGCGGCGATGCTGGCGCAGCCCCTGCCGCCGCGCCCGCCGAGCTTCTGCGTCGGCTGCCCGGAGCGCCCGGTGTTCTCCGCGCTCAAGCTGGCGCAGCAGGAGGTCGGCCCGGTCCACGTCGCGGCCGACATCGGCTGCCACGCCTTCGGCACCTTCGAGCCCTTCGGCATGGGCCATTCGATCCTGGGCTACGGCATGAGCCTGGCCAGCCGCGCCGGCGTCTCGCCCATGATGCAGCGGCGGGTGCTGTCGATCATGGGCGACGGCGGCTTCTGGCACAACGGGCTGCTCACCGGCGTGCAGAGCGCCCTGTTCAACGGCGACGACGCGGTGCTGCTGATCTTCAAGAACGGCTACACCAGCGCCACCGGCACGCAGGACATCATCTCCACGCCCGACGAGGAGGTGAAGGCGCGCGCGGAGGACAAGCAGCAGAGCCTCGCGCACAAGAACCAGACCATCGAATCCACGCTCGAGGGCCTGGGCGTGCAGTGGCTGCGCGTCGTCCACACCTACGAGGTGGAGACCATGCGCGCCACGCTCACCGAGGCCTTCACCAGTGACTTCGACGGCCTGAAGGTCATCGTCGCCGAGGGCGAATGCCAGTTGGAGCGCCAGCGCCGCATCAAGCCCTGGATCGCCAGCCTGCTGAAGAAGGGCGAGCGCGTGGTACGCGTGAAGTACGGCGTGGACGAGGACGTGTGCAACGGCGACCACGCGTGCATCCGCCTGTCGGGCTGCCCCACGCTCACGCTCAAGGACAACCCCGACCCGCTGAAGGTGGACCCGGTCGCCACGGTGATCGACGGCTGCGTCGGCTGCGGCCTGTGCGGCGCCAACGCGCACGCTGCCACGCTGTGCCCCAGCTTCTACCGCGCCGAGGTGGTGAGCAACCCGAAGTGGCACGAGCGCCTGCTGTACGCCCTGCAAGGCGCCGTCGTGCGCGCCCTGCGGCCTGCCTGAGAAGCGTCCCGATGAACGAAGCGAAAGCCCCCCGCCCCATCACCCTGCTGCTGTGCGCCCTGGGCGGCGAAGGCGGCGGCGTACTCACCGAGTGGCTGATCGAGGCCGCCCGCCACGCCGGCTACGCGGCGCAGAGCACCTCCATCCCCGGCGTCGCGCAGCGCACCGGCGCGACCACCTACTACGTCGAGGTCTTCTCCGTGCCGCTGGCGCACCTGGGCGGCCGACGCCCGGTGTTCGGTCTCGCGCCCGCCGCCGGCACGCTGGACGCACTGGTCTCCTCCGAGCTGCTGGAGACGGTGCGGCAGATCGGCCACGGCATGGCGAGCGGCGAACGCACCTGCGTCATCACCTCCACCGGCCGCGCCCTCACCACGGCCGAGCGCATGGTGCCGGGCGACGGCCGCGCCGACGCCGCGCGGCTGCTGGAGGTGGTGCGCCGCTTCAGCCGCGAGCACCACCTGCTGGACATGGGCGCGCTGGCGCGCGCCGGCGGCACCGTCATCAGCAGCGTGATGCTCGGGGCCATCGCCGGCAGCGGCCTGCTGCCCTTCGGCCGCGACAGCTTCGAGGCCGCCATCCGCGGCCCCGCCGCGACGCCGGGCGCCGCCGCGGCCGCCAGCCTGCGCGGCTTCGCCGCCGCCTTCGAGGCCGTGCGCGCACCGCAGGCACAGGCGGCCTACGTGCGGCAGCTGCTGTCGCCGGCGGAGGCTGACCCGCCCGCGCTGGACGCCGCCCTGGCGCAGCGCTTCCCCCCCGCGGTGCACGAGCTGCTGCGCCTGGGCCACGGGCGGGTGCGCGACTACCAGGACGAGGCCTATGCCCGCCTGTACGCCGACCGCCTGGCACGCGTGCTGCAGGCCGAGCAGGCGGCCGACCCCGGCGCGCAGCAGGGGGGCCACGCCACCACCCGCGAGATGGCACGCTGGCTGGCCCTGTGGATGGCCTTCGACGACATCGTCCGCGTGGCCGCGCTGAAGGCGAGCGCCAGCCGCGCCGGGCGCGTGCGCGCCGAGGTGAAGGCCGGCGCCGACGACCTGCTGCGCGTGTACGACCACTTCAAGCCCGGCGTGCCCGAGTTCGCCGCGCTGCTGCCGCCGGCACTGGCGCGGCGCCTCACCGCCTGGGACCAGGCCCGCCAGCGCCGCGGCCGGCGGCCCTGGGCGCTGCCGCTGAAGGTGGGCAGCCATTCGGTGCTGGGCATGGCCGCGCTGCGCACGCTGGCATCGCTGAAGGGGCTGCGCCGGCGCGGCAGCCGCTTCGCGGAAGAGCAGGCGCTCATCGAGCAGTGGCTCGGCGCCGTCGAGGCCGGCGCGCGCGAGGACTGGACGCTGGGCCACGAGCTGGCGCTGTGCGGGCGCCTGATCAAGGGCTACGGCAGCACCAACGAGCGCGGCAAGGCCAACCTGCTGCACATCACCGAACACCTGGCGCGCCACCCCGGCCGCACGCCGCAGGAGCGGGCCGCCGCCGTCGCCGCCGCGCGCACCGCCGCCCTGGCCGACGAGGCCGGCGCCGCGCTGGACGCCGCGCTGCGCCAGCACGGCGCGCCGCCGCGGCCGGTGCGCGAGCAGCCGATCCGCTGGATGCGGCGCCCTGCCTCGACGACCTGAGAAGGTGTGAGCGAACCCGACATGCCCGCTCATCCCGCCAAAACGCACCCGCTCCGCGTTGCAAATGCTCGCCATAGCCCGAGCTATGGCTGCGCTTTGCGCCTTGATCGGGCACGTTCTGACGGCCTGCTCGGGCACGCCGGATTCATTCACACCTTCTGACCCGAGCTTCCAACGAGAAAGAAAGGAGACACACCGATGACCCCCTCCCTCCCCGCTTCGCGCCGCCGGCTGATCGCCCTGGCCGGCGCCGGCCTCGCGGCCGCCGCGCTGCTGATGCCCGCCGCCGCCTCGGCCGAGGCCTGGCCGGCCAAGCCGGTCAAGGTGATCGTCAACTTCCCGCCCGGCGGCGCGGCCGACCAGCTGGCGCGCCTGGTGGGCCAGCCGCTGTCGGAGGCGCTGGGCCAGCCGGTGGTGATCGAGAACCGCGGCGGCGCCAACGGCAACATCGGCGGCGAGGCCGTGGCGCGCTCGACGCCGGACGGCTACACGCTGCTGATGAGCAGCGGCGGCATGGTCTCGGTCAACCCGCACCTCTACCAGAAGATGTCCTTCGACCCGGCCAAGGACCTGGTTCCCGTCGCGGCGGCGGCGCGCGTGCTGGTCTACCTGGTGGTGCGGCCCGACCTGCCGCCGAAGAACGTGCAGGAGTTCACCGCCTACCTGAAGGCGCGGCCGGGCAAGCTCTCGTACGGCTCGCCGGGCGTGGGCAGCTCGCCGCACCTGGCCGGCGAGATGTTCAAGTCGCAGACCGGCACCTTCGCCACGCACGTGCCCTACCGCGGCGCGGCGCCCGCGCTGCAGGACCTGCTGGCCGGCCAGATCGACTTCTACTTCGACCCCGGCATCGCGCTGCAGCATGTCAAGGCCGGCAAGCTGCGCATGCTGGCGGTGGGCAGCCCGAAGCGCTCGCCGCTCTTCCCCGACGTGCCGACGCTGGACGAGGCGGGCTTCAAGGGCTTCGACGCCGACACGGTGTTCGGCTTCTACGCGCCGTCCGGCACGCCGCAGCCGGTGATCGCGAAGCTCAACGCGGAGATCAACAAGGTGCTGGCGATGCCTGCCGTGCAGGAGCGCATCGCGCAGCTCGGCGGCGAAGCGGCGCCGGGCACGCCCGAGGCCTTCCACGAGCGGGCGATGGCGGACTCGGTGCGTTTCGGTGCCATCATCAAGGAGCGCAACATCAGGGCGGACTGACTCCCCCAGTCTTCGCGGACTTCGTCCGCTTCGCCAACCCCCTCAAGGGGGCTGAGCCCGTACACAAAAGGTCCGGTGGACCTTTTGTGACTGGCGAAGGGCCGGGCCACTGGCCCGGCGCGGTCTGCAAGACCTCCGCCACGGCCCGGCAAAGCCGGTTCCGTGCGTGTTCCCGCATGGCCTGCTCCGCGGCCTTCGGATTTCTTCGCAGCGCGCGCTCCAGTTACCCTGCACTCATGCCCAAGACCGTCATCTACACCACCCGCGTCGAATTCGGCGACTGCGACCCGGCCGGCATCGTCTGGTTCCCCAACTTCTTCGGCTGGATCGACGCGGCCTCGCGGCACTTCTTCGCCGAATGCGGCGTGCCGCGCTGGGAGGAGACGTCGAAGACGCTGGGCGTGATCGGCACGCCGCTGGTGGACACGAAGGCGCGCTTCGTCAGCACCGCCAGCTATGGCGACACGCTGCACTTCGCCACCAGCGTGCGCGAGTGGCGCGACAAGAGCTTCGTGCAGGCCTACCGCGTCACGCGCGACGACGCGCAGGGCGAGACGCTGATCCTCGAATGCGAGGAGGTTCGCATCTTCGGCGGCAAGCGGCCCGACGGGCGGCTACGCGCGCTGCCGGTGCCGCCGGAGATCCGCTCACTGTGCGAATAGCCGCGCGATGAGGCCGTCCACGCCGCGGTCGATGAGATCGAAGGCGTGGACGAAGTCCCGCGCATCGCCGTACCAGGGATCGGGCACGTCCTGGCCTTCGTGGCCGGCGGCGAAGTCCAGCATCAGCACGATGCGCGAGCGGCAGCCCTCGGGCGCGATCCGGCGCAGCGCCGCGCAGTGGGCGCGCGTCATGCCGACAATCCAGTCGAAGCGCGTGAAGTCCTCGCGCCGCACCTGGCGCGCGCAGTGCGCATGCAGCGGCACGCCGCGGCGGCACAGTTCGGCGGCGGCGCGGTGGTCGAAGGGGTTGCCGCGCTCCTCGTCGGAGACGGCGGCGCTGTCCACGGCGACCTCGACGCCGGCCATGCGCGCCTTGTGGACGAGCAAGACGTGGGCCGTCGGGGAACGGCAAATATTTCCCGTGCAAATGAAGAGAACGGCTGGCTGGGATGCGTCGGACATGCGGCTACAGCCCCCGCTCCACCATCTCCAGCAGCCGCTGGCCCAGCGCCTCGATCTCGGCGCCGGCCAGGCCGCGCAGCGGGCCGGCGATGGTCAGCATCGCCAGGCCGTGCACGGTGGACCAGGCGAGGTACTCCGCCCCCGGCCGCCGCTCGGGCGGCATCACGCCGGCCTGCACCAGTTGGTCGAGCGCCGCGCCGAGCAACTGGAAAGGATTGAGGCCGCTGCCGCCGGCCTTGGCCGGGTCGGCGTCGCCTTCCACCGGCGCGAGGTCGGCGAAGGCGGTCCGGAACAGGCCCGTCTCCTCGCGCGCGAAGCGCAGGTAGCCGGCGCCGACGGCGCGCACCGCCGCGCGCGCGGCGGCCACCGCATCGCCCTTGCCTCTGCTTTTGGCCGGCGCATCTACCGCCAGCTCGGCCTCCATCGCCCGCGCCATGCGGGCCACCGCCTCGGCGCGCACCGCCTCCAGCAGCGCGCCGCGGCTGGCGAAGTGGCGATAGGCTGCGTTGGGCACCACGCCGGCGCGGCGCGTGGCCTCGCGCAGCACCACCGCGTCGGGACCACCGTGCCGCGCCAGCTCCACGCCGGCTTCCAGCAGCGCCCGGCGCAGGTCGCCATGGCGGTAGGTGGCGCGGGGCGGCGGCAGGGAGGCGTCGGCAGGAGGCGCTTTCACGGCAGGCGGGGATCAATGTGGACAGCGTCCATTGTGCCTGCCCACGCGCCGGTCCTGCACGTTTCGCTACAGGATCAGGAGCGCACGGCGGTCACGCCTTGCCCTCCCAGGCGTTGCGCCGCGACATGTCCGCCGCGAAGTCGCGGACCAGCCGGTAGATGGCGCGCGCCGCGGCCGAGGCCGGGTGCGCCTGGGTCGCCGCGATGACCAGCGACCGCGTCAGCACCGGCGCCACGATCGGGCTGGCCGACACGCGCCCTGCGCGGACCTCGTCGACCACCGCATAGAACGGCAGCACGGTGAACAGGTCGCCCTCCGCCACCAGGTCGCGCTGGATGGCGATGGAGTCCACCTCCATGGCCACGTGAAGCTGCAGCCGGTGGCGGCGCGCCGCGTCCTCGAGCATGACCCGCAGGCCGTTCGGATGCCCCGGCAGCACCAGCGGCAGGCGCGCCAGCGTGGACAGCCGCACGGACGACTGCCGCGCCACGGCGGCCTGGCGGGAGCCGATCAGCCACAGCCTGACGTCCGCGATCGCGTCGCCGCGGCGCCGGGCCCCGCCATAGCTGTTCACGATGCCCAGGTCGGCCTGCCCGCTCGCGACCCACTGCTGGATGTGGGCGTTGTAGCCCTCCATGACGCGCACCCGGATGCCCGGATGGAGTTGCAGCGCCTTGCGCAGCAGCGCGCTCCCGATCAGCCGCGCCAGCGACGACTGGATCGCGAGCGTGACCACGCCCGTCGGCTCCGCTGCCATGTCGCGGGTGGCGGTCAGCAGCGAATCGGCCTCCCCGAGCAGATGCCGTGCGCGCGGGAGCAGCGCCTGCCCGAGCTCCGTCAGCGTCAGCCCCCGGCCGGTGCGATGGAACAGCCTGCCGCCGACGTCGGTCTCGAGTGCGGCGATCTGCTTGCTGACCGTCGCGTGCACCAGGCCGTGGCGCACCGCAGCGCGGGACAGGCCGCCGGCGTCGGCGGCGTCCACGAACATGCGCAGATGCTTGAGGTCCATGGGGTGTGGATCGTGATGTTCCGAAATGGAACATCAGGATTATCGGCTCGTATGAATCATGGCAATGGCGCATCCATAGACTGCTGCCGTTTCATGAACCGAACGAAAGAAGAACGTTGAGAGTCGTCTCCTTCACGGACATCGCCTCGGGCCGGCCCGGCCTCGGGGTCCGCACGCCTGCCGGGCTGCTGAACCTGGAGCCGGCCGGCCGGATACTCGGGACGCCGGTCCCCTCTTCCCTGAAGGCCGCCCTGGCCGAAGGTGCGCTGCCGCTGGTGCGCGAATTGCATGCCGCCGCCAGCGCCAGTCCCGGCCGCTTCGCGGGCCACCTGCTGCAGGAAGGCCAGTTCCGCTACCTGCCCCTGGTGCCGGACGCCGACAAGTTCCTGTGCGTCGGGAAGAACTACGCCTCGCACCTGGAGGAGCTTCGCCGCAACGACCTCATCCGCGAGACCCCGCAGGAAGTCACCGGCTTCGTGAAACTCAACAGCGCGCTGGCCGGGCATGCCGAGGCGGTGCGCCGCCCCGAAGGCGTGACGACGCTGGACTACGAGCCCGAACTGGTGTTCGTCGTCGGCCGGCGCTGCACAGGCTTTGCCCGCGGCGACGACCCGCTGCCCTACCTGGCCGGCGTGACGGTGCTGAACGACCTCACGGACCGCGACACCCAGAAGCGCGAGGTGGCCTCGGGCACGCGCTTCTGGACGGCCAAGAACGCGCCGGGCTTCGGCCCGCTGGGGCCGGAGCTGGTGACCATGGACGAGATCGCGGATCCCTACGACCTGTGGATGACCTGCCACGTCAACGGCGAGCTGCGCATGCGGGTGAACACCGCGGACCAGATCTGGCGGATCGCCGACATCCTGCACCACTTCTCGCGGCTGCTGCCCATCGAGCCCGGCGACCTTTTCTCCACCGGAGCGCCCGGCGGCGTCGCCGTGGGCAAGCCGGAGGCCGAGTCTCTCTATCTCAAGCCCGGCGACGTGGTCGAGTGCGCCATCGAAGGGGTGACCACGCTGCGGACCCGCATCGTGTAGGCGCCCCGCCAATCCCTCCCTGCCTGTATCCCTGAAGGAAACGCCCATGACATCCAGAAGATCCCGCGCGATCGCCGCGCTGAAGCTCGTGGCGGCCTCGACGCTCGCCCTGGCCCTTTTCTCCGTCGCGGGAGCGCAGCAGGCGTTTCCGTCCAGGCCCGTGAACGTGGTGGTGCCCTTCCCGCCCGGCGGCGGCGCCGACGCGCTCATGCGGATCCTCCAGGCGCCGCTGAGCCAGGCATGGGGGCAGTCGGTCGTGATCGAGAACCGCCCCGGCGCGGCAGGGCTGCTCGGCGCCGACGTCGTGGCGCGGGCCGCCGCCGACGGCCACACGCTGCTGATGACGGCGACCGGCGGCGTGATCGCGAAGAACGCGGCGCAGTTCTCCCCCGTGGCGCTGGTCTCTGCCGCACCTTACGTCGTGGTCGTCAACCCCACACTGCCGGTCAACAGCGTCCGCGAACTGGTCGCCTACGCCCGGAAGAACCCGGGCAAGGTGACGTTCGGCTCATCCGGCGCCGGCGCCGCGTCCCATCTTGCGGGGGAACTGTTCCAGTCCGTCGCCGGCGTCGAGATGCTGCACGTGCCCTACAAGGGCACCGGCCAGGCGGTGGCCGACCTCATCGGCGGGCAGATCGACCTGATGTTCGCCCCTGCGCAGGCGGCCATGCCGAACGTGCGCGCCGGCAAGCTCAGGGCCATCGCGGTCACCAGCCTGAAGCGCTCCGCCTCCTTGCCGGACCTGCCCACGGTGGCGGAATCGGGCGTCGAGGGCTACGACGCGGTGGGATGGTTCGGCGCGTTCGCCCCGGCAGGCACGCCGCCCGCGACGGTGAACAGGATCGCCGGCGACGTCGACAAGGCGCTGGCGGACCCGGACATCAAGCAGAAGATCATGGCCCTCGGCACCGATGCCGCAGGCGGCACGTCGGAGGCCTTCGCCGCCTTCCTGAAAGCCGACAACGCCAAGTGGGAGCGCCTCATCAAGGAACGCGGCATCGTCGTTCCCAACTGAAGTCCCCACGCCTCGAAGACAACCAGCACAGGAGTCGCCTTGACCAAGATCACCCGGGGAGATCCCCCCGCCCTGCAGAACGTCCGCAAGTCCATCTACCACCACTACGTGCGGGTCGATCAGCCCGGCTCGCTGATCTTCCTGTCGGGCCAACTGGCCCGGGACGCCGACGGCAAGCTCGTCGGCGCCGGCGACATGGCCGAGCAGACGCGCCAGTGCATCCGGAACATGCAGACGGTGCTGGAGGAAGCCGGCGGCAGCCTGAGCGACATCGTGTCGATCGTCGTCTACACGACCGACATCCGCCAGTTCAAGGAGATCGTCGCCGCCCGCACGGAGTTCTTCGTCCGGGACCTTCCGACCAGCACCATCGTCGAGGTGAACCACCTGGCGGACCCTGGGCTGCTGATCGAGTTTCAGGCCACCGCCGTGCTGTAGCAACCGGCGGCTACAGGATCAGCAGCGCCCGGAAGTCGTTGACGTTGGTGTTCGTCGGCCCGGTGATCAGCAGGTCGCCCAGCGCCTCGAAATAGCCGTAGGCGTCGTTGCGGTCCAGGAAGTCCGCCAGCTTGCGGCCCCGGGCCTGCGCGCGCGCCAGGGTGTCGGGCACCACGAAGGCGCCGGCGTTGTCTTCCACGCCATCGATGCCGTCGGTGTCGGCGGCCAGGGCCCATACGTCCGGCTGGCCCATCAGTGCGCCGGCCAGGCCCATGCAGAACTCGCCGGCGCGCCCGCCGCGGCCCTTGGGGGTGCCCGGCGGGCGCTGGCGCACGGTCACCGTCGTCTCGCCGCCCGAGAGGACGACACAGGGCCGCGCGAAGGGCTGGCCGCGCAGGGCCACCGCACGCGCCAGCGCACCGTGCACCTTGCCGACCTCGCGCGATTCGCCCTCGATCTCGTCGCTGAGGATGTGCGCCTCGATGCCGGCGGCACGCGCCGCCGCGGCCGCCGCTTCCAGCGACTGCTGCGGGGTGGCGATCAGGTGCGTGGCGTGGCCGGCGAAGACGGCGTCGCCCGGCTTGGGCGTCTCCAGTTCGCCGCTTTCGAGCCGCGCGCGCACGGCGGCAGGCACCTCGATGCCGTAGCGGTCGAGGATGGCCAGCGCGTCGGCACACGTCGTGGCGTCGGGCACCGTCGGGCCGCTGGCGATGACGGCCGGGTCGTCGCCCGGCACGTCGCTGATGGTGAGCGTGACCACCTGCGCCGGCGCGCAGGCCGCCGCCAGCCGGCCGCCCTTGATGCGCGAGAGGTGCTTGCGCACGCAGTTCATCTCGCCGATGTGGGCGCCGGATTCGAGCAGTTGTCTGTTGATGCGCTGCTTGTCCGCCAGCGTGAGGCCCTCGGCCGGCAGCGTGAGCAGCGAGGAGCCGCCGCCCGAGATCAGGCACAGCACCAGATCGTCGGCCGTCAGGCCCCCGGTCAGCGCCAGCATGCGCTCGGCCGCCTTCAGGCCGGCCTCGTCGGGCACCGGGTGGGCCGCCTCCACGATCTCGATGCGCTGGGGCAGGCCCTCCGGGCGCGGCGGGATGTGGTGGTAGCGGGTGACGACCAGGCCGCCGAGCGGCGCGTCCTTCGGCCACAGCGCCTCCAGCGCATGGGCCATCGAGCCGGCCGCCTTGCCCGCGCCAAGCACCAGCGTGCGGCCCTTGGGCGGCGCGGGCAGGAAGGCGCCCATGTTCGCGAGCGGCAGCGCGCGGTGCACGGCGGCGCGGTAGAGGTGTTCGAGGAAGGCGCGCGGTTCGCGCCGCGGGTCGGGCGCCGCGCTGGGCTTCGGTGCGATCATGTGCTGGGTCTCCAATGCATCACGGGAGCGAGTGTCCGATGAAAAGCCTCTTGATCCGAAACGCCGACTGCGTGGCCACCTTCGACGACGCGCGGCGCGAGCTGCGCGGCGCCTCGGTGCTGGTGCACGGCCACCGCATCGAGGCGATCGGCCCGGCAGCCGAGCTGCCGCAGCGGGCCGACGAGGTGATCGACGCGCGCGGCCACCTGGTGCTGCCGGGACTGGTCAACACGCACCACCATATGTACCAGTCCCTGACGCGCGCCTTGCCGGCGACGCAGGACGCGGAACTCTTCGGCTGGCTGCGCGGCCTGTACCCGGTGTGGGCGGGCCTGACGCCCGAGATGGTGCGCGTCTCCACGCAGGTGGCGATGGCGGAGCTGCTGCTCGCGGGTTGCACCACCAGCAGCGACCACCTCTACATCTACCCCAACGGCGTGCGGCTGGACGACAGCATCGAGGCGGCGCAGCAGATCGGCATGCGCTTCGTCGCCACGCGCGGGGCGATGAGCCTGGGCGTCTCGCAGGGCGGCCTGCCGCCCGACAGCCTGGTCGAGCGCGAGGACGCCATCCTGGCCGACGCGCAGCGCCTCATCGAGCGCTGGCACGACGCCGCGCACGGCGCGATGGTGAACGTGGCGGTGGCGCCCTGCTCGCCCTTCTCCGTCAGCCGCGACCTGATGCGCGAGGCGGCGGCGCTGGCGCGCCACCACAAGGTGCGGCTGCACACCCACCTGGCCGAGAACGACCACGACGTCGCCTTCAGCCGCGAGAAGTTCAACTGCACGCCTGCCGAATACGCGCAGGACCTGGGCTGGCTGGGCGAGGACGTGTGGCACGCCCACTGCGTCAAGCTGGACGAGGCGGGCATCGGCCTGTTCGCGCGCACCCGCACCGGCGTGGCGCACTGCCCGTGCAGCAACATGCGGCTGGCCTCGGGCATAGCGCCGGTGCGGCGCCTGCTCGACGCCGGCGTGCCGGTGGGCCTGGGCGTGGACGGCAGCGCCAGCAACGACGGCGCCCAGATGGTGGCCGAAGCGCGCCAGGCGCTGCTGCTGGCGCGCGTGCGGCGCTCGCTCGATCCCTTCGGCTGCGATCACGGCCCCGCCGAGATGACGGCCCGCGACGCGCTGGCCATCGCCACCCGCGGCGGCGCCGAGGTGCTGGGCCGCGCCGACATCGGCCACCTGGCGCCCGGCATGTGCGCCGACCTGGCGCTGTTCGACCTGCGCGCGCCGGGCTTCGCCGGCGGGGCGGTGCACGACCCGGTGGCCAGCCTGCTGCTGTGCGCCAGCGCGCAGGCGGCGTACACGGTGGTCAATGGCCGGGTGGTGGTACGGGAGGGGCGGCTGGCGACGCTGGAACTGGAACCGCTGCTCGAGACGCACAACCGGCTGGCGGTGGCGCTGGCGAACGGCGTTCGCTGAACACGCAGTGGGTTGACGCCCGGCGCCGCGCGCCGTGGCCGGGAGCATGGGGCGAATGGGCGTTCGAGCCACAGCCCCCGTTCGGGCCGAGCCTGTCGAAGCCGGGCAGCGCGCTTCGACAGGCTCAGCGTGAACGGTGGTGGATGGCTCAGCGGCTTGCGTTGAACCGCTCCAGGAGCAGGCCCAGGCCCAAAGCACACGATGCCTGCCCCGCCGGCCCCAAGAACCGTCAGTTCGTCTTCGCACCGCCGTTGAACCAGCGCCCGATCAGCGCCCGCTCGGCATCGGTCATCTGCGTCGCGTTGTTCAGCGGCATGGTCTTGGCCGCCACCACCTGCTGGTAGATGCCCTGGGCGTGCAGCGCCACCTGGTCGGGCGTGTCGACGCGCACGTTCTTCTGCTGCACCGCCGCGCCGTGGCACATGTAGCAGCGCTGCTCCAGCACCTTCTGCACGTCGGCGTAGTTCACCTGCGCCGCCTTGGCCGCCGCCGGCACGGGCGCGACCGGCTCGGGCTGCATCCACACGATGGTCAGGCCCAGCACCGCGATGCCGAACAGCGCATAGCCCAGCGGGTTCTTCGCGTTGCCCAGCTTCCAGCGGTGGCGCACCACGAAGAACTGCCGGATCGCCGCGCCGCCGAGCATGATCAGCAGCAGCACGATCCAGTTGTACTTGTGCGTGTAGGTGAAGCTGTAGTGGTTGGACAGCATCGCGAACAGCACCGGCAGCGTGAAGTAGGTGTTGTGCACGCTGCGCTGCTTGCCGCGCTGGCCGTGGATCGGGTCGACCGGCTTGCCCTCGCGCAGCGCCGCCACGCTCTTGCGCTGGCCGGGGATGATCCAGAAGAACACGTTGGCGCTCATGGTCGTGGCCATCATCGCGCCCACCAGCAGGAAGGCGGCGCGGCCGGCGAACCACTGGCAGGCCAGCCAGGTGGCGAAGGCGATGAAGACCGCGATCAGCACGCCGACGATGGTGTCGCCGTTCTTGCGGCGGCCGAAGACCTGGCAGATGCCGTCGTACACCATCCAGAACACGACGAAGAAAGCCAGCGCCACGCCGATGGCGGCGCCGGGCTGCCAGTCCATCTTGCTCTTGTCGATGAGGTAGGTGCTGGCATTCCACAGGTAGGACATCGTGAACAGCGCGAAGCCCGAGATCCACGTGGAGTAGCTTTCCCAGAAGGACCAGTGCAGGTGGTCGGGGATCTTCTTGGGCGCCACCGCGTACTTCTGCATGTTGTAGAAGCCGCCGCCGTGCACGGCCCACTGCTCGCCGCCCACGCCCTTGTCGATCGACTCCTCGTCCTTCGGCTTCTCCAGGCTGTTGTCCAGCATCACGAAGTAGAAGGAGGCGCCGATCCAGGCGATCGCGGTGATGACGTGGACCCAGCGCAGCAGGAGGTTGGCCCAGTCGAGGTAGTAGCTTTCCATCGCTCAACCCTTTTGTGGTTGTTCTCGTCTGCTCACCACCGCGGGCGCTGTGAGCAGAAGGGGCCGCGAACGATGGGCATCGTGGGGGATGCTTCCCGCTCCGCTGCGGCACGACTGTTTGTGTGCTGAAGTGTATACAGTTTACCTGGCGACTCCAAGGAGAAGAAGCGCGCCGCGCGCATCGGGTTAACCCTTGGCCGAATGGCGCGATACCGCCTCCCTGCGCCCCTGGGACTCCAGTTCGTCCAGGAACACCCTCACCTTCGACGGCACGAGGCGCCTGCCCGGCAGCAGCGCGTAGATGCGAAGGGGCGCGCACTCCCACTCGGGCAGGAGCCGGACCAACTGGCCCTGCGCCACCGCCGCCGCGCAGAAGGTGGCCGTGACGCGGATGACGCCCAGGCCCGCCTTGGCCGCCTCCAGCCGTACACCCGCATTGCCGCTGCGCATGCGGGGGTTGCGCACCTCGATCTCCACGCTGCCCTCGGGCCCCTTGAAGTCCCAGTGGGCGTCGCTGCTGCCCGCCAGCAGCGGCAGGGCGTGCAGGTCGGCGGGCGTCGAGAAGCCCGGGTGCCGGGCCACCAGTTCGGGCGCGGCGAAGACGCCGCGCTCCAGGGAATAGACCCGCCGCGTGACCACGGTGGCCGGCGCGAAGCTGTGTTCGAGCGCCGAGAAGACGACGTCGTACTGGCGCTCGAAGATGGGGACGAGCGCATGCTCGACCTCCAGTTCGATCTTGAGCTTGGGATGCCGCCGCATCACCGCGCAGGCGACGCTCGCCAGGTGGTGCATGCCGAACTCGTAGGGCGCGGCGATGCGCAGCGCGCCCTGCACCTGGCCGCTCTTGGTGACCGCGTCCGCCGCGAATTCGCGCAGTTGCGCGATGGGCTTGGACACCTCGCGGTAGAGCGACTCGCCCGCCTCGGTCAGGCGCAGGCGGCGGGTGGTGCGCTCCAGCAGGCGCGCACCGATCAGGCCTTCGAGCCGCGACACGGAGGCGCTCAGGCTGGATTTCGGCCGGTCCGTGGCGCGCGCGGCGGCGGTGAAGCCGCCATGGTCCACGACCTGGCAGAAAGCGTCGAAATCGTCCCAGTGCACCGTGCGGCCCTCTCGTTCCCCTCGCCCGCTGCGGATGATGAAGCAGCCGCGGCGACGGGATTGTCCAGAAATCGGAACACAGTAACCAGTGCCGGCCGTATATCCGCCTGCCTCGAAATCCTAGGATTTTCGGACCCGAACAACAGGCCGTGCGAAGGCACGCGGAGAGAGCGACGTGTTTCTGAAGAACTGCTGGTATGTGGCCGCCTGGAGCCACGAACTGATCGACGGCAAGCTGCTGGCGCGCACCCTGCTGGAGGAGGCCGTGCTGCTCTACAAGTCCGATGAGGGCAAGGTCGTGGCGCTGCACGACCGCTGCTGCCATCGGGGCGTCCCGCTGCACCTGGGGCGGCGCGAGGGCGACTGCGTGCGCTGCATGTACCACGGCCTCAAGTTTGACGCGAGCGGCAGGTGCATCCAGATTCCCGGCCAGGAGGTGATCCCGCCGAAACTGGGCGTGAGGAGCTACCCGGTGGTCGAGCGCGACGGGCTGATCTGGATCTGGATGGGCGACCCTGCCCTCGCCGACCCGGCCGGGATCATCGACTTCCCGTACCTGCGCGATCCGCAGTGGAAGGGCATCCCCGATTACATGCACTACGACGCCAACTGGCTGCTGATCGTCGACAACCTCAGCGACTTCGCCCACCTGGCCTTCGTGCATACCAAGACGCTGGGCGGCTCGGAGGAGTACGCCTACGTCACGAAGCCCGTCTCGGTCGAGCGCCTGCAGCGCGGCTTCCGGGTGGAGCGATGGCACATGGACGCGGCGCCGCCGCCCTTCCACCGCAAGGTGCTGCCGCCGGACGAGAAAGACCGCCACGTCGACCGCCGCAACATCGGCCACATGCACATCCCGGGCATCTTCTTCCTGGAGTCGATGTTCTCGCCGGCGGGCAGCGGGTCGGAGAAGGGCAACCGGGAGGGCAGCCGCGAGTACCGCAACTGCCAGTTCATGACGCCCGAGACGCGCCGCACGACGCACTTCTTCTGGACCTACCTGAACAACTTCGAGGGCGAGGACGGGAACATCTCGCGCTCGCTACACCAGAGCCTGATCGAAGGCTTCCTGGAAGACAAGCACCTGATCGAGGCGCAGCAGAAGGTGCTCGACGCCGACCCGACCTTCAGGATGCTGGCCGTGGCGGCCGACGCGGCGCTCTCGCATTTCCGCTGGACCTTCGACAAGCTCGTCGCGCAGGAGCGCGCCGCGGAATCGGCCGCGCAGAACGCGGCAGCCAGGCCGGCACCTGCCAGCCCGCACACCGCCGCTGCCGACGCATGAGCGCGCTGCGTCTTCGCGTGATCGGCACGCGCGCCGAGGCCCGGGACGTGATGCGCGTGGAACTGGCGGATGCCGCCGGCCGGCCGCTGCCGGCCTTCGAGCCGGGCGCCCACGTGGTGCTGCGGCTTCCCGACGGCATGGCGCGCAGCTATTCGCTCCTCAACGACTGGCGCGAACGGCACCGCTACGTCCTCGGCGTGGGCCGTTCCGAGACGAGCCAGGGAGGCTCGGAATACATCCACGCGGCGCTGAGGGCCGGCGACGAGATCGACTGCGGCGCGCCGGCCAACAACTTTCCCCTCCAGGCCGATGCCTCGCACTATCTCCTGATCGCCGGCGGCATCGGCATCACGCCCATCCTCTCGATGGTCCGCTGGTGCGTCGCCATGGGCCGCCCGTGGCGGCTCGTCTACGCCGTGCGCAACCGCTCCCGCCTGGCCTTCTACGAGGAGCTGGCACCGTACCGGGACCAGGTGCACTTCCATTTCGACGACGAGCAGGGCGGCCCCCTGCCCGTGGCGCAACACCTGCGGGACCTGCCCGCCGGGGCGCAGGTCTACTGCTGCGGTCCCTCGCCGCTGATGACGGCCGCGCGGGAATGCGCCAGCGGCCTTCCCGCGCAGTCCCTGCACTTCGAGTGGTTCGCCGCGCCCCGCGAGGCCGCGCAGGCGCCGGCCTCCTCCACGCAGCCCGCGCCATCGGGGTTCTGGATCGACCTGCAGCGAAGCGGCGCGAGCTTCTTCGTCGCGGAAGCGGAAAGCATCCTCGACGTTCTCGAACGCCACGGATACGAGGTGCCCCACTCGTGCCGCGAGGGCGTCTGCGGCACCTGCGAAACCGCCGTCTGCGCCGGCGAGCCCGATCATCGGGACTACATCTATCCCGAATCGCAGCGCCCGGCGCTTCGCTCGATGCTGATCTGCGTCTCGCGCGCCCGGTCCGAGCGGTTGACGCTCGATCTCTGAAGCGCTTTCTCCCCCTCGACAGCCCCACACAACAAGGAGACCCACGTGAATACATCATCCCGCCGCCAGTTCATCCAGCATTCCGCCGCCGGCCTGGCGATGGCCGCCTTCAGCCCCCACGGCCAGGCACAGTCCCAGCCGCTGGAGGTGGCGAAGATCGTGGTGGGCTTCGCCCCGGGCGGGACGATCGACCTCGCCGCCCGGCGGGTGGCCGACAAGTTGCACCCCGGCTATGCCAGGACGGTGGTGGTCGAGAACAGGACCGGCGCCGGCGGCCAGATCGCGGTGCAGGCCATCCGGACCTCGGCGCCCGACGGCTCGGCCATCCTGATCACGCCCACGTCGCCCCTGAGCCTGCACCGCTTCACCTACCGGACGCTGCCCTACGATCCCGCGACCGACGTCGTCCCGGTCTCGGGCGCGGCGATGTTCGACTACGCGCTGGCCGTGGGGCCGCAGGTGCCGGCGCAGGTGAGGACGGCGGCGGACTTCCTGCGCTGGGCCAAGGCCAACCCGGCGAACGCCAACTTCGGCTCGGCGGGCGCGGGCTCCGCGGCCAACCTGATCGGGTCGGCGCTCGGCAAGCTCGGCGGCGCCGATCTCCGCCATGTCGGCTTCCGCGGCTCGCAGCCTGCCATCCTGGACATGATCGGCGGCCAGATCGCCGCCGTGGTCGGCCCCACCGGCGAGTTCATGCCCAACGTGAAGGCCGGCAAGTGCCGCCTGCTGGCCACCAGCGGCCCGGCGCGCGGCCGGTTCACGCCCGACACCCCCACGCTGGTGGAACAGGGCTTCCAGGCGCTGAGCCACGTCGGGTGGTTCGGCTTCTACGTGCCCGCCCGGACGCCCCAGGCCGTGGTGGCCCGTCTGCACGACGGCATCGGTACGGCGCTGGCCGCGCCCGACGTGATCGAGAGCCTGGCGAGCGTGTACATGGAGCCGATGCCGGCCTCGGCGGCACGGCTGGAAGAGATGCTGGCCGGCGAGACCCGGTTCTGGGAGGGCCTCGTCAAATCCGTGGGCTACACGGCCGAGGGCTGACGACGTGAGAGACGTCTTCGAGCGGCAGCGGCCCGCTTCATGCCCGGCCGACGAGTGGCTGGTGCGCTGCGAACTCGCAGGTGCCTACCGTCTCTTCGCCCGATTGGGATGGCACGAACTCATCTACAACCACATCACCGCCCGGGTGCCCGGCACGGAGCACTTCCTGATCAACCCGTTCGGGTTGATGTACCGGGAGGTCACCGCCGGCAACCTGCTGAAGATCGACCTCGACGGCCACAAGGTCGAGCCCAGCCCCCATGGCGCAAACCCCGCGGGCTTCGTCGTCCACAGCGCGGTGCACGGCGCACGGCCGGACGTGGCCTGCGTCATGCACACGCACACCACCGCCGGCCAGGTCGTATCGTGCCAGCGCGACGGCCTGCTGCCGCTGAGCTTCACGTCCGTCTTCTACACGGGCAGGGTCGCGTACCACGACTTCGAGGGCATCACCCTGGAGCGGGAAGAGTCGCTCCGGCTGGCCCGGGACCTGGGCGACCGCAACATGATGATTCTGCGGAACCACGGCCTGCTCGTGTGCGGAGCGTCGATCGCCGATGCATTCGCGGACCATTACATGCTGCAGCGCGCCTGCGAGGTCCAGGTCGCGGCGCAGGCCACGGGTGCGGCGCTGGTCCGGCCCGGTAACGACATCGCCCTGCATGCGGCGCGGCAGTTCGACCTGTCCGCGCGCCAGGGCACCCAGAACAGGATGCTGTTCGACGCCATGCTGCGGTGGATGTGGGAGTTGGACGCGGGCTTCTGCCGCTAGGAGCGAGGCGGCCTGCCCCGCCAAGGACGACTCAGCGGCGCTGTAGAAGCTGGGCCGCCACCGCCACGGCGATCACCTCCGGCTCCTTGCCGGTGATGCCCGGCACGCCGATAGGGCAGGTGATGCGCGCCATCTCCTCCTCGGTGAAGCCGCGCGCCGCCAGCCGGTGGCGGAAGGTCGCCCACTTGGTCTTGCTGCCGATCAGGCCGACGTAGGGCAGGTCGCCGTGCTCGCGCAGGCGCTTCAGGCAGGCGATGACGATGTCCAGGTCCTCGGCATGGCTGAAGCTCATGATGAGCACCTGGGAGCCGGGGGCGAGGTCGGCCACCGCCGAGTGCACCGGATCGCTGTGCTCGGCCTGCACCTGGGCGGGGGTGCTCTCGGGGAAGATGGTGTCGCGGCTGTCGATCCAGCGCACGCGATAGGGCAGCGCGGCCAGCAATCGCACGATGGCGGCGCCCACGTGGCCGCCGCCGAACAGCGCCACGGGCGCCAGGTGGTCCGTCAGTTCAGCGCGCAGCGCGGGCGCATCGGCCGCGCCGACGACGCGGAAGCCGAGGAACACCACGCCGCCGCAGCACTGGCCCAGCGTGGGGCCGAGCGGGTAGCGCACGGGCGAGCCGTCCGCCGGCACGGCGCCGCCCTGCCCCGCCAGCAGCGCCCGCGCCTGCGCCACGGCCTGGAATTCGAGCTGCCCGCCGCCGATGGTGCCGGTGATCGCGTCGGGCCACACGGCCATCCAGGTGCCGGCCTCGCGCGGCGCGGAGCCCTGGGTGGAGAGCACGCGCACCAGCACGCCCTGCCCGGCGGCCAGGCGCGCCAGCAGGTCGTCCAGGGCACCGGCGGCGGCCGTCACGGACGACACCTCCGGTTGCGGGCGCCGCCGGCGCCGCAGGTATAACCGGCGGCATGACCGACCGCCGCGCCCCCGCATCCCTTCGCCCCGCCCTGACGACCGCCGCGCTGGGCTGCGCCCTCCTGCTGGCAAGTTGCGGCGGCCTGGGCGGCAAGGTGCCGGGGCAACTCTCCGACGCGGCGGCGCCGCGCACGGCCTCCGGCACACCGTCCGCCTCGCGCGCGGCCAGCGCCCTGGCCTACCGGCAGGACGCGGCGCGGCACGTCTATGCCCTGAACGCCGGCCGCATCTACGCCGGCCCGCTGCCGCCGCTGCTGTACGCCGTCGGCACGCTGCAGGTGCACATCGACCCGCGCGGGCAGGTCACGTCGCTGCACTGGCTGCGCGCGCCCACGCATGCGCCCGACGCCATCGCCGGCATCGAGCAGGCGGTGCTGGCCGCCGCGCCCTACCCCATCTCGGCGCGCCTGGGCGCGGTGGTGTGGACCGACACCTGGCTGTGGGACAAGAGCGGCCGCTTCCAGATCGACACGCTGAGCGAGGGCCAGCTGCAGCAATAGGCAGCCGCAGCCGGGCCGGCTTTCAAGAAAACGCCGGGCCGCCCCAAGTTTTCTTGCCCCCCTCGGGGGGCGGGCCGGGCGCAGCCCGGCCCTGGGGGCGCTCATTGGATAGCCTCCGTGCTTCGCACTGCGGTGCGAGCCCCCTTCGGAGCGGCCGGGCGGGGGCTCATGACCCGCGGTAGGTCGAATAGCTCCACGGGCTCACCAGCAGCGGCACGTGGTAGTGCTGGTCGGTGTGCGCCACCCCGAAGTCCAGCGCCACGCGGTTGAGGAAGTTCGGCTGCGGCAGCTGCACGCCGCGCGCCTTGAAGTAGCCCGCCACGTCGAAGACCAGGCGGTAGGTGCCTGCCTTGAGACTCGCGTTGTCGTACAGCGGGCCGTCGCTGCGGCCGTCGTCGTTGAGCGTGAAGCGCTTCACCAGCGTGGCGTGCTCGCCCTCGGTGGTGTAGAGCGCGACTTCCATGCCGGCGGCCGGGGTGCCGTGCATCGTGTCCAGGACGTGGGTGCTCAGGCCCATGGGGCGACTCCTTGATAGGGGGTTGAAGCGATCATCCGATACGGTCCACAAAAGTGTATACAGATTTGCCGCGGGGGGCTATCATGAATTGCACCGCAGTTTCCGGCCGCGGTGCATCCCCTTTTTTCCGCTCCGGTTCAATCCACGCAACCCAGCCCAGGATGGAAACGACCACCACGCGCGCCATCGTCGAGGCCCTGACCCGGGCCATCGTCGAGCATCGCCTGCAGCCGGGCACCAAGCTCGCCGAGCAGAAGCTGGCCGATCACTTCGGCGTCTCGCGCACGCTGGTCCGGCAGGCCCTCTTCCAGCTCTCGCAGAACCGGCTGATCCGGCTGGAGCCGGCGCGCGGCGCCTTCGTGGCCGCGCCCTCGGTGGAAGAGGCGCGCCAGGTCTTCGCGGTGCGCCGCATGCTGGAGGCTGAGATGGCGCGCGAGTTCGCGCACCAGGTCACGCCGGCCAAGCTCAAGGCGCTGCGCGAGCACGTGGCGCAGGAGAAGACCGCCGTGGAAGGCCAGGACGTGGAGGGCCGCACCGAGCTGTTGGGCGACTTCCACGTGCGCATGGCCGAGCTGATGGGCAACGCGGTGCTGGCGCAACTGCTCGGCGAGCTGATCTCGCGCTGCGCGCTGATCACGCTGATGTACCAGAGCGCCAGCGCTGCCGAGCACTCGAACGACGAGCACGCCGACATCGTCAAGGCCCTGGCGGCCCGCGACGGCGACCGCGCCGCCCGCCTCATGACCGAGCACCTCCTGCACGTGGAGGCCAACCTCACCTTCGACCGCCAGGTGCCCACGAGCGACATCACGCTCGCGCTGTCATGAGCGGCCGCCCATCCGACAACACCGAGACACCATGCCTGCCGTCTACGACGCCACCCTCCCCTATCCGCGCGACCTGATCGGCTACGGCCGCGACGTGCCCCACGCCCGCTGGCCGGGCGGCGCGCGCATCGCGGTGCAGTTCGTCCTCAACTACGAGGAAGGCGGCGAGAACTGCGTGCTGCACGGCGATCCGGGCTCGGAGCAGTTCCTGTCGGAGATGTTCAACCCGGCGAGCTACCCGGACCGCCACATGAGCATGGACGGCATCTACGAGTACGGCTCGCGCGCCGGCGTGTGGCGCATCCTGCGCGAGTTCGAGCAGCGCGGCCTGCCGCTCACCGTCTTCGGCGTGGGCATGGCGCTGCAGCGCTACCCCGAGCTGGCCGTGGCCTTCAGGGAACTGGGCCACGAGATCGCCTGCCACGGCTGGCGCTGGATCCACTACCAGAACGTGGACGAGGCGGTCGAGCGCGAGCACATGCGCCTGGGCATGGAGGCGATCGAGCAGATCACCGGCGCACGGCCGCTGGGCTGGTACACCGGCCGCGACAGCCCGCGCACCCACCGCCTGGTGGCCGACCACGGCGGCTTCGAGTACGACAGCGACTACTACGGCGACGACCTGCCCTTCTGGATGAAGGTGCGCAAGACCGACGGCAGCGTCGCGCAGCAGCTCATCGTGCCCTACACGCTGGACGTCAACGACATGCGCTTCGCGCTGCCGCAGGGCTACTCGCACGCCGACCCGTTCTTCCAGTACATGAAGGACAGCTTCGACGCCCTCTACGCCGAGGGCGACCCGGCCGGCCTGGACCGGCCCCGGATGATGAGCATCGGCATGCACTGCCGCCTGCTCGGCCGCCCGGGCCGCATCACGGCGCTGCAGCGCTTCCTCGACCACGTGGCGAAGCACGACCACGTGTGGGTCTGCCGCCGCATCGACATCGCGCGCCACTGGAAACAGACCCATCCCTGCCCGGCCAACGCCTGAACGCACGCACACAAGGAGACACACCATGGCCCTCACCCTGGAGGCACTGAACGCCGCCCCGCCCGACGAGGCCGTCCGGCTGCTGGACGGCATCTACGAGCACTCGCCCTGGGTGGCCGAGCGCGCGCTGGCCGCGCGGCCCTTCCGCTCGCTCGCGCACCTGAAGTACGCGATGGCCCAGGCCGTGGCCACCGCGCCGCCCGAGCTGCCGCTGGCGCTGATCCGCGCCCACCCCGAACTGGCCGGCAAGGCGATGGAGGCGAAGACGCTCACCGCCGAGTCCACCCAGGAGCAGGGCAAGGCCGGGCTGACGAACTGCACGCCCGAGGAGCTGGAGCGCATTCGCGCGCTGAACAAGGCCTACGGCGAGAAGTTCGGCTTCCCCTTCATCCTGGCGGTGCGCGGGCCGCGCGGCGACGGGCTGTCGAAGGGCGAGATCATCGCGACCTTCGAGCGGCGCCTGCACCACCACCCGGACTTCGAGCGCGCCGAGGCGCTGCGCAACATCCACCGCATCGCCGAGATCCGCCTGGACGACCGCTTCGGCGTCGTGCCCGCGCTCGGCAACGACGTGTGGGACTGGCAGGAGAAGCTGGCCGCGCACACCGACCCGGGCTACGCCGAGCTGGGCCAGCTCACCGTGACCTACCTCACCGACGCGCACCGCGCCTGCGCTGCGCAGATCGCCGGCTGGATGCGCGAGGCGGGCTTCGACTCGGTCGGGATCGACGCGGTGGGCAACGTGGTCGGCCGCTACGAAGCGGCCACGCCCGGCGCGAAGACGCTGCTCACCGGCTCGCACTACGACACCGTGCGCAACGGCGGCAAGTACGACGGGCGCCTGGGCATCTTCGTGCCGATGGCCTGCGTGCGCGAGCTGAAGCGGCAGAACCGCCGCCTGCCCTTCGCCTTCGAGGTGGTGGGCTTCGCGGAAGAGGAAGGCCAGCGCTACAAGGCGACCTTCCTCGGCTCGGGCGCGCTGATCGGCCACTTCGACCGGAACTGGCTGGACCAGCAGGACGCCGACGGCGTGACCCTGCGCGACGCCATGAAGCACGCCGGGCTGAACATCGACGACATCCCGAAGATCCAGCGCGACCCGGCCAAGTACCTCGGCTTCGTCGAGGTGCACATCGAGCAGGGCCCGGTGCTCAACGAGCTGGACATCCCGCTGGGCATCGTCACCTCCATCAACGGCGGCGTGCGCTTCGTCGGCGAGGTGTTCGGCATGGCCAGCCACGCCGGCACCACGCCGATGGACCGCCGCCGCGACGCCGCCTGCGCGGTGGCCGAGCTGATCCTCTTTGCCGAGCAGCGCGCCGCGAAGGACGGGGACTCGGTGGCCACCGTCGGCATGCTGCAGGTGCCCAACGGCTCGATCAACGTGGTGCCGGGCAACTGCAGGTTCAGCCTCGACATCCGCGCGCCCAACGACCCGCAGCGCGACGCCGTGGTGGCCGACGTGCTGGCCGAACTCAAGGCCATCTGCGAGCGCCGTGGCGTGCGCTACACGCTGGAGGAAGCCATGCGCGCCGCCGCCGCGCCCAGCGCGCCGGCCTGGCAGGCCCGCTGGGAGAAGGCCGTCGATGCACTCGGCGTGCCCCTGTTCCGCATGCCCAGCGGCGCCGGCCACGACGCGATGAAGCTGCACGAGGTGATGCCGCAGGCCATGCTCTTCGTGCGCGGCATCAACTCCGGCATCAGCCACAACCCGCTCGAATCGAGCACCAACGACGACATGCAGCTGGCGGTCGAAGCCTTCCAACTGCTCCTGGACAACCTCGCCAAAGAAGACGCCCCATGACCGACTACGCCAAGCTCGACGCCTGGATCGACGCCCACTTCGACGAGGAGGTGAAGTTCCTCCAGGCGCTGGTGCGCGTGCCCACCGACACGCCGCCCGGCAACAACGCGCCGCACGCCGAGCGCACGGCCGAACTGATCGCCGCCTGGGGCTTCGACGCCGAGAAGCACGCCGTACCTGCGCAGGAGGTGAAGGACTACGGCCTCGAATCGATCACCAACCTGATCGTGCGCCGCCCGTACGGCGACGGCGGCCGCACCATCGCCCTGAACGCCCACGGCGACGTGGTGCCGCCCGGCGAGGGCTGGACGCACGACCCCTACGGCGGCGAGATCGAGGACGGAAAACTCTTCGGCCGCGCCGCCGCGGTGAGCAAGAGCGACTTCGCCACCTTCACCTTCGCCGTGCGCGCGCTGGAGGCCGTGGCGAAGCCGAAGCAGGGCCGCGTCGAGCTGCACTTCACCTACGACGAAGAGTTCGGCGGCCTCCTGGGCCCCGGCTGGCTGCTGAAGAACAAGCTGACGAAGCCCGACCTGATGATCGCCGCGGGCTTCAGCTACGAGGTGGTCACCGCCCACAACGGCTGCCTGCAGATGGAGGTGACAGTGCAGGGGAAGATGGCGCACGCCGCCGTGCCCAGCACCGGCGTGGACGCGCTGCAGGGCGCCGTGCACATCCTGAACGCGCTGTACGCGCAGAACACGCTCTACCAGCAGGTCACGTCGAAGGTCGAGGGCATCAGCCACCCGTATCTCAACGTGGGCCGCATCGAGGGCGGCACCAACACCAACGTGGTGCCCGGGAAGGTGGTGTTCAAGCTCGACCGCCGCATGATCCCCGAGGAGAACCCGGCCGAGGTGGAGGCGACGATCCGCGAGGTGATCGCCAAGGCGGCGGCGGAATTCAAGACGCCGGCCGGCGGCATCGAGGTGGATGTCCGGCGCATCCTGCTGGCCCACGCGATGAAGCCGCTGCCCGGCAACAAGCCGCTGGTCGATGCGATCCAGAAGCACGGCGGCGAACTGTTCGGCCAGCTCATTCCGGCGATGGGCACGCCCCTTTACACCGATGTGCGCCTGTACGGCGAGGCTGGCATCCCGGGCGTGATCTACGGCGCCGGCCCGCGCACCGTGCTGGAATCGCACGCCAAGCGCAACGACGAGCGCATCGACCTGGAGGACCTGCGCCGCGCCACCAAGGTGATCGCGCGCGCGCTGGCCGATCTGATGGGCGAGGGCTGACCGGCGCCCGGCGTCACTCCACCCGGTACATCACGTCCGTCTTCTTGAGGGGGAACATCTTCGGGTACCAGGTGGCGAGGCGCCCGGCGTCGCCGCAGCGGTCGTAGAGCGGGTCGCAGACGACGGCCTGGTAGCTCCACTTCGCGAAGTCGGAGATCGGGATGGACGGGTCGCGGTTGAGGACGACGAAGGCATGGTCCCACCGCCCGCGGTACACGCCGAAGTAGTCGATGGGAAGGACCTTGGCCGCCTCCAGGTGCTTGAAGGCCACCGCCGACAGTTCGGAGCAGTTACCGGTCTGCGTCTCCAGGCCGAGCTTCGCCAGCTCGTCGATGAAGAGCCTTCCGTCGAACGCGCCTCCGTAGGCCTCGCTGCGGCTGGCGCCGAGCTGCAGGCTCTTGATCCGGGCCGCGAACTTCTGCGGCACGTCGATCGGGTTGCGGATCCATCCGCCTGCGGTGTTCAGACCGCGATAGCGGACGTTGGCCTTGACGTGCGCAATCGCCGCCTGGGCGGCCTTCGTGTATTCGGAATGCAGCATGTGTCGATTCGGCTGAGGGGCGAACGGCCCTCCGGCAAAAAAAGGGCGGATCATTCCGGCGCGCCGGATCAGCGTCAATCGGCCGAAGTTCATAGCCCGCGCGTCCATGTTCGGCCGCCCGGCATACACGGGCAGCCTGGCGCGCCGCGCTCCTAGCGCCGAACCGGCGGGGCGGCGGCGGGCGCCGCCGCCGGGTCCTTCCAGTTGTATTCGACGAAGCGCCGGATCACCAGGCAGCCCGGCGGCGAATCGATGAGGGAGACGGAGGAGCCGGGCTCCTTCGGGTCGGTATAGACGGCGTAGACCGGCAGCAGCCGCGTCATCCGGTAACCGGCCAGTTCCGATTCGGCAATGCTTGCGCAGGTGAAGGGCGCCACCGTGATGCGCTCGGCCGCCACGGTACAGGTGCCGGCGGCCGCATCGGGCACGGCGGTGATGGACGCCGCCATGCCGGCATTCGGGTACTCCAGCCCGATCAGCGAGAACACCGGGCCGGCGTCGGGGCGCTGGCGATCCCAGTCGAGCAGCACGTCGTGCGCCCGGCTGCCCTGCACGTTGAGCCTGGCCAGCCGCGTGATGGCGGGCAGGCAGCGCTTGACGCCGACGCTGGCGGCGGCGCGGCTCAGGGTGTCCTGCGCCGACGCCGCGGGCGCGGGCTGCTGGGCCCAGGCAGCCGGCGCGAGCACCAGCATCGCACTCCATGCTGCAAGCGAGGGAAAGGAAACCAGACGGATCATCGTTCGTACAACTGTTCGATGGCGGCCGTGTAGGCACGCACGTTCGGCTCCGCTTCGGGGTCGAGCGTGGCCAGGAAGTTCCGCGCGCGCTGCCGGTAGGCGGCCAGGTCGGCATCGTGCCCGGCGAAGGCCCGCAGCAGCGCGCGGCCGCCCTCCTCGCAATCGAAGCCGTGGTAGCGGTAGCCGCAGTCGCCGATCAGGTGCGAGTTGTGCACCAGCGGATAGCCGCCGTGCAGCGCCTCGTAGTACACGTAGTTCTGCGCGTTCTCCCATTGGTGGCTGACGACGGCATCGCAGTGCATCGACAGCACCTGCCAGATCGGGAAGCGCCCCTCGAAGGTGGCCAGCCCATGGCGAACGATGTCCAGGCTGTTGGCGAAGCCGTTGAACACCGGATGGTCCTTCATGTGGAAGGTGTTGTAGGCGTGCACGTGCTCGATGATGTCCGGGTCGATGCGGTGCGCGACCTCGCACACCAGCAGCGGGATGTGGCTGGTCTTGACCATGCACACGTTGGGCTCGAACATGCCCAGCCGCCAGCGGCGGCGCCCCGGCCGGTAGCCGAAGGCGTGGCCTTCGGGCAGCTGGCGCAGTGCGCGTTCCAGCACCACGGGGCTCCATAGATGCGGCAGCATCCGCACAGGCGCGCGGAAGGTGCTGGCGAAATACGGCACGCAGGTGGCCTCGTATTCGGGCAGGGTCCAGACCTCGTCGTACGGGGCGCCAGTGATCAGCAGCGCATGCGGCTTGCCGAACACCATGCGCTCGATGTCGATCACGTAGTCGTTGCCGACGCGCATCGACACCACCTTGCCGCCGCGCTCGCGGAAGGCGACCGCCCATTCCTTGGCCAGCTGGGCGCTCATCTCGATCATCACGTCGAGCCGCTCCATGGCGCAGGCCATGTCGATCACCGGCACGGGAGATTCCTCGAGGAAGGCCTGCGCCTCCTGCGGCCCGCCGTCGCCGCCGCCTGCGACCAGCACCACGTCCGACACCTGCGGGGAGCGGCGCAGCAGCATGGCCAGGAACAGGCAGTTCTGGAAGATGCCGTTTTCCCACAGCGATTGCCCGCCCTTGCGCACGAAGAGCGAGATGCCGATGCGCAGCGCGCGCTGCGGCCGCGTCGCCGTCATGCGGCAGCTCGCTCCGGCACGCCGGCACACAGCCGCAGCAGCAGCTCGGCGTAGGCCCGCTGGTTCGCCTCGGCGAAGGGATCGACCGCGTCGAACACCGCCCGTGCGGCGCGGCGCTGGTCGGGCAGACGCTCGTCGTGCCCGGCCCAGGCCGCCAGGATCCGACGCCCGCCCTCGGCCGCCTCGAAGCCGGGGTAGTAGTAGCCGGCCCCGAAGCCGTGCAGCCAGGGCGAGTTGTGCACCAGCGGGTAGTCGCCGTGCAGCGCGTCCAGATAGCTGTAGTTCTGGTCGTTGGTCCACTGGTGCGAGACCACCGCATCGGCATGCTGCGCCATGAAGCCGGCGATGTCGTTGCGGCCGTGGAAGCAGGCCTTGTGCTCGCGCACCAGGTCCAGCGAGTTGGCCAGGTACAGCAGCGTGGGATGGTCCTTCATGTGCAGCGTGTTGAGCACATGCATCATCCGGATGCTTTCGGGCCGGGCCCGATAGGCCTCGTCGCAGGCCAGCATCGAGATGCTGGAGGTCTTGGCGACCGAGACGTTCGGCTCGAAGATCGCGATGCGCAGCCCCGCCGGAGGCGTCTGCGGCGCCGGCGTACGGGGCTGCCAGCCATAGTGCAGGCCATGCCGCGCCACCTCGCGCACGCGCTCCTGCAGGAACTGCGGGTGCCACAGGTACGGCACCACGTTCACGGGGCAGCGGTGCATCGTCCGCTGGAAGGCGGCGAACATCGCGTACTCGGGAATCACCCACACCTCGTCGCAGCGGTCCGGCCGGGGAAAGTGGCCCGGGCGGTCGAACACGGGGCTCTCGACGATGCCGGCGAAGGGCTGGCCGGCGCAGTAGTAGACGACCTTCTTGCCGCGTGCACGCTGCAGGTCGAGCCAGCGCGGATCCAGCGCACCGGCCATCTCGACGATGACGTCCACCGCATCCGTCGCCTCGGCCTGCGTCATCAGCGCCAGGCCGAGCGCCTGCGTGTCGACCTGCTCGGGCAGCCGCCCCTGGTCACCGACGTCGATCAGCACGACCGACCGCACGAACGGCAGGCGCTGGAACAGTTGCGCCAGGAAGACGACGTTCTGGCCCAGGCCGTTTTCCCAGATGTTCTGGCCAGCGTGCGTGATCACGGAGATGCCGATGCGCATGAGCGAAGTGTCTCCCAAAAAAAGAGGGCCCCCGCGCGAACGCAGGGGCCACCGGCGGCATTCGGGCCGCTGGCCGCTCAGGCCGTCATCACTTCCACTTCCAGCCGATACCGGCGTTGACGCCCCAGTCCTTGCCGGTGGTGGACACGCCCGCCCCCCAGGACATGGTGCCGTCGTTCGACAGCGCCTTGAAGGTCAGGCCGACCGCGCCGTAGCCCTTGTAGGCGCCCAAGCCGATGCCGACGGCCTTCTCGCCCGGATACAGCGTGGGCAGGTAGGTGCCCGCCATCGCGAAGGCCATGGCCGTGCCGGAGTAGGCAATGCGCTCCACCTCGCCGAGGCGGTTGTTCAGCGCGCCGATCTGGTAGTTCTGGTAGGCCGACTGCGTGCTCAGCTGGTTGACCACGCTGTTCGTGGCCTTGAGCTGGCTGACGTTGACTGCGTCGCTGTCGGCGCTGCCGGCGGCCACGCCGGTGATCTGGCGGTACTGGCCGTTGGCCGCATTGCCCACCGAGACGGCAGCCTGCGTGCTGGTGGTGGCGGCGATCGCCGACGCCTGCGCCGCGCTGGCGCCCGCCGGCACGTAGCCGGCCACGCCCGCCGGTGTGTTGACCACCGAGCCCGCGCCCAGCGCCACGCCGCCGCTCTGGTTGACGACGGAGCCGAAGCCCACGGCCGTGCCCTGCGAGACGCCGGGCGCGGCGCTCAGCGGCGTGCCCCCCGCATCGGCGCCATCGCCGATCGCGACGCCGCCGCCGCCGGCGCGCGCATTCGCGCCGATCGCCTGCGAACCCGTGGCCAGCGCACCGGTGCCGATCGCGATGGCATTGGTGCCGGTGGCCTGGGCGCCGTGGCCCATCGCCACGGCCGAGGCGCCGCTGGCCACGGCCGACGGGCCGACGGCGATGGCGTTGGTGCCCGACGCCACCGAATCGGGCTCGGTCGAATTGGCGTGGAAGTACTTCGTGCCGCCGTTGTACAGATTGGTCAGCGCGTCGCCCACGTTGTGCGCCGTGCTGATCGAACCGTCTGCATTGGTGGTGGTGTACGTGGGTGCCGAGACGGCGCCCGTGTTCGGGTCGTAGCTTGCGCCGCCGCCCAGGGCGTCGGCCGTGCTCTGGCCCGCGTTGGCCAGGTTGCTGCCGACCGTGCTGAGGCCGGTGGACAGGCTGCTGATCCCCGTGGACGTCGAGGTCGACAGGCTCACCAGGTTGTCGTTGGTCGTGCTCAGGCCGGTCGACAGGCTGCTGATGCCGGTGGACGTGGACGTCGACAGGCTCGCCAGGTTGCTGTC
>NZ_KN050768.1:118078-142258 GCF_000745855.1 Xenophilus azovorans DSM 13620
GTCGACAGGCTCGTCAGATTGCTGTCGGTCGTGCTCAGGCCCGTGGACAGGCTGCTCAGCCCCGTGGAAGTCGAGGTCGACAGCGAAGTGATGGCACTCGTTGCCGTATCCAGTTGCTCGGCCACGCGATAGAGCTGGCTGCCATTGATCGCATCGGTGCTGTCCGCGGTGATCCGGCCGGCGGCCAGGTGGGTGATCTGGCGCTCGGCGCCCGCGCTTCCCACGCTCACCTCGCCCACCGGGCTGTCGCCCGCGAACGGCCCGAAGGTCATGGTCCCGACCGTGGCGCTGGGCACCGCGGTCGTGCCGGTCGTGACGGCCTCCGCACCCAGCGAGACGGAGTTGTCCTCCGACGCCACGGCATTGGGGCCGATCGCCACCGAATCCTCACCCAGCGCCTGCGAGTCCGCCTTCGTCGAGTTGGCGTGGAAGTACTTGATGCCCTGGCTGTTGATGTGGTTGATCACATCACCGACGTTGTTGATTGCGCTCGTCGTGCCGTTGTTGTTGTAGACGGTGTAGGACGGAGCGGTCCACTGGCCCGTGACCGGGTCGTAGGCTGCGCCGCCGCCCAGGCCGCTGACGGCGCCCTGGGCTGCCGTCGCCAGGTTGCTGCCGGTGGTGCTCAGGCCCGTCGAGAGACTGCTGATGCCCGTCGAGGTCGAGGTCGACAGGCTGGTCAGGTGGCCGTCGGTCGTGCTCAGGCTCGTCGACAGGCTGCCGATGCCCGTGGACAGGCTCGACGCCGTGGTGCTCAATTGCGCCACCGTCACGCCGTCGGTCAGCTCGGCACCATCCGCCATGTTGGTGATGCGGCGGTTCGTGGCCGCAGCACCACCCCCAACGGAAACCTCACCGCCATTGGCCGTCTGGCCGGTCAGGAAAGCTGCCTTCGCGGGCGCGGAAGCGCCGGTTACCGACCCACTCCCGATGGCCACAGCACCGACGTATGAGGCGATTGAATCGAGGCCGATCGCGACCGAATCCTTCCCAGCCGCGGCCGCTCCCGCCCCGATGGCAGTCGCGTTCTGGCCGGTCGCCTCGGCGAAGGTGCCCAGGGCTGTGGTACCGCTGAACGACGCTACCGCATTGGCCCCCAGCGCCGTCGCCTGCTGGCCTATCGCCAGGGCGCTGTCGCCGATCGCGACGTTGAACACGGTCGAGGCCTGCGCCAGGTTGCCGATGGCCACTGCCTGCTGCGCAGCCACCGTGTTGTTGCCGGCAGCCACAGCCGCGAGACCCTGCGCGTTGGCGCCGTCGCCAAAGGCGATAGCACTGTTGCCGGTCGCCGTGCTGTTAGCGCCCAAGGCAAGCGCACCGATACCAATCGCATTGTTTCCATTGCCGATGGCGACCGCGCCATTGCCGGTCGCGCTCTGGCCACGCCCGATGGCCACGGCGCCGCCGGCGGCAGATCCCGCGTTGGCCGTGGTGCCGTCGGAGCCGATGGCCACGTTGCGCCCCGTGGCTCCGCTCACCACGGCATCGCCCTGGGCGATGCCGTAAGCGCCATTGACGATAGCGCCTCGGCCGACCGCAATACCCGATGTGGCGCCACTCACGACCGACGACTGTCCTCCGATGGCAATGCCATCCGCTGCGCTGGACTTGGACGCCCCAGCCGCATTGGTGCCAATGGCGATCGCTCCTGCAGCCGACGCCATCGTGTTGTTGCCTGCCGCCAGGGCGTACTGACTGGTGGCCTGAGCATTGACGCCAAAAGCGGTCGCCCCGGTCGCAGATGCCGTAGTCCCGTTGTTGCCGATCGCCAGAGTATTCGTTCCGCTGGCGGTGGTTTGCCCACCCACCGCCGTCGAATCCTGCCCTATGGCTTGAGCGTTCGTACCAAGGGCGGTGGAATCGCCCAGGCCAGCGTTGATGCCTGCGGCCCTTGCGCCCCTGCCGATGGCCAGATTGGTGGATCCCACGCTCGTTGCCGTGGCTCCCGACCCGATGGCAATGGCATCTCCAAGCGATGCAGTGGCCTGATTCCCGAGCGCCACCGTGTTCTTTGCACTGGCTCGCGAGCCACTGCCGATGGCCACGCCACTGGTCGCTGCAGAAGAGGCCACCGCATTGGCGCCCAGCGCGATTGCCGACGCCGCTCCCGCAGCCGCGGCGCCCCCAATCGCCACGGCGTTGTCCTGCGTAGCCTGCGCATTGAAGCCCAGCGCAACGCTGCCGGTACCGTTCGCGTTGGCCTGCAGTCCCAGTGCAGTGGCCCACTTGTTGGCCAGCGTCCCCATGCCGAGGGTGACGGCACCATCCCCGCCAGCTTGCGAGTACGCGCCAAAGATGGTGACCCCCAGATAGCCCGCGCCGCGAGCGGAACACCCCCCCACCACGGAGTACGTGCCACTCCCGTCGGTCGAAGGCACGCTTGCTCCTGCCGGATAGCTGGTCACGCCATCCGGACCGGTGCCGGCAGGGCCGTTGCACGCCCCGCTTATCGACAGGATGTTCGCGTGCGCAACAGGGCTGAGCGTAAACACCGCGAATGCGACGTAGGCTGCAGCGGTGATGGCGGAAAGCCGCGATCCGGACGACTTGCCTCGGGTCGTCGCGAGTTCGGACGCTGCCACCCAGGCACCCAAGGCCTCGTTCCAGATCGATCGATAAGACTTGTTCATATGTGCAACAGTTCGGTATAGCGCCGGGCCGGGAAGCACCCATCAAAATGACGAATGAAGGGAGAGGAGCGCTTACTTTTGTGAACGCCCTACCTCTGATTACGTACTAAATTGTTAACCAACCCTGTTGCATCGAAGCGTGCTTTGTTAACGAAATGCCACAAATTCTGACAAATTCCTCCTCAAGTACTAAGACCAGCGACAAACAGCGACCCGCGCTCTGAAGGTCATCGGGGCCAATGAGTTGTTTAGTTCTAATTTCCTGAGGCGGTGCTGCTGCAGGCGCCGTTCATCCATACCGAGATGCCATTCATGAGCAACAAGGCCGGCGTGCGGGTAGGCATCACCATCGGCCTGCACCATGCGGCCGAGACCCTCTGGAACAACGGCATCAAGCAGAACGCCGTGTTCCTCGCCGAGGCGCTGCGGCACTGCCCCAACGTCGCCTCGGTGGCGCTGGTCAACACCACTGCGGTCCCGATCACGCCCGCCCTGCCCTGGGACCAGGCGCGCTGGCCCACTCGCAGCTTCGCCGACGCCAAGGACGAGCTGGACGTACTGATCGAACTGGGCGGCCAGATCGACGCGGCGCAGACCGAGCACCTCAAGCAGCGCGGCGCGCGGCTGGTGTCGTACTGCTGCGGCTTCGAGTACGTGCATGCGATGGAGTCGGTCCTGTTCGGCCGCCCGCTGTGGGGGCAGAACCTGTTCGTCAACCAGCACTACGACGACATCTGGATGGTCCCGCAGGTGGACCGCATCAGCCGCTCCTACTTCGAGGTGCTGCGCCGACAGCAGGCGCGCGCCGTGCCCTTCGTGTGGAGTCCGGTCTTCGTGGAGCAGCGCGCCGCCGCGCTGCCCGAAGGCGGGCGCTGGCGGGCACGGCCGGCGGGCACGCCGTGGCGCCTGTCGGTGATGGAGCCGAACATCAACGTCGTGAAGTTCTGCCTCTACCCGATCCTGATCGCGGAAGAGGCCTTCCGGGCCGACCCGGCCGCGGTGGAACTTCTGCAGGTGACCAACGCGCAGCGCATCGCCACCGAGTCGATGGAGTTCATCACGCTGATGAACCAGCTCGACATCGTGCGCCAGCACAAGGCGGTGTTCCTCGATCGGCACGACACGCCGACCTTCCTCTCGACGAACACCGACGCGGTGATCTCTCACCAGTGGGAGAACCCGCTCAACTACTTCTACCTGGAAGCCTGCTGGCAGGGCTACCCGCTGGTGCACAACGCGCACCTGGTGCCGGAGCTGGGCTACTACTACGCCGGCAACGACGTGCAGGCGGGCGCGCGCCGGCTGCGCGAAGCCATGGCGGGCCATGCGGCGGACGCCGCCGGCTACCTGCAGCGCCAGCGCGAGCGGATCGGGCGCTTCCTGCCGGATTCGCCGGGCCTGGTGGCCCAGTACACCGCCCTGCTGGACGAGCTGGTGCGTCGGCCCGCGCGCTGAGCCGCAGCCGCGCGGCGCGCGTCAGCCGATCTCGTCCGGCACGCTCTTCAGCTCCTCCAGCCACGCCCGCGACTCCGAGTCGCTCGGCGCGCGCCAGTCGCCGCGCGGCGAGAGCGAACCGCCCGAGCCCACCTTGGGCGCATTGGGGACGCAGCTTCGCTTGAACTGGCTGATCTGGAAGAAGCGCCACAGGAAGGTGCCCAGGTGCTTCTTGATCTCGGCCAGCGTGTACTGGTTGCGCGCGCCTTCCAGCGTGGGCGGCCAGCGGCCCTGCGCGCGGTCGTGCCATGCCGCATGCGCGAGAAAGGCCACCTTGCTCGGTGCGAAGCCGTAGCGCACCGTGTAGTAGAGGTGGAAGTCCTGCAGCTCGTACGGGCCAACCGTGTCCTCGGTGCGCTGGCCCGGCTGCTCCGCCCCTTCCTGCCCCGGCACCAGCTCGGGGCTGACCTCGGTGGCGACGATGGCGCGCAGCACGCGGCTGCCCTCCTCGCCCAGCAGGTTCTTGTCGGCGACCCAGTGCACCAGGTGCTTGATCAGCGTCTTGGGCACGCTGGCGTTCACGTTGTAGTGCGACATGTGGTCGCCCACGCCGTAGGTGCACCAGCCCAGCGCCAGCTCGCTCAGGTCGCCCGTGCCGGCGACGATGGCGCCGTGCAGGTTGGCCAGGCGGAACAGGTGGCTGGTGCGCTCGCCGGCCTGCACGTTCTCGAAGGTGATGTCGTACACCGCCTCGCCGCGCGCGAAGGGATGGTCCAGGTCGGCCAGCATCTGGCGGCAGCTCGGGCGGATGTCGATCTCCTGCGCGCTGCAGCCCACCGCCTTCATCAGCGCATGGGCCTGCTGCAGGGTGCGGCCGGTGGTGGCGAAGCCGGGCATGGTGTAGGCCAGGATGTCGCTGCGCGGCCGGCCGAGCCGGTCCATCGCCTGCGCCAGCACCAAGAGCGCATGGGTCGAGTCCAGTCCGCCCGAGACGCCGATCACCACCTTGCCGATGCGCGCCGCCTCCAGCCGCTGCACCAGCGACTGCACCTGGATGTTGAACACCTCGTAGCAGCGCTCGTCCAGCGTGGCCGGGTCGGCGGGCACGTAGGGGAAGCGCTCCACCGCCCGCCTCAGGCCCTGCGCCTGCGCCGGCGGCGCCAGGTCGAAGGCCACGGTGCGCCAATCCGCCAACTGCGCCTGGTGGCGCTGCATCGAGGTGCCGAAGCTGTTCTGCCGCATGCGCTCGCGCGACACGCGCTCCAGGTCGACGTCGGCGTAGACGATGTGCGAGGCATTCGAGAAGCGCTCGCTCTCGGCCAGCATCTCGCCCGCCTCGTAGATCAGGGCCTGGCCGTCCCAGGCCAGGTCGGTGGTCGATTCGCCGATGCCGGCCGACGAGTACAGGTAGGCCGCCTGGCAGCGCGCCGACTGCAGGGCCACGAGCTGGTGCCGGTAGGCCGACTTGCCGATGGTGATGTTGGAGGCCGACAGGTTCACCAGCACCGTCGCGCCGGCCAGCGCCGCATGGCTGGACGGCGGCACGGGCACCCACACGTCCTCGCAGATCTCGCAGTGCAGCGCCAAGAGCGGCATCTGCCGCGAGCGGAACACGATCCGGCTGCCGAAGGGCACGCCCTCCTGCCCGCACAGCGCGATCTCGGTCGAGCGCGCCGCATCGCCGCCGGCGAACTGCCGCGCCTCGTAGAACTCGGCGTAGTTGGGCAGGTAGGTCTTGGGCTGCACGCCCAGGATGCGCCCGCCGGCCACGATCGCGGCGCAGTTGAACAGCAGGTGGTCCACGCGCAGCGGCAGGCCGACGATGGCCACGCAGCCCAGCTCGCGCGATGTCTCCACCACCTGCGCCAGCGCCGCCTCGCAGGCGTCCAGCAGGGTGGACTGGTGGAACAGGTCGTCGCAGGTGTAGGCCGACAGGCCCAGTTCCGGGAACGCCACCACCATGGCCCCCTGCGCCGCCGCCTCGCGGTACAGGCGCACCGTCTCGGCGGCATTGAAGGCGGGGTCCGCCACGCGGTTGCGGGGCACCGCCACCGCCGCCCGGGCGAAGCCGTGGCGGTAGGGGTTGGAGAAAGGCAGGTCGTGCGTCACGGGCGGGTTCCTCGGGAGGACGCGCCGGCCAGGCGGATGCGCGGGCCGGGCGTGGTGGATAGCTTGAACACGGTGTCGAACTGCGCCAGCACCATGGCCTGGCGCCGTGCGGTCTGCGTGGCGGTGCAGTCGCGCGGCACGATCACCTCCAAGTCGCGCATGCGGGCCGCGATGGCGGTCGCCAGGATGCACTGGTCGCTCGCCACGCCGGCCAGCAGGAGGCGGCGCACCTGCAGGTGCTGCAGCAGCAGCGCCAGCGGCGTCGCGTGGAAGGCCGACTGCTGCGGCTTGAGGACGAAGTAGTCCTGCTCGCCCGGCGCCAGCAGCCCGGCGATGCGTGCGCCCTCGCCGCCGGCCGCCAGGGCCTGCTGCACCAGTGCGGGGAAGTCCGAGCGCCAGCGGCCGCGGTGGTCGTTCGCGTAGATCACCGGCACGCCCGCCGCCAGGCAGCGGCGCCGCAGCCGCGCCACCGCCGGCGCGATGCGCGCCGCGTGGGGCAGCAGCCGGGCGGCATCGGGGAAGTCCCAGACGCTGATCATGTCGATGACGAGCAGCGCCGTCTGCCCCGCCGCGCGCTCGTCGGCCAGGGCACCGTTGCGCGGGCGCGGTCGGGAAGCCATCCGCCGAATCTAAGCCATGTCATGCGCCCCAACGTCGGCAGGGCCGATCGGAAGGCCGCGGAGCAGGCCATGCGTGAACATCCGCGGAACCGGCTCTGCCGGGCCGCAGGATGTGCCCCCTTGCAGGGGGTTGCCGGAGCGGAACGAAGTCCGCGCAGGCTGGGGGTGGTCAAAGATATCCGCAGAAGCGCAGGATGTGGCCGTCGGGCTCGCGGATGGCGAACTCGCGCAGGCCCCAGGGCTGGGACTGCGGCGGCTCGATGACGTCCACGCCGCGCTTCACATAGGCGGCATGCAGCCCGTCGATGTCGTGGCCGACGTGGATCACGATCTCGCCGCGCCAGGGGCTGGCCTCGCGGCCGCTGTGCTGCCACAGGCGGATGTAGACCGGGTCGCCGTACGTCCGGTCGCCCTTTTTCATCGCCGGGCCGCCCCAAGATGAAAAAGCATCCCCCTTGGGGGATCGGGCAAGCGCAAAGCGGTTGCCCGAGGGGTCGCTTTTCACCCGCGCATAGCTCGGCGGCTCGCCGGCGACGAAGTCCAGCTCGAAGCCCAGCACGTCGCGGAACCAGCGCGCCGCGCGGGTCACGTCGGACACCGGCAGCACCGGCTGCACGCCGTGGAACTGGTGCAGCGTGCCCAGGTCGGGCGAGGCGGCGGCGGGATGGTCCATGGCCGCGGCCTCAGTTCAGAGCGCGGCGCAGCGCGGCCACGCGCTCGGCGACGGCATCCACGTCCAGCGCGTCCTCGGCGTGCGCCAGGTAGACCTCCAGGTCGTCCACCGCCTGCCGGGGGTGGCCCTGCTCCGCGTGGGCCAGGCCGCGGTCGCGCCATTCGCCCCAGGCCTCGGGCAGCAGCACGATCAGGCGGTCCTGCACGGCGATCAGGCGCATCCAGTCCTCCTGGCTGCGGTGGATCTCCTTGAGGTTGCGCAGCATGCGCGCCACGATCTCGCGCGGCGAGGCGGGCTGCAGGTACAGGCCCAGCGGCACGTCGAACTCGCCGACCAGCCCGTTGCTGCGCTTGTAGGGCTCCAGCCGCTCCGACAGCTCCTCGCGCGAGAGCGAGCGGCCGGTGAACGGATCGATCACCACCTGCCCCTTGGGCAGCGAGACCTTGAGCATGAAATGCCCCGGGAAGCCGATGCCGCGCGCATGCAGGTTCAGCCCCTGCGCCAGCTCGATCCACAGCACCGCCAGCGAGATCGGGATGCCGCGCCGCGTGCGCAGCACCGCGTTCAGGTAGCTGTTGTCCGGGTCGTAGTAGTCGTTGACGTTGCCGCCGAAGTTCAGGTCGTGGAAGAAGAACTGGTTCAGCGCCCGCAGGCGCGCCAGCGGCGCGGCATCGGCCGGCAGGCGGCGGCGCAGGCGGGCCAGGAGCTGGTCCACGTCGCCCAGCACCTGCTGCACGTCCAGGTCGGGGTACTCGTCCTGGGCGAGGCTGGCGGCCGCTTCGAGCAGGGGGAACTGCTCGTCGCTCTGCACGAGGGTGGCGAAGTAAGCCAGCGGCGAGGGTGGCTCGAAGCTCAGGGGCATGGGTCTTTGTAGTGGAGGCGCCGGGGCAGCGTCAAGACGCGCCGCCCCCATGGACATCAGCGCCTCATGAGGCTGCGCAGCCGGACGCCGGCCAGCGCCAGCACCGCGAAGTAGACGGCCGCGGCGGCGGCGACAAAGCCGGCCAGCAGGCCGATGCGCAGCAGCCGCTGCGCGCGCAGCGCCACCCAGTCGACATGGCGGTCGCCCCACCACAGCAGCACCGCCATGACCGCCGAGGCCAGCAGCACCTGCAGCGCGAAGCGGCCCCAGCCCGGCAGCGGCCGGTAGCTGCCGCGGCGGATCAGCCCGACCAGCAGCCACAGCGCGTTGACCATGGCGCCGATGGCGATGGTCAGCGTCAGCGCCGCGTGCTGCAGCAGCGGCACGAACAGCAGGTTGAGCAGTTGCGTGAACACCAGCACGCCCACCGCGATGAGCATCGGCGTCTTCATGTCGTGGCGGGCGTAGTAGCCCGGCGCCAGCACCTTGATGGCGACGATGCCCAGCAGCCCCACGCCGTAGCCCGACAGGGCCGCCGTGGTGCGCTGCACGTCCAGCGCGCTGAAGGCGCCGTTGTGGAACAGCACCGCCACCAGCGGGCGCGAGAACAGCAGCAGCGCCACGGCGCAGGGCACCGCCAGCAGCACCACCAGCCGCAGGCCCCAGTCGAGCATGGCGGAGTAGCGCGCGTCGTCCTGCGCGGCGCGCGCGGCCGCCAGCTGCGGCATCAGCACCACGCCCAGCGCCACGCCCAGCATGGCGGTGGGGAACTCCATCAGCCTGTCGGCATTGGTCACCCAGGTCACGCTGCCGGCCGCCAGGTGCGAGGCGATCTGCGTGTTGATGAGCAACGACAGCTGCGCCACGCTCACCCCCAGCAGCGCGGGCAGCATCAGCTTCACCACCTTGCGCGTGGCCGGGTCGGCCCAGGCCGTGCGCAGCGCGGCCGCGCCGGCGCCCACCCGCGGCAGCAGGCCCAGGCGCCGCAGCGCGGGAAGCTGGATCGCCAGCTGCAGCACGCCGCCCACCATCACGCCCACGCACTGGGCATAGATCGGCTCGATGCCCCAGCGGCGGAACAGCGGCGCGCCGACGACGATGGAGGCGATCAGCGCGATGTTGAGCAGCACCGGCGAGGCGGCCGGCACCGCGAACTTCTTCCAGGTGTTGAGGATGCCCCCGGCCAGCGCCACCAGCGACATGAAGCCGATGTAGGGGAACATCCAGCGCGTCATCAGCACCGCCGCGTCGAAGGCGCCGGCCTTGCCCTCCAGCCCGCTGGCCATCGCCCACACCATCAGCGGCGCGCCGACGACGCCGGCCACGCACAGCAGCACCAGCGCCCACAGCAGCAGGGTGGCGACGTGGTCGATCAGTTGCCTGGCGCCTGCCTCTCCATGCTCGGTGCGGTGGGCGGCCAGCACCGGCACGAAGGCCTGGCTGAAGGCGCCCTCGCCGAACACCCGGCGGAACAGGTTGGGAATGCGGAAGGCGACGTAGAAGGCGTCGGTCAGCGCGCTGACGCCGAACACCGAGCTCATCAGCACGTCGCGGATCAGGCCCGTGACGCGCGAGGCCAGCGTGAGCAGCGAGACGGTGGAGGCGGAGCGGAACAGCGACACGGCGCGCAAGTGTAGGGGCCGGGCGCCTTTCTTTTACCCGGGCCAATTGCCTCCCCGGCCGGGCCGGCATATAATGGCGGGCTTTGCTGCAACATCCACAGACCCTTTAAGGAACCCCAACCATGGCATCCGCCAAGCCCAAGAAGAAGAACCCGCGCCTCGCGTCGGGCCGCAAGCGCGTCCGCCAGGACACCCACATCAATGCCGCCAACAGCTCGCTGCGCTCCAAGTACCGCACCGCGGTGAAGAACGTGGACAAGGCCGTCGCCACCGGCGACAAGACCAAGGCCACCGAGCTGTTCGCCAAGGCCCAGAGCGTGATCGACACGATCGCCGACAAGGGCATCTTCCACAAGAACAAGGCCGCTCGCGACAAGAGCCGCCTGGCCGCCAAGGTGAAAGCCCTGGCCACCGCCGCCGCCTGACGTCTTCAGGTCAGCCCGGATCGCCGACCGTGCGATCCGCCGTTTGATCGGGTGCGCTGCAGCAAAGAAAAAAGAAAACCGCCTTCGGGCGGTTTTTTCATGGGCGGGCCGCCCCAAGATGAAAAAGCATCCCCTTGGGGGATCGGGCAAGCGCGAAGCGGTTGACCGAGGGGCCATTTTTCATGGGCGTTCGATGGGGCTTCAGCGCCTGGCGGGCTTGTCCTCTGGCACCAGGCAGGCCTCGGCCACCTGCAGGTCGTTGTCACGGGCGAAGTTCATGACGAAATCCCAGGCCATCGGCTCGGCCTCCCGCAGGTCGATGTGCACGACCACGCACTTGACGCCGCCGATGACCGTGGGCACGCACCAGGGCGAGTAGTTCAGGTGGCTGCCCGGCACGGCCCCGCCGGGGCGGAACTGGCACATCACCCCGGCCAGGCGCTCGGCCCAGTCGCTCGGCCGGAAGGTGCGGCCATCGTGGGTGATGCCCTGGATGAAGAATTCTTTGGCGGGAGGGGTGGCCATGGGGAGCAGGCGGCGCACGGATGCTGCGGCGCACAAGATTCTACCGGGACCCCCTTGCACGTACCGTGCCGCGGGCATGGCTGTGATGAGGAATCGTCAACGAACGGCCGCAGGCCGCTGCCTAGAATCCCGCTTCCCTTCCACCTCCCAACCGCCCCCGGAGAGCCGATGAGCGCCACCGAACCCACCTCGCCCCACGTGATGAACACCTACGGCCGGCTGCCGATCGCGCTGGAGCGCGGCCAGGGCTGCCGCGTGTGGGACACGAATGGCAAGGCCTACCTCGACGGCCTGGGCGGCATCGCCGTGAACACCCTGGGCCACAACCACCCCGAACTGGTGCCGGCGCTGGCCGAGCAACTGGGCAGGATCATCCACAGCTCCAACTACTACCACGTGCCCGGGCAGGAGACGCTGGCGGCCAGGCTGACCGCGCTGGCCGGCATGACCAACGCCTTCTTCTGCTGCACCGGCCTGGAAGCCAACGAGGCCGCCATCAAGCTGGCGCGCAAGTTCGGCCACGGCAAGGGCATCGAGAAGCCGCAGATCGTGGTCTACGAGCACGCCTTCCACGGCCGCAGCATCGCCACCCTGTCGGCCACCGGCAACCCGAAGATCCAGGCCGGCTTCGGCCCGCTGCTGGAAGGCTTCATCCGCGTGCCGCTCAACGACGTCGATGCGCTGAAGCAGGCCACCGAAGGCAACCCGAACGTGGTGGCCGTGATGCTCGAGACCATCCAGGGCGAAGGCGGCATCCACGAGATGCGCGCGGACTACCTCAAGCAGGTGCGCGCCCTGTGCGACGCCAACGACTGGCTGATGATGATCGACGAGATCCAGACCGGCATCGGCCGCACCGGCAAGTGGTTCGCCCACCAGTGGGCGGGCATCGTGCCGGACGTGATGTCGCTGGCCAAGGGCCTGGGCTCGGGCGTGCCGGTGGGCGCCGTGCTGGCCGGCCCGAAGGCCGCCGACCTCTTCCAGCCGGGCAACCACGGCACCACCTTCGGCGGCAACCCGCTGGCCATGCGGGCAGGCATCGAGACCCTGCGCATCATGGAGAAGGACGGCCTGCTGGACAACGCCGCGAAGGTCGGCGCGCACCTCAAGGGCGCGCTGCAGGCGGCCTTCGAGGGCGTCGCCGGTGTGAAGGAAGTGCGCGGCCAGGGGCTGATGCTGGGCATCGAGCTGGACCGCCCCTGCGGCGTGCTGCTGGGCCGCGCCTGCGAGGCGGGCCTGCTCTTCTCGGTGACGGCCGACAGCGTCATCCGCCTCGTGCCGCCGCTGATCCTCACCGTCGCGGAGGCGGACGAGATCGTCGCCCTCCTCGCGCCCATCGTGAAGGCCTTCCTGGCCGAGCCGGCACAATAGACGCATGAGTGCCCTCGCGATCCGCCACTACCTCCAGTTCAGCGACTTCACGGCCGACGAATACGCCTACCTGTTCGAGCGCGCTGCGATCATCAAGGGGAAATTCAAGGCCTACGAGAAGCACCAGCCGCTGACCGACCGCACGCTGGCGATGATCTTCGAGAAGGCCAGCACCCGCACCCGCGTGAGCTTCGAGGCCGGCATGTACCAGCTCGGCGGCGGCGTGGTGCACCTGACCACCGGCGACAGCCAGCTCGGCCGCGCCGAGCCGATCGAGGACAGCGCCAAGGTCATCAGCCGCATGGTCGACCTGGTGATGATCCGCACCTTCGAGCAGGAAAAGATCGAGCGCTTCGCGGCGCACTCGCGCGTGCCCGTCATCAACGGCCTGACCAACGAGTTCCATCCCTGCCAGATCCTGGCGGACCTGTTCACCTTCATCGAGCACCGCGGCTCGATCCAGGGCAAGACCGTCGCCTGGGTGGGCGACGGCAACAACATGGCCAACACCTGGCTGCAGGCGGCCGAGATCCTGGGCTTCACGGTCCACGTGAGCACCCCCACCGGCTACGAGGTAGACCAGGACGTGGCCGGCATCCGCGGCACCGACAGCTACAAGGTCTTCAAGGACCCGATGGACGCCTGCCGCGGCGCCGACCTGGTGACCACCGACGTGTGGACCAGCATGGGCTACGAGGCCGAGAACGAGGCCCGCCGCAAGGCCTTCGCCGACTGGTGCGTGGACGAGGCCATGATGGCCGTGGCCAAGCCGGACGCGCTGTTCATGCACTGCCTGCCCGCCCATCGCGGCGAGGAGGTGACCGCCGAGGTCATCGACGGCCCGCAGTCGGTGGTGTGGGACGAGGCCGAGAACCGCATGCACGCGCAGAAGGCGCTGATGGAGTTCCTGCTGCTCGGCCGCCTGGGCTGACCGGCGGCCGGCCCGGGCCGCCACCCGCTAGCGGTCTCGACCCATCGCTTGAGCGATGTGCAGCCGGCCCTCCGCGTACCGCACGCAGGGGCCGCCGATGAGCACGCGGCCGTTGGCCTGCACACCCGTTGCGACATCGCCGCCGCGAGCCGACAGCTGGCGGACCTTGAAGCTGTTCTTGCCAAGCCGCCGGGCCCAGAAAGGCGCCAGCGTGCAATGCACGACGCCGGTGACCGGGTCTTCGGGGATGTCGAGCAACGGCGCGAAGTAGCGCAGCACGTAGTCCACGTCGCCCGTGCCGGGGGCGGTCACCATCACGTGCTTTCCCTTGGCCCAGGCCGTGCTCTTGGTCAGCCTGGAGCGGATGGCCCTGACCTCCTCGGCATTCCTGAACACCAGGACGTTGCGCTTGTTGACCCAGAACTCGGCGGGCCGCACGCCCAGGTCGGCCTCGATCTCCGCGGGAATGTCGGCCACCCGCACGGGGTCATCGTCCCGGGGAAAGTCCATCAGATAGCTGGTTCCGTTGCGGGACACGCCGAGCGGGCCGCTGCTGGTGGTCTGGAACACCAGTTCCCTGGCCGAGGGCTCGTACTTCTCGAAGATGAGCGCGGCCGCCGAAAGGGTGGCATGGCCGTTCAGCGGCACCTCCTTGGCCGGCGTGAACCAGCGGATCTGCCAGCCGGCGGGCCCCTTCAGCACGAAGGCGACTTCGGACTGGTTCATCTCCGTGGCGAAGGCCTGCATCAGCGGGACCGGCAGCCAGGCGTCGAGGACGACCACCGGCGCCGGGTTGCCCGAGAACGGCGATGTGGTGAACGAGTCGTAGAGAAAGAACGGAACGCCATCGCCGGCCGTGCCGGCTCCCTGGCCGCTGGGTGTCGCACAGGCGCTCAGGCCGCCGACCAGGGCCGCGGCGCCCGGGCACGCGACCATGGCGTTCATCATGTTTCGTCGGTTCATCTTGTCTCCGGTCCGGCGTGTGCGCCGTTGTTGCTCGATGGGTGGCGTTCGACGCCGGGTCCGCCCGTGTCTCGAACGGGCGTCCGGCGGCCTACTCGGGCTGAAGGTTGGCGTCCTTGGCAACCTTCTTCCAGCGAACGATGTCGCCGGCAATGCGCTTCGCCAGTGCGGCGGAGTCCACGTCGCCCGGGTCCATGCCCAGCGCGTGCATCTTCTCGACCATGTCCTTGTCCTGAAGGATCTCGCCGACGGCGGTGCGCAGCCGGGCCAGCACCGGCGCGGGCGTGCCCTTGGGCGCCATGAGCGCCGTCCAGATCGGAGCGTCGTAGCCCGGGTAGCCCAGCTCCGCGATGGTCGGCACGTCCGGCAGCGCGGCAGAGCGCTTCGCGGTCGTGACCGCGAGGCCCTTGAGCTTGCCGCCCTTGATCTGCGGGATCACCGCCGGGCTGTCCAGCACACCCGTCTGGATCTCGCCGCCGAGCACGGCGGCGACCACCGGGCCGGAGCCGCGATAGAGGATGTGGTTGAACTTCACGCCCGCGGTGGCCGAGATGGTCTCCGCCACCAGGACGAAGGACGTCGTGGGCGTCCCGTTGTCCAGCTTTCCGTCCTTCGTCTTCTTCGAGTACTGGACCAGTTCGGCGAAGTCCTTCACCGGCAGCGAGGAGGAGACCGTCACGACCAGCGGGAACGACCCGAGCAGCGCGATGGGCTCGTAGTCCTTGACCGGGTCGTACGACAGGCTCTTCATCAGGACCGGATTGGTCGTCAGCCCGCCGCTCGAGGAAACGAGCAGCGTGTAGCCGTCGGGCGCGGCCTTGGCCACGAAGTCGTTTCCGATCGCCGAGTTCGCGCCCGGCTTGTTGTCGACGATGAAGGTCTGCTTGAGCTTGTCCTGCAGCTTCGCCGCCAGCAGGCGGGCCAGGATGTCGTTGGTGCCGCCCGGAGCGAACCCCACGACGACCTTGACGGCCTTGTCCGGATAGTCCTGCGCAGCCGCGAAGGGCGCTGCCAGGAAAAGGGCGGTGGTGGCGATGGCGGCGCTGATGGCACGCAGGGCAGCCCTGCGCGGGCCTGCCGGTGACTTTTGCATGACGGAGTCTCCTAGGGATCAGTGGGGCGACACGATCCGCTCAAGTCCATGAGACGGATTGCTAGTCCATTTTATGGACAAGCGTTGACGGGCGTCAAATTCTGATCATGGAGTTCGTCATGCGGACACGCAGCCTACGGCGTCCGCGTATCCCCGCTGCCGAAGCCCAGCATCGCGGAAAGGCTGCCCCCCTCCTCCTGCAGCAGCCTGGTGATCTGCTTGAGCCGCTGCCCGTTGAGCCGGACCTCGGGGCCGAACACGCCGATGGATCCGGCCACGGCGCCGTGCCGATCGAAGAACGGGACCGCCACGCCGACCGCGCCGGAGATGAGTTCGCTGTGGCTGCTGGCCCACCCCCGCTTGCGGGTCTGGGCCAGGTCCGCCTCGAGTTCCTTGGGGTTGATGCCCGTGCCCTGGGCGTAGGCGCGCAACTCGTCCGCGCTCGCGTTCATGTACGCCAGGATCGCGCGGCCCGTGGCGCCGCGCACGATGCGCTCGGTGTAGCCGACGCCCCGCTTGAAGTTCAGCGGCTGCGGGCTCGGAAGCTCCGCCACGCACAGGCGCAGCTCGCGCTGCGGCAGGAACATCGCCACGGTCTCGCCCGTCGCCTGCCAGATGCGCCGCAGCACGGGATCCGCGACGGCGGCCAGGTCCAGGCTCGACGTCCAGACATGGGCCATCCGCGCCACGGACGGGCCCAGCCGGAAGCGCTGCGGCTCGCCCACGGAGACCAGGAAGCCGTGCTCTTCCAGGGTGTAGAGCAGGCGGTAGAGCGTCGGGCGGGACAGGTCGACGCGCTTGAGCAGCTCCGAAGGAGACAGCTCGAAGTCCTGCGGGGTGAAGGCCAGCAGGATCTCCAGGGCGCGCCCCACGGCGCGCACGTTCTCGTTCTTTTCCGCAGTTGCCACGAACACTCCTCGAAAAGGGAATCAGTTTCCCGGATTGTCCGCCACACGTACACGTTGACTACGATCAACGATCGTCCATACAATGGATTTCAAGTCCAACACATGGACAAAACAGAAGGAGCCCCACCATGAGTCCGACCGTCCCGGTCACGCTGCTCTTTTCCGACGGCGTCGCGCACCGGCTGGATGTGCCGTGCGGCAGGAAGATCGTCGAGGCTGCCAGCGAGGCCGGACTGAATCTCCTGACGGACTGCTCGAACGGCCAGTGCGGCACCTGCACCGCCCAGTTGCTGTCCGGCACGGTCGAGATGGAGGACTACGACGCCGCGGTCCTGCCGGACGAGGACCGCGATGCGGGTGCCGTGCTGCCCTGCGTGTGCCGGGTCACGAGCGCGTGCGCGGTGGAGTTCCCGTACGAATCCACCGAAGCGCTGTCCGAAGAGGCGCCCCCCATCCCGGGTGAGGTCGTCGGCGTGCACCAGGTGGCCAGCGAAACCGTGCTGCTGGAAATATCCGTTCCCGAAGGCATCCAGTTCGAGCCGGGCCAGTACGTGCGCATCCACCCCGAAGGCACGGACTTCCACCGCTCGTATTCCATGGCCAACATGCCGGGCAGCGATCGCCTCGAGTTCTTCGTCCGGCTGGTGCCGGACGGCGCCTTCTCGGGCTGGCTGGCCGATGCCAAGGCAGGCGACAAGGTGGAGCTGAGCGTGCCCCACGGGACCTTCTTCCTGCGCGACGAGGACCGCCCGCGGCTGTTCGTCGCGGGCGGCACCGGCGTGGCGCCCTTTCTCTCGATGCTTCGCAGCATGGGCGAGAAGGCCAGGGCCCAGCCGACCACCGTGCTGATCGGCGCGCGCACGCCGGGGCACCTCTTCGCGCTCGACGAACTCGAGTCCCTCCGCCAGGCCCTGCCCCACGTGCAGGTGAAGCTGGCCGTCGAACAGGAGGCGAGCGGCGACTGCCATCACGGCTACGCGACCGACCTGATCGCCGGCCTCGGGCTCGCGCCCACCACGCGCGTCTACCTGTGCGGTCCGCCGCCGATGGTCGAAGCCGGGCGCAAGGCGGCCGAGACGGCCGGCCTGCCCCGGCAGGACGTCCTGTGCGAGCGCTTCGCCTGATCACCCGCACCTCGTTCAACCTCCAACGAAGCAACCCATGATCCCGATCACCACCGAATCCCGCTACAACGCGATGATCAACCTGCGCAAGGGCGAGATCAGCCGCGAGATCTTTTCCGACAAGGAGATCTTCCAGGAGGAACTGGAGAAGGTCTTCACCCGCGCCTGGCTGTTCGTCGGCCACGAGAGCCAGGTTCCCAACCCCGGCGATTTCTTCACCTCCCGCATGGGCGCCGAGTCGGTCATCCTGGCGCGCGACAAGAAGAAGAAGGTCCACGTGTTCCTCAACTCGTGCCGCCACCGCGGCATGAAGGTGTGCCAGTACGACCACGGCAACACCACCCTCTTCACCTGTCCCTACCACAGCTGGAGCTACACGACCGAAGGCAAGCTCTTCGGCGTGCCGCAGTTCAAGAACCTCTACGAGGGCTGCCTGGACAAGGAGGAATGGTCGCTCATCGAAGTGCCGAAGATGGAGATCTACAAGGGCACGGTCTGGGCCACCTGGGACAAGGATGCGCCGGATCTGCTGACCTACCTCGGCGACGCGAAGACGCACCTGGACCTGGCGCTGGACTGCCGCGACGGCCGCGAAGGCGGCTCGGAAGTCCTCTTCGGCGTGCACAAGTGGATCATCCCCTGCAACTGGAAGTTCGCGGCCGAGAACTTCCTGGGCGACACGTACCACAACGTCAGCCACCGCTCCGTGGACCTGATCGGCATCGGCCCCTCGGCCGAAGCCGGTGCCAAGGGCCGTCGCGACAACGAACTGGAGAAGGCAAGGCACCTGTGGGTGAACTTCCCCGCCGGCCACGGCGTGCACAGCGCCATCATGCCCGAGACCTGGGAATTCCAGGACACCTACCAGAACAACCCCGTCGTGGCCGAATACTTCCGCGAGGCCCATGCCAAGCGCAAGGAGCGCCTGGGCGCCGAGCGGCACCGGCTCGTTCCCTTCGTCGGCACGATCTATCCGAACGTCTCCTTCCACGGTACCCAGCCGCGCAACCTGTGCGTCTGGCATCCGCACGGCCCCGAGTCCACCGAGGCGTGGCGCTTCTTCCTGGTCGATGCGGACGCACCCCAGGAGGTCAAGGACTTCCTGCGCCACTACTACATGCGCTACTCCGGCCCGGCCGGCATGACCGAGCAGGACGACATGGAGAACTGGAACTACGCCACCGCCGGCAGCCGCGGCGTGATCGCCAAGCGCTATCCCTACAACTACGCGCAGTCGCTGGGCAAGGTCGAGGCCAACGGCCCGGTCCCCGGCAACGTGAGCCTGCAGGTCAGCGAAGAGAACCCGCGCCAGTACTACCGCCGCTGGCGCGACTACATGAACGGCGCGGACTGGGACACGCTGCTCGGCCGCAAGGACAAGGAGCCGGCGAGCTTCGCCGAATGAGCATGGGCGTCGTCATCGTCACCGGCGGCACCTTCGGGCTGGGCCAGTCGATCACCGTCGAGCTGGCCCGGCGGGGGCACCAGGTCGTGGCCTTCGGCCTCGCCCAGGCACAGGTGTCCAGCACCGCGCAGGGCTTCGACAGCCTCATGGCGGCGCTGGACGGCGCGGGCTGCAAGGCCGACGTCCTCGAGGCCGACGTCTCCAGCGCCGCCGATGTCCAGCGCGTCGTCGATCACACCGTCGGGAAGTACGGCGCGATCGACGGCCTGGTGAACAACGCCGCGATCGGCCCGCTGGGCACGGTCCTCACGACCGACGAGCCGACCTTCGAGCACATCGTCGACGTCAACCTCAAGGGGACCTACCTGATGTCGCGCGCCGCCCTGCCCCACATGATCCGCGGCGGCGGCGGGTCGATCGTCAACATCGGCTCTGGCGCCGGCTGGGGCAAGCCGAACATGGCGGCCTACAGCGCCAGCAAGGGCGCCATCGTCGCCCTGAGCGCCGCCATGGCGTACGACCACTTCCATGACCACGTGCGCGTCAACGTCGCCATTCCGGGCGGCGGCGGCATCGTCTCGGGCATGAGCGTCGGCCGCATGGGCGGCGACCTCGAGGCCTTCAAGAGCAGGCAGGCGCCGGGCACGGCGGCCGGGCGGCCGGCAACGGGCCGCGACCTGGCCAACGCCGTCGCCTTCCTGCTTTCGGACGACGCCGCCGCCATCTCGGGGACCGTCATCGATGTCGGCTGCTTCGCCCACCAGGGCGGCCCCGTTCCCCCCACGCATTGAGCCCACCTACCTGGAGAAATCATGTCCGAACTCGCTGAACCGGCAGCCGCGCAAACCGCCCGTCTCCCGCGCGATGCCACGTACTACGAAGTCAAGCGCGAGATCGAGGAATTCCTCTACGACGAGGCCAACCTGCTGGACGACCGGCAGTTCAAGGCATGGCTGGACACGCTGGCCGACGACCTCGAGTACTTCATGCCCATGGAATACAACGTGAAGTTCGGCGAACACGACCGCCGCGAGCTCACGACCCGCGACAAGCAGATGAGCTGGTTCAACGAAGGCAAGTGGACCCTCACCAAGCGCGCCGAGCAGGTGCTCACGGGCGTGCACTGGGCGGAAGAACCGCTGTCGCGCGTGAGCCGGCTCGTGACCAACGTGCAGCTCACCGCCATGCGGACCAACGACGACGGCGATCTCGAAGTCGACGTGTCCAGCCGGTTCCTGACCTATCAGAACCGCTGCGAGTACGAGCAGTACTTCTTCGTCGGCGACCGCAAGGACCGCATGCGCCGGACCGCCGACGGCTGGAAGCTCTGCCGGCGCGAGATCCGCATCCACCAGAACGTGCTTCTGGCGAAGAACCTCAGCATCTTCTTCTGAGAGGAACGCACCATGCTCAATCTGATGAACATCCAGGTCGGCCAGAGCGTCCGCCTGAAGAACGGCACGGTGGCCGAGGTCACCGAGAACATCGGCGACGGCATCTGGCTGCAGCTGCGCGACCCCGAAAGCGGCGACGAGGAACTCGTCCACTGCGAGGAGATGCTGGAGCTGGTCGACGGCGCCGCGACCTAGCGCGGCCGCATCTGCCTGTCCGGTCCTGGCGCCACACGCGCCGGGCGGGCAAGCCAGCGCCATCGAATCAGATGTTCTTATGGATCGATCTTGAAAGATTGATTTTTCTTTCGTCGACGGTTTGACTTTAATGAAGGCCATCCCGTCCACACCCCATCTGAAAACAGAGCATGAGCAAGAACATCGAGACGCAAGTGCTGATCGTCGGCGCCGGGCCCGTCGGCCTGACGCTGGCCATCGATCTCGCCCAGCGCGGCATTTCCGTGCTCGTGGCGGAAACCCGCCACCGCGGCGAACCGCCCAGCGTCAAGTGCAACCATGTGTCGGCGCGCACCATGGAGATCTTTCGCCGGCTGGGCATCTCGAAGGCCATGCGCGAGGCCGGCCTGCCCGGCGACCACGCCAACGACGTGTCGTACCGGACGACCTTCACCGGCGAGGAGCTTTCCCGGATCCACATCCCGTCGCGCGAGACCCGCTACAGCGACAAGAGCGGCCCCGACGGCTGGTGGCCGACGGCGGAGCCTCCGCACCGCATCAACCAGATCTACCTCGAGCCTGTCCTGTTCCAGCATGCGGAGGCGACGAAGGGTGTGACCATCCTCAGCCGCACCCGGATCGACGAGTTCTCCCAGGACGAGCGCGGCGTGAGCGCCAGGGGTGTCCATCTGGACACCGGCGAGGAGGTCCAGGTGTTCAGCCAGTACATGGTCGGCTGCGACGGAGGCCGCTCCGGCGTGCGCAAGGCCATCGGCGCCAAGCTGTCCGGCACCGACGTCGTGGGCCGCGTGCAGTCGACCTACTTTCGTGCGCCCGACCTTCTGTCCCGGGCCAAGCACGCACCCGCATGGGCGACCTTCTCGCTGAATCCGCGCCGCAGCGGGAATGTCTACGCCATCGACGGCCGCGAGACCTTCCTGCTGCACAACTACCTGCGTTCGGACGAGCTGGAATTCGACTCGGTCGACCGCGACTGGGCGATCCGCACCATCCTCGGCGTCGGCGACGACTTCAAGTACGAGATCATCTCCAAGGAAGACTGGATCGGCCGCCGCCTCGTGGCCGACAGGTTCCGCGATCGCCGCGTCTTCATCTGCGGCGATGCGTCCCACCTGTGGGTGCCGATGGCGGGCTACGGCATGAATGCAGGCATCGCCGACGCCATGAACCTGTCCTGGCAGTTGGCCGCCCGCCTGAGCGGCTGGGGTGCCGAGGGCATCCTGGCCGCCTATGAGGCAGAGCGGCTGCCCATCACCGAACAGGTGTCCAGGTTCGCCATGAACCATGCGCTCGCGCTCCAGAAGGAACGCGAGGGCGTTCCGCCCGGCATCGAGGACCCGGGGCCGGCCGGCGAAAAGACCCGCAAGGCGGCCGGGCAGACGCTGTACGACCTGAACGTCAAGCAGTATTGCTGCGCCGGCCTGAACTTCGGCTACTTCTACGACGGCTCGCATCTCATCGCCTACGACGGCGAGGCGGCGCCGACGTACAGCATGGATCAGTTCACGCCATCGACCGTGCCCGGCTGCCGGACACCCCACTTCTGGCTGGACGACGGCCGTTCCGTCTACGACGCGATGGGCCCCGGATACACCCTGCTGCGCTTCGACCGAGGCGCCGATGTGCGCCCGCTGGTGGACGCGGCGGCCGCCAAGGGGATGCCGCTGGCCGTGCTCGATGTCCAGGCCGCGGATGTGCCCGATGCCTATCGGCACGCCCTGCTCCTGTCGCGGCCCGACCAGCATGTGGCATGGCGCGGCGACCGCCTTCCCGCGGACCCGGCGGCGCTCGTCGACCGGCTGCGAGGCTGCTTCGACGACACGCAGCCCGGCCCCTCGAACACATGACGATGAAGACCCTGGCATTCGACTTCTCCCCCTACCGGCTCAGCGGGACGGTCTACGGAACGCTGCTGAACAGCAGCGAAAGCCTCGCCGCACTCGGCGACGCAGTCCATCAGCCTCCGTACAAGGCCGCCCCCAAGGCGCCGGTGCTCTACGTCAAGCCCCGCAACACGCTGGCCGGCGATGGCGACGCCGTCGAGGTTCCCGATGCGGCCGCCGCGCTGCAGGCCGGGGCCTCGCTCGGCCTGGTCATCGGACGCACGGCCTGCCGGGTCGCGGAATCGGAAGCGCTTTCCTGCCTGGCCGGCTATGTCGTCGTGGCCGACTTCAGCATCCCGCACGAAAGCTTCTATCGGCCGGCCGTGCGTTTCAAGGCGCTCGACGGCTCCTGCTCGATCGGGCCGGCCGTGGTGCCTGCCGCGAGCATTGCCGATCCGGACGCGTTGCCGCTTCGGGTCCTGATCGACGGCGTGCTCGCCCAGTCCGCCTCGACGGGTGGGATGCGCCGCGCCGCGGCCCGGCTGCTGGCCGATGTGACCGAGTTCATGACGCTCCATCCGGGGGATCTGCTCATGCTCGGGGTGCCCCATGGCGCGCCGCTGGCGAAGGCGGGCCAGACCGTCACGGTGGAGATCGACGGCGTGGGACGCCTCGAGAACGTTCTGACCAAGGAGAAGGCATGAGACGGGCAAAGGTGGCCTACGCGGGCGGCATCCACGAGGCCACGCCGCACGGCGACTCGCTGCGGCTTTCCGACGGCCGGGTGATCGCCGAGGACGCCGTGGTCTGGCTGCCGCCCTTCGAGGTCGGAACCATCATCGCCCTGGGGCTGAACTACGCCGACCACGCCAAGGAGCTTTCCTTCGGTGCGCAGGAGGAGCCCCTCGTGTTCCTCAAGGGCCCCGGCTCGGTCATCGGCCACCGCGGCCAGACACGCCGGCCGGCGGACGCCACGTTCATGCACTACGAGTGCGAGCTGGCCGTGGTCATCGGCAAGCCGGCGCGCAAGGTGGCCCGGCGCGATGCCATGGCCCATGTGGCGGGCTACACGGTCGCCAACGACTACGCGATCCGCGACTACCTGGAGAACTGGTACCGCCCCAACCTGCGGGTGAAGAACCGCGATGGCGGAACCGTGCTCGGCCCCTGGTTCGTCGATGCCGCGGATGTCGGCGACACCGTGCATCTGCCGCTGCGGACGCTGGTCAACGGCAAGCTGGCCCAGGAGGGCAACACGCGCGACTTCGTCTTCGACATCCCGTATCTCATCGAGTACCTGAGCAGCTTCATGACGCTCAGCCCCGGTGACGTCATCCTCACCGGCACGCCGGAAGGCGTGGTGGACGTGCAGCCGGGCGACGAAGTCATCTGCGAGATCGACGGTATCGGCCGCCTCGTCAACACCATCGTCAGCGATGCCGTCTTCGGCCGCTGAATCCATCAAGGAAAGCTGAATGCGCATCGACCACCTGATCGACGGCAAGCCCGTCGCCGGCCACGACTACTTCGAGACCGTCAACCCCGCCACGCAGGAGGTGCTGGCGGAAGTGGCCTCGGGCGGCCAGGCGGAGGTGAATGCCGCCGTCGCCGCCGCCAAGGCCGCCTTCCCCAAGTGGGCAGGCACCCCCGCCGCCGAGCGCGCCAGGCTCATCCGCAAGCTGGGCGACCTGATCGCCAAGAACGTGCCCGAGATCGCCCGGACCGAGACCAACGACTGCGGCCAGGTCATTGCCCAGACCGGCAAGCAGCTCGTGCCGCGCGCGGCCGACAACTTCTACTACTTCGCCGAGATGTGCACCCGCGTGGACGGCCACACCTACCCCACGCCCACGCACCTGAACTACACCCTGTTCCACCCGGTGGGCGTGTGCGCCCTCATCAGCCCCTGGAACGTGCCCTTCATGACGGCCACCTGGAAGGTCGCTCCGTGCCTGGCCTTCGGCAACACCGCGGTGCTGAAGATGAGCGAGCTGTCGCCCCTGACGGCCGCCCGGCTGGGCGAGCTGGCGCTGGAGGCGGGCATCCCCGCCGGCGTGCTCAACCTGGTGCACG
>NZ_JQKD01000015.1 GCF_000745855.1 Xenophilus azovorans DSM 13620
CGGTTCACGCCTTCGAGTTCGAGGGAAAGCTCCTTCAGGCGGACTTCCAGCGCATCACGAACCGGAGCCAGGACAGCGGCATGCCGACGGTTCGCGGCGACCATCGCATCGTGTGCGGCCTCAGCATGAGCGCCCTGCGCCTCGGCGGCGGTCGCGAGACCGGCCAGCGTGGCGAGCACCTGCTCGGTGGTCGGGCGGGTGATGCCGTCGGCCGCAAGCGCATCCAGCGCCTCGAAGATGAGAGAGCGAGACGTTTCCTTCGCGAGCGCGCGGCGACGCGCGGCCAGCACTTCGACAGCGGCGACCGTCGCGGCCTTGTTTGCATCGAGGTTCGCAATGGCGGCGTCGGCTGCGGGAGTAGATTGATAGATCATCTGGTTCCTCTGTGAGTGGTGTGGTCAGGCCGTCTCGATGACGGGGCTGGGCTGTTCGTGGTCCGCCGCCTGCGCGCAGGCGGCGAGGAAGGCGTCCACGTCCTCGCGGCGGTAGCGGATCGCTCGGCCGATCTGGAGGTGGCGCGGGCGGGGGCGCACGTCATCGCGGCGCCACATGGCGAGCGTGTCGGGGTGAACCCCGAGTTCATCCGCGAGGGCGGCTTCGGACAGCAGTCGCTGGGAGCTTGCCGTCGGAGTGGTGATCTTCTGGGTCATGGCGGTGACTGAGAGTGGATGAATGAACCTGATCTTCCCGGCCTCAGGCTGATTGAGCCTGCCCGTTTTTTCCACCAAGATCGAGTTGCGCCGCACTCGCGCCCACCACGTCCGCCTGCTCGATCTGCGCGAACATCCTCTCGTTGGCGGCCTCGTGCATGAGCACGGCCTTCTTCGTGCGAAACAGGACTGTGGCGAATTCGCCCGCCACACGCTCAAGGGTCGCACCTCCCTTGACCTCATCGAACGAATCGCGGTCCAGGCGTTCCATCGCGTCGAGGACGGCCTGCCCGCGCAGCACCAGCTCGCGCACCGTCGCGCAGCTCGGGCCGCCGAGCAACTTGTCGTGGCGCACCAGCGCACCCGCTGCCTCGCGCGCGAGCTTGCGCATGAACTCGCCGAGGGCGCTGGTGATGCGCTCCTCCTGCGAGGCCTTCTCGAACTCGTCATTCAGGCCGAGCAGCCAGTCGGCAGTCACGCCGTAGGCCCGGGATGCCGCCACGATGTGCTGGATGTTGACCGGACGCGCGCCAGTTTCAAGAAGACTCAGTTGCGTGGACGAGGTGAACCCCATCCGGAAGGCGCCCGCCGTCTGGTCGAAGCCCATCCGCTTCCGCGCGGCGGACAGACGATGAGAGCGCACGGCGCGATCATGTTGCTTCTGGCGCTCTCGCATGTGCTCGGTCACGGGGGCGCTCGGCGCGTATGCCGCCCCATCGGCCGCCGGCTCCTTCCAGCGGCTCAAGGCCTCCTCCAGCGCCTCAGGTTCGCAGTCAAGGACCGACTCGGCGTCCGGCGCGCCCAGCGCGGTGTCCAGGCTGACGCCCAACAGGGCGGCCGCCTCCTCGACCTGATCCGCACGCATGACGCGGGTACCGCGTTCCAGAGCATCGAGCGCCTTCCAGTGAATGCCAAGCATCTTGGCAAATTCTTCGAGAGACAGGCCCTTCTGAACACGCCCCCACCACAGCCAGGACCGCGCCTTGAGTTCATGGTTCTCGCCCACCGTCGGCAGCTCGGCAGGCGGATGGCCCCCGCTGGCGACGCTTGGGGCCTCTGCTTCTGCATCATCGTCCGCGTCCACGTCGGTGCCTTCGCCGACCTTGGGCGTTCGGCTGTTAGCGATGGCGGCCAGCGCGGCAATGGCCTTGGAGATGCGCTCGAACTCGCCGGGGGGCAGAGGGCGGGCGCTCGCCTCGTGCGCCGCCAGCGCGCCCGAGGGAATGCCAGTACGACGAGCGACACGAATGCGAGAAACGCCGGTGGCCTCGCGCATCGCGCGCAGCCGCTGGCCCTCGGGAAGGGCTGCATCGTCGGCGTCGTCGGTCTCCTGCTCCTGCTCCTGCTGCGGCTGCGGCTGCGGCTGGGCGTCTTCCTGGCGCTGCAGGCCGGCTCCGAGCGATGCCGGTGCAGCGTGGGCCTCGTCATGGTCGGGACAGTGGGGCTCTCCGGCCTGAGCAGCCGCGCGGTCCGCAATCTCTTGCACGGCGACGCACGCGCGGTGGTAGTCGTCAGCGCTGATATCGCCGCGACCGGTCTCGAACATGTACAGGTCGGCGGCCTTGATGCCAGCGTGCTGGGCAATTTCGTCGAGTTGGATGCGCGCGGCCGCCCGATTGGCGCGCAGAGCTGCAGCTTCGGGTGATGGGACGGGGGTCTTGCGGCTGAGAGTGGTGGACATGCTCATGGTCAGTAGGTGATGAACGGCAGCCGCGATGCGCGAGCGGCGCTGGGGCGGCAGGGTGGCGGTCAGCGCCATCAGGCAGCAGGCGGGGCTTCGGTGGTCGCGGTAGAGGCGCCACCCTCGTCCGGTTCGCCGAACAGCGCGGCGAAGTAGCCGCCCGTGGACACGAGATCGCTCGGATGCCGCCACGGCTCGTCGAGCCATTCGTGAAGCGCCTCGGCCTCGTCGGCCAGGTCTTGCGCTGCCTCACGCTCGGCGCCGCAAAGCGCGCGCTGGATTTCCCCCAGGCGCAGGTCCACGATGCCGATAAGGGCCTGGCGCTCTCGCTGGAACTTCGCCGCGAGCCGGGCCTCCAGGCGCGTCGCGTGGCCGACGTTCTCGGCCAGGATGCCGACCTCGCCATGCATGTCCTCGATGACCTGCAGCACGAGGGCAGGATCAGGGTGGTGGCCGTCGGCTTGAACGCGTTGCACAGCGGCGGCGATGGCGCGGCTGATGCCGTGCTGCGCATACAGGTCGGCCACCCGGCTCACCAGAGCGGCGGCGGCGTCCTGAACGGCGGCGTTCTGGCGCACTTCGATGAACACGCTCGCGCAGTCGGCGTCCTTGGAGTCGCGCGCCAGCGGATTGAGGTAGCTGGCGCCGTTCAGGCCGGCGGCGGTCGTGGTGTTGTCGATCAGGACGATCATCAAGTTCTCCTTCGGGGGTCGCGATTTCAGGACGCCAGTGCGGCGGCGGTGGTGGAGGAAGGCGCCAGCAGCGCCTCGATCTCGGTGAGGTGGTCGGCGAAGCGGATGCGGCCATCAGCGCAGTCCAGGCGGAAGCGGACGCGGCCGTCGATGGCGGTCTCAACTTCCAGGCGGGCGCCATGCAGCGCGGCCCGGGCGCGCGCCGTCGTGAGGCGTTTGCCGTCCTCCGGGTCGATGCCGACGCGGCGGGCGAAGCTGTACACGTCGGCCGGCTCGCGGCAGAAGTGCGCTCGGTCCCAGCGGCTGATAAACCAGCCACCAGCCGGCGAGGCGGCGACGTTGAAGCCGCGCGCCTGCAGCGCGGTCTTGATCTGCGGCTCCAGCATCAGCGACCCCGGCGCGGCAGAGGGACGTTCTTGATGGGCGCTTCGGTCTTCATCGACCAGCAGCCCCGGAGAAACTCGAACACGTCGTCCAGCGAGCCGAGGTGGCGATACCAGCCGCGATGGCCGACGAGGAAGCGAAGGCTTCCTGCTGGGGTCGCCTCCCAGTCCAGGGTGAGGCCCTGCAGCGCAAGGTGCGAGCGGGCCTGCGCGATGCGGTGAACGTCCGGGCGGGAAAAGTGGAGATCGGGTGCGGCGCAGGGGTCAGCCACACTGGCGAGGCCCGGTTGGTCGCCGGGCGTTTTGCTCTGGTTCCGCGCGGCAGCAATGCCGCTTCGCCCCGTCAGCGCCCCGTGCGCTGCGGGGCCTTCTTCTTCGGCGCGGCCGATGGCGCCGACAAGGAGGTGCTGCGGGGTCACTGGGCCGCCCCCTGCGCACCAGCACGCCTCGCGACGCGAGCGGACTTTGCTGCCGCGCTGGCCCTGGAGACGGTAGCATCAACAGCCGCAGCCCCTTCGTCGCTGTCTCGCCTGGCGAAGTCCGCCCAGAACTGTCGCACGTCGGTGAGGCGCCAGCGCGTGCAACGCGTGGCCCGCACTGCGGGCTTCGGTGCGCGGCCGGCAGCCACCTCAGCATGCCACCAGCTTTCGGACATACATCCCGTTGCCGCGCAAATCTTGGCATCGACCAGCGCAACTTCTTCAAGCGAAGAGAAAGCCGGGTCGGGGGAATATGTGGCTAGGTGGCCTGATGTGGACTGAAGTTTCATGGCGGCTATCGTCGGCCGCCACCCCCTATCTCAACGATCCGTTTGCTTGGCAAACGGATACTTTTTCTTCCACACAAAGAAGCGCTGTTGGATTTCTGCTGGCGACAACTTCTCGCCCTCCGCCCGCACGCCGAGCCGAATCATGTCCCGCTCGATGAAGTCGCGAAACGTCTTCTCCATCCGGCCCTGTAGGCTTCGATCATCGTCATTCGGCGAGGAGCGCTTGATGGTGGACCCGTAATGATCCAGCGCCTCGATCAAACCTCCGTGATCACGACGGAGGGCCGTGCAGATGCCCTTGACGGCGCTGCTGATAGTTTCTTTTCGCTCCCTCATTGAAGCCATTTCAAGAACACGTAGGCGAATTTGCTCGTTACCCTTTGCCTGTGCTTCCTTTCCCTTGCGGGCGGTCGCCCTCCTGCGATGCGCTTCTTCTGCCGAGTGGACAAGGTGAGCGAGGGCCACGGCAGCCTGATCTTTGCCCCGCGAGACGTGCTTCCATGCATGGTGCTCGGGTGAGCGTGCCGCGAGCGCGCAGGATGCGCAGGTATCCAATATCGCCAACATGAGTGGCCGCCACCCGTCGAAGCGAACATCCCTTTCGATAAGCTCCTTCTCGGCGTCGTGCTGCGCCTTGATGTCGCCGGAATCCCGGAGCGTCCGGAACAAGCTGAGCGGAAAGTCGTCGGGCGCTCGGGGCAGCATGCCCTTGATGGGAGCCACCAGTTTTCCAACCGTCGTCTCGGCCTCAGCCGCCGCCCCTGTCAGTGGTTGCGTCGGGTGCATCATCCAACCACAGGTGATGCTGCAGCTTCCATCTGCTCCACTTCCTTGCGAGCATCTGCCACCCCACTGGATGCGGCCTTGATGTCACCGGCCGCCAGTCTGTCGAGGTAGTCGGCCCACTTGATCATCAATTCGCGCCGCTGTTTCATGTACGTGGTGCGGTTGTAGGCGCGGCCAAGTGCGTCAGCCACTCCATGCGCAAGCTGCGCCTCGATGACCTCGGGTGCGATGTCCAGCCGCTCGGCAGCCATGGTGCGCGCCATCGCCCGGAATCCATGCGCCGTCATTTCATCGTTTCCGTAGCCCATGCGGCGCAGCGCGCTGCGCACGGTGTTATCGCTCATCGGTCGCCCTTGAGTCTGAAGGCTGGGGAACACATATCGTCCGCCGCCGGTGAGAGGCAGTAAATCGTCACGGAAGACCGCCAGGGCTTGCGGCGCCAGCGGCACCAAATGTGGATCGCCATTCGCCTTCTCATCCTTGCGCCGCTTCATCAGGCCCGACGGCAGCGTGATGAGCTTCTCATCCAAGTCCACCCACGACCATTCCAGTTGCCGTAGCTCGCCGGGCCGCAGGAACAGGAGTGCCGACAGCGCCAAGGCGGCGCGGGTCACTGGGTGGCCAACGTACTCGCGCATGGAGCGCAGCAACTCAGCCACTCGCCGGGGCTCCACCACGGCCGCGAAATGCCGCGCCGGCACCGGCGGCAGCGCATCGCGCAGGTCGGCCGCAGGATTGCGGGTGCACGCGCCAGACGCTATTCCGTATCGGAACACCTGCGAACATGAGTCCTTGATCCGGTGCGTCGTCTCGATGGCACCACGGGCCAGAACACGGCGCAGCGTCTCCAGCAACTCGGGCGCCTCAATGTCGCCGATTGGACGCCGACCCAGCCAGGGGAACACATCATTCTCCAAACGGACCAGCGTTCGATCAGCGTGGCCCTCGCTCACCTTGGCAACGTGCACGTCCGACCACCACTCCCGAGCAACTTGCTCGAAGGTTCCAAGCCCCGGCAAACCAGCGTCCACGAGCGCCTGCGCCTCAGCCTCCTTAGCGCGCTTTTCCTTGTCCGCCTTGCGCTGCTCACTTGGGTTGATGTTCGCGTTTACTAACTTTTTTGCGTCATCCCGCCGTGCGCGAGCCTCTGCCAAGGTGACATCTGGATAGGTGCCCAGGCTCAGCATGCTCTCGCTCGAATTCAGCCAGTAGCGAAAACGCCACCAGCCGCTCCCCGTCGGGCGCGCGTACAACGCGAGCCCTCCACCGTCGCTCAGTTTGCGTGATTTCCCCGAGTCAACTGCCGCCCTGATGGCGGCGCGGATTGCTTTGTCAGTGAGGATGTTTGTTGCGGCCATGCCGGGTAGCTCCACAATAGGCCGGGTAACTACTGATGAGAGCCACCCAGCCAATCCAGGTTACCCGGAATCTTACCCGGTCAAATTGTGGGTGCAAGCGGCCTTATCTGGCCCCAAGTGGATCAAGACTTTGCGCTAAGTCGTTGATTTAGTTGGTTTCATGGCCTCATGTGGCCTCATGAAATAGGGTGAATGGTGGAGCTGGGGGGATTTGAACCCCCGTCCGCAAGCCTTCGCCGCGCAGTTCTACATGTTTAGCGATCTGTTTTGGATCTCGCCACCGATGGCGCGCAGTCGCACGCTCCATCGGCCGCCAGCACCCTTGGATCTCGCGGCGGCCCAAGGTGCCCGGACCGCCGCCAGCCAATGTGATTAACCTTGCAGCCGGGAGGCGTCAGATTGCTCTAGCGCCCCCTTGCCCAGCCCATCGGCCAACTGTTGCAAGGCTCGCCGGGATTAAGCGGCGAGTGCGAAACGTTCGTCGTTTGCAGTTAGTTTGTTTGAATCTGTTTAACGAGCACATTCAGCTCGACATGCCCCGCTGCGGCCCCGAACCCACGTCGAAACCAATGCAGCCCCGGAAAAGCGTATTTTAGGCCGGTCCGAGCCATTGCAAGAGCGCCAGTGGCGAATCGACGACGGCGTCGGCCTCCCAGAGCGTGGTGTCCGCCTGCGCACCCAGGTAACCGTACATCGCCGCCACGGTCCGCATGCCGGCGGCCCGGCCGGCGACGATGTCGCGCTCGTCGTCGCCCACGTAGATGCATGCCGAGGGCGGCACGCCCAGTTGTCGGGCCGCCTCCAGCAGCGGCGCGGGGTGCGGCTTGGAATGCGGCGTGGTGTCGCCGCTGACGATCGCACCCGCCGTGGCGAACAGTTCGATCGCCTGCGTCAGCGGCTCGGTGAAGCGCCTGGCCTTGTTGGTCACCACGCCCCAGGCGAGGCGCCGCTCGCGCAGCGCGGCAATGAGTTCGGGCACGCCGTCGAAGACCTGCGTGCCGTGCAGCATCCGCGCCTCGTAGTTGCGGAAGAACTCCTCGCGCATGTCCATGAACTCCGGTGATTCCGGCAGGAGGCCGAACGCCACCCCGAGCATCCCGCGCGCGCCGGCGCCCGCCATCGGGCGATAGGCCGACAGCGGCAGCGAGGCCAGGCCCCGGTCCAGGCGCATCCGATCGGCGGCAGCCCCGAGGTCCGGCGCACTGTCGATCAGCGTGCCGTCCAGGTCGAACAGCACGGCACGCAGCGCGGCGGCCGTCATGCGGCCTCGGCCGGCCGCCGGGCAGCCATCAGGTAGTTGATGCCAGTGTCGGCGCTGAGCCAGTAGCGGCGGGTGAGCGGGTTGTACTGCATGCCGCGCAGATGCCCCACCTCCAGGCCGGCGGCGCGTGCATAGGCCGCCAGTTCGCTGGGGCGGATCAGCTTGCGGTATTCGTGCGTGCCCTTGGGCAGCATGCCCAGCACGTACTCGGCGCCGACGATCGCGGCCAGGAAGGCCTTCGCGTTGCGGTTGATCGTGGAGAAGAACACCCAGCCGCCCGGCTTGACCAGTTCGGCGCAGGCCCGGACCACGGAGGCCGGCTCGGGAACGTGCTCCAGCATCTCCATGCAGGTGACGGCATCGAAGCCTGCGGGCTGCGCGGCCGCCAGCGCCTCCGCGCTGATCTCCTGGTATTTCACGCCCTGCGTGCCGGCCTCGAGAGCATGCAGTTGCGCCACCTTCAAGGCCTTGCCCGCCAGATCGACGCCCAGCACATTGGCGCCGCGCCGGGCCATGGCGTCCGCCAGGATGCCGCCGCCGCAGCCCACGTCCACCACACGTCGGCCGGACACGGGGGTGATGCTCTCGATCCATTCGAGGCGCAATGGATTGATTTCATGGAGCGGGCGGAATTCGCCGTCGAGGTCCCACCAGCGATGCGCCAATTCCGAGAATTTGGCGAGTTCCGCCGGATCCGCATTCACGTTGAGATTCATGAATCCGATTATCGATGCTCGACCTGCCGCGCGACCGGCACCGCAGGCCCAATAAAAAAGCCCCGCCGGGGCGGGGCTTTTAACGAGGAAGCTCGAATCAGTTGGCGCGGGTGCCGACCACTTCGATTTCCACGCGGCGGTTCTTCGCGCGGCCTTCCTTGGTGCGGTTGTCGGCCACGGGCTGCTTCTCGCCCTTGCCTTCGGTGTACACGCGGTTGCGCTCGATGCCCTTGGAGACCAGGTAGGCCTTCACGGCTTCGGCGCGGCGCACCGACAGACGCTGGTTGTAGGCGTCGGTACCGATCGAGTCGGTGTGGCCGACGGCGATGATCACTTCCAGGTTGATGCCACGGATCTTCGAGACCAGGTCATCCAGCTTGGCGCGGCCTTCGGGCTTGAGCACCGACTTGTCGAAATCGAAGAACGCGTCGGCAGCGTAGGTCACCTTGCTGGCGGCGACCGGAGCGGCCGGACGCGGAGCGGCGGGGGCGGGAGCCGGCGCGGCTGCAGGCGCAGCAGGCACCAGGGCGCCGTCGCAGCCCACGGCGGCGGTGGCGGGCGTCCAGTTGGCATCGCGCCAGCACAGTTCGTTCGTGCCGTTCTTCCACACCAGTTCGCCGGTGCCGTTCTGCCAGTTGTCGATCACGGGACCACCATTCGCGGCGGTGACACGGGTCTGCGCGCCTGCGGCCGTGGCGAGCGCAGCGACTGCAAACATCATCGCCACTTTATTCAGTTTCTTCATGGTTCTCCTCTTGGGGAAAAAGCCGCAGCCGCGCTGCGAAACAAGGACGCTTCAAGTGACCACCACCCAAAACGCTGAGTCGATTGTGCCATAGGGTCTTTCCCAAACCGGCCGCAGCCCGGCGACGAATCGTAGGACGGGGGCGGATTCCCGGCCTTGTGTTGCTCGGCTGCGACACCCGTGGCGGGCTAAAATCGCGGGTTCCGCCGCCGGTTTGCCTGCCTCATGACCTCCTTCGCCAAAGAAACCCTGCCCATCAGTCTCGAAGAGGAAATGCGGCGCAGCTACCTCGATTACGCCATGAGCGTGATCGTCGGGCGGGCCCTGCCGGACGCGCGGGACGGGCTCAAGCCGGTGCATCGGCGGGTGCTCTACGCGATGCACGAGCTCAACAACGACTGGAACCGGCCGTACAAGAAGTCGGCCCGCATCGTCGGCGACGTGATCGGCAAGTACCACCCGCACGGCGACCAGTCGGTTTACGACACCATCGTGCGGCTGGCGCAGGACTTCTCGATGCGCCACATGCTGGTGGACGGCCAGGGCAACTTCGGCTCGGTGGACGGCGACAACGCCGCGGCCATGCGCTATACCGAAATTCGGCTGGCCAAGATTGCGCATGAAATGCTGGCCGATATCGACAAGGAAACCGTCGATTTCGGCCCGAATTACGACGGCAGCGAAAAGGAACCTATTGTTCTACCCAGCAAATTGCCTAATTTGCTGGTCAATGGCTCCGGTGGAATTGCCGTCGGCATGGCGACCAATATTCCGCCGCACAACCTCAATGAGGTGGTGGACGCCTGCCTCCACATGCTCCGGCAGCCCGAGGCGACCGTGGACGAGCTGATGGACATCGTCCCGGCGCCCGACTTCCCCACGGCCGGCATCATCTATGGCATCAACGGCGTGCGCGAGGGCTACCGCACCGGCCGCGGCAAGGTGGTGATGCGCGCGCGCTGCCACTTCGAGGACATCGACCGCGGCCAGCGCCAGGCGATCATCGTCGACGAGCTGCCCTACCAGGTCAACAAGAAGACGCTGCAGGAGCGCATGGCCGAGCTGGTGCACGAGAAGAAGCTCGAGGGCATCAGCCACATCCAGGACGAGTCCGACAAGTCGGGCATGCGCCTGGTGATCGAGCTCAAGCGCGGCGAGGTGCCGGAAGTCGTCCTCAACAACCTGTACAAGCAGACGCAGTTGCAGGACACCTTCGGCATCAACATGGTGGCGCTGGTGGACGGCCAGCCGAAGCTGTGCAACCTGCGCGACCTGATCGAGGTCTTCCTGCAGCACCGCCGCGAGGTGGTGACCCGCCGCACCATCTTCAACCTGCGCAAGGCCCGTGATCGCGGCCACGTGCTGGAGGGCCTGGCGGTCGCGCTGGCCAATATCGACGAGTTCATCCGCATCATCCGCGAGTCGCCCACCCCGCCGGTGGCCAAGGCGGAGCTGATGAGCCGCTCCTGGGACAGCACCCTGGTGCGCGAGATGCTCACGCGCGCCCGCGCCGACGGCGGCACGGTCAATGCCGACGACTACCGCCCCGAGGGCCTGGACCGCGCCTACGGGCTGCATGCGGACGGCCTGTACCGCCTCTCCGACACGCAGGCCCAGGAAATCCTGCAGATGCGCCTGCAGCGCCTGACCGGCCTGGAGCAGGACAAGATCGTCGCCGAGTACAAGGAAGTGATGGCCGAGATCGACGACCTGCTGGACATCCTGGCCCGGCCGGAGCGCGTGTCGACCATCATCGGCGAGGAACTGACAGCGCTGAAGCAGGAGTTCGGCCAGACCAAGCTGGGCGCCCGGCGCAGCCAGATCGAGCACAGCGCGCAGGACCTGTCCACGGAGGACCTGATCGCGCCCACCGACATGGTGGTCACGCTCTCGCACAGCGGCTACATCAAGAGCCAGCCGCTGGGCGAATACCGTGCGCAGAAGCGCGGCGGCCGCGGCAAGCAGGCCACCGCGACGAAGGAAGACGACTGGATCGACCAGCTCTTCATCGCCAACACGCACGACTACATCCTGTGCTTCTCCAACCGGGGCCGCCTGTACTGGCTCAAGGTGTGGGAAGTGCCGGCCGGCTCGCGCAACTCGCGCGGGCGGCCGATCGTCAACATGTTCCCGTTGGCCGAAGGCGAGAAGATCACCGTCGTACTGCCGCTGACCGGCGAGGCGCGCCACTTCCCCGACAACCGTTACATCTTCATGGCCACCTCCATGGGCACGGTCAAGAAGACGGCGCTGAACGAGTTCAGCAACCCGCGCAAGGCAGGGATCATCGCGGTGGACCTGGACGAGGGCGACTACCTCATCGGCGCCGCCCTGACAGACGGCCAGCATGACGTGATGCTGTTCTCCGACGGCGGCAAGGCCGTGCGCTTCGACGAGAACGACGTGCGCCCGATGGGCCGCAACGCCCGCGGCGTGCGCGGCATGATGCTGGAGGAAGGCCAGGGCGTGATTGCCATGCTGGTGGCCGAGGACGAGCAGCAGAGCGTGCTGACCGCCACCGAGAATGGCTACGGCAAGCGCACCAGCATCGTCGAATACACCCGCCACGGGCGGGGAACCAAGGGCATGATTGCGATCCAACAGAGCGAGCGCAACGGCAAGGTGGTCGCCGCCACACTGGTACACGCCGACGACGAGATCATGCTCATCACCGACAAGGGTGTGCTGGTGCGCACCCGCGTTTCCGAAATCCGCGAACTCGGCCGCGCCACGCAGGGCGTGACGCTGATCGGGCTGGACGAAGGCGCCAAGCTCAGTGGGCTGCAGCGCATCGTCGAGAACGATGCGAACGGCGCCGACGACGCCCCCCTTTCCATGGAGAACCCTGAATGAAGACTTTCAAGCTGGCCCTCGTTTCCGCGGCTCTGGCCTCCGCCGCATCCGCCGGCTGGGCCCAGGACAAGGCGGCGCTGATCAAGGAATTCATCGAGATCCAGAAGCCGGGCTACGAGCTGCTGGCCCAGAACATCGCGCAGCAGGAGGCCGCACCGGTGCTGGCGGCCAGCTCGCGCTTCGTGCAGGAGCGCGTGCCCGCCGACAAGCGCGAGACCGTGGCCAAGGCCGGCGAGGCGGAGGTCCAGAAGTACTTCGACGCCGTGGTGCCGATCATCCGCGACAAGGTGGCCCAGGTGGCGCCGGGCGCCATCACCCCGGTGCTCGAGCAGGAGTTCAGCGCCGAGGAACTGAAGATGGCCATCGACTGGATGAAGTCGTCGGCCAGCCGCAAGCTGGCGGGCGCTCAGCCGAAGATGGTGCAGGCGATCATGACGGCACCGTCGATGAGCGAACTCGAATCGCCCATCACGACGCAGGTCAAGCGCCTCGACGACGCCATGGTGAAGGCGCTCGGCGTCCCCGCCGACGGCGGCGGCGCAGCCAACAAGAAGGCACCGGCCAAGAAGTGACCGCCACGCCGTCACGCCCCTACAACTTCTCCGCCGGCCCGGCAGCGATGCCGGAGGCCGTGTTGCGCCAGGCCGCCGCCGACATGCTCGACTGGCAGGGCAGCGGCATGAGCGTGATGGAGATGAGCCACCGGGGCAAGGAGTTCGGCACGATCCGCGACCAGGCCGAGCAGGACTTCCGCGCGCTCCTGGCGGTGCCCGACGAATTCCACGTCCTGTTCATGCAGGGCGGCGGACTCGGCGAGAACGCCATCGTCCCGCTGAACCTGTCGCGCGGCGCGGGCGTGGACTTCGTGGTCACCGGAAGCTGGAGCGCCAAGTCGCAGAAGGAAGCCCAGCGCTACTGCCGGGCGCGAGTCGCCGCCAGCAATGCCGACAGCCGGCACACCGCCCTGCCGGCGCCCTCCTCCTGGCAGCTCGATCCGGACGCCGCCTACGTGCACCTGTGCTCGAACGAGACCATCCACGGCGTCGAGTTCCAGGAGCTGCCCGACCTGCAGGCGCTGGGCAGCCGGGCGCCGCTGGTGATCGACTTCTCCTCGCACGTCGCCTCGCGGCGGGTGGACTGGCGCCGCGTGGGCCTGGCCTTCGGCGGCGCGCAGAAGAATCTGGGGCCGGCGGGGCTGACCATCGTCGTCGTGCGCGACGAGCTGCTCGACCGCGCGCTGGAGATCTGCCCCAGCGCCTTCAACTACCGGCTGGTGGCCGACAACCACTCCATGTACAACACGCCGCCGACCTGGGGCATCTACATGGCGGGGCTGACCTTCCGCTGGCTGCTTGCGCAGGCCGAAGGCGACCTGCGCGGCGTCGACGCCATGGCCGAGCGCAACCGCCGCAAGGCGGAGCTGCTCTACGGCTACATCGATGCCTCGCCGTTCTACTTCAACGAAGTGGCGCCGGAATGCCGCTCGCGCATGAACGTGCCCTTCTTCCTGCGCGACGAAAGCCGCAACGCCGACTTCCTCGAAGGTGCGCGGCAAGCCGGCCTGCTGCAGCTCAAGGGCCACAAGTCGGTGGGCGGCATGCGCGCCAGCATCTACAACGCGATGCCGCTCGAAGGCGTCCAGGCGCTGGTGTCCTACATGCGAGAATTCGAGCGACTTCACACCTGAGCGTGAACGCGTCCGAATGACCGCCCCGGCCACCCCACCCGACTCCCCCTCTTCCTCTTCCGATCCCCTCGCCGAACTGCGGCAACGGATCGACACGCTCGACGATCAGTTGCTGAAGCTGCTCAACGAGCGTGCCCGCGTGGCCGAACTGGTCGGCGAGGTCAAGAAGCGCGAGGGCACGCCCTTCTTCCGTCCCGACCGGGTGGCGCAGGTCATCGAGAAGGTCAAGCGCAACAACACCGGCCCGCTGCGCGAGGCGCACGTGGCCGCCATCTGGCGCGAGATCATGTCCGCCTGCCTGGCGCTGGAGTCGCCGCAGCGTGTGGCCGTGCTCGGCCCCGAGGGCACCTTCTGCGAGCAGGCCGCCATCGAGTACTTCGGCGGCGCCGCCGACCTGATCCACTGCGCCAGCTTCGACGAGGTCTTCCACGCCACCGCCAGCGGCAGCGCCCAGTACGGCGTGGTGGGCGTGGAGAACTCCAACGAGGGCGTGGTCACGCGTTCGCTGGACATGTTCCTGCAGTCGCCCACGCACGTCGTCGGCGAGGTGAGCCTGCTGGTGCGGCACAACCTGCTGCGCCGGGAGAACTCACTGGAAGGCATCGAGGCGGTGCTGGCCCATCCGCAGGCGCTGGCCCAGTGCCAGGCCTGGCTGGCCAAGCACCTGCCGGGCGCCGAGCGGCGCGCCGTCTCCAGCAATGCCGAAGGCGCCCGCCTCGCCGCCTCCAACCCGGCCTGGGCCGGCCTGGCGAGCGAGCGCGCCGCCGCCCAGTACGGGCTGCACATCGTGGCCCATGCGATCCAGGACGACGCCTACAACCGCACCCGCTTCGCCGTCATCACGCTGCCGGCCACGCTGGCCATGCCGCCGGCCTCGGGCCACGATTGCACCAGCCTGGTGGTGTCGGTGCCCAACCGCCCGGGCGCGGTGCACGACCTGCTGGTGCCGCTGAAGAAGCACAACGTCTCCATGACGCGTTTCGAGTCGCGCCCGGCGCGCACCGGGCAGTGGGAGTACTACTTCTACATCGACCTGGACGGCCACCCTTCGCAGGCGCATGTGGCGGCCGCGCTGGCCGAGCTGCGCGCGCTGTGCGCCTTCTACAAGGTCATCGGCGCCTATCCGGTCAAGACCTGAAGATGTTCGACCAGTTGGGACTCATCGGCTGCGGCCTGATCGGCGGCTCGTTCGCGCTGGCGCTCAAGCAGGCGCGCCTGGTCAAGCGGGTGGTCGGCTACAGCAAGTCGCCCTCGACGACCGAGCGTGCAAGGCAGCTCGGGGTCATCGACGTCGCGGGGCCCTCGGCGCTGCTGGCCGTCTCCGGCGCGGACCTGGTGCTGGTGGCCGTGCCGGTGGGCGCCTGCGAGGCCACTTTCCGCGCCATCCGCCACGGCATCGGCGAGCGCACGCTGGTCATGGACGTGGGCTCCACCAAGGGCAGCGTCATCGAGGCGGCCGAACGCGGCCTGCAGCAGAAGCTGGCCAGCTTCGTGCCCGCGCACCCCATCGCGGGCAAGGAGGTGTCGGGCGTCGAGCATGCCGAGGCCGGCCTGTTCAAGGGTCGCCAAGTGGTGCTCACGCCGACCCGGGCCACGCGGCGCACCCATGTCGACCGCGCGGCGCAACTGTGGGCCGGCATCGGCGCCCGGGTGCTGCAGATGGACCACGAGGCGCACGATGCGGCCTTCGCCGGCGTCAGCCACCTGCCGCACCTGCTGGCCTTCGCGTTCATCGACGCCATCGCGGCCCGATCCGACGGCAAACACATGCTCGGCCTCGCCGGGACGGGTTTCCGCGACTTCACCCGCATCGCCGCCAGCGATCCGGCCGTGTGGCGCGACATCCTGCTGTCCAACCGCGAGCAGGTGCTGCTGCAGTCGCAGGCCTTCCGCAAGGCACTGATGCAGATGGAAGCCCTGATCGCCGCCGACGACAGCCCGGGCCTGGAGCAGGCGATCGCCGCCGCCAGCCGCGTGCGCGCGGCCTGGACGCTGCCCGCCGACCAGCCGCCCTCGGCCGAGTGACGATGTTCTCCATCCCTTCCCTGGACATTCCCCCGCTGGCGGGCGCGGCCGGCCGCGTGCGGCTGCCCGGCTCGAAGAGCATTTCCAACCGCGTGCTGCTGCTGGCCGCGCTGTCGGCCGGCACCACCACGATCCACGACGCGCTCGATTCCGACGACACGCGCGTGATGCTCGAGGCCCTGGCGCAACTGGGCTGCGGCGTCACGCACGAAGGCCCGGTGCTGCGCATCGCCGGCCTCGGCGGCCGGCTGCAGAACACGCAGGCCTCGCTGTTCCTGGGCAACGCCGGCACCGCCATGCGGCCGCTGACGGCGGCGCTGGCGCTGCTGGGCGGCGACTTCGAACTCAGCGGCGTGCCGCGCATGCACGAGCGGCCGATCGGCGACCTGGTGGACGCGCTGGTGCAACTGGGCTGCCACGTCGACTACCTGGGCAACCCGGGCTACCCGCCGCTGCGCATCCGCCCTGCCGCGCTCGACACGCTGCAACTGGACGCCCCGATCCGCGTGCGCGGCGACGTGTCCAGCCAGTTCCTCACCGCGCTGCTGATGGCGCTGCCGCTGGCGGCGCAGCACCAGGCGATCGCCATCGAGGTGGTGGGCGAACTCATCTCCAAGCCCTACATCGAGATCACGCTCAACCTGCTGGCGCGCTTCGGCATCGCCGTGCAGCGCGAGGGCTGGCAGCGCTTTGTCATCCCGGCGGGCAGCCGCTATGCCTCGCCGGGCGAGATCCACGTGGAGGCCGACGCCTCCTCGGCCAGCTATTTCATCGCGCTGGGCGCGATCGCCGCGCCGGCGTCGAGCCCGCTGCGCATCGACGGCGTGGGCGCCGATTCGATCCAGGGCGACATCCGCTTCACCGAGGCGGCGCGCGCCATGGGCGCGGTCATCGACAGCGGCCCCAACTGGCTCGCCGTGCACCGCGGCGCCTGGCCGCTGAAGGCGCTGGACATGGACGCCAACGCCATCCCCGACGCGGCGATGACGCTGGCCGTGATGGCCCTGTACGCCGACGGCCCCAGCACGCTGCGCAACATCGCGAGCTGGCGCGTCAAGGAGACGGACCGCATCGACGCCATGGCGGCCGAGCTGCGCAAGCTGGGCGCCAGCGTCGAGGCCGGGCCGGACTTCATCCGCGTGATGCCCCTGCCGGCCGGCGGCTGGCACCGCGCCAGCATCCACACCTACGACGACCACCGCGTCGCGATGTGCTTCTCGCTGGCCGCCTTCAACCCCGATGCGCTGCCGGTGCGCATCCTCGACCCGAAGTGCGTCGGCAAGACCTTCCCCGACTACTTCGAGACGCTGTTCTCGGTGGTCCGGGCGCGCAGCGTGCCGGTGATCTGCGTCGACGGCCCCACCGCCTCGGGCAAGGGCACGCTGGCGGCCGAGCTGGCCCGGCGGCTGGGCTACCACTACCTGGACTCCGGCGCGCTCTACCGCATCGCCGGCCTCGTCATGCGCCGCGCCGGGCTCGAGACCAGTGCGCAGGACGAGCCGCGCATCGCGGCCGAACTGCAGGGGCTGGACCTGCGCTTCGACGCCGGCAGCGTGCTCCTGCGGGGCGAGGACGTCACCGACGCCATCCGCACCGAGGCGGCGGGCATGGACGCCTCGCGCGTGTCCGCCCTGCCCGCCGTGCGCGAGGCGCTGCGGGCGCTGCAACTGGACTTCCGCCGCCTGCCCGGGCTGGTCGCCGACGGGCGCGACATGGGCACGGTGATCTTCCCGGACGCGCCGCTCAAGGTGTATCTCACCGCCAGTGCCGCCCACCGCGCCGAGCGACGCCATAAGCAGTTGATTTCAAAGGGAATTCCTGCTATGCTCGACAGTCTTCGCGCCGACCTGGAGGCGCGCGACGCGCGGGATGCCTCCCGCAGCGTGGCGCCCCTGAAGCCGGCCGAGGATGCCCGCCTCCTGGACAACTCCGAGCAGACCGTGGACCAATCGGTCGAGCAGGTGTTGGCCTGGTGGCGGCAGGTGCAGCCTTTCGACGACGCCTGACCGGCGGATCGCAAGGCTCGGGCCTCCGGACTTCCTTCCAGAAAGAAGCCGGGCGGCCCCTGGTCCAGCCCGGCTCCCCTCGCGCGTCTGCGCACTGGCCCGCTGGTTGTTCAACCCCAACCGGGCGCAAGCCCAACCGCCATCTCCAGTCATAGAAACGGCCGCACGCGATGTTGCATGGGCGGCTGGAAACCTGGGTGATGCAAGGAAATTCAATGTCCGAATCTTTTGCCGCTCTCTTCGAAGAGTCCCTCAAGCGTTCCGAAATGCGCGCCGGCGAGGTCATCACCGCCGAGGTGGTGCGCGTCGAGCACAACCACGTGGTGGTCAATGCCGGCCTGAAGTCCGAGGCCTACGTGCCGATCGACGAGTTCAAGAACGACAAGGGCGAACTCGAAGTGCAAGCCGGCGACTTCGTGTCGGTGGCCATCGGCTCCGTCGAGAACGGCTACGGCGACACCATCCTGTCGCGTGACACCGCCAAGCGCCTGGCCTCCTGGCTGGCGCTCGAAAAGGCCCTGGAATCCGGCGAATTCGTCACCGGCACCACCAGCGGCAAGGTCAAGGGCGGCCTGACGGTGCTGGTCAACGGCATCCGCGCCTTCCTGCCCGGCTCGCTGATCGACACCCGCCCGGTCAAGGATCTGGCCCCGTACGAGAACAAGACCCTCGAGTTCAAGGTCATCAAGCTCGACCGCAAGCGCAACAACGTGGTGCTCAGCCGCCGCGCCGTGGTGGAAGCCTCCATGGGCGAAGAGCGCGCCAAGCTGATGGAAACGCTCAAGGAAGGCGCCATCGTGCACGGCGTGGTCAAGAACATCACCGAGTACGGTGCGTTCGTGGACCTCGGCGGCATCGACGGCCTGCTGCACATCACCGACATGGCGTGGCGCCGCGTGCGCCACCCGAGCGAGGTGGTCACGGCCGGCCAGGAAATCAACGCCAAGATCCTCAAGTTCGACACCGAGAAGAACCGTGTCTCGCTGGGCCTCAAGCAGATGGGCGACGACCCGTGGATGGGCGTCTCGCGTCGCTACCCGCAGGGCACCCGCCTGTTCGGCAAGGTCACGAACATCGCCGACTACGGCGCGTTCGTCGAGCTGGAACCCGGCATCGAAGGCCTGGTGCACGTGTCCGAGATGGACTGGACCAACAAGAACGTGGCCCCCAACAAGATCGTCTCGATGGGCGACGAGGTCGAGGTCATGGTCCTGGAGATCGACGAGGACAAGCGCCGCATCAGCCTGGGCATGAAGCAGTGCAAGGCCAACCCCTGGCAGGAATTCGCGCAGAACACCAAGCGCGGCGACCGCGTCAAGGGCCCGATCAAGTCGATCACCGACTTCGGCGTGTTCGTCGGCCTGTCGGCCGGCATCGACGGCCTGGTGCACCTGTCCGACCTGTCGTGGAACGAGCCGGGCGAAGCCGCCGTGCGCAACTACAAGAAGGGCCAGGAAGTCGAAGCCATCGTGCTGGCCGTCGACGTGGACCGCGAGCGCATCAGCCTGGGCATCAAGCAACTCGACGGCGACCCGTTCACCACCTTCGTGACGGTGAACGACAAGGGCCAGATCGTGACCGGCAAGGTCAAGACCGTGGACCCGCGCGGCGCCGAGATCGACCTGGGCAACGACGTGGTCGGCTACCTGCGCGCCTCGGAAATCTCCCGCGACCGCGTGGAAGATGCCCGCAACGTGCTCAAGGAAGGCGACGAGGTCACGGCCGTGGTCACCAACGTGGATCGCAAGACCCGCAACATCCAGCTGTCGATCCGCCAGAAGGACATGGTCGACCAGCAGGAAGCCATGGCCAACCTGAGCCAGCAGTCGGCCCGCGAGAACGCCGGCACGACCAGCCTGGGCGCCCTGCTACGCGCCAAGCTGGACGGCTCGGACAAGTAATCCGCGAAGCGGCCCAAGGACACGGCGGGGCTCGCCCCGCCGTGTTTTCCTCCAGAAATCCATGACCCGTTCGGACCTCGTCGAAGAACTCGCCGCCCGCTTCGCGCAGCTCACGCACCGCGACGCGGAACAGGCCGTCAAGACGATCCTCGACGCGATGAGCGACGCCCTGGTGCGCGGCCATCGCATCGAGATCCGCGGCTTCGGCAGCTTCTCGGTCAGCCGGCGGCCGCCGCGTGTCGGGCGCAACCCGCGCTCGGGCGAAAGCGTCCTCGTTCCCGAGAAGCGCGTGCCGCACTTCAAGCCCGGCAAGGCGCTGCGCGAGGCGGTCGACGCCCGCGGCATGCCGACGGCGCCGGGCACGGATGCCGATTGACTCCGTAGAATCGCGTCCGCCCCTGGAACGCGCATGAGATACCTCCTGTGGCTGCTCAAGGCAGCCATTTTTTTTACCCTCTTCGCCTTCGCGCTGAACAACCAGCACGACGCCACGGTGTACTTCTTCTTCGGCACCTCCTGGCGCGCGCCGCTGGTGCTGGTGGTGCTGGCCGCCTTCGCCGGCGGCATGGTGGTCGGCGCCCTGGGCATGCTGCCCGGCTGGTGGCGCCACCGCCGCGCCGCGGCGCAGCAGTCGGCGCTCACGCCGCCCCCGGCCGGCGCGCCGACGGCATCCCCGGCCGCCCCCCCCGGCCCGGCCGTCGAACCGATGATTCCCCGCCAGCATGGACTTTGACCTGAGCTGGCTCCTGCTGGGCCTGCCCGTGGCCTTCGTGCTCGGGTGGCTGGCCTCGCGCCTGGACCTGCGCCAGCTCCGGCTGGAGAACCGGCAGGCGCCCAAGGCCTACTTCCGCGGCCTGAACTTCCTGCTCAACGAGCAGCAGGACCAGGCGATCGACGCCTTCATCGAGGCCGTGCAGAACGACCCCGACACGCAGGAGCTGCACTTCGCCCTGGGCAACCTGTTCCGCCGGCGCGGCGAATACCAGCGCGCGGTGCGCGTGCACGAGCACCTGCTCTCGCGCGGCGACCTGAGCCGCGCCGACCGCGAGCGCGCGCAGCACGCGCTGGCGCAGGACTTCCTCAGCGCCGGCCTGCTCGACCGCGCCGAGGGCGCACTGCAGAAGCTGGAAGGCACGCGCTTCGAGAACGAGGCGCGGCTGGCGCTGCTGGCCATCTACGAGCGCTCGCGCGAGTGGTCGCAGGCCGAGCTCGTCGCGGCCAAGCTCGACGCGGCGGAGCAGGCCAGCTACGGCACGCGCCGCGCCCACCACCTGTGCGAGCAGGCCGCCGAGCTGGTCGCCCGCGGCGCCGCGCAGGAAGAAGCCATGGCCCTGCTGCAGCAGGCGGCCGCGCTCGCGCCGCAGGCCCCGCGCCCGCCGATGGACATCGCGGCGCTGCAGGTGCGCGGCGGCGAGCCGGCGGCCGCCTTCGACACCCTGGTGCGCCTGGCCGAGACGGCGCCGCTGGCGCTGCCGCTGTTCGCCGCCCAGATGCAGCAGGCGGCGGTGGCGGCGCGCCGCAGCGGCGAGGCCCTGCTCCTGCTGCAGCGGCGCTATGCGCACGCGCCCTCCATCGACGTGCTGGAGGCCATCATCGCGCTGGGCGGCAGCCCGACGACGGCCGAGGCCGAGGCCAGGGACGCCTCCGCCACCGCGCCGGCGCCGCGCGACGGCTACCTCGCGCACCTGACCCACCAGCCGGGCTCGCTGGTCGCCGCCTCGCGCTGGCTGGCCGGCGAGACCCTGGCCGACGACGCGCGCACCCACCCGCCGGTCCAGCGCGCGCTGGACCAGGCGGCGCGGCCGCTGCTGCGCTACCGTTGCGCGGCCTGCGGCTTCGAGGCGCACCAGTACTTCTGGCACTGCCCCGGCTGCCAGGCCTGGGACAGCTACCCTCCACGCCGCGTGGAGGAACTATGACCGGTGCCCTGGCGCTTCGTGCCAGGGCTGCGCAAGATGCTCCCGCGCGGACGACGCGCACATGTCATCACATCACAGGGAGCATCACATGTTCAAGAAAGCACTGGCCGCACTGGCCTTCACCGCCATGTCCCTGACCGCGTTCGCCGCGGTCGACGTCAACAAGGGGTCGGCCGCCGACCTCGACGGACTGCCGGGCATCGGCCCCTCGCTGTCCAAGCGCATCCTCGACGCGCGGCAGCAGGGCGAGTTCAAGGACTGGGCCGACTTCATGGCGCGCGTCAAGGGCGTCAAGGAGAAGGCCGCGGCCAAGCTCTCCGCGGCGGGTCTGACGGTGAACGGCAAGCCCTTCGAGGCGGCGGCCGCAGAGGCGCCCGCGAAGAAGGCACCGGCGGCGAAGAAGGCGCCCTGAGCCTTCGCCCGATTCCTCCGGGAAGAAACGCAAGCCGCCCCCGGGCGGCTTTTCTGTCGTCTCGCGTCCGGGAAATGCCGCACCCGGTGGCCCGATATTTGCACGTATGCTGCCTCGCTTCGTTGCAACACACACCCGGAGAGACGATGAACCACAAATTCGGCATCGCGCTGGCAGCCCTCGCCCTGAGCTGCTCGGCTCTCGCGCAGACCAAGTGGGACCTGCCCACGGCCTACCCGCCGAGCAACTTCCACACGGAGAACCTCGCCCAGTTCGTCAGCGACGTCGACAAGGCCACGGCCGGCAAGCTCAAGATCACCCTGCACTCCAACGCGGCGCTGTTCAAGGCCCCCGAGATCAAGCGCGCCGTCCAGGGCGGCCAGGCGCAGATGGGCGAGATCCTGCTGGTGAACTTCCAGAACGAATGGCAGGTGTTCGGCGTGGACGGCATTCCCTTCCTGGCCGACAGCTACGACGCGGCCTGGAAGCTCTACCAGGCACAGAAGCCGGTGCTGGCCAAGAAGCTCGCCGAACAGGGCATCGTGCTGCTCTACACCGTGGCCTGGCCGCCGCAGGGCATCTTCATCAACAAGCCCATCAACGCCGCCGCCGACCTCAAAGGCGTGAAGTGGCGCGCCTACAGCCCGGCCACGGCCCGCATCGCCGAGCTGGTCGGCGCGCAGCCGGTGACGGTGCAGCAGGCCGAGCTGTCGCAGGCGATGGCCACCGGCGTGGTGGAGTCGTACATGTCCTCCGGGTCCACCGGCTACGACACCAAGACCTACGAGTACCTGAAGCACTTCTACGACATGCAGGCGTGGCTGCCCAAGAACGCCGTGCTGGTGAACAAGAAGGCCTTCGACGCGCTGGACAAGCCGACGCAGGAAGCCCTGCTCAAGGCCGGCGCCGAGGCCGAGAAGCGCGGCTGGGCCACCTCGAAGACCAAGACGCAGGAGTACCTGGACCTGCTCAAGAAGAACGGCATGACCATCCACGAGCCCTCGGCGCAGCTGAAGGCCGACATGAAGAAGGTGGGCGAGACCATGATCAAGGAGTGGACGGAGAAGGCCGGCGCCGAGGGCCAGGCCGTGCTGGACGCCTACCGCAAGATGTGACGCAGCGCCGATGCGCAAGGCTCTGAACGCTCTGTACGACTGCGCCGCCGCCCTGGCGGCGCTTTTCATGGTCGGCCTGCTGGCGATGGTGCTCACCTCCATCCTGGGCCGCCAGCTCCACTTCAACGTGCCCGGCGTCGACGCCTATGCCGGCTACATGATGGCCTCGGCCGGCTTCCTGGCCCTGGCGCACACCCTCAAGAAGGGCGAGCACATCCGCGTGACGCTGGTGCTCAACGCCCTGGGCGCCGGCCAGCGGCGCTGGATGGAGCGCTGGGCCACGGGCGCCGGCGCCGCGCTGGCGCTGCTGTTCGCGGTGTTCAGCGTGCGCCTGGTGCTGCAGTCCCACGAATTCAACGACATGTCGACCTCCAACGACGCCACGCCCCTGTGGATTCCGCAGCTCGCGATGGCCGCCGGCGCGGTGGTCTTCGCGATCGCGGCGATCGACGAATTCGTCCTGACCTGGCACGGCCGGGCGCCGCGCGCCGACGGGGAGATGCTGCGACATGAGTGACATCAGCGTGGCCGCGCTGCTGATCGCGGCGCTCTTCCTCATCCTCGGCAGCGGCGTGTGGATCGGCCTCACGCTGTCCGGCGTGGCCTGGATCGCGATGCAGATGTTCTCGTCGCGCCCGGCAGGCGACGCCATGGCGGTGACCATCTGGGGCTCGGCCTCCAGCTGGACGCTCACGGCCCTGCCGCTGTTCGTGTGGATGGGCGAGATCCTCTTCCGCACCCGGCTGTCGCAGGACATGTTCAAGGGCCTGGCGCCCTGGATGCAGCGGCTGCCGGGCCGCCTGCTGCACACCAACGTGGTGGGCTGCGCGATCTTCGCCGCGGTGTCCGGCTCCAGCGCCGCGACCTGCGCGACCATCGGCAAGATGACCCTGCCGGAGCTGCAGCGCCGCGGCTACCCGCAGGACATGGTCATCGGCACGCTGGCCGGCGCCGGCACGCTGGGCCTGCTGATCCCGCCCTCGATCATCATGATCGTCTACGGCGTGGCGGCGGACGTGTCCATCGCCCGCCTGTTCATCGCGGGCGTGGTGCCGGGCATCCTGCTGGCGCTGCTGTTCTCGGGCTACATCGGCGTGTGGGCGCTGCTGAATCCGGCCAAGGTGCCGGCCGCCGATGCACGCATGAGCTTCGCCCAGAAGCTGCATGCCTCGCGCAGCCTGATCCCGGTGACGCTGCTGATCCTGGCGGTGCTGGGCTCGATCTACGCCGGCATCGCCACCGCGACCGAGGCGGCCGCCGTCGGCGTGGTGGGCGCGCTGGTCATCTCCGCCGCCCAGGGCTCGCTCGACTGGACCACGTTCAGGGAATCGCTGCTGGGCGCCACCCGCCTGTACTGCATGATGGCGCTGATCCTGGCCGGCGCCGCCTTCCTGACGCTGGCCATGGGCTACATCGGCCTGCCGCGCCACCTGGCCGAATGGATCGGCTCGCTGGGGCTGTCGAAATTCCAGCTCGTGATGATGCTCGCCGTCTTCTACATCGTGCTGGGCTGCTTCCTCGACGGCATCTCGATGGTGGTCCTGACGATGGGGGTCATCATGCCCACCGTCACCGGCGCCGGCATCGATCCGATCTGGTTCGGCATCTTCATCGTCATCGTGGTCGAGTTGGCGCAGATCACGCCGCCGGTGGGCTTCAACCTGTTCGTGCTGCAGGGCATGACGGGCAAGGACCTGCTCTACATCGCGCGCGTCACGGTGCCGATGTTCCTGCTGATGGTGGCGGCCGTCTTCCTCATCTACTTCTTCCCGGACCTGGTCACCTGGCTGCCGCGGCAGATGTGAGCACCTGCGCGCGCCCCGAAAAAACGGGGCGGCGGCGGTGGAATCCTCAATGAACCCACCAGGGTCGGTCGATAGAATCGATCGCGATGCCCCTGGCCCTGATCGTCCTTCTTCCCTTCGTCGCAAGCGTGCTGGCTGCCGCCCTGCCGCACAACGCGCGCAACCGGGAATCGACGCTGGCGGGCCTGGTGGCCCTGGGGTGCGCGGTGCAGGTGGGCTGGATGTTCCCGCGCGTGGCCGGCGGCAACGTGGTGCGCGAGCAGTACGAATGGCTCGGCACCCTGGGGCTGGACCTGTCCTTCCGCCTGGACGGCTTCGCCTGGCTGTTCTGCATGCTGGTGCTGGGCATCGGCGCGCTGGTGGTGCTGTATGCGCGCTACTACATGTCGGCCTCCGATCCGGTGCCGCGCTTCTTCGCCTTCTTCCTGGCCTTCATGGGCTCGATGGTGGGCGTGGTGCTCTCGGGCAACCTGATCCAGATGGTGATGTTCTGGGAGCTCACCAGCCTGTTCTCCTTCCTGCTGATCGGCTACTGGCACCACCGGCGCGACGCACGGCGCGGCGCGCGCATGTCGCTCACCGTCACCGGCGCCGGCGGCCTCGCCCTGCTGGCCGGCGTGCTGGTGCTGGGGCGCATCGCCGGCAGCTACGAGCTGGACGTGGTGCTCGCCTCGGGCGACGTCATCCGCGCCCATCCGCTGTACCCGGTCGCGCTGGTGCTGGTGCTGCTGGGCGCCTTCACCAAGAGCGCGCAGTTCCCCTTCCATTTCTGGCTGCCGCGCGCCATGGCGGCGCCCACGCCCGTGTCGGCCTACCTGCACTCGGCCACGATGGTGAAGCTGGGCGTGTTCCTCATGGCGCGGCTGTGGCCGGCGCTCTCGGGCACCGAGGCCTGGTTCTGGCTGGTGGGCGGCGCGGGCGTGGCCACGCTGCTGCTGGGCGGCTACATCGCCATGTTCCAGCACGACCTCAAGGGGCTGCTGGCCTACTCGACGATCTCGCACCTCGGGCTCATCACGCTGCTGCTGGGCCTGAACTCGCCGCTGGCCGCCGTGGCGGCCGTGTTCCACGTCATGAACCACGCGACCTTCAAGGCGTCGCTGTTCATGGCGGCGGGCATCATCGACCACGAGACCGGCACGCGCGACATCCGCAAGCTCAGCGGCCTGGCGCGGCCGATGCCCATCACCGCCACGCTGGCCATCATCGCCAGCGCCTCGATGGCCGGGGTGCCGCTGCTCAACGGCTTCCTGTCCAAGGAGATGTTCTTCGCCGAGACGGTGTTCCTCGACGCCGCTCCCTGGCTGGAGGTGGCGATGCCGGTGCTGGCGACGGTGGCCGGCATCTTCAGCGTGGCCTACTCGGCGCGCTTCGTGTTCGACGTGTTCTTCGGCCCGCCCTGCACGGCCGTGGTGCCCAAGGCGCCGCACGAGCCGCCGCACTGGATGCGCGTGCCGGTCGAGCTGCTGGTGCTGGCCTGCCTGGTGGTGGGCATCGTGCCGGCCTGGTCGGTGGGCAGCTTCCTGGCCGCCGCGGCGACGCCGGTGGTCGGCGGCACGCTGCCGCACTACAGCCTGGCGGTGTGGCACGGCTTCAACCTGCCGCTGGTGATGAGCTTCGTCGCCCTGGCCGGCGGCGGCGTGCTGTACCTGCTGCAGCGCCGCCGCCGCGCGCAGGGCGGTCTCGACGACACGCCGCTGCTGCAGCGCCTCGACGGCCAGCGCATCTTCGAGAACCTGCTGGCCCGGCTCTCGGAGCTGGGCCGGCAGGGCCGCCGCCTGCTCGGCACGCGGCGGCTGCAGCCCCAGCTCTTCCTCTTGGTGGGCCTGGCGGTGCTGGGCGCCGGCGCGGCGGTCTGGCTGGCGCCGGCCGGGCGCGGCGCGCGCGAGCTGCTGCCCTTCTCGACCATGTTCGCCATGACGTGGATCATCGGCTGCGTGTGCGCCGTGGCCGCGGCCTGGCAGGCCAAGTTCCACCGCCTGGCCGCGCTGATGCTGGCCTCCGGCGCCGGGCTGGTGAGCTGCATCACCTACATCTGGTTCTCGGCGCCCGACCTGGCGCTCACGCAACTCGTGGTCGAGAGCGTGACGACGCTGCTGATCCTGCTGGGCCTGCGCTGGCTGCCGATGCGCAAGGCCGAGGTGCGGCCGGCGCACGGCGGCTTCGGCGCGTTCAAGGCCTGGAGCCGCCGCTCGCGCGACCTGGGCCTGGCCGCCTGCGCCGGCGCCGGCATGGCCGCGCTGGCCTGGCTGGTGATGACGCGCCCCTTCCCGCAGAGCATCTCGCCCTACTTCCTCGACAAGGCCCTGCCCGAGGGCGGCGGCACCAACGTGGTCAACGTGATGCTGGTGGACTTCCGCGGCTTCGACACCTTCGGCGAGATCACCGTGCTGGGCATCGTGGCGCTGACGGTGTATGCGCTGCTGCGCCGCTTCCGCCCGGCGGAGGAAGCGATGGAGCTGCCGCCGCAGCAGCGCATGGTGCAGACCAGCGACTGGGCCGCCACCGACCTGTTCAACCCGCGCCGCGCCAAGGACGCCGCCGTCGGCTACCTGATGGTGCCGGCCGTGCTGGTGCGCCTGCTGCTGCCGCTCGCGGCGCTGGTGTCGGTGTACTTCTTCATGCGCGGCCACAACGCGCCGGGCGGCGGCTTCGTGGCCGGGCTGGTGATGTCGCTGGCGCTGATGCTGCAGTTCATCGTCTCGGGCGCGGCCTGGACCGAGGAGCACCTGCGCCTGTACCCGCGCCGCTGGATCGCCACCGGGCTGCTGGCGGCCCTGGCCACGGGCGCCGGCGCGGTGGCGCTGGGCTACCCCTTCCTCACCACCCACACCGCGCACCTGCACCTGCCGGTGCTGGGCGAGCTGCACGTGCCCAGCGCGATGTTCTTCGACATCGGCGTGTTCTCGCTGGTGCTGGGCGCGACCATGCTGATCCTCACCGCGCTGGCGCACCAGTCCATCCGCAGCCACCGCTGGGCCGAGGAGCAGGCCGAGCGCGAGGTCGAGGAAGCGGCCGACGCCGCGGTGCAGCGCCATGCCGACCACGAGGCCGCGCAGGACGCGGTGCGCGCCTACCGCGCGGCCATGCAGGAGGAGAACCACTGATGGAAGCCGTGCTCGCCATCGCCATCGGCGTGCTCACCGGCTCGGGCGTGTACCTGCTGCTGCGCCCGCGCACCTTCCAGGTCGTGATGGGCCTGACGCTGATCTCCTACGCGGTCAACCTGTTCATCTTCAGCATGGGCCGGCTCAAGGTCGACAGCGAACCCGTGCTCACGCCGGGCTTTCCGGCCACGCTGGCCAACACGGCCGACCCGATGCCGCAGGCCCTGGTGCTCACCGCCATCGTGATCGGCTTCGCCATGACGGCGCTGTTCCTGGTCGTGCTGCTGGCCTCGCGCGGCATCTCGGGCACCGACCACGTGGACGGCGAGGAGGACGCATGAGCGCCGCCCGGCCGCCCGAAGGCGCTCGCACCGCAGCGCGTCAGCGCGAAGGTACCCCAATGAGCCCCCGCCCGGCCGTTCCGAAGGGGGCTCGCACCGCAGTGCGAAGCACGGAGGTCATCCAATGAGCGGCATCGCCGCCGAAATCTTCCGCCTGCTCGACCGGCTGCTGGACTTCGGCATGCCGCACCTGGTCGCCGTGCCGATCCTGGTGCCCATGCTCACCGCTGCGCTGATGCTGCTGATGGGCGAGCACCGGCGGCGGCTGAAATCCTTCCTCTCGGTGGTCTCCGGCCTGGTGGGCCTGCTGGCGGCGCTGGCGCTGCTGCGCTGGGTGAACGCGCCCGACACCGGCGGCGGGCCGGGCTCCATCGGCGTGTACCTGCCGGGCAACTGGCCCGCGCCCTTCGGCATCGTGCTGGTGGCCGACCGGCTCTCCAGCATGATGGTCGCGCTCACCGGCGTGATCGCCTTCGCCGCCTCCATCTACTCCACCTCGCGCTGGGACCGCGCGGGCGTGCACTTCCACCCGCTGCTGCAGCTGCAGCTCATGGGCCTGAACGGCGCCTTCCTCACCGGCGACCTGTTCAACCTGTTCGTCTTCTTCGAGGTGATGCTGGCCGCATCCTACGGCCTGCTGCTGCACGGCTCGGGCCGGCTGCGGGTGCGCGCCGGGCTGCACTACATCGCCATCAACCTGGCGGCCTCGTCGCTGTTCCTGGTCGGCGCCTCGATGCTCTACGGCGCCACCGGCACGCTGAACATGGCCGACCTGGGCGTGCGCATCGCGCAGATCGACCCGGCCGACCGCACGCTGGTCCACGCCGCGGCGGCGGTGCTGGCCACGGCCTTCCTCGCCAAGGCAGGGGCCTGGCCGCTGAACTTCTGGCTGGTGCCGGCCTACAGCGCGGCGGTGTCGCCGGTGAGCGCGGTCTTCGCGCTGCTGACCAAGCTGGGCGTGTACGTGCTGCTGCGCACCTCGACGCTGTTCTTCGGCCACGACGCCGGCGACTCCGCGCAGTTCGGGCAGACGGTGCTGCTGGGCCTGGGCCTGGCGACGCTGGCGGTGGCGGCCATCGGCATCGTCGGCACGCAGCGGCTGTCGAACCTGGCGGGCTTCTCGGTGCTGATCTCCGCCGGCACGCTGCTGGCGGCGGTGGGCCTGGGCCAGCGCGCGGTGTGGGCCGGCGCGCTCTATTACCTGCTCAGCTCCACGCTGGCGGCCAGCGCGCTGTTCCTGCTCATCGACATGGTGGAGCGCTGGCGCAACGCCGGCCGCAGCATCGCGCCGCACGAGTCGGACCAGACGGCGCCCTTCCTCTCGGAAGACCTGACCTCCTTCGACGACGTGAACCTGGACGACGACGCGCAGGCGCTGTACGGCCGCGCCATCCCGGCCGGCGTCGCCTTCCTGGGCCTGGCCTTCCTCGGCTGCACGCTGCTGCTGGCGGGGCTGCCGCCGCTGTCGGGCTTCGTCGGCAAGTTCGCCATGCTCTCGGGGCTGCTGGAGCAGGCGCCCGGCCGGCGCAGCTGGCTGTTCATGGCGCTGCTGCTGGTCTCGGGCTTCCTGACACTGGTGGCGCTGTCGCGCGCCGGCATCCGCCACTTCTGGACGCCCACGCAGGGCAGCCTGCCCGCCCTGCGGGCGATGGAGGTGCTGCCGGTGGCCGTGCTGCTGGCCGCCTGCGTGGCACTGACGGTGGGCGCGGGCCCGGTGATGCGGCACGCGCAGGCCACCGCCGAGGGACTGGAGCATCCCGCCGCGTACCGCGACGCCGTCTTCGGCGCGCGCCAGCGCCTGGGCCCGACACAGGGGGGAGCCCGCTGATGCCGCGCCTGCTGCGCCGCTGGGTGCCCTCGCCGCCGCTGTCGCTCGCGCTGCTGGTGGTGTGGCTGCTGCTGAACCAGTCGCTGCACCCAGCCACCATCGTCATGGGCACGCTGCTGGCGCTGGTGGTGCCGCTGGTCACGCGCAGCCTGCGCCCCGCGCGCGTGCGCATGCGCCACCCCCTCACGGCGCTGAAGCTGGCCTGCGTCGTGGTGCACGACCTGACCGTCTCCGCCTGGGCCGTGGCGCGCGCCATCCTCACGCGCCGCATCCGCGACATCGACTCGCACTTCGTCTCGGTGCCGCTGGACATGCGCGACGCCAACGGCCTGGCCGTGCTGTCCATGATCGTGTGCCTGACGCCCGGCACCGCCTGGCACGAGCTGTCGGGCGACGGCAGCGCGCTGCTGCTGCACGTGCTGGAGATGGGCGACCACGATGCCTTCATCGCCATGATCAAGAACCGCTACGAGCGCCCCTTGATGGAGATCTTCGAGTCATGACACCCGTGCTGTTCTGGGCCGTCAAGGCCGCCCTCTTCCTGCTGGCCGTGGCGATGCTGTGCGCGCTGTGGCGCCTGCTGCGCGGCCCGGCGGCGCAGGACCGCGTGATGGCGCTGGACTGCCTCTACATCAACGGCATGCTCACCATGCTGGTGCTGGGCATCTCCTACGCCAGCAGCGTGTACTTCGAGGCGGCGATGCTGATCGCGCTGTTCGGCTTCGTCGCGTCCACCGCGCTGGCCAAGTTCCTGCTGCGTGGGGAGGTCATTGAATGAGCCCCCGCCCGGCCGTTCCGAAGGGGGCTCGCACCGCAGTGCGAAGCACGGAGGTTTCCCGATGACCGGCCCGCTGCCCTGGTGGGCCGAGTGGCTCACCGCGATCTGCATCGTCAGCGGCGCCGCCTTCGCCGCCATCGGCTCCTTCGGGCTGGTGCGGCTGCGCGACTTCTTCAGCCGCATCCACGCGCCCACGCTGGGCGCCACCGCCGGCGTGTGGTCGATCTCGCTGGGCACCGTCATCTACTTCTCGGTGCAGGGCTTCCACCTGTTCCTGCACGCGATGCTCATCGCGCTGTTCGTCGCGCTCACCGCGCCGGTGACGACCATCTTCCTGGCGCGCGCCGCCCTGTTCCGCGAGCGGCTCAAGGGCGGGCCGGTGCCGCCCACGGCGCAGATGGACGACGCGACGCCGCGCGCCGCGCCGGCCCCGGAGCCGCTGCAGGACCGCTGAGCGCGGTCCCATCCCGCCGGGCCGCGGCATGCCGCCGCTCCATAAGAAAAATGCCTGCATTGCCAGGTGCGCGCGGGTTTGTTAATGTTTGTAACTTTCCACTCGCGAACGTCCCATGCTCAGCAAGCGCCGGCTGCTCCAATCCTGCGCCGCCTCCGCGGCCACCCTCTGCCTTCCCGGATGGGCACAGAAAAACGGCCAGGCCGCGGCAGGCACCTGGCCGAGCAAGCCGGTGCGCATCCTGGTGGGCTTTCCGGCAGGCGCCTCGCCCGACCTGGCGGCGCGCGCCGTCGCCGGGCCGCTGTCCGCGCTGCTGGGCCAGCCGGTGGTGGTCGAGAACAAGCCCGGCGCCAGCGGCAACGTGGCGGCCAACGAGGTGGCCAAGGCGCAGGACGACCACACCATCGGCGCGCTCATCAACGGCAACCTGACCATCGCCCGCGTGCTCAACGCGGCCACCCCGTTCGACCCGGAGAAAGACTTCGCCCCGGTCGGCCTGATCGGCACCGCGCCGCTGGTGCTGGCGACCTGCGCCGAGGCCGAAGGCCGCACGCCGACCGAGCTGCTGCTGTGGGCGCGCAACCTGGGCAGCGACGGCAAGTACGGCACGCCGGGCGCCGGCACCGTCGGCCACCTGGGCATGGAACTGCTGAAGATGCGCACCAGCATCCGCGTCGAGCACGTGCCCTTCAACGGCAACCCGAAGGTCATCGAGGCCATGCTGGCCAACAAGATCCAGATGGCCCTGCTGCCGCCGGGGCTGGCCTTGCCTCACGTGAAGAGCGGCAAGCTCAAGGCGATCGGCGCGACCTCGCCCGAGCGCAGCCCGCTGGCAGGCGACATGCCCACGCTGCGCGAGGCCGACGTGCGCGGCGCCGACCTGGAGATCTGGACCGCGCTGGCCGCCCCCGCCTCGATGCCCGAAGCGGCCGTGGCCCGGCTCAACACGGCGCTCAACCAGGTGCTGCGCACGCCCGACATCAGCGCCGCCCTGCTCAAGGCCGGCTGGCAGCCGCGCGCCGGCACGCCCGCCGCCCTGGCCAGCCGCATGCGCAGCGACACCACCACGCTCGGCGGCGTGATCATGATGCGGGGGATCAAGGCGGCCGCGTAAGCCCCGGCGGCGGCCGGCGGGTCAGCTGGCGGCCACGCCCTGCTGCGCCTTGGCCATCGCCACCTCCATCTCGCGCGGCAAGCGCACGCCGTTCTTCACGGCCAGGATCTCGGCCATCAGGCTCACGGCGATCTCCGAGGGCGTCTTGCTGCCGATGTAGATGCCGATCGGGCCGCGCAGGCGGGCGAGCGAGGCCTCGGTCTGCTCGAAGTGCTCGATCATCCGCTCGCGCCGGGCCTGCGCGTTGCGGCGCGAGCCGATGGCGCCGACGTAGAAGGCCGGCGTGTCCAGCGCCTCCAGCAGCGCCAGGTCGTCCAGCTTGGGGTCGTGCGTGAGCGCCACCACGCAGGTGCGCGCATCGGGGCGGAAGGCGCGCACCGCGTCGTCGGGCATCTCGGTGGAGAGCTGCACGCCGGGCACCTGCCAGCTCCCGCGGTACTCCTCGCGCGGATCGCACAGCGTGACGGCGAAGCCGCAGAAGCGCGCCATCGTCGCCACGTACTCGGCGAGCTGGCCGGCGCCGATCAGCAGCATGCGGTACTCGGGGCCGAAGGTGTTGACCAGCACGGTGCCGTCGATGACCAGTTCCGCCGGCGCATCCGACGGCGCGAGCGTGACTTCGCCGTCGGCCAGGCGCACGGTGCGCTGCATCAGGCGGCCGGCCTCCAGCTCGGCGACCAGTTCGGCCAGCCGTGCGGCGTCGGGGTCGAACTCCAGCAGCAGCTCCAGCGTGCCGCCGCAGGGCAGGCCGAAGCGGTGCGCCTCGTCGGCGGTGACGCCGTACTTCACCAGCACGGGCGCGCCGCTCGGCATCTCGGCTTGGCCGAGCCTGCTGTGCCGCGCGATCAGGTCGTCCTCGATGCAGCCGCCGGAGACGGAGCCGACCACCGCGCCGTCCTCGGCCAGCGCCATGATCGAGCCGACGGGCCGAGGCGAGGAGCCCCAGGTGCGCACCACCGTCGCCAGCATCGCCCGGCGCCCGTCCAGGCGCCAGTCGCGCAACTGGCGCAGCACCATGACGTCGAGGTTCTCCATGCTCAGCTCTCGGGGGTCGGGCCGGCCTTGTCGTCCTCGCCGTCCTTCTTGCCGAAGCCCATCTTCTGCATCAGGCCGGCGAACTTGCCCTTCTCCTTCTTATCCTCCGCGGCCTCGGCCGGCGGCGCCTCGGCCTCCGCCGGCGCGCCGTGGCGCCGGACCATCTCGGCGTCGAAGCGCTTGAAGAAATCGTCGGCCATCGACTTGGCGGCACCGTCGATCAGCCGCTGGCCGAGCTGCGCGATCTTGCCGCCCACCTGCGCCTGCACGGTGTAGCCCAACTCGCAGCCGGCCTCGTTGGGCGCCAGCGTGACGGCGGAGGCGCCCTTGCCGAAACCGGCCACGCCGCCCTGCCCCTCGAAGGCCAGCCGGTAGCTGGCCGGCGGCTGGATGTCGCTGAGCGTGACCTTGCCGTTGAACTTGGCCGAGACGGGGCCGACCTTGACCGCCATCGTCACGGCGTACTGCCCTTCGCCGGTGGCCTCGAACTTGTCGCAGCCGGGCAGGCAGAGCTTGAGCGTCTCGGGGTCGTTCAGCGCGTCCCACGCCTGCTGCTGGGTGACGCCGAGCTGGCGGTTGCCTTGCATATCCATGTGATGTTCCTCGAAAGAAAAAGTGTCTGTCCGCGTCTATCCGCGCCGCAGCAGCGCGGCGATGCTGCGCGCCAGGTCTTCCAGCGCCTGCAGGTTGTGGACGGCGAGCATGGCGTCGGCCTCGCGGTGCAGCACGGCCGCCCCGCGCGCCAGCGGCGCGTAGCCCGGAAAGCGCAGCAGCGGGTTGAGCCACAGCAGCCTGCGGCTGTGGCGGCGCAGCCATTGCAGCTCGCCGCACAGCGCCTCGGGCTCGCCCGTGTCCAGGCCGTCGCTGACCAGCAGCGCCAGCGTGCGCCGGCCGACCAGCCGCCGCGCATGCTGCCGGCGCAGTTGCGCCAGCGACTCGCCCAGGCGCGTGCCGCCGGCGAAGTCCTCGATCGCCTGGCCCGCCGCGGCCAGCATCGCATCGGTGTCGGCGGCGCGGAAGGCGGGCGTCAGGTCCGTGAGGCCGGTGCCGAAGGCGAACACGTCACGCCGGCCGCCGCGCCCGGCCAGGCCGCGCGTGGCGGCATGCAGGAAGGCCAGCAGCAGCCGGGCGTAGCGCTCCATCGAGCCCGACACGTCCACCAGCACCAGCAGGGGCAGCGGCTGCTCGCGCCGCACCAGGCGCGGCAGGCGCAGCATCTCGCCGCCGGTGCGCGCGGCCTCGTGCCACACGCCCGGCCAGTGCATGCGCGCGTGCGCGCCGCCCTGCCCGGCCACGCGCAGGCGCCGGCCGGGCACGGTGGGCACGGGCAGCGCGATGTCGCGCGCCAGCCGCTCGACCAGCCGGTACTCGGCCGCGCCCAGGGCGTTGAAGTCGGCGTGCTGCAGGCGGCGGCGGTCGCCGGCCGTCATGGCGGCGTCGAACTGCACCTCGCGCTCGTTCTCCGGCGCGGCCTTCGGCGCGGCCGGCGCGGCCAGCGCCTCGCGCACCCGGGGGCGGCGCTTCGGCGGCTCGGCGCGGCCCTCGGTGGTGGGCAGCATCTGGGCGAGCATCTTGCTGGCGAGTTCGGGGTCGCGGAACCACGCGTCGAACAGCTCGCGGAAGACCAGCCGGTCCTGCTCGCGGGCGACCAGCACCGCCTCCATCGCCGCGCTCATGTCGTCGCGCCGGTGCACGCCGACGAGCTGCGCCGCCTCGGCGGCCAGTGCGATGCGCGAGGCGTCGACGCGCACGCCGGCGCGCCGCAGCGCACGGCCGAAACCCGCCAGGTTGCCGGCCAGCTTGCCTCGCCTGGCGTCGCCGAGTTGATGCACGCGTTCCATGCGCCCGGCCTCACTCGGCGGGCGCGAGCAGTTCGGTGGCCAGCGTGTGGTTGAGCGCCGCCACGTCGTCGCGCTGCTTGAAGAGGATGCCGGCGGTGTCGGCCACCACCTCGGGGTCGAGTTCGACCGTGTCCATCGCCACCAGCGCCTTGGCCCATTCCACGCTCTCGGCGATGCCGGGCGCGCGCTGGAAGGCATTGGCGACAGGCTGGCTGCGCAGCCGGTGCACGAAGTCGGCCACCTGCGCCGACAGCGCCTCGCCGGCGCCCGGCACGCGGGCGCGCACGATGGCGAGTTCGCGCTCGCGCTCCGGATAGTCCAGCCAGTGGTACAGGCAGCGGCGCTTCACCGCATCGTTCAGCTCGCGCGTGCGGTTGCTGGTGAGAACGGTGACCGGCGGCACCACGGCGCGCACGGTGCCCAGCTCGGGGATGCTCACCTGGTACTCGCCCAGGTATTCGAGCAGGAAGGCCTCGAAGGGCTCGTCGGCGCGATCCACCTCGTCGATCAGCAGCACGGCGCCGGGCGGCGGTGCCTGCAGGGCCTGCAGCAGCGGGCGGCGGATCAGGTAGTGCGGCTGGTAGACCTCGGATTCCACGTCGTCCACGGCCCCTCGTGCCTCTGCCGCACGCATGTGCAGCAGTTGCGCGGCGTAGTTCCATTCGTACAGCGCCTCGCGCTGCTCCAGGCCGTCGTAGCACTGCAGGCGCAGCAGCTCGCGGCCCAGCGCGGCCGACAGCGCCTTCGCCAGCTCGGTCTTGCCGACGCCGGGCTCGCCCTCCAGCAGCAGCGGCCGCTGCAGCTTCAGCGCGAGGAAGACGGCAGTGGCCAGGCGCCGGTCGGCCAGGTAGCCGACCTCCGCCAGCCCCTGCACCACGGCGTCGATCGAAGCGAACGGCGTGGCGGCGTCAGGGCGGGCGTGGTCGGTCATCGGCCCAGCTTAACCGAGCGCCTTCGCCACGGCGCGCTGCGCGAGCACCGAGATCAGGTTGGCACGGTAAGCGGCGCTGGCGTGCAGGTCGCTGTTGAGTTCGCTGTCGTCGATGGCGACGGCGGCCGCCGACTCGGGCGTGAAGCTCTTCGTCAGCGCTGCTTCCAGCCCGGCATGTCGGAACACGCCGTTGCCCGCGCCGGTGACGGCCACGCGGACGCCGCTGCCATACACCGCCACGAACACGCCCACCAGCGGGAAGTGCGAGGCCTTCTGGCGCAGCTTCTCGTAGGCGGCCTGCTTCGGGATGGGGAAGCGGATCGCCTTGATCAGTTCGCCCTCCTCCAGCGCAGTGGCGAACAAACCCTGGAAGAAGTCGTCGGCTGCGATCTCGCGCTTGGTGGTGACGACGGTGGCGCCGGAAGCCAGCACCGCGCTCGGGTAGCAGGCGGCCGGGTCGTTGTTGGCGACCGAGCCGCCGATCGTGCCCATCGCGCGCACCTGCCGGTCGCCGATGCGCGAGGCCAGGTCGGCCAGCGCGGGGTAGGCGGACTTCACGTCGGCGTTGTTCGCGACCTCGACGTGGCGCGACATGGCGCCGATGACGAGCGCGTCGCCCTCCCGGCGGATGCCGGTCAGCTCCGGGCAGCCGGACAGGTCGGCCAGCTGCTCAGGCGCCGACAGGCGCAGCTTCATGGAGGCCAGCAGCGTCTGGCCGCCCGCCAGCGGCTTCGCGCCGGCGGCTGCCAGCTTCGCCGCCTCGTCGAGACTGGCCGGACGCTCGAAGGTGAATGCGTACATGGTGTGTGCTCCTTCCTCGTTCAGGCGGCAGCCTGGGCCTTGCGCATCGCCTCCCACACGCGCGCCGGGCTGGCGGGCATGTCGAAGTCCTTCACCCCAAGCGGGTGCAGCGCATCGAGCACGGCGTTGATGACGGCCGGCGGCGAGCCGATGGCGCCGGCCTCGCCGCAGCCCTTGGTGCCCAGCGGGTTGTGGGTGCAGGGGGTGCAGACGGTGTCGAGCTTGAAGACCGGGAAGTCTTCCGCGCGCGGCATGGCGTAGTCCATGAAGCTGCCGGTGAGCAGTTGCCCCGTCTCGCGGTCGTAGACGCAGTTCTCCATCAGCGCCTGGCCGATGCCCTGCACGATGCCGCCGTGCACCTGCCCTTCCACGATCATCGGGTTGATGATGGTGCCGAAGTCGTCCACCGCGGTGAAGCGGTCGATCCGCACCTCGCCCGTGGCCTTGTCGATCTCCACCTCGCAGATGTAGGTGCCGGCCGGGTAGGTGAAGTTGGTCGGGTCGTAGAAGGCCGTCTCGTTCAGGCCGGGCTCCAGCTTGTCGAGCGGGTAGTTGTGCGGCACGTAGGCCGTCAGCGCCACCTGGCCGAAGGGGATCTTCTTGTCGGTGCCCTTGACGGTGAACTCGCCGCCGGCGAACTCGATGTCGGCGTCGCTGGCTTCCATAAGGTGCGCGGCGATCTTCTTGGCCTTGGCCTCGATCTTGTCGAGCGCGCGCATGATGGCCGCGCCGCCCACGCTGATGGAGCGCGAGCCGTAGGTGCCCATGCCGAAGGGGATGCGGCCGGTGTCGCCGTGCACGATGTCGACGTTCTCGACCGGGATGCCCAGGCGCGCCGCCACCACCTGCGCGAAGGTCGTCTCGTGACCCTGGCCGTGGCTGTGCGAGCCGGTGAAGACCGTCACGCTGCCGGTGGGATGCACGCGCACCTCGCCAGCCTCGAACAGGCCGGCGCGCGCGCCGAGCGCACCGGCGATGTTGGATGGCGCCAGGCCGCAGGCCTCGATGTAGCTGGAATAGCCGATGCCGCGCAGCTTGCCCTTCTTCTCGCTCTCGGCCCGGCGCGCGTCGAAGCCGGCGACCTCGGCCAGCGCCTGCGCCTTGTCCATGCAGGCCTGGTAGTCGCCCACGTCGTACTGCAGCGCCACCGGCGTCTGGTAGGGCCATTCGCGCACGAAGTTGCGGCGCCGGATCTCGTCCTGGCCCAGGCCCATCTCCCAGCCGCAGCGGCTGACCAGGCGCTCCAGCAGGTAGGTGGCCTCGGGCCGGCCGGCCCCGCGGTAGGCATCCACCGGCGCGGTGTTGGTGAACCAGGCGTCCACTTCCACGTAGATCTGCGGCGTGGTGTACTGGCCCGCCAGCAGCGTGGCGTAGAGGATGGTCGGCACCGCCGTGGCGAAGGTGGACAGGTAGGCGCCCAGGTTGGCGTCGGTGTGCACGCGCAGCGCGAGGAACTTGCCGTCCTTGTCCATCGCCATCTCGGCGTGGCTCACGTGGTCGCGGCCGTGCGCGTCAGACAGGAAGGACTCGGAGCGCTCGGCCGTCCACTTGATGTTGCGGTTGAACTGCTTGCTGGCCCAGGTGAGGGCCACGTCTTCCGCGTAGAGGTAGATCTTGGAGCCGAAGCCGCCGCCAACGTCGGGCGCGATCACGCGCACCTTGTGCTCGGGCAGGCCGAGCACGAAGGCCGTCATCAGCAGCCGCTCGACGTGCGGGTTCTGGTTGGCGACATACAGCGTGTACTCGTCGCCCGCCCGGTTGTAGCCGGCCACCGCCACGCGCGGCTCGATGGCGTTGGGGATGAGGCGGTTGTTGACGAGGTCGAGCTTCGTCACGTGCGCCGCGCCGGCGAAGGCCGCGTCCACCGCCGCCTTGTCGCCCAGCGTCCAGCGGTAGCACTGGTTGTCGGGCGCGGCGTCGTGGATGGTGACGCCGCTGCTCTTCTTCGCCGCGTAGTCCACGCTCACCAGCGCGGGCAGCACCTCGTAGTCGACCACGATGGCCTCGGCCGCGTTCTTCGCCTGCTCCGCCGTCTCGGCCACCACCATCGCCACGTGGTCGCCCACGTAGCGCACCTTGCCAATGGCCAGGATGGGATGCGGCGGCTCCTTCATCGGCGTGCCGTCCGGGTTGTTGATGAGCCAGCCGCAGGGCAGGCCGCCCATCTTCCCGTCGATGTCGGCGCCGGTGAGGATGCCCACCACGCCGGGCATGGCCGCGGCCGCCGCGGTGTCGATGGACCTGATCGCCGCATGCGCGTGCGGCGAGCGCAGGAAGACGGCATGCGCCTGGTTGGGCAGCAGCACGTCGTCGGTGTAGTTGCCCGCGCCGGTGAGGAAGCGCACGTCCTCCTTGCGGCGGACGGCCTCGCCGATGTGCGGCAGCTTGGCGAAATCGGAAGCACCCATGTCGCGCTCCTTCCTTCTTCAGGCCGAAGCGGCCTGCGAGGCCATCGCCTCGCCGCCCTGCTGCACGGCCTTGACGATGTTCTGGTAGCCCGTGCAGCGGCACAGGTTGCCGTCCAGCAGCGCGCGGATCTCCTGCTCGCCGGACTTCGGATGGTGCGTGCACAGGTCGATCGCGCTCATCACCATGCCCGGCGTGCAGAAGCCGCACTGCAGCCCGTGGCACTCCTTGAAGGCCGCCTGCATCGGGTGCAGCGTGCCGTCGGCCTGGGCGATGCCCTCGATGGTGGTGACGTTGCCGCCCGCCACTTGGGCCAGCAGCACGTTGCAGGACTTGATGGCGCGGCCGTTCAGGTGCACGGTGCAGGCGCCGCACTGGGCCGTGTCGCAGCCCACGTGCGTGCCGGTCAGGCGCAGGTGCTCGCGGATGGCCTGGACAAGGAGCGTATGGGGCGGCGCGTCGATCGTGACCTCGCGCCCGTTGACGGTGAGGGATACCTGCATGTGGCTGTCTCCGTGTGTCGGTGATGGCTGGGCGCGGGGCCGGAACCGCCGCGCCGCTGGTCATCTTCTGCCCCGCCCCCGACACCCACCCTAGGCAAAACCCTAGGCGGTTGCGGGGGCGGGTTGAAATTCTCAAAATGAGACGATCGGCGCGCGCAGGCTCGGGCATCTTCGGCCCCGCGCACGCACCCCACGCATGAATCTTCCAGCCCACGCCCTCGCGCTGCCCGACCGCAGCGGCTCCATCGCGCATGCGCGCCGCGCCTGGCTGCACGGCGAGGTGCAGGCCCGCGCCGACGCCGCCCTGCCCCCCTGGATCGCCCGCTCCTGGCAGCGCTGCCTGGCCGCCGGGCGCAGCCCGCGCGAGCGAGTGATGTTCGAGGCCGTGCCGCGCACGGCCGCCGCCGCCGCGCAGGAGCGCTGCGGCAGCTTCCTCGGCGCCGCGCGGCCGGTGCTGGAGCGGCTCTCGCGCGCCATCGCCGGCACGCACTACTTCGCGCTGCTGACCGATGCCGACGGCGTGGTGATCGAGGTGGGCGCGCTGCACGGCCAGGACGACCGCGCCATGCGCGACATCGCCCGCGTCGGCGTCGACCTGTCCGAGCGCGCGGTGGGCACCACCGCCATCGGCGCCGCGCTGGCCGAGCGCAGCCCGGTGTGGCTGCACCGCGGCGAGCACTTCTTCGAGGACACCGGCGTCTACACCTGCGCCGGCGCGCCGGTGTTCGACCCCGCCGGGCGCTGCGTGGGCATGCTCGACCTGACCGGCGTGAACGTGGTCGAACGCCCCGAGCTGCAGCACCTGGCGCAGCACGCGGCGCAGGCGATCCAGAACGCCTGGCTGCGCAGCCTGCCCTGCGCGCTGCTGCTGCAGGTCAACTGGCCCGGCAGCCTGGCGCCGCTGGACGCGGCCGCCGACAGCGACGGCCTGCTGTGCCTGGACGCCGACGGCCGCGTGCTCGGCGCCAACGCGATGGCGCGCCAGCTGCTGCCCCTGCCGGCACCCGGCCGCGCCGAGGCGGTGCAGGCCGGCGACCTGTTCGCCGTGCCGCCCTCCCTGCTCTTCGACGCCGCCGCGCGCCACCCGGCGCCGGTCGAGGTGCCGCTGTGGTCGGGCCTGCGGCTGCACGTGCGCGCCCAGCGCCGCGACGTGCAGGCGGCGCCCCGCCTGCGCGACGTGCAGGCCTCGCTGATCCGCCAGGCCGTGCAGGACGCGCGCGGCAACGTGGCCGAGGCCGCCCGCGCGCTGGGCGTGAGCCGTGCGACCATCTACCGCAGGCTCGCCGCCGGCCAGCACAGGCGCTGACCGCCGACAGCGCACACCGGCGCCGCGGCTTCACGATTCCACGCATGACCACCCCCTACCAACCCGAAGACAAGACCCGCGCCGAAGTGGACGCGCTGCCCGGCCCGACGCTGCTGGAGTTCGGCGCCAACTGGTGCGGCATCTGCCGCGGCGCGCAGCCCGCCATCACCGAGGCGCTGGCCGACGCGCCCGCCGGGCTGCGGCACATCAAGGTGGAGGACGGCAGCGGCCGCCCGCTGGGCCGCAGTTTTGCCGTGCGGCTGTGGCCCACGCTGATCTTCCTGCAGGGCGGGCAGGAGGTCGGCCGCGTGGTGCGGCCCGGCTCGGCCGAGGACGTGCGCGCGCAGATGGCGAAGCTCGGCGCCTGAGCCGCCCGCCCGCGCCCCGTCACCCCGGCAGCGCGATCACCACCGCCGATTCGTCCAGCCGCGCGTGCACGCGCTGGCGCCGCCGCAGGCGCGTGCCTGCAGCGGCGAAGCCGACCAGTTGCAGCCCCTCGCCGTCGAGCTGCACGCCGACCTCGTCGCCCGCCTCGTCGCGGCTGATCGCCGCCGCCGCGCCCTCCAGCACGTTGCCGCCGGCACGCACCGCCCGCCCGCCCGCCGGCGCCACCTCCACCGCCGTCGCCTTGCACAGCGCCAGCACCGGCTGGCCCGGCGCCAGGCCCAGCAGCTCGGCGCTCTCGCGCGTCACGCGCGCGCGCAGCGCCTGCGGCGAGGCGCCGAGCGCCAGCGTGGCAGTGACCATGCGGCCGGCCCCCGCCACCTCGACCACCCGCGCGGGCAACTGGTTGCGCATGCTGGTGCGGATCGCCAGGCCTGCCATCGCCGCCCGGGCGCCGGGCAGCGCCGCCGCCGGGCCGCCCAGCGGGGCATACAGCGACTGCCTCGCCTCGGCGAAGGCGTCGGCCATCGCCAGCAGGCGCCGTCCGTCGTCGGTCAACCGCGCGCCGCCGCCGCCGGCGCCGCCCACGGCGCTGTCCACCAGCGGCATGCCGGCCAGGTTGGTCAGCGTGGCCACCGCCTGCCAGGCGGCCTTGTAGCTCACGCCCGCGTCGCGCGCGGCCTGCGAGATGCTGCCGCTGCGGCCGATGCCGCGCAGGATGTCCAGCCGCTTGTCGGCCGCGCTGTGGCCCAGCGCGTCCATGAAGGCGGCGGGCGGTGCGAAGGAGGTCTTGGCGCGCATGGCGGGATTGTGCGGCGTCGCCTAAACTCGAATCGCTATTCCTTCGATGAATAGCGATCCTTCCACCCGCCGAGACGTCATGCCCGCCCCTCTTCCCCTCGCCGGCCTCGGCCGGCACTTGTTGCGCTCGGTGCTGCGCGTGAGCCTGCCCATCCAGGACCTGCCTGCCCTGCTGCCCGGCGCCGACGCATCGATGAGCGACGCCGCGCTGCGCCGCCTGGCCGAGAGCACCGCGGCCGCCGGCGGCGAAGGCGCCGCGGCCGTCCAGGCACGCCTCGACGCACTGCACGCCGGCGCGCTGGCCCGCTTCGCGCCGGCGGCCGACGCCGCCGCGCTGGAGGCGCTGTGGCGCACGGCCCTGCGGGGCGAACTCCCGCTGGAAGGCGCCTACTGGGCCCTGCTGGTCCATCCGCAGGCCGACCGCACCCTGCGCCACGTGGCCTTCGGCGACGTGGAGATGCTGCGCCCGGCCGACGCCGCCCCGGCCTCGCTGGGCGCGCTGCTGGAGCGCCGCTCCATCTCGCCGCGCCGGCTGGACGCACCCGGCCCGGGCGCGCAGGACATCGAGCTGATGGTGCAGGCCGCGCTCAGCGCGCCCGACCACGGCCGGCTGCACCCCTGGCGCGTGATCGAGTTCCGGACGCCGCAGCGCGAGGCGCTGGCCGCGCTGTTCGAGGCCGAGAAGCGGCGGCGCGACCCGCTCGCCAGCGCCGCCGACCTGCGCCGCGCCCGCGCCCACGCCACCGAGGCGCCCTGCCTGCTGGGCTTCGTCGTCTCGCCGCGCGCGCGCAAGCGCGTGCCGCTGCGCGAGCAGTGGCTGGCCGCCGGCGCGGCGCTGGGCAACCTGCTGAACGCGGCGCACCAGCTCGGCTACGGCGGCATCGTGCTCAGCGGCGAGCGCTGCTTCGACGACGCGCTGGCCCGCCAGCTCGGCCTGCAGCCGGGCGAGCACCTGGCCGGCTTCGTCAGCCTGGGCACGGCCCGCGAGCCGGCGCCGCCCACCGCACGCGCGCTGCCGCAGGAGGTGTGGCGCTGCTGGACGCCCGACACCGCTGCGGCGCCCGTGCCGCGCGGCCCGGCGCTGCCCGCGGCGCGCGCGCTGGACGGCGAGGGCCTTCCATGAACGACACCGCGGCAGACATCGTCTGCCGCCCCATCGGTCACATCCGCAGCCGCTTCCCGGTGCCGGAGGGCGTGCCGGTGCAGGCCGCCGGCGTGCCGCACGAGACGGCGACGCTGGAAGTGCTGCCTGCCTACGCCGCCGGCCTGCGCGACATCGAGGGCTTCGACCACCTGCTGCTCATCACGCACTTCCACCGCTGCCCGCGCGAGCTGCTGGAGGTGACGCCCTTCCTCGACCCGCAGCCCCATGGCGTGTTCGCCACCCGCGCGCCGGCGCGGCCCAACCGGCTGGGCCTGTCGGTGGTGCGGCTGCTGCACGTGGAAGGCCGGCTGCTGCACTTCGCCGGCAACGACCTGGTCGACGGCACGCCGGTGCGAGGGCCTGCTGGCGCCCTGCAAGGGGCCGCGAAGCTCATCCCAGCCCGCCCATCAAGGCGCGCGACGCCGTGCGTGCGTCCGCACGCACAAGGAGCGCAACGCCGAGGGGCGGGCTGGGATGAGCTTCCCTCCGGGTTGCTTCGCAAAGGGGCCCCTTGCAGGGCGCCAGCAGGCCCTCCCATCAAGCCCTATGTGGCGCGCTTCGACGCGCCTGCGCCCGGGCGCATCGGCTGGTTCGAGGGCCGCCTCGACGACCTGGCCGGGCGCCGCGCCGACGATCGTTATGACCGCCATACGCCGGACGGCACGAAGCCGCAGCCCTGACCGCTATGATTCCGCTATTCCTCTGATGAATAACGAAAGGACGACCATGCAAGTGAACCGTTGGCTGCGTGCCGCCGCGTGCGCCCTGACCCTCACCGCCGCCAGCCCGCTGCTGTGGGCGCAGGAGATCGTGGTCTCCGCCGCCGCCAGCCTGACCAACGCCTTCCAGGCCGTCGGCAAGGCATGGTCGCAGGCCAACCCCGGGCACAAGGCGACCTTCAACTTCGCCGCCTCGGGCGCGCTGCTCGCACAGATGCAGCAGGGCGCGCCGGTGGACGTGTTCGCCTCGGCCGACCAGCCCACCATGGACAAGGCGCAGGCCGCCGGCCTGATCGCGCAGGGCACGCGCAGCGACTTCGTGAAGAACGAGCTGGTGCTGATCGTGCCGGCCAAGTCGTCGAAGGTGCCCAAGTCGCTGGACGACCTGGCCGGCGGCGCCTACCAGCGCATCGCCGCCGGCACGCCCGCCTCGGTGCCGGTGGGCCGCTACACCATGGGCGTGATCGAGCAGGCCAAGCTCGACGCGCCGCTCAAGCCCAAGTGGATCTACGGCGAGAGCGTGCGCCAGGTGCTCGACTACGTGGCGCGCGGCGAGGTCGACGCCGGCTTCGTCTACCGCACCGACGCGATGGTCAAGAAGGACGAGACGCAGATCGCCTTCGCCGTGCCGACCACCACCCCGGTGACTTACCCCATCGCCCAGCTCGCCGCCAGCAAGCAGCCGGCCGCGGCGCAGTCCTTCATCGCCTTCGTCAAGGGCGCGGAAGGACGGAAGATCCTCCAGAGCTTCGGCTTCGCCCAACCCTGACCCCCGGTGGAGGCAGGCGCCGCCGCTGAGCCGTGCTCACCCCCCTCTGGCTGACCCTCAAGGTCGCGCTGCTGGCCACGCTGCTGGCCGGCGCGGCCGGCATCGGCCTGGGCTGGTGGATGGCGCGGCGCCGCTTCCCCGGCCATTCGACGCTCGACGCCCTGCTGCTGCTGCCGATGGTGCTGCCGCCCACGGTGCTGGGCTACTACCTGATCGTGCTGGTGGGGCGCAACGGCCTCATCGGGCGCTGGCTGGAGCAGTGGTTCGGCTTCACGCTGCTGTTCACCTGGCAGGGCGCGGTGCTGGCGGCGGCGGTGGTGTCGCTGCCGCTGATCTACAAGGCCGCGCGCGCCGCCTTCGAGGAGACCGACGGCCGCTTCGCGCAGGCCGCGCGCACGCTGGGCGCCGGCGAGTGGGAGGTGTTCTGGCGCATCAGCCTGCCGCTGGCGCTGCGCGGCATCGGCGCCGGGCTGGCATTGAGCTTCGCCCGCGCGATGGGGGAGTTCGGCGCCACGCTGATGATCGCGGGCAACCTGCCGGGGCGTACGCAGACGCTGTCGGTGGCGGTGTACGCCGCCGTGCAGGCCGGCGACGACGAACTGGCGCTGACGCTCACGCTGGTGATCTCGGTGGTGTGCGTGGTGCTGCTGGTGCTGGCCAGCCGGCTGCTGCAGGCGAAGCACTGACGACGATGCTGGACGTCCACATCCGCACCACCCTGCGCTCGCCCGACCGCGAGTTCGTGCTCGACGCGGCCTTCCGCAGCGGCGCCGCGCGCACCGCGCTGCTGGGTCCTTCGGGTTCCGGCAAGTCCACCGTGCTGATGGCCATCGCCGGGCTGCTGCCCGGTGCCCGGGGCCACGTGCGCGTGGGCGGCCAGCCGCTGCTCGACAGCGCCGAAGGCATCGACCTACCGGCGCGCGCGCGCGGCGTGGGCTTGGTGTTCCAGGACTACGCCCTGTTCCCGCACATGACGGTGGAGGAGAACCTGCGCTTCGGCGTGCGCCGCCTCGGGCATGCGCTGCGGCCCGAGGCGCACGAGCGCATCGGGACGCTGATGGAGCAGTTCGGGCTGGAGGCGCTGCGCAACGCCTACCCGCGCCACCTCTCCGGCGGCCAGCGCCAGCGCGTGGCCCTGGCGCGCGCCCTGGCCACGCAGCCGCGCCTGCTGCTGCTGGACGAGCCGCTGTCGGCGCTGGACACGGAACTGCGCGCCCGCCTGCGCGCCGAGCTGGCCGAGATGCTGGAGCGCGTGCAGGTGCCCACGCTGCTGGTCACGCACGACCTGCAGGACGTGCAGGCCCTGGCGCAGTCGGTGGTGCGCATCGAGGCGGGGCGCATCGTCGGTTGATACCGGATCGCATTCGATCGAGAAGAACCGTTCGGGCCGAGCTTGGCCTGTCCTGAGCCTGTCGAAGGATCGAAGCCTCGCGCGGCGCTTCGACAGGCTCAGCGTGAACGGACCGATAGGGTTGAAGTCGCTTGAGAGGCCTCAACTGCCGCAGCGCACATGCAGTTCGGCATAGCCCGTTGCCGCGTCCGCCGTGCGCGAAAGCGTCCAGCCGGCCGGACGGCACAGCAGCACCTCCACCGTCGTGCGCACCGCGTTGCCCTCCACCACGTGCCCGCCCAGCACCGCGCCGTCCGGCCCCGCGATGCTCATGTGCAGGTGGGCGCCGTCGGCGGTCAGCGTGCCGGCCAGGGTCAGCAGTTCGAAGTCGCCGGGCCATGCATCGGCCTCGTTGCGGCCGGCCAGCCGCAGGCGCGGGTCGCGCAGGCTGCCGATGCCGCTGACGACGAAGCAGCCCTCGGGCGCGAAGGCGGCGGCCTCGGCCTCCAGGGCGCGGCGCAGGTCGGCGCCGGGCGGCAGCCGCAGCGGCAGGAAGGCGTCGCCGTCGGCCATGGCTCAGAACACCATCGTCACGGCGTCGCTGACGCGGTGGTCTTCCTCGATCACCGGCATCCAGCGCCACTTGTCGAAGGTGGTGCAGGGATGCGAGATGCCCAGGGCGACGCGCTCGCCGACCACCGGCGCCTGCGCGGCCAGGCCTGCGTCGGCGGCGTCCCAGCGCAGGTAGGCGTGCTGGTCGTTCAGCGCGTCGATGCGCCAGCCTGAGGGCACGGGGCAGGCCTGCATCGCGCCCGGCGCCGCGCGCGCCACCGGCACCGGCATCCCCATGTCGAAGGACAGGTCGCGCTTGCCCGCGCCGACGATGGCCAGGCCCGGCTCGGGACACGACTGCACCAGCGCCCACACCTGGAGCGCCGGGCGCAGCATCTCGCCGCATTCGCAGCCCAGGCGCGGCGCCATGGCCTGCAGCATGCGCGTGTAGGTGCCGTGGTCGTGCGTGACATAGCAGCCGGAGCGCAGCAGCCCGCGCACCGGGCGCCCGAGCGCGGGCACCAGCCGCGCAGCCACCAGGTCGAACACGGCCGAGCCGCCGGCCGAGACGATGACCTCTTCACCCGCGAACAAACCCTCTCGCACGCACTGCGCGGCGACGGCGTCGACGCGGTCCATCATCGCGTCGACCCAGGCGCGGTCGGCTTCGCTCTCGCCCTTGGCCCACAGGCCCTCGTAGCACTCGATGCCCACCAGCGCCACGGCCGCGCTGGCGTGCAGGCGCCTCGCCAGCGCGATGGCTTCCTCCTCCGTGCGGCAGCCGGTGCGCCCGCCGGCGAAGCCGATCTCCAGCAGCACCTCGAAGGGCTGCGCGCCGGGATGCGCGGCGAACCACGCCTCGATCAGCGCCAGTTGCGCCTGCGAATCGGCGAGGAAGATCACGCGCAGGCCGTCGTGCCGGCGGCGCAGCGCCTCGATGCCGGCCAGGTCCGCCGCGTCCAGCACCTGGTTGGCGATCAGCGCGCGCCGCACGCCGGCCGCCGCGCCGACGGCGAGCTGGAACACGCTGGCGAAGGTGATGCCCCAGGCGCCCGCCTCGATCTGGCGCGCGAAGAGCTGGGGCGACATCGTCGTCTTGCCGTGCGGCGCGAGTTCCACGTCCCAGTCGCGCGCACGGCCGGCCAGCCAGGCGATGTTGTGGGCCAGCGCCTCGCGCCGGAGCACGGCCACCGGCAGCGGCAGGTCGCCTGCCAGCAGGTTCCAGCCCTGCGCACCCACCTCGCTCGCCCGCAACGGCGGCTGGCCGTGCGGCCAGCCCTTCAGGGGCGATGCGAGCAGGGGATCGGCGAACGGATCGAGGGCGGGGGCGGCAGGCATCGGCGGATCGTAGTCCGCGCGGCCTGCCGGCGGGTCAGATCACGCCCTGGGCGAGCATGGCATCGGCGACCTTCACGAAGCCGGCCACGTTCGCGCCCTGCACGTAGCTCACGCGGCCGCCTTCCACCGTGCCGTGGCGCAGGCAGGCCTCGTGGATGCTCTTCATGATCTGGTGCAGGCGGGCGTCGACCTCCTCGCGCGTCCACGACAGGCGCAGCGCGTTCTGGCTCATCTCCAGGCCCGAGGTGGCCACGCCGCCGGCGTTGCTGGCCTTGCCCGGCGCATAGAGCACGTCGTGCGTCTCGAACACCTTGACGGCCTCCAGCGTGCTGGGCATGTTGGCGCCCTCGGCCACGCACTTCACGCCGTGCTTGACCAGCGTGAGCGCGTCCTTCTCGTCCAGCTCGTTCTGGGTCGCGCTGGGCAGCGCCACGTCCACCGGCACGTCCCACGGCCGGGCGCCGGCGATGTAGCGGGCGCCGATCTGGCTGGCGTATTCGCTCACGCGGCCCTGGCGCTCGTCGCGGATGTGCATCAAGAGCGCCAGCTTCTCGGGGGTGAAGCCCTCCTCGTCCACCACCGTGCCGCCCGAGTCGGAGCAGGTCAGCACCTTGGCGCCCAGCGCCATGGCCTTCTCGATGGTGTACTGCGCCACGTTGCCCGCGCCCGACACGGACACGCGCAGCCCGTCGAAGCTCATGCCCCGGCGCGCCAGCATCTCCTGCGCGAAGTAGACGTTGCCGTAGCCGGTGGCCTCGGGGCGGATCAGCGAGCCGCCGAAGGCCAGGCCCTTGCCGGTGAACACGCAGTCGGCGCGGTTGGTGAGCTTCTTGACCATGCCGGCCAGGAAGCCGACCTCGCGCGCGCCCACGCCGATGTCGCCGGCCGGCACGTCGGTGTCGGCGCCCACGTGGCGGAACAGCTCGGTGGCGAAGGCCTGGCAGAAGCGCATCACCTCGCCCTGGCTCTTGCCCTTGGGATCGAAGTCGCTGCCGCCCTTGCCGCCGCCCATGGGCAGCGTGGTCAGCGCGTTCTTGAAGGTCTGCTCGAAGGCCAGGAACTTCAGGATCGACAGGTTCACCGACGGATGGAAGCGCAGGCCGCCCTTGTAGGGCCCGATGGCCAGGCTGTGCTGGATGCGGTAGCCGCGGTTGACCTGCACCTCGCCCCGGTCGTCCACCCACGACACGCGGAACATGACCACCCGCTCGGGCTCGACCAGCCGGTCCAGCAGGCTGTAGGCCTGGTACTTGGGATGCTGCTGGATGAAGGGCCAGAGGCTGTGCAGGACTTCGGTGACGGCCTGCAGGTACTCGTTCTGGCCGGGGTTGCGCTGCGCGACGTGGGCAAGGAAGTCGTCGGCGGTGACGTATTTCATAAAGCGGAACTCTTCGGGATGCACAAAACCGTGCATTTTCATGCACAACTCGGTGCACGTTATGCACCGATTGCATTACCCCTCGGAAGAAACGCCCCTGAGTGGTGCGCCTCAGCCCGCCAGGCGCCCTTCGACCAGCCGCAGCTGGCGGTCGCAGCGGGCAGCCAGCGCGTCGTCGTGGGTGACGACGACGAAGGCCGTGCCGCGCTCGTGCGCCAGCCGCAGCATCAGCGCGAACACGCCGTCGGCGGTGGCGCGGTCCAGGTTGCCGGTGGGCTCGTCGGCCAGCACGCAGGCCGGCTGCGTGACCAGGGCGCGCGCGATGGCCACGCGCTGGCGCTCGCCGCCGGAGAGTTCGGCCGGCCGGTGCTGCACCCGCTGCGCCAGGCCCACGGCGGCCAGCACCTCGCGCGCCGCCGCGTGCGCCTCGGCGGCGCCCTGGCGGCGGATGCGCAGCGGCATCGCCACGTTGTCCAGCGCGCTGAACTCCGGCAGCAGGTGGTGGAACTGGTAGACGAAGCCCAGGTGCCGGTTGCGCAACTGGCCCTGCGCGGCGGCGCCCAGGCGAGAGAAGTCCTCGCCGGCCAGCGCCACGCTGCCGGCGGTGGGCGCGTCCAGCCCGCCCATCAGGTGCAGCAGCGTGCTCTTGCCCGAACCCGAGGCGCCGACGATGGCCAGCGTCTCGCCGGCGTGCACGTCCAGGTCGACGCCGTGCAGCACGGTGAGGTCGATGCGGCCTTCGTGGAAGCGCTTGGTCAGGCCGCGCACCTTCAGCACGACGTCATTCATAGCGCAGGGCCTCCGCGGGGTTGACACGGCTGGCGCGCCAGCTCGGGTACAGCGTGGCCACGAAGGCCAGCACCAGCGAGATCACGGTGATGGGCATGATGTCGCCGCGCTGCGGGTCGCTGGGCATGCGGCTGATGAGGTAGATGTCCTGCGGCAGGAAGCGGGTGTGCAGCAGCCGCTCGATGAAGGGCACGATCACGTCGATGTTGTAGGCCACCAGCAGGCCCAGCCCCAGGCCGGCCAGCGTGCCGATCACGCCCACCATCGCGCCCTGCACGACGAAGATGCCCATGATGCTCTTCGGGCTGGCGCCCAGCGTGCGCAGGATGGCGATGTCGGCGCGCTTGTCGGTCACCGTCATCACCAGCGTGCTCACCAGGTTGAAGGCGGCCACCGCCACGATGAGGGTGAGGATGATGAACATCATCCGCTTCTCGACCTGCACCGCCGCGAACCAGGTCTTGTTCTGCCGCGTCCAGTCGCGGATGAGGAACTGGCCCGGCAGCGTGGCGGCCAGTTCGTCGGCCACCTCGCGGGCGATGTTCAGGTCCTTGAGCTTGAGGCGGATGCCGGTCGGCCCTTCCAGGCGGAACACCTTGGCCGCGTCCTGCTCGTGGATCATGGCCAGCGCCGAGTCGTACTCGTAGTGGCCCGACTCGAAGGTGCCCATCACCGTGAACTGCTTCAGGCGCGGCACCACGCCGGCCGGCGTGACCTGCCCGCCCGGCGCGATCAGCGTGACCTGGTCGCCCTCGCGCACGAACAGCGAGCGCGCCAGCTCGCCGCCGAGCACGATGCCGAACTCGCCCGGCACCAGCCGCTCCAGCGCGCCCTTCTGCGCGGTGCCGGCGAAGTCCGTCACCTCCGGTTCCAGCTTCGGCTCGATGCCGCGCACCAGCACGCCCTTCATGTCCTCGCCGCGCGCCACCAGCGCCTGCGAGGCGATGTAGGGCGCGGCGCCGATCACCTCGGGATGCTTGCGGGCAGCGGCCATGATGGCGTCCAGGTCGGCCAGCGCCTGGCCGTCGCGCGAGAAGATCTCGATGTGCGAGACCACGCCCAGCATGCGGTCGCGCACTTCCTTCTGGAAGCCGTTCATCACGCTGAGCACGATGATCAGCGCCGCCACGCCCAGCGCGATGCCGGCCATCGACACGCCGGAGATGAAGGAGATGAAGCCGTTGCGCCGCGTGGCGCGGCCGGCGCGCGTGTAGCGCCAGCCCAGCTGCAGTTCGTAGGGAAGGGACATGGAAGGCCGCGGTGCTCGCCGCTTCGGGAGCGCGCCGTCTGGCGGTGAAACAAGCGCCGGATTGTGGCATCGCGGCGATGTTCGCCGGGCCTACAAACCCGCTCGTCCCATCAGGCGTTCCAGGCTCACGCCCAGGCCCTGCGCAATGCGCAGTAGCGCCATGACGCCCGGGTTCTGTGCTCCGCGCTCGATGCTGCTCATGTACGAACGCTCGATGGTGCTGCGATACGCCAGTTCCTCCTGCGAAACCCCCTGTTCCATCCGCAGCGTCCGGATCGCCATGCCCAACGCCAGCAGCGCCGGATCGTGCGCATGGCGGGGCGATGGGCTGGGCATGCCTGCATCGTCCTGGCATTGGGTATGATCGGGCCACGGACGATCTTCCACATCCGCGCTGTCACCGCGGGATCGCCCGCAAGGGAGTACACGCATGAACAAGGCGATCTGCATGGTCGCGGCCATCGTCTGGCTCGCGGCCTGCGGCAGCAAGACGGACGCGAACGAAAAGAACTTCGGGGCGGCGATCAGCCAGTACCTCGACCGCAAGGGCAGCCTGTGCCTGGGCGTGGATGCATGGCCCGCGGATGTCACGGAATTCGACCTTCGCACACAGAACAGCAGCCCCACTGGCAAGGCTGAACGAATGGCCGCGCTGGAGTCCCTGGGACTGGTGCGAGGCACGGACACCGAGCTGCAGCAGAAAAGCCAGTTCGGCGGCAGCCCGCGCACCGAACGCGTCAGGCGCTACGTGCTGACCGATGCCGCCAAGCCCTTCGAGCAGCACAGGACCATCGAGCGCTCGGGCTGGGATGGCCGCACCCAGGAGACCCGCACCGACCTTTGCTGGGGCCGGATGCGCCTGGACAAGGTGGTCAAGTGGGAGGGGCCGATGAAGTTCGGCGATTACCAAGCGGCACGGGTGACATATCACTACCGAATCGAGGACCTGGCTGGCTGGGTCGCAGACCCGCGGATTCGGAAAGCCTTCCCACAGACGGCCGCGATCATGGAAGGCGCCGGCCGCAAGGAGAGCGCGCACGGCGTGAAGCTGACCAGCGAGGGCTGGGAATCCACGCTTCTGAACGACTGATTTTTCACCTGTTGACCAACCGAACCATGCGCCTGCTCATATCTCTGCTTCTTCCTTGGTTGACCTTCTTCACCATCGGTCGGCCCATTGCCGGGGTGATCTGCCTGCTGCTGCAGATCACGCTGATCGGCTGGCTGCCCGCCACCATCTGGGCCGTGTATGCCCTGAGCCAATACAAGACCGACCAGAAGATCAAGAAGGCCATCGGCCAGAACACCTGACGACCATGAACATCCCATCCCGCCTGCCCCGTGTTCTCGCGAGCGCCGTGACGTGCGCAGCCGCGCTGGCCGGCTGCGCCTCCACCGCCGTCACGACCGACGCGCTCCAGCGCAACACGGCGTTCGCGCTGGGCCTGGACGCGAGCGCATTCACCATTTCCGACCGGGTGGACGAGGGCGTGAAGACCACCTACCGCGTCACGACGCGAGGCGGTCGCCTCTACAGTTGCTACGTCACGGGGGTCGTGAGCATGACCGGCCGTGTGGTATCCGATGCGCTGTGCAACGAAATCGCCCGACCTGGCGCAGCCAGGGAGCCCAACCGGCCGGCGGGGCGGCCCGCCGCGCCGCCGAACTGCAACGCCTTGCTGAAAGCCGCCGGCCGCTGTTGAGCGCGCGCCGTGTTTCCGGGGGGCCGACAATCGCCTCCATGCTTCCCCTGGCCCGCGCCGCCGACACTCCCCGACTGCTGATCCCGTTCGCTGGCCGCCTCACGGCCGCCTGCCGGGCCGCCCTGCCCGCTCTGGCCCTGCCCCGGCTCGGCGACCTGCTCGCGCGTCTGACGCTCCAGGATGAGGATGCGCAGGACGACGACACGCTCTCCCCGCCGCACGAACGCGCCCTCGCCAGGGCGCTCGGGATTCAGACGGCCGATGGCTGCCTGCCCTGGGCCGCCCTGGAGGCGCAGCGCGCGGGCCTTGCCGGCGCTCACGGGCAGCCCTGGGCGCTGGTCACGCTATGCCACTGGCAAGTCGGCATGAGCGAGGTGGTGCTGGGCGACCCCGCAAGCCTGGGCATCTCCGCCGCCGAATCCGACGCGCTGCTGGCCTGTGCCCTCCCCTTCTTCGAGGAAGACGGCATCGCCCTCTTCACGACCGGCCAGCCGGGCCTGTGGCTCGCCCGCAGCGCGCTGTTCGACGGATTGGACACCGCGTCGCTCGACCGCGCCATCGGCCAGCCGCTCGCATCCTGGCTGCCGATGTCCGATGCTGCGCGTCCGCTGCGCCGGTTGCAGAACGAGATGCAGATGCTGCTCTACACCACGCACGTGAATGACGACCGGATCGCCAGAGGCCAGCTTCCCATCAACTCGTTCTGGCTCAGCGGCACCGGCCGCCTGCCCCAGCCGCTGCCTGCACAAGGGCCGCAACCGACCGTCGATCTCGCGCTGCGCGACGCCGCGCTGCAGGACGACGGCGAAGCGTGGTCGAAAGCCTGGCAGGCATTGGATGCCGGTCCCATCGCGGACCTGCTGGCCCACGGGGAACGTGGAGAAGCCGTCGAGTTGACGCTCTGTGGCGACCGGGCCGCGCGGCGCTGGATTGCGACCCCACGCAGTCTGTTGCAGCGCGTTCGCGGCCGTTTCGGCCGCCAGCGCACCGCCGACGTGCTGGAGGCGCTGTGATGAAGCTGGTCGTGCGCGAGATCCCGCCGCGCGCCGCCTGGGCGCTGGAGCAGGCCGGCGTGCATCCGCTGCTGGCGCGCCTGTTCGCCGCGCGCGGCGTGTGCTCGCCCGACGAGCTGGACGACGGCCTGGCACGCCTGCTGCCGCCCACCGGCCCGTCGGGCCTGCACGGCGTGCAGGACGCCGCCCGCCTGCTGGCCGACGCCATCGCCGGGCAGCGCCGCATCTGCATCGTGGCCGACTACGACTGCGACGGCGCCACCGCCTGCGCGGTGGCCGTGCGCGGGCTTCGGCTGCTCGGCGCGGCGCACGTCGGCTACCTCGTGCCCGACCGCGTGGTGGACGGCTACGGCCTCACGCCGCCCATCGCCGAGCGCGTCGCCGCCACCGGCGCCGAGCTGCTGGTGACGGTGGACAACGGCATCGCCAGCGTCGAGGGCGTGGCGCGTGCGAAGGCGCTGGGCCTTTCGGTGCTGGTGACCGACCACCACCTGCCCGGCCCGCAGCTCCCCGAGGCCGACGTGCTGGTCAACCCCAACCAGCCCGGCTGCGGCTTCGAGAGCAAGTGCATCGCCGGCGTGGGCGTGATGTTCTACGTGCTGCTGGCGCTGCGCGCGGAGTTGCGGGCCCGCGGCGTTTTCGAGGCCCGGCCCGCCGCCGGGCCGCCCCAAGGCGGGCCAGCCCCCTCAGGGGGCAGCGAACCACGCGAAGCGGGGAGCGTGGGGGCACCCATCCCCCAACCGAAGCTGGACGCACTGCTCCCGCTGGTCGCCCTCGGCACGGTGGCCGACGTGGTGAAGCTCGACGCCAACAACAGGCGCCTCGTCGCGCAGGGCCTCCGGCGCATCCGCGCCGGCCAGATGCCGCCGGGCGTCGCCGCCCTCTTCCGCGCCGCCGGCCGCCGGGCCGAGGCCGCCACCACCTTCGACTTCGGCTTCGCCCTGGGCCCGCGCCTGAACGCCGCCGGGCGGCTGGCCGACATGACGCTGGGCATCGAATGCCTGCTCACCGACGACGCCGCGCGCGCCGACGAGCTGGCGCGGCTGCTCGACGGCATCAACCGCGAGCGCCGCACGCTGGAAGGCGGCATGCGCGACCAGGCGCTGACGCTGGTGGAGTCGCTGTTCGTGGACGACGAAGGCACGCTGCCGCCGGCCCTCAGCGTGTTCGACGAGGACTTCCACGAAGGCGTGGTCGGCATCGTCGCCTCGCGCCTGAAGGACCGGCACCACCGCCCCACCTTCGTCTTCGCCGTCAGCGGCGCCGAAGGCAGGTCGCACGAGCTGAAGGGCTCGGGCCGCTCGATCCCCGGCTTCCACCTGCGCGACGCGCTGGACCTGGTGGCCAAGCGCCACCCGGGCGTGCTGCTGCGCTTCGGCGGCCACGCGATGGCCGCCGGCTGCACGGTGGCGCGCGATCGCTTCGCGGACTTCGAGCGCGCCCTGGCCGAGGTCGCCGCCGAGTGGCTGGACGCCGCTACGCTGACCCGCCGGCTGGAGACCGACGGCCCGATCGACCGCGAGTACCTGCGCGTGGACCTGGCCGACACGCTGCACCGCGAGGTGTGGGGCCAGGGCTTCGCGCCGCCGGTCTTCAGCGACGAGGTGGAGGTCGTCTCGCAGCGGCTGGTCGGCGAGAAGCACCTGGCGCTGAAGCTGCGGCTGGCCGGCCAGCCCATCGACGGCATCTGGTTCGGCCACACCGAGCCGCTGCCGGCGCGCGTGCGGCTGGCCTTCCGGCTGGATGCGGACGAGTGGCAGGGGCAGCGCCGGCTGCGCCTGATGGTGGAGGGGATGGCCTCCTGAACGCGCCTGCGCGGCGTCAGCGCCGCGCCGTGCGCAACCGCAGCGCCAGCAGCACCAGCAGCACGCCGTAGACGAAGGCGAAGCCGCCGATCAGCCAGGCCAGCGCCACGGCGCCGGCGCCCGGCGAGGCCACCACCGCCACGCCGAACACCACCGACAGCACGCCCGACAGCGCATACAGCCACTCGCCCTCGATCTCCTTGCGCAGCCGGAAGGCAGCGACGATCTGGAACACGCCCCCGGCGATCGCCCAGAAGCCGATGATCAGGATCAGCGTGAGCGCCGTCAGCGCGGGCCAGACGAAGGTGACGACGCCGGCGGCGATGCCCAGCAGGCCCAGCACGATCACCGACCACAGGGGGCGGCCGTTGTCGCGGATGCGCCAGCCGGCCACCAGCGCCAGCACGCCGTCGATCAGGGCATAGGCGCCCCACACCGCCACCATCACGGCCACGGTCAGCCCGGGCAGCGCGAAGGCCAGCAGGCCGAACACGATGGCGGCCACGCCGCGCAGTGCGATCCAGCCCCAGTGCGGAGCGAACAGCGGCCCCAGCGAGAGGGCCGCGCCGCCGCGAAGCGGCGAAGAGGGAGGGTCTTGAAAGGCCATGGCCGCGAATCTCCATCCACGAGCGAAGGAAGCCGGCATCTTCCACGCCATCGCCGGCCGGCCGCTGTCGGCCGATGGCGCGTCCTGCAAAGGAAGGCGGCAGCTAGCGCCGCCGCGGCGGCTTCACGCCCGGCGCCGCGTCGCCGGCGTCCAGCAGCTTCTGGTAGTCGCGCCGGAAGATCAGGCCGGCGTAGTAGACGTGCTCGCGCATCAGCTCCTCGGCCCGCGCGCTGTCCCGGGCGAGCACCGCCTCGATGATGCGGTGGTGGTCGCCGTGCGAGCGCAGGATGATGGCGTGGTCGTCCCAAAGGATGATCCGGTCGGACGCGAAGGGGATGTTCTGCGCCTGCTCCGCGAAGCGCGTGACCCACGGGTTGCCCGAAGCCTCCAGCAGCGTGTCGTGGATCTCCACGTTCATCTGCTGGTAGGGCTCGTGGTCCTCCGGCTCCAGGCGGCCCTTGCCCAGGATGCGGTCGCCGATGGCCAGGCGCGACTGCAGGAACATCGCCTGCTGCTCGGTCAGTCCCCGCACCGCCGCATTGCGGCAGGCCAGCCCCTCCAGCACCGAGCGCACGTCGTAGGCCGCGGCGATGGCCTCCAGGTCGAAGCCGCGCACGAGGTAGCCGCGCTTGGGCTGGTGGTCGATGAGACCCTCGTTCGCCAGCGTGGCGAGGGCCGTGCGCACCGGCGTGCGGGACACCTTCAGCTCCTCCGCCAGCGGCAGTTCCTCCAGCCGGGTCTGCGGCCGCAGGCGGCCGTGGAGGATCCAGTCGCGCAGCGTCTCGGTGACGTCCTGGGCCAGTGTTCTCATCGTGCGGACTATTTGAGCATCCGATTTCAAGTATACATATAGAGCCTTCAATACCCCGATATAGGGGTAAATACCATGAGTATCTAGCCATCATGTATACATACTGCGGTTCTTGACGATTTTTTGACAGACAGGAACCGTGACGAGCGCAGACAAGAGCACGAACGCCCCGCAGGGGCATCGGGACTGGCTGGACCTGGAGGGACGCGCCTGCGTCGTGACCGGCGCCGGCGGCGGCATCGGCGCGGAGATCGCCCGCCAGCTCCTGGCGGCCGGCGCGCGGGTGGCGCTGCTGGACCTGGACGCCGAGCGCGCCGCGGCGGCCGTGGCCGGATGCGGGGGCAGCGTGCTGCCCCTGGCCTGCGACGTGACCGACGCTGCCAGCGTCCAGGCGGCGGCCGACGCGGTGCACAGCGCCTGGGGCCCGGCCGCGGTGCTGGTCAACAACGCCGCGTCGCTGTATGCCGACGCGCTGATGGACATCGCCGTGGACAAGTGGAACCGGCTGCTGTCGGTCAACCTCACCGGCTACCTGCTGTGCGCACAGGTCTTCGGCCGGCAGATGCGCGAGCGCGGCGGCGGCGCGATGGTCCACATCGCCTCGATCTCGGGCGCCATCCCGCAGCCCTACAGCGGCGCCTACAGCGTCAGCAAGGCGGGCGTGAAGATGCTGTCGCAGCTGCTCGCGGCGGAGCTGGGCGAGCACGGCATCCGCAGCAACGTGGTGAGCCCCGCGATGATCCGCACGCCCATGAGCGAGGGCATCTACACGCAGGAGGCCGTGCGCCGCCAGCGCGAGCGCATGGTGCCGCTGGGCCGCATCAGCACGCCGGCCGACATCGCCGGTGCCGTGCTCTTCCTGGCCAGCGAGCGCGCCGGCTACATCAGCGGCCAGGACATCCTGGTGGACGGCGCCCTCACGCAGAACTGGCTCGGCCTCGTCCCCCGCCCCGGCTTCCAGAAGGAAGACGCAGCCGCATCGGCCGCCTCCGGCGACCTGTGAACCCGACGACCCCGCAACGATTCGACCGCGACCAAAGGAGACTCCCCTTGAATACCTTCATCAAGACCACCCTCGCCGCCGTGGCGGCGGCCACCGCCCTGGCGGCCGCCGCCCAGAGCGAGCCCGGACTGACCGACAAGAGCATCAGGATCGGCATGTTCAGCCCGCTGTCGGGCAACTCGATGGCCTACGGCTTCGACGTCGTCAACGCGGCGAAGATGTACTACGACAAGGTCAACAAGGAAGGCGGCATCCACGGCCGCAAGATCGACATCGTCCTGGAGGACGACCGCTGCAACGCCAACGACCTGCTGGCCGCGGTGAAGAAGCTCACCGAGCAGGACAAGGTCTTCCTGCTCAACGGCGGCTCGTGCTCGGGCCCGGTGGTGGGCGCGCGCGAGTACGTGGAGCGCGAGAAGATCCCGCTGGTCATGCTCAACGCCTCGGGCGACGGCGCGCTGTACCCGCCGTCGAAGTACATCTACGGCGCCTTCTCCATCTCGCAGCGCGCCGTCGGCGGCTCGATGGTCCAGTTCGCCGCCGAGCACCTGAAGGCCAAGAAGATCGGCTACCTCAACCACGACGACGCCTACGGCGGCTGGAACCTGGAGGCCGCCGAGTTCCAGGCCAAGAAGGTCGGCGCGACGCTGCAGGTGCAGTCGATCAACCCGAACATCACCGACGTCACGGCGCCGATGCTGAAGATCCGCGCCGCCAACCCCGACGTGCTGCTGGTCACCACCTACGCCCGCCCGGTGAGCCTGCTGGTCAAGAAGGCGCACGAGCTGGGCTGGAACAAGCCGATCGTCATCGCCGTCAACGGCACGGCCGACCTGAAGCAGCTGGTCGAGAACGTCGGCAACAAGGATGCATTCAAGAACGTCTACCTGCAGGAGGTCATGCTCGACGTGCCCGGCGGCGAGCAGCTCAAGTGGGTCTACGACATGTACAAGCAGTACTACCCGGACCTGGCCGCCAAGCCGGGCTACCCGCAGACCTACATGCCCTACGGCATCCCCTCGGCGATGGCGGTGGTCAACGCGCTCAAGGCCGCCGGCCCGCAACCCACGCGCGAGAAGTTCCTCGACGCGATGTCGAAGCTCAACTTCGACTCCAAGGTGATGGCCGGCCCGATCGCCTTCACGCCCACCGACCACGCGGCGCAGAAGGCGGCCATCTACCTGAAGTTCGACGGCGAGAACAAGAACCGCGTGCCGGGCAGCTACGCCAGCGCCTGGACCTACCAGCCCAAGTAACGGCATGAGCTTCGACGAGATCTGGCTGTTCCTGCAGCAGGGCCTGCTGTCGGGGCTGGTGACGGGCAGCGTGTACGCGCTGCTCGCGCTGGCCATCGTGGCGGTGTTCAAGACCACCGACGTGCCCAACTTCGCGCAGGGCGAGATGCTGATGATGGCCGGCTACGTGGCGCTGAGCCTGCTGCTGCTGGCGCACCTGCCCTACGCGGCGGTGATCCCGCTCACGCTGGCGGTCATGGCCCTGGGCGGCGCGCTGTTCCAGCGCGTCGTGATGGAGCGCGTGACCGGCTCGCGCGGCGTCGGCGTGCAGCTGGTGATCGCCACGCTGGGCCTGGCCTACGTGCTCAAGGGCCTGGTGCGCCAGACCGGCCTGGGCGACACGCCGCGCTCGCTGCCCTCGCTGTTCTCCAGCGACACGGTGCTGATCGGCGACGCGGCCCTGACGCAACTGGACATCGCGATCTTCGTCGTCGCCGTGGTGGTGATGGCGCTCATCTACCTCATGTTCACCTACACCCGCATCGGCAAGGCGATGCGCGCCGTCGGCATGAACCCGCGCGCGGCGCAGATCGTCGGCATCCGCCTGTCGCGCATCCGCATGATGGTGTGGGCGCTGGCCGGGCTGATCTCGGCCATCGCGGCGCTGCTCATCACGCCCAAGGTGCTGGTCACGCCCGACATCGCGCACATCGCCATCCTGGCCTACGCGGCGGCCATCGTGGGCGGCTTCACCAGCCTGCCCGGCGCGGTGGTCGGCGGCCTGCTGATCGGCGTGGTCGAGAACATGGTGGGCCTGTTCATCTCCACCAACGCGATCGTGGTGGCGCCCTTCCTGGCGATCCTGGTGACGCTGATCGTGCGGCCGCAGGGCCTGCTGGGCGGCAAGGTGCAGGTGAAGAAGGTATGAAGAAGCGTTTCTCCCTGGACCACCTGGCGCTGCTGGTGCTGCTGGCCGTGCTGTGCGTGCTCCCGTTCACGGTGACGGGCTACGTGCTGTACGTGGTCAACCTGCTGATGGTCTTCGTCGTGCTCGCGCTGGGCATGCACGTGGTCATCGGCGAGGCCGGCCAGTTCGCCCTGTCGCACACCGCCTTCTACGGCATCGGCATCTACACGGCCGGGCTCATCAACACGGCGTGGCACCCGCCCTTCGTCGTCTCGATCCTGGCCGGCGGCTTGCTCTCGGCGGTGCTGGGCTACGTGATCGGCTTCCTGGCGCTGCGCATGCGCGACATCTACCTGGCGCTGGCCACCTTCGCCTTCGGCGAGGCGATGCAGTGGGTGTTCCTCAACTGGGAGTCGGTCACCAACGGCTCCAACGGCATGCGCATGCAGCCGGCGCAGCTGTTCGGGCTGACGCTCACCAACGACCTGCAGGCCTATCCCTTCGTCATCGCCATCGCGGCGCTGATGCTGTGGGTGACGGTGTGGCTGTCGCGCTCGCAGTTCGGCTCCGCGCTGCGCGCCGTGCGCGAGAGCGATGTCGCCGCCATGGCGATGGGCATCAACGCGCGCGCCATGAAGCAGGCGGCCTTCGTCATCTCGGCGGCCTTCGCCGGCATCGCGGGCGGCATGTACACCCTGTTCATCTCCTTCATCCACCCGGAGAGCCTGGGCTTCCAGACCACCATCCTGATCCTGACGATGGTGGTGGTCGGCGGCATCGGCTCGGTGCGCGGCGCGGTGGCCGGCGCCATCGCCTTCGGCATCATCTCCGAGCTGCTGCGCCAGGCGCTGTCGATCCAGGAGATCCTGTACGGCGCGATCCTGCTGGGCTTCATGATGTTCAAGCCGCGCGGCCTGTTCGCCGGCTCGAAGAAGCGGGCGGCGAAGGCGCCCGCGGCACACGTCCGGCAAGGGGGTGCCGCATGAGCGCGGCGCCCTTTCTCGACGTGCGCGGCATCACGGTGCGCTTCGGCGGGCTGACGGCCGTGAACGACCTGTCGTTCCAGGTGCAGCGCGGCACGATCCACGCCCTGATCGGGCCCAACGGCGCCGGCAAGTCCACCACCTTCAACTGCATCTCGCGCTATTACCAGCCCACCGCGGGCAGCATCGTGCTGGACGGCGTGGACGTGAGCCACGCCCGGCCGAACCGGATGGCCGGCTTCGGCGTGGCCCGCACCTTCCAGAACCTGGAGCTGTTCGGCGAGCTGAGCGTGTACGAGAACGTGCTGCTCGGCTGCTATTCGCACAGCGCGAACCCGCCGGGCCGCCTGCTGCGCCGGCCCGACGCGGCCACGCGCGAGCTGGTGGACAGCCTGATCGAGCGCGTGGGCCTCACGCACGACCGCGACACCACTGCCCGCGAACTGGACTTCGGCCACCAGAAGCTGCTGGAGCTGGCGCGCGCGCTGGCCCTCAAGCCGCGCCTGCTGCTGCTGGACGAGCCGGCCGCCGGCCTGCGCAACCGCGACATCGAGAGCCTGGACCGCCTGCTGACCGAGCTGGCCCGCAACGACGGCATCACCGTCCTGCTGGTCGAGCACGTGATGCAGCTCGTGATGGCGATCTCCGACCGCGTCACCGTCATGTCCTTCGGCGAGAAGATCGCCGAGGGCACGCCCGCCGAGGTGAGCCAGGACGCCCGGGTGATCGAGGCCTACCTCGGCAAGGGAGCCGCCGATGAGTGAACTCATGCTGGAACTGCGCGGCGTCAGCGCCTCGTACGGCGCCATCCAGGCGCTGCAGGACGTGTCGCTGAAGGTCGAGCGCGGCGCCATCGTCGCCCTGCTGGGCAGCAACGGCGCGGGCAAGAGCACCACGCTCAACGCCGTGTCGCACCTGATCGAGCCCTCGGCGGGCGAGATCTTCTTCGACGGCGAGCCGATCCGCCGCTGCCCCTCGGACGAGATCGTGCGGCGCGGGCTGGTGCAGGTGCCCGAGGGCCGCGAGGTCTTCAAGGACATGAGCGTGCGCGAGAACCTGGAGCTGGGCGCCTTCCTGCGCCGCTCGCGCGGCGAGGTCGCGCAGGACTTCGAGCGCGTGTTCGAGACCTTCCCGCGCCTGAAGGAGCGCAGCGAGCAGAAGGCCTCGACCCTCTCGGGCGGCGAGCAGCAGATGCTGGCCATCGGCCGCGCGCTGATGGCGCGCCCGCGCATGATCCTGCTGGACGAGCCGTCGATGGGCCTGTCGCCGCTGCTGGTCGAGCAGATCTTCGAGACCATCCAGCGGCTGAACCGCGAACAGGGCCTGACCATCCTGCTGGTGGAGCAGGACGTGCGCCTGGCGCTGCGCATGGCCCGCTACGCCTACATCCTCGAGAACGGCGAGATGAGCCTGGAAGGCCCGTCGAGCCAGCTGATGAACGACCCCGCGGTGCGGCGCGCCTACCTGGGCGTGTGAAGCACCGCGGCGGCATGAAGGAACGCTTCCCATGGATCTTCTGAAGGACAAGCTCGCCCTCATCACGGGCGGCGGCGGCGGCCTGGGCTCGGCCATGGCGCGCGGCTTCGCCCGCCAGGGCGCACGCGTGATCGTGGCCGACATCGATCCGGCCCGCGCGCAGGCCATCGCCGACGAGGTGCGCGGCGCCGGCGGCACCGCCTGGGCCGAGTCGATCGACGTGACCGACCGCGCCGCCGTGGCCGCCCTGGCCGCGTCGCTCACCGAACGGCTCGGCCCCATCGACGTGCTGGTGAACAACGCCGGCATCTCGGCGCGCGCCCGCATCGACGACCCGCACTCGGCCGAGACCTGGGACCGGCTGATCCAGGTCAACCTGCAGGGCCTGTTCAACGTCACGCACGCCTTCGTGCCGGCGCTCAAGCGCTCGCGCGGCTGCATCGTCAACCTGTCGTCGATCGTCGCCTTCGTCAGCGGCATCTCGTCGGCCGGCTACATCGCGTCGAAGGGCGCGGTGCGCTCCTTCACGCAGGCGCTGGCGCGCGACCTGGCGCCGCACGGCGTGCGCGCCAACGCGGTGGCGCCGGGGCTGATGCTCACCGACATGGTGACGCCGCAGCTGCAGGTGCCCGGCGGCACCGACTGGTACATGAACCGCGTGCCGATGAAGCGCGGCGGCGAGCCCGACGAGATCGTCGGCCCCGTGGTGTTCCTCGCCTCCTCCCTGGCCAGCTACGTCAACGGCGTGGTGCTGCCGGTGGACGGCGGCTTTCTCTCCGCATAGATGGGATCGGACATGAGCAGCAGCAACGGCAAACCCGTCGCCCTGGTGACGGGCGGCGCCAGCGGCATGGGGCTGGCCACGGTGGAGAAGCTGGCGCAGGGCGGCTTCTCGGTGGTGATGGTCGACCGCGCGGCCGAGCAGGCCGCGCGCGAGGAAGCCCGCCTGCGCGCCGCCGGCCTCGACGTGCAGGCCCGCGTGCTGGACCTCACCGACGAGGCCGCCGTGCGCGCGCTGGTGCAGGCGCTGCCGCCGATCAGCGCGCTGGTGAACAACGCCGGCGTCTTCGACGAGCGCCGCTTCATGGAGGTGACGAGCGATGACTTCCGCCGCGCCTACGAGGTGAACCTGATCGCCGCGGCGACGCTCACCCAGGAGGTGGTGCGCCGCATGCCCGACGGCGGCCGCATCGTGAACATCGCCTCGCGCGCCTACCTGGGCGCGCGCAACCACCCGCACTACGTCGCCTCCAAGGCCGCCATCGTGGGCTACACGCGCGCCAGCGCGATGGAGCTGGCGCCGCGCGGCATCCTGGTCAACGCGATCGCGCCGGGGCTGATCGACACGCCCATCCTGCGCGCGCTGACGCCCGAACGGCTGGCGGCGCAGCTCGCGCTGCAGCCGACGGGCCAGGCCGGCCGGCCGGAGGACATCGCGCAGGCGGTGGCCTTCCTCGTGTCGCCGCAGATGGGCTTCATCACCGGGCAGGTGCTCTTCGTCGACGGCGGCAAGTCGCTGGGGGGATCGGGCGCATGAGCCCCCGCCCGGCCGTTCCGAAGGGGGCTCGCACCGCGGCCCGCCAGGGCGAAGGTATTCCAGTGAGCAACGTGACGTGGGAGCGTGAAGTCGACGTGCTGGTGGTGGGCGCCGGCGCCGGCGGCATGGCGGCCGCGCTGAGCGCGCACCTGGGCGGCTGCTCGGTGCTGCTGGTGGAGAAGACCGACCGCGTCGGCGGCTCCACGGCCGTGTCCGGCGGCGCCGTCTGGGCGCCGATGAACGGCCAGAGCGAAGGCGCCGGCCACCCCGACAGCTTCGCCAAGGCGTGGACCTACATGCGCAACACGGTGGGCGACGCGGCGCCGGCCGACATGCAGCGCGCCTTCCTCGAAGCCTGCGGCCCCGCCATCGACGCGCTGGAGCAGCACACGCAGGTGAAGCTGGCCGCGCGCACCTACTCGCCCGACTACTACCCGGACCGCGAGGGCGCCGCGCTCGGCGGCCGCTCGCTGGACCCGCTGGCCTTCGACGGCCGGCTGCTGGGCCGGCACTTCCGCGAGCTGCGCGACCCGCTGCCCGAGTTCGTGGTGCTCGGCGGCATGATGATCACGCTGACCGATGCCAAGCACCTGCTGTCGGTGACGAAGTCCTTCGCCTCCTGGAAGGAGGGCATGAAGCTGGTGCTGCGCTACTTCGCCGACCGGCTGCGCGGCTACCACCGCGGCACGCGGCTGGTGCTGGGCAATGCGCTGGCCGGGCGGCTGTTCATGTCGGTGCTGGAGCGCGGCATCGACTACTGGCTGAACGCGCCCCTGAAAACGCTGCAGGTCGAGGACGGCCGCGTCACCGGCGCCTGCATCGAGCACGAGGGCCGTCCGACCTGGGTGCGCGCACGCCAGGCCGTGGTGGTCGCCACCGGCGGCTTTCCGTGGAACGCGGCGCTGCGCGAGCAGCTCTACCCGCATCCGACCGGCCCCTGGTCCATGTCCCCCGCCGGCAACGCCGGCGAAGGCATCGGCATCGCGCAGGCCGCCGGCGCAGCCCTGGGCAACGACCACTTCGGCCCCGCCTTCTGGGCGCCGGTGTCGCTGCTGCAGCGGCCCGACGGCACGCAGGTGCGCTACCCGCACCTGGTGTGGGACCGCGCCAAGCCGGGCCTGATGGCGGTGAACGCCGCAGGGCGCCGCTTCGTCAACGAGGCCACCTCGTACCACGAGTTCGTGCTGGCCATGTACCGCTCGAACGAGACGGTGCCGACCATCCCGGCCTGCCTGGTGTGCGACAGCGACTTCATGGAACGCTGGGGCCTGGGCCTGGCGCTGCCGGGCGGCCGGCCGCGCGAGCACCTGGTGCGCGCCGGCTACCTGCACCGCGCCGACTCGCTGGAGGCGCTGGCCGCGCAACTGCAGATCGACGCCGCGGGGCTGCGCGAATCCGCGGCCCGCTTCGACGGCTACGGCGCCACGGGCGAGGACCCGGAGTTCGGCAAGGGCAGCACCGAATACAACCGCTACCTCGGCGATGCGGACCATCGCCCCAACCCCTGCCTGGGGCCGCTGCGCAAGGCGCCGTTCTACGCCGTCAAGGTCTACGCGGGCGACATCGGCACGGCCTGCGGCATCCGCTGCAACGCGCAGGCGCAGGCGCTCGATGCCGGCGGCCAGCCCATCCCCGGCCTGTACGCGACCGGCAACGACATGCAGTCGGTGATGGGCGGCCAGTACCCGGCGCCAGGCATCACGCTCGGGCCCGCGCTCACCTTCGGCTGGGTGGCCGGCCAGCACATCGCGCGCGAACGTTCCAATACTCCCTCTTCCACACAGGCGGCAGCGTCATGAAGATCCTCTTCTCCCCCTTCTCCCCCTACGTCCGCAAGTGCCTGGTGACGGCGCACGAGCTGGGCCTCGGCGACCGGGTGCAACTGCTGCCCTCCAACGCGCACCCGGTACAGCGCGACCGCGAGATCATCGCCAACAACCCGCTGGGCAAGGTGCCTACCTTCTTCACCGACGACGGCCAGGTGCTCTACGACAGCCGCGTGATCTGCGAGTACCTGAACCACCTCGCCGGCGGCACGCTGATCCCTGCGGCGGGGCCGGAACGCTGGCAGACGCTGACGCTGCAGTCGCTCGGCGACGGCATGCTGGACGCGTCGCTGCTCGCGCGCTACGAGGACGTGGCCCGCCCGGACGAGCGCAAGTGGCCCGAGTGGCGCGCCGCGCAGCTCGACAAGGTCGAGACCTCGCTGGCCTACCTCGACCAGCGGCCCGACCTGCTGGACGGCCGCGTGGACCTGGGCGCGCTGGCCATCGGCTGCGCGCTCTGGTACCTGGACCTGCGCTTCCCCGACGTCGACTGGCGCGCGCGCCACGCCGAAACCGCGCGCTGGTACGCCGGCTTCTCGCAGCGGCCGAGCATGGCGGCGAGCTGGTCGCTCTGACGATCTGACGGCAGCCGCGTCAGCGGATGGCGCGTGCCTTGGCCGCGCCCTGGCGGGCGGCCTTGCTGTCCGCCGTGCGGGCGTCGGCGAGCACGGCGGCGCAGTCGGCGTCCTTGCCCGGCCCCGGCTCCAGCGTGGCGGCCAGGCCCAGCAGCGGGTTGACGGTGGCGCCCGCCACCACGGCCGCGGCACGGGCCAGCAGCGGCCCCGCCTCCACGCCGGGGCGCGGGTCGCCGAGCATGCCGCGCACCGTCAGCGGCGTGCGCAGCGACAGGATGCTCTTGCCCTTGGGCTCGGGGCGGATCACCAGGTCCAGCCCCTCGGTCGCCAGGTTGATGGTGCCGCCGGCCTGGAACACCGCGTTGCTGGTGTCCAGCACCAGCGTGCGGCCCGTCATGAGGCCCTTCTCGACGTCGAAGGCGATGGCAGCGCAACGCAACTGCACGTCGCGCTCGCCGCGCGCGATGAACTTGATGATGTCGCCGCCCACCAGCGTGGCGAAGACCGGCAGCAGGTTGCCGAACTGACCGCTGCCCATGAGCAGCGCCACGTCGCCGGAGGCGCCGCCCAGCCACGAGGCGACCGACACGCCCTGGCCCGCGATGTTCAGCCGGCCGTCCATCCGGCCCACGCTGTTGCCGCTGCCTTCCAGGCGCGGCAGCAGCCGCGCGAGCTGCAGGCCGCGCACGTCCAGCGCCGCGCGGATGTCGGCCGGCCGGCGCGCGCCGTCGATGCGGATGGCGCCCGCGACGGTGCCGCCGCCCACGCCCAGGTCGAGCGGATCCAGCGTCAGCACGCCGTCCTTGAGCAGCACGTGCACGGCGCCGCGCTCCAGCGGCACGTCGCGCACGTTGCGGATGCGCTGCGCGCGGTAGCGCACGTCGGCGTCCATCGCACGCAGCCGCTCGAAGTCCAGCGGCGCGGTGGGCAGCACCTTGCCGCCGGCGCGCCGGCGCTGCGCCTGCCCCGCGGTCACCGGCGGCGGCACGCCTTCCACCTTCACGGCAGCGGCCGAGCGGGCGGTGGGCGGCAGGCCGATCAGCGGTCCCAGGTCGTCCATGTCGAGCAGCCGGGAATGAAGCTGCCCGCTCAGGCGCGCTCGCGCGCCGCCCTGCTCGAACGCCAGGTCGCCGCCGATGTCCGAGAGGCCGAGCCGGCCCTGCAGCGCGCCGGCGTCCCAGCGCGTGCCGTTCTTGCGCAGCGTGCCCTTCACCGCGTAGGGCGGCGTCTCGGGCAGCGCCACGCCCAGCAGCGTGAACAGGTCGCCCAGCGTGCGGCCGCGCAGGTCGAAGCGCGCGTCGACGCCGTCGAGCTTCGCCAGCGCGGCCACGGTGCCCTCGGCTTCCAGGCGGGTGTTGCCGGCGCGCGCGCGGATCTCCATCGGGAAGGGGTCGGCGCCCATCGCATCGATCTGCAGCACCTGGCCCGCGCGGCCCTCGGCCTGCAGCGGCTGGCCCTTGTAGCGGCCTCGCAGGCTGTAGTGCAGCGGCAGCGTGCCGCGCGACGGGTCCAGGTCGAAGCGCGCCTGCATGTCCACGCCATAGGCCGGGGCCAGGAAGTCCAGTTCGCCGCGGTCCACCTCCAGCCGGCCGATCTGCGGCACGCGGCCGGCACCGCCCTCGCCCGCCGAGGTCTTGCCCAGCGCCCAGGTGCGGCGGCCGTCGGCCTCCATCTGCAGGCCCAGTTGCGGCGCCGCGAGCAGGATGCGCGGCAGCTCGACCCGGCCCGAGAGCAGCGGCCACAGGCGGATGTCGATCTCGGCCCGCTCGGCGCGCACCAGGTGCGAGCTGCGCGCCCACCCCGGGTTGGCAAAAGACACACCGTCCAGGATCACGGTGGCCTGGCGCCAGCCCGGCTGCACGTCGAGGCGCCGCGTGATCTCGAAGGCACGGCCCGTCTTCTCGCTGACGAAGCGGTTGACGGGGCCGCGCAGCAGGTCCCAGGGGAAGAACAGCACGAGCAGCACCAGCGCGGCGATCAGCGCCAGCAGGCCCGCCAGGGTCCATCGCAGCCAGCGCGGCGCGTGCAAGTGGGATGCGGTGGCGGAAGAAATGTGCATGCGGTCGCTGCCCGCCAGTCAGGCCGATGCAGACCGGCGGACAGGTGTCAGCGTAGCGCGTAGGGAGGCAGCACACCGGTCGGCATCGCGCCCGGGGCGCTGTGCGCGGCGGCCTACGCCTGCCGCCTGTCATCCGGATAACACTTTCGTCCAAATGGGCCGCCGTACGCGCGGCACATCCATCAAGAATGCGCGCCGTGCAACAAAATGAAACGGGAAGGCGGTAGGCCGCTGCGAGAGGCACGGCATCCGCACATCCCGACACGAGAGAGGCGTACTGCGCACGCAGACAGGCGATGGCTCGGCCGGCGACGGCTCGAAGCCCGCTCCCTGCTGGCCGGCGTACGAACCGCACACAGGTCGCTTCGGGCCGCCTCTCTTCGCCCGCTGCGGCGGGGCGCGATGGCCGAAGCGTCGTCCCATGCGCTTGCCCCAGGAACCCCACAGTGCCGTTCTCTTCCTCCTTCACCCCCAGTCGCCACGGCCGCTTCGCGCGCAGCCTCGTCTCCATCGCCGCGGCCACCTGCCTCACCGGCGCCTTCGCGCAATCCACCCCACCCGTCCTCGACGTCGGCGACGGCGCGATCGCCCCGGGCAGCACACAGGCCATCAACGGCGGGCAGGCCTACCAGATCCAGTCGGCCGTCCAGGACGCCGCCGGCGCCGCCTCGTATGCCGGAGCCATCGCCGGCGCCGCCAACACCGCGGCGAACGCCGCGCAGCAGTCGGCCAACTCGGCCAACAGCATCGCCGGCATCGCGCTCGGCGTGGCGAACACGGCCAACAACGCTGCAGGCAACGCCCAGAACGCCGCCGATCTGGCCCAGGCCAGCGCGAACGCCGCGCAAGGCACCGCCAACACGGCCCTGGGCAGCGCCAACGCGGCCGCCGGTGCAGCGAGCGCCGCACAGGGCACCGCCGACAGCGCGCTGAGCCTGGCCAATACCGCGAACAATGCGGCCTTCGGCGCGCAGCAGTCCGCCAACACGGCCAACAGCATCGCCAACGCCGCGCTCGGCGCGGCGAACTCAGCCGGCAGCGCTGCCAATACAGCCTAGAACACCGCCAACGCGGCCCAGGCCGCCGCCAACACCGCGCAAGGCACCGCCGACACGGCATTGGCCAACGCCAACGCGGCCGCCGGCGCGGCGAGCACCGCGCAGGGCACTGCCGACAGTGCATTCAGCCTGGCGAATGCGGCCGGCACGGCGGCCCATGCCGCCCAGCAGTCCGCCAACTCCGCGCAGAGCAACGCGGGAACGGCGCTGGGTGCCGCGAACAACGCCCAGTCGACGGCCAACACGGCGCTGGGCGCGGCGGGCGCAGCACAGACCACGGCCAACACCGCCCTCGGTGCCGCAGGCACAGCCCAGACCACCGCCAATACGGCACTGAACGCAGCGGGCGCAGCCCAGACCACTGCGAACACGGCCCTGGGCGCGGCAGGCGCGGCACAGACCACGGCCGACACGGCGGTCGCCGCCGCGCAGACCGCCCAGGCCACTGCCGACGGTGCGCAGGGCACGGCCACGACCGCGCTGGGCCTGGCGCAGAACTCCGCGCAGTACAGCCCCGACGGCCAGTCGCTCAACCTCAACGGCAACGGCGGCGCAGGCACCACCATCGGCAACGTCCGCGCGGGCCAGGCCGCGACGGACGCGGTGAACGTCGGGCAGCTCCAGCAGTCCAGCCAGGTCACGCTGAACACGGCCAACGCGTTCACCAGCCAGCAGGTGCTGGCCCTGCAGACGCTCATGAACCAGGCGTTCGAGAACGGCCTGTGCAACTTCAACAACGGCAACGTCAGCTGCGGCACCGGCGCCGTTGCACAAGGGACCGGCGCCACGGCCATGGGCCGGGGTGCGCAGGCCGTGGGCGACAACACCACAGCGGTGGGCACGGGCGCCGAGGCGCGCTACGAAGGCTCCGTCGCGATCGGCGCCGGCGCGCGTGCGCTGGCCGACCCGACCACGGCCGTCGGCAGCAACGCCGTGGCCGCGGGCAACAACGCAGTGGCCCTCGGCGCCAACAGCTTCGCCGCCGGCGCGAACTCCGTGGCGCTCGGTCAGGGCTCGGTCGCCACGCGCGACAACACGGTCTCGGTGGGCGATGCCTCCACCGGCCTGCTGCGCCAGATCGCCAACGTGGCGCCCGGCGTGCTGCCGACCGACGCAGCCAACGTCTGGCAACTGCAGCAGGCGGTGAGCGCGGCATCGACCCAGGCGCGGCAGTTCGCCGCCCGGGGCGTCGCATCGGCACTGGCCATGCCCCAGATGCCTGCACTGGCTCCCGGCAGGCAGTGGGTCGGCGTGGCCGTGGGCAACTATGCCGGCGAGAACGCGCTGGGTGCGTCCTGGGGCTACCAGATCAACGATGCCGTCAACGTCGGCATCGGCGTCTCGGGGTCGTTCAGCAGCGGGACGAGCCAGCTCGCCACGCGGGTGCAACTGGGCTACGCCTGGTAGCGCCCCTGCCGCTTCAGTCCCCGGACTTCTTCGACGGATCGTCCGGGGGAAGCGGTGGACCATCCAGCCCGAAATCGAAATCCGGCGCCGCGTACGGCGCCTGGCCCGCCTCCGCGGGCCGTTCACCCGGCGTCAGCTCGCCGAAGTCGGTGGAGTGGCCGATGCGCTGCGAAAGCGTCAGCACCTGGTCTTCTCGCCGCAGCAGGCCCCGCTCCTCCATCTCCTTGATCACCCTGTTGACGACCGGCCGGGACAGGCCCGCGTACGACGCGATCACCGACTGCGGTATGCGCTTGTCCAGCACCCGCGTCCCGTCGGAAGCCTCCTGCGTCAGGTCGTACAGCGCCCTGCCGACGATCTGCTCCGCCGAGAGCGTGGCGACGCGGCGCATCTGCCTGCCCATCGCCGCGATCCGCTGGAGCTTCATCTCCAGCAGCCCCAGCGCGACCGCCGGGTAGGCCTCGCACAGCCTGCGCAGGTAGCGCCTGGGAATCATGTAGACGGAGGACGGCAGCGCGGCGAGCAGCGTGACGTCCGCCCGATAGTCCCTGTCGGTGAAGTTGGGGCCGACGTGGACTTCGTTGGGCTTGAGGAAGTGCGTGGTGAGGTCCGCATCTCCGGAGCCGGAAGAGACCACACGGAGCAGCCCGGCACCGACGCAGTAGACGAACTCGGTCTGCTGGCCTGATTCCAGAACAATTTCGTTCTTGCGAAAGGACCGCAAGGTGGCGGCGGCGCTCACGGCCTTGCGTGTCGCTTCGGGCAGGGAGGCTAGCAGGGGGTGGATGTACATCGCATTGCGCAGAAGAAAGTACTGTCTGTGACGGCCGCACTGCTGCGCATCAGGGCGATCGTCACGGCTCGCACACTCCCTTGCCGACTCAGGAAAAAAAGACCCAGAAACGCACTGGGCGTCTCCGGATCGAACTGGCGCATCTCGGGGGATTGCATTGCGCCAGGGCGGGAACTCCTTTCCCGGCCAGCCGCTGTGCGCGGCGTGCCGGGTCAGTTGCTGCTCACTCGGCCGCGATCGGCGATGTGGCCGGGTTGCCCAGGCAGACGAAGACGCTGCGGTACGTGGTGCGCTTCCCAATCGGCGGCACATCCACAGCACAGGCTGTTTCCATCTGTTGCATGGAACGCATGCTAGGTAGCTAATTTCACCTAAGCAGCATCTGGTTCCATCGAGGTGTCATCCAGATAACAAAGTGGGCGAAAAAAAGATCGGCGCCTGTTGCACTAGTGCACACGGCGGCCCGCGCTGCTGCCTGGGCAGGCTTGCGCGCGCCCGCGCTTGCGACGAAAGCGCTACACGTCGCACGCAGCGGGTTCGCGAAGCAGAAATAAAAAAACCCGGACCACGGGAAGTGGTCCGGGCCAAATTCCCGGCGGGAACACACCGGGATGAGGCGACCTTTCAGTCTCAGCGCGCCGAGAGGATTGACGAGGCGGCCGAGTTGCCCACCGCGTTGGCGGTGACCTGGTTGCCGGTGGCGCGCAGCGAGCTGCCGCCCACGCCGCCCGTCACCCCGATGCCATAGGCAACGCTGGTGGCGGTGGCGACGATGGCGCCGCTGTTCACCTGGTAGTTGCCCACCGCGGCCGTCGGAGCGCCGGCGCCCGGGGCGCCGGTGTTCAGCGCCGTCAGCGTCAGCGCGTTGGTCGCGCTGTTGCCGTAGGCCGAGGCGGCCACGCTGTTGCCCGTCACGCCCACGGTGGAACCGGCCACCGCCGCGCCGGCCGGTGCTCCGGCGTTGAGCGCGACCTGGTAGGCCACGTTCGTGCTGGAAGCCGTCACGTCGCCGGTGTTGCCCTGGGCATTCAGGATTGCGGCAGTGGCATTGGTGGAGCCCAGCCCGCCCAGCGCCAGCGCGCTGCCTGCCGTCGTCGAGGACGAAGCCCCGTAGCTGCCGCCAGCCGAGGCGTTGAGCACGTTGCTGGCCGAGTTGCCGCGTGCCAGTGCCGAGGTGCTGTTGCCGTCGATCGAGAGGCTGCTGCCGTTGAGCACTGCGCCGTTGCCCGTCAGGTTCAGCGCAGCGGTCGTGGTCGCGGTGGACGTGACGTCGGCGCTGCTCACCTGCTGGTTGATCAGTCCGGCGCTGGCGTTGAGCGCGGCTGCGCCCTCCACCGACACCGCGTTGGCGGCGCGGTTGGCCGAGGCCTCGGACACCGTGCTGTTGCCGCTGATCGCCACCGTGCTGTTGACCACACCCGAGGTCTGGTCCGCGGCGCGGTCCTGGTTGTAGAGCTGCGTCGAGGCGCTGCTGGACACGGCGGTTTCCGCGGTCTGCAGGTTGCTCAGCACATGGTCGCCGGTCGCGATGCCGGGCAGCAGCACGGCGTTGGCCAGCACGCCGCCCACGGGGGCCACGTTGGTGGCCGCCACGCTCAGCGTGTTGCTCGCGTCGTTGATCACGCCCAGCGCCGTGTTGCGGTTGTCCGACAGCGACACGCTGGAGTTGGCCACCGCGGCCGGCGCGAACACCTCCAGGCTGGAGCTGGCGGCGACCGCTGCCTCGCTGCCCTGCACCGAGGACAGGGCCGAGCCGGCCGAGACGCTGGTGCCGCTCAGCGACAGGCTGCTGGTGGCCGTGTTGGCGACCGCCGAGGCACGCTGGCTGTTGCCCGACACGCTCAGTGCGCTGTCCTGGATGGTGGCATCCGCGGCCACGTCGATGGCGAAGGTGCCGCTGACGTTGCTCGTGAGCGTGGCGCCTTCCGTCACGCTCTGCACGTTCGACAGCGCGTGGTCGGCCAGCACCGAGCCGCCGACGCTGCTGGCCGTCGAGGTGGTCTGGGCCGTGCCATGAGCGATCTCGTTCGCGGTCACGGCCAGGGTGTTCGAGGCCGAGTTGCCGGTGACCGAGCCGCTGGTCGTGTTGTCGTTCACCGACAGCGTGGAGCCGATGACCTGGGCCGTGTAGCCGGGGTCGGTCGAGCTCTGGACTGCGAGGACGACGCCACCCTGGTTGGGGGTGCCCGGGGTGGGGGCTACGGCGGGGATCGTGAACGGCAGGCTTGCCGTGCCACCAGTGTCGAGACTGGAGTACAGCGGCGACGGAATGGTCCCCAGAGCCACAGCAGGCCCCGTGAGAACTCCGCCCGTGTAACTCCAACCAGCCAGGCTCTCCAGATAGTTCCGCTCTGCATCCGACAGGGCGCCGGGGTTCTGCACGGTCAGGGTACCGCCGGTCAGAGTGACGACGCCGTCGGCTGCGTTGCCCGCCAGGCCGGTCGCCGTCACACTGGCGGAGAAGTCATGCTCGATAGATCCGCCCGTCGCCGGAGTACCCGCCAGCCCGATGAACGCCGACACATCCGCATTCGTCACCTGGAAGTTCTGCAGCGCGCTGGTGGCAGCCAGGCTGTTGGCGTCCAGCGCCAGGCCGTTGGTGGCGCTGTTGCTGGTGGCGCCGGCAGACGAGGTGTTGCCGTCGGCCGCCGCCGAGCTGTTCAGCAGCTCGGTGCGCAGCGGGCCAGGCACGCTGCCCACGCTTGCCGCGGTGCCGATCTCCAGCCGCACGCCGGCCGCGCTCGTGGCGGAGGCCGGTGCGGCGTCGAGCTGCGTGGCCACCACGCTGCCCTGGCCGGACTGCGCGTTCTGCACGGTGAATGCTGCGTTGGCCTGCAGGTTGCCGCCGCTGGACGTGGCGCCGCTGCTGGCGGGCGTGGACGTCGCGATGTCCACGCCGCCCGCTTCGAGCCGGGTGGTCGCACGGCTGCCGTAGGCCAGCGCCTGGATGGTGTTCTCCGACGCGGAGACGGAGGCGTTGGTCACGTCGTCCTCGATGTCGGTCAGCACCACGTTGCCGCCGGCCGCACGGGCCAGCACCGCTGCCGAACCGGCCACGGCCTGGACGTTGGTGGCGCTCGCCACCGGCGTTGTCCCCACCCCCGTCGTGGACAGGTCGGTCGCTTCCAGGGTGAGGCTGTTGGACGCGTCGTTGCCGTAGGCTGCGCCGACGAAGGCGTTGCCCTCGTTGCGTGCGCTGCTGCCCGCGAGGTTGCCTTCGACGATCAGGCCCAGGCCGCCCTGGCCAGGCGCGCTCACGGCCTCGGCGCTCACGCCGGACTGGATCGACTGGTTGTTCAGGATGCCGTAGGCGGCGGTGACGGTCGGCAGGTCGCCGGCGCCGTTGAAGGCCACGGCGTCTGCGGCGTCGTATCCGACCTGCGAGGCCACGCCGGCACCGACGGCCAGGCCGGTCACGTTGTTGGCCTGCACGTCCAGCGTGTTGGAAGCCGAGTTGCCGTAGCCGATGGCGCGCTGGAGGTTGTCTTCCACCGCGAGGGTGCTGCCCGCGACGTGCGTGCTCGCGACCAGGCCCGCTGCCGCGGAGTCCAGCGTGGCCGACACGGGCGAGGCGAGACCGCCGATCTGCACGCTGGCGATGCCGGCGCCGGTGGAGACGTCATTGCCGCTCAGCGACAGCGCATTGCCCGCGCTGTTGCCCAGCGCCACGGCCTCCTGCGTGTTGCCCGCGGTCGACAGCGTGCTGTTGGCGACGACGTTGCCGAGCGGGCCGCCGGCGCGCGAGTCCGCGTCCAGGCCGATCGTGGAATCCGCGTTCACGGCACTGACCGAGCCGTTGTAGTTGGCCTGCAGGTTGGTCAGCGTGGCGCCCCCGGCGGCCGACACGTTGCCGTCCACGGCCGTGCCGCCCGTCAGCACGGCATTGCCGCCGCCCAGGCCCACGCTGTTGGCAGCGAGCGAGATGCTCTGCGACGCCTCGTTGCCCGAGGCGCGCGCCGAGGCGCTGTTGCCTTCGACGGTCACAGTGCCGTTCTGGGTGACGCCGCCGTTCAGGCCGGTGCCGGCCAGGATGTCCGAGCCGTCGACCGTCGCCGTGACGCCCACGTTGTAGTTGGTCTGCTGGTTCGCGATGGCGGCCGTGGCGTCGAAGGCTGCCGCGCCGGCGCCGCTGGCGATGGCGCTGGCGGCTGCGTTGCCGGTCGCCGCCGCGCTGATGCCGTTGCCGGACAGCGCGACCGAGCCGCCGTCGAGCGACTGCACGGCGCCGCTGATGCGGCTGTCTTCCGTGGTGCTGCCGACGTTGGCGCCGAAGTTGTTGCCCTGGCTGTTGAGGATGGCCAGGTCGGCGTCGAGGTTGACGCCCAGGCTGCCGCTGTCGTGGGCGGCGTTGTTCTGCGGCGTGCCGGCACCGGTGGCGCCTGTCACGGACAGTTGGTCGCCGACCAGGATGCGGTTGCCCGCCGTGCCGTTGGCGCCCAGCGCCTCGTTGCCGGTGGCGGCGCTGGCGATGCTGTTGCCCGAGACCGACAGCGCGCCCTGGAGCGTGACCACGCTGCCCGGCTCGCTCGAATGGACGACCGCGCCGATGGACGAATCCGCCGCAAGGGCCGAGGCAGCGGCCGCGTTGCGCTCCTGCAGGTTGCTCAGCACGGCCGAGCCTTCGAAGGCCGGCGCGTCGCCGGACTGCAGGTCGATGGTGGTGCGGGCGGTGTTGCCCTTGAGCGTGGCGGAGATGGTGTTGGTGCCCAGCACCGGGCCGGCCTCGATGACCTGGGTGTCGGGGTGCGTCAGCTGGAGCTCGACCGCGTTGTCCGAGACCGTCGCCGAGCTGCCGCCCGCTTCGTCCGAGCGCTGGACCGAGGTGGCGACGACGCCGCCGATCGCGGTGGCCAGCGGGGTGCCCACGGTGTCGAGCGTCGTCGAGCCCGGCGTGTTGAAGGAGGTCTGCCCGCCGTTCACCTTGCCGGCGATCGAGGTGCTGCCGCTGTTGACCTGCGTCACCGCCGAGATGGTGTTGCCGGTGACGGTGGCGTTGCCGTCCTCGAAGTGGTCGGCCACGGCGCGCACCGTGCTGCCGGTGACGCTGCTGGTGACGTTGCCGGTGACCGGCAGATCGTCTTCGTCTAGCCCGTTGGTGTTGACCGACAGGCCGAGCGAGCCCGCGCCGGTGCCGGTGCCCGCGGTCTCGGGGGTGGCGGCCAGGTCGATGGTGTTGGTGAAGCTGTTGCCGCCCGCGCTGGCGCGGATCAGGTTGTCGGAGGCCTGGAGCGTGGAGCCGGTCACCGGAGCGCCGTTGCCGTCGACCGTGACCTCGCCCGTCGCGCTCGAGATCGCCGCGTCGACGGTGTTGATGTTGGCTTGCGTCGACTCGACGGTGGTGTAGCCGTTGACGGTGGCGGGCGGCACGGCCGTGCCGAAGACGTTGGTCTCGGCGGCCTGGGCGCCGCCGGCGATCAGGGTCGCGGCGACGGCGATGGTGCTCAGGGCCGGCCGGCGACCGGGTAGGCCGCGGTTCTTGCGTGCTTTCATGGAATGTCCTGTGAAGTCGAATGAACTGGAATACGTGAAAAAGGAATGTGCGGGCGATGTGAACGGCGTTCAGGCGTGGATGTCTCCTCCTCTACGGTGATTCGCCTCGTTCTCGTTTTCTCTTCTGGATGCTTACTTCGCCGCCGCGGGGGCGGCCGGCGCGGCGGCGCCCTGGATGCGCAGCCTCGCGATCTCCTGCAGGCCCGGCCCGTCGCGGTGGATCGACGTGTCGGACGGATCGGGGCGCCAGCTCAGGCTGATGGCGCCCGGTGCGATGCCCTGGTTGGCCAGTGCGGACGTCACGGCGGCGATGCGCTGGTCGGTCAGCGCGTCGCGCTTGCGCGCGTCCCAGTTCTCGGTGTCGCGCGCCGTCAGGACGAACTCGACGGCCTGCTTGCGCGCCTGCGCGGCGATCTGGTCGACGATCGACATCGCCGCGCCGCCGAGCGTGGCGGAGCCCACGTCGAAGGTGATCTGGCTGGCTGCCTGCGAGGGCTCGCCGGCGGCGCCGCTGCTGCGCACCAGGTTCACCGCGCTGCCCACGGGCGCCGCCGCGGCCGGCTCGTCTTCCCTCGGCGCGGGGTTGGGCACGGTGCGCAGCTTCTCGGCGGCCGTGGTCGGCAGCGGTGCGCCGCTGCCGGGGCGCAGCGTCAGGCACGGCTCGGGATCGACCTTCGTGACGGTGCCCAGCAGGCGCACCACGCCCTCCTCCAGCGCCGTGCGGATACCGAGCTGCAGCGGCTCCTGGCCCTTGCCGCCGATGTCCACGTCGAACAGGTCGCTGTTGAAGAAGCGGAACACGTTCACGCCCACTTCGTAGCCATGGAACTGCTTGGTCAGGCTGACCGTCTTGAGCACGACCAGCGAGCGCGTGTCCACGATGCGCAGGTCGACCCCCACCGATGCGGTGAAGGTCCTGGCCTTGGCACCCACCTGGTTCTTCGCGACCTCGAAGCCGCCCGAGTTGATGTTGTAGTTCAGCTCGGTGATGCCGCCGACGATGTAGTAGTCGGACTTGTGGATGCTGCCGCCGAAATAGGGCAGCCACGGCACGACCTGCGTGGAGCCGTTGGTGCCCAGGCGATGGGCGCGCCCGTCGCCGAGCTGCCGGCGGTCCGCGTAGCCCAGTTCGCGCTCGGCGATGATGGGGTCGAAGCGCTCGGCCACGCCCACCGCACCGGCCAGCTTGCCCAGTGCGGAATACACCATGAGCGCGCCGCCCTGGGTGATGGCGTTGCCCTCGTTGATGCTGTACTTGCCGGTGTAGTCCTTGACGTCGCCCACGCTGATGACGACCGGCGGGCGCTTCGATGCGGCGACGTGGTCGGCGAAGCAGGCGAGCACGCCCTCCATGGGCGTGACGTTGTCGCGCACCGAGGGGCCCAGCAGCATGGGCACCTCGCCGGGAGCGACGCGTTGCTGGGGGATGTAGGTGCAGCCCGATGCCAGGACGACCGCCGCGGCGGCCAGGCCCGTTCGCCACATTCTCCGGGCTGCGCGGTTGGCCTCGACGCTGCGACGGGTCCCGCTGTTGTTCGATTGCATGACGTGCTGTCTCCAGGAAATCAGTTCAATGCGCCGTAGGCGCAGGCGGTGCTGCCGCTGACGGAGGCGGACTGGTTGCCGCTGTTGGTCTGGTTGGAGTTCAGCGCCTGCCACGCCGCGCCGTTGACGTAGCTGTTGGTGTTGCCGGCCGCGGCCGCGGCCACCACGCCGCTGTTGCCCTGGGAGCTCCCGATCTCCGTGGATCCGGTGCTGCCGACGTCGCTCGCGTTGGCGTTGCCGGTGGACTGCGAGGCGGCACCCGCGCTGCTGGGCGAGTTGGCCACCGTGCTGTTGGTGCCCTGGTTGCCCGTCGCGTTGGCGGTGACGTCGCAGTTGTACTGGCGCTGGATGTTGGTGGTGTAGTTGTAGTTGGTGACCGGCGCCGCGTAGTAGCCGGACTTCTTCTTCTGGATCATGTCCTGCACGGCCGCCGCATTGACCTTGTCCGCCGACGTCTGGAACTGCCATGCGGCGTTCTCTCCGACGTTGTTGGCCAGGACGAGGCCCGCCGGGATCGCGGATGCGAACGCGGCCAGCGCGATGCGGCGGAGCATGGGCAAGGCGAACGCGGCCCTGACTGCTGAGTAAGTCATAAAAGAATCCTTGGTGATGAAGCGGGACTCCGGAGTCCGGAGGCCGGGCCGCCGCTGTGCGGCGGCACGCACGCCGTGGGCGTGGTTCGGGGTCTAGCTGCTCGGCGTCATGCGGACCTATCCCGAAGCGGCGGACTTGCTGGCTGCCACGCGCAGCCGGCGCTGCACGGATGAACGTGCCTCGACGGTTGGCGTGATCCTGGAGACGGACGCGGATGGAAGCCTCGCCACGGGCTGCAGGCCCGCGCCCCCGGGCAGGCTGCCCGAAGCCGCTTCGCGGATGGCCCGCTCCAGGTCCAGGTACATCTGCTCGGACAGATCCTTTTCCTGCTGCTGGAACAGGCTCAGCAACTGGCCGGTGCGCCTTTGCATCTGCTGGATCGATTCGTTCATCCGGTTCAGGTCCGCCCGCAGCTCCAGCAGAAACACCCGCAGTTGCTGCATGTCCCGTGCGACGTGGCGGCTCATCCTGCGATCCCCCACGCAGCGACATAGGGCGGATGGCGCACGGCCGTGTCCGCGCGTGCGGCCGAGGAAGTGATCCACTTGTCCTCCGGCTTCTGGGCGAAGGCCTTGGCGGGATCGAACTGGGCCCCGTTCACGAAGCGACCGCACATCCAGCGCGCGCCGGCGCGCAGCGCGTACGAGTAGTCGCTCTCGGTCTCGATGCCGGCCACCACGATCTGCTCGGCCAGATGCGAGCAGATGCGGATCATGTCGCGCAGTGCGCGCCTGGCCTCCGCGCCGTGCCGGCTGCGAAGGACGAAGTTGTCGTCCAGCAGGAGCGTCTGCGGCCCGCAGGCCTGCAGGCCCTCGAGGTTGATCGGCCCGCTGCCGAAGCCCGCCATCGCGATGCGCGCGCCGCGCTCGCGCACGGCGGTGCAGAAGGAGCGCGCCGAATCCAGCGAGGGCAGCGGCGCACGCCCGGAGATCTCCAGCGTGAACCGGCTCGCCGCGGCGGGGTTCGCAGCCAGCAGCGCCAGCAGCTTCGACCAGTAGTGGTCGTGCTGGACGCTCAGGGACGAGATGCGGCATGCCAGGCGCAGGGACGGATCGCGCAGCAGCCGGCCGAAGACCTGCAGCGCCTGGCTGCGGTCGAGGATGCGGGTCAGGCCGAGGCGCTCCATCGAAGGCATGAACACTTCCGGCGACGACAGGTGGATGTCCGCATCGCCGACCGTCGGGCTTGCCACGCCCCGCCAATAGAGCACGTTGACCGGCGAGTAGGGGCTGATCACGCCCTGCCATTCGCAGCCGACGAGGTCGCTCGAGTGCGCCTGCGCGACCGCGGCGGCGATCTTCATGTCGGCCTGGAAGCGGTCCGGGTAGCCGCGCCACATCGGCGTGCAGGCCACCGGGTTCGATGCCGAGGCGTAGAGGACATAACCGGCCTCGTCCGCCGTCAGCGCGCGCGGCTGCTCGGCGTACAGCGCCGTCCAGCCGGCATGCAGCGCGGGCACGAACGGCTTGCCGTCGCCGCCCACGCGCATCGGCTGCGTCGCGGCATGCACCATCAACTGCTCCAGCACGTCGTCGTCATGTGCCTCGGACACCGGCAGCCAGAGCACCAGGCAGTCGTCGCCCACGCGCACCACCTGCCGCTGCGGGTCGTCGGTGAACGCTGCGAGCCGCTCGAGGATCTGCGCACTGAACTCGGACGCGATCCGGTGGCCGCAGGCTTCGCGTACGCGCGCCAGGTTGCCCATGCAGACGAAGGCGCTGCGGTATGTGGTGTGCTCGCGGGCCGCCGGCGCGCTTGCGGCAAGAGCTGTTTCCATCTGTTGCATGAAACGAATGCTAGGTAGCCACTTTCGTTTACGCAGCATTTGGTTCTAGGCAGTTGTCATCCGAATAACAGCGCGACTGAAAAACACCCGATGCGGCGGCATTCACACACAGATGGCGGGTCTCGCTGCACCGCACGAACTGCCCGTGCTCTTGTATATGTACGGAAGCACTACAAACCGCTGTGCTGGTCCGACATGCATCCACCGCGGCGCCATGCTCTTTCACGCGAACTGTCATCGGGATGACAGGGACCGCCAGATAGGCAGGTAACAGCAGGCAACCACGCTCCCTATCCTCAAGATTCCCTTGTGATCCCCTGGAGGAGAGAGTCCGATGCATGTTGAATTCCGTTGGAGCTGGCCGGCCCTGGCCGTGGCTGCCCTGATTGCCGGCTGCGGTGGCGGCGGCGGAGGTGGCGGCGGCCTGCCGCTCATCGTTCCCCCGCCCGCTCCCGCGCCTGCGCCCGCACCCTCTCCTGCCCCGGCGCCCGCGCTCAAGGGCAGCACGACGCTGCCCGGCGCCGAAGTCACCGCCTTCTGCGCCCGCGGCCCTGTCGCCTCGGCCACGGCGGACCAGGACGGCCACTGGAGCCTGTCGCTGGAGGAACAGGCCCTGCCCTGCCTGGTGCGCGCCACGGCAGCGAGCGGCATGACGCTCAAGGCAGGCGGCGATGCCGCCCCGCCGCCGCCCGACGCGCTGTACACCGTGGCCACCGATGCGAAGAAGGAAGCGGCCATCAATCCGCTGACGGACCTTCTCGTCACCCTGGCCGCCGGCCAGTCGCCTGCCGCATGGCTCGAACTCCATCAAGGCAGCCTGGCGCAGGCCCTGGCCGAACTCGGGGAGGCGCTGCCCGCCGCCGCCACCGAGCTGAAGACGCTGCTCACCGCGGCCGGCTACGAACTGGAAGGCGATCTCGCCGACGCCTTCGATGCCGATGCGGCGACGCGCTTCGACGCCTTCTTCGCAGCGCTGGAAGTGTCGCTGAGCAATGCCGGCATGGGCTATGCGCAGTTCGCGGAAGCGCTCGGCGATCCCGACGCCTCCCCCACCGCGCTGCCCTTCACGCGGACGTGGACGAATGCAGACGTGGAGGCCATGCCGCAGCTCAACCAGGCCTCGCTGTCCATCGCGCACGGCGTGCTGTCCATGAGCACGAGCACTGGATCGGCGGCGCCCGTCGGCGCCTTCGTGGGCGGCGGCACCGGCAACAAGGCCGTGCTGCAGTTGCCGGGCTTCCACGGCCTGAAGGTGCGGGACTTCAAGAACATCAAGATCGAGATGCAGCCCGATCCCGGCTACGTCCATACGCAGTACCTTCCCTACATCGCCTTCGACTTCGTCATCGACATGCAGTGCGGCCAGCCGCCGCTGGGCGCCGATGCGAGCATCGCCGATGCGCGCGTGCGCTACCGCACGGTCACCTACGACACGTACTACCAGTTCCTGCAGCCGGGCGGACAGCACTACGGCGAACTCACCCCCGGGCAGTTCTCCACCGTGGTCATCACGCCGCAGACGCCTGGCTGGCGCTCTTCCCCCGGCGCGCCGATCGGCGGCACCGACGTCAGCGGCAGCGAAACGGGCGGCACGCCGCTGGACGTGGCCGCGCTGCCGGCGGAGGCCTGCTTCGCGGACGCCGCGCCCGCCGACGGCGGCATGTTCCGCGACAAGGAGGCCATGCCGGCCTGCGACACGGCTGCGGGACTGGACACCAAGGCGCCGGCAGCATGCGGTGCGCCCTATCGGGGCGCCTATCTCTTCCTGGGAAGCAGCAGCAATCAGGCTCCATCGACCTGGCAGGTGCGAGCGCTGCGGTACAACGACGGCGTGAGAACTTTCGCCTTCGAGTGAGCCGCAGGGCCCCGGGAGCGCCGTCGCCGCGCCGGGGCCTTCAGCCGGGCCGGGTCCGTGGAGATGCGGCCTGCGCCGCCCGTCACGGGCGCCCGCGTGCGACCGGGCCATGCCGCCGAAGCGGCCTGGCGCGCGACGGCCGCAGGGAGAGCGGCGCTGGGAGACAATGACTGCCCATCGAGAGAATCGCTGCCGCCGTGGGCTTTTCCGGCGCCGCCGCCGACCCGTCGCACGCGTTGTCCGCCTGAAGTCCCATGAGCCACGTCCTCGCGCTCGTCGCCGTACTGCGGCTTGGCATGCGTTCCTGGTTCAGCCGCTGCCCGCGCCGGCAGCCGCCCGCCGCGCCGCGCGTGGCGGTGCTCTGGCTGGCCCTGCTGGGCGGCCTGGCCCTCGCGCCGCATGCCATCGCGGATGCGTCCGGCGATGGGCCGCACGTGGCGCGCCTGCAGGCATTGCCCGGCGGCCAGCCGCTGGCCAGCAAGCTCCAGTACTTCGAGGATGCCGGCCGCCCGCTCGCCATCGCCGACGTCCTCGGCGCGCGGCAGCAGGCGCGCTTCGCCCTCGCCGACGATCCCCTGGTGGGCAAGGAGGCCGACCGCGTGCTGTGGTTCAAGCTGACGCTGCAGCTCGACCGGCCGCAGGACGCCGGGCGCGAATGGGCGCTGGTGGTGCCCACCGTGTCCACGCACGACCTGCAGTTCTACGGCCCCTTCGACCGGAACCGGCGTGCCATCGCGCCACCGGTGACCACGGGCATGCGCCATCCGTGGAGCACGCGCCCGCTGAGTTCCGAGCAGATGGCGTGGCGCTTCCAGTTGCCCGACCAGCAGCCCTACACCGTCTACTTCCGCGTCGATTCCACGTTCGCGCGCATCTACGACGTCCGGGCCTGGGACCCGGTCGACTACCTCCAGGCGACGCAGGACAAGCGCATGTTCGACGGCATCAGCTACGGCGTGCTGCTCGGCCTCGTGGTGTTCGGCCTGGTGCTGCTGCTGGTGTTCGGCGAGCCGCTGCACCTGTACTACCTGCTGTCCTGCGCGTGCGCGCTGCTGGCCATCGCCGGCTTCAACGGACACACGCTGCGCTATCCGTTCGCGGACTGGCCCGCGGCGGCGAGCGCTGCCTACACGGTGGCGCCCGGGCTCTGGGCGATCTGCAAGCTGCAGTTCGGCCGCCATCTCCTGCGCCTGCAGCACTACGCGCCGCGCCTGGATGCCGTCGTGCGCTGGATGGCCTGGCTGCTCGCCGCGGCGGTCGTCTACGCGCTGTGGGGCTCCCATCCGCTGCTGATGTTCCGGCTGGTCCAGGTCTCCGTCGTCGCCTCCACCGTCGTCCTGGTGGCGGGCGCGGCGATGGCGGTGCGCCGCCGCTACTGGCCGGCGGTGCTGTACTGCATCGGCGTGGCCGTCCTGCTGGCGGGCATCTCGGCCATCGTCGTGGCCAGTTGGGGCTGGGTGGCCTGGGCGCCCAGCCAGATGAACGTGACGCAGGCCGCGCTGGTGGCCGAACTGGTCGTCTTCGCCATCGCCATGGCTTCGCGCCTGCGGCTGGTGCTGCGCTCCGAGCAGGCCCTTGCGGTGCGGACCCAGCAACTGGTGGCCGCGCTGGGCACGGATGCGCTGACCGGGGCGGCGAGCCGTTCGGGCCTGCAGAGCAAGGCGGACGAATGGCTGGCGCAGCAGCGTCCCTTCGCCCTGCTGCTGTTCGATCTCGACGGCTTCAAGACCGTCAACGACCGGCACGGCCACGCCGCGGGCGATGCCGTGCTGGCCGAGCTCACCGCCAGGCTGCGGCGCCAGCTCGGCCCGGACGACCTGGTGGCCCGCCTGGGAGGCGACGAGTTCGCCGTGCTGGTGCCGGGGCGGCACGCCGAACCGGCGCTGGCGGGGCTGGCCACCCGACTGATCGGCGCCGCGGACTCGCCGATCGACTACGAGGGCCGCGCCCTGCAGGTCGGCATGAGCGTGGGCATTGCCCGCCATCCCGGCGACGGGAACAGCCTCGCCATGCTGCTGCGGGCGGCGGACGCCGCCATGTACCAGAGCAAGCAGCGGCGCGAGGGGCCGGCCTACAGCTTCGCCGGCGGCGCGGCGCACGATCCGACAGGCAACCGGCAGGCCGTGTGAAAGGCTGGCCTTCGACACCCCCGCGGTCTCCGGGCATCACCCGGGCTCGCCCCGCGGGCGCTGAGAGCCTGCCCTACGCGCCGCGATGCCGCGAGACGTATTCGGCGATCCAGTCCTCGGCTTCACGCCGAAGCGCCAGGTGCGCGCCTTCGCCCTCGCGGTCCGATGAGGCATGGACGATCCTGCACAGGGTGATGTGATGGAGCGCGATGGTGGCCACCAGGGTATCGCCGATGCCCTCGTCGATTTCCACCGTCCATCCGGGCTCGAGTTCGCGCGGCGTTCGGTGTCTCCTTTTCCAGAATTGCATGCGGCGCCACCGTCACGCCGGCTGCTGCAGGGCGGTGCCGGACGGCGCCACGCAGCCGATGAAGATCCGCAGCAGGGAAGGCGAGACGCGATCGAGCTGACTGCGCGGCCTCATGTCCCTCACCCTGGCGTGATGCTCGGATGGTCGGGGTTGGGGCGATCGCCCGGCTCCAGCTCGTCCGGCGTGTCGGGTGGTTCTTTCTCGTGAGGCCTCGGATCCGGCCGGGGCGGTGCAGGCGGGCTCTCGCCTGGCTGGATCAGCGTCGGGTCGGGGTCATCGGGATCGGTTGCCATAGACGTTCTCCATGCTGAAGCAGCCGGCGGATCTGCGCTGTCCGAGACCCGCCGAGCGGCCAGTGTGCCGGCGCGAGCGTTCGGCTCTTTGTAGGCGGCTGCGCCCTTCGGGCCGCTGGTCCCGGCCCACCGCACGGTGGGCATCCGGCGGTGCCGGGGTGCTTGCCGCGACGCGTCAGGCGCGGCCGGCCGGGGCCCGGGCCCTCTCGGCGGCGGGGCCATGCCGCAGCAGCGTCCGCACGGCATCGGGCGAAGGGCCCACACGCTGCACCGCCTCGCGCAGCACGGCCTCGGTGACGCCGAACCGGCCCATCCAGATGCTGACGTCGTCGTGCACCTCCAGGTCGATGCGGTCGGGGCGCGTCAGGCGGATGTAGGGGAACACGTCGTGGATCGGGGTGGGCATGGTCTTGTCTCCTGCAGCCATGCTGAGCGCCCGGCCGGGCCGCCGGCACAAGCCGGAATCGCTGCGCCGCGTCGGTCCCGGCCTACATGTCGCCGGGCGGGGAAGGCGAAGACGCGACCAGCACCGCGCAGGGCAGCCGCCGCAGCAGCACGGACACATCCGCGGGCCCCGCTTCATGGGTCTGGCCGCCGAGCACGTCACGCCACGGCGCAGGGCCTGCCAGCGCGAGCGTGGTGCCCTGCCAGGCAGAGGCGTCCCAGCGCGCATCGCCTTCTTCGCCGGCGGCGCCGCCGGCCTGCCGCGCATGGAAGCGGGCCATGACGACGACGACGGCCGAGCCGTCGCCGGCCGCACGCGCATAGGCGATCACGGCATCGGCCGCAGGTCCGGCGCAGGCCAGCGCCTCATGGCTTCCGGCGAGCAGCGCCGGCGCTTCGACGCGCAGCCGCAGCAGGCGCGAGACGATCCACAGCTTGGCCTCGGGCAGCGTCGCGGGCGACAGCACGGGCGGCGCCCCGGCCTCGTCGGCCGCCGCCAGCATCGCGGCACGCCGCGCGTAGTCCACCGGACGGCGGTTGTCGGGATCGACCAGGCTGAAGTCCATCAGCTCGTTGCCCTGGTACAGGTCGGGCACGCCCGGCGAGGTGTACTTCAGCGCCATCAGCGCCAGGCTGTTGAGGCCCCCGTACCAGGCGAGGCGGCGGGCCAGGGGCACGAGGTCGGCGGTGAACGCGCCGTTCTCCAGCGCGCCACGCACGAAGCCCTCCAGCGCGGCTTCGTAGGCCTCGCGCGGCTGCACCCAGCTGGTGTGCCGCTTGGCCTCGCGCGCGGCCTTGCGCAGGTAGGCCGCCATGCGCTCGGCCCATGCGGCGGCGTCGCCCCCCTCCTCCCAGGTGCCGAGCAGCGTCTGGTAGAGCAGGTACTCGTCGGCGGCCGAAGGCTGCGCGCCGCCGTGCCGTGCCGCCAGCCGCCGGCGCAGCGGCGCGTTCAGCGCGCGCCAGCGGCGCAGCGCCAGGCGCCAGGCCGCCGGCATCTGCGACAGCACGGCGATGCGCATGCGCACGTCCTCGGAGCGCTTGTTGTCGTGCGTGGAGGTGGCCAGCATGGTGTGCGGCCAGCGCCGGGCCCGGTCGGCGCTGGCGGCGTGGAACGCCTCCAGCGTGAAGCCGAAGCGGTCGGGCTCCCCACCCACCTCGTTGAGCGCGGCCAGCGGAAACCAGCGATAGAAGGCGGTGTCTTCCACGCCCTTGGCCGCCACCGGCGCACTGAACTGCTGGAAGCGCGCGGCGAAGCGCTGCACCTGCTCGCGCAGCGCCTGCGGCATCTCGCCGCCGGCCGGCGCCTCGCCGCGCAGCGCCAGCCGGACGAATTGGAAGATGCTGTCGTCCGCCAGCTCGCTGCGCGCGCGCGCCGCGTCCACCGCTTCGTCGATCAAGCGCCGGTCCTGCGGCGAGGCGCCGCGCTCGGGCGTGACGTAGGTGCGGTACACCGGCATGCATGCCGCCACACCGGCCAGCGCGCGGCGCAGGTTGTTCAGGGTGAAGTCGCGCGTGCGCCGGTCGGCGCGGGCGATGCGCAGCAGCATGGCGGCCAGCATGGTCATGTCGGACGCCAGCGGGTTGGCGATGACGCTGCGCTTGGCCTCGATGGCGATCTCGGAGAAGGGCCGCTTCTCGCCGGTGAAGGTGCGCCAGATGCGCCCGAAGGCAGCCTCGGCGGCGGTGTCGACCAGGACGCCGCCGGCGACGTTGGCGAAGCGGTAGCCGGTGGTGCCGTGGATGGCCCACTCTCCGGGCACCTCCTCAGGGCCGGTGGCGATCTTCTCGGCCACCACGTACAGCGGCCGCCCGGGCCGGCCCTCGGCATCGATGCCGGGCGGCGGGCGGCCGGTGCGGCGGGCGTAGCCTTCCTGCAGGCGCGCGAAGTACTGCGCCGGGTCGCGCAGGCCGTCGGGGTGGTCGATGCGCAGGCCGTCCACCCACCCTCGCGCGGCCAGGTCCAGCGCGAGGCCCTGGGTGGCCTCGAAGACCTCCGGCCGCTCGATGCGCAGCGCCGCCAGTTCGTTGATGTCGAAGAAGCGCCGGTAGTTGATCTCGTCCGAGGCCACCCGCCAGAAGGCGAGCCGGTAGTGCTGCGCCTCCAGCAGCGTGTGCAGCGCGTCGCGCTCGCCCGGGCGGTTCCAGGCCGCGAGCGCGGCCTGCACCGCGCGTTCCAGAGCGGGCTCCACCGGCCGTTGCCTCAGGGCTCGAACGGCATCCGCCGGCTCGGGCACGATGCCCTCGGCACGGGCCAGCACCTGCGCATAGGTGGCCGGCGCCAGCGGGAAGCGCTGCGACTGGTAGCGCACGACGAGGCGGCCCGCATCGGCGTCGAAGTCCAGCACCAGTTCGCCCGCGTCGAGCACGCGGCCATAGGCGTCGCCCAGCACCGGCAGCAGCACCTTGCCGCGCAGGTCGGCGTCCATCGGCTCCCAGTCGATGTCGAAGTACCCGGCGTAGGCAGAGGCCGGGCCGTTCTCCAGCACGTCGGTCCACCAGGGGTTGTCGGCGCCGAGCACGCCCATGTGGTTGGGCACCAGGTCGAGCAGCTGGCCCAGGCCGTGCGCGCGCAGCGCCTGCGAGAAGCGGCGGTAGCCTTCGTGTCCCCCCAGCTCGGGGTTGATCTCGCCGTGCGCCACCACGTCGTAGCCGTGGGTGCTTCCGGGCCGCGCGCGCTGGATGGGCGAGCAGTAGACATGGCTCACGCCCAGGCGCTGCAGGTACGGCAGGATGGCGACGGCGTCGTCGAAGGTGAAGCCGGCGTGGAACTGCAGGCGGTACGTGGCGCGCGGTATGCGGGCGGCCGGCAGCGTGTCGGGGGATTCATGCATGGGCAGCCTCCGCGAGCGCGACGCACAGGCCGCCGGGTGCCAGCGTCAGGCCGCCGGCCGGGTGGCGCCGGCATCCCTGCCGGTGGATGACGCGGCCGGTGGGCGCGGCCGCGCGCCGGGGGGAGTCGCCGAAGTGGGCGACCATCTGCAGGTCCGCCGCGCGGCCGCGGCCGACCAGGGTCCACTGGAGGTAGAGCACGTCGCCCTGCACCTTCCATCGCCCGGAGCCGGGCCGCGACGGCAGGTGCGGCACGATGCAGCGCGCCCGCAGGGCCAGCAGCGCGCGCACCGCCGCCAGCGCCTCGCGGTGGCCGGGGCGCCCGCGCTCGGCGCGGTCCAGGTGCGAGGCGGCAAAGCTGCTCTCGGCATTCGGATCAGGGATGCGCGCCCGCACCTCGGCCTGCGCGAAGGCGGCGAAACGACTGAACTCCTCGCGCCGGCCGTTCGACACCGCCTCGGCCAGTTCCGGCCCGAAATCGCAGAAGAACAGGAAGGGCGTGCGCGCCGCCCATTCCTCGCCCATGAAGAGCATCGGCACGTGCGGCGACAGCAGCAGCATGGCGCGCGCAAGCCGCACGGTCTCGGGCCGCGCCAGGGCATCGATGCGCTCGCCGAAGGCGCGGTTGCCGATCTGGTCGTGCGTCTGCAGGTAGGAGACGAAGGCGGTGTGCGGCAGGCCGCCGGTGGGCTCGCCGCGCCTTTCGCCGCCACGGTACACGGAGGACCGGCTGCCGTCGTACACGAAGCCCTGCGCCAGCGCCTGCCCGAGCAGCGCCAGGGGCTCCTCGGCGAAGTCCGCGTAGTAGCCGTCGGTCTCGCCGGTGGCCAGCACGTGCAGCGCATGGTGCAGGTCGTCGTTCCACTGCGCGGTGGCGGCGAGCGGCCGGCCGTCCGCGTCGCGCGCGAGCCACTGCGACTGGTTGAGGTCGTTCTCCAGCACGAGGTGGATGGCGCGCTCGCGGCCCGGGCCCTGCTGCACGGCCTCGGCCAGTTCCGCGACGAGGTGGCGCGGCGAGTCGTCGCGGATGGCGTGCACGGCGTCCAGGCGCAGCCCGTCGAAGCGGAACTCCTCCAGCCAGTACAGGGCGTTGTGGACGAAGAAGCTGCGCACCGTGGGCGCCTCTTCCGCGTCGAAGTTGAGGGCCGCACCCCACGGCGTGCGGCGTGCCGGATGGAAGAAGGCGGGGCTGTGCGCGTGCAGGTAGTTGCCTTCCGGGCCGAAGTGGTTGTAGACCACGTCCAGCAGCACCATCAGGCCCAGGCCGTGGGCCGCGTCGACGAACGCCTTGAGCTGCGCCGGCGAACCATAGGAGGATTCCGGCGCGAAGGGCAGCACGCCGTCGTAGCCCCAGCCGCGCGCGCGGGGAAAGTCGGCCAGCGGCATCAGCTCGACGGCAGTGATGCCCAGCGCGGCCAGTTCCGCCAGCTTCGCGCGGGCCGCGTCGAAGCTGCCCTCGGGCGTGAAGGTGCCGACGTGCAGTTCGTAGATCACGGCCTCCTCCCACGCACGGCCGCGCCAGCCGCCGTGCCGCCACTCGAAAGCCAGCGGATCGACCACCTCGCTGGGGCCGTGCACGTCCTGCGGGTTGCGGCGCGACGCCGGATCAGGCACGTGCAGGCCGTCGGGCAGCACGAAGCGGTACAGGGCGCCGGCCGACGCCTCGGGCACGTGGCGGGCGAACCATCCGCCTGGCTGCGCGGCGAGCGGCAGGGCCGTCCAGGCATCCGCGGCGCCGGCCGGCTGCCATTCCAACCCTACCTCTGCCACACCCGGCGCCCACAGGCGGAAGTCCACGCCCCCGCCCGCCGGCAGGGCCGCACCGAAAGGCATGGCATGGCGGAATCTCATGAGCCCCAGTGTGATGCAGGAGGCGCCGTGCCGGTTCGGGCGCCGCGCCCGCCGAGACCGCGTTCCGATGTCGCCCGGATTCGATGGCGCTGTAGGAGTTCAACCCCGTTTTCAACGCGGGGTTTGCAAAGAGGGGCGGGGCTGTGCAAGCATTCGCGGTGCGCTTCCTCTGTCGCCAGGAATGCGCGGACAACGTGCGTCGTTCGTCGATGGTCAACGAGTCAAGGAGGTAATGCCATGGCCATGGAACTGCTCAGCCGGATTGCGCGCTCCCGGCTGCCACTGACGCTGAATGAGCCCGAGGATGTCGATGGCGTGCGGCTTCTGCGCGCGGCCGGCCTCGTCATCGCGCTGGTGCCGGCCCCGTCCGATCCCCTGATGCTCTCGGGCAAGGCCACCGGGGCCCAGGTCCTTGCCATCACGCAAAAGGGGCTGGAGGAACTGGCAAGCGTGCGCATGAGCTACCCGGAAAGAAAGGATCCTGCGCCCGGCTGGCGCACCTGGATGCCGAGGTTGCGGCCAGGCCGCCATCGCGGCGCGGAACCGCGCCCGGGCGCCTGAGCCGGACGGCCCGCCGCGCGCGTCGCTTCGGCGGCGGGCTTGAACAGTTCAAGATTCGACCGCGGTCCCCTCCGCAACAAGAGGTGGTGGGCCGCCTGCAATCGCCCCGGCGCCGCACTAGCCGTCGATGGGAACGCCGCCGGCAAAGCGGGCGGCCCACTGGTCCCACAGTTCGCGGTCGACCGCTCGCCAGCATGCGCCCCAGCCGCCCAGGGCGCCCATCTGGGTGGCCCAGCCGCCGAGCAGGCTCCTCTGGAAGTTCACCCACAGAGCCAGCCAGTCGTCTCCGAGCGGCACTGAGACATCGTCGTCGCGGGCCATCACGATCTCCTGCAGCATCAATGCACGAAGCATAGGAAGCGGGGCCGCGCCCGGCTTGACGGGCGTCAATGGCACCCCACGAACGGCACGGCGCCCGCCCGCATGGCTTGCTTGACGCATGTCAACTCGGGGGCGGACCCGCGGTCCTACATTGATCTCCAGCGCAGGAACTGGAGATGACGATGAGCAACGCCCTGGTGATCTTCTACTCGTACACGGGGACCTCCCGCCGCGTGGCGGAACTGCTGTGCAGCCAGCAGAACTGGCGCATGGCGGAGGTCCTGGAGACCCGGCCGCGACGCGGCGCGACCGGCACCCTGCGCTGCGTGCTCGATTCGGCGCTGCGGCGTCGGCCGCGCGTGCGCTACGAAGGGCCGTCGCCCAAAGGCTTCGATGCCGTGGTGCTGGTGTCTCCCATCTGGATGCAGCGCCTGGCCGGTCCGATGCGCAGCTTCATTGCCGAACGCCGGGCCGACCTGCCCCCTGCCGCCGTGGTGAGCGTCATGGGCGGAACCGGCGCGCCGGATGCCATCGCGGAAGTCTCCCGACTGATCGGGCGCGCGCCCCTGCTGAGCACCTCGCTGTCGATGCGCAGCATCGACGACGGCAGCTGCGCTGCCCAACTGCAGGCCTTCGGGACGGCCATCCGCAGTGCCGAGGAATCCAGCGACGTCGTGCGCCCCGCGGTGCTGTCGCCCTCTGCCACTTGAAGACCCGCCGCGGCAGCGGGCCGCCCCGACACCCGGCCCCGCCTCCGGCTGCCCCGATGCCCGACGCCCGCCACACGCCAGCGACGAACCGGCGCCTGGCCGCGTTGGCCTGCGTCTGGCTCCTGGGCGCATGCCTCCTCGTCGGCTGCTCTGCCGTTCCTGATGCGCCGAGGCGCCCCTCGGCCGATACGGCACCGGCGGCAGCCTTCTCCGCGCTCGTGGCCAGCCGCAGCGCCAGCGTGGTCGACATCAGCACGCTGCGCATCGGGCGCGACGCCTCGGAGGCCGACATCGACCTGGAATTCGCGCCGGAACTGGACTTCGCGGACCGGCTGGCCTGGCCGCTGCCCGCCACGGTCAGGATCAGCCAGATCCGCGATCTCGCGTCCGGCGTCATCCTCACCGGCGACGGCGTCATCCTCACCAGCGCCCACGTGGTGGCGGGCATCGACGAAGCGCACGTCCGCCTCGGCGACGGACGCCGGCTTCCCGCCAGGGTGCTCGGCGCCGACGCGCGCAGCGACGTTGCGCTGCTGAAGATCGAGGCCAAGGGCCTGCAGCCGGCCGTCATCGGCACCTCCTCGACCATCCGGCCCGGCGATTGGGTGGCCGCCATCGGCGCACCCTTCGGCTTCCATGGCAGCGTCACCTCCGGCGTCGTCAGCGCCATCGACCGCTTCATCGACGGGGCAGGCGACATCCCCTTCATCCAGACCGACACGGCCATCAACCCGGGGAGTTCGGGCAGCCCGCTGTTCAACGCCCGCGGCGAGGTGATCGCCATCAACTCGCTGATCTTCAGCGGCAACGGGGGCTACATGGGCCTGTCGTTCGCCGTGCCGATCGACCTCGCCATGAAGGTGGCGGCACAGTTGCAGGCCGATGGCCGGGTGCATCGTTCGCGCATGGGCGCCGAATTCCAGGAAGTGACGCCGGCGCTGGCCGAGGCCTTCGGCCGCAGCGGGCGTGCCGGCGGGGCGCTCACCGTCCGGGTGGCGGCCGACGGCCCTGCGCAGGCAGCCGGGCTGGCTCGGGGCGACATCGTCACGGCCGTGGACGGTGCGCCCGTCGGCCATTTCACCGGCCTGCTGCGGCAGATCGCCGCACGGCCGGCCGGCAGCCTCGCCCGCCTGGCAATCTGGCGGGAGGGCGCGCAGCGGACGATCTCCGTCACGCTCGCCGAGGAAGCGGCTTCCAGGAAGCCCGCACCACCACCGCCCGAGCTGCCATCGGCACAGAACGATGGACTCGGCCTGAGCCTGAGCGAGCTCACGCCCGCGCAGCGACGCCTCCTGGGCAGCGACGGCGGGCTGCTGGTCCGCGACGCCGTCGGCGCGGCGCGCAGCGAGGGCATCCGCGCCGGCGACCTGATCGTCGCGGTCAACGGGGTGCGGCTGGACCGCCTCGAGGACTTCCGACGCGGCCTGAAGACCGCGCGACCGGGGCGGCACGTCGCGCTGCTGGTCCTGCGCGAGCACCGGATGGCCTACGTGGCGATCCGGCTGCCGGCGGTGCGGGGCGCGCCGCCGTGACCGGCAGCCTCGCTCACCGGCAGGGCGCAGCGACCACCCGCGGCACCTTGCCGCTGCGAAGGGCCCGGGCGGCTTCGCCGCTGCGGCAGTCGATGCGGATCCCCTCCGCGCCCTGGCTGCGCAGGAAGTCGCCCAGCGCACGGCGGGCCCGGTGCAGCGCCTCGTCGCCTTCCACGCCCTGCAGGCCCGTGGACAGCAGCAGATCGCCCGGCCCCTGCTGCACGAGCTGGAAGTCGTACAGGCCGGCCTGCTCCTCCAGCACGGTGCTCAAGGCCAGCGGCAGCACATCCACCGTGCGGTGCGCGCGACCGCGCAGGCGCAGGGTGTCGTCGCTGCGGCCCTGCACCTCGATCACGGGCAGGCAGGAGCCGCAGGTGCACGCGCAAGCGTGGACGACGACCCGATCGCCGAGGTCGTACCGGATCAGCGGCTGGACGTGGTTGGCCAGGTTCGTCAGCAAGGTGGTCGCGCCGGGCTGGCCCGGCGGCACCGGCCGGCCCTGCGCGTCCACGCATTCGAGGATCGCCCAGTCGCTGTTCAGGTGCAGATGCCCGTGCCCGCACTGAAAAGCCAGCGACAGGAACTCCGACGCGCCGTAGCTGTTGGCGACCTGGCAGCCGAAGGCGTCGCCGATGAAGCGGCGCTCGGCCTGCGAGAGATCCTCGCCCCCGGTCCACACCTCGCGCACCGGCAGTCGCAGCCGCCCTGCCCTGCGCTCCCGCGCGAGCAGCATCGCCGCGCTGGGGTAGGTGGCCAGGACGGTGGGCGCGAAGTCCTCCAGCGCGGCGACGATGCGCTCGACGGGCCACAGGAAGGACACGCTCCGCAGCCGGCCGGCGAGCAGGGTGTTGAGGCGGCGAAGGCGCTCGATCGACACCGTGCTGGCGAAGTGCCCGTCGATGGCGCCGACGAAGGCCACGCGCTCGCCGAGCCACCACGGATCCAGCATCCGCTGCAGCGGGCGCAGCAGCGGGCGCCGCCATGCCTCCAGCGCATCGTTCACTGCCATGGCCAACGCATCCTGCACGAAGATGCCGGGCTCGCCGCTGCTGCCCGAGCTCTCCCACACCACGTAGCGGCCATGGAAGGCGTCCGCGATGCGCCGGCCGTCGCCGACGAAGCGGCGCAGCGCCGCCAGCCGCAGGCAGGGATCGGCCACCCACCGGTCGAAGTCGCGCATCAGCTCGCCCTTGTGCATGACCGGCAGTTCCTGCAGGCGCAGGCGCGACAGGTCCCGCCCCTTGAGCATGCGTTCGCACAGCGGCGAGTGCCGCGCGGCAGCGCTCAGCAGCCGCTGCAGCCGGCGCGCACGGCGCGCCTCCAGCCCCTCGGGCCCGGCTCGCGAGGCCAGTGCCACGTCGGCCGCGACGGAACTCCACAGCCACGGGTCGAGCGCAGGCGGCGCCCCCCGGGAGAACGTGCCGTGGTTTCCGGGCGCGGAATCCGCGCGCGGCCGCTTCGGATGTGTCGAGCCGGTCATGGTGCCTCCAGGTCGCTCGGCATGCAGGGTCACGCCGGCAGTGGCCAGCTTGACACCGGGTACGGGCAGCCGCTTGACGTGCGTCAACGTCCCGGCGCCTGCTCAGCCGCCGCGCACCATCTGCAGGATCTTCGCCGCGTTCAGCCCGCGCGCCGTCTCCTGCATCTGCGGCAGGTACTGCGCCTGCAGCTGGCGGCCGTCGGCCATCACGTGCTGGTAGGCATCGCGCAGCATCTGCGTGCCCAGCGTCCGGCCGCCGGCGTAGTACTGGTTGGCGACGTGGCCCAGCGCATAGGTGGCGGCGAAGCTCATGCCGCTGCTCACCGCCTGGCGGCCCAGCCCGCCGAGCAGGCCCTTGCCCGCCCTGCCCAGCAGGCCGCCGAGCAGCTTGCGGCCGGCCTGCTCCAGGTACTGCGAGGTCAGGCCCACGCCGAGGGTCGCGAGCAGGTCCTTGATGTGGCCGCTGTCCAGCTCGTAGCCGTAGCTCTGGCCGATCTGGTAGACCAGCCGCATCTGCAGCGGGATGATGGCCAGCGTGGACAGGTTCTCGGGCAGCAGCTCGATGGCGCCGTTGAGGATCGATGCATGGAGGATCTTGCGGTCCATATCCGCGGCCGGGAGCGTGCCGGGGCGGCGCTGCGCGGCCGTGCCCGGCAGCGCGTCGACCGCGGCGGGGTGCGGCGCCGGCTGGTCCGCCGCGGGTGCTTCCGGCAGCGCCACGGCGGTGGCCTGCAGCGGCGCGGCTGCCAGCGCATCGGCCTGCTCGGCGAAGCCCGCCGGCGCCTGGCCCAGCGCCTCGCGCAGTCCGGCCAGGAAGGCCTGCTCCTGCGCGCTGGTGCGGCCGTCGGCCTCGCACACGCACACGGCCATCTCGTAGGCCAGTTGGCGCGCCTCGTCGCTGGCCAGCTTCGGCAGCACGTCGGCCAGTTGGACGCGGCGCATCAGCACGTCCTGGTACAGGCCGGGCAGGTTGACCTGCCGGTCCTGCGCCAGTCCCTGCGCCACCTCGCGGATCTGCTCGCGCTCGCGGTCGTGCTTGTCGCCGTCGGCGTAGGCGGCCAGCAGGCAGATGGTGAGAACGGCGCGTGTTTCCTCTGTGTTCATCGGATGCCTCGTCGGATCGGGCGGCCGTTCATGCGGGCCGCCACTGCAGTCGCAAAGAAAAGAGGCAGGCCTTCCGGTCCGCCCCGGCGTTCATGTGCCCGGTCAGGGCAGCAGCGTCACCCGGTCCACCTCGAACTCGGTCTTGCGCAGCCCCTTGTCGAACTCGCCCAGCAGTTCCACGCGGTGCTCGGCGCTCACGGTCTGGCCCGCGGGGAAGTCCTCGTCGTCGATCTCCACGGTGATGCGGCCGGTGGCGTCCTCGAAGGTGTAGCGCTCGTTCCCCTCGAACGAGACGATGCGGCCCTGCAGCCGGGCAGGCTGGTCGTCGCGCCCCGCGTCGAGCAGTTGCCGCACCGTCATCAGCGGCACGTTGACGGGCCCCGCGTACGCGCCTTGGGCAGCGGCCTTGGGCGCGTTGCTGGGACCGGTGTATCCCGCCGGCTGCGCGGAGGCGGCGGCGGCGGTGAGAGCCAGGACGGCGGCGACAGCCCATGTGGATGCAGTGTTGCGCATGATTCGATTCCTTTCTTTCTGTCGATGCAAGAAAAACCCCGCCGAGGCGGGACAACCCCATTGGGCGGCCCCAAGATGAAGGCAGTCTGATGTGCGTCAGTCCGGCGGGAAATCGAGCACCACGCTCAGTCCGCGGCCGTCCAGCCCGTCCTCGAATCGCAGGCTGGCGCCATGCAGCGCGGCGATGCGCGCGACGATGGACAGGCCCAGGCCATTGCCGGTCTGCCCGGTGCCCAGCACCCGGAAGAACCGCTCCCCGAGCCGCGCCCGCTGTCCTGGCGGCACGCCTGTGCCGTCGTCGCGCACGGCCAGGCGCGTGCCGCCCTGCGGCAGGCGCGCGGACTCGATGCGCACCCGTCCGCCTTCACGGCCGTAGCGCACGGCGTTGTCGACCAGGTTGCGCAGCGCGCTGGCCAGCAGTGCGGGCGCGGCGCGCAGCCGCGGCACGGCCAGGGCCCGCTCGACCTGCACGCCCGGCGCCTGCGCCTGGAGGTCCAGGCCGTCGAGCAGCGCCTCGAGGTCCACCGCCTCGCGCGCCAGGGGCTCGGCCTGCGGCTCCAGGCGCGCCAGCGCCAGCAGGCCCTCCACCAGCGCGGTGCAGCGGTCCAGGTCGGCGCGCAGTTGCCGCAGGTGGGTGTCCGGCAGCTTCAGCTCGCGCTCGATGAGCTGCACGCGCATGCGCAGCGCGGCCAGCGGCGTGCGCAGCTCGTGCGCAGCATCGGCCGTGAAGCGGCGCTCGCCGTCCAGCGCCGCGGCCAGGCGCGCCAGCAGCGCGTTGAGCGCGGCCAGGATCGGCTGCAGCTCGCGCGGCGGATCGGGTGCCTGCACCGGCGTCAGGTCGTGCGGCGACTTGGCGTCGATGCGCAGGGCCGTGTCCTCCAGCGGCCGCAGCAGGCGCCGGATCAGCAGCCAGCTGAGCAGGCCGAGCAGCGCCAGCAGCGCCAGCGCGGGCCAGGCCAGGTTCTCTGCCATCTCCTCCAGCAGATCCAGGCGCTCTTCCATCGGCTGCGCCACCTGGGCCGTGACGCCGCCGGGCCCGGGGCGCACGTGCACGCGCCAGAACTCGCCCTCCACCCGGACCGTGGCCGTCTCCTCGCGCTGCGCATGGGGCCGGAAGGCCGTGGCCGGCGTGTCCTCGCCGCGCAGGAGCACGCGGCCGTCGGGTGCCACGAGCTGGTAGTACATGCGCAGCCTCAGCGCGTCGCCGCGGCCCGGGCGCAGCCCCGGGAAGGCGCCGGCGGCGGCCTCGCCCTGGGGCGCCAGCTGCAACACCAGGCGCGAACCCTCTTCCAGCGCGTCGTCGAAGACGTCGCTGGTCGCGAACCAGGCCACGCCGACGACGATGGCGAGGCTCGTCAGCCACAGGCCGACGCTGGTCCCCATCACGGCCAGCAGCAGGCGCCGGCGCAGCGACCAGCCGCGGCGCGGGGATGCGGCATCCGCGGTGTCGGGCCGCCGCCCGGCCGCCGGCCATCGGAAGCGCGTCATGCGGGCGCCAGCCGGTAGCCCTGGTTGCGCACCGTCACGATGAAGCCGCTGCCCAGCTTCCTGCGCAGGTTGTAGACGTGCACCTCGATGGCGTTGCTCTCCACCTCCGCGCCCCAGCCGTACAGGGCGTCCTCCAGCTGGGCGCGGCTCAGGATGTGGGCGGGACGGCGCATCAGCGCCTGCAGCACGGCGAATTCGCGTGCGGTGAGCGTGAGCGGCGCGCCGTCCAGGGTCACGCGCTTGGCGGCCGGGTCGAGCGCCACCGCGCCGTGGCGCAGCTCGGGGGCACCCTGCGCCGCGCCCCGGCGCAGGGCGGCGCGCACCCGGGCCGACAGCTCCTCCAGGTCGAAGGGCTTGACCAGGTAGTCGTCCGCGCCCAGGTCCAGCCCCTGCACGCGGTCGGCCAGCGTGTCGCGCGCCGTGATCACGATCACCGGCGGCTGCGCCCGCGCAGCGCCCTCGGCACGCAGGGCCTTCAGGACGGCATCGCCGTCGAGACCGGGCAGGCCCCGGTCCAGCAGCACGCACTGGTATTCGTGCGTGGCCAGCGCCGCGGCGGCCTGGTCGCCGCGCTGCAGCCAGTCCACCGCATAGCCGTCCATCTGCAGCCACGACTGCAGCGAACTGCCCAGCGAGGGATCGTCTTCGATCAGGAGGATGCGCATGGGGCCAGCCTAGAGCACGAAGATGAAGTGGAACTGATGCCTCGGTCCGATCACCTGGCGGCGGGCTTCCTCGGTGCCGCGGCGCGCCGGGGCGCGCTGCCGGTGCGGGCCGCCTCCGGACGCGGCGCCCTGTAGCGCAGTGCGTCGACGACCAGCGCGAACGCCGGCGAGGGCTGCCGGCGGCTCGGGTAGTAGAGGTGGTAGCCCGCGAACGGCGGGCACCAGTCCTCCAGCAGCCGCACCAGGCGGCCTGCCTCGATGTGCGCCATCACCTCGTCCTCGGGCAGCAGCGTGACGCCCAGGCCGGCCAGCGCCGCATCCACCTGGGGCTGCGTGGTGTTGAAGATCAACTGCCCGTCCACGCGCACGTTCAGCCTGCGCCCCTTGCGCTCGAAGTCCCACACGTAGAGCCCGCCGGACGTGGGCATGCGCTGGTTGATGCAGTTGTGCGCCGTGAGGTCATGCGGCGTCCTGGGCGCCGTGCGATCCGCCAGGTACGCCGGCGCGGCCACCACCGCCATGCGCAGCGGCGGGCCGAGGGGCACCGCGATCATGTCCTTGTCGATGGTGCTGCCCAGCCGCACCCCCGCGTCGAAGCGGTCGGCCACGATGTCGCGCAATCCGTAGTTCACGTCGAACTCCAGCGCGATGTCGGGGTACTCGCGCAGCAGCGGCGCCAGCCTGGGCAGCAGGAGAGTGTGCAGCGCGTTGTCGCCGCAGGTGATGCGCACGGTGCCCGAGGGCTTGTCGCGCAGCTCGGTGAGCGCGTCCAGCTCGGCCTCGATCTCGTCGAAGCGATGGCCGATGGCATTCAGCAGGCGCTCGCCCGCCGCCGTCGGCGAGACGCTGCGCGTGGTGCGGGTCAGCAGCCGGATCCGAAGCCGCGCCTCCAGGCCGCTGATGGCCTGGCTCAGCGCCGATTGCGTCACCCCCAGCAGGGCCGCGGCGCGCGTGAAGCTGCCCTCGCGCGCGATGGTGACGAAGGACAGAAGGTCGTTGAGGTTGCGCCGGGCCATGGGCAGTCTCCCCGCATGCCGAGATCGGATTAGTCTAGCTAATAAGGTCTTTAAGCATTCATTAGCTAGTCAGGACCGACCTCGACGGGGATCATTCGAAGCATGGAAACGCCCGCACCCACAACGACCCACCGGCCGAGACGCGCGGCGCTGGCGCTGCTGGCCGGGCCGATCCTCGGGCTGGCAGCGTGCGCATTCGGCGGCCATGCCATGGCCCAGACGCCGCGCGGCACTTCGTCCACGCCGCCGAAGGAATCCACCATGAAGATCCGCCTGATCGTCGGCGACAAGGTCGCCACCGCCACGCTGTACGACAACGCCACCGCCAGGGATTTCGCATCGCTGCTGCCGCTGTCCCTGACGATGACGGACTACGACACCATCGAACGCGTCTCCGACCTGCCGCGCAGGCTCTCCGTGCAGGGCGCCCCCGAGGGCATGGCGCCCGCGGCCGGTGAACTGACCCACTACGCGCCGTGGGGCAACCTGGCGATCTTCGTCGAGCCGCGCTCCTATTCGCGCAGCCTGCTGCCGCTGGGCAAGGTCGACGAAGGCCTCGCCGTCCTGTCCCAGCCCGGCCCGTACAAGCTGCGCATCGAACGCGTCACGCCCTGAACCGTCTGCACGCGGCAGCGATCCGCATGAAAGGAATACCCATCATGACCAAGACCATCGAGACGAGCAGCGACGTCGCCACGCTGGATGTCGCCGACGCCGGCCGCCGCAGCTTGCTGAAGATGACCGGCACGGGAATCGCCGCCCTGGGCGTCGGCGCCGTCGCCGCAGGCCCGGCCACGGCGCAGCCGGCAGTGAAACTCACCGGCAAGTGGGACAAGGTGTTTCCCAAGAGCGACAAGGTGAACCACAGGAAAGTCACCTTCAGGAACCGCTACGGCATCACCCTGGCCGGAGACCTGTACCAGCCCAAGAACGCGAGCGGCAAGCTCGCGGCGCTTGCCGTGGGCGGCCCGTTCGGCGCCGTGAAGGAACAATCCTCCGGCCTGTACGCGCAGACCATGGCCGAGCGCGGCTTCGTCACCCTGGCCTTCGACCCCTCCTACACCGGCGAGAGCAGCGGCGAGCCGCGCAACGTCGCCTCGCCCGACATCAGCGTCGAGGATTTCAGCGCGGCGGTGGATTGCCTGGGCCTGCTACCGAACGTGGACCGCGAGCGCATCGGCATCATCGGCATCTGCGGCTGGGGCGGCATGGCACTGAGCGCCGCGGCCGTGGACAAGCGCATCAAGGCCGTCGTCGCCAGCACCATGTACGACATGACGCGCGTCATGTCCAAGGGCTACGACGACAGCATGACTCCGGCGCAGCGCGCGCAGGCGCTGGAGCAGTTGGGCCGGCAGCGCTGGAAGGACGCGGAGGCCGGCAAGCCCGCCTACCAGCCGCCCTACAACGAACTGAAGGGCGGCGAGGCACCGTTCCTGGTCGAGTACCACGACTACTACCGAACGAAGCGCGGCTATCACCCGCGGGCGGTCAACTCCGGCAACGCCTGGACGCTCACCACGCCGCTGCCGTTCATGAACCTGCCGATCCTCACTTACATCCAGGGGATTGCGCCGCGGCCGATCCTCCTGGTCCATGGAGAGAAGGCGCATTCGCGCTACTTCAGCGAAACCGCCTACGCCGCGGCGGCGGAGCCGAAGGAACTCGTGATCGTTCCGGGGGCCGTCCACGTGGACCTGTACGACCGGATGGACAAGATCCCGTTCGACAAGTTGACGGCGTTCTTCCAGAAGAACCTGGCGGCCTCGGCGTAGGGCCCCGGACGCGCCCGCCGCGCCCCTTGCATTCGCATGCCACTGACCGCGCACGTCACGGTGGCGCGGCACGGCCTGCCGAGCGACAGAAGAAGAAAAGCACTCCATGACTGCCACCAGCATCGACGCCTCCCAGGGCGCCAACACCCTCAGCCCGGAGAAGCCGACGTCCTGGAGCGGTGTCTTCGCCATGTCGGTGTGCGCCTTCGCGCTGATCGCCTCGGAATTCCTGCCCGTCAGCCTGCTGACGCCCATGGCAACGGACCTGCATGTCACCGAAGGCATGGCCGGCCAGGGCATCGCCATCTCAGGCGCCTTCGCCGTGCTCACGAGCCTGTTCATCTCGGCGCTGGCCGGCAGCCTCGACCGCAAGACGCTGCTGCTGGGCCTGACGCTGGCGATGGGCCTGTCCGGCGCCATCGTCGCACTGGCGCCCAACTACGCCACCTACATGCTGGGCCGCGCCCTGATCGGTGTGGTCGTCGGCGGCTTCTGGTCCCTGTCGGCGGCCACGGCGATCCGGCTGGTGCCGCCGCGCGATGTTCCCCGCGCCCTGGCCATCGTCAATGGCGGCAACGCGCTCGCCACGGTGGTGGCCGCGCCGCTGGGCGCCTGCCTGGGCACCGTCGTCGGCTGGCGCGGTGCCTTCCTGTGCCTCGTTCCGGTGTCGCTGATCGCGCTGGCCTGGCAATGGAAGACGCTGCCGGCCATGCCGGCCGCTGCACGCCCACCCGGCATCGGCAACGTATTCAAGGTGTTCACCCTCTTCAAGCACCCGGGCGTCGCCGTGGGCATGCTGGCCGGCAGCCTGCTGTTCATGGGGCAGTTCGGGCTGTTCACCTACGTGCGGCCTTTCCTGGAAGCCGTCACGGGCGTGCATGGGACTTCGATCTCGCTGGTCCTGCTCGTGATCGGCGCGACCGGTTTCGTCGGCACCGTGCTCATCGGCCATGTACTGCAGCGAGGCTTCTACCGGACGCTGGTCGTCATCCCGGTGCTGATGGCCGTGACGGCCCTGGCGCTGATCGCCTTCGGCGGCTCGGTCGCCATCGTCGTCGCGCTGCTCGCTCTGTGGGGCCTGACCGGCACCTCGGCGCCCGTGGGCTGGTGGGCCTGGATCGCCAGGGTGTTCCCGAAGGATGCCGAGGCCGCCGGCGGCCTGTTCGTCGCCGTGGTGCAGCTGTCCATCGCGCTGGGCTCCACCGTGGGCGGCCTGTTGTTCGACCACAGCGGCTACCGGAGCACCTTCTTCATGAGCGCGGCACTGCTGGCGACCTGCGCGGCACTGACGGCGATGACCGCGCGCAGCGCGGGCCCGCGGGGAGCCTGACCGCGCGGGCCGACAATCGGCCTCCGCAAAGGGGCCGATGCATGCCGCTTTCCGTCGATGACCTGGCGCGGGTGGGCGACGCGCTGCGAGCTGCAGGCCAGGTCGAACTGCGCATCCGGGTGAACCGGCGGCTGGCTGCACTGCGCACGAGTACCGGCTGGCGGCCGCCGGACAGGTGCACGTCCTCCTCTACAACAAGCTGATGCCCTGGGACCATGCCGGCGACTGGCTCCTGCACCACGAGGCCGGTGGCCACAGCGCGAACTTCGACGGCTCGGCCTATCAGCCAACTCACACCTCGGGCGGCCTGCTCTGCGTCCCCGACGCCGCCAGTTGGCAAGCGCTGAGGACGGCTGCTGGACGAGGACGGGGCTGAGCCACCGCCTCTTGGTCAGGTGCCGCGATGACTCATGCAACGTTCATGCTTGGCGGTCTCGTGAACGTCGATCCTGCTCAAGCCCGCTTCAAGCGGTCGCAGCACATCTGTTGGACAGGCAAAAGAAAAGCCGCTGCTCGAGAGACGGCAGCGGCCTTGTAAGTTCTTGATTTTATTGATAGCTGGCGGAGAGTGTGGGATTCGAACCCACGGACGGTTGCCCGTCGGCAGTTTTCAAGACTGCTGGTTTAAACCACTCACCCAACTCTCCGAGGCAGCGGATTCTAGGAGGGCAGGAACATCTCCTGCAGGTCGCTCAGGAAATCGAAGCCGCGCGGCGTCGGCCACACGCGATGCAGGTCGCGCGCCACCAGGCCGCGGCGTTCGGCCTCTTCCAGCGGGCGCTGGATGGCGCTGACCGGCAGGCCGGTGCGTTCGCTGAACTGCGCCAGCGTGAAGCCCTGCGCCAGCCGCAGCGCGTTGAGCATGAACTCGAAGGGCAGTTCGGCCAGCGCGACGTCCTCGCTGCTCGCCACGGCCTGCCCGGTGAGCGCCTTCTCCAGGTACGAGCGCGGGTCGCGCCAGCGCGTCTGGCGCACGATGCGGTGCGCGAAGCTCAGCTTGCCGTGCGCGCCGGCGCCGATGCCCAGGTAGTCGCCGAACTGCCAGTAGTTGAGGTTGTGCGTACACGCGTGTCCCGGCCGCGCATAGGCCGAGACTTCGTAGCGCCCCATGCCCGCTGCCGCGGTGTGCTCGGTGATGTGGTCGAGCATGGACCAGGCGAGGTCCTCGTCGGGCAGCGCGGGCGGGTACTTGGCGAAGACGGTGTTGGGCTCCACCGTGAGGTGGTAGACCGACAGGTGCGGCGGCTGCAGCGCGAGCGCCTGCGCCAGGTCGGCCTGCAGACCCGCCAGCGTCTGCCCGGGCAGCGCGTACATCAGGTCGAGGTTGAAGGTCTCGAAGGCGGCTGCGGCCTCCTCCACCGCCGCGATGGCCTGCGCGCGGTCGTGCACGCGGCCCAGGGCCTTCAGGTGCGCGTCGTCGAAGCTCTGCACGCCGACCGACAGCCGCGTGACGCCCGCGGCCCGGAAAGCGCGGAAGCGGTCGCGCTCGAAGGTGCCCGGGTTGGCCTCCAGCGTGATCTCGCAGCCGGGCTCCAGCACGAGCCTCGCGCGCACCGCGCCGAGCAGGCGGTCGATGGCCTCGGGCGAGAACAGGCTGGGCGTGCCGCCGCCGAGGAAGACGCTGGTCACCGGCCGCCCCCACACCAGCGGCAGCGCGGCCTCCAGGTCGGCGATCAGCGCGTCGACGTACTGTGCCTCGGGCAGCGGCGCATCGCCCTCGCCCCGGTCCCGCCACTCGTGCGAGTTGAAGTCGCAGTACGGGCACTTGCGCAGGCACCAGGGCAGGTGGATGTACAGCGCCAGCGGCGGCAGCGCGGCCAGTTGCAGCGGCCCCGGGCGCATCTGGTGGAGGGCATCGTTGGCGTGCTGCGCACCCGCGCCCTCTTCCTGCGCCGGATGGATGGGGATGTTCACGCCGGCGGCATCCAGCGCTCGCGCATCAGGGACAGCATCGCGCGCGCGGCCTGGCCGCGGTGGCTGTGCGCGTTCTTCACCTCGGACGGCAGTTGCGCGAAGGTCTTGCCGAAGGCGGGGATGAACATCACCGGATCGAAGCCGAAGCCGTGCTCGCCAATAGGCTCGCGCGTGATTTCGCCCGCCGCGCGGCCGACCGCGATCAGGGGCTCAGGGTCGTCGGCCGAACGCAACGCCACCAATGTGCTGACCAGCGCGGCCCGGCGGTCGGCCACGCCCTGCATCTGCTCCAGCAGCGCGCGCACGTTGTTGTCGTCGCCCTTCTCGTAGCCGAACTGCGTGGCGTAGTAGGCGGTGTCCACGCCCGGCAGGCCGCCGAAGGCCTCGACGCACAGGCCGGCGTCGTCGGCGATGGCCGGCAGGCCGGTCGCGGCGCTGGCGTGGCGCGCCTTGGCCAGCGCGTTCTCGACGAAGGTGCGGAAGGGTTCCTCGGCCTCGCCCACGCCCAGGTCGCCCTGGCGCACGAGCTCGATGCCCAGGCCGCCGAAGAGCTGCTGCAGCTCGGCCAGCTTGCCGGCGTTGTTGGAGGCGAGGACGAGCTTCATGACCTCACTGCTTGCTCAGTGGTGCGGCCAGCGCCTGCTTCTGCAGCTCGACCAGCTCGCCGATGCCCTTCTCGGCCAGCGCCAGCAACCGGTTCATCTCCTCGCGCGAGAAGGCGGCGCCCTCGGCCGTGCCCTGCACCTCGACGAAGTGGCCGGCGCCGGTCATCACCACGTTCATGTCCGTATCGCAGGCAGAGTCTTCGACGTACTCCAGGTCCAGCAGCGGCGTGCCCTGCACGATGCCGACCGAGACGGCGGCCACGTGCTCCTTGATGGGCGACGCGGCCAGGGCGCCGCTGGCCAGCAGCGTGCCCACCGCGTCCTGCGCGGCGACGAAGGCGCCGGTGATGGCCGCGGTGCGCGTGCCGCCGTCGGCCTGCAGCACGTCGCAGTCGAGGTGGATGGTGCGCTCGCCGAGCAGCTTCAGGTCGAACACGGCGCGCATGGAGCGGCCGATCAGGCGCTGGATCTCCTGCGTGCGCCCGCTCTGCTTGCCCTTGGCCGCCTCGCGGCTGCCGCGGGTGTGGGTGGCGCGCGGCAGCATGCCGTACTCGGCCGTCACCCAGCCTTCGCCGCTGCCCTTCTTGTGCGGCGGCACCTTCTCCTCGACCGAGGCGGTGCACAGCACGCGCGTCTGGCCGAACTCGATGAGCACCGAGCCCTCGGCATGGATGGTGAAGCCACGGGTGATGCGCACCGGACGCAGCTGGTCGGCGGCACGGCCGCCGCTTCGGATGAAAGCAGTCATGAAGAAGATTCAGGAAGGGAAGAACGGAAAACCCGCGGCCCGCAGGGACGGCCCGCGGTCAGGTCTTGCGGGAAGCCGACCGGCGGATGGCCTCGTTGATCTCGGCGATGGAGCGCTCGATGGCGTCGTCGTCCAGGTCGTCGATTTCGCCTTCGGCCGGCATGCCCGCCTGGATGGTGGAGGCGAACACCTCGTCGCTGATGCTGTCGGTGGAGATGCCGGCCGAACCCGGCGCGTCGGGCGTCTCCCAGTCGATGGCGATCAGCGTCGCGTTGTCACCGTTGGGGCCGCCGCGGCGCAGCGCCATCTCGACCAGCTCGGGCGCGGCGTCGGACACCGGGCGCGACGCCAGCGTGCGCACCAGCAGCGTGTCGTCCATCACGCCCCAGATGCCGTCGGAGCACAGCATCAGCCGGTCGCCCTGCTGCAGCGGCGTCGGCGCGGAGACCTCGAACAGCGGCGTCGTGGGCGAGCCCAGGCAGGTGAGCAGCAGGTTGCGGTTGGCCGGCTCGACGACGCCCGGCCGCGGGCGCTCGGCGTGCGAGTGGTCGCGCGTGCGGGCCAGCAGGTGCCCTTCGCGCACCAGGTACAGGCGCGAGTCGCCGCAATGCACCCAGGTGGCGGTGCCGTCCTGCAGCACCACAGCCACCACCGTCGTGCGCGGCGTATCGAGCATGGCCTTGTTGCTCGCGTAGCGCATGATCTGCTGGTGCGCCGCCATCACAGCCGACGCCAGGAAGGTCTTGGCGTCCTTCAGCAGCGGCCGCGCCTCGCGCTGGTACAGCGCGGCGATGGTCTGCAGCGTGAGCTGCGCCGCCACCTCGCCTTCCGGGTGGCCGCCCATGCCGTCGGCCAGCACGAACAGGCCGGACTCCCGCGTGTAGCAGTAGCCCATGCGGTCCTCGTTCGTGGCGCGGCCGCCCTTGCGGCTGACCTGGTAGACGGAGAATTTCACGGTGCCCGCCCGGCCGCCCGAAGGGCACTGCGCCCCCCCCGGGGGGGCAGCGGACACACGAAGTGGGGAGCGTGGGGGGCGTTCATACGGGCCGCGTGGTCGGTGCCACGGCCTTCGGCAGGGTGCGTTTTTCGGACGAGCGCATGTTGTCCAGCGACAGGCGCATCTTCTCGCCGACCGACAGGCGCGTGTAGCGGCGCTCGCCCTCGCGGCTGAGCTCCTTCTGCAGCGCGAAGACGGATTGGGGGCGCGACAGCGGGTCCAGCGCCATGCACCATTCCACGACCTCGATGAGGTCGTCGGAATACACGCCGCGCAGGCGCGAGAGCGACAGCCCCAGCCGGTCCTTCTCGATGCGCTGGGGCGCGTCGTTGGGCGGGTAGCCGTACATGCAGGCGTACATGCACGCGCCGATGGCGTAGATGTCGGTCCACGGGCCCATGGAGGAGTCGCGCCGGTACATCTCGGGCGCGGCGAAGCCGGGCGTGTACATGGGGCGGATGAAGTTGCCCTCCTTGGACAGCACCTCGCGCGCCGCACCGAAGTCGATCATCACCGCTCGGTCGTCGTTGGTGACGAAGATGTTGGCGGGCTTGATGTCCAGGTGCAGCATCTTGTGCTGGTGCACCACGCGCAGGCCGCGCAGGATCTCGTCGAACAGCGAGCGGATGGTGGACTCGCGGAACACCTTGGCCTTCTTCAGGTCGCGCGCGGTGACGATGAAGTCCTGCAGGGTGGCGCCCTCCAGGTAGTTCATCACCATGTAGACCGTCTCGTTCTCGCGGAAGAAGTTGAGCACGCTCACCACCGACGCGTGGGAGATCTGCGCCAGCGAGCGCCCCTCCTCGAAGAAGCTCTTCAGCCCGAGCCGGTACAGCGACAGCTTCTCGGGCGGCACCTGCGGCGTCAGCTCGCCCGTGGCGCGGCTGGCCAGCGACGAGGGCAGGTACTCCTTGATCGCCACCTGCTGGCCATTGGGATCGACCGCCAGGTACACCACGCCGAAGCCGCCCGCCGACAGCCGGCGGATCACGCGATAGCCGCCAATCATGGTGTCCGGCAGCAGTGGCGCGGGTTTGACCTTTGACATAATCGGGAGTTTCGCCTGAAGGCGGGGAAAGCGGCAAGCGAGCGCATCGCCGGAACCTCGCGAAAACGGCCACCGAGGAAACACCGAAGGTGGCCGGGCGGCACGCAATACACAGCGAGAGCGAGGCTCGATGCCAGTTTACAGCATGACCGGCTACGCCAGCGGGCAGAGCGGCCCGTCCGGCCCCCCCGAAGACAAGGAAGGCAGGGCGACGCCTGCAGGCCGCCTCGGGGTCGAGCTCCGCTCGGTCAACAGCCGCTATCTGGACCTGAGCTTCAAGCTCGCCGAAGACCTGCGACAGCACGAGCCGGCATTGCGCGAACTGCTCACCCGGCGGCTCAAGCGCGGCAAAGTCGAGGTGCGCGCCGCCGTCGATCTGCCCTCCGCCAGCCTGGCCGAGCCCAGCACCCGACTGCTGCAGCGCCTCAACGGCCTGCAGGACGCGGTGCGCGCCTGGCTGCCGGAGGCACGCGGACTCAGCGTCGCCGACGTGCTGCGCATGGCGGCCGGCGACACCGCCACGCCCACCGCCGGCAGCTTCGACGTAGTGGCCGTCGTGGGCCGTGTGGTCGACGACCTGGTCGCCGCCCGGGCGCGCGAAGGCGAGCGGCTGGCCGCCATGCTGCGCGAGCGGCTGGCCGCGCTGCGACGCCTGGCCGGCCAGGCTGCGCCGATCGTTCCGCAGCTGGTGGAACAGCAGCGCACCCGTTTCCTGCAGCGCTGGCAGGAGGCCATGGGCCTGGCCGGCGGCACCGCCCCCGAGGCCGCCCAGGAACGCGCCCTGGCCGAAGCCACCGCCTTCGCCATCCGCATCGACGTGGCGGAGGAACTGACCCGCCTGGCCGCGCACCTGGACGAGATCGAGGCCCTGCTCGACAACGGCGGCGAGATCGGCAAGCGCCTGGACTTCCTCATCCAGGAACTGCACCGCGAGGCCAACACGCTAGGCTCCAAATCGGCCACCCTGGAACTGACGCGCGTCGGCGTCGACATGAAGGTGCTGATCGAGCAGATGCGCGAGCAGGTGCAAAACATTGAGTAGGCAAATTGGCGGGTTCAAGCGGTCTCATGCCACTCCAACCCACCACGTAAACCGTTGATCTTCATAGGAAAGTAGGTTCAGGCCGTCGCGCGGCGTCTCACCACAGTGCACGCTCTTGTGGGGGTATCCGTGGGGGTCTCGGGCTCAGCGCCCAGATCTCCGCGGTGTTTTGGCACAGACCCCCACAGGCTCCCCGGAGAGCCGCGCCAGGACTGGATTTCCGCGTTTCCCGCGGACCCCCACATGGCGCGCTCTCCATGTTCCAAATCTGGAAGGAGATCGCGTGATGTCAGTGGCTGACAATGAAATCGCAAAGAAGGTGAGTGACATTGCCCTGCGGGCCTGGCTACGCGCCGGGCCTGTCGACAAGGGCATCGGTGGTGGACTGACGTTTGTGGCCTCGGCCTTCGCTGCCGAGAGAGGTCAGGCCTCCTGGGTCCTGCGCTACCGCTTCGCCGGCAAGAGCAAGGAGAAGATGCTCGGACGCTACCCCGACATCTCGCTGCAGGCGGCGCGCGAGCTCGCCCGCATTGATCGGGCGAAGGTCCAGCAAGGCATAGACGTCGCTGCGGAGAAGCAGCAGGCCAGAATCCTCGAGCGGCGCAAGCGGCCCTGCCTGGCCCTGCGAAGGGTGTGGCACCGACGCTACATCGTGCCGAACTACGGCCAGCCGGAACGGATCGAGTCCACGTTCGTGCGCTATGTGGACCCGATCATCGGGCACCTCATGGTCGACCAGGTCGAGCCGGAGCACATCGAACGCATCCTGGACCGCACCGTCAAGGCCGGCGCGCCGACCGTGGCCAATGACCTGCTCCGCTACCTGGTTCGGATGTTCGACTTCGCCGTGCGCAAACGCTACCGAACGGACAATCCCACGACGGGCTTCTCGCTGCAGGACGCCGGCGGTACCGAGCGAGCCCGGACCCGCTGGCTCGATTGCGGGCAATTGTCGGAGCTGGCCACAGCCATGCGGGAGACGGAGACCTTCGGGCGGATCAACGAGCTGTCCGTCTGGCTCCTCCTGGCGCTGTGCGTGCGCAAGATGGAACTGCTGTCAGCGAAGAAGTCCGCCTTCAACTTCCAACGCGCCCAATGGGCGCTGACCAGCGAAGACACGAAAACGCGGGCACCGCTCATCATTCCGCTGCCCGCGGTCGTGGTCGGCTGGCTCGAGGAGGTGATGGTGTTCTCGGGCAAGAGCGAGTACCTCTTCCCCGCCCGGCGCAAGGTCCGACGGCGAATGGGCAAGCCGGCGACGAACCGCTTTCCGCACATCTCGCCCGATACGCTCAACGTCGCGCTGGGACGCCTGACGACCTTGGAGATCGCGCACTTCACCGTCCACGACATGCGGCGCACCGCTCGGACCCACTTGGCGCGCATGGGCATCGCCCCCGACATCGCAGAGCGGGCCCTGAACCATGCAATCCAGTCCACCGAGGGCATCTACAACCAGTACGACTACATGCGGGAACGCAGAGCGGCGCTGTCGCGGTGGGCGAACTACCTGCACTCGCTGGAGCAGGGGACGCCGCTGCCTGAGGAGCATGAGGTGGAAGGCGAGGCCGCGCTGCCTTCGGGCGGCCCGTCCTTCCGTGCAGCGCCGCCACCGGCGGTTCGGTGGAGGACCGCCTCCTGAGGCGCCGAAGCCGCTGCGTGGAAGTCTCACGCGCGACCGCCGAATCGGTCGCACTTCGACCGCAGCGCGCAGCCACGGCAGGCGGCGTCCGCGGCCGCATAGGCAGGTGCCTCCTGCCGCGCCAGAATGGCCCGCCGCCGCCGGTGGAGACGGATCAGCGCGTCGGCCTCCAGCAAGGCCACGCGGTGAGAGCGAATTCTCTCGCCACGACCCGGTCCGAGGACCGACACGAACGCATACGGCTCCACCACCTCACCCGTCTGCTGCTGGACCGCAAGCCGCTGCGCCGATAGCTGGATGACGTCGGTCAGATAGGGCCGGTCCCGCCGACGGGTTTTCAGCTCCACGAGCACCAGGGAACCACCCAGCAGTCGATACACGCGGTCGACTTTTGCCACCAAGCGGAAAGGCTCGCGGATACGAAAGAGCGTCTCCATATAGACCAGCTCGGCATGAGCCAGTGCCCTCGGCCTCGAAGCCCGTTCGTCCCGGACTTTCTTGCGGGCCTGCCAGATCAGCGCCAGCAGGAACACCAGAACCAGGCCGGTCAGCGCGAATCCCAGCGGAAGGGTCATGTCTAGCCCCTTCTCCTTCTGTTGAGCGTCCTTTGGCACCACGACACCGCGACGCGCAACAGCCTGCGCAGGCCTGCCGCTGTCGCGGGCGAGCGCTCCAAGACACGCGACACCGCCGGCGCGCTCCAGTAGTACGTCGCCACGGCCCACCGGCCCCAACAGCGGCGCAGGAGCACCTCATCGCGGTAGGCGCGAAGCACCTGCGTCTCCGATGCATCCGGCCCGAACACGAAAGTAGCCACGAAGCATCGCCGATCCGAAGAGGACGCCATTCCCTGCTCGTAGTACGACTGATGGGCTACCTGGCCCCGCGTCCTGGCGACACGCTGCTCGAGCGTGACGTGCTCCCCGTGCAGGTGCTCGAGCAGCACCCGCATTTCGCAGAAGCCCATCTCCGCCAGCTCTTTGGCGCTCACCTCGTCGCACGGGCGAAGTCTTTGCTTGGCCATGCCCGCCTCACTCAGCCAGCCCAGGACCGAAGACCTCATTGGTCACCGTGGCAGCCCTTGGCACCGCATCTTCACGGGCCGGCGCGGTCACGGGCACCGCCGCCGCGAAAGAGAAGACCCCGTGCTGCGCGAGGAGCCCGTCGTACGCCAGGACGCGCAGACGGTTGACCCGCTTGACCCCTTGCGGGAACCGCATCAGTTCGTCGTACAGCCTTGGGTTTTCCGCCCGCTCCAACTCAAACACGAGCCGGACTGCCTTGGCCTTGTCCCGCGTGAGCTCGTTCATGCGACCTCTCCCTGACCACGATCGCGCCCAACGGCCATCGCGCTGGTGGCGTAGTTGAGCCCAGCGAGTTGAAAACCACGAACGTTCGCAAACATCGGCTCCTTGACCTCGTGGATGCGGTGCTTCGGGAAAGCGGCCTTCACAGCCTTCTTGAACAGAAACGCGCCTCCACCCACCAGAATGATGTTCTGGATGCTTTCCGGCGTCTCGATCCACTGGCGCATGGTCGAGACCGCCTGCTGCGCGACGCTCTCGGCCAATGGCAGGTGCTTCTTCATGTCATAGGGCTTCTGGAAAATGACCGGCGCTTTGCCTGTGCGTAGAGCCAGGTCGATCGCGTCGTAGTCGCGGTACGGCGTGCCGACGTCCTTCGAGATCTCGGCCGCGAGCAGCCGCAGCACATCGGACATGCCGCGGTTGATCGAGCTCGACTGCTTCTGCACCAGGCGCATCCCGCGTGTGACCAGCCAGTCGAAGGTACGGGAGCCGGGGTCGACCACGAGGCTCTGCTCGTTGCCTATGGTCGCCATCTTCTCGTGCTCAGCCGCGTAGTGAACCAGCGCGCCCTGCGGTTGCGCGATGGCCAGCGCCTTGCCTACGGTCACCGTCTTGCCGCCGCCCACCGAATGGCTACCAGCCATCGCCTTCTCGAGCGCTGCCTTCTTGAGTGTGAATAGCGCCACCGGCAGACCGACGATCAGCAGGTCGATGTGCGGCACCTTCATGAAGCTCAGTGCACCGCGCAACAGCGCCATGTACTCGGGTGTGTCGGTGTAGTCGTCGTGCAGTTGCTTGGCGCGGAAGGTATCCGCGGCCAGGCTCACATCGGGCCCGACTTCGTAGAACAGCGGCCCCACCGGGATGCAGACGGTCTTGCGCCGCTCGCTGGCCGGCCAGTGGGTTGACTCGCCGCTTGAGGGGTAAGCCACGGATGGGAAGCTGCTGCAGCGAATCTCGGCGCCCGCGATGCCGGTGATGAATTTGGTGTTGCCGGACCCGACATCTACCGCTCGGACGATCATTTCCATTGGGATGCTCCTGTCGAAGAGAAATGACGGTCAGCATCGGCAAGCCGACACGACCGCGCCACCCGCAATCCGCACCGAATCGGCGCCATTTCGGCATCGGCCATCAATGGAGGACCACTGGAGATGCTGTCCAGTGGCATTCCATTGACAGCCGCCAACGGCCACTTCGGATGCGCATTGCCTGGGTGTCACCAGACTCACGCTGGAGTGGTCCGCGTCAACCCCGCTGGTGTGCGACAAGGTTTCGCGGCGTGCGACCCGGATCCGAGGTTCGAGCACCCCGTCCGGGACCAGAGGCAGAGCTTTTCCCTGTCAAGACCGCGTGCAGCCTCGCTCGGCGACCATGCGGGACACTAAATCGCCCCTATCACGCCATCCCGTGCCGGCAAGCGCCACCGGCACCCCCCGTTTCATGCCGTCGCATTGCCATACCCTGGTTGACCTGCAAGCCCCTCTCGTCATCCACTACTGACTCCCGAGGGCCGTCCTTGGCCCGCTCCGTCGCGGAGCAAAAGGCGTCGCAGTCGTTACCTGCCCTTGCAGCCCCGGCCCTGAGCCGGGGTGGCTGTCGCCCCCCGAGGCGACCGCCCCGAGGTTCTCTTTCGTAGTGCATGTGCCTTCGACCTTCGCCAGCCCTGTCGCTGGGCGCTCTCTGAAGCGCGTCAAAGCCGACGATTGACTGACGCGGCACCCGATGCCGGGTCCCGATCACGCCATCACCTGAGCACGCGTGTTCCACGCCGCCAGCGGTTGTGCTTGCCCTCATGGGCTCCACGCTGGTCCCCGCTCAAATGCTCGACACCGCCCTGGACTTTCGGTCAGGGGCGGACCCATGCGCGCAGATGGCGCTGCGAATTCCAGGATTGATCCACCAGTAGGCGCGAGACCCGATCTCGGCGCCGACGCAGCTGCCCGCCCTTGAGGCGGTGGCGCGTCAACAGCCTCCGTGGTTGCAGAAATGCACGGACGGAGCCGGATCACACGTTTTCATTTTTAAGACCGACCGAGTTGGCCCCCTGCACACGCATGTGGCTGGCGCAACCCCTGGGTCGGCGGCACGCGCTGTGGTCGCGCGCGCTGCCGCGAATGCCTGACCACCCGCCCCAGCGGATGACGGAATCCATCGCCGGGGCCGGCCTTCCCGGATTCCTGCCGGTGCGCCGTTCGGGCGGCGCACCGTTCGCTTCACTTGGAGAACATGATGACGACGACACCTTCACGCCGGCCCGCCGATCCCGTGAGCCCGGGGCGCATCCGCGGCATGGATCAACCGCGCCCCCAGGCCTGGGCAACCAAATCGCCCCAGGAAATCCTCGCCCGCCTACGGCCCGGCCATGCCGATCCGATACGTGTGCTGGAGACCCTGATCAGCCTGTTCAACACCCGGCACACGGCACGCGAGAAAACCGTCTCGCACAAGACCCGCGCCGAGCGCGCCCGCTTCCTGCGGCGCTTCTTCCTGGACCTCAAGCTCAAGGCAGGGTTTCACACCGTGCCGGACCCGCGCAACCTGGGGCAGAAGCACCTGCACGCCATGGTGCAGGTGTGGAAGCGCGAACTGCTGGCGCCTGCCACGATCCAGACCTACATGAGCTTCCTGCGCGGGCTCGCGTCCTGGATGAACAAGCCTGGTCTCGTGCTCCCGCCTGCGCGCTACGGCCTGAGTCTGGAGGAATACCAGCGGCACGAGTACGCCCAACACGACAAGAGCTGGAGCGCGCATGGGATCGACGTGGAAACCGTCCTCGCCCAGGTGACGCAATACGACGCGCGGATCGCAGCGTCGATGCGTCTGGGGGATGTTTTGGCGCTACGGCGCAAGGAATCGGTGATGTTCCGTCCGTTCGAGCACGTGGTGCCCTTCGAGCAAACCGGCCTGCCGGCCGAGCAGCGCAAAGCGGATGAGTATGTGTGGACCAAGGGCAAGGGTGGCCGTGTGCGCTGGGTCGCGTTGGCAACTGAACAGCAGCGCGCGGCGGTGGCGCTGGCACGCTCGCTGGTCACGAGCCGCGACGCGCATATGGGCGATCCGGCGCTGAGCCTGAAGCGCAACCTGCGCCGGCTCGACTATGCCCTGGAGAAGTTCGGTATCACCAAGCGGCTAGCGGGCACCACGGGCCACGGGTTGCGCCACGGCAATTTCAATGATCTCTATGAGAACGTGACGGGCGTGCCTTCGCCCGTGCGAGGCGGCGGTCCAGTGGCACCCGAGCTAGATCGGGCAGCGCGGCTGGCCGTGGCCGAGCGAGCCGGACATTCGAGGATGAGAGCCTCGACCGCCTACATCGGAGCCATGCTCCCGCGACCAGCGATCAGCAACCGCAGCACATGAGCGTTGCCGATGCTGGTGCGCGACGAAGCCAAGATGCCCGATCAGGCAGCCCGCAGTTCGTCAGCAGTCTTGCCGCTGGCCAGCGCCTCGGTGAACCACTTGGGCTTGGGGCCGAAGCCTGACCACGAATTGCCGGCGCCATCCTTGAACTTGATACGCCCGGCTCCGCGCTTCGTCTTCCCTGCCGTCTCGGCGACCGTATCTGCCTTGACTGCCTTTGTTCCCGTGCGAGCGCCAGAGCCGAGGCCTAAGTCCGACGCCGTGATGCCATAGTAGGCAACGGCATCCTTCATGCGGGCAATGACGCCAGCCTTCTCGGATTCACGAATCTCGTTCGCCTGCTGTTGCAGCTTTGCGATCTCCGCGTCGATTTCCTTGAGCGTCAGTTTGTTGCGGGCCATGAAAGTCGTAGATGCGTGTGGAATTGGAAAGAACCCCATGATCGGCAAGGACCGGCCGCCCATGCCGCAGCGCGAGTCTATAGCACGCCGTGGAATGCACCCACTCCCCTTCGCAGTGTGCTCAGGTCGCCACGGACACCTCGAACTCCTCATCGGGATAGATGGCCGCACCACGGGGACCAACCCCACCCGCTTCCACTTCGTCCTCGGACAAGCCGTAGCGCGAGAGTGCCGCGCACCGCGCCATTGCCTCGGTGGACTCGGCCACCTGCCCAATGTGGATGGCTCTACCTTTGCGCATCACGCGCACATTCCATTGCTTGATGCCCATTCGCTTCATGCCTCGTCGAGGGTTTCGGACTCCTGCGCTTCGGATTCCTTCTCCTGATGCCGAAAGCCGAACCGCGCCCAGGTGCGCGGATCGACCTCGATGGGACCGCTGCGCTTGGACTCCAGATTGACCACGACACCATGCGCGGACAACCGCCCTTTCGAGAACAGCTCATAGAGAAGCTGCGCGGCAAAACGCACCGCCACGTCGTTGACGAACAGTCCCTGCGAGGCCAGTGACATGCGCACCGAGCAGGACGGCAGGTTGTCCTCGGGGATGGCGTTGTCGAGCAGCTCTGGGAACAGTTCGGTCACGCATGGCAGGCGTGGCCCTGCCGAACCCGGTTCCGAAGCCGAATCACCTTCGGGCTCGCCCAGCACCACCTGCGCCGTGGCCTCGGTGTTACCGAGGTCCAGCCAGTACCAATAGCGGCTGCTATCGCGCCACGCGATGCGATGGAGCATGCCCCGCGCCGAGCGGCTGTCCACGCAACTGATCAGCAGGTCCGCGCCCGCCGAGTAGCGTTGGCCGTTCACATGGTCCTCGTAGCGGGTCGGATAGGCTGCCCAGTCCAAGCCGTAGAACTGGTTCAGGCGGTGGATGGTCACCAGGGCCTTGTGCCGGCCGATGTCGACCGCGCTGTACAACTGCCGCCCGACATTGGCCTCGTTCACGCGGTCCGCGTCGAAGGCGGTGACGTGCAGCCCATAGGGATGGCCGAGCGCGCGCATCGCAATGTCCAGGCGGGCGAGACAGGCCGCCATCTGTGCGCCATTGCCGCCCACGCCGACCAGATGCACCGCCACGCGGCGCTCCAGCAGTTTGGGATGAATCAGGTGTTCCACCAGCGCCTCCAGTTCCAATGTGTTCTGCGACCAGTCTCTCGCGAAGCGCTGGGGCATCAACCGCGCTGCCAGCGGCGCATCACGCGCCACATCCAGCCGTCGCGCATGGCACTGGGTCCCTCATCTTCCGACCTGAGCGCATGTGCCTGCGTCGCTTGCCAGGGGTGGCGCTCCAACGGTTTGTAGAGGCCGTTGATCACCAGCCGGAAGCACGCCATCGGCACGCGCTGGTCCAGCAGCCCGAACACCCCGGCGACCTTGATGCCTTGGTCGTCCCGGTCGTCGTCGGCCGACCAGAAAGCAGGCCCATGTCCGTGCGTGTGCAGGTCCACCGCCACCGTCTCGTCGCCGGCCATCGGGGGTCGGCGGTAGTCGATGTGGATGGGCGAGGCGCGCTCGGCCTCGCAGATCGCCAGGCGCAGCCGCCCGGTGCTGCGTGCATAGATCAGCACCCCGGCGACTTCATCGGGCAGGTGCGCCCGCCCATAGGCTACGAAGTCCTCGATCATGCGGATGGGCAGTGGCCCGAAGCTGAACCGTAGGCGTTCTTGCACCTCCCCGTAGGGCAGGCGCATCGTGGGCGGCTCCGGTCCCAGGGCGGTGATGCTGTCGAGCCAGTCGAGCCGGGTCTGCACGAACCAGCCGTTGCGGGCCACGACGATGCGCTGGCCGTTGGGCATGTCGGACAGCGCGCCGAAGCGCGGCGCGGCCACTACTGGGCAGGTTGCGAGCAGGGCTTGGTCCCTCGGGTCCATCATGCGTCCTCCGGCTCACCGAGCAGGTGGCCCAGCGTGGTCTTGCCATCGACCAGCACCCGCTCGGGGAAGCGTGCGAAGCGCTGGTCCAGCATGTCGCGCCAGAAGGCGTAGGAGCCGCCCCGGTAGCGAAGCAGCTTGCCCGCCACGTTGGGATGCGTGAAATAGGAGCGCAGGAAGGCGTCGTTCCAGGCACCGATCTTCTCCACCGTGGTGCCTTCGGGCACCGGCACGTTGCCTTGGCAGATGTGGCCGTGGGCATCAACGTTGAAAAACGGGGCCTGGAACAGAGGCGTCTTCGGTGTCGGGCGGCGGCTGCCCTTGACCGCCCACACCCGCCATGCGCGGCTGGAGGCCGCGAAAACGAGTCCGGGCAAGGGCACGGCGTCGCCGCGCTCCGTGCCACCGAAGGACTCGGCATGGTCGTCGCCTACGCGGAAGGCGATGTGGCGCCGTGCAGGGGGCACCCACCAGAGCAGCACATCGCCATGCAAGTACAGCACCGTCTCGGGCAGGAAGCCGCCGTGGGCGGCGCGCTGGAGCAAGGCCGAGGCCAGTTCGCGCGCCGCCTGAGCAGTCATGGCGCGGCCCGCGCCGATCACGGGTGCGCCGTCCACGGTCATGACCTCATGCACGGTGGCGAGCGCCCCGCCCGAGCGTCCGTGGTACAGCAGCACAGCCTGGTCCAGCGTCAGCACGTTGTCCGTGGGCGTCTGAATGGAGAATTCCGCTTCGTTCATCTTTGATGACCTCCTGCGATCAGTCTCCAGCGGACAGCCCGTGGATCAAGCGGTCGATCAGGCCGATGGCCTCGAAGCGCTGGCCCATGTGGTGGAACCACACGCCGAGCGCGCCGGGATCGTTGAGCGGGATCATCACTTCGCCCATGCGGTCGCAGAACTCGGCCTGATGTGCCATCTGCAGCAGGTCGTCGTAGATGCGTGTGGTGACATCACCCTCGCCCCAGGACAGCACCGCGCCGAACCCGATGTACTCGCCCTCGATGTCGGGCTTGAAGTCGTCGGTGAGCGTCAGCTGGGACAACGCCAACGCATCGACGGCGATCTGGCGCAGATGCCGGTCGGCGAGCGTCTTGACAGCTTGGCGCAGGCTGCAAGGTCGCCATGCCGGAGCGCCCTTGCGCCGGCGCTCGCCCTTCCCGGGGCGGTGCAACCAGCGCCGGGCCCACTCGGGGTAGGCCTCGTCCAGCATGCGGCGGGTGACCATTTCTTCGCGCATGCCTTCGCGGTCGGCCGCGTCGCCGTCCTCGCACATCATGTCCAGCGCCGCTTCCTCATCCATTTCTCCCTGCCAGTACACATAGGACGCCACGTCGTCGGCAATGTCCGGGGTGAACAGCGGGTACACGTAGCGGCTCTGCTCGCGCAGCACCTGCAGGACGGTGGAACCCAGGTTCGGCATGGCGGCGTTAAGCGCCTCCAGGCGCTGGCCCACCGCCCACTCGGCCTCCCGGTACTCGCACCAGTACACGTCGAGTTGGGCGTACGGCGTCTGCCGCCCGTCGCGCATGGCCGGGTAGTTGCCGTGCTCGTCGAGCACGCTGACCGCGAAGCGCGGCTCCAGGCAGTGGAGCGGCCCGACCTGCCGCTTGATCCAGGCGTCGATGGCGCGCTGGCAGGCCTTCAGCGGGTCGGCTTCGTTGTCGGGCAGGTCGTGCTCGCGGACCACCCCAGCTTCGACCAGGAAGCGGCACAGGGCCGCGTTGGCACCGGATTGGGAACTCGATGCGACCGTCAGCAGCACGCCCGCGCCCAGGCTGGGCAGCGCGAGGACCGGCATGCAGGCTGGCGCGAACCTCATGGCAGCGGGGCGAGCATGTCGCTGGTGGCGTGGGTCCGTTGGGCGGCGGCATCATGGCGGTGCTGCTCCAGCGTGCGGTGCGCGAAGCGGCTCCAGGCCGCCGAGCGGGCTTGCACGGCGCGCTGCGACAGGGCGCGGGAGAGCTTAGACGTGTCGCTGGAGCTGCCGGATTCGCTGGCCTGCACGCGCTCCAGCAGGGCCGCGAGGCGGGGACCGGCTTGAGCGTCTGGCGCCTCGATGCCTGCGCCCTTGGTGCCCACGGCCTTGCGGAACGTGAAATCCTGGCGTCCGTTGGCGACTTCACCGGCCTCGACTTCCGCGCTGACCAGTTCGGGGTATTGGGCGCTGTACAGATCGCGCACCTCGCGCGGCGACAGGCCGGGCACGTCCGGCAACAGGATGCCGTTGTAGGTGAAGGTGCGCACGATGGGGGTGACCTCGATCGACATGGCAAGAAGCTCCTTGGGGATGGTGGCCACCACGGCGGTGGTCTTGCGACCAGTCTCTCGCCGGGGGCGCGGACGTCAAGAGCGTCACGGGCCGGTCAGCCGAACAGGTCGTAGGACTCGCCGCCGCCACCGGCTTCTGCGCCTGCCATCGCGGGGGCCTGTGCATCCTGCGCATCGTCATCCGCTGCATCCTGTGCCTGGACCGCCGCGCTGGCCGTGCTCGCCGGGGCGGTGGCTTGCACTTGCTTCGCGGGGGCGGGCTTGGCCACCGCCCTAGCTGCGTTCGTGGTGGCATCGCTGGCCTTCTTCACCGAAGCCGCCTTCGCGGCCTCGATCACTTCCATCGTGGCTTCGGCCTGCTGCGCGAGGCTGGAGCGGACCTCGCGGTAGCCGCGCAGCGCGTCGATGAAGCCCGCATCGAACTCCTGCGGCGTGGCCGTCAGGCTCAGGGGCTGGGCCAGCGCGGGCTCGCCCGCGTCGGGCTTCGGCTTGGGGATCACGTTGACCGTCAGGCGGCCGGATTTCTCGTCGGCGCTCACGGTCATGGTGAGCGTGGCGCTGCAAGCCAGCGCGAACAGTTCTTCGAACATTGTCATGTCATGCTCCTTGGGGGAATGTGGGGACGTGGCCCCGTAGGGGGGCCGTCCAGACCATGCTAGGACCGCCCCCCCTGCTGTCCAGGGGCCGCTTCGTGGTCAGGCCATGGCCGGCTCTGGTTGCCTGTCGAATGTGCGGTCGGTGACCTCGGAACCTTCCCCCTCATCCACTTCTCCCTCGAGGCCATCAGCCAGGATCGGCTGTCGCGGGTAGCGCATCACGGCGGGCACCGTCCCCTGGTAGCTGAAGCCCGGCACCTTGAGCAGCGCCGTAATGAACTCCTGCTTCTTGCTGGCGCGCGCCGCCTTGAAGCCCGCACCCATGGCCTTCTTCAGCCCCACTTCCGCCGCAAGGCTCTCCAGTTCGCTCATCGTGAACAGGTCGAGGAACTCCTTGTCCCACTGGAAGTACCGGCCTTCATCGACCTCGGCGTAGTTCAGCAGCAGTTCCAGGTCGCTGGTGTTGACGCCAAAGGCAGCGGATGCCGTGGCGGCTTGCAGCAAGCGATCCAGTTGGGCCTCGGGCGCCGCATCGGCGCGTTGGAGCCCACCCCGCACACCGAACGCGGCTGGTGCGGTCTGGCCCGCGATCCGCTCGAAGGCATTGCGGAACTGTGCCTCGCGCAGGTCGGCGCCACGCCCGGCCAATACCAGGGCGATGAGCACGCGCTGGCTGCGCTGCGGCTGCGCCATCAGGGCCTTGGCCAGCCATTTGCGCCACTCGGTCAAGCGATGCGCGACCACGCGCTGCGGCGTCTGGTTCGCGGGGGCCGATGCTGCTGCGGCCTTGTGCCTAGCCTTGGCTTTCTGGCCCGCCTTGCCCGTACCCTTCGCCGTGGGCTTTGTCGCGCCCTTGCCTGCCGCCTCGGTCACCGCCGCCTGCGCATCGCGCTGCGCCTTGCGCCACAGAGCGACCTTCTGGCTGTTGCACGCGGCATCGAAACACAGGGACCGGCTGACCTCGCCGTAGCTACCGGGCATCGCCGACACGGTGCATCCGAAGGACTGGCACCCCTGGCACGATGTGTACTGCGGTGCGCCGACCCCCAGGTCGCCCTCGGCAGTGAGCGGCAGCGGCGTGAAGCCGTCTGACACGTTCACGATGCGGATCACGGGGTACTCGTCGCGCAGTGCATCGGCGCGGGCCTGCACGGCTTGCAGCGTCAGTTCCTCGAAGTGGCTCGGATGCTGGCAGTAGCCCTCGCCCAGGGATTCCGTAAAGAGGCCCGCCTGCCGCGCCGAGTTGTGCGCGCAGCGGCTGCACTGCGCCGTGTCGAAGATCGCGTCGCTCAGCCGCCGTGCGTAGCGGCCGAGTTGTGACTTGAGCACGGCCACCGGCACCTTCTGCGCCAGCACGCCCGCCAGCACGCTGCCCTGCTTCTCCGGTGGGATCCCCGAGAGCAGTTCGGCATGGCCGAGCTGGATGCTGCGCGTCGTCAGTGCCTTGAGCACGGCGGGCGTGCAAGCCATCAGCGCCAGCCGCCGTTCCAGCACTTCGGGCGACCAGCCCATGAGGCGCGCGGTTTCTTCCTTGTCGCCGCGCTGGCGCATCAACTGCCGCTGCGCGGCGCGGGCCTCCTCGGCCGGCGACATGGCGGCGCGGTGGTAGTTCTCGATCACCGACATGGCCTCGGCCGTCTCGTCGCTGGCGTCCTTGATGACCACGGGCATGTCGTAGTCATCACCGAAGACGTTCTTGGCCGCCCGCCAACGGCGCTCACCGGCAATGATCTCGAATAGCTCGGTGCCCGGGATCGGCCGCACGACGATGGGCTCTAGGACACCGACCGCGCGGATGCCCTCCTCCAGTTCGGCCATCTCGTCAGGATCGAAGTATTCGCGGGGGTTCTTGCCCTGGACGATCAGACGGATCGGCAGGGTCGGCTGCATGGATGGGGTCACGGTGCCTCCTGGCTGCATCGGGTGAATTGCAGTCATCCTCCCGCCTCGCCTCTCTGGTTCAACCCCCGGCAAGGCGCACCGCTGAATGCCGATGCGGCTCCTGGCTCCAGGGGTCATGCAGAATGTGGCTATGGCCTCAACCTCCAAGCCCCTGAGCGTATTCCGCGACTTGCGGCTGCGCGGTCCTGCCGACGCCATCGCGCGCTTGCGCCAGGCTTTGATCGACCATGCAACGGCGCCCTGGCGACACGCGCCAGAACGTGAGGAGCGGGTACACCTTCCATCCGCCGAGGGGCGGCCCATGGCGTTCGAGCGTGCCGCGTCGCCGGGCTACGAATCGGCCGGACTGGTCCTCTTTGCGCGGCCCGATGGACTGGAAGTCACGAATATCGTGCCGCTGCAACGCAGCGAACTGAGCCACCAGGCCTACAACACGATCCTCGAAGATTTCGCCGAGCAGATTGCGCGGCCGGCGGCGAACCCAGCCGGATTCGTGGTCGAACTGTCCGGGAACACGATCCAGATCGAAGACAAGCTGTCCGAGGCCGCCGCAGATGCGCTGCACCGCTTCAACGCGCTGGCCAACAAGTCCACTGGAGCTTCACACCCCTACGACCGTCAGCGCTGGTTTGACTTTGTCATCCAGACCCACACGGAACGCAGCAAACTCGACTCCGATTTGCTCCACCGCTGGCTCATCGAGTCCGAGGGCTGGCCTGAGGATCAGGCCAGTGATCTGGCTATCGAGTACGAGCGTTCCCGCGCGCTCCTGGCCCGTTTCGAAGAGACGGCTTGATGGCCTTGCCGCCCCACGAGGCCGACCGGATTGCGCAGGCCGGGTTGCCGGTGGTCTGCATCGACACCTGCAGTCTGCTCGACATCATCCGCGACCCGTCTCGCGACACATCCCTGCCCCACAACGCCACCGCAGCGTTGGCGCTGCTGCAGGCCATGGAATCCGGCACCGCGCTAGTGGGCCTTCTCGCCGATCAGGTGCGGCAGGAGTTCGGCACGCATTTGCAGGAGATTGTCGACGAAGCGGACCGTGGCCTGGACAAACTGCGCGGCCACATCGAGCGCGTGGACGGCTTGGTCAGTGCCTTCTCGTCGCCTGTTCGAACGGACCTTCGCCACTGGGACGCCCATGTGGCCAGTGCGACGGCCGCGCTTCATCGCTGGATCGCGGCTTCAGTAGCCGCACCGCAATCGCAGGACGTTCCAATGCGGGCCTATTCCCGCGTCATGCATGCGCGCGCTCCGGCCCGCAAAGGCAAGGATTCGCTGGCAGACTGTGTTGTTCTTGAAACCTATGTCGAGGCAGCCGCGGAACTGCGGCAGCGAGGTCTGACCGCTCCCATCGTGTTCCTGTCGTCCAACGTGCAGGACTACACCCTCGCGCCGGCACGCAATGTGCTCCACCCGGACATTCAAGCCGAGTTCGCCCCCATCAACATGGCATATGCCACCGGCCACGGGATGGCGAAACGGCTGCTGGGAATACCGTGACCCGCCTGAGTCAGATGCCTTGCCAAGCAACTCGGTGAACCACCGGCCGCACACCAGCGCATTCGCTTAGTTCGTTGGAGTGAAGGACGCGGACGACAGCGAGGGCAGCGAACGGTCCAATGCCAGTTCTCGTGTCCGAATCCATCGAGGCCAAATCCCACATATCCGAGCGCAGCACCGGCCGCAAAGTGCTCGAGCCGCACTCGATGCGTCATAGCGCCTCGTTGCGAGGGGAAGACGGCCGCCCGCACGCTGTCGGGATCCTTGGTCCAATGCGCGATCTCCACGAGCGGAAACGCCGGCATGTCCAGCATCCCCCTGTTCATGGCCTGCTGAAGCGTCAGTCCTTGTGCCATCAAATGCCGGATGCGAGCCTTGGCGAACGCGTTGAAGTGCGTATCCCTGACAAGCCACATGCACCGCGCGCCCGAAACCGCGTACCGATGCGTGCGTAGCCTGTATTGGTCCCAATGCTGTTGTGACAGCTGCACTTCAAAGACTACTGGCCCGCTGGAAGTCTGAGCGAAGACATCGGCAACCCACTCTTCGCCGAGGGGAGAACACCCCGTCCGCGCCGCCGCGTGTCGTCGCCCCGGTCATGCCCTCGGTTGGACACGCCTGGGCCAGACTGGGCTTGTGATACGTTACAAATAAGCAAGAAGAAGCGATGAAGAGGAATCCAGGATGAAGGAAATCAGTGGCAGGGCTTTTGCAGAGCGTTTTGCTCTGAACCCTTTGGGCTTTGCTTGGATGCTCGGTGCCGGAGCTTCAGCCACGGCTGGCATACCGACGGGCTATCAGATGATCCAGGAGTTCCGCACGCGCCTTTTCGCTTCGGAGACCGGCATCAGCCTGCGCGAGATCGACCCGGCGGACCCTGTTTGGCAATCGCGCATCGACCTGCACCATGAGAGGAAGGGGGTTCTCCCGCCCAAGGGAGATCCCTCGGAATACAGCCGGGCGTTCGAGGCCCTGTATCCCACGCCTGAGGATCGTCGACTTTTCATCAGGAACCAGGTCAGCAAGGGAAGCCCGTCGCTCGGCCACAAGGTGCTGGGCTCACTCCTGGGAGCACGGAAGACCCCCTGCGTATTCACGACGAATTTCGACTCGCTCATCGAAAGCGCTGCCACCATTGCATCGCAGCTACTCCCTGCCAGCGAACGCGGTACGCCGACCCTCGCTGCGATCGACAATGCGGCCCGCGCCGAAACCTGCCTGCGCGAGAGCGAGTGGCCACTGATCGTGAAGCTGCACGGCGACTACCAATCTGTCGAGCTCAAGAATACCGATCAGGAGCTGGCGCTGCAGGACGCCCAGTTGCGCCTCGTGTTGACTCAATCGCTGCAGCGGTTCGGACTCATCGTTGTCGGCTACAGCGGACGCGATGATTCCGTCATGCAGGCCTTGAGCGCCGTCCTTCGATCCCCAGTTCGCTATCCCAAAGGCATCTACTGGCTGTGCCGTGACGCCGACAGCTTGCTCCCTGCGGTCCGGGAACTCCTTGAACAAGCCGAACTGGCACAGGTGGATGTGCATCTGGTCAGGGGCACCACGTTCGATGAGCTATGCGGGGACATCGCAGACGTCACGGACCTGCCCGCCCCCCTGGTCACCCATGTGTTCGGCGACCGCAGCACCGCCGCTATAGCGCAGGTACCGCTGCAGCGGCAGGCGGTCTTGAAGGCGCCGGTGCTCAGGCTTTCGGCCATGCCGCTGATCGAGATGCCGAAGTCCGCCCGAAAGATCAGCCTGAACTCGAACGCGGGCATCGCCGACGTTCGCGCCCTGCTCAAGCAAGCCGGTGTGAGAGCCACCGTTGGGCAGGCGGGGGGCCCCGGCGTTCTGGCCGCATTCGGACCCGACGCGCTGCTGGAAAAGGCGCTGGCTCCCTTCGGAGCAAAGTTGGCCGGCGAGGTCGCGCTGGACGTCGCCAAGGACTCCTGGGCGAAAGGCGTGATCTACGACGCACTCGTTCGCGCGCTCTGCAGGGACCTACCGCTGTTCGCTCGGTTGCATGGCCGTGGCCACAGCCTGTCGGTGTCACGTCCGAACAGCGAACTCCCCAGGGAACTGGCCCAGGCCAGGCGAGACCTGTTGTCACGCCTGAAGACTGCGTATGGGTCCGAGTTGACCGGCCCGGTCCCAGGCACTTCCGGCAAGTACTCCGAAGGCCTGTCCATCCGCCTGGAGCAGGCCGATGAGCGCTGGTGGGCCGTGTTTGAACCATCGACCTTCATTGACCTCGACCACCGCGCACCTGATGCCGATCCCCCACAAGCGACCGCCGAATGGCGCAAGGCCGAGGATTGGCGCAGGGAGCGCTGGGTGCAGAAGTACAACCACCGCTGGTCCGCGATCCTGGACGCCTGGGTGGAGTTGCTGACACATGCCCAAGGTCCCCGGCGCAGCGCCTACGGCTTGGCCCAGGAGACAGGTGTCGATGCGATGTTCGAGCTAGGCGCCAAGACCGCGCGCAGCAGGCCCGCGCACGACCACGACTTCTTTCATGTGCAGCGGGGGCAGCGATGAGTGTCGAGAAGCCACTCCCGATCAGCTTGCCTGCCTTCACGCTGCTGGAGGAACCCGAGTTGGCCTTCGCGTCTGGTGACCCCAAGGCCCGCCACAGGCACCCGCTGCTGGGGCTGTCGCGGTTCGGCGCGTTCGACCAGGCATCGTACCGGCATTACAGCCAGGACCTACGTGTCGCGTATGTGGGGCCCAGGTCGGGCGCTGCGCTGGTGCGCGACATGCGCGAGAGCCTGCGTGGCCCCCAGCGCAACACAGACAACAACAGCTACGCACAGGCCTATCCGGGATTCGAAAACCTGTTCGGGGTGGACTTGCTCAGTGCCGACAAGCAGGCCCATGTCGTTTGGCCCGAGGAACTGTACGACCTCGGTCAGGGCGACACGGTCAGCGAGCGGGTACGCGCAGCGCTCCATCACGCACTCAGGCGCCTAGAGGCGGTGCGCGCCCAATTTGACGTGGCACTGGTGTACTTCCCCGACCGGTGGCTTCCGCATCTTCGGACCAAGGAGTTCGATGCGCATGACGAACTCAAAGCACTGGGGGCGCAATTGGGCATCCCGACCCAGGTCATCAACGACAAATCGCTGAAATTCGGCAACTGGGGCGCACGCGCGTGGCGCCTGTCCGTGGCGTTGTATGCCAAAGCCGGCGGGACGCCCTGGAAGCTGGCGCCGATCGAAGGCATTCCCGAGGACACCGCCTACATCGGGCTGGCCTATGCCATCCGTCGATCTTCGGACGCAGCCCACTATGTGACCTGCTGCTCGCAGGTCTTCGACATGGAAGGAGGCGGCATGCAGTTCATCGCGTTCGAGGCGAACGATGCGATTGCCGACGAAGCCGAGGCACGGCGCAATCCCTTTCTGTCGCAAGCTGACATGCGGGCGGTCCTCACGCGCAGCGTCCGGCTCTACCTCGAAGGACATGCGGGCCGCGTCCCGCGTCGCCTTGTGATCCACAAGACCACTTCCTTCACCGAAAGCGAACTCAAGGGAGTTCAGGACGCGACGCAGTCGATCCCGGAAGTCGAGTGCATCGAGATCGGCTCCAGTTCGGCATGGCGAGGCGTCTGGATGGTCGAGTCGCCAGGCAAGCAACCCAGTATCCAGCCAGCACGCTTCCCTGTTCCACGCGGCACCCTGGTCATGACCTCGGGCAACGCGGCGCTCCTCTGGCTCGCCGGTAATGCACCGTCGGCTGTCGGCGGCAGGGACTATTTCCAGGGTGGCAAAAGCATCCCGAAGCCCATTGTTCTTCGCCGTCACATGGGGCGCGGCCCCTTCGAGCTCCTGGCTTCCGAAGCCATGGCGCTGGCCAAGATGGACTGGAACAACGATGCGCTGTACGACCCCCTGCCAGTGACGATCATGTACTCGCAACGACTGTCGCGCACCATCTCGAATGTGCCAAGCCTGCCCGCACACAGCTACCCCTATCGACTGTTCATGTAGGTGACTAGAATCGCGTGCAAGGCGCCCGCCGTACTTGCACGCGAGTAGAAACAGGCTCTTCTTTCCATCGTCATCGATCTCCCTTCCGGGCCTCGTCGTCGGGGACTTAAACGCGTGCGTCTGCCCCGACGCGGCGAGGTGAACCGAAAGGAAGACGCATGATGTTCAAAGCACTGGCGCGCGCCGCGCACCAATCCCTGCAAGCCCGCGCGGGCTGCGACATCCGCCACAGCCACGTTCACGAACTGCTGGCCGCGGCGTTCGGCTACGGGACCTGGGCCGCACTGACCACGGACGCGCTGCTGGCCGACCACGGCGTCGGTCAGGCCCCGCAGGCCTCCGCCGGGCCGCAGATCGCCGGCCGCGCGCTGCAACTGCAGTACGGCCAAGCCGAGGCACTGGCCATGGCTGGCGCCCTGGGCGAGTTCATCGCCGACAAGCAGTTGGGCCTGGTCCGCTGGGCAGCCCTGGCCCCGCTGCTGCCCATGGCCACGCGGTCCGGGGCACCCGGTGAGCACGAAGAGGACGGCGATGCGGATGAAGACCTGCAGGACTGGGACGATGCTCCCCGCCTATCCGAGAACGCGAGCACCCTCCCCCGCGAACAGTTCCTGGCTTCGGGGCTTCTCCTGGAGAGCCTGGAGCAGGCCGCGACGAAGGACCCGCACGCACACCAGGTACTGGCTGCCTTGTTCCGTTGCAGCAAGCCCAATCCCTACCTCTACGAGGAGTCGCTGAAGGGACGCCAGCTCACCGCCAGCGAACGCGGCTGGGTCGAGCAATACCTGCTGCTGGCGCCCCGATACGTGCGCTACGAGGCGCACTTGAAGGCTGCCGCCGAAGCCGGTGTGCGCGCCGCCGCGCTGGAGTACGGGACGGTCTTCGAGCGCCCGGAGTTCATCGCGTTGGCCGAACGTCTGGACGGCGACGTCGACCCCGAGCAGATGGCACGGGTGGCAACGAGCCTCGAAGCCCGCACCCGGTGGCTGCGCCGGGCGGCCGAAGCGGGTTCTCGCCGGGCATTGGAAGACCTCGCCGATCTCGGCGACCCCTGGGCGCAAGAACGCATGGCTCCCCGCGCCAGCAGGCACTGGCTACGGGACGCTGCGGAGCGTGCCCTCGCCGAAGGCGATCCGGTGCGCGCCTGGATCTGGCAGTACGTGGCGCTGGCGCGCGGTGAGGATCTGACCCTTTCCACACTGGCGGCCCGACACGACGGCGGATCGAACGATGGCGAGTTCTACGACAGCGACTTCGGCGGGCCACTGTACGTCGACGGCGACGAAGCGCTCGTTCTGCCCGAGCTGGACCGCACCCAGCTTCGTGCAGCGAAAGCGAAGGCCCAGGACATCCTTCGCGGCTATCCATAGCGCTGCGGCTCGCCCTCGATCATCTGGCGCAGCGAGCGGTCCTCGCGCACCGCCGTGCAGGCCCAGCAGCCGAAGCGGCTGGCGCAGGGCTTGGCGTGGCGCTCCATCTCGGCGTCGGCGACCACCACGCAGGCGTTCGCCGCCGCCGATCGGCGCCGCGCACACGTGGAACTCTGTCGTCCGGCCCGCCCTGCCCTCCTTGCCGCCGCGCTCGATCCAGCGGGCGACCGGCAGGTCCCTGTCCGAGAGGGGTTGCAGCATGCGCTCCCAGGTGGCGGCCAGGTGCTCGGCGCTGCCCAGACACGCCCCGAGCGCAGCGACATGCGGCTGGGCGGCCACCGCATCCTCGCGCGCCCGTTCGAGCACGGCAGCGCGCAGGGCACCCAGCGCCTCCCGCAGTCCGAGCGCCGCGCCGTGTATGCGGCCGCCTGTGTCGGCGACATCGGGCGGCAGCGCGCCGTGGACAAAGCGGTGGACCTGGCCCTGCTCGCCCGCCGCGCAGTGCCTGGACAAGGCCGCGTGCAGCCCCTCCAGTGCGCCGCACAGACGCTGGCCGTGCTCGTCGGCCGCCGCCGCCAAGGCCGCATCCAGCCGCAAGTTCTGACCGGCCTGATCCGCCACCACCGAGGCCTCCTCGATCCAGCGCAAGGCGCCCAGCACCGCGTGGCGCGAGGCGCCGCGCGCCGCCGCCCTGGCGGGCAGGCCATGGGCCTCGTCGAGCACGAACAGCGTCTGGGCCGGGTCTGGCAACAGGGCACCGGGCTCCATGTCCAGGGCGGCCAGCAGCAGGTCATGGTTGGCAACGACCACGTCAGCTTCCTTGACGCGTTGCCGCGCAGCCTGGAACGGGCAGCGCCCGAACTCCTCGCAGCGCGCCCCCAGGCAGCCATCGCGGTCGGTGCTGAGGCGGTGCCAGAGTCCTTCGGGGATCGGGTCGTGCCAGTCGTCGCGGTCGCCCGTCCAGGTGCCGCGTGCGAAGGCCTGTGCAAGCCTGCCTTCCAGCCGGACCGGCTGGCTCGCCGGCGGTCGAGCCGCGCTGGTCGAGACCTCGCCCCCCAGAGCAGCGACGGGATGCTGAGCATCCAGGCGCAGCAGCTTGGCCGGGCAGACGTAGCGCCGCCGCCCCTTCGCCAGCGCGCTCGTGAAGTTCACTGGCAGGTGCCGCTGCAGGGCCGGCAGGTCTTTGGCCATGAGTTGTTCCTGCAGCGCGACGGTGGACGAGGACACGACCACGCACAGTCCGCGCGAGCGCGCCAGCACGATGGACGGCAGCAGGTAGCCCAAGGTCTTGCCGGTGCCCGTGCCGGCCTCGATGACCGCGATGCGCTGGGTGGCCTCGGCCAGTCCCTCCCTGCCGTCGCTCAGCGTGCCGAGGACATGTGCCACCTCGGCCATCATCACCAGCTGCGCACGGCGGCTGGCGAAGCCCGGCATGGCTTCGCGCAAGGTGCGCAGGCAGGTCTGCATCCGGGCCTTTTCGTCGTCGCTGAGCATGCGCACAGCGTCGCACTGCATCCGAACACCTCAAGGGCACCGCCCCGGGAGGAAGCACGGTGAGTGCCCGGGGCATCGCCACCGCCAGCCCGCTCTGCGCGGCCGCAGCCGGACGGCCGTTGTGGACCGCATTGCGCGTATCGAGTTCGCCAGTTCATGGACTTCTGTTGCGGGCCAGGATCAACCTGTTCAAGCGGCAATCCCGTAGCCCCGCACCAGGCGGCCGCAGCAGCGTTCTTCGATCACGATGCAGGGCAGCCAGGCGAGCTCGAAACGGTGGCGGGGACAATACGGTCATCGCTTCGCAGTCTTCCGTTGCCATGCCCGTCCACTTCGCCATGCTCCAGCTATTCGATTCCGCCCAGGGCAGTCTGGCCGAGATCGAGTTGGCGCACCCGGACATGCCGCGCGGCGAACGCCGCTGGCTCTGGATCGAGCCCAACTGGGTGACGCTGCTGCACCCCGTCAATGAAGGGACGCCCACGCTGCGAGTGTTCGACGGCGCCGTCCTGGCGCTCGACGGACAGCAGGGCGAGCTGCGCTGGCACAACGGACGGCGAAATGCGCTGTTGGCCGATCCCGATGCCTCGCTGCGACCCGAGTTCCGGCGGCTGGTTCATCAGCACCTGAACTGAAGCCCTCAAGCTGCCCGGCGCTGCTCGCGCTGCGACATCAGTGCGGCATAGCGCGCAGTGACGGCATCGCCGTCGAGGCAGTCGGCCGAGATGCCCGCTGCCTCTGCGACACGTCGGCGCACCGATGCGAGATGCCGCGCTTCGGAGGCAGTCGGCATGCATACCGGCCATCCCGCCTCGTAGAGCAAGTGCGCGGGAATCTCCATCTCGGCCGCCTGCCGCCGCGCGGCTCGTTCCTTGGCCTCCTCCACCTTGGCTCGCAAGGGGGCATCGAGCAGGCCAGGCGCCACGTCTGCCAGCCATTGCCCGCCCTGGAACGAAAAGGTGCTGCGGACCTCCAGCCCGACCAGCTCGCGGTAGATCGCTGCGTTGTCCTCGCAGCGAGCCGCCGCCTGCAGATCGCCACGAGACGCCAGGACGCAGAAAGCACATGATGGGCTGCTGCCATAGATGCGATAGGCCTCATGCAGCACGGCGCCTCGCTGCCGGATGTAGTCCAGCACATCCTGGCGCGACCAGTGAATGACCGCGTGCCAGGCTGAACCGCCCCGGTTTTCGCGGAGGCTCCCTCGTTTGAGAAGATGGAGCCATCATGAGGAAGTCAGTGAAGTTTTCGCCGGAGATTCGCGAGCGTGCGGTGCGCATGGTGTTCGAGCACCGAGGGGAGCACGAATCGCAGTGGGCGGCGGTCGTATCGATCGCCGGCAAGATCGGCTGCACAGCGCAGACGCTGCTGAACTGGGTGCGCCAGCACGAACGTGACACAGGTCAGCGCGAAGGCGTGACCACCGCCGAGGCCAAGCGCGTCAAGGAACTCGAACGCGAAGTGCGCGAGTTGCGCCGTGCCAACGAGATCCTCAAGCTGGCCAGCGCGTTTTTCGCCCAGGCGGAGCTCGACCGCCGGCTGAAGTGATGTACGCCTTCGTGGACCGGCACCGC
>NZ_JQKD01000016.1 GCF_000745855.1 Xenophilus azovorans DSM 13620
TCGTCGGTGGCCTGCTGGGCGGCGACCTGCTCGGCGGCGTGCTGGGCGAAGACGGCCTGGTCGGCAGCCTGCTCGGCGGCGACGCGCTCGGTGGCGATCTGCTCAGCGGCGTGGTCGGCGAAGGCAGCATCGTCGACAGCGTGATCGACACGATCGCCGGCGAGGACGGTCTGGTCGGCAACCTGATCGACACGGTCGCCGGCGATGGCGGCCTGGTCGGCGGTCTGCTGGGCGGCGACGCGCTCGGCGGCGACCTGCTCGGCGGCGTCCTCGGCGAGGACGGCCTCGTCGGCAACCTGCTCGGCACCGTCGCCGGCGCCGACGGCGGCCTGCTGGCCCCGGTGACCAGCCTGCTGTCGGGCAACGAGAGTGGCGGCGCCCTGGCGCCGGTGGACAACCTCCTGCGCGGCCTGCTGGGCTGATGCAGCCAGCGCGGCCGCATCCGCGGCCGCGCGCTCCCCCTCCTGCGAGACGCAACATGACAGATCACCACCGACTCCATCACCGCCTGGCACCCCTGCTGGCGCTGGCCGCCGTGGTCGCCGGCTGCGCCAGCGGCCGCCCGGGCCAGGACGACACGAGCTACTACTACTCCAACCGCCAGAGCCCGTCGACCGTGGCGCCGGTCGTGGCGCGCCCGGCGCCGATGCCGCGCGCGCCCGGTCCGCAGGGCGTGGCCCGCATCGTCTACTTCGACTTCGACCGCTTCGAGGTGAAGCCCGAGTACCGGGACGTGGTGCAGGCGCACGCCGACTACCTGCGCAGCCGGCCCCAGGCGCGCGTGGTGCTCGAAGGCCACACCGACTCGCGCGGTGGCCGCGAGTACAACCTCGCGCTGGGCCAGCGCCGCGCGGATGCGGTGGCGCAGCGCATGCGCCTGGGCGGCGCCAACGGCGCGCAGATCGACACCATGAGCTGGGGCATGGAGCGGCCCGCGTCCAACGAGCTCACCGAGGCCGGGCACCAGCTCAACCGCCGCGTCGAGTTCGTCTACCGCTGAGGTCGCCGCGGCCCATGTCCGCCCTGCCATCTCCTCCCGCCTTGGACGACCTGCCGGAAGGCAGGTCCGACGACGGCGCCGAGCGGACGCCGCTGAACCTGCAGCAGATGCTGCAGGCCTGCCGCGAGCGCATCGCCCCCGTCTGCACGGAGGTGCCGGCGCCCTTTCCGGCGTTCACGCTGATCTTCTCGGTGACCGACGGCCAGCGCCGCGCCCGCGTCACGCACGTGCGCGGCGACAGCTTCGACGACGCCTGGTCCGAGGGTGCCCGCCAAGTGCTGAAGGACGCCGGCGCGCGCGCCCTGGCCTCGCCCTGGCTGCGGGTGGACTGGGTGGAGGGCGTGAGCAAGCTGGCCTGGGGCCAGTTCGAGGCCCACCTGAAGAACGTCAAGCGCAACTACTTCCGCCTCGGCCTGGCGCTGGACGCCGGCTTCGACCGCCTGCTGACCGAGCAGGAGCTCAACGCCAACGCCATGCTCTACGCCGGCCCGCAGGTGGCGAGCGCGCAGTTCAACAAGAACAACTTCGAGATCTACCTGCGCACGCGCTTCCCGCACGAGCCCACGGCGGACTTCGACGCCGCGCGCGAGGTCTACCTGCTCGCCACCGCCGGCGTGTTCTGCCAGGACGACGGCGTGGTGCACCGGCTGGCCGGCCCCGGGCTGGACGCCGGCCGCCGCCAGATGCCGGCGCTCACCGCCCGCAGCACGCTGGCGCTGGTGGCCGGCGGCAGCGGGCACCTGGCGCGGCAGGTGCAGCCCAGCGGCCAGTTCGTCTACGGCCTGTTCCCCTGCTTCGACCGCCGCATCCCCGGCTACAACACGCTGCGCCACGCCAGCTCGCTCTACGCGATGCTGGAGGCCTGGGAGCTCACGCGCGACGCGGCGCTGATGCAGGCCATCGAGCGCAGCCTGGCCTTCATGTGCGGGCAGCTCATCCGCGAGCGCGTGCTGCCCGACGGCACCCACGCCGCCTTCCTGGTGGACGTGGCCGACGAGATCAAGCTGGGCGGCTGCGCCGTCTGCCTGCTGGCGCTGGCCAAGCACGCCGAGGCCACCGGCAGCCGCGAGTGGCTGGCGCTGATGGAGCGGCTGGCGCAGGGCATCGGCTTCATGCAGGACCGCGCCAGCGGCCGCTTCGTCCACGTGCTCCACGCGCACGACCTGTCGGTCAAGCAGGCCTCGCGCATCGTCTACTACGACGGCGAGGCCGCCTTCGGCCTGATGCGGCTGTACGCGCTGACGCGCGACCCCCGCTGGCTGCTCATGGTGGAGCAGGCCTTCGAGCACTTCATCGCCAGCCAGCACTGGCAGGCGCACGACCACTGGCTGAGCTACTGCGTGAACGAGCTGACGCGCTGGCGGCCGCGCGAGAAGTACTTCCGCTTCGGCATCCAGAACGTCGCCGGCTACCTGGACTTCGTGCTCGACCGCAAGACCACCTTCCCCACGCTGCTGGAGCTGATGCTGGCCGCGCACCAGATGCTCGAACGGCTGCAGGAGCTGCCCGAGCTGCGCCACCTGCTGGACGAGGTGGACCTGGACAAGTTCCATCGCGCGCTGGACTTCCGCGCGCACTACCTGCTCAACGGCGTGTTCTGGCCCGAGCTGGCGATGTACTTTCGGCGACCGGCCTCCGTGGCCGGCGCCTTCTTCATCCGGCATCACTCGTTCCGCGTGCGCATCGACGACGTGGAGCACTACCTGTCCGGCTTCGTCGGCTACCACCGGCTGCTGGTGGCGCGCGAGGCGGCGACCCACGACGACGCCGTCGCCGGCGGTCAATGGAGCGCCGAGGAGCTGGCGCAGGCCACCGGCGGCCGGTGGGTCGTGCCGCCGCCGCCGGGCTGGCGCGCCTCGGGCGTGGCGCCGCGCCTGTCGGCGCAGCGCAGCCACGTGCTGTGCGTGGAAGACGCCGCCCGCAGCGGCCGCGGCGCGCTGGTGCGCTCGCTGCAGAGCGCGCTGCGGCCGGCCGCCGCCATCCTGTGCAGCGATGCCGCACCCCACCTGCACCGCGGCACCCCGCTGCTGCAGGTGGACGACGTGGCCCGGGCGATGCTGGCGCTGGGCGCGCGGGCGCGGGCGCGCTACGAAGGCCCGGTGGCCGGCATCGTCAGCGCCGGCGAGCCCAGCCGCCTGGCGGCCCTGCTCGCTGGAGCGCTGGGCATGCTGGGTCCGGTGGCCCAGCCCGAGGGCAACACGCGCACGCCCAAGGGCACCGCCTGGAGCCTGTGCTGCATGCCGCGCTCGGCCGCGGCGTGGGTGGTCGACGTCGGCCGTTCGCCGCCGCCGGCGCTGATGCGGCTGCTGCAGCCCACGGTGCTGGTGCTGCCGCCGGCCGCCGCCGCACCCGGCGAAAGCGCCGACGAGCATGCGCGGGCGCGCGGCTCGCTGATGCGCGGGCTGCCGCCCGGCGTGCACCTGGCGGTGGCCGACCCGCGCGATGCGGCCGCACTGCATGCGGCAGGCCATGCCGGCCGTGTACTGACTTATGGCGAACATGCGAACGCGCAGGTGCGGCTGCTGGGCGTGCACCAGGGCGAGGTGCGGCTGCTGGTACTGGACATCCCGCTGCAACTGCATCTGAAGGCCGCCGGTCTGGGCGTCGGCATCGAGGTCGCCGCCGCGCTGGCGGCGGTGCTGGCCCTCGGGCTGGCACCGGCCGAGGCGCTGCGCGCGCTGGGCCGGTCGACGCAGGAAGACGAACTCGGCCCCTTCCACCGCATCCCGGTGGGCGACGGCGCCTTCCACCTGATCGACCAGAGCTACGACGCCAACCCCGCCTCGATGCGCGCCGCGCTGGCCCTGCTGGGCCAGGCGCCCTGCCCGCCGGCGCAGCGCGTGGCCCTGCTGGGCGACATGCAGGGCAGCGGCCACATGGGCCAGGCCCAGCACGAGGCGCTGGCGGAGCCGCTGCTGCAGGCGCAGCCCGACCGGGTGCTGCTGATCGGGCCGCTGATGCACTTCCTGCACCTGCGCATCCGCGGCCGCGTGCAGTCCCACTGGTTCGCCGACGTGGCGGCGCTCTCCGACGCGCTGGGCGACATGCTGCGCCCGGGCGACTGGGTGCTGGCCAAGGCGTCGCGGCCCATGCGCCTGGGCCGCCTCACCCGCGCACTGAAGACGCTGGCATGACGACCGACTCCATCGCAGGCCAGCTCGAACGCCTGGGCATCCTCGACGCCCGCGAGGAGCCGGACCCGGTCTGGTACCGCGTGCTGCGCTTCGTGTGCATCTGGCTGTACCTGATGCTGTTCTGCGCAGGCGCGGCGCTGCTGCTCACGCACATGGCCCGCCCGGCATCCGCCTCGGTATCCGCGCCGCCGGCAGCAGCGGTCGGATGCGGGGCGACGGCGTGCGCGGCGGAAGTGAAGACACAAGAGTAACTGCTTGTTAACATTTGTGTCCTCACCCTCCAACCCGATGAAGCCGAGCCCGTGCTGAAGTACCTGCTGCCCCGTCAACTCGCGGCGCCCTCGGCCAGCGCCGACGAAGCCCATCCGCATGCCGATGCCCTCGGGCGCGCCTTCGAGGGCTCCTTCGGGATGATCCGCTCGGCGGCGTGGTGGTCCATCCCGATCAGCCTGTCGGGCCTGCTGCCGTCGATCTTCCTGCTGCAGGTGTACGACCGGGTGATCTACCGCAACGGCACCTCCACGCTGTGGGCGCTGGTCAGCGGCATCCTGTGCTTCCTGGCGATCGAGTTCTGGCTGCGCACGCGCCGCTCGCGGCTGCTGCGCGACGCCGGCGCCACCATCGACCACGAGGTGTCCAACGCGCTGATGCGCTCGATGCTGGAGCGCCCGCTGCGCGCGCTGGAGGCGCGCCCCGCCTCCATGTGGTTCCTGCTGTTCCGCGACGTCGGCTCGGTGCGCGGCACCATCACCGGCGGGCTGGCGCAGTCGATCTTCGACCTGCCGATGGCGATCTTCGCGCTGGTGGTGATCGGCATCGTGGCGCTGCCGGTGCTGCCGGTGGTGATGGCCTTCCTCGGGGTGATGTCCTTCCTGGCCTGGTGGTGGGCCGACGAGGTGCGCGCCGGCCGCGTCGAGGAGGCGCAGCGCAGCCGCGGCCTGGAGCGCATGACGGCGGAGATCTGCAACGCCCGCGAGACGCTCAAGACGCAGGCCAACGACGGCCCGACGCTCGCGCGCTGGCGCGAGACCTACGACGCCTGGCTGGCCGAGAGCTTCCGCAAGAACGGCGAGATCGAGCGCGCGCGCGACGGCACCACGGTGCTGCTGACCATCTTCTCCACGGTGGTCATCACCGTCGGCGCCGTCGCCGTGATGCAGCAGTGGATGACGGTGGGCGGCCTGGTGGCCTCCAACATGCTGGCGCTCAAGGCGCTGCAGCCGGTGGCGGGGCTGGTGTCGAACTGGCGCGCGCTGGCCATCGCCTCCGAGGCGGCCAAGCGCCTGGAGAAGGTGCTGGGCGAGCCGGTGGAGAAGCCGCCGCTGGCGGTGCAGCTGCCGCAGCCGCGCGGCCTGCTCACCCTGCGCGGCATGGGCTTCGGCTTCAGCCCCGAGCTGGCGCCGGTGCTGGAGGACGTCGACCTGAGCATCGGCCCGGGCGGGCTGCACGCCATCGTCGGGCGCAACGGCGCCGGCAAGTCCACGCTGGTCAAGCTGCTGTCGGGGCTGTACGCGCCCACGCGCGGCACGGTGGAGATCGGCGAGTACGACCTCTCGCAGTTCGGCCGCGCCGAGCTGGCGAACTGGATCAGCTACCTGCCGCAGGAGGTGTACTGGTTCGCCGGCGAGCTGATGGACACGCTGCGCCGCTGCGCGCCCGGCCAGAACGACGAGCAGATCGTCGGCGCCTGCCGCCTGGCCGGCGCGCACGAGTTCATCTCGCGCCTGCCCGACGGCTACCGCACGCGGGTGGGCGAAGGCGGCACCGGCCTGTCGGTGGGCGAGCGGCGCAAGCTGGCGCTGGCGCTGAGCTTCCTGCGCAACCCCTCGGTGCTGATCCTGGACGAGCCGAGCAACGACCTGGACATCGCCAGCGAGCGGGCGCTGCTGGCCACGCTGCTGGCGGTGGCGCGCACGCGCACGGTGATCGTCGTCACCCACTCGCTGCGCATGGTGTCGGCCGCCAGCCACGTCTACCACGTGACGGGCCGCGGCGGCATCGAGCAGGGGCCGGCCTCGGTCATGGTGCCGCGGCTGTTCGGCGTGAAGAAGGCCACCGCCGTGGGCGAGGAGGAAGGCGCGCCGCAGGCCAGGCCCGAGATGGCCTCGATGGCCGTGCCCGCGGCCTGACGCGGCCGGCCCGCATCCGCCTGGAGGGAAACGAAGCGATGAAGAACGACCTGCCCCAGATCCTGCAGCACATCGCCGGCCAGGAGCCGCCGACGCCGGCGCCGCGCCGGTCGCGCCGCCGCTGGCTGCTCGGCGTCGCGGTCGCGCTGCTCGCCGCGATCGCGCTGGGCTATCCCATGGAGACGGTGGTGGTGGCGTCCGGCCGGGTCATCCCCTCCGACCGGGTCAAGTCCATCCAGCACCTGGAGGGCGGCATCGTGCGCGCCGTGGCCGTGCGCGAGGGCCAGCTGGTGCGCCAGGGCCAGCCGCTGGTGGAGATCGACCTGGGCGGCAGCAGCCTCAACCTGGAGGAGCTGACCGCGCGGCACGCCGCCATGCAGGCCACGCGCGTGCGCCTGGGCGCCGAAAGCCGCGGCGAGCCGCTGGCGCGCGAGCGCTTCGCCGAAGGCACGGACGAATCCGTGCTGCGCGGCGAGATGGGCGCCTACGAGGCGCGCGCGCTGGAGCAGCGCGGCGTGATGGCCGCCGCCGTCGCCAGCCTGGAGCAGGCGCGCAGCCGCCAGATGGAGCAGCACGCCAAGATCGCCGGGCTCAACGAGCGCCTCGCGCTCATGCAGACCGAGCTGAAGATTTCCGAGCAGTTGCTCAGCGAGAAGCTGATCGGCCAGCTCGAAGTGCTGGAGAAGCGGCGCCAGGCCGAGAGCGCACGCGCCGAGCTGGCGGTGGCGCGCCAGGGGCTGGTCTCGGCCGCCGCCGCCATCGGCGAGGCGCAGGCCAAGATGGCCGAGGCCGAGGGCAGCTTCCGCCGCCGCGCCTCGGACGAGCTGGCCACGGTGGAACGCCAGCTCTCCAGCCTGGCCGAGGACCTGGCGCGCGCACGCACGCAGCGCTCGCGCACCGTGGTCACGGCGCCGGCCGACGGCATCGTCAAGGGGCTGCGCAGCGCCAGCCCGGGCTGGGTGGTCAAGCCCGGCGAGACCATCCTGGAGGTCGTGCCCGACGAGGACGAGGTGATGGTCGAGGCGCGGCTGAGCCCCAACGACCGCGGCTTCGTGCACGCCGGCCAGCCGGCGCGCGTGAAGATCACCGCCTACGACTTCCTGCGCTACGGCACCGTGGACGGCAAGGTGGTGCTGGTCGCCGCCGACGCCGACCGCGACGCCACCCTGCCCACCGCGCCGCCCTACTACCGGCTGCTGGTGAACACGAAACAGTCGCACGTCGGCCGGCCCGAGAACCGCATCACCGCCGGCATGGAGGCCGAGGTGGACCTGCTCGTGGGCACCGATCCCTTCATCTGGTACATGCTGCGGCCGGTGCTGAAGCTGCAGCGCGAAGCCTTCCGCGAGCCATGATCCGTCGCATCCTTCCCGGCACCCTGCTCGCCCTGGCGGCGATGGCCGACGCCGCCTGGGCCGCCGCGCCCGCCGCCCTGCCCGGCGCGGCGCTGACGCCGGCGCGCCGCCTCGCGGCCCCGTCGCTGGGCGCCAACGGCTATGCCGCGCGCGTGAAGGAGGCGCTTCGCACGCTGGCCCACGACCATCCCGAGGTGCTGTCCGCGCAGGCCGCCGCCGCCACCAGCGGCTTCGAGGTGGAGTCCGCCAAGCAGGCGCGCTACCCGCGCTTCAAGGTCGGCAGCGCCTCGGGCAGCTACGACAGCGGCGCGGACGGCGCCTCCTCCCGGAACTACCAGCTCATCACCGCCGAGGCGCGGATGAGCCTGATCGACGGCGGCGCCATCAGCGCGCGCGTGCGCGCCGCCGAGGCGGGCAGCCGGGCGCAGGACGAGGCGCTGTTCTCCACCTCGCAGAAGGTGGTGCTGGACGCCCTCACCGCCTACCTGCAGGTGCAGCGCTTCGACCTGCAGCGCGAGGTCGCGGCGCGCTCCACGCGCATCGTCGACGAACTCTCGCGCGCCGAGGAGCGGCGCGTGGCGCTGGGCGCCGCCGGCCAGAACGACCTGCGCATGGCCGCCGCGCGGCGCGCCAGCATCGCCGCGCGCGAATCCGACTTCGACGCGCAGCGCGGCGAGGCCATCGCCAAGTTCGAGAGCTACTTCGGCTTCCGGCCCGACCCGCGCCGGCTGCCCGCGCTGGCCGCGCTGCCGGCCTGGGCCGGCGGCAGCCAGGAGGAGGTGCTACGCCGCGCCGAGAGCCGCAGCACCGAGCTGGCCGAGGGCCGCAGCCGGGTGGCGCGCGCCGAGGCGCAGGTCGACCAGCAGGAGGCCAGCCTCTGGCCCACGGTGGAGGCCGTCGTCGTCAAGACCAAGGACCCGCGCGGCGTCTCCCCTTCCGAGCCGACGCGGGCGGCGCTGGAGCTGAACTGGAACTTCGGCAGCGGCTTCGACCGGCAGCTGCGCGTGAAGTCGGCGCTGGCGGAGGTGGACAACCAGCAGGCCAAGCTGGAAGGCGCGCGGCGCAGCCTGTTCGAGGCCACGCTGTCGGCCTGGGGCCGCACCCAGGCCGGCCGCGAGCGCGAGCGCCAGCTGCAGGCCGCCGTGCAGGAGTCGGGCGAGGCCTTCCGCGGCCGCCGCCGGCTGCTGGAGTTCGGGCGCGAGACGCTGCCCAACGTGCTCGACGCCCAGCTCGACTACTACACGCTGGTGCAGGACTACATCGACGCCGTGTTCGACCTGCGCATCTCGGAGTTCCGCCTGGCGCGCGCCACCGGCGAGCTGCGCATCGAGAGCGGTGCGCCCAGCGCGTGGGTGGACCGCATCTTCGGCCCGGCGCGCGGCCCGCTGCTGGACGGCGACGGCGTGCTGGGCACGGGCTGCATCGCCGCCGCGGCGCCCTGCCGCGGCGGGCCGCAGCGCGGCCCCGGCGAAGGCGCCCAGGCGCTCGTGCTGCGCGGCGCCCGGCAGCTCGGCCAGCGCTGAGCACGGACCCGCCTCCTCAACCGTCCTCGGGGATGCTCGGCTCGCCGTCGAGGATCTGGTACTTGCGCATCTTCTCCCACAGCACCTTGCGGCTGATACCCAGGTGCTGCGCGGCGTCCTGGCGGCGCCAGTCGTTGATCTCCAGCGCCTCGATGATGCGGTTGCGCTCCGAGCTGTTCCAGCCGCGCCGGTCGCCGATGGCCTCGGTCTGCGGCGCCGGCCCGTCGGTGCGGATGCGCGCCAGGGCCAGGGCGCGCTCGATGTGCGCGCGGTCCCAGCCGCCGGTCTGGCGCGCGATCACGCCGATGCGCTCGCCCAGGTTGCGCAGCTGGCGCACGTTGCCGGGGAAGGCGGTGGCGGCCACCGCGTCCGTCAGCCAGTGCGGCAGCTCGCCCAGGTCGGGCGCTGCATCGCCCAGCACCTCGGCCAGGATGGAGCGGAACAGCGCCACCTTGTCGGTCTCGCCGCGCTCCTGCAGGTTGGGCACGTACAGCTCGATCACCGCCAGGCGGTAGAACAGGTCGGCGCGGAAGTCGCCGGCCGCCACCATCTCGCGCAGGTTGCGGTTGCTCGCCGCCACCAGCCGGAAGTCCACCCGCACCGGATTGGCCGAACCCAGGCGCACCACGGCGCGGTCTTCCAGCACCCGCAGCAGCTTGACCTGCTGGTAGCGCGGCAGGTCGCCGATCTCGTCGAGGAACAGGGTGCCGCCGGTGGCCTGCTCGAAGTAGCCCCTGTGCGACGCCACGGCGCCGGTGAACGAGCCCTTGGCGTGGCCGAAGAACAGCGACTCGAACAGCCCGTCGGGGATGGCGCCGCAGTTCACCGCGATGAAGGCGCCCTTGCCGTAGGCCTGGTGGCCGCGGTGCAGCAGCTGCGCCACGCGCTCCTTGCCGACGCCGGTGTCGCCGCGCAGGAGCACGGCATGGTCGCAGTCGGCGAAGGTCTTCACTTCCGACAGCAGCGCCTTCATCGCCTCGGAGTGGGCAACCAGCTCGTCGGGGCCCGGCAGCTCGGCCACGCGCGTGCGCAGCTGCCGCACCAGCTTGGCGATCATGGTGCGCAGCTCGGCGCAGGTGAAGTCGTAGGGCAGGACGTGCCGGTAGTCGGGCGGGTAGGAGGCCGAGTCGCGCTCGCGCGAGGCGCTGGCCACCCACACCACCGGCGTGCCCTGCAGCGACTCGGTGGTCAGCGAGAAGCCGCTGCTGTCCATGGCCGACACGCTGATGACGGCCACCGCCGCGCGGCCCGCGTCGCGCTCCATGCCCAGGGCCATGCCGTCGGCGCGCACCACCTCCACGTCGAAGCTCGACATGCAGCGCGCCACGCGCTCGACGATGTCCGCCTTGCCCTCCCAGACGTAGATGTCGAGCTGTTCGAAGGAATCGGGAGATCGCATGGACGCCAACGGGCAGCACCCCGTCAGTACACGAGCTGCGGCTCGCCGCAGGACAGGGATTGATGATGGATGTCACTGTAGCCGAGCTGTACGCCGAGCAGGCCGAGCAGCGGCTGGACGACGCTGTCAAGCACGTCCAGCAGCGGCGCCAGCAAGTAGGTGTTGACGCGGTCGAGTATCTTGGTGAGTTCCCCGGCGTCCAGACACAAGAAGCTCAACGTGCACACCTGCAGCCGAAGCCCGCGGCCCAGGCCGCCAACGGCGCTAGACAGCACGCCGCCCACCGCGTTGGAACTGCTGCGCTGAATGTCGTCCTCGTTGCCGATCACGCCGTCGAATTCCAGGGTGGCTGCCGTTCCCGGCGGCACCTGGGCCGACAGGGGCACGCGCGCCTTCACGTCCAGGAGACTGATGCCCAGCGCCGACACCTTGCCCACGGTCGCCGGCTCGCCGCAGTTAACCGGTGCGGAGGTGTTGCGCATCTGCGCATCGCTGACGTCGGCGATGCACACGTTGGCCAGTCCAGGACTGGCGCCGATGAGCGCCCGTGATTCAGTCCGCGTAGCCGCGCACTGGATATCGCTCAGCCAGGCATCGCCCGGCGCGACCTCCAGGTAGACCGGCAGGTTCAGCGCCTTGATATCCACCAGGTTCCCGACCACCGGAATGGCGGCAGTGTCCAGCACGCTCGCCTGCAGCAGCAGGCGCACGGTGGCCGAATGCGCCTGCGTCTTCCATTGGCCGTTCTCGTCGCGCCCCGCCTCGCCGATGGCGATGGAAGGCGGCTCGACGATGACCAGCTTGGTCGCCGCCGTCGCCAGCGGCGGCAGTTGCAGGCCGCCCGCCAGGTGGACCAGGTTCGATCCGTTGGCCACCTGCGCCGCTACCATCAGCAGCTCCAGCACGTTCACGTCAGCCGTGCCTGCGGCCTCGGGGTTCGTGGTGGTCACGTTCAGCAGATCGCCGACCGTGACGGTCAGGGCGTCCAGGCCCAGGGCCGCCAGCCGGTTCAGCGCCGTCACGGCCACGGCATCGTCAGGCCCCAGCGCGCTGGCCATCAATGCCAGCAGCTGGCCGACGCCCAGGCGGGTGTCGAGCAGTTCCTGCACCGTGCCCACCGAAGGCGCCAGCGCCACCAGATCGAGCAGCCGGACGTGCGCGTTCGCCAGGCCCTGGTAGCTGGCCAGGTCCAGCGCGACATTCGCATTCAGCAGCGCGCCGAGCAACTGGTTCACCGCCCCTGCGTTCAGGGCGGCCAGGCCGGTGCCCAGGGAGAAGCCCGCCGTGTTGCGCGCGGCGGCAGTCGCGGTGGCCGTCACGGTGCGCCAGCCGGCGCCCCACGAGAACGCGAAGAAGTACGGCACCTCGCGGCTGACCGTCACTCTCGCCGCGTTGAACGGCAGCGCGTCGGCCGCGAAGTGCTGTGGCGGCGACCCGGGGCCGCGGTCCAGCGCCGGGTTCCAGTTGCCGCACTGGATCGCCAGCTGATCGCCGGCATCGCGCACACCGTTGGCCCGTTCCAGTTGCGACGGCACCGCAGCGCGGCAGAAGTCCTCGCCGTTCGCGCGCGCCATGGCCGCCAGGTCGGCGATGCGCTGCACCTCGCGCTGCTGCCAGAACAGGTAGCCGACGTCGATCACCATCAGGCAGGTGACGGCCAGCAGCAGCCACAGCGCGCCCAGCACCGCGACGGCACCGCGCTGCACCGCACGACAGGCAGGGCTTCGCGCGGCCGCTGCGTTCATCGGCCGGCCATGCCCGATGCCTTCTCGCCCACGGAGGACTTGAAGTGCTCGGGTATCTCGTGTTCGAAGCTCTTGAGATAGCGCGCCCGGCTGCGCTGGGCCACCTCGCCCGGCACCGGGCGCGGCACCTCGGAGGCCATGCGCCCCTCGCGCTGCAGGGCCAGCAGGCGATGGGTCGCCTCGCCGACGTGGCGGGTGTACGGCGGCCCGGCCGGCGGGGCTTCGGCGGCGGTGGCATCGGCCGCCGCGGCGCCGGAAGACATCGCGGCCATGCAGGCCGCGCCCAGCGCGCAAACAAGATGTCGATGCAGTGGCAGGCGCATGTCGAAAGGCTCCTTCAGGGCTGGCCGGGTTCGGCGGTGGATCCGGGCGCGGCGGGCACTTGCCCGCCCTGCGCCATCTCCACGCGGCGCACACCCACGTGGATACGCCGCGCCTCCCGCCACCCGGCGGGGCGCAGGCTCAGCCCGTCCGGTGCCGCAGCAGCAGCAGCGGCGGCCGGACGGGCGGCGTGTACGGCGGCGGCCTCGCGCGCCAGGCGGGCGGTGGCCTGCACCGCCTCGCGCGATCCGGCGGCCATCCGCCGGGCGTCCAGCAACCGCGCGGCCTCGTCCTGCTGCCCGTCGGCGGTCAGCCAGGCGGCCAGGTTGAGCTGGATGCGCGGGTTGTCGGGCTGCAGCTGCGCCGCCTGCATCAGCGGCACGCGCGCCTCGGCGATCCGGCCGGCGCGCAGCCGCGCATAGCCCAGGTCGTTGAGCAGCAGCGCATCGGTCGGCTGCTGCCGCTGGGCCTGCGCCAGCAGTTCGGCCGCGCGGTCGAACGCGCCTTCCGCGCCCGCCAGCAGGCCCAGCCCGTGCAGGCCGGCGGCGGCCTCGGGCGTGCCCGCCAGGCGGGCATAGGCCTGGCGGCTGGCCTCGGCCTGGCCGGTGTGGCGCAACGCGTCGGCGCGCAGCCGCGTGGTGGCGGGCGTCGGCCCGGCGCGCTGCTCGAACTGGTCGATGTGGGCCAGCGAGGCGTACCACAGGCCCTCGCGCTGCATCTGCTCGATCAGTCGGCGGTGCGTGGCCTGCGGGTCGGCCACGGCGCCGGCGGGCAAGGCGTCGGCCTGCGCGCTGCGCTGCGCCAGCTGCTGCGCCTCGGCGCCAGGGTAGCTGGCCTTCGGCGTGCCGCAGGCGGCCAGCAGGCCGGCCGCCAGCAGGCACAGGGCGGGCCGCAGGCATGCGGCCGGCGGGGTCTGCGTCGTGCGGTCGCTCATTTCGTCATCGATCCCAGGGTGCGGATGATGGCCAGGAAGCCGGGGCCCGCCGTCACGATCAGCAGCGCCGGCAGCAGCGTGGTCACCATCACCGCGGTCATCTTCACGGTGGTCTTGCCGATGCGTTCCTTCAGCTCGGCGCGGCGCTGCTCGCGCAGGCGCTCGCCGAACAGGCGCAGCGGCTCCTGCACGGCGCCGCCGTGGCGGTCGATCTGAACCAGCAGCCCGACCAGGCCGGCCAGGTTGTCGTTGCCGTGCAGCGTGGCCAGGCGCTGCAGCGAGTGCTCGCGCGTGCGGCCCCGCGCGTAGAGGTTGGCCGCCACCTCCACCTCGCGCCCCAGCACCTTCAGCACGTCGCCGAAGTCGCTCACGATGATCTGCAGGCTCTGGTCCAGGCTCAGGCCGACGCCCTGCAGCAGGCGCAGCAGGTCCACGAACAGCGGCAGCTCGCGGGCCACCTGCGCGCGCCGGCGCCGCGCGTGGGCCGACAGCGCCCACTTGGGCAGCATGAAGCCGAGGGTGAAGGCGATGGCGGCCAGCAGCATCACGCGGCTGCGCACGTGGCCGGCCTGCGCCAGCAGCAGCACGAGCAGCGGCAGCCCGGCGGCCAGCACCGCGCGCGCCGCCAGGAAGAGGAGCTGCGCCCGCACCGAAGGCCAGCCGCACTGGTCGATCAGGCGGCGGTCCTCGTCGGCCACCAGCAGGCGGCCCAGGCGCGTGCGCAGCCAGTGGCTGGGCAGGTCGCGGCCGCGGCCGTCAGGTGCGGCCTCGGCCGGCGCACCGCCGTCGCCGCCCGCCGCGGCCGCCGTGGCGCGCGCCTCGCGCTCGATGGCGCGGCCGACCACCTCGCGCCCGCGCAGGCGCGCCACCTCGCGCCGCACGAAGGCGCCGGCCACCAGCAGCAGCGCGGCCAGGGCCAGCGCGGCGCTGAGCACGTAGAGGACGGTGGGGGACATGCGCTCGCCTCCCCTCAATCCAGCCGTGCCAGTCGGTACAGCAGCACGGCGCCCAGGAGCTGCAGCCCGCCGGCGCCGAAGAGCAGCATGCGGCCCGTCGGGTCCTGCCACATGCGGGTGAAGTAGGCCGCGTTGAGCATGACGATCGCGAAGCCCACCGCCAGCGGCAGCAGGCCCAGGATCCAGGCCGACAGCCGCGTCTCGGAGGACAGCGCCATCAGCTCCTGCTCGGCCTGCTCGCGGTCGCGCATGAAGTGGGCCACGCGCTCCAGCAGCAGATCGGCCCGGCCGCCGTAGCGCACGCTCAGGCCGAGGATGGCCGCCAGCAGCGCCATCTCCTCGATGCGCACGGCGCGGGCGGTCTGGTGCAGCGCCTGGTCCAGCTCCACGCCGGCGCGCACCAGGCTGGCGGCGCGCTCCAGGTGCCCGCGCAGCGGCTCGGCGCTGTTGCCGACCGAGAGCTGGAAGGCGGCCTGGGTGGAGTTGCCGATGGTGATCAGGCGCACCATCGCGTCGATGAAGGGCGGCAGTTGCTGCGCCAGCCGGCGCCGCAGCCGCTGCACCGCCAGCCACAGCGCGAAGGCGCCGAGCGCCGTGCACAGCACGGCCGCGCCGGCGGCGGCCACCGGCCCGAGGGCGATGCCCGCGACCGCCACCGCCAGCAGCACGAGGGCCAGCCCGGCCAGCAGCCGGCCGGGCTCGACGGCGCCGTCGAGCCAGCCGGGCATCCAGCGCGCCGGCCGCCGCGCGGGGGCGGCAGCGGCCTGCGCCGGCGGCGCCGCTTCCGGCAGGTCGGCCAGCGCGCGCATCCAGGGCGCCGCGTCCTGCGGCAGCTGGTCGCCGGCGCGCAACTGGCGTTCGAGGTGCTCGCCGGCGCGCTGGCGCGCGCGCTCGCGTGCCGCCCATGCCCACAGCCACAGGGCCGCCGCCGCCAGCAGCGCCGCGGCGGCCAGCACCAGCAGCTGGCGTTCAGCCACGCCGCTCCCCTGCCGCGCGCATCGCCTGGCGCAGGCGCGCGATCTTGGGCGAATGCGGGGCGATGCCCAGCGAGACCCAGCGGTCGCGGTCCGCGCCGTCGGCGCCGTGCACCGGCTCGTGGCGGAACAGCTCCTGCATCGCCACCACGTTGTCGTTGACGCCGGTGATCTCGGAGATCGACAGGATGCGCCGCTCGCCGCCGGGCAGGCGGCCGATCTGCACGATGAAGTCGATGGCGTTGGCGATCTGCCGGCGCAGGCTGACCTCGCTGCCCTGGTAGCCGGCGAAGCCGGCCAGCATCTCCAGCCGGTACAGGCACTCGCGCGGCGAGCTGGCGTGGATGGTGCCCATCGAGCCGTCGTGGCCGGTGCCCATGGCCTGCAGCATCTCGATCACCTCGGCGCCGCGCACCTCGCCCACGATGATGCGGTCGGGCCGCATGCGCAGGCTGTTGCGCAGCAGGTCGCGGATGGTCACCACGCCGGCGCCGTCGAAGCCGCCGGGCCGGCTTTCCAGCCGCACCACGTGCGAGTGCCCGAGCGCGAGCTCGGCGGTGTCCTCGATGGTCACCACGCGCTCGCCGTCGGGGATGAAGGTGGCCAGCGCATTGAGCAGCGAGGTCTTGCCCGAGCTGGTGCCACCGCTGACCAGCACGTTGCAGCGCGCCCGCACGGCCAGTTCCAGCAGTTGCGCGATGCCGGCGTCGAAGGTGCCGAGCTTGATCAGGTCGGCCGGCGTGAGCGGGTCCTTGCGGAACTTGCGGATCGACACCGACACGCCGTCGATGGCCAGCGGCTCGATGATGACGTTGATGCGCCCGCCGTCGGGCAGGCGCGCGTCGACCATCGGGTTGGCCTCGTCCAGCCGCCGCCCGATGGGCGCCAGGATGCGACGCACGATGCGGATCACGTGCTCGTCGTCGGCGAAGCGCAGCGATTCGCGCTGCAGCATGCCGCGCCGCGACACGTACACGCTCTTGTGGCCGTTGATGAGGATGTCCTCCACCGCCGGGTCGGCCAGCAGGTCCTCCAGCGGGCCGAAGCCGGCCAGCTCCTTGGTCAGCGCATCGGCGATCAGCTGCGTCTCGCGCTCGTTGATCGGCACGCGCTGCATGCGCACGAAGCTCTCCAGCTCCAGCTCGACGAACTGCTGGATCGACTGGCGCGACCAGCGGCCGAACTCTGCCCCCAGCTCCTCGATGCGCGACAGCAGGTGGTCGTGCATCCAGGCCTTGATGTCCTGGAACTGCTGCGACTGGACGAACTTCTGGCCGTCGTCGGAAAACTCGATCTCTGCTTCCATCCCGATGGTCCTCAGGCCGTCCTGCCCCGTCCGAGCATCCTGTTCTTGAGCGCCTGCCACGCCCCGCCGCGGCGCGGCGCGAGGGGCGGCGGCGCGCAGCCGCCTTCGCGCAGGTCGCGCGCCAGCGCCTGCACGGCCTGCGTGTAGGGGTCGCTGCGCGCGGCATGCACCAGCATCTCGCCGCGGCCCGCGGCGGCCAGCAGCGCGGCGCGGCGCGCCGGCACCACGCGGGCCAGCGGCAGGCCCAGGCGCTGCGCGATGTCGGCCGCGGGCAGCCCGGCCTGCGGGTCGAACTGGTTGACCACCAGCGCCAGGCGCTGCGCCGGCAGGCCGCGCGCCTCCAGCTCGCGCAGCAGCGCGGCGGTGGACACCACGCCGCCGATGCTCTGGTCGCACACCACGAACACGCGGTCGGCGCTGCGCGCGGCGTGGGCGACGAACTCCACCGGCGAGAAGCCGCCCAGGTCGACGATCTGGAAGGCGAAGAAGTCGCTCAGGCGCCGGATCAGCGACACCGCGTCGGCATGGGAGATCTCGCGCATCTGCCCCAGCGCGGCCGGCAGCGGCAGCACCGCCGCGCCGCCGGCATGGCGCGCGAAGGCGCTCTGCACCAGCGTGCGGTCCAGGCGGCGCAGGTTGCGCACGCCGTCGACGAAGCTGAAGGCGTTGTCGATGTCGCAGTACAGCAGGCCGTCGCGCGCGGGAAGGCCCAAATCGAGCAGCGCGACGCCATGGTCCTCGTCGCCGGGCGACGCCGTGGCCCTGGCCGCGCGGCCGCGCCGCGGCGGCTCCGGCTGCTGCAGCAGCAGCGCCAGGCTGACGGCCAGCGTGGTCACGCCCAGGCCGGCGCGCGCCCCCAGCAGCGCCACCGTGCGGCCCTGCGGCGCGGCCTGCGCCGCAGGCTGCCGGGCCAGGACCTGCGCCACGGTGTGCGCCGCGTCGTCCTCGCCGGCATCCAGGTCGATGAAGTCGTGTACGCCGGCCCGCAGCGCCGCCAGCAGCGAGGCCGGCTGGCCGGCGCGGCCGACGCCGAGCACCGGCACGCCGGGCCAGCGCTGGGCCAGCGCCCGCGGCACGTCCTGCACCACCTCGGCGCTGCAGAAGTCGAGGAACACGGCATGCGGCCCGTGGCGCGCGATCTGCGCCTCCAGCGCCTGCGTGTCGGTCACCGCCGGCAGCACCCGGCCCTGGCGCAGCAGCGCGCGGGCCAGCCAGGCGCCGTGCGCGTCGTCGGCCGACACCAGCAGGTAGCGCTGCGGGCCGGCCTGCACCGGCTCGGCGACGCCGCCGGGTTCGGTGTCGGGCGACAGCGTGTCGAAGCCGGTGGCGGGACGCAGGTGGGAGCGGTTCATTGCGAGAACCCCGGCACGGGAAAGACGGCGCTGCCGGACAGGATCTGGCCCCACACGGCCGGGTCGCGCCGCTCGTTCTGCTCGCCCGGCAGGTAGGGCTGCAGGTCGGTGCCGCGCGCCAGCGGCCTGACCAGGTGCGGCGTGACGACGATCACCAGTTCCTTCTCGCGCATCTGGAAGTCGTTCTGGCGGAACAGGCTGCCCAGCACCGGCACGTCGCCCAGCAGCGGCACCTTGTCCACGTTGGAGGTGGTCTGGCGGCTGACCAGCCCGCCGATGATGAAGCTCTCGCCGTCGCCCAGCTCGACCGTGGTGTCGGCGCGGCGGGTGGTGATGGCCGGCACCGGGGCGCCGTCGACGCTGACGCGGTTGGCGTAGTCCAGCTCGCTGGCCTCGGGCGCGACCTTCAGGGCGATGCGGTCGTTCGACAGCACGGTGGGCGTGACGGTCAGGCCGATGCCGTAGGGCTTGTATTCGATGGTAGTGGTGCCCAGCCCCTGCGCCACCGGGATCGGCAGCTCGCCGCCCGACAGGAAGCTGGCGCTCTGCCCCGACAGGGTGACGAGCGAGGGCTCGGCCAGCACCCGGGCCAGGCCGTCGCCTTCCAGCAGGTTCAGCGTCAGCGTCAGGCCGCGGCCCTTGTTGGCCTTGCCGAAGCCCAGCGCCACCTGGAAGGCATCGGCCAGCACGCCGCCCCCCAGGCTGCCGAAGCTGAAGCCGTGGCTGTTGGGCCCGTAGCTGGACAGGTTGACGCCCACCTGCTTGAGCAGGTTGCGGTTGAACTCGACGACCTTCACGTCCACCTGCACCGTGTGGCTGCGCACGTCGAGCACCGAGCGGTCGAGCAGCGGCGTCTTGTCGGCGTGGCGGGCCAGCGCGTCGGCACGCGCGCCGGCCTGCGCGTCGCCGTCGACGAAGCGGCCTTCGACCTGCGCCGTCGGGCGCTGCACCTCGATCCGGTAGGTGCGCGCGGCCGGCCGGTCGCGCTCCCACACCATCAGCGTGGTCTGGCCCGCGCCCCGGGCCGTGAGGATCAGCCGCGCCGCCGCGGTGCCGGCGCGCTGGCGCGAGACCGCCACGCTCGCCACCGCCTCGTCGGCGATCGCGATGCGCTCGACGCCGGCGTCGAACAGCAGTTCGCGCTGGCTGCCGGTGCGCATGTCGATGCGCTCGGCCGCATTCGGCAGGCGCTGCACGGCGGGCTGCGTGCGCGCCTGCGTCTGCACCTGGGCCGGAGCCAGCAGGGGCAACAGCAGCAGCGCGGCGCCGGCGCGGCGGCAGCGAAGGAAGGGAAGGCTGCGATGGGATGTCATGAAAGGCACGGCGCGGAGCATCGGGGTTCGGCTAATACCGCAGCGTCTCGCGCTGCGCGCCGCGGAACACCTCGACCTCGTGGCCCGACGCAGCGGCGGCGGCGCCCTGCGCCTGCGGAACGAGGCGCGGCGTCGGCGCGGCACGCTGCTGCGGCGCGCGGGCGCTGCCGCCTGCCGCCAGGTCGGCGGTGGCCAGGCCCGCCTGGGCGCGGTCGATGCCGGCCAGCGGCGGACGCGGCGGCGCCGGCGCGCGCGCGGGCAGCGGCTGCAGCGCGGTGGGCAGCGGGGCGAACAGGTCCGCGTCCGGCACCGCCTCGTCGTCGGGCCGGCGCAGCGCCAGCAGCAGGCGCGCGCTCGCGTCGCCCAGCGCCAGGCGGTTGACCTGGTCCACCGGCACCGCCAGCACCGCGGTGCGCGCCGGCTCCGGCCGCCCGGCATTGCCGCGCTGGCCGTTGCCGGCAGCGGCCGGCGCGCCGTCGACCGAAGCGCTGCCGAAGGCCAGCACCCGCATGCGCGGCAGCAGCAGGCGGGCCTGGCTGCGGTCCACGTCCTTGCCGTCGCTCTTGAGCACGAAGAACACGTCGACGAAGTCGCCCGGGCGCACCCGGTTGCCCACGCCCATCACCTCGTCGGCCTTGACGGCCACCGCGCGCTCGCCCGGCTCCAGCCGCAGCGCCAGGCCGGAGACGAGCTGGCTTTCGGTCAGCGGCGTGTTCTCCGCGATGTCGTACACCGGCACGCGGGCCACGGCGGCAGCGGTGTCGGCCAGCGCATCGGCGGGCTTGATGGGCAGCTGCACGACGCGCACCGCGTCCTGTGCGATCGGCTCGCCGGCCGGCAGCGGTTTGGCCGCGACGACCACGGCGTACTGGCGCGCGGCCGGCGCGCTGGCGGCGGCCGGTGCGCCGGCCGCCGGCGGCGGCGGCTTGCGTCCCAGCAGCCAGGCATAGCCGCCCAGGGCGAGGGCCAACAGCAGGAGCGCGAGGGCGGCGAGGCGGACGTAGCGGGACATGGATGGGAGGCTCGGGCGGCTCGGCGTGAAGGGTCAGAGAAGCTGCATCGGGCCGATCTGCACGACCGCCTCGCTGCTCAGTTGGGCCGGGGTCGGCAGCGACAGCGGCCCCAGCAGGCGGGGGACGAGCGGCGCGGCCTGGTAGTCGTAGGTCACGCTGACCTGCAGGCAGCGCAGCGCGGCGTCGGACGCGCAGGCCTGCGCCACCGGCAGCGGCACGCTCACCGCGTCGACGCCGGCGATGTTGCGCAGCCAGTTCAGCGACTGCCCGGCGGCGCTCTGCGCGGCGGCGGCGCGCAGGGCCAGCGCCTCCTCCGCCGTGTCCGCGCGCTGGTAGCGCAGGGCGGCCCGCCCGCCCTCGGCGGCGGCCAGCGACAGGGTGTGCTGCGCGCTGAAGATCAGCGCATAGGTGATGAGCCCGTAGAGGATGAGGAACAGCACCGGGAAGAGCAGGACGAACTCCACGCTCACCGAGCCGCGCTGGCCCAGGCCATCCAGGCCAGCGCCGCGGTGGCCAGGTGCGCGGCGTAGGGCACCTCGCGGCGCCGCTGGCGCACTGCCCCGGTCCACCGGCGCATCTGCATCAAGCCGATGGAATGCACGGCGGCCAGCAGGCTTGCACCGATCCATGTCCACAGCATTCCCTCCAAGCCCAGCCACAGCGCGAGCGCGGCGGCGAATTTCACGTCCGCGGCGCCCATCAGGCCCGCGGCGTAGAACAACAGCAGAAAAACGAAGGTGGCGGCACAGGCCGAAAGTGCGTCGGCCCAGCCGATGTGCAAGGGCACCAAGTGAATTGCCAACGCGCCAATTGCACCCAGCGCACCCGCCAATACCAGCCAGTTGGGAACTCGCCTGAGGCGCCAATCAAAAACGATGGCGCCGATAAGCCACAGTACGAAAAAATGGCGCAATGATCATCACGGCCCAGGGGCTGCGAATCCTGCTTCAGTCAACGCGGTGGAGATCGCCTGGAAAGCAGCATTCAACTGGTCCCCAAGCGTTCCAACAACCGTGACGATGGCCACCGCGATCAATCCCGCGATGATCCCGTACTCGATCGCGGTCGCACCTTCCTCGTCGTTCCAGAAGTTGATCAGCTTGTTCATGGGGCACTCCTTTTTGCGTGGCTTGGTGAAATCTGTTTACAAATGTGTCTTGTGGATGATGCTAGTAACGCTTCCTTGGTCCAACAAGCCAACAAAAGTACTCCTTTGCTCAGGCCCGATACTTTTTTTCTCAGAATGACACACTTGTTCTGCACGCGATCGCCTCGATGAGCGCGCACGGCTACAGCCACTCTTCGTGGAAGATCTTCCAGCCCCCGGGCGCGTGCAGCCAGTACTGGCGCCGCGAGGCGCCGGTACGCTCGCCGCGCGGCACCTCGCCGAAGTTGACGACCATCAGCTCCTGCCGCTCGTCGCGCCAGCGCAGCACCGACACGTCCTTCAGCTCGATCGGCCGGCCGCGCCCGGCCGTCTGCGCCAGCTCGTCGCGCAGCGCGGGGCGCTGCTGCCCGAGGCGGCCCGCGCGCACCGCATCGGGCAGGTAGAAGGACTGCCAGCGCTGCAGGTCCCCTTCGGCGCGCGCCTCGTTCCAGGCCAGCACCTGGCGGCGCAGCGCCTGGGCCTGCGCGCGCGCCTCGGCCTGGGGAATCCAGTCCAGCCGCGGCGCGATGGTCACCACCGTGGCGCCGACATCGGCCATGCGCAGGAGCTGGCGCAGGTCGTTGTCGGCGAGCACGACGCAGCCGTCGGTGGCGAGCGGGGCCCGCGCGTACTGCTCGGGCGGCGAGCCGTGCAGCCAGATACCGCTGCCCGTGCGGCCCTCGCGCCGGTCGAAGGCGTTGGGATAGTTCAGCGGCAGCGCGCCGGCGCCGTAGAAGTCCGGCAGGGTGCGCGCGGGCAGGTTGCTGGTGACGTGGTACACGCCGAGGGGCGTGCGCGCATCGCCTTCCACGCGCTTGCCGGCGCCGGCCTTGCCGAGCGAGACGTAGTAGTCCGCCGCGAGTTCGAGCCCCTGGCGAGTGTTGCGCAGCACGTACATGCGCGAGCGCGACACGTCGACGGCCAGCGCGTAGCGGCTGGAGGCGGGCACGGCGAGCAGTTGCGCGGGCACGGTGCCGGGCGCGGGCCGGTGGCGCAGCGCCTCCAGCCGGCGCGCAGATTCGTCGCGCAGGCTGCGCAGGGCCTCGGCCGCGCCGGGCGCCTGCAGGCGCTGCTCCACCGCGCGGCGGCCGGCCGGCGGCAGGCGCAGCGCCAGCAGGTCGGCATGGACCAGCTGCGCGGCCTGGAAGGTGGGCCAGGCGCGCGCCAGCTGCCCGGCCTTGGCGAGGGCCTCGGCCTGCCGTCCCTGGCCGATCAGGGCATAGACCTCCAGCAGCCGCGCCTCGGCGCCGTCGGCCGTGCGCAGCGCGGTGGACGCAGGCGCAGCGGTATGCGATGCCCCCGCCGCGGCCTGCACCGCCGCGCCGGCGCATGCGAGCACGCAGGCCAGCGCCGCGGAGGCGACGCTGCGGCCCGTCCGGCGCAACGCGGGCGTCATGAGTTCCCGACGGCTTCGCGCGTGATGTGCCAGTCGGTGCCTTCGCGCTTGAGTTCCAGCGTCTTGCGGCTGCGCACGTTCAGCGCATTGGAGCGGTAGCTCTGGCGGAAGCGCGCCCGCGCGGTGTCGCCGTCGATGCCGATGACCAGGTCGTCCAGGCTCACCTTGATGTCGGTCTTGCCCTCGATGCGCACGCGGCGCTCCTCCTCCCACGCCTTGCGCGACTGGCCGCCCGCGGGCACGAAGTCCTTGGCGTAGGCGTCGAGGTAGCGCTGCATGTCCTTGGCGGACCAGGCGGCGGCCCAGGCGCGCACGGCCTGCTCGACCGCCTGCTTCGAGGCCGCCTCCGACGAGGCGGGCGCGGCCGTGGATGCGGCCACCGGCGCAGGCGCCGGCGCCGGTGCGGCCTTCGGCTCGGGCGCCGGCGCCGCGGGCACGGGCCTGGCGGGCGCCGCAGGAGCAGCAGCAACGGCAACGGCGGGTGGCGTGGCAGCCGGTGCGGACGCCGCGACAGCCTGCGCGCGCCGCGAGGCGCCGGCCGCCTGCGCGGACGCCAGCGCCGCCGGGCCCGCGGCCGGCGCGCCCGGGCCCTGGAACAGCGAACGGATCGCCGCCAGCTTGGGCGCGGCCGCGGGGCTGCTGCCTTCCATCTGCAGCGCCTGGCTGTAGGCATCCGCCGCCAGCCGCGCATAGACGTCGCCCAGGTTCTCCTGCGCCGTCGCGTAGCTGGGGTTGGTGCGCAGCGACGACTCCAGCGCCGCGCGGGCGCGGTCGTACTGGCCCTGGCCGGCATAGAGCACGGCCAGGTTGTTGTACGGCTCGGGCAGTTCGGGCGCGTCCTGCGTCAGCTGCGTGAAGGTGGCGATGGCCTCGCTGCGCCTGTCGGTCTCGAGCTGGATCACGCCCTTGAGGAAGCGCATCTGCACGTCGCGCGGCCGGTCGGCCAGGAACTTGTCCGCGAGGGCCCGCGCCTCGTCGTAGCGCCGGGCCTGGATCAGCGAGTCCACGGCGGCATGGTCGCCGCCCGTCGCGGCGGCAGCGGCGGCAGCCGCCAGGAGCGACCATCCCAGCAGGCTCGCCCGGCCCATGGCACGTACCCTCGTCGGGATGGAAAAGCGATAGGTCATCACGGCGCGCGATTCTATCGGCGGCCGTCACAAATTCACATTTCGTGACGACTGTCTCACGGCCGCTCGGCGGCGCCCGGGCGCATTCCGCCCGGCGCGCGGAAGCTCCGGCGCAGCGGCATGGGGTACCCTCGCAGGCCGGCAACGCGCCTGCCCGGAGCCGGCCCCTCGGAACACGACACCCATGCGCATCGTCACCTGGAACACCCAATGGTGCTGCGGCCTGGACGGCATCGTCAGCCCACGCCGCATCGTCGAGGGCGCCCGTGCGCTCCTGGCCGACTTCGACGTGCTGTGCCTGCAGGAAATCGCGCAGGGCTACGACGACACGATGCCGGGCCGCCCCGGCGACCAGCCGGCCGAGCTGGCGGCGCTGCTGCCGGGCCATTCGCTCTTCTTCGGCGCCGCGGTCGACGAGTTCACGCCCGATGGCCGGCGCCAGCGCTTCGGCAACCTGATCGCCACACGCCTGCCGGTGCGCCGCGTGGAGCACCATCCCCTGCCCTGGCCGGCCGATGCCGGCGTGCGCTCGATGCCGCGCATGTGCACCGTCGTCACCGTCGACGCGCCGGGCCTCGGGCCGGTACGCGTGATGACCACGCACCTGGAGTACTACTCGCCGGTGCAGCGCATGGCCCAGGCCCGCGCCCTGCGCGCGCTGCACCAGTCCGCCTGCGCGCTGGCCGCCGCGCCGCCCGCGGCCGACGAGGACGGCTCGCCCTTCCGCGCCAAGCCGCACACGCCGCACGCCGTGCTGTGCGGCGACTTCAACCTGGGCGCGTGCGAGCCGGAATACGAGGTGATCCAGCAGCCCTTCGACGCCGGCGCGGGCGAGGCCCGCCTGCGCGACGCCTGGCGCGTCATGCACCGCGACGCGCCCCACCCGCCCACCTTCCGCCTGTTCGACCGCACCTACGGTCCCGACCCGGTGGCCTGCGACTTCGTCTTCCTCAGCGACGGCCTGGCGCCGCGCCTGAAGTCGATCGCGGTGGACACCGCGACCCGGGTGTCGGACCACCAGCCGGTCGCCATCGAACTGGCCTGACTCCCCGCCTCGTGCACACTGCACGGCGACATGAAGCTCAAGCACCTCGAGGTCTTCCACGCCATCATGCTCACCGGTAGCGTGAGCGCCGCCGCCCGCCTGCTGCACGTGACGCAGCCGGCCGCCACGCAGACGCTGCAGCACGCCGAGCTGCAACTGGGCTACGCCCTCTTCACCCGCCAGCGCAACCGCCTGGTGCCCACGCGCGAAGCGCAGGCCCTCTACGCGGAGGTGCAGCCGCTGATGGCGCAACTGGAGCGCGTGCGCCGCCTGGCCACCGCGCTGGGCCGCGACGAGGGCACGCCGCTGCGCATCCTGGTCGTCCCTTCGCTGGCGGTGAAGGCGCTGCCCGAGGCGCTGCGGCGCTTCCGCCAGCGGCACCCGGACATGCCGGTGACCATCCGCACCCTGCACTCACGCGAGATCGCCCAGGCCATGGTGCTGCAGGAAGGCGACATCGGCATCGTCTACGGCAGCGCGCCGCACCCCGCGCTGCACGAGGAGCCGATCGCGCGCGGCCGGCTGGTGTGCGTCTCGCGCGCCGAGCGGCCGGGCGCCGACCGCCGCGCCACCGTGGCGCTGGACGAGTTGCTGCGCAGCCCCATCATCCGCATCGACGAGCGCGACCCGATCGGCACCATGCTGGCCGAGCAGTGGTCGCGCCTGGGCGTGGCGCCCAGCGGCGGCATCACGGTGCAGACGTATCACATCGCGCTGGTGCTGGCCGAGCAGGGCTTCGGCCCCGCGATCGTCGACTCCTTCACCGCGCAGGCGCGGCAGGACGCGGCGCTGCACACGCGCACCCTGCTGCCGGAGATCGGCGTGGAGGTGCGCGCGCTGCTGCCGCAGGGCGTGCGCTCGCCGCGGCCGGTGGCCGACTTCATCAAGGCCTTCAAGGCCGTGGCCGAAGCGGCCTGAGGGTCTTCAGGCGGCCAGCGCCTCGCGCCCGCCGGCCCAGGCCACGGTGGCGCGCGCCAGCGCGGCGGTGGCGTCGATCACCGGCACGGGCGCTGTGCCGGCATCGACCACGAGCGGGATCTCGGTGCAACCCAGCACCAGGGCCTGCGCGCCGCGCGCCGCCAGCGCGGCCGCTGCCTTGCCGAGCAGCATGCGTCCGCGCCCCAGGTCGCCGGCCTTGACGGCGGCGATGCCCGGCGTGATCCATGCCTCCCGCTCGGCCGGCGTCGGCAGGCGCCAGGCGACGTCCGCCGCGCGCGCCGTGTACAGGCCCGAGTCCAGCGTGGCCTCGGTCGCCAGCAGGCCCAGCGGCGCGCCCGCGCCGACGTGCCGCCGCGCCTCGGCCAGCGCCATGTCGACGATGTGCAGCATCGGCACGCCCAGCGCCGCCTGCAGCGGCTCGAACCACAGGTGCGCCGTGTTGCACGGCATCACCAGCAGCGCCGCGCCGCCGTCCACCAGGCGGCGCCCGCTCTCGACCAGCGCCGGCAACGGCGAAGCGCCCTCGCCGCGGAAGGCGGCGGTGCGGTCCGGCACCTGGGGGATGGAGCTGACCAGCAGCGGCAGGTGGTCCTGGTCGCGCGCGGCGGGCGTGGCGGCCAGCAGCTTGTGCATGAAATCGATGGTGGCCAGCGGCCCCATGCCGCCCAACACGCCGATGGGCGAAGGAACGGCGGCAAGACAGGGGCTGGACATCATGGCGCCATGCTAGGCCGCGGCGGCACGGCCGGGTCATCGCGACTGGCGCAGCATCCATCAGGCCGCCTAATGGCAGGCGCCGGCCGATCGCGCAGAATGCCGCCATGCCCGGTCCACAGAGTTCGCCTGCCTTCCAGCGCGGCACGCGCCAGCGCGCGGCCATCCGCGCCGCCATCGACGCCGCCGGCCGGCCGCTGCTGCCCCAGGAAATCCTGGCGCTGGCCCAGGACGAGGTGGCCGAACTGGGCATGGCCACCGTCTACCGCAACCTCAAGCTGCTGGTCGAGGCCGAGGAGATCCGCGTGGTGGAGCTGCCGGGCGAGGTGCCGCGCTACGAGTCGGCCCACCACTCGCACCACCACCACTTCCAGTGCCGCGCCTGCCAGCGCGTGTTCGACGTGCACGGCTGCACGGAGGACTTCGCCGGGTGGGCGCCGCGCGGCTTCCGCGTGGACGGCCACGAACTGACGCTCTACGGGATGTGCGCCGACTGCGCCAGGCCGGCGAAGGCCGCGCGCGGCAAAACAGCGGCCCGGCGCTGATCCGCCCCGTTCAGGCGGCCGCCGGCTCCCACGACGGGAACGGATCCTCGTAGCGCACCCAGGCGCGCGGCCCCGCGGCCATCTCGTCGGGCGTGAGCAGGCAGCGGTCGAGGCGGGCGCGCAAGGCCGCCTCGTCCATGCCCATGCCGATCAGCACCAGCTCCTGCCGCGCGTCGCCCACGCCGTCGATCCAGTGCTCCTCGATGATGGCGCGCGACTCGGCGTCCTGCGGCCACTGCGCGCGCGGCACGGCCGCCCACCACCAGCCCGCCGCGCCGTGCCGGCAGGCGCCGCCGGCCTGCGACCACGAGCCCGCATGGCGCGGCCGGCTGGCCAGCCAGAAGAAGCCCTTGGAACGCACCACGCCCGGCCACTCCTCGTTCACCAGCGCCCAGAAGCGCTGCGGATGGAAGGGCCGCCGTGCACGGTAGACGAAGCTGGCGATGCCGTAGGCCTCGGTCTCCGGCACGTGCTCGCCGCGCAGCTCCTGCAGCCAGCCGGGCGCCGCGGCGGCCTGCTCGAAGTCGAACAGGCCCGTGCCCAGCACCCGCGCCAGCGGCACGCGGCCGAACTCCGCCAGCTCGATGCGCGCGCGCGGGTTGAGCCGCCGCAGGATCGCCAGCAGCCGCTCGCGCTCGGCCCCGTTCACCAAATCGGCCTTGTTGACCACCAGCACGTCGCAGAACTCCACCTGCTCGATCAGCAGGTCGACCACGGCGCGCGTGTCCTCCTCGCCCAGCGACTCGCCGCGGTCGGCCAGCGCGTCGGAAGAGCCGTAGTCGCGCAGGAAGTTGAAGGCGTCCACCACCGTCACCATGGTGTCGAGCCGGGCGACGTCCGAGAGGCTGCGGCCCTCGTCGTCCTCGAAGGTGAAAGTCTCCGCCACCGGCAGCGGTTCCGAGATGCCGGTGGACTCGATGACCAGGTGGTCGAAGCGGCGCTGCCGGGCCAGCGCGCGCACCTCCACCAGCAGGTCCTCGCGCAGCGTGCAGCAGATGCAGCCGTTGCTCATCTCGACCAGCTTCTCCTCGGTGCGCGACAGGCCGGCGCCACCGTCGCGCACCAGCGCGGCGTCGATGTTGACCTCGCTCATGTCGTTGACGATCACCGCCACGCGGCGGCCCTCGCGGTTGTGCAGGATGTGGTTGAGCAGCGTGGTCTTGCCGGCGCCGAGGAAGCCGGACAGCACGGTGACGGGAAGGCGGTGCATCGCAGGTCCTTTATTGATAACGCATTATCATAATCATTCATGGCACTTCCTTCCGCCCGACGACGGCCGGCCCTCCCCGGGCGGCGAAGGCCGGTGCGGCGCGCAGGCGGCCACAGCCGCTACAGTTCGGCTGCCCGGCCCGCCCCGGGGCAGGCCCGTGCACCCCGCCTTCCGCAGATCCGTCCGCGATGCCAGCACGTCCGTCTCCACGCCTTGCCTCCCTCTGCGCCCACGTCCTGCTGCTGGGCGCCCTGACGATCACCTCCGCGGCGGCCCAGCCGCGGCCCGCCGCCGCGCCGCGCCCGGTGGCCGCCCGCGGGCCGCTCGGCGCCGAGGAGCTGAACCAGATCGCCGTGTTCCGCGCCGCCTCGCCCTCGGTGGTGCACATCACCTCGCTCGGGCTGCAGCGCGACCTGTTCTCGCTCGACGTGCAGCAGGTGCCGCAGGGCACCGGCAGCGGCTTCGTGTGGGACACGCAGGGCCACGTCGTCACCAACTTCCACGTGATCGAGAACGCCAGCGCCGCCCGCGTGACGCTGGCCGACCAGAGCAGCCACCGCGCGCGGCTGGTGGGCGTGTTCCCCGAGCGCGACTTGGCGGTGCTGAAGATCGACGCCCCGGCCGGCACGTTGCGGCCGCTGCCGCTGGGCACCAGCGCCGACCTGCAGGTGGGTCAGCGGGTCTTCGCCATCGGCAACCCCTTCGGGCTGGACCAGACCATGACCACCGGCATCGTCAGCGCGCTGGACCGGCAGATCGAGTCGGTCAACCGGCGCACCATCCGCGGCGCCATCCAGACCGACGCCGCCATCAACCCCGGCAACTCGGGCGGCCCGCTGCTGGACTCGGCGGGCCGGCTGATCGGCGTGAACACGGCGATCTTCAGCCCCTCCGGCGCCAGCGCGGGCATCGGTTTTTCGATTCCCGTGGACGAGGTCAACCGCATCGTGCCCAGGCTGATCCGCGACGGCCGCTTCGTGCGCCCCGCGATGGGCGCCGCCTATGCGCCGCAGGAACTCAACCGCGCGCTGGAGCTGCCGCGCGGCGTGGCCGTCGTGCGCGTGCAGCCGGGCAGCCCGGCCGAGCGCGCCGGCCTGCGCCCCTTCATGCGCGGCGAGCGCGGCATCGTCGCGGGCGACGTGATCACCGCGCTGGACGGCCGGCCCGTGGCCAACACCGACGACCTGTTCACCCTGCTGGAGCAGCGCCAGCCCGGCGACACCGTGATGCTGACGCTGTGGCGCGCCGGCAGCACCCGCCGCCAGGCGGTGAAGCTGGCGGCGCCGGAAGACTGACCGAGGCACGCCGCATCGCCGCGTAGCATCGGGGGCCGGACCTCCTGCCTGCCATGCCCCTGCCCGACCCATCCCGCCGCCCCCGCATCTACCTGGCCGGGCCCGACGTGTTCCTACCCGACGCCGAGCGCGTGTTCGCCGGCCTCAAGGCGCAGTGCGATGCGCTCGGCCTGCACGGCGTGGCGCCGACGGACGCGGCCGCCGACACGTGCCACGGCAGCGACGACGAGATCGCGCAGCGCATCTACGAGGGCAACGTGCGGCTGCTGCGCGGCTGCGACGGCGTGATCGCCCATCTCGCCCCCTTCCGCGGGCTGGAGCCGGATGCGGGCACGGTGTTCGAGGTCGGCTATGCGGTGGCGCTGGGCCGGCCCGTGGTGGCCTACGGCGTGCCCGGGGCCAGCTACGAGCAGCGCGTGTGCGCGGCCATCGGCTGCGCCCGCGACGCGCAGGGCGTGATGCGCGAGGCGGGCAGCGGCACCATGGTCGAGGGGCTGGGCCAGCGCATGAACCTGATGCTCACGCGCTCGACCGCCATCGAGGCCGACGCGGCGGCGGCCTTGCGCCGGATCGCGGCGCTGCTCGGCCGCTGAACCGTCAACCCTGCGCGAAGCGGTCGGTGCTGCGGATCAGCGCGTCGAGGATGCCCGGCTCGGAGTACGCATGGCCGGCGCCCTCGACCAGGTGGAACTGCGCGTCCGGCCAGGCGCGGTGTAGCGCCCACGCGTAGCGCAGCGGGCACGGCATGTCGTAGCGGCCGTGCACGATGGCGCCGGGGATGCCGGCGAGGCGGTGCGCGTCGCGCAGCAGCTGCCCCTCCTCCAGCCACGCGCCGTGCACGAAGTAGTGGTTCTCGATGCGCGCGAAGGCCAGGGCGAAGTGCGGGTCGCGGAAGGGCTCGCTGAGGGCCGCGTCGGGCAGCAGCGTGATGGTCTCGCCCTCCCAGATCGCCCAGGCCTGCGCGCAGGCGAGCTTCGCCGCCTCGTCGTCGCCCACCAGCCGCCGGCGGTAGGCGGCGATCATGTCGTGGCGCTCCTCGGGCGGAATGGGCGCCTGGAAGCGCTCCCACTTGTCGGGGAACATCTCCGACACGCCCCACTGGTAGTACCACTGCAGCTCGGCCCGCGTGACGGTGTACACGCCGCGCAGCACCAGCGCGCTCACCCGTTCGGGATGCGTCTGCGCATAGGCCAGCGCCAGCGTCGAGCCCCAGGAGCCGCCGAAGACCAGCCAGCGCTCCACGCCCGCCAGCGCGCGCAGGCGCTCGATGTCCTCGACCAGGTGCCAGGTGGTGTTGGCCTCCAGGCAGGCGTGCGGCGTCGATCGGCCGCAGCCGCGCTGGTCGAACAGCAGCACGTCGTAACGCGCCGGGTCGAACAGGCGCCGCTGCGCCGGCGAGAGGCCGCCACCCGGCCCGCCGTGCAGGAAGACCGCGGGCGTCGCGCCCGGCGTGCCGCAGCGCTCCCAGTAGATGCTGTGGCCGTCGCCCACGTCCAGCATGCCGCTGGCGTAGGGCTCGATCGCAGGGTAGAGGGTGCGCAGGGTGGTCATGTCGTCTCGTAGACGATGGCGGCCTGCCCCGCCTCGGCCTGCGCCATCCAGCTCGCCAGCGCCGCATCGGCCGGGAAGAAGCGCGCCGCCTCGCCCAGTTGCAGCTCGACCTGCGCGCCGGCGCGCGCCATCGCCAGCCGCACCGGCAGGCCCTGCTGCACCTCGCCGGCCTCGGTCTGCTCGCGCCGCGGCGGGAAGTCGCGCACGATGCGCTCGATGTCCGGCAGCTTGCCGTTGACGGCCACGCGCAGGAACTTGCCGAAGCGGCAGCGCGCCATGCCCAGATCCCACACCTGCTGCACGTTGAAGCGCGGCTCGAAGCCGCCGCGCCCCGGCTGCAGCCGGCCGCTGACGACGACCAGCTCGTCGTCCTTGATGAGGCGCATGGCATCGGCCACCGACTCGTCGGCCACGGCCTCGATGGAGCCGCTCTTGTCGTCCAGCACGAACAGCGCCAGCCGCCCGCGCTGGCCGTTGATGACGCGCACGCCGGAGACGATGCCGGCGATGGTCTGCGGCTCGCGGCTGTCGATCAGGTCGTCGATCTTGCGCCGCGCGAACTGCCGCACCTCGCGCGCCACCTCGTCGAACAGGTGGCCCGAGAGGTAGAAGCCGATGGCCGTCTTCTCCTGCATCAGCCGCTCCTTCACGCCCCAGGGCTGCACCTCGGCCAGCGGCGGCTCCTCGGTGCTGCTGCCCAGCGCGTCGGCGTCCATGTCGAACAGGCCTCCCTGGTTGGCATTGGCCTCCTGCGCCGCGGCGTAGTCGAAGGCGCGGTCCAGCGAGGCGACCAGCGCCGCGCGGTCGGCATGCAGCGTGTCGAAGGCGCCGGCCTTGATCAGCGCCTCCACCGTGCGCTTGTTGATGCGCTGGCGGTCCACCCGGGCGCAGAAGTCGAACAGGCTCTTGAAAGTCCCGCCCTCCTCGCGCGCCTTGACGATCGCCTCGATGGCGAGCTGCCCCGTGCCCTTGACGGCGCCCAGGCCGTAGCGGATCACCTTGTCGCTCACCGGCTCGAAACGGTAGTTGCCGCGGTTGACGTCCGGCGGCTCGAAGCTCATGCCGAAGTGCTTGACCGCGTCCTCGAACAGCACCTTCAGCTTGTCGGTGTTGTCCATTTCCACCGTCATGTTGGCGCAGTAGAACTCGGCGGTGTAGTGCACCTTCAGCCAGCCGGTGTGGTAGGCCAGCAGCGAGTAGGCGGCAGCGTGCGACTTGTTGAAGCCGTAGCCCGCAAACTTCTCCATCAGGTCGAAGATCTCGTCGGCCTTCTCTTGCGGGATGTTGTGGGTGGCCAGCGCACCGGCGCGGAACTTCTCGCGGTGCTCGGCCATCTCCTCGGCCTTCTTCTTGCCCATCGCGCGGCGCAGCAGGTCGGCGCCGCCGAGCGAATAGCCGCCCAGGATCTGCGCGGTCTGCATCACCTGCTCCTGGTAGACCATGATCCCGTAGGTCTCGCTGAGCATGTCGGCCACGGCCGGGTGCGGGTACTCGACTTCCTCGCGGCCGTGCTTGCGCGCCACGAAGCTGGGGATCAGGTCCATCGGGCCCGGTCGGTACAGCGCGTTCAGGGCGATCAGGTCCTCCAGCCGCGTCGGCCGCGCGTCGCGCAGCATGCCCTGCATGCCGCGGGATTCGAACTGGAACACCGCTTCCGTCTTGCCGTCCTGGAAGAGCCGGTAGGTGGGCTTGTCGTCCAGCGGGATGTTCTCGTAGGCGAAGTCCTCCCGGCCCTTGTGGCGCTGCATGATGAACTCGCGCGCGATCTCCAGGATGGTGAGCGTCGCCAGCCCCAGGAAGTCGAACTTCACCAGGCCGATGGCCTCCACGTCGTCCTTGTCGTACTGGCTCACCGCCGACTCGCTGCCGGGCTGCTGGTACAGCGGGCAGAAGTCGGTGAGCTTGCCCGGCGCGATCAGCACGCCGCCGGCGTGCATGCCGATGTTGCGCGTCATGCCCTCCAGCCGCTGCGCCATCTCGACGAGGGATTTGACCTCCTCCTCCTTCTCGATGCGCTCGGCCAGCTGCGGCTCGGCGGCGATGGCGTACTTCTCCTTGTCGGCCTCGGACAGCTCGGCCGGCGGGTACTGCAGCGTGACGGGCTTGCCCGGCTTGTTGGGGATGAGCTTGCTGATGCCGTCGCAGAAGGTGTAGCTCATGTCCATCACGCGCCCCACGTCGCGGATGGCGGCGCGTGCGGCCATGGTGCCGAAGGTGGCGATCTGGCTGACGGCGTTGCGGCCGTACTTGTCCTTCACGTAGTCGATGACGCGGTCGCGGTTGCCCTGGCAGAAGTCGACGTCGAAGTCGGGCATCGACACCCGCTCCGGGTTCAGGAAGCGCTCGAACAGCAGGTTGTACTTGAGCGGATCGAGGTCGGTGATCTTCAGTGCGTAGGCCACCAGCGAGCCGGCGCCCGAGCCCCGGCCCGGCCCCACCGGGCAGCCGTTGGCCTTGGCCCACTGGATGAAGTCGCCCACGATCAGGAAGTAGCCCGGGAAGCCCATCTTCAGGATGGTGCCGATCTCGAACTCCAGCCGCTCGACGTAGCGCGGGCGCTCCTGCTCGCGCTGCGCCGCGTCGGGGTACAGGTGCGCCAGGCGCTCGTCCAGCCCCTTGAACGACTCGACGCGGAAGTACTCGTCGATCGTCATCCCCTCGGGAATCGGGAAGTCCGGCAGCCGCGGCTTGCCCAGCGTGAGCGTGAGGTTGCAGCGCCGGGCGATCTCCACCGTGTTGGCGATGGCGCTGGGCACGTCGGCGAAGAGCCGCTCCATCTCGGCCGCGCTCTTGAAGTACTGCTCGCGCGTGAAACGTCGCACGCGCCGCTGGTTGCCCAGGATCTCGCCCTCGGCGATGCACACGCGCGCCTCGTGCGCCTCGAACTCGTCGGCCTCCAGGAACTGCACCGGGTGCGTCGCCACCACCGGCAGGTTCAGCCGCGCGGCCAGCTGCACGGCCGCGACCACATGGGGCTCGTCCTCCGGCCGGCCGGCGCGCTGCAGCTCGATGTAGAAGCGGTGCGGGAACAGGCCCGCCAGCCGCAGCGCCGCCTCGCGCGCACGCTCGGCGTTGCCGCTGGCCAGCGGCGCGCCCAGCGGCCCCGCCTGCGCGCCCGAGAGCGCGATCAGGCCCTCGTTCAGCGCCTCGATCCATTCCCACTTCGCCTTGGCCTGGGCCTCCCCCCGGCCCACGTTCTGCGTCCAGGCGCGCGCCAGCAGCTCGCACAGGTTCAGGTAGCCGGTGTGGTTCTGCACCAGCAGCACGATGCGGCCGGGCGCGGCGTCGGCGTCCAGCCCTTCCACGATCACCTCGCAGCCCAGGAGCGGCTTGACGCCCTTGCCGCGCGCCTCCTTGTAGAACTTGACGCCGCCGAAGAGGTTGTTGAGGTCGGTGATGGCCAGCGCGGGCTGGCCGTCCTTCGCGGCGGCCTTGACGACCTCGTCGATGCGGGTGGTGCCGTCGACGACGGAGAACTCGGTGTGCAGGCGCAGGTGAACGAACATGCTGTCGATTTTAGGAAGCGCGGGCGGCCCCGGCTCGGCAAGCGCGCTTTCTACAATCCCGCCCGTGTCCGACGCCGTCCTCAACATCTCCGCCTACCTCTTCGTGCCCCTGCCCGACCGCGCCGAGCTGCGGCCGCGGCTGCTGGCGCAGTGCCAGGCGGCCGGGCTCAAGGGCACCATCCTACTGGCCGACGAAGGCATCAACCTGTTCCTCGCCGGTGCGGCGCAGGCCGTGCGCGGCTTTCTTGCCGAGCTGCGCGCCGACCCGCGCTTCGCGCTGCTGGAGGCCAAGGAAAGCTGGTCGGCGCAGCAGCCCTTCCGCCGCCTGCTGGTCAAGCTCAAGCGCGAGATCATCCGGATGGACCATCCGGCGATCCGGCCCGCGGCCGGCCGCGCGCCGGGCGTCGACGCACGCACGCTCAAGCGCTGGCTGGACCAGGGCCACGACGACGGGGGCCGGCCCGTCGTGCTGCTGGACACGCGCAACGCCTTCGAGGTGGACTACGGCACCTTCGAGAACGCCATCGACTGGCGCATCACGAAGTTCACCGAGTTCCCGCAGGCGGTGCAGGCGCACCGCGCCGAACTGGAGGGCAGGACGGTCGTGAGCTTCTGCACCGGCGGCATCCGCTGCGAGAAGGCGGCGATCTACATGCACGGCATCGGCCTGCCGAACGTGCTGCAGCTCGACGGCGGCATCCTCAAGTACTTCGAGGAGGTCGGCGGCGCGCACTACCGCGGCGACTGCTTCGTCTTCGACGGCCGCGAGGCGCTGGCGCCGGACCTGAGCGCCCGTTCGGCGCACAGCAGCGCGCGGCGGGCGGAAGACCCGGACATCGCGATCAAGGCCTGAGCAGCGCGGGCTCCTGCCGGATCAGGTCCAGGCCTTCCCGGTACGTGGTCACGGCGAAGTCCGGGAACCGGCGCTTGAACTTCGTCGAATCGAAGAGGTTGTCCTGCTCGTAGCGGGGCAGCAGTTCCCTGATCTCGCGCACCTGCGGGGAAAAGAGGCCCGCCGCGACCAGGGTCCACTTGCCGATGACCGTGTAGGCAGCCTCCCGGCCGAAAGCCTCGCCGGCCAGGGCGACGAACTGCCTGTAGGTCGGCCGGTCGTCGCAGCAGGGCAGGTGCCAGGTCTGCCCGAACGCATCCGGCGTGTTGGCGAGGGTCGCCAGCGCGCGGCTCGCGTCGGGTGTCCAGACGAGCGTGCGCAGCGTGTCGTCGCGCACCGACACGCGCGGCTTCCTGCCCTCCTTGAGCCGGTCGATGACCAGCGCGTTGGTGAAGCTCTGCGTCCTGCCCGGGCCGTAGAACTCGGGGGCGCGGCCGATGAGCACGGGGATCTCTCCCCGCGCCATCTCTTCCAGCACCATGGACGCCATCGCCGCGCGCACCCTGCCCTTGCGCCCGACCGGCGCGAAGGGCGTCTCCTCCGTCTGGAGCCGGTCGTCCTGCGGGTACATGTAGGTGTTGTCGAAGTAGGCGAACTTCGCGCCTGCCGCCCGGCTCGCGTCGAGGGCGTTCCTCAGCATCACGGGAAACTGCGCCTCCCACAGCCGCGTGTCCGGCGGCAGCCCGGCGGTGAAGTAGACGATGCGGCTGCCCCGGACCGCCTCGAGGGTCTGCCCGGCGTCGAGCAGATCGGCCGGCGCCAGGACGTCCGTGTCGTTGACCTTGCGCGGATGGCGGCTCACGAGCCTCAGCGCGCCCGCGTGGCTGCGCCGCAGCTCCCGCGCCAGTTCCACCGCGATCTGGCCGTTCGCGCCCAATATCGTCTGCATGCCCCGACTCCATGACGGCGGACCCCGTCCGCACCGGCGGCAGCTTAAGCTTGAAGCCAGGTTCAATGTCAAACCCGCTGCCGCCCTCCGGAGCATCGTGACCATGAAGATCGGGGAACTCGCCCAGCGCACCGGCCTCGCCCCCTCGCGCATCCGCTTCTACGAACGCATCGGCCTGCTCAAGGCCGTGGAGCGCCAGGCCAACGGCTACCGCAGCTATCCCGCCGATGCGGTGCTGGTGCTCCGGCTGATCGCCACGGCGCAGCAGGCGGGCTTCAGCCTGGACGAATTGCGCGCGCTGCTGCCCGGCGACCTCGCCCGGTGGGACCACGACACCCTGATCGGCACGCTGCGCCGCAAGGTGGAGGACATCGACGCGCTGCTGGCACGGCTGGCGCAGAACAAGGCCCAGCTGGTCGACCTGATGGCACAGATCGAGGCGAGGCCGCGCGACATGGACTGCGCCGCCAACGCCCGGCGCGTGCTGTCCGGCATGCGGCTGGTGGAGGCGGACGGCGCGACGCGCCGGGCCACCGTCCGCCGGTAGGCGTTCCCGTCAGCGAAGAAGGGCCGCCACTTCCTCGGCAGTGGCCTTGGCCGACTGCGGGTTCTGGCCGGTCACCAGCCGGCCGTCCACCACGACCTTGGAGACGAAGGGCAGCCAGGCCTTCTCGTAGCGTGCGCCGCGACGCTTCATCTCCTCCTCGGCGTTGTACGGCACCTTGCGTGCGACGCCGGCCAGGACCTCCTCCCGCCACGAGAAGCCGGTGAGCCGGCGCCCGGCGACCAGCAGCGTGCCGTCCGACAGCCGCGTGTTCAGCAGGCCGCAGTAGCCGTGGCACACCGAGGAGACGATGCCGCCGCGCTCGTGGATGCCGCGGGTGATGCGCTGCAGCCCCTGCGCGCCCGGGAAGTCCCACATGACGGCGTGCCCGCCGGTGAAGTAGATCGCATCGAAGTCCGCCGGATCGATCTCGTCGGGCCGGGCCGTGTGCGACAGCAGCGCCATGCGGGCTTCGTCGTCCAGCCACGCCTTCGCGGAGGCGTCGAAGGTCGGCCACTTCAGCGATCGCGGCTCCAGCGGCGAGGCCCCGCCCAGCGGGCTCACCAGCCGCTGTTCATGGCCCTGGGCAGCGAACACGTCCCAGGCGTGGGTCAGCTCGGACAGCCACAGGCCGGTCCGCTCGGAAGGGTCGTCATAGTGGGCGACGTTGCTGACGACGTGGAGGATGCGGCGCGGCATGTCGAAGGCTCTCCTTGGCGCCGCACCTTCACCTTGAAGCGCGGTTCAGTGTCAAGCCGGGCCGCCGCCCGACACCCGCACCGTCGCATCGTCGCGCCGGTGCAGGTCGGGCAGCAGTTCCAGCCCCAGCCCCGGCTTGCCGTTCAGGCGGATCATTCCCTGCTCCACGATGGGCAGTTCGGTCACCAGTTCCTTGTACCAGCCGGTGTAGAAGGCCCGCACGCTCTCCTGCACCAGCGCGTTGGGCGCATGCAGGCTCAGGTGCGTGGAGGCGGCCCACACCACCGGCCCGGTGCAGTCGTGCGGCGCGACCGGCAGTTGCCAGGCGTCGGCCATCGCGGCGATCTTGCGCGCCTCGGTCAGGCCGCCGCACCAGCTCAGGTCGAGCATCGCCACGCCGGCCACGCCGGTCTGCAGGTAGTCCTTGAAGCCCCACCTGTAGGCCAGCGTCTCGCTGGCGCAGACCAGCGCCTTGCAGTCGACGGCGTACTGCCGGAGCAGGTCGAGGCTGTCCATCCGGATCGCGTCCTCGTGCCAGAAAGTGTCGAACTCCTGCAGCGCGCGGGCGATCTTCTGCGCCATCGGCAGCCGCCACAGGCTGTGGAACTCGACCATGATGTCCATCTGCCGCCCCACCGCGCCGCGGATCTTGCGGAAGGGCTCCAGCGCCGCGTCGAGGTCGGCGTTGCTGATGTACTGGCCGTGGCTCTTCTCCGCCGCGAGGTCGAAAGGCCAGATCTTCATGGCCGTGATGCCTTCGGACAAAAGCGACTCGGCCAGTTCGTCGGCATGGTGCAGGAAGCCCTGCAGGTCCTCGTAGGGGCCGGCGCCGTTGCCCAGGCCCCAGTTGGAGCTGCTCTGGTTGGCGGTGCTGCGCACGTACTGGTAGCCGGCGCAGGTGTTGTAGATGCGGATGGCGTCGCGGCTGGCGCCGCCCAGCGCCGTGCACACCGGCATGCCGGCGGCCTTGCCGAACAGGTCCCACAGCGCGATGTCGACGGCCGAGTTGCCGCGCGTCTCCACGCCCGAGCCGCGCCAGCCCAGGTAGCCGGTGAGGTCGCGCGCCCGGGCCTCGATGGCCAGCGGGTCGGCGCCCAGCAGCCGGGGCGCCGCCCACTCGTGCAAGTACGCCTCCACCGCGGCGGCGCCCATGAAGGTCTCGCCCAGCCCGACCAGCCCCTCGTCCGTGTGCAGCCGCACCCACAGGATGTTGGGGAACTCGCCGAGCCGGATGGTTTCGAGCCGCGTGATCTTCATGGGCAGGCTCCGCCGTCAGCCGCCGCGGACCTTCTTCAGCTCGTCCATCACCACCTGCACCGCCTCGGCGCCGATGGTGGGGATGTTCTTGTCGTACACCGGCTTGACCTTCTCGAACATGCGCTTCTGCTCGGCGGCCGAGATCTCGTTGACCTGCAGCGACTTCTTCAGCATCTCCAGCGACTTGGCGTTGAGGTCGCGGTTGGCCTGGCGCTGCACCTTCTGCCCTTCCTTGGCCGCCTCGCGCAGCAGGGCCTGCTCCTCGGGCTTGAGCTGGTCCCACAGCTTCTTGCTGTAGAGCACCAGGAAAGGCGTGTAGGCGTGGCGCGTCACGCTCAGGTACTTCTGCACCTCGAAGAACTTGGAGGTCTCGATGGTGACGAAGGGATTCTCCTGGCCGTCGATGGTGTGCGTCTCCAGCGCCGTGAACACCTCGCCGAAGGCCATCGGCACGGCATTGGTGCCCAGGGTCTTGAAGGAGTCCAGGAAGATGTTGTTCTGCATCACCCGCACCTTCACGCCGTCGAAGTCCTCCACCTTGTGGATGGGGCGCTTGCTGTTGGTCAGGTTGCGGAAGCCGTTCTCCCAGTAGGCCAGGTTGACCAGGCCCGCGGCCTCCAGCTTCTTGTTGAAGTACTCGCCGGCCGGGCCGTCGAGCACGGCGTCGGCCTCCTTCTCGTTGTTGAAGAGGAAGGGCAGGTCGAACACGCCCAGTTCCTTGACGATGCCCACCAGGGGCGAGCTGGAGGTGCACACCATCTCCTGCGTGCCCGCGCGCAGCGCCTGGGTGGCCTGCAGGTCGCCGCCCGCCGCGCCGCCCCAGAAGGCCGCGATCTTCATCTTGCCGCCGGTCTTGGCGGCCAGGATCTCCTGCATCTTCTTGACGCCGACGCCGACCGGATGGTCCTCGTTCACGCCGTTGGTGAACTTGATCGTGCGTTCGCCGAACTGGGCCAGCGCGGGCATGCCCAGCGTGAGGCCCGAGCCGGCCACGGCGGCCGTGAAGGTTCTGCGGTTCAACATCTCTTGTCTCCTTGCTTGCGGGGTGGGAACTACCGCGCCATCCACCACGAGAGCGGAACGGTCACGATCTGCGGGAACAGGACCATCAGGAAAAGAACGAACAGGTGCGCGATGAAGAAGGGCATCACGCCCTTGAAGGCGTCGTCCATCGTGATGCGCGAGACGCCGCACACCACGTTGAGCACCGTGCCCACCGGCGGCGTGATCAGGCCGATGGCGTTGTTGATGATGAACATCACGCCGAAGTAGACCGGGTCGATGCCCGCCTTGAGCACCACCGGCATCAGCACCGGCGTGAGGATCAGCACCGTGGGCGTGAAGTCCAGCGCGGTGCCCACGATCACGATGAGCACCATGATCACGAACATCAGCAGCATGCGGTTGTCCATGAAGGGCTCGAGCATCCTGGCCACCTCGCCCGGGATGTCGGCCACGGTGATGAGCCAGGCGCTGACCATGGCCGCCGCGACCAGGAACATGACCACCGCCGTGGTCTTGCCCGCCGCCAGCGTGAGGCGGTAGAGCATCGACACCTTGAGCTCGCCGTAGACGAGCATGCCCACCACCAGCGCATAGACGGCGGCGACCACGGCGGCCTCGGTGGGGGTGAACAGGCCCATCTTCATGCCGCCGATGATCAGCACCGGCAGGAACAGCGCCAGGCTGCCGCGCAGCGTGACGCGCAGCCGCTCGCCCCACGGCACGCGCGGCGCGGCCTGCACCTTGTCGCGCCGGGCCACCACCCACCAGGTCATGCCGATCGCCAGCCCCATCAGCACGCCCGGCACGATGCCGGCCAGGAAGAGTTTGGTGATCGACACGTTGGCCGCCACGCCGAAGACGATGAGGCCGATTGAAGGCGGGATGACCGGCGCGATGATGCCGCCCGCGGCGATCAGGCCGGCCGAGCGCCTGGTGTCGTAGCCCGCGCGGTTCATCATGGGGATGAGCAGCGCGGCCAGGGCCGCCGTGTCGGCCACGGCCGAGCCGGAGATCGCCGCCATGATGATGGCCGCCATCACCGCCACATAGCCCAGGCCGCCGCGGAAGTGCCCCACCCAGGCCACGGCCATCTCGACGATGCGCCGGGAGAGCCCGCCCGCGTTCATGAATTCACCCGCCAGCAGGAAGAAGGGCACGGCCAGCAGCGGGAAGTTGTCGGCGCCGTCGACGAAGCGCTGCGCGATGATCTGGCTGTCGAAGGCCGGCAGCACGCCGTTGAAGGCCAGCCAGCCCATCAGCGAGACGCCGCACACCAGCAGCGCGTAGGCAATGGGCATGCCGATGGCCATGGCGGCCAGCAGCGAGACCACGAAGATCGTGACGGTCATCGCGCGCTCCCCGGTGCGGACGCGGGCGCGCTCACCTCAGTGGCGTTGTCTTCCGACTCCATCACCTGCACCAGCTGCTCGTCGCTCAGGCGGTCGGTGAACAGCAGCCACAGGCGGTGCAGATTCATCACGCCCATGACCACAGACACGATGTAGCCGATGCCGTAGACCCAGATCATGGAGATGCCGACCACCGGCGAGATGTTGGTGCGCTGCAGCTCGTGCATCTCGAAGGTGCCCATGAAGAACAGCACGTTGCAGAACAGCATGAGCAGTTGGTTGATCGCGAAGCACAGCTTGCGGCCCAGCCTCGGCAGGTGGCGGATCATCGTGTCCACGCCCAAGTGGGCGCCGTCGCGCATCGCCACCATGGCGCCGATGTAGGTCAGCCAGATGAAGCAGTAGCGCGACATCTCGTCCGAGACGGTGATGCCGGAGTTGAAGCCGTAGCGCAGCACCACGTTGCCGAAGACCATGACCACCATGGCCACCATGCACACGACCACCAGGAACTCCAGCAGCCGGAAGAATGCGTCGATCACGCCTTTCATGGGCTCGTCTCTCCTTGATCTGTTGTTGTGTGATCCGCGCACCGCGCGTGCTATGCCGCCGCCTTGATGCGCCGCGGCGGCGCATGGATCTGCGGGATGCGCTTGCCCGAGGTGAGCACGGTCTCGATGTCCTCGCGCGCGCCGTCGATCAGCACGCGGATCGCCTTCTCGGCCTGCTCGGGCTTGCGGGCGATGACCGCGTCGAGCACCGCGCGGTGCAGCGGCAGCGAACTTGCCGGCCCGTCCTTGCGGCGGGTGGAGATCTCGAAGCTGGTGCGCAGCAGCGCCGCCAGCGCGCGGCTCATCTGCACCAGCATGCGGTTGTGGCTGGCGGCGATCAGGCCCTGGTGGAAGCGCAGGTCGGGCGTGACGTAGTCGCCGCCGAACTCGATGGCGTGCTTCATCAGCGCGTAGGCGGCCTCCATGCCGGCGATGTCCTCGGGCGTGGCACGCTCGGCGGCCAGCCGCACCGCAGCCGGCTCGACGGCGCGCCGCAGGTCCTGCAGGTCGCGCAGGAAGTCGCGCGACAGGCCCACCCGCGTCTGCCAGACGATGACATCGGCGTCGAACCAGTTCCACTGGTCGGCCGGCAGCACCCGCGTGCCCACCTTGGGGCCGGTGCTGACCAGCCCCTTGGCGACCAGCGACTTGACGGCCTCGCGCACCACCGTGCGGCTCACGCCCAGCTCCTCGCACAGCAGCGGCTCCGGCGGGATGGCGCTGCCCGGCGCATAGCGGCCGGCCACGATGTCCCCGCCGATGCGGTCCACCGTGTTGCCGTGGACGTTCTTGATGGTCGCCATGCGCCGCGCGGGGAACGCTCTTCGCCGCTCAGGGCTTGATGCCCACCTTGGCGACGAGCTGCTTGAAGTAGGCGTGGTCGCGCGCCATGGCCTGGCCGAACTCGGGCGCGTCCAGGTAGGCGAAGCCCAGGATGAGCTTGTCCAGCGTCTCGCGCAGCGCCGGGTCCTGCGCGGCCTTGCGGGTGGCCTCGCGCAGCACGTTCACCACCTCGGGCGGCGCGCCCTTGGGCAGCGCCAGGCCGCGCCAGGTGCCGATGCTCAGGTCGATGCCGCGCTCCTTGAGCGTGGGCACCTTGTCGAAGGCCGGCACGCGCTGGTCGGCCATCACCGCCAGCATCTTCATCTTGCCGGCCTGCACGTGCGTGGCCACCTCGCCGGGGCTGACGGCCACTGCGTCGATCTGCCCGCCCAGCAGCGCCACTACGCCCGGCGCCGCGCCCTGGAAGGGCACGTGGTTGAACTTCACGCCCACCTTGTCCTCCAGGCCCACCGCGGCCAGGTGCCAGATGGATCCGTTGCCGGAGTTGCCCATGGTGACGGTGCCCGGCTTCGCCTTCGCCGAGGCGAGGAATTCCTCGATGGTGTTCCACGGCGCGTCGGCGCGCACCGTGATGGCCGACGGATCGCCGTTGAGCCGCGCCACCGGCGCGAAGCCCTCGTAGGTGAACTTGGCCAGCCCCAGGTGCGGCAGGATCACCAGCTCGGCAATGATCATGCCGACCTTGTAGCCGTCGGGCCGCGCATTGAGCACGTCGGTCATGCCGATGACGCCGCTGGCGCCCGGCTTGTCGTTGACCACCATCGGCTGCGGCAGGTACTTCTTGATGACCTCGGCGAAGCCGCGCGCCAGCGCATCGGTGCCGCCGCCGGCCGAGGCCGGCACCACCAGCTCGATGGGCTTGGCCGGGTAGTCGGCCGCCTGTGCGAAGGCGTGCGGCAGCGGCAGCAGGGCCGCGCCCAGGCCCTGGACGACGTGGCGGCGCGAGATGCGCGGGATGGTGCTCTTCATGCGTGCGTGTCTCCGGTGTGCGGCGCTCGAAAACCCTAGGCGCCGCGTCGATGCTTGTTCTTATCATATGATGATTGAAACGCAGCGGATTCAGAGGAAAAACCCTGAGCCGGCCGCAGCGAGCCCCCTCCTCGCGCAACGGAGACACCATGAGCCACGCCCCCCGCAAGAAGAAGCCCCCGCACGAGCTGCGCAGCCAGCAGTGGTGGGGCCGCACCGACCGCGACGGCTTCATCTACCGCAGCTGGGTCAAGGGCAAGGGCGTGCCGCACGACCAGTTCGACGGCCGGCCGGTCATCGGCATCTGCAACACCTTCAGCGAGCTGACGCCCTGCAACTCGCACTTCCGCACGCTGGCCGAGCAGGTGAAGATCGGCGTGTACGAGGCCGGCGGCTTCCCGCTCGAGTTCCCCGTCATGTCGCTGGGCGAGACGCTGCTGCGCCCCACCGCCATGCTGTACCGCAACCTCGCCAGCATGGACGTGGAGGAAAGCATCCGCGCCAACCCGCTCGACGGCGTGGTGCTGCTGATGGGCTGCGACAAGACCACGCCCGCGCTGATGATGGGCGCGGCCAGCGTCGACCTGCCGACCATCGGCGTCTCCGGCGGCCCCATGCTCAGCGGCAAGTGGCGCGGGCAGGAGCTGGGCTCGGGCACCGGCGTGTGGCAGATGAGCGAGATGGTGCGCGCCGGCACGCTGAAGCTGCAGGACTTCTTCGAGGCCGAGAGCTGCATGCACCGCAGCCACGGCCACTGCATGACGATGGGCACCGCCAGCACCATGGCGAGCATGGTCGAGTCCATCGGCATCGGGCTTCCCGGCAACGCGGCCTATCCCGCGGTCGATGGGCGCCGCAACGTGCTGGCGCGCATGGCCGGGCGGCGCATCGTCGACATGGTGCACGAGGACCTGGTGATGTCGAGGATCGTCACGCGCGAGGCGATGGAGAACGTCATCAAGGTCAACGCCGCCATCGGCGGCTCGACGAATCTCGTGATCCACCTGCTGGCCATCGCCGGCCGGCTGGGCATCGACCTCACGCTCGACGACTTCGACCGCATCGGCTCCGAGCTGCCCTGCCTGCTGGACCTGCAGCCCTCCGGCAAGCACCTGATGGAGGACTTCTGCTACGCCGGCGGCCTGCCGGTGGTGATGAAGGAGATCGCGCACCTGCTGCACAAGGACCTGATCACCGCCAGCGGACAGACCGTGTGGGAGAACGTGAAGGACGCGGAGAACTACAACCCGCAGGTGATCCGCCCGCTGGCCGAGCCCTTCAAGGACAAGGCCGGCATCTGCGTGCTGCGCGGCAACCTCGCGCCCAACGGTGCCATCATCAAGCCCAGCGCCGCCACGCCCGAGCTGCTGGTCCACAAGGGCCGCGCCGTGGTGTTCGAGAACGCCGACGACCTGCACAAGCGCATCGACGACGAGGACCTCGACATCGACGAGACCTGCGTGATGGTGCTGAAGAACTGCGGCCCCAAGGGCTACCCCGGCATGGCCGAGGCCGGCAACATGCCGCTGCCGCCCAAGGTGCTGCGCAAGGGCATCACCGACATGGTCCGCGTGAGCGACGCGCGCATGAGCGGCACCGCCTACGGCACCGTGGTGCTGCACACCGCGCCCGAGGCGGCGGCGGGCGGGCCGCTGGCGCTGGTGAAGAACGGCGACATCGTGGAGCTGGACGTGCCGAACCGCCGCCTGCACCTGCACGTGAGCGACGAGGAGCTGGCGCGCCGCCGCGCCGAATGGACGCCGCCCAAGCCGCCGCTCGATTCGGGCTACTGGAAGCTGTACGTGGACAACGTGCTGCAGGCCGACGAAGGCGCCGACCTCGGCTTCCTGCGCGGCAAGCGCGGCAGCTTCGTGCCGAGGGACAATCATTGATGACGCAAGCGTCATCAATGATTGCGGCGAGGCTCATGTCGCGAAGCGACGTGAAGGCGCGTCAGCGCCGGGCCGGAGCCACAACCCCGTGAGCTTCGTCGCCGTCGACTGGGGCACCAGCTCGCTGCGCGGCGCGCTGGTCGCCGACGACGGCCGCGTGATCGAGGAGCGCAGTGCCGCGCGCGGCATCCTGAGCGTGCCGCCGGGCGGGTTCCCCGAAGCGTTCGAGTCGCTGTTCGCGGACTGGATGGCGCCCCCCGGCCGCACGGCCCTCGTCAGCGGCATGGCCGGCAGCCGGCAGGGCTGGATCGAGGCGCCCTACTGCCCCTGCCCCGCCGGCGCCGCGGAGATCGCGCAGCGCATCGTGCCGGTCGAGGCGGGCCGCATCGCCATGGTGCCGGGCCTCTCGGACGAGCACGACGGCGTGCCCGACGTGATGCGCGGCGAAGAGGTGCAGATCCTCGGCGCGATGCAACTCACCGGACTGGACGAAGGACTGTTCGTACTGCCCGGCACCCACAACAAGTGGGCCCGCGTGCAGGGCGGCCGCGTGACGGGTTTCCGCACCTGCATGACGGGTGAGTTCTATGCGCTGCTGTCGCAGCAGTCGATCCTCGCCCGCACGCTGGATGCCGCGGCGCCGCTGGACGAGGCCGCCTTCCTCGACGGCGCGGCCCGCGCCGCGCAGGGCCGCGGCCTGCTGCACGACGCCTTCGGCGCGCGCACCCTGGCGCTGTTCGGCCGGCGCGACGCCGCCGCGCTGGCCAGCTACCTTTCGGGCGTGCTGATCGGCGAGGAGCTGCGCTCGCAGCCGCTGCGCGAGGCGGGCGAACTGGTGCTCGTCGGCGCGCCCGCCCTCACGCGACGCTATGCCCTCGCCCTGGGCACCGCCGGCCTGCGGCCGCGCGTGCTCGGTGCCGAAGCCACCTGGGCCGGCCTGCACGCCTTGCACCGGGCCCGTTCGATGCCTGCCTGAACCGCCATGCCACTCACCGCCCTCGACACCTTCCGCGACGCGATGCAGGCCCTGCCGCTCATCGCCATCCTGCGCGGCCTCGCGCCCGACGAGGCGCCGGCCATCGGCGACGCGATCACGGGCGCCGGCTTCCGCCTGCTCGAAGTGCCGCTGAACTCGCCCCGGCCGCTGGAGAGCATCGCCCTGCTGCGCGCGCGCTGCCCCGCCGCGCTGGTCGGCGCCGGCACGGTGCTGGGCGCACAGCAGGTGCGCGAGGTCCAAGCCGCCGGCGGACAACTGGTGGTGGCGCCGAACTTCGATGCCGAAGTGGTGCGCGAGGCGGTGCGGCTCGGCATGGTCGCGCTGCCCGGCGTGTTCACGCCCACCGAGGCCTTCGCCGCCCTGGCGGCCGGCGCGCACGGGCTGAAGCTCTTTCCGGCCGAAGCCGCCTCGCCGGCCGTGCTCAAGGCGATGCTGGCGGTGCTGCCCGCCGGCACGCCGCTGATGCCGGTGGGCGGCATCACGCCCGAGTCGATGGCCGGCTGGCGCCGGGCCGGCGCGGCCGGCTTCGGCATCGGCTCGGCGCTGTACAAGCCGGGCAAGGACGCCGCCGCCGTGCGCGAGGACGCGCAGCGCTTCGCCGCCGCCCACGCCGGCTTCACCACGGTCTGAACAGGAACAGCCCATGTCCGCCCTGCCCCGCGCCCTCTCCCCCGACGCCGAATACGCCAGCCCCGCCGTGCGCCGCCTGCGCGACGACCTGTCGCTGGCCCTGCGCGCCGCCGCGTACCACGGGCTGGAGGAAGGCGTGTGCAACCATTTCAGCGTCATGCTCCCCGGCACGCAGGACCGCTACCTCATCAACCCGCGCGGCCTGCACTGGAGCGAGGTCGGCCCCGACGACATCGTGCTCATCGACGTACACGGCAACGTGCTGGCCGGCCGCCACCGCGTCGAGCCGACGGCGCTGTTCATCCACGGCGCCGTGCACCGCCTGACGGGCCGCGCCGTGGTGCTGCATTGCCACATGCCCTACGCCACCGCGCTCACGCTCACGCAGGACGGCGCGCTCGACCCCACGCTGAGCCAGAACGCGATGCGCTTCATGAACCGCCTGGCGGTGGACCGCGTCTACAACGGCCTGGCGCTGGACGACGCCGAGGGCGAGCGCATCGCCGGCGCCATGGCCGGCGAGAACGCGGGCAAGGACATCATCTTCCTGGCCAACCACGGCGTGATCGTGGCCGGCCTCAGCGTGGCCTGGGCCTACGACGACCTGTACTACCTGGAGCGCGCCTGCCTGCACCAGGTGCTGGCGCAGAGCACCGGCCGCCCGCTGGTGCCGGTGGACGCGAAGCTGGCCGCGCACGTGGCGGCGCAGATCCAGGGCGAGCGCGAGCAGTCCGACCTGTTCTTCGAGGCGCTGCGCCGCCTGTTGCCGCCGCCGCGGCGCTGATGACATTCTTCACCTGCCTTCGCACCCGGTTTGCAATGCGTTCACATGGCCGCCGGACCATGGGAACACCTCAGACGACAGACGAAGGAGCAGGCCATGAAGACCCTTTCCATCACCCTCGGCGCGGCTGCGATGCTGGCGCTCGGCGCACTGGTTGCCGCACCGGCTCATGCGCACGGCGGCCCTCACGTGCGCGCCCAGGTGTACGTCGCGCCGCCGCCACCGCCGCACTACTACCGCCCGGCGCCGCCGCCGCGCTACGTCGCGCCGCCCTACTACCACCACGGCCCGCGCCACCACTACTACCGCGACCACCACCGCCGCCACGGCTGGCGCGACAACGACCGCGACGGCGTGCCCAACCGCTACGACCGCCGGCCGAACAACCCCTACCGTTACTGAGCCCCCAGGGCCGGACTGCGCCCGGCCCGCCCCCCGAGGGGGGCAAGAAAACTTGGGGCGGCCCGGCGTTTTCTTGTGACTTCAGGCCGCGCGCCGGCGCACCAGCGCCGCCGGCGTGCGCGGCCAGCCCGGCCGGCCGAACCACGCACCGCCCGCGACGGCGGCGGCGATGAACAGGCCGTAGACCCCCAGCGCCGCCGCCTGCGCGGCGAACACGTGCGACAGCTCGCCGCCCCAGCGCAGCGCCAGCCAGCCGCCCACGCCGGCCACGGCCAGCCGCAGCACGTTGCCCAGCACCGCCCACAGCAGCCGCCCCGCGCCCTGCGAAGCGAAGTACAGCACCAGCCCCAGCCCGAAGAAGCCGTACAGCGGCCCGACGCTGCGCAGGTACAGGCTGCCCGCCTCCAGCATGGCCGGGTCGCTGCCGAACAAGCGCAGCCACGCCGTCGGGAACAGCGCCGCGGCGACGCCGATGGCGCTGGTCATCCCGAAGGCCAGCGCCGCGCCGGCCCAGGCCGCGCGCAGCGCGCGCTCCGGCCGGCCGGCGCCCATGCTGGTGCCCACCATCGCCAGCAGCGGCGCGCCCAGGCCGAACACCAGCGGCACCAGCAGGTACTCCAGCCGCGCCGCCGTGCCGTAGCCGGCGATCGCGCCCGCGCCCCAGCGCCCCGCCAGCGCCGTGGCGATGCCGATGCTCAGGTTGGTGGCCGCGGTGGACACGGCGCCCAGCAGCCCGACGCGCAGGATGTCGCGCATCAGCGGCCACGCCAGCCGCGCCTGGCGCCAGCGCGGACGCAGCAGGCTGGCCGGCGAGCGCAGGTACAGCGCCAGCGCGATGCAGCCGCCCAGGTAGTACAGCAGCATCGCCAGCGCGCCGCCGGCGATGCCCAGCGCGGGCACCGGCCCGCCGCCGAAGATCAGCAGCGGCGACAGCGGCACCGCCACCACCACGCCCGCCGCCGTCACCAGCGCCGGCAACGCCATGTTGCCGGTGCCGCGCACCACCGCCGCCAGCGCGTTGAACAGCCACACCAGCACGGCCCCGCCGAAGATCCAGTGCGAGTACGTCAGCGCCGCCTCCAGCGACGCGCCGCTGCCGCCCATGTGCCCGTACAGCCAGCGCCCGCCGGCCCACATCAGCGCGGTGGACGCGAGCCCGCAGCCCAGCGCGATGGCGACCGACTGCCACACCAGCGCCTGTGCGTCGGCCTGGCGGCCGGCACCCAGCGCACGGGCCACGGCCGAGGCCATGCCGCCGCCCATCGCGCCGGCCGAGCTCATCTGCATCAGCATCACCAGCGGGAAGACCAGCGCCATGCCGGCCAGCGCGTCGGTGCCCAGCCGGCCGACGAAGTAAGTCTCCACCAGGCCGATGCCGGCCTGCGCCGCCATCACCGCGATGTTGGGCAGCGCCAGGCGCAGCAGCGTCGGCACGATGGGCGCTTCGAGCAGCGCGCGGGTGCGGGGATCCATGGCCGGCGTTCAGGCGGTCTGCGCGGCCCGCAGGCGCGGCGGCGCCTCGCGGATCGGCAGGTTCACCAGCGCCGCGCCCACGGCCAGCACGATGTCCACGTACCACACCCAGTCGTAGCTGCCCGTGGCCTGGAACACATAGCCGCCCAGGAAGGCGCCGAGGAAGCCGCCCACCTGGTGCGCCAGCATCACGATGCCGAACAGCATCGCCATGTTGGCCGGGCCGAACATCTTGGCCACCAGCCCGGCCGTCGGCGGCACGGTGGAAAGGAAGCTCACGCCCATCACCGCCGAGAACACCAGCACCACCGCCGTCGTCTTGGGCAGCAGCAGGAACAGCAGCACCGCCGCGGCGCGCGTCGCGTAGACCCAGGCCAGCAGCGACTTCATGCGCCAGCGCCCTACGGCCCAGCCCATCAGCAGGCTGCCGACGATGTTGAACAGGCCGATCATCGCCAGCGCCCAGCCGCCCACCTCCTGAGGCAGCCCGCAGGCGGCGATCACGCCCGGCAGGTGCGTGGCCAGGAAGGCGACGTGGAAGCCGCAGACGAAGAAGCCGGCCGAGAGGTACCGGTAGCTCGGCGTCGCCAGCGCCTGCGCGATGGCCTCGCGCGCCGACAGCGCCGCGGCGCCTGCCGCGCCGCCCGCCTGCGCTGCGAGGGCGCGCGCATTGCCGCGCAGCACCCAGGCCGCCGGCAGCGCCAGCAGCACGATCACACCCAGCCACTGCATGGAGGCGGCCCAGCCCACGGCGGCGGTCAGGCCGACGGCGATGGGCGCCATGGCGAACTGGCCGAAGGAGCCGCCCGCATTGACCACGCCGGTGGCCAGCCCGCGCCGTTCGGGCGGCACCAGCCGGGTGACGGCGCCCATCAGCACCGAGGGGCCGGCCATCCCGGCGCCGCCCGCCGCCAGCACGCCGACGGCCAGGATCAGGCCGACAGTGCTCGTCATCAGCGGTGTGATGATCGTGCCCAGCGCCACCAGCGCCACGCCGAGCAGCACGGTGCGGCCGGCGCCGATGCGGTCGGCCACCGCGCCGGCGAAGGGCTGCGTCAGGCCCCACCACAACTGGCCGAACGCGAAGGCCAGGCTGATGCTGCCCAGGCCCAGTTGCGTGGCGGTGTTCAGCGGCGAGAGGTACAGGCCCATCGTCTGGCGCACGCCCATGGTCAGGGCGAAGGCGCCGGCCGCGGCCAGCAGCACCAGCCACAGGGCCGGCAGGGCGGCGGGCTTCGCGGGGGTGACGGCGTCATGCATCGTGTTCTTCCTGTGGTTCCTCGTCGCCGGCGGTCAGCAGCGCCAGGCTGTCGTCGATGAGCGCGTGCAGCGCGCCCACGCGCTCGATGCCCAGCAGCGCGTTCAGCCCCTCCTGCGCAGCGCGCCAGCGGCGCTGGGCCTCGCTGCGCTTGTCGCGCCCGGCCTGGGTGATGCTCACGAGCCGGCTGCGCGCGTCGGGGCCCTCGGCCATCTCCAGCCAGCCGGCCGCCAGCATGGGCTGCAGGTTGCGCGTGAGGGTCGAGGGGGTCAGGCCCATCTCGCGCGCCAGGTCCACCGGGCGCAGCGGGCCCAGGTGCAGTACGTGCGAGAGCAGCGAGTACTGCGTGGTCTTCAGGCCGGTGCGCGCCAGCTCGGCGTCGTAGTGGCGCGCGATGCGGCGCATCAGCTGGCGCAGCTTGAAGTTGGTGCAGCCCTGCGGGCGGACGGCGGTGTTCATGACATATGATTGTAGCTGCAACAATTGCATATGCAACACAAGGAGCGCGCGCACATGACGCAGACGAACGAACTGGAACGCTGGCTGGCGGAAGAGGCCCGCATCCTGGAACGGCTCGACGCCGGCCCCGGCCCCGGCGTGGCCCGGCCGGAGCAGATCGCCGGCAAGACGGGGCTGGAGATCATGCAGGGCATCGTCGACGGCACCCTGCCCTACGCCGAGATCGCCCGGACGCTGGACTTCACCGTCATCGAGGTCGCCCCGGGCCGCGCCGTGTTCCAGGGCATGCCGCTGCAGCGCCACCTCAACCCGCTGGGCACGGTGCACGGCGGCTGGTTCGCCACGCTGCTGGACTCGGCCCTGGGCTGCGCCGTCCACACCCTGATGCCGCCGGGCCGCGCCTACACCACGGCCGAACTGGGCGTGAACATGGTCAAGGCCATCACGCCCAAGGTGCAGCGCGTGCGCGCCATCGGCACGGTGATCCACTGCGGCCGCCAACTCGCCACCGCCGAGGCGCGGCTGGTGGGGCCGGACGGCATGCTCTACGCTCACGCCACCACCACCTGCCTGGTGTTCGAGGTGCCGGCGGCGCGCTGACGCCCCCAGGGCGGCGCTACCACCACGCAACCCGGGGAATTGGCCGGGACGACCAGCAATCACGCTGATAATCGTTCGCATCCCCCGCCGCCGGCTGGCGGCGGAACGGTTCCATTTCCAAGTCCCCGGAGGAGTTCCATGTCCCGATCCCTTCAGCGCCGTGCCGGCGCCCTGCGCCTGGCGCCCCTGGCCGCCGCCTTCGCCCTCGGCGGCGCCGCGCTGCCCGCCTTCGCCCAGGGCGAGCTCACGCTCTACACGACGCGCGAGCCGGGCCTGATCCAGCCGCTGCTGTCGACCTTCACGGCGCAGACGCAGATCAAGGTGAACACGGTGTTCGTCAAGGACGGCCTGCTCGAGCGCGTGCAGGCCGAGGGCGCCCGTTCGCCCGCCGACGTGCTGATGACGGTGGACGTGGGCAACCTGCTGGACCTGGTGGAAGGCGGCGTGACGCAGCCGGTGAAGTCGGCGGCGCTGGAGTCGGCCATCCCCGCCAACCTGCGCGGCGCCGACGGCCAGTGGTTCGCCCTGTCGATGCGCGCACGCGTGCTGTACGCCGCCAAGGACCTGAGGCTCACCAGCTTCCGCTACGAGGACCTGGCCCAGCCGAAGTGGAAGCAGAAGGTCTGCATCCGCGCCGGCCAGCACCCCTACAACACGGCGCTGATCGCGGCCATGATCGCCCACGACGGCGAGGCCAAGACCGAGCAGTGGCTGCAGGGCGTGAAGGCCAACCTGGGCCGCAAGGCCACCGGCGGCGACCGCGACGTGGCGCGCGACATCCTGGGCGGCATCTGCGACATCGGCGTGGCCAACTCCTACTACGTCGGCCAGATGAAGGCGTCCAAGGAAGGCAGCGACGCACGCAAGTGGGGCGACGCGATCAAGGTCATCCGCCCAACCTTCGACAACCCGGGCAGCGGCACGCACGTCAACATCAGCGGCGCCTCGGTGGCCAAGCATGCACCGCAGCGCGCCAACGCCGTCAAGCTGCTGGAGTTCCTGGTCTCCGAGCCGGCGCAGCGCATGTACGCCCAGGCCAACTACGAGTACCCGGTGCGCAAGGGCGTGCCGCTCGACCCGATCATCGGCCAGGCCATCGGCGAGCTGAAGGTCGACCCGCTGCCCCTGACCGAGATCGCCAAGCACCGCAAGCAGGCCAGCGCGCTGGTCGACAAGGTCGGCTTCGACAAGTGATGCGGCAGGCGACGGCCGGTTGATGCCTGGCCCGCTGGCATCCCGCCTGCCGGCCGGGCTGCGTCCGGTCGGCCCGCTGTGGCGCGGCGCGTCGGTGCTGATCGCGCTGGGCGTGCTCGCGCCCGTGCTCTCGCTGGCCTGGCTGGCCGCGGGCAGCAGCCTGGCGCACTGGACGCACCTGCTGGCGCACGTGCTGCCCTCGGCGGCGCTCAACACTGCCGTGCTGCTGGCCGGCGTGGGCGCGATGGTGCTGGTCATCGGCACCGGCTGCGCCTGGCTGGTGACCGCCTGCGACTTCCCCACGCGGCGCGTGCTGCACTGGGCGCTGCTGCTGCCGCTGGCGATGCCGACCTACATCGTCGCCTTCGCCTACCTCGACCTGTTGCACCCGCTGGGCCCCGTGCAGGGCGTGCTGCGCTGGATGCTGGGCTACGACAGCCCGCGCCAGTGGCGCCTGCCCGACCTGCGCACGATGGCCGGCGCCATCTTCGTGCTGGGCCTGGTGCTCTACCCCTACGTCTACATGACGGCGCGGGCGATGTTCATGACCCAGCCCGCGCACCTGCTCGAAGCGGCGCGCTCGCTGGGCGAGACGCGCTGGGGCGCCTTCCGCCGCGTCGCCCTGCCGCTGGCGCGGCCCGCGCTGGCGGTGGGCGTGAGCCTGGCGCTGCTGGAGACGCTCAACGACATCGGCGCCTCCGAGTTCCTCGGCGTCAACACGCTCACGGTGGCCGTCTACACCACCTGGATCACCCGCTCCGACCTGGCCGGCGCGGCGCAGATCGCCTGCGCGATGCTGGCGGTGGTGGTGATGCTGGTGCTGCTGGAGCAGCACGGCCGGCGCCACCAGCGCTTCGGCTCGGCGCAGCGCATGCGCGCCATCCGCCCTCGCCCGCTGCAGGGCGCCGCGGCCTGGGGCGCCTGCGCGCTGGGCTGGCTGCCGGTGCTGCTGGGCTTCGCCGCGCCGGCCGCCTACCTGGCCTGGGAAAGCTACAAGCGCCTCAGTCTGGGCGGCGGCGTCTCGGCCGGCCTGGTGGCCAGCCTGGCGAACACCATCACCCTGGCCCTGGGCGTCACGGTGGCGGCGGTGCTGGCCGGGCTGGTGGTGGCCTGGGCCGTGCGCCACACCGCCAGCACCGTGCGCACGCCGCGCTGGCCGGCGCGCCTGGCCAGCCTGGGCTATGCGCTGCCGGGCACGGTGCTGGCCATCGGCCTGCTCACGCCGGCGCTGGGCCTGGACGCCCTGCTAGCGCGCAGCCTCGGCCTGCCGGGCCTGCCGCTGATGGCCGCCGGCGTGGTGCTGGTGGCCGCCTGCGCCATCCGCTTCCTGGCGATGCCGGTGGGCGGCATCGAGGCCGGCCTGGCGCGCATCCCGCCCGCGCTGGAACAGGCGGCCCGCTCGCTGGGCGAGACGCCGCTGGGCGCGCTGCGCCGCGTGCACCTGCCGCTGCTGCGCCCGGCGCTGGCCGCCAGCGCGCTGCTGGTCTTCGTCGATGCGATGAAGGAGCTGCCCGCCACGCTGCTGCTGCGCCCCGCCAACTTCGACACCCTGGCCACCTGGCTGTATGCCGAGGCCGCGCGCGGCACCTACGAGGAAGGCGCGATCGCCGCGCTGGCCATCGTGGTCGCCGGCCTGCTGCCGGTGGCCTGGCTGGCGCGCACGCAGCTCGCCCTGCCGCACGTGGACGCGCTGCCCGCGCCCGAGTGACCTCCTTGCCCGCCCGCCCCCATCGATGAGCACCCCCCTCCCGCCAGACGCCCGTACCGCGCCCGCCGACCTGCGCATCGCGCGCCTGCGCCTGGCCTACGACACGCCGCGCGGCCCGCACACGGTAGTCGACGGCTTCGACCTCGCCCTGCCCGCCGGCCGCATCGGCTGCCTGCTCGGCCCCTCCGGCTGCGGCAAGAGCACCGTGCTGCGCGCCATCGCCGGCTTCGAGCCGGTCCGCGAGGGCGAGATCCACGTGGGCGAGCGGCTCGTCTCGTCGCCCACCGTGCACGTGCCGCCGGAGGCGCGGCAGGTCGGCCTGATGTTCCAGGAATACGCCCTCTTCCCGCACCTCGACGCGGCCGCCAACGTCGGCTTCGGCCTGCGGCGCCTGCCGCGCGCCGCGCGCCAGCAGCGGGTGCGCGAGATGCTGGCGCTGGTGGGCCTGGGCGACATGGCGGGGCGCTACCCGCACGAGCTGTCGGGCGGGCAGCAGCAGCGCATCGCGCTGGCACGTGCACTGGCGCCGGCGCCGGCGCTGATCCTGCTGGACGAGCCTTTTTCCAACCTGGACGGCGCCACCCGTGAGCGCCTGACGGCCGAGGTGCGCGACATCCTGCGCGCCGCCGGCCAGACCGCCGTGCTGGTGACCCACAACGCCGCCGAGGCGCGGGCGATGGCCGACTTCGTCGGCGTGATGCACGGCGGGCGATTGAAGGACTGGACGGCAACACAGGACTGAGATGCCGACAATGACGGCTTTGCTTCCCCGACAAGAGAAAGAAAGCCCCATGCGACTCCTGCACACCATGCTGCGCGTCGGCGACCTGCAGCGCTCCATCGACTTCTACACCAAGGTGCTCGGCATGACGCTGCTGCGCACCAGCGAGAACCCCGAGTACAAGTACAGCCTGGCCTTCGTCGGCTACGGCAACGGCAACCCCGAGCAGGCCGAGATCGAACTGACCTACAACTGGGGCACCGACAGATACGACCTGGGCAACGCCTACGGCCACATCGCCCTGGGCGTGCCCGACGCCTACGCCGCCTGCGAGAAGATCAAGGCCGCCGGCGGCAACGTCACCCGCGAGCCGGGGCCGGTCAAGGGCGGCACCACCGTCATCGCCTTCGTGACGGACCCGGACGGGTACAAGATCGAACTCATCCAGCGCGACTTCGAGGCCGCGGGCGGCGGGCTGCGCTGAACGCTGCCTTCAGGGCAGGACCACCGTGCCCTGGTGGAACACCGCCTGCCAGCCCTGGCCCGCGCGGCGCCAGAGCGTGCTGCGCAGCGTGACGCGGCCCGGCTGCTCCAGCGTGTACGTCAGCAGGCAGTGGTCCGAGCCCAATTCGCGCACGTGCCAGTCGCGCGTGACCCAAGCCTCCTCCGGCGGCTTGGCGGCGCGCTGCGAGAGCACCTCCAGGCAGAAGTCGCGGCTGTAGCGCCGACCCGAGGCGCCGATCTCCCAGAAATCCGGCGCGACGATGCGGCCGAAGTCCTGCGGCGTCGCCGCATGCGAGGCCGCGTGGAAGCGGTCCTCCATGCCGCGCAGTTCGGCCAGCAGGGGCTGCAGGCGCTCCGGCGTGTCGAGTTCCGGCGCCATGCGGCAGGGCCGGCTCAGGCCGGCGCGCCCAGGATCAGCTGCGTCTGCGTCACCACCGCGCACAGCCGCCCCTCGGCATTGGTGATCGTGGTCTGCCAGACGTGGGTGGTGCGTCCGCGGTGCAGCGCGATGCTCTCGCCGCGCACGCGCGTGCCGACCTTCGCGCCGGCGATGAACTTGGTGCTCGAATCGGTGGTGGTGGTGCGCTGGCCGGCCGCCAGGTTCACCACCGTGCCCACCGCGCCCAGCGTGTCGGCGAAGGCCATGTAGGCGCCGCCGTGCAAGATGCCGCCGGAGGTGCACAGGTCGGGCCGCACCTCCATCTCGGCCACGATGCGCTCGGGCGCCGCCTCCAGCAGCGTCACGCCCATCAGGCCGGGGAACAGGGGCTGCAGCAGCGTCTGCAGGCCGGCGAGGTCGGTCATCGGTGCGTTCTCCTTGTGGGTGTCGTCAACAGCCCAGCGCATCGGCGAGCGCGCCGATGTCCTGCACGTGCAGGTCGTTGCCTGGCTGCGGCGAGACGTCCTTCGGCTTCGCGGCGCCGAACTCCAGCGGCCGCTGGATGTACGCGGTGGCCAGGCCGCACACGCGCGCGGCGGCCAGGTCGTCGTGGTGCGCGGCCGCCAGCATCACCTGGCTGGGCGCCACGTCGAAGACCGCGGCCACGCCGAGGTAGGTGCGCGGATCGGGCTTGTAGGCCTTGAACACCTCGGCCGAGAGGATGCAGTCCCAGGGCAGGCCGCCGCGCTTGGCCATCTCGGTCAGCAGGCCGATGTTGCCGTTCGAGAGCGTGCAGACCGTGTACCGGCGCCTGAGCCGCGCCAGGCCCTCGGCCGCATCGGGCCAGGGCGGCAGCCGGTGCCAGGCGAGGTTGAGTTCGCGCCGCGCCTCGGCGTCGAGCCGGTCGGCCACGCCGAAGTCGCGCAGCACGGTCTCGAGGATGCCGCGGTGCAACTCGTCGATGAGGGTGAAGCCGCCCTCGCCCGCCGCCATGCGCTCCATCACCCCGCGCATGGCGGGCTGGTAGCCGGCACGCCAGGCGAACGCGAAGGCCTCGGCGTCCACGCCGGGCAGCATGCGGCGCACCTCGGCGGCGATGCCGCCGTGCCAGTCCACCACGGTGCCGAAGACGTCGAAGGCGACGACCTTCAGCGCGCCGGGCTCGAAGGCCGCGGGCGCCACGGCAGCGATCATCGCGCCAGCGCCGACGCCTCGCGCGCCAGCGCCTCGATGCGGCCCCAGTCCTTGGCCGCGATGGCGTCGGTCGGCACGATCCACGAGCCGCCCACGCAGGCCACGTTGGGCAGCGCCAGGAACTCGTGCGCGTTGCCGGCGTGCACGCCGCCGGTGGGGCAGAACTTCACGTCGCCGAAGGGGCCCTGCCAGGCCTTGAGCATCGGCACGCCGCCGGCCTGGACGGCGGGGAAGAACTTCAGCTCGGTGTAGCCGTCCTCTTGCGCCAGCATGATCTCGCTGCCGGTGGCCACGCCGGGCAGGAGCGGCAGGCCCAGGTCGTGGCAGGCCTTGCCGACGGCGCGCGTGTAGCCGGGGCTGACGCCGAAGCGCGCGCCGGCCAGGGCCGAGGCCTGCGCGTCGGCCGCGCTGCGGATGGTGCCGGCGCCGGGCACCGCCTCGGGCACTTCCTTGGCGATCGCCTCGATGCATTCCAGCGCCTCGCGCGTGCGCAGCGTCACCTCCAGCATGCGGATGCCACCGGCCACCAGCGCGCGCGCCAGCGGCACGGCGTCGCCCACGTCGTGCAGCACGATCACGGGGACGACGGGCGCGTCGCGCATCACGTCCAGCGCGGTGAGTTCGGTCGAGGGAGCGTCGGGGTTCACAGCCATGTGCAGGCTCCTTGTTCAGCAGTCGTTGCGTTGCGCCGCATGCCGGCGAAGAGTTCGCGGCCGAGGCCGTGGCCGTCCTCCTCGCGCTGCGCGTCGGTCATTGTCGCCAGCGGGCGGGCGTCCCACTCGTCCTTCGGCACCAGGGCCTCGAGCGTACCGGCCACGGCGTCGAGGCGGATCAGGTCGCCGTCGCGCACCTTCGCCAGCGGGCCGCCGTCGGCCGCCTCGGGCGAGAGGTGGATGGCGGCCGGCACCTTGCCGGAGGCCCCGCTCATGCGCCCGTCGGTCACCAGCGCCACCTTGAAGCCCTTGCCCTGCAGCACCGACAGCGGCGGCGTGAGCTTGTGCAGCTCGGGCATGCCGTTGGCCTGCGGGCCCTGCCAGCGCACCACGCAGACCACGTCGCGCTCCAGCTCGCCGGCGGCGAAGGCCTTCTGCAAGGCGCCCTGCGAATCGAACACACGCGCCGGCGCCTCGACGACGTGCCGGTCGTCGGGCACGGAGGAGACCTTGATGACGCTGCGCCCGAGGTTGCCGGTGAGCAGCTTCAGGCCGCCGGTGGCGCTGAAGGGCTCGGCCGCGGGCCGCGCGACGTGGAGGTTGCGCGAGGGCAGCGCGCTCTCCCAGTGCAGCACGCCCTCGGCCGAGGGCTCGCCACGCATCGCCGGGATGTGCGCCCACTCGCCGATGCCGCCGGGGCGCACGGTGAGCACGTCGCCGTGCATCAGCCCCGCGCCCAACAGCTCGCCGATGACGAAGCCCGGGCCGCCGGCGGCCTGGAACTCGTTCACGTCGGCGGTGCCGTTCGGGTACACGCGGGTGAGCAGCGGCACCACCTCCGACAGGCGCGAGAAGTCGTCCCAGTCGATCACGATGCCGGCCGCGCGCGCCACCGCGACCCAGTGGATCAGGTGGTTGGTCGAGCCGCCGGTGGCCAGCAGCGCCGCCATGGCGTTGACGATGCAGCGCTCGTCGACCAGTTGGCCGATGGGCGGCACCGGATAGCGCTCCTGCGGCGTGACGCCGCTCATCGGCGTGCCCTCGCCGAGCACCGTGCGCACCGCCTCGCGCGTGAGCGCCTCGCGCATCGCGTCGCCCGGCTGGACGAAGGCGGTGCCCGGCACGTGCAGGCCCATCGCCTCCATCAGCATCTGGTTGCTGTTGGCGGTGCCGTAGAAGGTGCAGGTGCCGGGCGCGTGGTAGGCCTTCATCTCGGCGTCGAGCAGGCCCTCGCGGCCGACCAGGCCCTGCGCCGCCTGCTCGCGCACCTTGGCCTTGGCGCTGTTCGAGAGGCCCGAGGGCATCGGCCCGCCAGGCACGAAGACCATCGGCAGGTGGCCGAAATGCAGCGCGCCGATCAAGAGGCCCGGCACGATCTTGTCGCAGATGCCCAAGAGCAGCGCGGCGTCGAACATGTCGTGCGTGAGCGCGACCGCGGTGCCCATCGCGATCACGTCGCGGCTGAACAGGCTCAGCTCCATGCCCGGCGTGCCCTGCGTCACGCCGTCGCACATGGCCGGCACGCCGCCGGCCACCTGCGCGGTGGCGCCCAGGCGGCGCGCCTCGTGCTTGATGACGTCGGGGTAGTGCTGGAAGGGCGCGTGCGCCGAGAGCATGTCGTTGTAGGCGGTGACGATGCCGATGTTGGGCGCGCGCTCGGTGACCACCTTGAACTTGTCGCTGGCCGGAATGCCGGCCACGGCGTGCGCCACGTTGGCGCAGCCCATGCGGTCGGAGCCGCGCTGGCGCGTGCGCATCTCGGCGACGCGCTTCAGGTAGGGGTCGCGCGAGGGGCGGCTGCGCTCGCGGATGCGCTCGGTGACGGCGAGCAGCGTGGAGTGGGGCTTTGTCATGGGGCGCGGGGCGATGGCTGGCAATGCCGCCCGGGAGTGGTCGGCAGGCGTATTCATCCTACCAATGATGCGCGACGCGGCGCATACCGGCAGGCCCTCGCGGCGATACGCTGGCGCGGTCTTGCGGGCGGCGTCCCGGCCGGTCAGGCGCCCAGCCAGGCCAGCGCCTGCGCGCGCAGCTGCGGCAGCGGCGCCGTGGCCGGCACCGCCAGCACGTCGGGCTCGCCCACGGGCGATTCGAGCGCCTCGAACTGGCTGTCCACCAGGCTGGCGGGAAAGATGTGGGCCGGCGCCCTCGCCTGCACGCGGGCGCGGGCCTCCTCGCGGTCGATCTCCAGGAAGACGAAGCGCAACCGCGGCACGGCGGCGCGCAGGCGCTCGCGGTAGGCGCGCTTGAGGGCCGAGCAGCTCAGCACCGCGCCGCCGGGGTGCGCTGCCAGCTCGCGGGCCAGGCAGTCCAGCCAGCCGGCGCGGTCGGCGTCGTCCAGCGGCAGGCCGCCTCGCATCTTGCGGATGTTGTCCTGCGGATGGAAGGCGTCGCCCTCGATGAGCGGCAGGCCCAGCGCGCCGGCCAGTTGCTCGCCGAGGCTGGACTTGCCGCAGCCGGACACACCCATCACCACCACCCAGGCCGGCGCCGGCAAGCCTGCGCAGAAAGCGGAACGCCCGGCGTCGGCCGGGCGTTCGCAGGGCATGTCAGGTTCGCTCACACCTGCTCAGTCGATCAGCCGCACCTCAACCCGGCGCGCCTGCGCGTTGCTGCCGCTGCCGGTGGTGACGGCGGGCTTCTCCAGCGTGATCTTCTCGGCCGGCACGCCCAGGCCGGCGAGCACGTCGCGCACCGTCTCGGCGCGCTTCCTCGCGAGCTGCTCGTTGACCGCCGCGTCGCCGGTGGTGTCGTGGAAGCCGGAGACGATCGCCTTGCGTCCGGACTCCACGCCCTTGAGCACGATCGCCAGCGCCTCGGCGGCGCCGGGCGCGATGTCGGCGCTGCCGGTGGCGAAGTAGAAGTTCACCGTGTCGCCCTCGACGCGGATGCTCGCGCCCTCGGGCACGGTGGCCACCACCGTCTCGGTGATGACGGCCACGCTCGTGGCGGGCGCGCCCGCCTGCGCCGCAGCGCCCTCGGCGGCGTCCGCCTGCGGCAGCCCGTAGTGATAGACGGCCGCGCCCACCACGCTCAGGACGACGAGGGCAATGAGGGCGAAGATCAGCCCGAGCGCGAAGCGCTGCTGGCTGTCCTCGTCGGAACGCGTGGACATCGGATGGTCTCCCAGGGAAAGAGGACGGTAAATAATCGGTTCGTGAACCATGAGCGCGAAATTGTAGGCGCCGCGGCGCCGGGCCCTGCCGGACCGGATCGGCTGCCCGCGCCCCTGCGCGACCCCCAGCCCCTGCTCGACCGGACGATCCACGAATGGGGCGGCCACCAGGACCTCTGGCTGTTCGGCTACGGCTCGCTGATCTGGCGGCCCGAGTTCGACTTCGCCGAGCGGCGCCCGGCCAGGGTGCACGGCTGGCACCGGGCGCTGAAGATGTGGAGCCGCGTCAACCGCGGCAGCCCCGACAACCCCGGCCTGGTGTTCGCGCTGCTGGCCGGCGGCAGTTGCCAGGGGCTGGTGTTCCGCGTGCCGGCCGTGCAGGGCCTGGAGACGCTGGGCCGCCTGTGGCTGCGCGAGATGCCCACCGGCGTGTACGACCCGCGCTGGCTGCACTGCATCACGCCGGGCGGGCCGGTGCGGGCGCTGGCCTTCACACTCTCGCGCCGCAGCCCCAACTTCACCGGCACCCTGCCCGACGCGCGCTACCGCGAGATCTTCGCCAGCGCCACCGGGCGCTACGGTACCTCGCTCGACTACGCACGCCAGACCCTGGAGGAGCTGCGCCGCCACGGCATCCGCGACCAGGCCCTGGCGCGCCTGCTGCGGCTGGCCGGATCGCTCGAAGAGGCGGCATCGGCTGACGCGGCGGCGACGGGCGGCGGGGCTACGCTGCATCTTCCCAGCCAGCCGGCCCCCGCCCGCCAGCCGCCTTCTTCATCCAACGGAACCACCTGACATGATCCGCACGAACACCCTCGCGACGGCCGCCGCCGTCATCGCCGCCGCGGCAGCGCTGTCGGCCTGCAGCGGCATGGGCACCGGCCGCGCCGCGGCCCGCGCCGACCTGCGGCCCACCGCGGCCGTCCAGCCCAACACGACCACCGGCACCGTCCGCTTCACCGCGCTGGACCACGGCGTGCGCGTGGCCGGCGAGGTGCGCGGCCTGCCACCAGGCACCGAGCACGGCTTCCACATCCACGAGAAAGGCGACTGCGGCGACAACGGCAACGCCTCGGGCGGGCATTTCAACCCCGCCGGCGGCACGCATGGCAAGTTCGGCTCCGCCGGCACCCATGCGGGCGAACTGCCGAGCCTGGTGGCCGATGCGTCGGGCGTCGCGCGCTTCCGGGTCGACGTGCATGCGATCTCGCTGAGCGAGGGCGCGGCCAACAACGTGGTCGGCCGCGCGCTGGTGGTGCACCGCGACCGCGACGACTTCACCACCCAGCCCGCCGGCAACTCCGGCCCGCGCATCGCCTGCGCGGTGATCGTGCCGGGCTGAACGGCGGGGCGCCTATGAGGCGCCCCTGCCCTTCTTCCCGTTCTTCTTCCCCTCCTTGGGCGCCGGCTTCCTGTTGACGTAGCTGGCGTTGCCCAGGCCGGTGCCGACGGTGAGCACCGCCCAGCGCTTGACGTCGCGCATGAAGGGCAGCTCCGACAGGCCCTGCACCACCGCGTCGTTGTGCATCAGCACCTGCGTCGGCGCCTCGCCGACGAGCGGCAGCTGCTCGCGCAGCGCCGTCGGCAGGTGGAAGCTGTCGGCCGCCCAGTTGCCCGGCAGGTTCTGCGCGCCGCGCGCGATGGTGCCGTCCTCGCGGATCAGCCCCGGGCAGGCGATGCCGACGAAGGGCGCCAGGCGGATGCGGTGGCGGCGGCTCCAGGCGATCATCTCCTGCAGCATGTTGACCAGCCCGTCCACCAGCGCGGTGCGGCTGGGCTCGTCGTCGGCGTGGCGCCACTTGATGCGCCGCGCGACCCGGGCGCGCGACAGGTCCTGCGCCTTGCCGCGGCGGAACTCGACGATGCCGCAGCGCACGTTGGTGCCGCCGATGTCCAGCGCCAGCAGCGCGTCGGCGTGCTCGGCGAAGTGCGGCGGCGCCAGGTGCACCCAGCCGATCAGGCCGCCGTCGTCCGCCTCGTGGCGCAGCCGCGCCAGTTCCACCGGCACGCCGTCCGCATGGCACAGCGCGGCCGCCTGCAGGATGGTGCGCTCGCCGACCTCGCTTTCGGAGAAGCCGCCGCCGATGACGACGCGGCGCACGCCCTTCCAGCTCTTCTGCCGCATGAAGCGGCGCACCACCTGCGCCAGTTCGTCGGCGAACACCTCGACCGAGCCGCGCAACAACTCCGCGGCCTGCCGGCCGGCCTTGCCGCGCAGGGCGCGGTCCAGCGTCTTCTTGCCGAGCTTGGCCGAAGGCAGCCGGCCCAGGGGGTCGGCATGGCCCTCGTCGCGCAGGCGGCGGCGCCGCTCGTCCAGCAGGCGGCGGAAGGCGGTCTGGCTGGCGCGGTCGCCGATGAAGCCGTCGTCGTCCTCCACCTCCAGGTTGTAGCCGGCGATGTCCACCAGCGGCAGTTCGGTCGGGCCGTGGTGCGCGCCGACGACGCTGGGTGCGTGGGCCTTCTTCGTCATGTTCCGATGTTGCGCGGCGGCGGAGGCCGGCGCGTGTAGGAGCACGGCGGCAGTGCGTTGCGGGGCCGATCGCTAAACTGCCGCGATGCGTACCTGGCTGACGAAGGCCCTCGGCCTGCTGGCGATGCTGACGCTGGGCTTCGGCATGCACGGCGCCGCGGCGCAGGACGGCCGGCCGCTGACCATCGGTTCCAAGCGCTTCACCGAGTCGTACATCCTGGCCGAGCTGCTGGCGCAGGCCGCCGCGCCGCACCTGCCGGCGCGGCCCGTGGTGCGGCAGGGGCTGGGCAACACGGCCATCGTGTACGAGGCCCTGCGCTCGGGCGCGATCGACCTCTACGCCGAATACACCGGCACCATCTCGCAGGAGATCCTCAAGAGCCCCCGCCCGCTGTCGATGCAGGCGATGAACGAGGCGCTGCGCCCGCTGGGGCTGGGCACGGCGGTGCCGCTGGGCTTCAACGACGGCTACGCCTTCGCCATGCGCGCCGATGCGGCGCAGCGCCTGGGCATCCGCACGCTGAGCGACCTGGCGAAGCACCCCGAACTGAAGCTGGGCCTGACCAACGAGTTCATCGGCCGCGCCGACGGCTGGCGCGGCGTGCAGTCGCACTACGGGCTGCCGCAGACGCCCACCGGCCTGGACCACGGCATCGCCTACGACGCCATCTCGGCCGGGCAGGTGGACGTGATCGACATCTACACCACCGACGCCAAGATCGGGCACCTGGGCCTGGCGGTGCTGGAAGACGACCGGGCGTACTTCCCGCGCTACGACGCGGTGCTGCTCTACCGGCTCGACGTGCCGCAGCGCTTCGCGCCGGCATGGGCGGCGTTGCAGGCGCTGGCGGGCCGCATCGACGAGCCCGCGATGATCGGCATGAACGCGCGGGCGGAGCTGGAGGGCGCGGGCTTCGACGCGATCGCGCGCGACTTCCTGGCCGCGCGCGGCGGCGGCGCCGCGCCCGCCGCTTCCGCGGCCGGCGCGGGCGGCTTCATGGCCCGGCTGTTCGGCCCGGACCTGGGCCGCCTGGCGCGCGAGCACGTGCTGCTGGTGGCCGTGTCCACCGGCATCGCGGTTCTGCTGGGCGTGCCGCTGGCGGTGGCCGTGTTCCCGCATGCGCGGCTGCGGGCGCTGGTGCTGGCAGCCACCGGCCTGCTGCAGACGGTGCCCTCGCTGGCCCTGCTGGCGGCGCTGATCTCGCTGCTGGGCGCCATCGGCACCCTGCCCGCGCTGGTGGCGCTCACGCTGTACGCGCTGCTGCCCATCATGCGCAACACGGTGGCCGGCCTGGCCGAGGTGTCGGCGGGGCTGCGGCAGGCCGGCACCGCACTGGGCATGACGGGCGCGCAGAACCTGCGGCTGGTGCAACTGCCGCTCGCGCTGCCGACCCTGGTGGCCGGCGTGCGCATCGCCGCCACCATCGGCGTGGGCACCGCCACGCTGGCCGCCTTCATCGGCGCCGGCGGCTTCGGCGAGCGCATCGTGACGGGCCTCGCGCTCAACGACCGCGCCCTGCTGATGGCCGGCGCGCTGCCCGCCGCCGTGCTGGCGCTGGCGAGCGAGCTGCTGTTCGAGGCGCTGGAATGGTGGCTGCGGCGCGGGCGGGGCTGAAGCCCGCCGCAGCGTGCCGCATCAGGCGTTGGTGTAGGCCGTCTTCACCGTGGTGAAGAACTCCTGCGCGTAGCGGCCCTGCTCGCGCGGGCCATAGCTGCTGCCCTTGCGCCCGCCGAAGGGCACGTGGTAGTCCACCCCCGCGGTGGGCAGGTTCACCATCACCATGCCGGCCTGCGCGTGGCGCTTGAAGTGGGTCGCGTACTTCAGGCTCGTCGTCGCGATGCCCGCCGACAGCCCGAACGGGGTGTCATTGGCCACCGCCAGCGCCTCGTCATAGTCCTTCACCCGGATCACGCTGGCCACCGGCCCGAAGATCTCCTCGCGGTTGATGCGCATGCCGGGCGCCGACTCGCTGAACAGCGCCGGCGCCATGTAGTAGCCCTCGGTATCGCGCTTCAGGCGCTCGCCGCCCACGGCCAGCGTGGCGCCTTCGCTCCTGCCGATCTCCACGTAGCTCAGGTCCTGCTCGATCTGCGACTGGCTGGAGACCGGCCCGATGTCCGTGCCCTGCGCCAGCGCGTCGCCCACCTTGAGCTTCGCCATGCGCGCCTTCATCGCCTCGATGAACTTCGGGTAGATGCCCTCGGTGACGATCAGGCGGCTGGAGGCCGTGCAGCGCTGGCCGGTCGAGTAGAAGGCGCTCTGCACGCACAGCTCCACCGCCTGCGCGAGGTCGGCATCGTCCAGCACCACCTGCGGGTTCTTGCCGCCCATCTCCAGCTGCACCTTCTTGTGCGTCTCGGCGCAGGCCACGGCGATGCGCCCGCCCACGCCCACCGAGCCGGTGAAGCTGATGGCATGGATGCCGGCGTGGTTGACCAGCGCGTCGCCGATCACGCTGCCGCGGCCCATCACCAGGTTGAACACCCCCGCCGGAATGCCCGAGCGGTGGATGATCTCCGCCAGCGCCCAGGCGCTGCCGGGCACCAGGTCGGCCGGCTTGAGCACCACGCAGTTGCCGAAGGCCAGCGCCGGGGCGATCTTCCAGGCGGGAATGGCGATGGGGAAGTTCCACGGCGTGATCAGGCCCACCACGCCCACGGGCTCGCGGGTGATCTCGATGCCGATGCCGGGGCGTACCGAGGGGATCGCCTCGCCGGCGAGGCGCAGGCACTCGCCGGCGAAGAACTTGAAGATCTGGCCTGCGCGTGCCGCCTCGCCGATGCCCTCGGCCTTCGTCTTGCCCTCCTCGCGCGCCAGCAGCGTGCCCAGCTCCTCCTTGCGCGCCAGGATCTCGTTGCCGATCTTCTCCAGCGCCTCCGAGCGGGCCTGGACGCCGCCGGTGGACCAGGCCGGGAAGGCCGCCGTCGCCGCGGCCACGGCGGCATCGACCTGCGCGGCGTCGCCCTGCGTGTAGCGGCCGATCACGTCCGACAGGTCGCTGGGATTGACGTTGGGGCTGTAGCCCGTGCCGGCGACCCACTCGCCATGGATCAGGTTGTTGAACTCATTCACGGGCAATGTCCTCGTTGCTGCTGGGATAGGGCCGGCCTACACCGCCGCATGCGTCTCCACGTAGAGCGCGTAGAGCGAATGGCTGCTCGCCATGTAGAGCCGGTTGCGCTTGGGTCCGCCGAACGCCAGGTTGGCGCAGCGCTCGGGCAGGCGGATGAAGCCGATGGGCCGGCCGTCCTTGTCGAACACTTTAACGCCGTCCATCTCCTCGGGATGGCCCAGGGGCGGGTACGCCTTCATGCCGCCGCCGATGTCGGCCGGCTCGGAGGCCAGCGCGCCGCTGAAGCCCCAGCCGCACCAGAGGTTGCCGTCGCGGTCCACCTTGAAGCCGTCGAAGGCGCCGGGCCCGCCGGCGTCGATGAGCTTGGTCTTGTTCGACAGGCCGGTCCCGTCGGCCGAGACGTCGAAGCGCCACATGCTGCGGTTCGGCGTGCCCTTCCACTCGATCACGTACAGGTGCTTCTCGTCCGGCGAGAAGGCCAGGCCGTTGGGGTTGACGATGTCCGTCACGACGGCGGTGATCCGCCCGTCCCTGCCGATGCGGTAGACGTTGGTGGTCGCCTGCTCGGGCGTGGCGCGCGAGCCCTCCCATTCGCCGTTGATGCCGAACAGCGGATCGGTGAACCAGATGCTGTCGTCGGACTTGACGACGACGTCGTTCGGCGCGTTCAGGCGCTTGCCCTCGAAGCGGTCGGCCAGCACGGTCATGCGGCCGTCCTTCTCTGTTCGCACCACGCGGCGCGTGACCGAGTGCTCGCAGGTCACGAGGCGGCCCTGGCGGTCGCGCGCGTTGCCGTTGGCGTAGTTCACGCCCTGCTTGTGCACCGAGAAGCGGCCGGTCTTCTCCTCGTACTTCATGAGCCGGTTGTTCGGGATGTCCGACAGGATCAGCGTGCCCGTCTCGGGGAAGTACGCCGGCCCTTCGGCCCAGCGCATGCCGCTGCCGAGCTGCTCGAGCGTGCTGCTGTAGATGCGGTACTTGGCGAAGCTCGGGTCCAGGATGTGGACCGCCGGGTCGGGGTAGCGCTGGTGCGGCCTGAAATCGAAGGACTGGGCGGCGGCTGCGCTGCCCAGCGCGCCGAGGGCCGAGGCGCCGGCGGCCCCGAGCAGGCGGCGGCGGTTCATGGTCTGGCTCATGTCGTGTCTCCGGTGATCGATCCCGTCGCGAGGGCTGGGCGCCGCGCGCTCAGCGCACCATGCAGGGACGCTTGTTGTCGAAAGTCCAGCCCGGGATCAGGTACTGCATGGCGACGGCGTCGTCGCGCCCACCCAGGCCGTGCTCCAGGTACAGCGCATTGGCGCGCTGCAGCGCCTCGCGGTCCACCGTCACGCCCAGGCCGGGCGCCTGGGGCACCTCGATGAAGCCGTCGCGGATCTGCAGCGGGTTCTTCGTCAGGAACTGGCCGTCCTGCCAGATCCAGTGCGTGTCGATGGCGGTCACCCTGCCCGGCACCGCCGCCGCCACGTGGGTGAACATGGCCAGCGAGATGTCGAAGTGGTTGTTGGAGTGCGAGCCCCAGGTCAGCCCCCAGTCGCGGCAGGTCTGGCCCACGCGCACGCTGCCGGCCATGGTCCAGAAGTGCGGGTCGGCCAGCGGGATGTCCACCGACTGCAGCGCCAGCGCATGCGCCATCTGGCGCCAGTCGGTGGCGACCATGTTGGTGGCGGTGGGCAGGCCGGTGGCGCGGCGGAACTCGGCCATCACCTCGCGGCCCGAGAAGCCGCCTTCGGCGCCGCAGGGGTCTTCCGCATAGGCCAGCACGCCGCGCATGTCGCGCATCATGCGGACGGCGTCCTTCAGCAGCCAGCCGCCGTTGGGGTCCAGCGTGACGCGCGCCTGCGGGAAGCGCCGGGCCAGTGCGGTGACGGCCTCGACCTCCTGCTCGCCGGGCAGCACGCCGCCCTTGAGCTTGAAGTCGTTGAAGCCGTAGCGCGCGTGCGCGGCCTCGGCCTGGCGCACGATGGCCTCGGGCGTCATGGCCGCCATGTGGCGCACCTGGATCCAGTCGTCGGTGCCGGTGGCGTCCTCGCCGGGCTTCAGGTAGGGCAGGTCGGTCCTGTCGGAAGGGCCGACGAAGAACAGGTAGCCCAGCACCTCCACGCGCTCGCGCTGCCGGCCCTCGCCGAGCAGCGCCGCCACCGGCACGCCCAGGTGCTGGCCGAGCAGGTCCAGCAGCGCCGACTCGATGGCCGTGACGGCATGCACCGCGACGCGCAGGTCGAAGGTCTGCAGCCCGCGGCCGCCCGCGTCGCGGCCCGCCAGCGCCTGCTGCACCCGCTGCAGCAGCTGCAGGTGCGCGCCCAGCGGCTGGCCCGCCAGCAGCGGCCGGCTGTCTTCCAGCGCCTGGCGGATGGCCTCGCCGCCGGGCACCTCGCCCACGCCGGTGTGGCCGGCGCTGTCGTGCACCAGCAGCACGTTGCGCGTGAAGAAGGGACCGTGCGCACCGCTCAGGTTCATGAGCATGCCGTCGCGGCCGGCGACGGGGACGACCTCGATCCCGGTGATGGTGGGCGTGTGGGACATGGCGAAGGCTCCGCTCGGCCGCGCCCGCCTACTGCGGGCCCAGCTTCTCGATCAGCGCGGCCAGGTCGCCGGCCTCGGCGTCCGTCAGGTCCGACAGCGGCGGGCGCACCGGGCCGGCGCCGTGGCCGACGATCCGGGCGCCGGCCTTCACGATGCTCACGGCATAACCCGGCCGGCGGTTGCGGATGTCCAGGTAGGGCATGAAGAAGTCCTTGAGCAGGCGGTGCTGGGTCGGCTGGTCGTCGTCGCGCACGGCCTCGTAGAACTGCATCGCCGTCTTCGGGATGAAGTTGAAGACCGCCGACGAATACACCGGCGTGCCCAGCGCCTTGTAGGCCGCGGCATAGACCTCGGCCGTGGGCAGGCCACCCAGGTAGCTGAAGCGGTCGCCCATGCGCTGGTAGACCGCCACCATGGCCTCGATGTCGCCCACGCCGTCCTTGAAGCCCACCAGGTTGGGGCAGCGCTCGGCCAGGACGGCCAGCGTGTCGGGCTTGTACCGGGCCTGCGCGCGGTTGTAGACGATCACGCCGAAGTCCACGCTCCGGCACACCGCCTCCACGTGGGCGATCAGCCCCTCCTGGCTGGCCTCGGTCAGGTAGTGCGGCATCAGCAGGATGCCGTGCGCGCCGGCCTGCTCGGCGGCCTGCGCGTAGGCGACGGCCTGCCGCGTCGGCCCGCCGGCGCCGGCAATGATCGGCACCGTGCCGCGGCACACGTCCACGGCGGTCTGGATGATCTGCGGGTACTCCTCGGGCGTGAGCGAGAAGAACTCGCCCGTGCCGCCGGCCGCGAACAGCGCGCTGGCGCCGTAGGGCCCCAGCCATTCGAGGCGCCTGACGTAGCCGGCGCGGTCGAAGTCGCCGTTCGCGTCGAAGTCGGTGACGGGAAAGGACAGCAGGCCCGAACTCATGATCTGCTTGAGTTCCTGGGGGGTGTAGCTCATGGTGTGTGTTCCTGGGATGAAGAGATGGGGACGGGGAAGGACGGGCGGGATCGGCGCGGCATCACTCGATGCGCAGGCCGGCCTCCTTCACGAGCTGCGCCCAGCGCGCGCGCTCCTTGTTGAAGAACTGCTCCTCCTCGGCCGGCGCCATCGTCACGACCTCGGCGCCCTGCCCGGCCAGGCGCGAGCGGATGTCGGCCGAGCGGATGACCGCGATCAGTTCGCGGTTCAGGCGCTGCACCACCGCATCGGACGTGCCGCGCGGCGCGCGCACGCCCTGCCAGGTGCCGGACTCGAAGCCGGGCACGCCCTGCTCGGCGATGGTGGGCACCGAGCCCACCAGCGGCATGCGCGTGGCCTTCGACACGCCCAGCAGCTTGAGCTTGCCGCTCTGCACGTGCGGCAGCGTGGCCAGCATGCCGTTCATGAGCACCTGCGTCTGGCCGGCCACCGTGTCCTGGATGGACTGCACGCCGCCCTTGTACGGCACGTAGACCCACCTGGCCCCGGTGGCGCGCTCGACCGCCACGCCCGCCAGGTGCGGCGCGCTGCCGGTGGCGGTGACGGCGAAGTTCAGGTCGGTGGCCTTGGACAGCGCCACCAGTTCCTTCAGGTTGCCGGCCTTCACCGAGGGGTGCACCACCAGCAGGTGCGGCGAATAGGCCAGCATGGTCACGCCGCGCAGGTCGCGGGAGGGGTCGAAGGCCAGCTTCGTGTAGACGGAGGGGCTGATCGCCAGCGCGCCCACGTCGCACAGCAGCAGCGTGTAGCCGTCGGGCGCGGACTTGGCCACCAGGTCGGCGCCCAGGTTGCCGTTGGCGCCCGGCTTGTTGTCGACCACGACGGGCTGCCCCAGCGCATCCGACAGCGGCTGGCTGATGGCGCGCGCGATGATGTCCGACGAGCCGCCCGGCGGATACGGCACCACGATGCGGATGGGCCTGGACGGCCAGGCGTCCGCGGCGCGCACGGACAGGGGAGCGGCCACGGCCGCGGCGCTCAGGGCCGTGCCCAGCCATTGGCGTCGGTTCAGGTGCATGCGCTGTCTCCAGGGTTGGACGAATCAATCATCAGTCATCGTACAACTTGGAATGACTGTTTGCCAAGACCCCGGACACAAAAAAGCCGTGCCGGCTGGCGGCTCAGCGCGCGGCGCTGCCGCCCTCTCGCTGCGCCGCCTCTTGCGCCAGGCGCAGGCGCTCCCGACTGTTGGTCAGGTGGATGCGCATGGCCGCACGGGCCGAGTCCGGGTCGCGCCGCGCGATCGCCGCCAGGATCTCCTCGTGCTCGCGGTTCACCCGGCTGAGGTATTCGCCGCCGCGGTCCTGGTTGCGGATGGCATGGACCCGGGTGCGCGGGATGATGGTCGTGCCCAGGTGGGTCATGATGTCCGCGAAGTACGGGTTGCCGGTGGCCTGCGCGATCTGCAGGTGGAAGCGGAAGTCGGGCGAGACCGTGTCCCCCGCCGCCTGCACGTTGCGCTCGAACTCGTCCAGCGCCTCGCGCATGCCCTGCAGGTGCTCCTCGGTGCGGCGCAGCGCGGCCAGGCCGGCGGACTCGGTCTCCAGGCTGATGCGCAGTTCCAGCACCGCCAGCACGTCCACCGTGGTCGCGATGTCGGCCGCCTCCAGCCGGAACATGCCGGCCATGCCGCCGCCGCGCGGCCGCAGCACGAAGGTGCCGATGCCGTGGTGCGTCTCCACCAGGCCCGCGGCCTGCAGCTTCGACAGCGCCTCGCGCACCACGGTGCGGCTGACGCCGTAGGCCTGCATGATGGCCGACTCGGTCGGCAGCTTGTCGCCGGGCCGGATCTTCTGCGCGCGGATCTTGTCGCCCAGGTCTTCCACCAGGCCGTGGGCGAGGCTGCGGCCGCGCCGGCGGGGCGGCGGCGCGGGCCGCGAATCCCCCGGTTCGGAGGGCTGGGGCATCCCCGTTGACAGGCGCGACATGCGCTCATCATAATTCGCCGCCATGTTGTACGACAACAGATGACGTACAGCCTGACGCCCGACGGTCCGCCACTGGAGACACGCTTGCCTGCCGCCATCGCCCCAGAGTCCGATCCCGCTCGCGTGCACCCCCATCCCCTGCCCCGCCTGCTGCTCACGGGCGCCGCCGGGGGCCTGGGCCGGGTGCTGCGCGAGCGGCTGACGCCCTTCGCCCGCGTGCTGCGCGTGTCCGACGTCGCGCCGCTGGGCGCGCCGCGCGGCCCGCATGAGGAGGTGGTGCCCTGCGACCTGGCCGACAGGCGCGCCGTCGATGCCCTGGTGGCCGGCTGCGACGCCATCGTGCACCTGGGCGGCGTCTCGGTGGAGCGGCCCTTCGAGGAGGTGCTGGAGGCCAACATCCGGGGCGTCTTCCACGTCTACGAGGCGGCCCGCCGGCACGGCACGAAGCGCGTGGTGTTCGCCAGTTCCAACCACGTGACCGGCTTCTACCGGCAGGACGAGCGCATCGACGCCCATGCCGCGCGCCGGCCCGACGGCTACTACGGCCTGTCGAAGTCCTTCGGCGAGGATCTGGCGCAGTTCTATTTCGACCGCTACGGCGTCGAGACGGTGAGCATCCGCATCGGCTCCTCGTTCCCCGAGCCGGCCAACCGCCGGATGATGAGCACCTGGCTCAGCTACGACGACCTGGTGCAGCTCGTCGACAAGGCGCTGTTCACGCCCGGCGTCGGACACAGCGTCGTGTACGGCATGTCGGCCAACCGGACCGTCTGGTGGGACAACCACGCCGCCGCGCACCTGGGCTTCGCGCCGAAGGACAGCTCCGAGGTCTTCCGCGCCCGGGTCGAGTCGCAGCCGCCCGTGCCGGCCGACGACCCGAACGCCATCTACCAGGGCGGCGGCTTCACCGCCCAGGGCCCCTTCGGCGACTGAGAGGCCGGCCGTGACGGCGGAACTCGTGCTCGACGCGCGCAACGGCACCGGCGAGAGCCCGGTGTGGCACGCCGCCGAACAGGCGCTGTACTGGGTGGACATCCCCGCGCGGGCGATCCACCGCTGGTCGCCGGCGGACGGCCACCGCCAATGGACCACCGGCGAGATGCCCGCCTGCATCGCGGCGCGCGCCGGCCGGCCGGGCCAGTGGGTGGCGGGCATGGAAAGCGGCATCTTCGCGCTGCAGCTCGGCGACGACGGCCGCGCCGCGGCGACGCCGCTGGCCACCGTCGCGCACGCGGCGCCGGCCATGCGCTTCAACGACGGGCGCTGCGACCGCCAGGGCCGGCTGTGGGCCGGCACCATGTGCCTGGACATGGCCGCCGCGGTGCGCGCCGGCGCGTGGTACCGCTTCGGCGCCGGCGACGACGCCCTGCCCCCTCGGCTCACCGGCTTCATCGTCCCCAACGGCCTGGCCTTCAGCCCCGACGGCCGCACCATGTACCTGTCGGACTCGCACCCCGAGGTGCAGGCGGTGTGGGCCTTCGACTACGACACCGACAGCGGCACGCCCGCGAACCGGCGCCTGTTCGTGGACATGGCGCCCCTGCCCGGCCGCCCGGACGGCGCCGCCGTGGACGTGGACGGCTGCTACTGGATCTGCGGCAACGACGCCGGCCTGGTGCACCGCTTCACGCCCCAGGGGCGGCTGGACCGCTCGCTGGCCCTGCCCGTGAAGAAGCCCGCCATGTGCGCCTTCGGCGGGCCGCGGCTGGACACGCTGTACGTGACCTCGATCCGCCCCGGCGGCGACCTGTCCGGCCAGCCGCTGGCCGGCGGCGTGTTCGCGCTCGACCCGGGCACCCAGGGCATCGCCGAACCGGCCTTCGCCGGCTGAATCCGCACAACGACTCACAACACCACCACCAAGAAGGAAAGAGGAAGGCAAACATGATCAAGAACACCCTGATCGCATTGGCGGCCGCCGCCGGCTGCCTGGCCGTGCAGGCGCGCGAATTCCGCTCCGCCGACGTGCACAACAGCGACGACTACCCCACCGTGGCGGCGGTCAAGCACATGAGCCAGCTGCTGGAGCAGCGCAGCGGCGGCAAGTACAGGATCAAGGTCTTCAACAAGAGCGCGCTGGGCTCGGAGAAGGAGACGCTGGATCAGGTCAAGATCGGCGCGCTGGAGATGAACCGCGTGAACATCAGCGCGCTCAACTCCATGTGCCCGAAGACGCTGGTGCCCACCATGCCCTTCCTCTTCGACTCCATCGCCCACATGCGCAAGACGCTGGACGGCCCCGTAGGCGACGAGATCCTCAAGGGCTGCGAGCACGAGGGCCTGGTGGGCCTGGCCTTCTACGACAGCGGCGCGCGCTCCATCTACGCCAAGAAGCCCGTCAGGACCGTGGCCGACACCAAGGGCATGAAGATCCGCGTGCAGCAGTCCGACCTGTGGGTGGCGCTGGTCGGCGCCATGGGCGCCAACGCCACGCCGATGCCGGCCGGCGAGGTCTACACCGCGCTCAAGACCGGGCTGATCGACGCGGCCGAGAACAACATCCCCTCCTACGAGGGCTTCAAGCACTACGAGGCGGTGAAGTTCTACTCGCACACCGAGCACTCCATGGCGCCGGAGGTGCTGGTCATCTCCAAGGTGATCTTCGACAAGATGTCGAAGGCCGACCAGGACCTGTTCCGCCAAACGGCCAAGGAGTCGGTGGCGTTCCAGCGCCAGAAGTGGGACGAGCAGGAGGCCAAGGCGCTGGACATCGTGGTCAAGGCCGGCTCCACCATCGTCAAGGACGTGGACAAGGCCTCCTTCAAGGCCGTGATGCAGCCGGTGTACGACAAGTTCATCACCACGCCGGACCTCAAGCGCCTGGTCAAGGCCGTGCAGGACGGCAAGTGAGCCACCCGCTGGAAGAACTGGCGGCAGGCCTGCCCGCGCCGCAGGCGCAGCGGCCCGCGGCGCGCGGCGCCTACACGCGCCTGTGCGCCGCGTTGTCCAAGGCCAGCCTGCTGCTGGCCGTGGCGATGCTCATCGCCATCATCGTCTGCGTGCAGTACCAGGTGGTGGGCCGCTACGTGTTCAACGACACGCCCACCTGGGCCGAGGGCCTGGCGCTGCAGCTGGTGCTCTACGTCACGGCGCTGGCCGTGGCGGTGGGCGTGCGCGATGCGGGCCACATCGGGCTGGAGTCGCTCGTCTCGCTGCTGCCCGAGGGGCCGCGCCTGAAGCTGGAAGTGCTGATCCACGCGCTGGTGGCGCTGTTCGGCGCCATCATGGCCTTCAGCGGCTGGCAGTGGACCGTGCTCAAGTGGAGCGACATGAAGCCCATGATGCACGTGCCCGTGGGCATGGACTACCTGGCGCTGGTGGTGGCGGGCGCGCTGATCGTGATGTTCTCCATCGAGCACATCATCGCCCTGCTGCGCGGGGAGGACGTGGAGCCGGCCTGGCACTGAGGCCGCCGCCACGCACGCGCACAAGACAACAACAACTGGAAAAGAACGGAGACGTCCGGTGGAACTGGCGGTACTTTCCTTGAGCTTCCTGGCGCTGCTGGTGCTGGGCGTGCCGGTGGCCTTCTCGATCGGGCTGGCCTCGGTGGCCACGGTGCTGTATGCGGGCCTGCCCGTGGCGGTGGTGTTCCAGAAGATGGTCGGCGGCATGCAGATCTTCAGCTTCCTGGCCATCCCCTTCTTCGTCTTCGCCGGCGAGCTGATGCTCTACGGCGGCATCGCGCAGCGCATCGTGCGCTTCGCCAACAGCCTGGTGGGCCACGTGCGCGGCGGCCTGGGCATGAGCAACGTGGTGGGCTGCACGCTCTTCGGCGGCGTGGCGGGCTCGCCGGTGGCCGACGTCTCGGCCATGGGCTCCGTGATGATCCCGCTGATGAAGAAGGAGGGCTACGACGCCGACTACGCCGTGAACGTGACCACGCACGCGGCCCTGGTCGGTGCGCTGATGCCCACCTCGCACAACCTGATCATCTTCACGCTGGCCACCACCGGCATCGCCTCGGTCAGCGTGCTGAGCCTGATCCTCGCGGGCCTGGTGCCGGCGCTGCTGCTGACGGTCTGCAACCTGGGCGCCGCCTACTGGGTCGCCATCCGGCGCGGCTACGCGATCCGCGGCGCCTTCCCGGGCTGGGGCGAGGTGCTCGCCTCCTTCGTCGCGGCGCTGCCGGGGCTGCTGATCGTGGCGATCATCCTGGTGGGCATCCTCTCGGGCGTGTTCACGGCCACCGAGTCGGCCGCCACCGCCGTGCTGTGGGCGCTGCTGGTCACGGTGCTGGTGTACCGCTCGCTCTCCTGGAAGGACTTCCTCAAGGCCTGCGCCAAGGCCTGCAAGACCACCGGCATCGTGCTGCTGCTGATCGGCATCAGCTCGGCCTTCGGCTACTTCATGGCGCTGTACGAGGTGCCGCAGAAGACCGGCGAGCTGATGACCAGCGTCTCCAGCAGCCCCTGGGTGATCTTCCTGATGATCAACGTGCTGCTGTTCCTGCTGGGCACCTTCCTGGACATGGCGGCCACGATCCTGATCTGCACGCCCATCTTCCTGCCCATCGCCATGCAGTTCGGCATGAGCCCGGTGCAGTTCGGCATCGTCATGCTGATCAACTGCGCGCTGGGCCTGAACACGCCGCCCGTGGGCACCACGCAGTTCATCGGCTGCGCCATCGGCGGCGTCTCGGTGGGGCAGGTGATGCGCTCCATCCTGCCCTTCTACGGCGCGCTGACCCTGTGTCTGCTGCTCGTGACCTACGTGCCGCTGTTCTCCACCTGGCTGCCCACCCTTTTGAACGCGCCGCTGAAGTAGCGCTGCTTTCCGTCTGCCATGCCCACGTCCCACGCCATCCGCCACGTCCGCATCACGCCCATCGCCTTCCGCGATCCGCCGCTGCTCAACGCGGCGGGCATCCACGAGCCCTGGGCGCTGCGCTCCATCGTCGAGATCGAGACGGCCTCGGGCCGCGTCGGCATCAACGAGAGCTACGGCGACCAGCCCATGCTGGATGCGCTGGCCAAGGCCGCGCCAGCCCTGCCCGGGCTGTCGCCGTGGGCGCTCAACGAGATGGAGCGGCGCGTCGCGGCGCTGGTCGCGCCGCCGGCGCAGACGGCCTCGGAGTTCCTGGGCCAGCAGGTCTCGCTGGCGCCGGGCACCCACGTCTCCAAGACGGTCGCGAAGGTCGTCAGCGCCTTCGAGGTGGCGATGCTCGACCTGCAGGGCCAGCTCGCGCAGGCGCCCGTGGTCGACCTGCTGGGCGGCGCGGCCCGCGACAGCGTGCCCTTCTCCGCCTACCTCTTCTACAAGTACGCCGAGCACATCGACAGGCCCTACGCGCCCGACGCCTGGGGCGAGGCGCTCACGCCGCAACAGCTCGTCGCCCAGGCGCGGCGCATGATCGGACAGTACGGTTTCCAGAGCATCAAGCTCAAGGCCGGCGCGCTGCCGCCCGAACAGGAGGCTGCCGGCATCCTGGCCCTGGCCGACGCCTTCCCCGGCACGCCGCTGCGCATCGACCCCAACGGCAACTGGACGGTGGACACCAGCCTGAAGATCGTGCGGCAGCTGCGCGGCGTGCTCGAGTACTACGAGGACCCGGCTCCGGGCCTGGAGGGCATGGCCGCCGTGGCGCGCGAGTGCGACGTGCCGCTGGCCACCAATATGGTGGTCACCGACTTCGCCGAGTTCCGCCGCAACGCCGACATGGGCTGCCCGGTGAAGATCGTGCTGAGCGACCACCACTACTGGGGCGGCCTGCGCGCGACGCAGCGGCTGTCCACCCTGTGCCGGACCTTCGACCTCGGCCTGTCCATGCACAGCAACTCCCACCTCGGCGTCAGCCTGGTGGCGATGACGCACCTGTGCGCCAGCGTGCCGCTGCTGACCTATGCCTGCGACACGCACTACCCGTGGCAGGACGAGGAGGTCATCGAGGGCGGCCGGCTGCGCTTCGACCAGGGCAGCCTGCGCGTGCCCACCGCGCCGGGCCTGGGCGTCGCGCTGGACCGCAAGGCGCTCGCCCGCCTGCACGACAACTACCTGCGCTGCGGCATCCGCCACCGCGACGACCTGGCGCAGATGCGCAAGTACGACCCGGCCTTCACCGGCAGGCAGCCCCGTTTCTGAATGCGCCACCCACGCCGACGACAACAGGTGGCCACCGCGCGCACGCGCTGCGCACTTCCTTCCCTTCCCATCCCACACAGGAGACTTTCCATGCAACGCCGCACGCTGATCCATCGCTCCCTCGCCGCCGGCACCCTGCTGCTGGGCGGCGCGTTCGCCGCCCTGCCCGCCGCGGCGCAGGGCGCCTGGCCCACGGGCAAGGCCATCACCTACATGGTGCCCTTCCCGCCCGGCGGCAACACCGACACCCTGGCGCGCGTGATCGCCCAGCCGCTGGGCACGGCGCTGGGCACGCCGGTGGTCATCGAGAACAAGGGCGGCGCCGGCGGCAGCGTGGGCTCGGCCATCGTCGCGCGCGCGCCGGCCGACGGCTACACCATCCTGGGCGGCACCATCAGCTCGCACTCCATCAACGTGAGCCTGTATTCCAAGCTGGACTACGACCCCGTCAAGTCCTTCACGCCGGTGGCCATGCTGGGCTCGGGCCCGCTGGTGCTGGTGGTGCCCTCCGCCAGCCCCTACAAGACGCTCGACGACGTGCTGGCCGCCAGCAAGGCCAAGCCGGGCGGCCTGTCCTCGGCCTCGCCGGGCACCGGCACCTCGCCGCACATGGCGCTGGAGCTGCTGGCCTACCAGTCGGGCGTGAAGTTCACGCACGTGCCCTACAAGGGCAGCGGCCCGGCCGTGCAGGACGTGGTCGGCGGCCAGGTGGACATGATGTTCGACACCACGCTGATCGTCGGCCCGCACATCCAGTCCGGCAAGCTGCGCCCCATCGCCGTGAGCAGCTCGAAGCGCGTGGACTCGCTGCCGGACGTGCCGACCATCGCCGAAGCGGGCCAGAAGGGCTTCGACATGGGCTCCTGGCAGGCTGTGTTCGCGCCGGCGGGCACGCCCAAGCCCATCGTGGACCGGCTGCACGCCGAGATCATGAAGATCATCGCAACGCCCGAGGTGCAGGCGCGGCTGAAGGGCTTCGGCATGGTGCCCTCCACCATGACGCCCGCCGAGCTCGGCGAGTACCAGAAGGCCGAGGTCGCCAAGTGGGCGCAGGTGATCAAGGCGGCCGGCATCAAGGCCGAATGAGTACCGGCCAGGCGGCGGGCATCCGGGCGCCCCTGTACATCCGGATGCACGAGGCCGACAACGTCGCCATCGTGGCCAACGACGGCGGCCTGCCGGCCGGCACCGTGTTCCCCTGCGGCCTGACGCTGGTGGACAAGGTGCCGCAGGCGCACAAGGTGGCGCTGGCGGACATCCCCGAGGGTGCGCCGGTGCGCCGCTACGGCGTGGCCATCGGCTACGCGCTGAAGGACCTGCCGCGCGGCAGCTGGGTGCACGAGCGCCTGCTGCGCATGCCCGAGGCGCGCGCGCTGGAGGGCCTGCCCATCGCCACCGTGCGGCCGCCCGTGCAGCCGCCGCTGGAGGGCTTCACCTTCGAGGGCTACCGCAACGCGGACGGCTCGGTCGGCACGCGCAACATCCTGGCCATCACGCAGACCGTGCAGTGCGTGGCCGGCGTGACGGCATACGCCGTGCAGCGCATCAAGGCCGAACTGCTGCCCCGCTACCCGAACGTCGACGACGTGGTGGCGCTGGAGCACGGCTACGGCTGCGGCGTGGCCATCGACGCGCCCGACGCCGCGGTGCCGATCCGCACGCTGCGCAACATCAGCCTGAACCCGAACTTCGGCGGCGAGCTGATGGTCGTCAGCCTGGGCTGCGAGAAGCTGCAGCCCGAGCGGCTGCTGCCGCCGGACGCGATCCCGCTGGCCGCGGACGCGCCGGCGCCGGACGTGGTCTGCCTGCAGGACGAGGGGCACGTCGGCTTCATGTCGATGGTCGACTCGATCCTGCGCCAGGCCGAGACGCACCTGGCGCGCCTGGACGCCCGGCGGCGCGAGACGGTGCCCGCCAGCGAGCTGGTGGTGGGCGTGCAGTGCGGCGGCAGCGACGCCTTCAGCGGCGTGACGGCCAACCCCGCGGTGGGCTTCTGCACCGACCTGCTGGTGCGCGCCGGCGCCACCGTGATGTTCAGCGAGGTGACCGAGGTGCGCGACGGCATCGACCAGCTCACCGCGCGCGCCGCCACGCCCGAGGTGGCGCAGGCCATGATCGAGCAGATGGCCTGGTACGACGCCTACCTCGCCCGGGGCCGCGTGGACCGCAGCGCCAACACCACGCCCGGCAACAAGAAGGGGGGCCTGTCCAACATCGTCGAGAAGGCGATGGGCTCCATCGTCAAGAGCGGCAGCGCGCCCATCGCCGGCGTCGTCGCGCCCGGCGAGAAGGCACGGCGCAAGGGCCTGCTCTACGCCGCCACGCCGGCCTCCGACTTCATCTGCGGCACGCTGCAGCTGGCGGCCGGCATGAACCTGCACGTGTTCACCACCGGCCGCGGCACCCCCTACGGGCTGGCGCAGGTGCCGGTGATCAAGGTCGCCACGCGCACCGAACTGGCGCGCCGCTGGCACGACCTGATGGACGTCAACGCCGGCCGCATCGCCGACGGCGAGGCGAGCATCGAGGACGTGGGCTGGGAGCTGTTCCGCCTGATGCTCGAGGTGGCCAGCGGCCGCCGGAAGACCTGGGCCGAGCAGTGGAAGCTGGCCAACGCGCTGGTGCTGTTCAATCCCGCGCCGGTGACCTGAGAAGGCGCGGACGCATCCCGTCGCGGCGGGGGCCGCCGATAGAATCGCCCACCTTTGGCCGCCCCCGAACCGACCTTGTCCGACCGCCTCTCCGTCCTGCCGCAGTACCTGTATCCGAAGAAGGGGCTGACCTCGTTCGCCGGGTGGGTGGCGCGCGGCGAGCACGGCGCGGTCACCACGGCCATCATCCGCCGCTTCGTGCGCAAGTACGGCGTCGACATGGGCGAGGCGGCCGAGTCCGACATCGCCCGCTACGCCAGCTTCAACGACTTCTTCACCCGCGCCCTGAAGCCCGGCGCCCGCCCCATCGCCGATGCGCCGCTGGTGTGCCCGGTGGACGGCGCCATCAGCCAGTTCGGCCGCATCGAGGGCGACCAGATCTTCCAGGCCAAGGGCCACCGCTACACCGCCACCGCCCTGCTGGCCGGCGACGCGGCGCTGGCGCAGCGCTTCCGCGACGGCAGCTTCGCCACGCTGTACCTGAGCCCGCGCGACTACCACCGCATCCACATGCCCTGCGACGGCCGCCTGCTGCGCATGAGCTACGTGCCGGGCGAGCTGTTCTCGGTCAACCCCGTCACGGCGCGCGGCGTGCCCGGGCTGTTCGCCCGCAACGAGCGCGTCGTGTGCCTGTTCGAGTCGGCCGGGCACGGTCCCTTCGTGCTGGTGCTGGTGGGCGCGACCATCGTGGGCAGCATGGCCACGGTGTGGCACGGCGTGGTCAACCCGCCGCGCGGCGGCCAGGTGCGCGAATGGCGCTACGAGGACCAGGACATCACGCTGGCGAAGGGCCAGGAGATGGGCCGCTTCCTGCTCGGCTCGACGGTGGTGCTGCTGTTCCCCGCCCCCGCGCTGGCCTTCAACCCGGACTGGGCGCCGGGCCGCGCCGTCCGTCTGGGCGAATGCATGGCCGGCATGGCGGGCGCGCCGTCAAGTCCGGCCGGCTGATCTGAGGCTTGCACGCCACAACCCGCTCCGTACCTGCACGGCCAGCTACGAAACTTGTAGCATCCCGGATGCCGCGCCCCAAAGAGGCGCTCCGCCCCCGGCGCGCACGACACAACGAGGAGATGTCCTGATGAGCAGCAAGGAGAACACGGCCATCAGCCAGTTGCTGGCACTGCTGGAGGCCCGCTACGCGCTGCGCGTGCTGTGGGCCCTGCGCGATGGCCATCCGCAGACGTTCCGGCTGCTCCAGGACAGCGTGGGCGGCATCACGCCCAACACCCTCAACACCCGCATCAAGGAACTGCGCGAGGCCGGCCTGCTCGGCCACGGCAGCGACGGCTACTGCCTCACCCTGGCCGGGCAGGACCTGCTCAAGCGCCTGTCGGACCTGCAGGCCTTCGCCAGCAAGTGGCAGGTGGCGCAGGTGCACCGCAGGGAGCCGGCGCCGCTGCCGGCCAAGGTCGGCTGAGGCGCGGCGGCGGCGCGCCTCGCTACACTGCGCGGCCCGTGCCCGGCATGGCGCCACGCCATCGCCGCGCGATCCTTCCCGCCCCCTGCCCCCTGAGGAGCCCGCCCATGCCCACCACCCCTTCCGGCCTGCAGTACGAGGACACCGTCGTCGGCGACGGCGCCGAGGCCCAGCCCGGCCACCACGTGCACGTCCACTACACCGGCTGGCTCTACAACGACGGCCAGCAGGGCGCCAAGTTCGACTCCAGCCGCGACCGCGGCCAGCCCTTCTCCTTCCCGCTCGGCGCCGGCCACGTCATCAAGGGCTGGGACGAGGGCGTCGCCGGCATGAAGGTCGGCGGCCAGCGCACGCTCATCATCCCGCCCGGCCTGGGCTACGGCGCCCGCGGCGCCGGCGGCGTCATCCCGCCCAACGCGACCCTCAAGTTCGACGTCGAACTCCTCGGCGTCTGACCCGCCCGGGCCCGGCCCGGACGCCCCCGTCCCCACCCCATCGGCGGCGCGCTTTCCATTGGAAATTTCAAGCGCGCCGGCCGGCGCTGCGCCCTTGAAAAAGACCCTGCGGGCCCCAGGTGGTCGGCAACCCCGTTTCCAGACCTCTTTTCCCCAGACCACATGACGGAGAACACCCCCCCGCACACCGACCAGCCCGGCACCGCCCGCAGCCCTGAAGAACAGGAGGCGGCGCAGGCCGCCAGCGAGGCCGATGCGCAGGCCCAGGCCGTGAACCTCCAGGCCGAACTGGATGAACTGAAGGCGAAGAACGCCGAACTGGCCGACCAGTACCTGCGCGCCCAGGCCGAGGCGCAGAACGCCCGCCGCCGCGCCGAGGACGAGGTCTCCAAGGCCCGCAAGTTCGCGCTCGAAGGCTTCGCCGAGAGCCTGCTGCCCGTGCTGGACAGCCTGGAGGCCGGCCTGGCGGTCAAGGAAGCCACCAACGAGCAGATCCGCGAGGGCGCCGAGGCCACGCTGCGCCAGCTCAGGAGCGCGCTGGAGCGCAACAAGGTGATCGAGGTCGCGCCCGCCGTGGGCGCCAGGTTCGACCCGCACCTGCACCAGGCCATCTCGATGGTGCCGGCCGAGCAGGAGGCCAACACCGTGGTGAGCGTGCTGCAGAAGGGCTACACCATCGCCGAGCGCGTGCTGCGCCCGGCCCTGGTCATGGTGGCGGCCCCCAGGTAAGGCACAGGCTGCACACAGGAAATTCCCTGGCGAGTCCTTGAATACCCCAGGGTTATCCACACGTTCATCCACAACCCCATTCATCGCATTCAGGAGCACAACGACATGGCAAAGATCATCGGCATCGACCTGGGCACGACCAACTCGTGCGTGTCGATCATGGAGGGCAACAACACCCGCGTGATCGAGAACTCCGAGGGCGCGCGCACCACGCCTTCCATCATTGCGTACCAGGAGGACGGCGAAGTTCTCGTCGGCGCGCCGGCCAAGCGCCAGGCCGTCACCAACCCGAAGAACACGCTGTACGCGATCAAGCGCCTGATCGGCCGCAAGTTCGAGGAAAAGGAAGTCCAGAAGGACATCCACCTCATGCCCTACGAGATCGTCAAGGCCGACAACGGCGACGCCTGGGTGGAAGTGCGCGGCAAGAAGCTGGCGCCCCCGCAGGTCAGCGCCGAGGTGCTGCGCAAGATGAAGAAGACCGCCGAGGACTACCTGGGCGAACCGGTCACCGAAGCCGTGATCACCGTGCCGGCCTACTTCAACGACAGCCAGCGCCAGGCCACCAAGGACGCCGGCCGCATCGCCGGCCTGGACGTCAAGCGCATCATCAACGAGCCCACCGCCGCGGCCCTGGCCTTCGGCCTTGACAAGCAGGACAAGGGCGATCGCAAGATCGCCGTCTATGACCTGGGCGGCGGCACCTTCGACGTGTCGATCATCGAGATCGCCGACGTCGACGGCGAGAAGCAGTTCGAGGTGCTGTCCACCAACGGCGACACCTTCCTGGGCGGCGAGGACTTCGACCAGCGCATCATCGACTACATCGTCACCGAGTTCAAAAAGGAACAGGGCGTCGATCTGTCCAAGGACGTGCTCGCGCTGCAGCGCCTGAAGGAAGCGGCCGAGAAGGCCAAGATCGAGCTGTCCAGCGGTGCGGCCACCGACATCAACCTGCCCTACATCACGGCGGACGCGTCGGGCCCGAAGCACCTGAACATCAAGCTCACCCGCGCCAAGCTGGAAAGCCTGGTCGAGGATCTGATCGAGCGCACCATCGCGCCCTGCCGCACGGCCATCAAGGACGCCGGCATCAGCGTCAACGACATCAGCGACGTGATCCTGGTGGGCGGCCAGACCCGCATGCCCAAGGTGCAGGACAAGGTCAAGGAGTTCTTCGGCAAGGAGCCGCGCAAGGACGTGAACCCCGACGAGGCCGTGGCCGTCGGTGCCGCCATCCAGGGCCAGGTGCTCTCGGGCGACCGCAAGGACGTGCTGCTGCTGGACGTGACCCCGCTGTCGCTGGGCATCGAGACCATGGGCGGCGTGATGACCAAGATGATCGCCAAGAACACGACCATCCCGACCAAGTTCGCGCAGACCTTCTCCACCGCCGACGACAACCAGCCGGCCGTGACCATCAAGGTCTTCCAGGGCGAGCGCGAAGTGGCCTCGGGCAACAAGCTGCTGGGCGAGTTCAACCTGGAGGGCATCCCGCCGGCGCCGCGCGGCACGCCGCAGATCGAGGTGAGCTTCGACATCGACGCCAACGGCATCCTGCACGTGGGCGCCAAGGACAAGGCCACCGGCAAGGAGAACAAGATCACCATCAAGGCCAACTCGGGCATCTCCGAGGAGGAGATCCAGAAGATGGTGAAGGACGCCGAGCTGAACGCCGCCGAGGACAAGAAGAAGGTCGAGCTGGCGCAGGCGCGCAACCAGGGCGAGGCCATGGTGCACAGCGTCAAGAAGTCGCTGGGCGAGCACGGCGACAAGCTCACCCCGGCCGAGAAGAGCGAGATCGAGACCGCTTCCAAGGAACTGGAAGAGGCGCTCAAGGGCGAGGACAAGGCCGCGATCGAGTCGAAGACCGAGGCGCTGATGGCCGCCAGCCAGAAGCTGGGCGAGAAGATGTACGCCGATGCCCAGGCGGCCGCCGCCGCGGCGGGCGCCGCGGCCGGCGGCGAGCAGCCGCAGGGCCAGCAGGGCCAGGGCGCGGCGGGAGGCGACGACAACGTCGTCGACGCCGAGGTCAAGGAAGTGAAGAAGGGCTGACCAGGCGGCTTTGACGAGGCTGGGGCTCCCGCAACGGGGCCCCGGCCTTTTTGCTTTTCCACCAGCCCGTTGCAGACGAAGACCCCATGGCAACCAAACGCGACTACTACGAAGTCCTCGGCGTTCCCAAGAACGCCAGCGATGACGAGATCAAGAAGGCCTATCGCAAGCTGGCGATGAAGTACCACCCCGACCGCAACCAGGGGGATGCCGCCGCCGGCGCCGAGGCGAAGTTCAAGGAGGCCAAGGAAGCCTACGAGATGCTGTCCGACGGACAGAAGCGCGCGGCCTACGACCAGTTCGGCCATGCCGGCGTGGATCCGAACATGCGCGGCGGCATGGGCGGCGCCGACGGCTTCGGCGGCTTCGCCGAGGCCTTCGGCGACATCTTCGGCGACGTGTTCGGCGGCGGCGGCAGCCGGCGCGGCGGCGGCCGGCAGGTGTTCCGCGGCAGCGACCTGAGCTACGCGATGGAGATCACGCTGGAGGAAGCGGCCGAGGGCAAGGAGGCGCAGATCCGCATCCCGAGCTGGGACGACTGCGGCACCTGCCACGGCAGCGGCGCCAAGCCGGGCACCAAGCCCATCACCTGCACCACCTGCCATGGCGCCGGCGCGGTGCAGATGCGCCAGGGCTTCTTCAGCGTGCAGCAGACCTGCCCGCAGTGCCGCGGCACCGGCAAGATCATCCCCGAGCCCTGCCCCACCTGCCACGGCCAGGGCAAGATCAAGAACAACAAGACGCTGGAGGTGAAGATCCCCGCCGGCATCGACGACGGCATGCGCATCCGCAGCACCGGCAACGGCGAGCCGGGCACCAACGGCGGGCCGCCGGGCGACCTGTACATCGAGATCCGCGTGAAGAAGCACGAGGTCTTCGAGCGCGACGGCGACGACCTGCACTGCGTGGTGCCGGTGAGCATCACCACCGCGGCGCTGGGCGGCGAGATCAAGGTGCCCACGCTCACGGGCATGGCGGCCATCGACATCCCGGACGGCACGCAGAGCGGCAAGCAGTTCCGCCTGCGCGGCAAGGGCATCAAGGGTGTGCGCTCCAGCTACCCCGGCGACCTGTACTGCCACGTGCGCATCGAAACGCCCGTCAAGCTCACCGAGCACCAGCGCAAGCTGCTCAAGGAGCTGGACGATTCGCTCAGGAAGGGCGGCACCAAGCACAGCCCCAACGAGAAGGGCTGGTTCGACCGGGCCAAGGAGTTCTTCAACTGAGCGGCGCGCGGCACGACCGCCCCGAAGCGCATGACGGCCCCAGGCCGCATGCGCTTTTTTCTTGTCTCCGCCCGTGGGCCGCTATGAAATCCATAGCGCACCTGCCCCGCTCCCCGGCGGCTGCGAAATTCGCCCGGATTATTCCATTGAAACATTCTGAATTATCTCCGGATTGAATTCGAACAAGCAATTCAATGCGGTCGGCCGAGGCCCGCGTTCTTCCCGACAACGGGAATTAGCCGGCGCGCGTTATTCCTTTCCGGCGGGTTGATATAGGTCTTTCAGCCGGGTAATTTAGCCAAGGGCCATCCACACCGCGTCCATCTTCCCGGCGTGCCGGCGCGGCCTCCGTGGCTCCCGGGCAACGCCCGCTCGCAGAGAGGAAACGGCGGTGCGAATGCGGCCCAGTCCGACTTACAAATTCGTATTCCCGAAAACGCCGTCCTGGTGCGGGCCCTGCCACGATGGGCACGGCTTTTGCTGACGAAAAAACGCGCCCTCACGGAACTTTTTTGCATGATCGAATTTCCTAAAAATCGATGCAGCACGACAGGAATTTCCTCGAGGCGCAGTTTGTTCTATGCTGGACTCGTCGGTCTGCCATTGGGAGTTTTTTTCGGGGTACGCAAGCTGTCATCATCGAAACGCCTCGCACGATGCAGCCTGCCGCCCGGACGCCCGGCGCGCAGCCTTGTTGACTCGTTGGAGGTGTGAACCATGGATGTGATCAGCAACTTCACCGCCCGCTACGAGCGCACGCGTGAAGAGGTCCTGTCGCTGCAGGAGTACCTGGACATCTGCAAGCGCGACGCGACCGCCTACGCGACGGCCGCCGAACGGATGCTCCAGGCCATCGGCGACCCCGAACTGGTCGATACGCGCAACGACCCGCGGCTGTCGCGCATCTTCGCCAACAAGGTCATCAAGATCTACCCGGCCTTCCGGGAGTTCTACGGCATGGAGGACTCGATCGAGCAGGTCGTCTCCTACTTCCGCCACGCCGCCCAGGGCCTGGAGGAGAAGAAGCAGATCCTCTACCTGCTCGGCCCGGTAGGCGGGGGCAAGAGCTCCATCGCCGAGCGGCTCAAGCAGCTGATGGAGCATGTGCCCTTCTATGCCATCGAGGGCTCGCCGGTGAACGAGTCGCCGCTGGGCCTGTTCGACCCGGCCGAGGACGGCGAGATCCTGGAGAAGGAATACGGCATCCCGCGGCGCTACCTGCAGCGCATCCTCTCGCCCTGGGCGGTCAAGCGCCTGGAGGAGTACGGCGGCGACATCCGCCAGTTCAAGGTGGTCAAGCGCTACCCGTCGGTGCTCAAGCAGATCGCGGTGGCCAAGACGGAGCCGGGCGACGAGAACAACCAGGACATCTCCTCGCTGGTGGGCAAGGTCGACATCCGCAAGCTGGAGACCTATGCCCAGGACGACCCGGACGCCTACAGCTACTCCGGCGGCCTGTGCCTGGCCAACCAGGGCCTGCTGGAGTTCGTGGAGATGTTCAAGGCGCCGATCAAGGTGCTGCACCCGCTGCTGACGGCCACGCAGGAGGGCAACTTCAAGGGCACCGAGGGCTTCGGCGCCATCCCCTTCGACGGCATCGTGCTGGCCCACAGCAACGAGAGCGAGTGGAAGACCTTCCGCAACAACAAGAACAACGAGGCCTTCCTCGACCGCATCTACATCGTCAAGGTGCCCTACTGCCTGCGCGTGTCCGAAGAGGTGCGCATCTACGACAAGCTGGTGCGCAACTCCTCGCTGGCACAGGCACCCTGCGCGCCGGGCACGCTCAGGATGATGGCGCAGTTCTCGGTGCTCACGCGGCTGAAGGAGCCCGAGAACTCCAGCATCTTCAGCAAGATGCAGGTCTACGACGGCGAGAGCCTGAAGGACACCGACCCCAAGGCCAAGTCGATCCAGGAGTACCGCGACTACGCGGGCGTGGACGAGGGCATGGCGGGCGTGTCCACCCGCTTCGCCTTCAAGATCATCTCCAAGGTCTTCAACTTCGACAGCACCGAGGTGGCGGCCAATCCGGTGCACCTGATGTACGTGCTGGAGCAGCAGATCGAGCGCGAGCAGTTCCCGCCCGAGACGGAGCAGAAGTTCATCGGCTACATCAAGGAGCTGCTGGCGCCGCGCTACGCGGAGTTCATCGGCAAGGAGATCCAGACCGCCTACCTCGAAAGCTACAGCGAGTACGGCCAGAACATCTTCGACCGCTACGTGACCTACGCCGACTACTGGATCCAGGACCAGGAGTACCGCGACGTGGACACCGGCGAGGTGTTCGACCGCGCCGCGCTCAACGCCGAGCTGGAGAAGATCGAGAAGCCCGCCGGCATCGCCAACCCGAAGGACTTCCGCAACGAGATCGTCAACTTCGTGCTGCGCGCCCGCGCCGGCAACAGCGGGCGCAACCCGCTGTGGACCAGCTACGAGAAGCTGCGCTCGGTGATCGAGAAGAAGATGTTCTCCAACACCGAGGAGCTGCTGCCCGTCATCAGCTTCAACGCCAAGAGCAGCGCCGACGAACAGAAGAAGCACGAGGACTTCGTCACCCGCATGGTCGAGAAGGGCTACACGCCCAAGCAGGTGCGCCTGCTGTGCGAGTGGTACCTGCGCGTGAGAAAGAGCTCGTGAGTTCCGGCAGGCATTCCAGGGAGTAACCGCCATGGCCCCGCTGCAGCAGATCATCGACCGCCGGCTGTCGGGCAAGAACAAGTCGGTCGGCAACCGGGAGCGCTTCCTGCGCCGCTACCGTGCGCAGATCCGAGAGGCCGTGCGCAAGGCGGTGAGCGGGCGCGGCATCCGCGACCTGGAACAGGGCGAGGACGTCTCGCTGCCCCGGCACGACGTGTCCGAACCCACCTTCGGCCACGCCCCGGGCGGCAGCCGCGAGTACGTGCATCCGGGCAACCAGGAGTTCGTCAAGGGCGACCGCATCGAGAGGCCGCGGGGCCAGGCCGGCGGCGGCACGGGCAGCGGCGAGGCGAGCGACAGCGGCGAGGGCGAGGACGACTTCGTCTTCCGCCTCACGCGCGAGGAGTTCATGCAGGTCTTCTTCGAGGACCTCGCCCTGCCCCACCTGGTGCGCACGCAACTGGCCGAGGTGCCGGAGTGGAAGACCCACCGCGCCGGCTTCACCAGCGAGGGCACGCCCAACAACCTGCACGTGGTGCGCTCCATGCGCGGCGCGCTGGCGCGGCGCATCGCCCTGGGCGGCGAAGACCGCAAGGAGCTGCGCCGCCTGGCCGAGCACCTGGCCCGGCTGCAGGCGCATCCCGACGCCGCCACGGCGCTGCTGCGCAAGGAGATCCACGAGACCGAGCTGGCCATCGAGGAGCTGCGCAAGCGGGCGAAGCACGTGCCCTACATCGACCCGATCGACCTGCGCTACCGCAGCCGGGTGCGCACGCCGGTGCCCAGCGCCAAGGCGGTGATGTTCTGCCTGATGGACGTCTCGGGCTCGATGGACGAGGCGCGCAAGGACATGTCCAAGCGCTTCTTCATGCTGCTGTACCTGTTCCTCACGCGGCACTACGAGAAGATCGATCTGGTGTTCATCCGCCACCACACGCAGGCGCAGGAAGTGACCGAGGACGAGTTCTTCCACGCCACCGAGACCGGCGGCACCGTGGTCTCCAGCGCGCTGCTGCTGATGCGCGACATCGTCCGCGCACGCTACCCCAGCAACGAGTGGAACATCTACGGCGCCCAGGCCAGCGACGGCGACAACTGGCACCAGGACAGCGGCCGCTGCCGCGAGCTGCTGGACGAGGCGCTGCTGCCGCTGGTGCGCTACTACGCCTACGTGCAGGTGGCCGAGGCCGAACAGAACCTGTGGCAGGAATACACGCAGCTCGAGGACGCGCACCCCAACTTCGCCATGCGCAAGGTCTCCAGCGCACAGGACATCTACCCGGTGTTCCGCGAGCTGTTCAGGAAGGAGGGCACGCCGGCATGAAGACACCCTCCTCCGCGCCCCGCTTCGAGCGCGCCGCCGAGCCGCTGCCCAGCCCCTCGGACTGGACCTTCGAGCTGATCGAGCGCTACCACGGCGAGATCGCCCGTACCGCGAAGGCCTTCGGCCTGGACACCTATCCCAACCAGCTGGAGATCATCACCGCGGAGCAGATGATGGACGCCTACGCCAGCGTCGGCATGCCGGTGATCTACCGCCACTGGTCCTACGGCAAGCAGTTCATCGCCACCGAGAAGAACTACCGCCGCGGCTTCATGGGCCTGGCCTACGAGATCGTCATCAACTCCGACCCCTGCATCGCCTACTTGATGGAGGAGAACACCATGGCCATGCAGGCCCTGGTGATCGCCCACGCGGCCTACGGCCACAACAGCTTCTTCAAGGGCAACTACCTGTTCCGCATGTGGACCGATGCGTCGTCGATCATCGATTACCTGGTCTACGCGAAGAACTACATCGCCGAGTGCGAGGAGCGCCACGGCCTGGACGCGGTGGAAGACCTGCTGGACTCCTGCCACGCACTGATGAACTACGGCGTGGACCGCTACCGCCGGCCGCAGAAGCGCTCGCTGGCGCAGGAGATCGCGCGCCGCGAGGAGCGTGAGCACCACATGCAGCGGCAGATCAACGACCTGTGGCGCACCGTGCCCAAGCCCAGCGCCGACGCCGCGGAGCCGGCGGCCGCGCGCCGCTTCCCCGAGGAGCCGCAGGAGAACCTGCTGTACTTCATCGAGAAGAACGCCGCCCTGCTGGAGCCGTGGCAGCGCGAGGTGGTGCGCATCGTGCGCAAGATCGCGCAGTACTTCTACCCGCAGCGCCAGACGCAGGTGATGAACGAAGGCTGGGCCACCTTCTGGCACTACAGCCTGCTCAACAGCCTGTACGACCAGGGCCTTCTGGCTGACGGCTTCATGCTGGAGTGGCTGTCCTCGCACACCGCCGTGGTCTACCAGCCGCCGGTCAGCCACCGCGGCTACAGCGGCATCAACCCCTACGCGCTGGGCTTCGCCATGTACAGCGACCTCAAGCGCATCTGCGAGGAGCCGACCGAGGAGGACCGCGTCTGGTTCCCCGACATCGCCGGCAGCGACTGGCTCAAGACGCTGGACTGGGCGATGCGCAACTTCAAGGACGAGAGCTTCGTCGGCCAGTTCCTCAGCCCGAAGGTGATGCGGGACTTCCGCTTCTTCGCGATCCGCGACGACGAGGAAGAGCCCGAGCTGGAGGTCAGCGCCATCCACGACGAGGCCGGCTACCGCTCGCTGCGCGAGTCGCTCTCGCGCCAGTACGACATCGGCAACCGGGAGCCCGACATCCAGGTCTGGAACGTGGACCTGCGCGGCGACCGCTCCCTCACGCTGCGCCACACGCAGCGGCACAACCGGCCGCTGCACGAGGACACGCCCGAGGTGCTCAAGCACGTGGCGCGGCTGTGGGGCTTCGACGTCCACCTCGAGAGCGTGGACGGCGCGGGCCACATCGGCTACCGCAAGTCGGTGAGCCCCAAGCGCACCTGAAGCCGCTTCGTGTTCAGGCCGTGGCCTGGCGGTAGCGCGCCCAGGCCTGCGGCGTGGGCGTTGTGCCGGCGCCGGGCTCGGCGGGCAGCCGGAAGTGCCCGTCCACCACCTCGGCCGGATCGGTGAAGCAGTCCTTGATCCACGGGATGTATTCCAGCACCTCGCAGGCCGGATGGGCATAGCTCAGGTGCACATGCACCTGGCTCATCTCGCCGGCGTGCGGCGCCACCGGCAGGCGGAAGGCGTGGGCCGCCTCGCACACCTGCAGCACCTCGCTCAGGCCGCCCATGCGCGTGCTGTCCGGCTGCACCCAGTGGATCGCCTGCTGGGCGAAGAACTCGCCGAAGGCGTCGGCCGTGTAGAGCTGTTCGCCCAGCGCGACCGGGATGCGGGTGGCGCGCGCCAGTTGCGCGTGGCCCTTCACGTCGTCGTGCCACAGCGGCTCCTCGAACCAGAACACGTCGAAGGGCTCGGCACCGCGGCAGAAGCGCAGGCAGCTCGCCAGGTCCCACTTGCCGTTGCCGTCGACGGCCAGCGTCACCTCGGGGCCAACGGCCTCGCGCACGGCAGCCAGGCGGCGCAGGTCGCGCTCCACGGTGGAACCCACCTTGATCTTGATGCCGGTGAAGCCCTGCTCCACCGCGCGGCGCGCGCCGGCCACCAGCGCCTCGTCGTCGATGCTCAGCCAGCCGATGTCGGTGTTGTAGGCGCGGACCTTCTCGCGCACCTGGCCGCCGAGCAGCTTCCACAGCGGCGCGCCGGCCGCCTTGGCCTTCAGGTCCCACAGGGCCACGTCGAGGGCCGCGAGCGAGAGCGTGGTGATGCCCGCGCGGCCGATCCACTGCAGCGCCGGGTTGCGCGCCAGCTTCAGCCACAGGCGGCGCACGTCGCCGGCGTCCTCGCCCAGCAGCAGCGGGGCGTGGCAGGTCTCGATGCAGCGGGCGATGAGCTGGTCGCTCGGCAGGTGCGCGTGCGTGCCGGTGAAGCCGTGGCCCGACACGCCTTCCTCGGTGTCGATGCGCGCGCCGACCACGCCCCAGTGCGTGATGGCGTGCGTGCTGTCGGCGATCTGCGAGCCCGTGACGGGCACGTGCAGGATGAAGGGACTGACCGAGGTGATCTTCAAGCGCGTCTCCGTTGCCGTGGTTCGGCGGCGGCGGCGCGCGCCCCGACGGGCACCGCAAGGAAAACACCGCCGCCTGCCCGGCCGACGCACTGTAGCGCCGATCAGGGCGATGCGAACTGCTGCAGGAAGGCGGCCGTGACGGCCCGCGCCTGCGGCAGGTGGATCAGCGTGTGCGGCGCCTGCGCCAGCAGGACCACCATAGCCTGCGGGTTGGCCTGCAGGGCGGCCGCGCAATGCCCGCGGGCCTGCGGCTGACCGAGCCAGGCGTTGGTGGCCGAGAAATACGGGTCGGCCATGCCGATCACGTTCAGCACCGGCCGCCCGGGCGTGGCGGCGGTCGAGGCCCGCTCGACGAAGTAGTTGTCTTCGCAACTCCACGCATAGATGATCCGGCCGGCGAAATCGTCTGCGCCATGCCGCGCCACGGCCACGGCGCCCTCGCTGGTGCCGGCCAGCACCAGGCGCCGGGGGTCGGCCCAATCGCTGGCGGCCAGGGCCTGCTGGGCCAGGGCGATTTCCGAGGCCCTCAGTGCATGGATGCGTTCGTAGGTCGGCTTGTCGATCGGCGACGTGTATCGCAGGCGCCCCGGCAGCGCGAATGAATCGGGCGCCACGCTGGCAATGCCCAGGCCCGCCAGCCAGCGCTGCCACTCGGCGATGGCCGGCAGGCCGAGCCCGGACGAGCCATGCAGGAACACCACCACCGGCACCCGCCCCGGCTGCAGCCGGGGCATGTCGCGCCAGCGCCCGACGTAGGGCGCGCCGCCCGTCAGCCTGGAGGGTAGTGCCACCTGCGCTCCTTCGATCGCCGCGCGCGAGGACGCCGCGTCGTGCATGGTCGCCGTGCCCTGCACCTTGCCGCCGGGAGTGCCGTGGACGCCGCCCAGGGGCGCGCAGGCGGCGAGCGAGAGGAGCAGCGCGAGGACCGCGCCGCGATGAAGCATGGATGTCATGGCGCCAGTCTAGGAGCGGCCTACTGTTGCGTCCATTGCATTGATCTGATCGTTTATTCTCCATCTTGCATGAATATCACCCAGCGCCAGCTGCGCCTCTTCACCGTCGTCGCGGCGCTACAGAACATGTCGCGTGCCGCGCGCACCATGCACCTGAGCCAGCCAGCGCTCACCCGTGCGCTGCAGGAGTTCGAATCCCAGCTCGGCGCGCCGCTGTTCCACCGTACCACCCGGCGCGTCGCGCTGACGCCGGCGGGCGAGAGCCTGCTGCCGACGGCGCAGCGCCTGCTGCACGACCTGGACCTTGTCGGCGAGGCGATGGCGCACCGGGTTGCCGGAGCGCAGGGGGTGGTCTCCATCGCCGTGGGCACGGCCTTCGGCTGCACGGTGCTGGCGCCGGCGCTGAAGCGCTTCGCGGCGACCCATCCAGGCGTGCAGGTGCGCGTCATCGACGCCAACAGCGCCGCCATCACCCGTCGTGTGGTCGATGCCGAGGTCGATCTCGGCATCGGCACCCCCGTGGGAGACGTCCGCCTGCTGGCCTGCCACCGCATGCTGCAGGCGTCGCTGGGCGTGCTCGCGCACGCCGCCGCCTACCGCCTGCCGCGCGCGCTCACGGCCGAGCGGGCGGCCGAGCTGCCGCTGCTCAAGGAGTCCGACGACACCAGCATCATGCAGGCGCTACGGGTGCACGGCTCGCCCCTGGTGGCCCACATGGCGGGCGGCACGGAGGTCAACAGCCTCGCGCTCCAGTTGTCGCTGGCGCAGGCCGGCGTGGGCGTGGCGGTGCTGTCCGCGCTGGGTGCGTCGCACGCCATGGCGCAGGGCCTGCGCTTCGTCCCGCTGCGCCCCGTCGTCAGGCGCGAGGTGTTCCTGATGCACCGGCGCGACCGCCTGCCCGCGCCCGCCGCCGAGGCCCTCCTGGGTGCCGTCGCGCACGCCCTGCGCGCCGCGCCGCTGCACCGCGGCGTGGTGGTGGACCCTGCCTTCAAGTGGCGGCCGGACAGGGCTTCGCGGTGAACGGCGGCGCGAGCGCCCCGATCAGCCGCTGATCCGCACCAGCGCCTCGATCGCCAGCGGGTAGCCCTTGACGCCCAGGCCCACGATGATCCCGCGCGCCGCTGGCGAGATGTAGGAATGGTGGCGGAATTCCTCGCGCGCATGCACGTTGGAGATGTGCAGCTCGATCAGCGGCACGCTCGCGCCCTTGATGGCGTCGTGCAGCGCGATGGAGGTGTGGGTGTAGGCGCCAGGATTCATCACCACGCCCAGCATCGTGCCGGCCGCCACCTCGCGGCCGGCCTCATGGATCCAGTCGATGAGCTGGCCTTCCCAGTTCGACTGGCGGCACTCGACGGCCACGCCGAGCCGGTCGCCGGCCTCCTGGCACAGGCGCTCGACGTCGGCCAGCGTCTCGTGGCCGTACTGCGCCGGTTCGCGCGTGCCCAGCAGGTTGAGGTTGGGACCGTTGAGGACGAGGATCTTCTTCATGGCGGCAATGGCTTGCAGTGGGTCTGGCCGGGCATCTTAGAACGTGCCTGCGCGGTCCGCGCGCAGGGACTTGCCAATACTCCCCCCGGGTATAAACTGGCGGCATGCCCCACTCGCCCGACGAGAAGAAGAAGGCGCTGCTGCGCGTGCGCCGCATCCGCGGCCAGACCGAGGCGCTGGAGCGCGCCCTCGAGGCTGGCGCCGACTGCGGCCCGGTGCTGCAGCAGCTCGCCGCGATCCGCGGGGCCGTCAACGCCCTCATGTCCGAGGTGCTGGAGTCGCACATCCGCGAGGAGTTCGGCCAGCACGCGGGCAAGGACCCGCGCCATGCGCAGCGGGTGCAGGACATGACCCAGCTCGTGCGCACCTATCTGCGGTAGGCGCGCACGCTTCCCCCATCCCTTTTCCTTCCTGTCCACTGGAGACCGCCCATGAAATCCCGCGCCGCCGTTGCCTTCGAAGCCGGCAAGCCCCTGCAGGTCGTCGAGATCGACGTCGCCCCGCCGAAAAAGGGCGAGGTGCTGGTGAAGATCACCCACACCGGCGTGTGCCACACCGACGCCTTCACGCTCTCCGGCGACGACCCGGAGGGCCTGTTCCCCGCCGTGCTGGGCCACGAGGGCGCCGGCATCGTGGTCGAGGTGGGCGAAGGCGTCACCAGCGTCAAGCCGGGCGACCACGTGATCCCGCTGTACACCGCCGAATGCGGCGAGTGCCTGTTCTGCAAGAGCGGCAAGACCAACCTGTGCGTGGCGGTGCGCGCCACCCAGGGCAAGGGCGTGATGCCTGACGGGACCAGCCGCTTCAGCTACAACGGCCAGCCGGTCTACCACTACATGGGCTGCTCCACCTTCAGCGAGTACACCGTGGTGGCCGAGGTGTCGCTGGCGAAGGTCAGCCCCGACGCCAACCCCGAGCAGGTGTGCCTGCTGGGCTGCGGCGTGACCACCGGCCTGGGCGCGGTGAAGAACACGGCCAAGGTGCAGGAAGGCGACTCGGTCGCCGTGTTCGGCCTGGGCGGCATCGGCCTGGCGGTGATCCAGGGCGCCAGGCTGGCGAAGGCCGGGCGCATCATCGCCATCGACACCAACCCGGGCAAGTTCGAGCTGGCGAAGACTTTCGGCGCCACCGACTGCGTGAACCCCAAGGACCACGACAAGCCGATCCAGCAGGTGATCGTGGAGATGACGGGCTGGGGCGTGGACCACAGCTTCGAGTGCATCGGCAACGTCAACGTGATGCGCGCCGCGCTCGAATGCGCGCACCGCGGCTGGGGCCAGTCGGTCGTCATCGGCGTGGCCGGCGCGGGGCAGGAGATCTCCACCCGCCCCTTCCAGCTCGTCACCGGCCGGCGCTGGCTGGGCACGGCCTTCGGCGGCGTCAAGGGCCGCTCGCAACTGCCCGGCATGGTGGAGGACGCGATGGCCGGCCGCATCCAGCTCGCGCCCTTCGTCACGCACACCATGCCGCTCACCGGCATCAACGAGGCCTTCGACCTGATGCACGAGGGCAAGTCGATCCGCTCGGTGGTGCACTACTGAGACCGCCATGGCCGACGCCTCGGCAGCCCCCGCCGCCGGCCGCGTCGCCGCCGTGGCCGGCGCCAGCGGACTGGTGGGCCGCTGCCTGATCGAGCGGCTGTGCGCCGATCCGGCCGTGGCCGAAGTGCACGCGCTCGTGCGGCGCCCGCTGCCGCTGGCCCATCCCAGGCTGCGCTGCCACGTGGTCGATGTCGCCGCGCTGCCGGCCTTGCCGCCGCTCGACGAGGTCTACCTGGCGCTGGGCACCACGATCAAGACCGCGGGCAGCCAGGCGGCCTTCCGCGCGGTCGATTTCGACGCCAACCTCGCCGTCGCGCAGGCGGCCCTGGCGGCCGGCGCGCGCCGGGCCGGCCTGGTGAGCGCACTGGGCGCCAGCGCGCGATCGTCGGTGTTCTACAGCCGCGTCAAGGGCGAACTGGAAGACGCGCTGGCGGCCCTGCCCTTCGAGGCCCTGGTGATCGCCCGGCCGTCGATGCTGCGCGGCGACCGCCACGCGCTGGGACAGCCGGCGCGCCGCGGCGAGCTGCTGTGGGCCCGCCTGGAGGCGGTGCTGCGGCCGATCGTCCCGCGCCGACTGCGCGCCATCGCGGCGGCCGACGTGGCAGCGGCGCTGGCCCGCGCGGTCCCCGCCGCCCGCGGGCGCGAGGTGCTCGACTCCTCGGCCATGCAGGGCGCCGCCGCATCCTCCTGAACCTCTCCTGGAAAGACAGACATGGAACGCATCGAACAACACGCCAGCTTCGGCGGCCGGCAGGAAGTGTGGAAGCACGCCTCCGACACCCTCGGCTGCGACATGAAGTTCGGCATCTACCTGCCCGAGGCCGCGCTGCGCGGCGAGAAGCGCCCGGTGCTGTACTGGCTGAGCGGCCTGACCTGCACCGAGCAGAACTTCATCACCAAGGCCGGCGCGCAGGCGCACGCGGCGCGGCACGGCCTGATCGTGGTGGCGCCCGACACCAGCCCGCGCGGCGAGGGCGTCGCCGACGACCCGGCCTACGACCTGGGCCAGGGCGCGGGCTTCTACCTCAACGCCACCCAGGCACCGTGGGCGCCGCACTACCGCATGCAGGACTACGTGGCCGACGAACTGCCGGCGCTGGTCGAGCGGCACTTCGCCGCCGGCGATGCGCGAGGCGTCTTCGGCCACAGCATGGGCGGCCACGGCGCGCTGGTGACGGCGCTGCGCCATCCCGGCCGCTACCGCAGCGCATCCGCCTTCGCGCCCATCGTCGCGCCGACGCAGGTGCCGTGGGGACAGAAGGCGCTGACGGCCTACCTGGGCAGCGACCGCGAGGCCTGGAAGGCCTGGGACACGGTCGAACTGGTGAAGACGGCGAAGGAGCGCCTGCCCCTGCTGGTGGACCAGGGCGATGCCGACGAATTCCTGGCCGAGCTGCGGCCCGAACTGCTGAAGGCCGCCTGCAACGCCGCCGGCCATCCGCTCACGCTGCGCCTGCAGCCGGGCTACGACCACAGCTATTACTTCATCGCCAGCTTCCTGGCCGATCACTTCGCCCACCACGCAGCCGCCCTCGCGGCCTGAGAGGCGGGAATGCGGTGGCTATGATCGCGCGATGCCCCATGCGCCCCGTGGTCCCGCCTTCTGCCCCCTGCTGAGCTACGAGGTCAACAGCACGTCGGACGTCCTGCGGCGCAGTGCGGCGCTGCGCTTCCGGCGCGAGCAGGACTGCAGCCTGATGGAATGGCGCACGCTGGCGCTGATCGAGCACCTGCAGCCGGTCACGCTGCGCGCGCTCACCGACTATTCCAGCACCGACAAGGCGCAGATCAGCCGCATCGTGACAGGGCTGGTGGGCCGCGGCATGGTGCGGCGCCGCGCGCACCGCACCGATGCGCGCTCGGCGGAACTGGCCCTCACCGCCGCCGGCACGCGCACGCTGGCCGGGCTGGTCGCGGCGGCCCGCGACCGCGACCGCGCGCTGCGCGAGGTGCTGAGCGCCGAGGAGGCCGAGCAGCTCGTCGCGGCCCTGAACAAGCTCAAGGCGCGCGCGCAGGAACTGATCGCGCAGGAAGAAGAAGCGCTGGCCGCGCGCGGCTGATCTCAGCTCGCCTCCGGCGCCGCCGCGTCGAGGAAGTTGCCGGCCTCGAAGCGCACCAGGTCGTCGGCCGGGTCGAAGCGCACGCCCGCCGGGTCGCGCCCCTCCTCCACCGCCTTGACCTGCGCCTGCACCAGCCGCCGCAGCAGCACGATGCCGCGGTCGCTGGTCGCCAGGTTCTCGTGGCCGTGCCAGGTGATGTCGCCCTGGCTCTTCTGCGCCTCGTAGTCGCCGGGGAAGCGGCGGTGCTCGTCCTCGCTCAGCTCGCTCCACAGCTTGCCGTTCTGCCGCGAGCGGAAGCCCGTCAGCTCGCCCGGCTGCCGCACGCGCGCCACCGTGTAGATGCGGAAGTGCGTGTCGTCGATCGGCAGCACGAAGCCGATCGACTCCACCCGCGCGTACTGGCCCACCCGCGGGTTGGGCACGACGCGCCAGGTCGGCATGCAGGCCTCGGTGACGCGGCGGAACACCGAGCCGTCGTCCAGCGTGCGCAGCGAGGTCACCTTCACGCCCTTGTCGGTCGTCTCGAAGCTGATGGTCGGCGCGCGCAGCATCGCGTCGGTGAACTGCACGCCTGAGAAGGTGCCGTGCAGCACCAGCACGTGCCACGGGTCGACCACGTTCTCGTAGTGCTGGAACCAGTTGCAGTCGACCACCACCGGGCCGCCGCCGCCGATGCTCTGGTCGTCGGCCTCGACGAATTCGCCCTCGGCCAGGTCCTCGAAGGGCTCGAAGCGCGGCAGCACGGGCTGCCGCTCGGGCGGACCCATGTAGGCCCAGACCAGCCCATAGCGCTCGGCCACCGGGTAGGCCGGCTGCAGCATGCGGCCGATGCGGCTGCCGCCGCCGGGCTCGCAGGGCTGCTCCAGGCACTCGCCGGTGGGGCCGAACTTCCAGCCGTGGTAGCAGCAGCGGATGCCATCCTGCTCCACCTTGCCGTAGTAGAGCGAGGTGCCGCGATGCGCGCAGCGCGGATGCAGCAGGCCCGCCTCGCCCTCGCCGGTGCGAAAGAGGATCAGGTCCTCGCCCAGCACGCGGATCTGGCGCGGCGTATCGGTGGCGTCGCTGGCGAGGCCGACCGGATGCCAGTAGCGGCGCAGCAGTTCGCCCATCTGCGTGCCGCGGCCGGTGCGCACGAGTTCGTCGCGGATGCCGGGCTCCGGCAGCTCGTAGGCACTGCGGATGGGGATGAGGCGGCGGTGTTCCTGGGGGGAGTTCATGGCATCGTGGTTCCGGGGTGGATGTCGCGGCTCATTCGGGCTCCACGCCCGCGGCCTTCATCAGCGCCAGCCATTGCGGCGCGTCGCGCTCGTAGACGGCGGCCAGTTCCTCCGGCGTGCCGGCCACCGGGTCCTGTCCCTGGTCGATCAGGCGCTGCGACACCTCGGGCGTACGGATGGCGGCCACGAAAGCCTGGTTCAGTTTGCGGATCACCGGCGCCGGCGTGCCGGCCGGCACGTACACGGCCACGTAGCCCGCCAGCTCGAAGCCTTCCAGGCCCTGCTCGCCGAAGGTGGGCAGCTCGGGCAGGCCGCCCGAGCGGCGCGGCCCCGTCATGCCCAGCGCCTTGACGGCGTTGGCGCGCACCAGCGGCCGCGCGCTCACCGGGCTGCAGAAGGTGCTGTCGATCACGCCGCCGCGCAGGTCGGTGAGCGCGGCCACGTCGCCCTTGTAGGGCACGTGCTGCATCGGCAGCCCGTGGCGCATGCGCAGCAGCTCGCCGAACAGGTGCGCCGAGGAGCCCTTGCCCCAGCTGCCGTACGAGATCGGCCGGCCCTGCGCCTTGGCCCAGCGCACGAAGCCCTGCAGGTCGGCGTACGGCGCATTGGCCGGGCCCGCGAACATCACGCTGCCCATCGACACCTGCGTCACGGGCGCGAAGCTGCGCGCCGGGTCGTAGGGCAGCTTCTTGTACGCCCCGGCGTTGTTGATGGTGGTGCTGCTGGTGGTGACGAGCACGGTGTAGCCGTCCGGCGCCGCGCTGGCCACCGCCTCGGCGCCGAGGATGGTGGCCGCGCCGGGCTTGGCCTCCACCACCACGGGCTGGCGCACCTCCTGCGCGACGCGGTCGGTCATGGCGCGCACCGCCACGTCGATGGCGCCGCCGGCGGCGAAGGGCACGACCACGCGGATCGGCCGGGACGGGAAAGCCTCCTGCGCGCGCAGCGCGGGGCAGGCGGCCGCGGCCGCGCCGGCCGTGAGCAGGCGCAGCGCATCGCGCCGCCGCGCATCGAATCGAAAGGCTGTCATGGGCGTCTCCGTGGGGTTCGTTATTTTGTTGATGCTATCAACGAGTTGGACGCAGGTCAAACCGGCACTAGCATGGGCGCGCCGCACGCACTTCGCCGCACCCGCCTCCACCCGCCCATGCGCATCGATCACATCGCCCTCTGGACCGACGACCTCGACCGCTGCGTCCGCTTCTACGCCGAGCACTTCGGCGCCGAGGCCGGGCCGCTGTACCGCAACCCCGCCAAGGGCTTCGCCTCGCGCTTCCTGTCCTTCGCGGGCGGGGCGCGCATCGAGGCGATGAGCACCACCGCGCTGCGCCCCGAGCCGGCCGCGCCCGGCGCGCAGCGCATGGGCTGGACGCACGTGGCGATGGCGGTCGGCTCCGAGGCGCAGGTCGACGCGCTCACGGCGCGGCTGCGCGAGGCCGGCCACCCGGTGCTCGACGGCCCGCGCCGCACCGGCGACGGCTACTACGAGAGCGTGGTGCTCGATCCCGACGGCAACCGCATCGAGATCACGGCATGAGCCCACGCCCGGCCGTTCCGAAGGGGGCTCGCACCGCGGTGCGAAGCACGGAGGTTGCCCGATGAGCCAATTGAGCGACACCCTGCACGACGTCTTCGCCAGCCTGGGGCCGGTGCGCATCGCGCGCATGTTCGGCGGCTACGGCGTCTACCACGACGACCTGATGTTCGCGCTGGTGGTGCGCGAGGTGCTCTACCTGAAGACCGACGCGCAGACGCTGCCGCACTTCGAGGCGCTGGCGCTGCCGGCCTTCAGCTTCGAGCGCCAGGGCAGGAAGATGACGACCTCCTACCGCCAGGCGCCCGAGACGGTATTCGAGGACCGGCAGGCGGCCGCGCTGTGGGCACGGCGCGCGGTCGAGGCGGCCCTGCGCACGGCCAACGCCCCCAGGCCGACGCGCAAGACGAAGAAGAAGCCTGGCCGCTGAAGGTCAGAACAGGCTGCCCTGCCCGTCCTCCCGCGGCGGGCGGAAGGCCGAGAGGTCCATCACGATGCGCTCGCGGTTGAAGCCGATGCGCCGCGTGGCCTTGGCGAAGCGCTGCCCGATCAGCTCGGCCCAGGTGCCGGTGCCTTTCATGCGGGTGCCCCAGTCGGCGTCGTAGTCCTTGCCGCCGCGCATCTCGCGGATGCGCGCCATGATGCGCGCCGCGCGCTGCGGGTGGTGCACGTCGAGCCACTCGCGGAACAGCGGCGCCACCTCCCACGGCAGGCGGATCACCGTGTAGAAGGCGCTGCGCGCGCCGGCGTCCCAGGCGGCCTCGAGCACCTGTTCCATGTCCTCCGTGACGAAGGGAATCTGCGGCGCCACGCTCACGCCCACCGGCACGCCTGCCTCGGCCAGCGTGCGGATGGTGCGCAGCCGACGGTGCGGCGCGGCGGCGCGCGGCTCCAGCGCGCGTGCGACTTCGCCGTCGAGCGTGGTCACGGTCACGTAGACGGCCGCCAGGTGCTGCGCGGCCATGGGTGCGATCAGGTCGAGGTCGCGCTCCACGGCGCTGGACTTGGTGACCAGCGCGAAGGGGTGCCGCGCCTGCTGCAGCACCTCGATCACCGAGCGCGTGAGGCGCAGTTCGCGCTCGATGGGCTGGTAGCAGTCGGTGGCGGTGCCGATGGCGATCTCGGCCGGTTGGTAGCGCGGGCGTGCCAGTTCCTGGCGCAGCACCTGGGCGATGTTGCGCTTGGCGATCAGCTTGGTCTCGAAATCGAGGCCCGGCGAGAGGTTGAGGTAGCTGTGCGTAGGCCGGGCGAAGCAGTAGATGCAGCCGTGCTCGCAGCCGCGGTACGGGTTGAGCGAGCGCTCGAAGGGGATGTCGGGCGAGTCGTTGCCGCCGAGCACGGACTTCGCGTCCTCGAAGCGCACCTCGGTGGCCACGGCGTCCGGGGCGGCGGTGACGAAGTCCTCTTCCTCGAGCGTGCCCCAGCCGTCGTCGAAGCTGCCCCGCGCCTCCTTCTCGAAGCGGTGCGCCAGCCGCGAGGCCGCGCCGCGGCCCTTGATGGCATGCAGGGGGATGTGGGTGTCGGCCATGGAATACTGTACATAAATACAGTTTTCATCGCTTATCGACATTTCAACGGCGGCGCTCTCTTCGATCAATTTCTTTGTTGACAGAAATTTCGGAAACCATACACTGAGCGCCATGGAACTGACCGAACTGCAACGCAAGTTCGTCCTGCACTGGGGCGAGATGGGCTCGATGTGGGGCGTCAACCGCACCGTCTCGCAGATCCACGCCCTGCTCTTCGTGCACGGCAAGCCCATGCATGCCGAGGCGCTGTCGGAGACGCTGAACGTCGCCCGCTCCAACGTGAGCAACAGCCTCAAGGAGCTGCAGGCCTGGAACCTGGTGCGCGTGACGCACGTGCTGGGCGACCGGCGCGACTACTTCGAGACCAGCGTCGACGTGTGGGAGCTGTTCCGCACCGTGGTGCGCGAGCGAAAGGAGCGCGAGTTCGACCCCACCACCCGCCTGCTGCGCGAGATCGTCGCCAGCCCCGACTTCGCCCGCGAGCCGGCCGACGCGCAGGACCGCATCCGCGCGACGATGGAACTGATGGACAAGCTCGGCGCCTGGGCCGACGAGATGCTGCGCCTGTCGCCCGGCACGCTGGACAAGGTGCTCAGCCTGGGCGCCAGCGTGCAGCGCTTCGTGCGCGGCGACGCGGCGGCCAGGGCGCCCCGGCCCGGCGGCCCGGACGGCGACGACGAGGCCGACCGCCATGCCAGCCTGCCCATGCTCTGAGATCGCTTTCCGGTCTCTTTTTTTGCACCTTTATTTCTGTTTTGACTGAAATATCGAAAGTGACGATCATGAAGGCCAGCCCCGCCTATCCGCTCACCCTCTACTACGACGGCAGCTGCCGCCTGTGCAGCGGCGAGATCCGCCACCTCCAGGCGCGCGACCGCGCCGGCCGGCTCGCCTTCGTGGACTGCTCGCCGGCGGACTTCACCGGCGGCCCCGCCCCGCGCGCCGCGCTGATGGAGGCCATCCACGCGGTGGACGCGGCGGGCCGCGTCTACGTCGGCATCGACACCTTCCGCGCCGCCTACGCCGCCGCCGGCCTGCCGCTGGTGAGCGGCCTGCTCGGCCTGCCGCTCGTCTCGCAGGCCGCGCGGCGCGCCTACCCGGTGCTGGTGCGCCACCGGTACCGCCTGCCGGGCTGGCTGATCGGCCCGCTGTTCGAGCGTGCGGCGCGCCGTGCCGCACGCCGCAGCGCAGGCTGCCGGGAGGGCGCCTGCACCGTCCCCGGCGGCGCACAGGGAGGCCGCTGATGCGCGTCCTGCTCGCCGGCGCCAGCGGCTTCGTCGGCCGCGCCGTGGCGCACGCACTCACCGGCGCGGGGCACACGGTCATTGCCCGCAGCCGCCGCAGCGCGCCCGCGCTGGACTTCACCCACGCCACGCGGCCGCAGGACTGGCGGCCCCACCTCGCCGGCATCGACGCCGTGGTCAACGCGGTCGGCGTGCTGCGCGATTCGCCGCGCGCGCCGATGGCGGCCGTCCATGCCGCCGCCCCGCAGGCGCTGTTCGAGGCCTGCGCGCAGGCCGGCGTGCGGCGCGTCGTGCACATCTCCGCGCTGGGCATCGAGCGCAATCCGACCCGCTACGCGCAGACCAAGCGCGCGGCCGACGCGGCGCTGCTGCGGCTGACGCAGGCCGGCGCGCTCGACGGCCTGGTGCTGCGGCCGAGCCTGGTCTTCGGCAGCGGCGGCGCGAGCAGCCGGCTGTTCGTCGCGCTGTCGCACCTGCCGCTGCTGACGCTGCCGCGCCCCGTGCTGCACGCCCGCGTGCAGCCGCTGGCGGTGGACGAACTGGCCGAGGCCGTCGCCGCGCTGCTCCCGACGTGCGGGCAGGGCGGGCTGATGGAACTCGGTGGACCCGAGGCGCTGACGCTGGCCGGCTTCATCGCCAGCCTGCGCGCGCAGCGCGGCGCCACCCCGGCCCGTGTGCTGCCCCTGCCCGGCTGGGCCACCCGCGCCAGCGCCTGGCTGGGCGACCAGGTGCCCGTCTCGCCCTGGTGCAGCGAGACGCTGGCGCTGCTGGCCACCGACAACATCGCCGCACCGGGCCGGCTCGCGCATCTGCTCGGCCGGCCGGCCACGCCGCCTTCCGCCCTGCTCGCCACGCTGGCCGGGCCGCCGGCTGCCCACGCCGCATGAACCCCATTCGCGCCCTGCACCTGAGCCTGGTCGCCGTCTGGCTGGGCACGGCGCTGGCGAGCGCCCTCGAAGCGCACGGCCAGAGCGCGCAACTGCTGCACGACGCGGGCATCGCCGACCCACGCTGGCAGGCCGCGCTGATCTGGGCCGGCGTTGTGGCTGCATCCGCTCGGCCCGCTGCTCAAGAACCTGCCCATCGCCGCCGCCCTGTGGCTGCTGATGAACGCCCACGACCACGGAGGAAGCACCGCGTGAACACCTACCTGCTCCTGAAGACCGCCCACATCGTCTCCAGCGTGGTGCTGGTGGGCACGGGCTTCGGCTCGGCCTTCTACCTCTTCTTCGCCAACCGCAGCGGCGACGTGCGGGCGCAGGCCGTCGTCGCGCGGCTGGTGGTGCGGGCCGACCTGTGGTTCACCACGCCGGCCGTGGTCGCCCAGCCCGCCACCGGCATCGCGCTGGCCCACATGGCGGGCTGGCCGCTGGCGACGCCGTGGCTGGCCTGGTCGATCGCGCTGTACCTGCTGGCCGGGGCCTGCTGGCTGCCGGTGCTGTGGCTGCAGCTGCGCATGGCCCGCATGGCGCAGCAGGCGGCCGTACAGGACGCGGCACTGCCCGCCGGCTACCTGCGCCTGGCGCGCTGGTGGGAAGGGCTGGGCTACCCCGCCTTCGCCGCCATGCTGGCCGTGTACTGGCTGATGGTGAACAAGCCGGCCTTGTAAACGCCCCGAAAGAGAGGACTGCCGATGACACACGCTCCCACCTGCACGACCTCCGGCGCACCCGCGGCGGCGCACCGCGCCCCGACATCGCAGGACACGCAGGCCTACTTCACCGAGACGGCGCACGACTACCGCGCCTGGAGCCCGGGCTACAACATGCACTTCGGCTTCTGGCGCGCGGGGCTGAATCCGCTGCGGCGCGAGCCCATGCTGGAGGCGATGAACCATGCGGTGGGCGAGGCCCTGGCCCTGCCCGCCGGCACGCCCGCCTGCGTGGTGGACCTGGGCTGCGGCGCCGGTGCGGCGGCGCGCACGCTGCTGCGCCGCTGGCCGCTGCTGCATGCGGTGACGGTGACCAACGTGCCGGTGCAGAACGACATCGCCCGCGCGCTCGATGCGCCGGCCGGCGTGGCCGGCCGGGCGGTGCACCTGGCCGCCGACTTCACCCGCACCGGCCTGCCCGCCGCCCAGGCCAACGGCGCCTGGGCGCTGGAAAGCGCCTGCTACGCGCCCGGCGACGACAAGCGCGCCTTCTGCCGCGAGGCGGCGCGGCTGCTCAAGCCCGGCGCGCGGCTGGTGGTGGTCGACGGCTTCCTGCTGCGCGGGCGGCCCGGGCGCATCGCCGGCCGGCTGCACCGCCTCTGGGCCGACAGCTGGGCGGTGCCCACCCTGGCGCGCCGGGACGACTTCCTCGCCGCGCTGCGCGCCGAGGGCTTCGAGCAGGTGCGCTTCCGTTCGCTGCGCTGGCGCATCGCGCCGAGCGCGCTGCACGTGCCCTGGCTCGCCACGCGCTTCGCCATCGCCGCGCTGTGGAAGGCGCGCGGTCGCCTCACGCCCTGGCGCCGCCGGCACATCGTCGCCAGCTACTGCGCGCTGGCGCTGGGCCTGTTCTGGCGCGATTTCGACTATGGCATGGTCACGGCCGTGCGAGCACACGACAAGACATGAACGACACGACCGACCTGCCGCAGCCTGCGCAGTCCCGCACCCTGGCCTTCTCCGGCTGGTACCCGTACCTGATGGGCGCCGTCGTCGGGCTGGGCCTGCGGCTGGTGTTCAGCGGCAGCCCCGGCGGCCGCTACTCGGCCATGCTGGCAGCCTTCATCTACCTGGCGCCGGCGCTGTGCGGCGCGGTGACGGTGTACGTGGCCGAGCGCCGCGCACGCCGCGGCTGGCGCTACTACCTGTTCGCGCCCTGGCTTTCCACGGCGCTGATGGTGGCCGGCGCGCTGACGATCCTGGTCGAGGGCTGGATCTGCGCCATCGTCATCTTTCCGCTGTTCATGCTGCTGGGCAGCGTGGGCGGCCTGCTGATGGGGCTGCTGTGCCGGCTCACCCGCTGGCCGCGCCACGCGCTCCACGGCTTCGCGGTGCTGCCCCTGGCGCTGGGCATGGTGGAGCCGGACCTGCCCAACCCCGTGGCGCGCTCGCAGGCCAGCCACGCCACCTTCATCGCCGCGCCGCCCGACAGCGTGTGGGCGGCGCTCAACGACGTGCGCGGCATCCGCGAGGAGGAGCTGGCCGGCGTGTGGGCCTACCGCATCGGCGTGCCGCGCCCGCTGGAGAGCATCACCGAGACCGTTGCCGTCGGCCCCGACACGCCCGTGGGCCGCATCCGCCGCATGCAGTGGGACCGCGGCGTGCGCTTCGACGGCCTCGTCACGACGTGGCAACCGGGGCGCGAGCTGGCCTGGCGCTACCGCTTCGGGCCCGGCTCGGTGCCGCCCGGCGCGCTGGACGACCACGTGCAGGTCGGCGGCCACTACTTCGACCTGAACGAGACCCGCTTCACGCTGACGCCCAGGGACGGCGGCACCGAACTGCGCATCGACGTGCACTGGCGCACCAGCACGCACTTCAACTGGTACGCGAACGCCGCCGCGCGCCTGCTGATCGGCAACTTCACGGAGGGGATCCTGGACTTCTACAAGGCCCGCGCGGAGCAACTGGCGCTGGAGGGCGGACAGCGATGACGCAGGCCCCCGTCTTCCGCAGCGTGCTGGGCGAGGCCGCCTGGCAGCGCCTGGGCGAAGTGGTGCGCCGCCACTACAGCCTGCGCCCCTTCTCCGGCGACAGCGTGACGGTGCGGGGCCGCATGGACGAGGTCTGGCGCGGCCGCTGGGCCTGGCTGCTGCTGCCCGCGGGCCGCCTGTTCGGCGCGCTGGTGCCCTATCAGGGCCGCGACGTGCCGATCGAGGTGCACTACCGCTGCCACCCCGACAGCGCGCGGCTGTCCTGGGACCGCCGCTTCCGCTTCGCGGGCCGGCCGGTCTTTCATTTCCGCTCCTTCATGGAGGCCGCGCCGCACGCGCGCCACGAGGTCGTCGAGTACGTGCGCTTCGGCCTGGGCCTGCGGCTGCGCGTGAGCGCGGAGGATGGCGCGCTGGTGTTCCGCGACGCTGGCTACGTGTGGCGGCTCGGCCGCGGTCCGCGTGTGCCGCTGCCGCTGCACCTGCTGCTCGGCCGCGCCTACGTGGAGGAGCGCCCCGTGCCGGGCGACGACGGCGCCTTCACCATGCAGATGCGCATCCGCCACCCGTGGTGGGGCGACGTCTTCCGCTACAGCGGGCGCTTCCGGCTGGACTGAGAAGGTGTGAACACCGGCGTCAGCGCCGCCGCGTGTCGGTCATCGCCTTGGCGATGCCGCGCAGGATGTGAATCTCCTCCGGCGTGGGCTGCGCGCGGTTGAAGAGCTGCGTCAGGCGCGGCATCAGCTTCTTGGGCGCTGCCGGGTCGAGGAAGCCGATGTCCACCAGCGCGCGCTCCCAGTGGTCCAGCATGCCCGCCACGGCCGCGGCATCGGCGGCCGGCGGCACGGGCGTCGCGTCGCGCACGGCGAAGCCGCCGAGCGCGCAGCGCCACTCGTAGGCGATCACCTGGATCGCAGCGCCGAGGTTGAGCGAACCGAAATCCGGCGCGGTGGGAATCGAGAGCGCGACGTGGCAGCGATAGACGTCCTCGTTGCGCATGCCGAAGCGCTCGGAGCCGAACAGCAGACCCACGTGCTGCGGCGTGCCCTCGGCCACCAGCGAGGCAAAGTGCTCGCGCGGCGCCCGCGTGGGCGGGCCGAAGTCGCGCGGCACCATCGCGGTGGCGGCCAGGTGGGTCAGGCCGTCCAGCGCCTCGTCCAGCGTGTCGACGATGCGGGCCTTCTCCAGCACGTCCAGGGCGCCGCTGGCGCGCTGGATGGTCTCCTCGCGCCGCAGCACGTTGGGCCAGCGCGGCGCCACCAGCACCAGGTCGTCGAAGCCCATGGTGCGCATGGCGCGCGCGGCGGCGCCGACGTTGCCGGCATGGCTGGTCTGGATGAGGATGAAGCGGGTGCGCATCGGAGGCGGGGCAGAGACGGGAAACGGGCCGCCATTGTGGCCGCGCCCGCGCGCCCTCGCCGCCGCCTCAGCGCGCCTTGCGGCGCTCCCAGGCGACCAGCGCGAGGATGACCACCCCGGCGCTCAGGCTGATGTGGCCGCACCAGGCCACCAGGCCCAGCGACCAGCCCTGCGCATCGACGGCGATGGCCAGCGAGGCCAGCAGTGCCGCCCAGCCGCCGATGCGCAACGCGCGCGAGCGGCAGGGTTCGAGTTCGCGGCCGAACAGGTCCTGCTGGTGGCGGTCCATCGCCAGCGCCAGCAGGGCGAAGGCCAGCAGCGAGACGACGGAGACGGCGGCGTGGCTCATCGGGCAGCCTCCTGCAGCGCCGGCTCGCCCACCGGTTCGTCCGGCGGCGGCGCGGCCGGGCGGCGCGCGGCCGCGGCCTGGCGCTGCGGGCGCAGCTTGGGCTTGTGGCGCGCCGTGCGGATCGCCAACGCCACGTGCAGCGCGGCCAGCGCCAGCAGCGTGAGTTCCAGCCCGGCGAAGATCCAGTCGCCGGCGCGCAGGCTGGCGAGCAGGCCCCGGTCGGTGGTCAGGGCATTGAGCACCGGCAGCAGCGCCAGCGCCGCAGCGCCCGTCCACAGCAATTCGATCCAGGCCCGCCGGGCCGGCCGCAGCAGCGCCCAGGCCAGCGTCGCGCCCCACACGATGAAGAAGGCGTGCACCTCCCATTCGGCACGCTGCGCCAGCCCCAGCGGCAGCAGCCGGTTGGCCCACAGCATGCCGGCCATGGCGATCGACAGGCCGGCGATGGCGGCGATGTTCAGCCGCTCCACCAGCCGGAAGCCGAAGTACGGCCGCTCGGGGTCGGGCAGCTTGGCGCGGCGCTTGACGGTCCACAGCACCAGCCCCGTACCCACCATCGCCGTGCCGGCCAGGCTGACGAGGAAGTACAGCCAGCGCGTCACCGTGTCGCCGAAGCGGCCCAGGTGCAGCGCGTACATCACGCCACGCGTCTCGGCGGCAGGGCCGACGCTGTCCTTGGCCTGCAGCAGCCGCCCGGTGGGGCCCTCGAAGAGCAGGAACTGCGGGCTGACCGAGGCGCGGCCCTCGTCGCCGCGGGTGATGCTCACGCGTGCGCTCGCGTCGCCGGGGTGGGTGATGGTCACGCGGTTGATGTTGTCGCGGCCCCAGCGCGCCTGGGCCTGACGCACCATGTCCTCGATCGGCGCCAGCGTCGCGGCCTGCCCGCTGGGCTTGCCGGGCTGGACGAAGGCGCTCGTCTCGGCGCGCAGCTGCTGGCGCTCGGCCGGCGTCTTGAAGGCCGCCTGCTCGCCCCACGGCATGTACAGCGACATCAGCGTCACCAGCCCGGTGTAGGTGATCATGGCGTGGAAGGGCAGCCCGAAGACCGACAGCGCGTTGTGCGCGTCCAGCCAGCTTCGCTGCCCCTTGCCCCAGCGGAAGGTGAAGAAGTCGATGAAGATCTTCTTGTGCGTGATCACCCCGCTGACGATGGCCACCAGCATGAACATCGCGCAGAAGCCCGCCAGCCAGCGCGCCCACAGCACCGGCATGTAGTGGAACTGGAAGTGGAAGCGGTAGAAGAACTCGCCGCCGCCGGTGTCACGCGCCGCCACCTTGTGGCCGGTGGCGGGGTCGAAGGTGGCGCTCTGGAAGGCGCGCCGCCCTTCCACGCCGGGCGTGCGCCAGAAGGCGCCGGCGGTGTTGTTGCGCGCGTCGGGCAGGCCGATGCTCCACTGCGGGCTGCCCGCGGCCACCGTCTGCAGTTCGCCGGCGATGCGCGCTGCCACCAGCGCCGGGTCGGGCACCTCGGCCTGGTGCGCCAGCTCGGGCCGCATCCACTGGGAGATCTCGTCCTTGAAGTAGCTCACCGTGCCGGTGAGGAACATGGCGTAGAGGAGCCATCCCACCAGCAGCCCGGCCCAGATGTGCAGGTCGGACATGGTCTGGCGGATGCCGCGCGGCTGCGGCGCAGCCTTGGCCTTGGCCGGCGTCGTGTCGTTGCTGCGGCGGCTCACGAGGGGCTTCCTCCGTTCCAGACGGACCAGGCGGCCAGCCCCAGCGGCACCGCCGCCACCAGCAGCCCGGCCCAGGCGCGCCGCGCGCTGCGCACGGCGAACACCCAGATCACCGCGCCTGCGTACACCACGAAGCTGGCCAGCATGCCCGTGAGCACGGCCTGCGCGCGGTCGATCGGCAGCGCCACCGCGGCCACGCTGGTCAGCGCCGCCAGCGCATAGCCGCCCAGCACCGCGGCGGCGATGCGCGAGACGAGCGGCCCCGCGCCCAGGGCCTTGGCGAGCACGGCGCTCACTTGTTGGGCGCCGCCGCCGGGCCGGCGGGGATCGGCGCCACGCCGGCCGCCTTCACGTAGGTCAGCGTGGTCACGTAGCTCACGCCGTCGTACTTCTCGCCGGCCCGTTCGCCCGGCGTGCGGTCGATGTGGCTCACCTCGGCCACGTACTGGCCCTTCCAGGGCATGTCGAACTTCACCAGGCCCTGCTCGTCGGTGTGGCCCTCCTTGGCCCAGCCCGACTGCGTGACCAGCGCGACCTTGGCCTTGGGCAGCGGCTGGCCCTTGAAGAACAGCTTGAACTCGCCCGGCTGGCCGGCCGGCACCAGGTCCAGCGCCAGCTTGGGCTGCTGCGCGGCGAAGCCGGTGATCAGGCGCGCGCCCGGGTGGTACCAGCTCGTCACCTCCTTGTCGCCCTGCTTGAACTTGCGCAGCGGGTAGCTCGCGTCCTCGGCCACGATGGACTCGCCCTGGCGCGCGGCGAAGGGCAGCGCGAAGCCGCTGGCGGTCTTGCTGCCGTCGGCGCTCTTCTCCTCGCCCTGGGCCGACACCAGCGTGGCAGCGGGCTTGCCGAACTTGTCGAGCAGGCCCGGCGAGGCCTCGCGCAGGTTGTCGCCGAACTCGCCGAAGCGGATCACGGCGCTGCCCTTGGCGGGCTGTTCGAGCCAGATCTGGTGGGCGCTGGCCGAGGCGGCGGCGAAGCCGAGGGCGGCGGCCAGAAGGGTCAGGGTCCTGGTCATGCGTTTCTCCTTTGAAGTCAAGCGTTGGCCCCGGCCTGGCGCAGGATGGCCGGCAGGGTGCAGATGAAGGTGCTCATGTGGTTCTCGTCGTCCAGTTCGAGCAGGCGGGCCTGCAGGCCCCGCGCGTGCAGCGGCCGCAGGCGCCCGTGCATGGCGCGCACCGTGGACAGCATGCGCTGCGAGCGCTCGGAACGGCCGGGCACCTCGTCGCGGGCAACGGCCAGCAGCACCCGTGCGGGCAGGCGCGGCGCAGCCGGCAGCGCCTCGGCGCCGGCGAGGAGCGCGTGCTCGTTCACCCAGATGGACGGACTGATCGCGGCGATCGAATGGAAGGCCGCCGGGCGCTCGAGCAGCGCGTGCAGTGCGAACAGCCCGCCCAGCGAATGGCCGGCCAGCGACACGCGCCGCGCGTCGACCGCATGGTGTGCCGTCAGCGCCGGCACCAGTTCGTCCAGCAGGAAGGCGAGGAAGGCATCGGCCCCGCCGGGGCGGGCGCCCAGGCGCACACCCTCCTCGGTCCCCAGCCCGGTGGACGCGGGCACGAGATCGAAGGTGCGGCGCGCGAGATGCAGCGGCGCATCGCCCGGATAGCCGATGCCGACCACCAGCGGCACGGCGCCCGCGGCGCCGGGCATGGACGGCAGCCGGACCAGCGAAGCCGCCGCCCCGAAGTAGGCGTTGCCGTCGGTGAAGAGCAGCACCGGCCGGCCACCCGCCGGCGCCGCGGCGGAGGGCTCGGCCACGAAGACGCGGTAGTCCCGGCCGCCGCGCGAGCGCATGTCGAAGGCCCGCGTGCCGGGCAGCGGCACCGGCGCCGCGGCGTCGTGCGGCGCGGCGTCCTGCGCGGCGCCCCGCCCCGCGAACAGGGCCGCGCCGGATGCGGACAGGCTGCGCAGCCATTGCCGGCGATGGCTCGGCATCGGCGCGAAGGGGCGGACTGCTGCGGGACGGCTCATGTGCGCAGGTGCCCTCAGAAATCGACCGAGGCCGACAGCAGGAAGGTGCGCGGCGTGCTGACCTGAAGCAGGCCGTCGCGGAAGCCGGCATCCCAGTAGGCCTTGTTCGTCGCGTTCTGCACGGTGGCGCGGAAGGTCACGGGCTTGCCCGACACCTCCGTCGCATACCGCGCGCCGAGGTCGTAGCGCGTCCAGGCCGGCAAGCGCTGCGTGTTGGCGGCGTTGCCCCAGGACCAGCTGTTGTGGATGGCCAGCGCGGTCAGCGTCAGGCCCGGCACGCCGGGCACGTCCCATTCGCCGCCGAGGTTGAACTTCCACTTGGGCGATGCGAATGGAACGTTGCCCTCGTTCACGCCGTTGGCGGTGCGGGTGAGCTTGCCGTCGGTGAAGGCCGCGCCGCCCAGCACGCGCACGCCCCTGGCGACCTCGCCGAACACGCTCCACTCGAAGCCGCGGTTGCGCTGCTCGCCCGAGCCGTCCACGGCGTAGCGGCTGCCGGTGTAGACGTTGATGAAGCTGGGCTTCTTCAGCTCGTAGACGGCGAAGGTGTTGGTCCAGGTGCCCAGGTCCCACTTCACGCCGACCTCGGCCTGCCTGGTCTTCACGGGCGGGAAGACCTCGCCGTAGTTGGTGGCGTTGACGTCGGACACCTGCTGGCCGCTGGTCAGGCCCTCGATGTAGTTCGCGTACACCGAGACGTTCGGTACCGGCTTGAACACCACGCCCACCATCGGCGTGGTCGCCTTGGCGGCGTAGTGGCTGCTCTCGCGGACCAGCAGGTTCAGCGGGCTGTTGACGTTGTTCGACAGCGGCGAGAAGCCCCTGACCGACACGCGCTGTTCGCGCGCGCCCAGCGTCAGGCGCAGGCGATCGCCGGCGAAGCTCAGGGTATCGGCCACGGCGATGCTGCTCAGTTCGGTCGACGTGCTGGGAACCGTGGGGAAGTCCGAACCGGTGAGCTGCATCTGCGCGGGCGCGTAGAGGTTCGATCTGTAGAACGGCGTCGGGCGCGAGTTGGAAATGCCGTAGTCCAGCGACAGGCTCGTGCCGCCGATGTTCCATTCGTGCTTCACCGGGCCGGTGTGCAGCGTGCCGCGCAGCCCGGCCTCCAGGGCGCGCGTGTCGTGGTAGCTGCTGCTCGGGTAGAGGTTCCCGCTGAAATTGCCCCACGGATCGACGTTGCGCGCCGCCGAGGAGGTGTAGCCGGTGTTCACGTGGTGCCGCTGGCCGATGGCGGCGTAGGCCGTGAGGTTGTCGAGGATGTCCACTTCCCCGCGCACGGCGCCGCCGGTGTCGCGGGCGTCGTGGTAGGTGCCGGGGAACAGGTTGGTGCCGGGATCGGGCGGGGTGGTCACCCAGGCGGTGGTGTGCGTGACACCGCCGTTCATGCCGCCGTTGACGCGGTAGTGCATGTCGTAGGCGTCCAGCGAGAAGCGCACGCGATCGCCGCGGTAATCGACGGCCACCGCGCCCAACTGGCGTCGGATCGACTGGCCGTCGATGGCCGTGCCGCCGCTGCTGCTGGCGCCGTTGACGCGCACGCCCCATTGCTTGCGCTCGCCGAAGCGCCTGCCGATGTCCACCGCCAGCCCGGCCTGCGAATCCGAGGCGTAGCTGGTGGTCAGGCGCGTGAGGGGCTCGTCCTCGGCGCGCTTGGGCACGATGTTGATGCCGCCACCCACCGCGCCGCTGGGCGCCTGGCCGTAGAGCATGCCGCTGGGCCCGCGCAGGACCTCCACCCGCTCGGCGATCTCCACCGGGACGCGGCTGTAGGGCAGCACCCCGTACATGCCGGACAGTGAGATGTCGTAGCCGTAGAGCGTGAAGCTGCGCGCCTGGTAGAACTCCAGCACGTAGCTCGACGAGCTGGCCTGCCGGATGGAGGGTTCGGCCGCCAGCACGTCGAACACGGTGCGCGCCTGCTGGTCCTCGATGGTCTTGGCGGTGTAGGCGGTGACGCTGAAGGGCGCGTCCATGACGTCCACGTTGCCCAGCAGGCCCAGGCGCGCCGCCTTGGCCACCTGCCCGCCCGCATAGACCGGCGGCGCACCGCTCACCGAGGTGGCCGTCACGGTCACCGCGGCCAGCGTCGGGTCGTCGGCCGCGGCGGGACCGGAAGGCACCGCAGCGGCGGCCGTACGCGCCTGCACGCTCAGCGTGCCGTTGGCGGTGCGCACCAGGCTCAGGGCGCTGCCCTGCAGGGCAGCCTCCAGCGCCTGTTCGGCGGTCAGCGTGCCCTGCACGGCCGGCGCGCTCAGGCCGCGCACCAGTTCGGGCGCGACGGAGATGGACTGGCCGCTCTGCTCGGCGATGCGCAGCAGCGTGGCGCCCAGCGGCCCGGCCGGAAGGTCGAAGCGATGCGAAGCGGCAGCCGGCTGGGCCGGCGCCTGGGCGCAGGCCAGCAGGCAGGCGCAGGCCAGCAGCGCGGTGCGCGGCCGGCGGCGGGATCGGAAATGCAGTGGCATGGTGTGGTCGCTCTTCGGGGTCGTTGGTCGGATGGCTCTCAAGCCATCTGTGCAACGACGCACCCGAAAGTGATCACCCGCGCGGCGGACGGCGGCTCGCGCCGCAGGCCGCAAGGCGCCGCAGCGCCCGTCCGTACCGCCCCTCGCGCCGCGCCGCCTCATGCCTCGTCCCGCGCGCTGATCGCGGTGAGCCAGCCGCCGTAGCGCGCCAGCCGGATCGGCAGCGTCTGGGCCAGCGAGTCGAGCACGCGCTCCGGGTCGTCGAGCGCGAAGGCGCCCAGCACCCGCAGCGAGGCGGCGCGCCGGGAGACGCGGATGAAGCCCGCACGGTAGGGACGCAGCTGCGCCACCACCTCGCCCAGCGGCAGGTCGTCGGCCACCAGCATGCCGCGGCCCCAGGCGGCCAGGCCCGCGGCCGGGCCGGGCACGTCGGCGACGGCGGCCGCGTCGAAACGCACCGCCTCGCCTTCCTGCAGCCGGCGCTCGCGGCCGGCACACGTGCGCACCTGCGCCTGGCGCGCCAGGGCCCCGGCCAGGGTCCACGCCTCTTCCTGCCGCACCAGGAGGCGCGCCGCATCGGCGCGCACCTCGCCTTCGGCCGTGCGCACGACGAAGGGCCGCGCGGCATCGGGCTCGGCCGTGGCCACCAGCGCGCCGGCGCGCAGGAGGACCAGCCGCTCCGCCGCGCCGAAGCGCACGTCCACCGCCGAGCCGGCATTGAGCAGCAGGCGGCTGCCGTCCTCCAGCGCGAATTCGCGGCGCTCTCCGATGCCGGTGCGCAGATCGGCCAGCCAGGCGCCGGCCGGCCCGTGGCGGTATGCCAGCCAGCCCGCGGCGGTGCCAACGCCGGCCAGCGCCAGCACCCCGCCGAGCGCACGGCGCCGGCCCGGCAACGCCAGTGCGGCCCGGCGCGCGGCGGCATCCGCCTTGACGGGCGCGACCGCACGGCGCACGCCCTGCTCGACCTCGGCCCAGGCCTGCCGGTGGCGCGCGTCGGCCTGCAGCCAGGCCCGGTGGCGCTCCCGGTCGGCGGCGCCGGCTTCGCCCGAGTGCAGCGTCACCATCCAGCCGATGGCGACGTCGCGCAGGCTCGGGGCGGCAGCGGCGCGGCGACCCATGACCCTCACGCCCCGGCCGCCGCGCAGCAGGCGGCGATGGCGCGCGCCATGGCACGGCGCACACTGATGACGGGCATGCCCAGGCGCTCGCCGATCTCGCGGTAGCCCAGGTCCTCGAGCTGGTTCAGCATGAACACCTGCCGCGTGCGCAGCGGCAGGCGGCCGAGCACGGCGTCCAGCCGCTGCAGCGCCTGCAGCACCGCGACGCGGTCCTCGGCGGAAGGCGCCACCTCCTCCGGCTGCGCGGCCAGGGCCTCCAGCCAGGCCCGCTCCAGGTCGCGCCGGCGCCAGAACTCGTACAGCACCCGGCGCGCCACCACCGTCAGGTAGGCCCGCGGCTCGCGCAGCGGCACCTGGCGGCCGCCGCGCTCGGCGCGCAGCAGCTGCTCGAAGGTGTCATGCGACAGGTCGGCGGCCTGGTGCGCGCAGCCGATGTGCCGGCGTAGCCAGTTCTCCAGCCAACCGTGGTGCGCCTCGTAGAGAGCCTGCACGGAGTTTGTAGCAAATGGGAATTGTTCTCATTCTATATGCCATGAGACCGCGGCGTCGGTAGAATCCCGGGGTTTCGCACGCATCGCCGTGCGCGCCCGGCCCGGCTCTCCCGGCTGCTTCGTTCCTCGCACAACCCATGTCGTCCAACCTGCACCCCATGCTCAACGTGGCCATCAAGGCCGCACGCGCCGCCGGCGCGCTCATCAACCGCGCCGCGCTCGACGTCGAGGCCGTGCGCGTCTCGCAGAAGCAGGTGAACGACTTCGTGACCGAGGTGGACCACGCGAGCGAGGCGGCGGTCATCGAGACGCTGCTGTCCGCCTACCCCGGCCACGGCATCCTGGCCGAGGAATCCGGCCGCGAGCACGGCGCGAAGAACGCCGACCACGTCTGGATCATCGACCCGCTGGACGGCACCACCAACTTCATCCACGGCTTCCCGTTCTACTGCGTGTCGATCGCGCTCGCGGTGCGCGGACGCATCGAGCAGGCGGTGGTCTACGACCCGACGCGCAACGACCTGTTCACCGCCTCGCGCGGGCGCGGCGCCTTCGTCAACGACCGGCGCATCCGGGTGAGCAAGCGCACGCGGCTCTCGGAGTCGCTGATCTCCACCGGCTTCCCCTTCCGCACCGGCGACAACTTCAAGCAGTACCTGGCCATCATGGCCGACCTGATGCCGCGCGCCGCCGGCCTGCGCCGCCCCGGCGCCGCCGCGCTGGACCTGGCCTACGTGGCCGCCGGCCACGCCGACGCCTTCTTCGAGACCGGCCTGAACATCTGGGACGTGGCGGCCGGCTCGTTGCTGGTGACGGAAGCAGGCGGCCTGATCGGCAACTTCGCGGGCGAGGCGGACTTCCTCGAGCAGCGCGAGTGCCTGGCCGGCAACCCGCGCATCTACGGCCAACTCGTGCCGCTGCTGGGCAAGTACAGCAAGTTCGCCGGCGTCGACGACAAGCTCGCCGCCACCGAGCGCATGCGCGCGGTCGATCCGTCCCGCCAGGGCGGCGGCGCGGACGTCTACGCCCGATCCACCGTCGGGCTGCGCGAGGAGGCGTCCGCCGCCGAGGCAGAAGCGCCGGCCGCCCCCGCCGAGCCGCAGCGCCCCGCGCGCCGCCTGATCCGCGCGCCCCGCCCCGCCGGCGACACGCAGGAGCCCGGCGCCGAGTGATCGAGGGCGCCCGCCGCACCGCCTCGCAGCGCACGCGCGCGGCGCTGCGCCTGCTGCTGGGCACCGACCTGGCCTGCGGGCTGTCGGTGGCGCTCGGGCTGTTCCTGATCTCCGGCGGCGTGCACCTCTGGCTGGGCGCGGCCGCCGCGGCCTCGGCCGCCACCGGCGTCATCATCGCCAGCCCGCCCGACCGCCCCTGGCCGCGCCGCGGCAAGCTGCGCCAGCTGCTGCCGGCGCCGCTGCTGGGCGTGCCCCTGTTCTTCGCGGTGCAGTTGCTGCACCACGCGCCGTGGCGGCTGGGCCTGCTGCTGGTGCCGGCCACCTTCCTCGCCTTCCTGGCGATGGCCTGGGGCAAGCGCGGCATCGGCATCGCCATCGTGGTGATGCTGGCGATGGTGTTCTCCATGGCGACGCCCGCCCCGGCCGACTGGCACGAGGCGCTGCAGCGCAGCTGGCACGCGGCGCTGGGCGCGGCGCTGTACGTGGTCTACGCCACGCTGATGAACCTGGCTCTCAACGCGCGCTACCGCGTGCAGGCGATGGCCGAGCTGCTGCTGGCGCTGGCGGCGCTGATGCGCACCGAGGCGCGGCAGTTCACCGCGCGCGACGAGTCCAGCGACGTGCGCGAGGTGGCCCGCCCCCTGCTGGGCCTGTTGCTGCGGCAGCAGGCCGCGCTGGCCGACCAGCAGCAGGCCACGCGCGACCTGGTCTTCGAGTCGCTGCGCACGCCGCGCCGCCAGCGCCTGGCCGGCATGCTGCTGACGGTGCTGGAGATGCGCGACCACCTGCTGGCCAGCGAGCTGGACCTGGAGACGCTGCGCAGCCACCCGCGCCAGGCGCCGGTGCTGGCCGCCCTGCGCGAGCTGTTCGAGGCCATGGCGCAGGACGTGGAGGACCTGGCCGACGCGATGCTGGCCTTCCGCACGCCGGCGCCCATCCCCGACCGCCGCGCCCAGCTCGGCGCCATCCGCGCCGGCCACGCCGAGGAGACGCACGAGGCCGCCGCGCCCACCGCCGGCCCCTCCCCCGCCATGCTGGCGCGCGGCCTGGCCAACCGCCTGGGCCACCTGAACGACGAGACGGTGCGCCTGGCGGCCCTGGCGCGCGGCGACGCCGCGCCCGACCTGGCCATCGTGCGCGCCCACTGGCGGCTGTTCGTCAGCCCCACCGACTGGTCGCTGGCGCCCTTCCTGGCGCTGTGGCGCTGGGACGCGCCGCCGCTGCGCCATGCCATCCGCGCGGCGCTGGCGCTGGGCGCGGGCTACCTCGTCGCGCTGGCGATGCCCTGGGGCTCGCACGACTACTGGATCCTGCTGACCATCGTGGTGGTGCTGCGCGGCAGCCTGGCGCAGACGCTGGAGCGGCGCAACCAGCGCGTGGCCGGCACGCTGGCCGGCTGCGTGCTCGCGGTCGCGCTGCTGGCCTCGCACCCCGGCGCCGGCGAACTGCTGCTGGTGATGAGCTTCGCGCAGGCCATCGCGCACGGCATGGCGGTGCGCAACTACACCGTCACCGCCGTCGGCGCCACGGTGCTCGGGCTGGTGCAGGCGCACATGCTGTTCGCCGGCGCCAGCCCCACCTTCGCCCTGTTCGAGCGCATCGGCGACACGCTGATCGGCGCCGGCCTGGCCTGGGCCTTCTGCTACGTGCTGCCCTCGTGGGAGCGCACCCAGCTGCCGGCCCTGGTGCGGCGCACGCTGGCGGCGCAGTCGCGCCACGCACGGCTGGCGCTGGCGCTGGGCCAGCAGCACGCGGTCGACAGCCGGCCCGAGCTGGACTGGCGGCTGGCCCGGCGCGAGGCCTTCGACGCGCTCTCGGCGCTGGTGCAGGCCACGCAGCGCGCGCTGTCGGAGCCGCGCGCCGTGCAGCCGCCGCTGGAATACCTGCAGCGCCTGCAGGCCCACTGCTACCAGTTGCTGGCGCAACTGTCGGCGGTCAAGTCGATGCTGCTGCTGCGCCAGGACCGCCTGCAGCGCGAGGCCATCGAGGGCCCGCTGGCGCGCGCCGCCACGCACATCGAGGCGGCCATCGGCAGCGCCGCGCAACAGACCGGCCAGGCCCTGCAGGACGACACAGCGCCGGCCTCGCTGGCGGCCGGCCCGGTGCCGCTGCTCGATCCCTTCGACAACGACATCACCCCCTGGCTGCTGCGCCGGCTGGACCTGGCCGTCGGCCTGGCCGGCCAACTGCGCGACGACGCGGCCCGCATCCTGCAGCACACGGCCAGCGGGCTGCCCGATTCGCCCTCGCCCCCGGCCCGCCCCGGCACGGCCGCCTGATTCCCCGCACCGCCCCGGCCGCCGAGCGCCGGCGGCGGCTTTCCCACCGCCGCGCCATGCGGCCGATTCCCTGGAGGACTTCCATCCGATGACCCTGAACACCCTGCTCGACCACCCCTGGTTCCACACCTGGGTCGCCGCCCTGATCGCCATCGTCGCCGCCGGCATCGCCCACCGCATCGCGCAGGCGGTGCTGGTGCGCGTCACCCGGCCCATGCCGGCGCTGCAGTCGGCCGTGCGCACGGCCCGGGCCGCCGCCGCCTTCGTGCTGCCGCTGCTGGCGCTGCAGGCGGTGTGGCAGGCCGCGCCGGACGACCTGCACTTCATCGGCCGCGTGCGGCACCTCAACGGCCTGGCGCTCATCGCCTGCGCCACCTGGCTGGTGGTGAGCGTGATCCGCGGCTTCGCCGACGGGCTGATCGCCGCCCATCCGGTGGACGTGGCCGACAACATGAACGCCCGCCGCATCCACACGCAGACCCGCGTGATCGCGCGCACCACGATGATCATCGTGGGCATCATCGGCGCGGCGATGATGCTGATGACCTTCCCCGGCGCGCGGCAGGTGGGTGCCAGCCTGCTGGCCTCGGCCGGCGTGATCGGCATCGTCGGCGGCCTGGCGGCCAAGCCGGTGTTCAGCAACCTCATCGCCGGGCTGCAGATCGCGCTGACGCAGCCCATCCGCATCGACGACGTGCTGATCGTCGACGGCGAGTGGGGCCGCGTGGAGGAGATCACCGGCACCTATGTCGTGCTGCGCATCTGGGACGAGCGGCGGCTGATCATCCCGCTGAACTACTTCATCGAGAACACCTTCCAGAACTGGACGCGCAACAGCGCGCAGCTGCTGGGCTCGGTGTACTTCCACGTCGACTACGGCATGCCGCTGGCGCCGCTGCGCGCCGCGCTGGAGCGCGTGGTGAAGGCGGCGCCCGAGTGGGACGGCCGCTTCTTCAACCTGGTGGTGACCGACGCCACCGAGCGCACCATGCAGATCCGCGTGCTGTGCACCGCCGCCAGCTCGGGCCAGGCCTGGGACCTGCGCTGCCGCGTGCGCGAGGGGCTGATCGACTACATGCAGCGCGAACACCCGCAGCACCTGCCGCGCCTGCGCATCGAGGGCGAGAAGGACGCCGGCACGGCGCCGCCGGCCACCGCTGCCGCGGCCTGACGCGAAGGCCGGCTACGCGCGGGTGCGCCGCGCCCGGTCCGCCTTGGGCAGCTCGGCCTGCGCGACCATCGCCTCGGCGCGCGCCTGCAGCGCCGCCAGCGACGCGTCCAGGCCGCGCGCCGCCTCGCCGTCGAGCACCGCCAGCAGTTGCGCGTTGATCTGCGAGACCAGCGGGAACAGCTCGCCGTGCAGCGCGCGCCCCTCGGCCGTGAGGTCGAGCAGCACCTGCCGCCGGTCGCAGCCCGGCTGGGTGCGCGAGACCAGCCGCTTGGCCACCAGCGAGCCGATCGCCTTGGAGGTGCGCGCCCGGTCCAGGCGCGCCTGCTCCGCAAGCTGCGACGAACTCAGCGCCCCCCGGTTGGCGAGCGTGGCGATCAGCCGCCACTCGCGCCGCGTGATGCCGAAGCGGCCCTCGCACAGCCGGATGACCATGCTGCCGGCCACCGACAGCAGCCGGCTGATGCGGTAGAGCAGCAGCCCGTCCAGTGGCGGCGGCGCAGGTGTGGACATGGGGTTAACACGGAAGACAGTTGATTAGAACAATCGATTGTGGGACTTCCAGAATGCCGGATGCTCCCGGGACCGCCCGGACGAACGCCCCTACGCTGGAGACACCCATGAACGCTCTCGCCCTGCGCCGCCGCGACGCGCTGGCCGCCCTCGCAGGCCTGGCCTGCACCGCCCCCTTCGCCCCGGCCCATGCCTTCACGCCCGGCCAGCCGGTCAAGGTGCTGATCGGCGTGCCCGCCGGCGGCACCCAGGACGTGCTGACCCGCGCCATCGCCCAGCAGGTGCGCGATTCGCTCGGCCCGGTCGTCATCGACAACCGCTCCGGTGCCGCCGGGCGCATCGCGGTGGAGGCGGTGAAGAACGCCGCGCCCGACGGCCACACGCTGCTGCTGGGCACGGCCAGCATGATGACCATGTTCCCCAGCGCCTACCGCAACCTGAGCTACGACCCGATCCGGGACTTCCAGCCCCTCATCAACGCCGCCCGCTTCGAGCTGGCGCTGGTGGTGCACCAGTCGGTGCCCGCGAACAACCTGGCCGAGTTCATCGCCTGGGCCAAGGCGCAGGGCGATGCGCTGAGCTTCGGCTCCTACGGCGCCGGCACGCCCTCGCACTTCCTGGGCGAGATGCTCAACCGCGCGGCCGGGCTGAAGATGGTGCACGTTCCCTACCGCGGCTCCACCCCGGCGCGGCAGGACGTGATGGGCGGCCAGGTGCCGGTCTACTTCGACACCGTCGGCGGCGCGCTGCAGATGCGCCCCGGCGGCCGCGTGAAGGTGCTGGCCACCAGCGGCGAGAAGCGCTCGCCGCTCATGCCCGACCTGCCCTGCTTCGTCGAGGCCGGCTACAAGGACGTGGTGGCCACCGCCTGGTTCGCCTACTACGCGCCGCTGAAGACGCCGAAGGACGTGGTCGAGAAGCTGCGCGCCGAACTCATGCGTGCCGTGAACACGCGCGAGGTGCGCCAGCAGCTGCTGGCCAACGGCATGTACCCCGCTGCCGACGACGCGCAGGCGCTGCTGAAGACCATGCGCGAGGACACGGCGCGCTGGAGCGCGATCATGAAGGCCGTCAACTTCCAGGCCAACGATTGAACAGGACGCCACGCATGAAAGCCCTTTCCCGACTCGTCACCCTGATCGGCGCGGCCCTGCTCGCGGCCGCCGCCTCCGCCCAGCCGCTGGACGGCCCGCTGCGCATCGTGGTCGGCTACGCGCCGGGCGGCGCCACCGACCGGGTGGCGCGCCTCGTCGGCGACCGCCTGACGCAGAAGCTGGGCGTACCGGTGGTGGTGGAGAACAAGCCGGGCGCCGGCGGGCGGCTCGCGGCGCAGCAGGTCAAGGCCACGCCCGCGGGCCAGAACGTGCTGATGGTCGCCAACCCCGCCGTGATGGTGGTGGCGCCGCTGGTCTTCAAGGACAGCGGCTACGACCCGGAGCGCGACTTCCACGCCGTCTCGCACGTCAACGACTACGAGTTCGGCGTCGTGGTCTCCGGTGCCGTGCCGGTGAAGGAGCTGCCCCACCTGCTGGCCTGGATGCGCGCCAACCCCACCAAGGCCAACGTCGGCGTGCCCGCCACTGGCAGCCTGCCGCACTTCTTCGCGCTGATGCTGGGCCAGAAGGCGCAGGTGCCCACCGAGGTGGTCGGCTACCGCGGCTCGGCCGCGGTGATGACCGACCTGATCGGCGGCCAGTTGCCGATCGCGGTCGACACCTTCGACGTGCTGCTGCCGCAGCACGAGGCGGGCAAGGCGCGCATCCTCGCGATGTCGGGCACGAAGCGCTCGGCCTTCGCGCCCGACGTGCCGACCTTCAAGGAGGCCGGGCTCGACCTCTCGGCCCTCGGCTGGAACGCCTTCTTCGCGCCGGCCTCGATGCCCGCGGAAAAGGTCGATCGCCTCGCCAGGGAGATCGAGGCCGTCATGCGCGAGCCTGAGACGCAGCGCAAGTTCACCGACGCGAAGATGATGCCGGTGGCCAGCACACGCGCCCAGACCGAGGCCATGCTCAAGGCCTATCGCGCGCAGTGGGCGCCCGTCGTCAAGACCTCCGGGTACCAGCCATGAATCGTCCGAACCTCATCTTCATCGTTGCCGACGACCTGGGCTACGCCGACCTGGGCTGCTACGGCGGGCGCGAAGCCTCCTTCGGCCCCGTCTCCCCCGTGCTCGACCGCCTGGCCGCGCGCGGCATCCGCTTCACCCAGGGCTATTCGAACTCGCCCGTGTGCTCGCCCACCCGCTTCGGCCTGATCACCGCCCGCTACCAGTACCGCCTGCGCGGCGCCGCCGAGGAACCCATCAATAGCAAGAGCCGCGGCAGCACCACCCTGGGCCTGCCCCCGGAGCATCCCACCCTGCCCTCGCTGCTTCGGGACGCCGGCTACCGCACCGCCCTCGTCGGCAAGTGGCACCTGGGCTACCCGCCCGCCTTCGGCCCCCTGCGCTCGGGCTACCAGGAGTTCTTCGGCCCCCTGTCCGGCGGCGTGGACTACTGGACGCACTGCGACTCCGCCGGGCGCCACGACCTGTGGTTCGGCGAAGAGGAAAAGCAGCACGAGGGCTACCTCACCGACCTGCTCTCGCGCCGCGCCGTGGACTACGTCGATCGCATGGCCCAAGGCAACGATCCCTTCTTCCTGAGCCTGCACTACACCGCCCCGCACTGGCCCTGGGAGACGCGCGAGGACGCCGGCCGCGCTGCCGTGGTCAAGGACAACCTGTTCGACCTGGCCGGCGGCAACGTGGACACCTACCGGCGCATGATCCACCACATGGACGAGGGCATCGGCTGGCTGGTGCAGGCGCTGCAGAAGAACGGCCAGCTGGACAACACGCTGATCGTGTTCACCAGCGACAACGGCGGCGAGCGCTTCTCGGACAACTGGCCGCTGGTGGGCGGCAAGATGGACCTCACCGAAGGGGGCATCCGGGTGCCGTGGATCGCGCACTGGCCGGCGGCGATCCAGGCGGGCGGCGAAAGCAATCAACTGTGCATGACGATGGACTGGTCGGCCACGATGCTGGAGGCGGCCGGGGTGGCGGCGCATCCGGAGTACCCGCTGGACGGGGTGTCGCTGCTGGGGGTGCTGCGCGATCCGGCGCAAGGCGGCTTCGAGCGGGACCTGCACTGGCGCATGAACCACCGGGGCCAGCGGGCGCTGCGCCAGGGGCGCTGGAAGTACCTGCGGGTGGACGGCAACGACTACCTGTTCGACATCGAGGCCGACGAGCGCGAGCGGGCCAACCAGGCCAGGAAGGAGCCCGGGCGGCTGGCGGCCATGCGCCAAGCCTGGGAGGCGTGGAACGACACCATGCC
>NZ_JQKD01000017.1 GCF_000745855.1 Xenophilus azovorans DSM 13620
TGGACCGGCACAAAGGCTGGTGCAGCGCCCTCGGGCTCGACGGCTGCCGGCGCGGCCAGCACTACCGTCTTGCGTTCGTGCTTGCGCACCCAGGTGTTCAGCAGGTTGGCGTTGATGCCGCAGTCGCGCGCCAGCTTGGCCATCGAGATGCCTGGCCGACCGCAGGCCTCGATCAGTTCCTGCTTGGCCTGCGCGTCATAGACACACCGGCCATCGCGCTTGCGGCCAACGATCAGCCGCCCGGCCAACTCCGAAACCCACTCTGACATTACGTTCCCATCTACATGTACGTGGGCACGTAGGCTCTCAGGTCAGCGGGCTGGCGAGAAGGACGTGGTTAATTGCCCGCTTACGTTCATCCATCGCGTCGGCGATCTGCTGGCCTGACTCGGCCAGGGAGCCCACGCGGTCGCCCAGTTGATCCAGCGCCACCGACACCACATCCAGAGGGTGCAGCACCAGCGCCTCGCCCTCGATGGTGAAGACGGGATTCATGCGCGTGCCCGCCAGCGCCGCCGTGGCGCCGGGCATGGCCGCGCGGCGCACCAGCGGCACCACCACGCGGCGCCGATAACGGTCGAACTGGGCCGACTGGACGCTCACCACGAAGGGAATGGCCTCGCGCTGTGCGCCCTTGTTGCGATGCACGTCGAACTGGGCCATGCCTACAGTGTCGAGTGCTCGTCGGCGAAAGAGCCCAGCTCCGCATGCACCGCATTCCAGCCTTCCGCGCAGGCCTGGGCCCATTGCCGATGCTGCCGCTCCAGGGCGCCGCCCTGCGCGCTGCGCGCACGCTGCAGTTCGGCCATCTCCTGCGGGGAAATGACATAGGCGACCGTGCGCCCCCGCCGCGTGACCGACACCGATTCGCGCTGCACGGTATCCAGCAACTGGCCGAAGCGGTTCTGCGCTTCGACGGACGTCATGCTCAGCATGGGCCTTCCTTCCAGGATTTCTGAATTGGCTAAATTGTACAGTTTGAAGGGGCACCGTCGGCGGTGCTTCCGCCCCAGCGGATTCCTCGACACAGCCGGCACGGGTTCTGGGGGCAGGCCGCTCTTCCACGAACGGGAAGGCTGCCGCCAGCATGCCGTCGAGGATCCGCGCCGTCGGCGCATCGGCCTGGGCGGTCAGCAGGCCGGCCACGACGACGTCGGTATCGATGATGGCTGGCGCCTTCATCCGAGATGCGCCCGCACTTCCTTCTGCGCCAGTTCCACCGCGCCGGCTTCGCCCAGGCTGCTGCGCTTGCGCGCGCGCCGCACCAGGTCGCGCGGTTCGCTCAGGGTGATGGTCAGCCGGCTCATGATGGCGGGGGCAGGATGCGCCTTGATGCTTTGACGCCATAGCCATGTGATTGACCATCGCATGCTGGCCGACTCCCCGGACGCGGACATCGTCTTCGTCGAGAGCGGCGGCGACAACCTGGCCGCCACCTTCAGCCCCGAGCTCTCGGACCTGACCATCTACGTGATCGACGTCGCCGCCGGCGAGAAGATCCCGCGCAAGGGCGGCCCCGGCATCACCAAGAGCGACCTGTTCGTCATCAACAAGACCGACCTGGCCCCGCACGTGGGCGCCAGCCTGGAGGTGATGCGCGCCGACACCGAGCGCATGCGGCGCGGCAAGCCCTTCGTGATGACCAACCTCAAGACGCTGGCGGGGTTGGATGAGGTGGTGGCGCTGATCGAGCGGCAGGGGTTGCTGCGGGCGGATCAAAAGGCAGTCACCGCTTGACCGCGCGGGCGACATTGCCATCGCCCCAATCCACCCCATAGAACCAGCGTCGCACTACACAGAACGGGCGAAACAGCCGCTCATCGACCCAGGACAGCATGCGTGCAATGCCCGAGTTTGGCCTGAGCGTTGCGGATGCTACGCTCCTTAGCGCTCATGCTGTCGTAACTCTTGTCCTTGGCCACGATTCGATTCGAAACGCGACGTGTCAGTTCTGTGAGGGGAAAGCCATAGCTGATGATCCAAATCTCGCCGAAACCCGCCCGCTCCAGCAGTTCGTGCAGTTCTTTCTTCTCGTACCGACGCACATGCCCCACCAGTTCATCGGATCGCCCGAATTTGCGCTGATGCGCGGGCACTGAAAAGACAGCACGCCCTCCAGGACGCAAATAGGCCGCCCATTCGGTCAAGACAGCCAGGTCCGGTTCGATGTGTTCGAGCACTTCGAATGCGGCGAGATAGTCGAAGGATGCCGGCAGCAGTTCCGCCACCGAATCGAAAACCCGAACTCGATCACCGGCGAATGCCAGGTTGCGGCGCATCATGGCACGGCTGTCCTCACCCAGGTCCGATGCGGCACCTGTGTGCCCTCGCTCGAGCAGGAAGCGTGTCATGTAGCCGGTGCCCGCCCCATTTCCAGGAAGCGGCCGGGCAGCCAGTCGCCGATGAGGTCGTCAATGGCGCTTTCGCGAAGAATCAGTTTGGGTTGTTTGCCTGGCATCGTTCAGCGGCAGCGGGATCAGGTAGATGGCGCGCCATGTCTTCAACCAGCGCACGCCAGTCGCGAATGGGCAACGCCGGTTGCTCTGCACGATCGAGTTGGGCAAGCACTGCCTTCGCCAGCGCATCGGCATCGCCCGGTTTGAACAGCAGATTCGGATAGCCGGCAAACAGTTCGCCCGTCGCACCCACATTCGCCGCAATGAGGGGAAGCCGGCAGGCCAGCATTTCATACGCCTTCTGGGGAAAGCAGTACCGGCCGAACGGCGTGTCGAGCACAGAGATCACCCCCACGTCCAGTGCACAGAACAGTCGAGCCACTTGGTCGTGAGGCAGCATGCCCAAGTGATGCACACGATCTCCGACGGGCGGCTGACACTGCGGCTCCGTGGGGCCGGCCAAGACCAGATGCGCGTCGGGCCGCGCCGCCGCGATCTGCGGCCACGCGGCGTAAAGCGGCTCGATGCCCTTCTCCCGGTACAAGCCACCGGCCGTGCCGATCAGCCGGGCATCGGCCGGCAGCCCCAACGCAGCCCGACATGCCTGCCTGTCGCGCGGCTTGAAGACCGAAAGATCCACGCTGCTGGGCATGGCCAACACTGCGCCGCGCGGCCGGCATACGGCCTGTACGTGCTCACGCAGCAATGCGCTCGTGGTCGTCACCAGGTCGGCTCGCCGCACGCCCCAGCGCAACGCCGGCACGAAACCCGGGATGCGCGCCTGCCCGAAGCCTTCGAAGTTGTCGTAGAGGTCGGCGGCGTAAAAGCAACCCAGCCTGTGCGCCAGCCAGGCGCCTAGCGCCACATGCGGAATGTCGGACGCACCGATCAGCACGTCCGGTTTGAAAGCACGTAGCGCTGTCAATGCCTCCCAGCCATAGGCCGCCCTCGGCAGGCGCCCACGAGGCCGCAGGGCATGCGATTGCCAGCGTAGGCGACCGGGCATGGCCTCATGCGTCCACGCGCCATCTTCACGGCCCTGATAGTCCAAACACAGGCCCAGCACATCGTGCCCCAGCAAGGCCAGTTGATGAGGAATCTCGTACAGGCGTGCATAGCGATCAAGGACCACATCCTTGCTCATGTACCGGCGCTTGCACAGAAAGGCGATTCGCATCGGACCCGCTCAACGCCACGCCTCGATCAGCCGCCGCGCCGCCGCCAGCGATGCGGCCACCACCTGGTCCATGTTGTAGTAGCGGTACTCCGCCAGCCGCCCCACGAAGGTCACGCCCGGCTCCGCCTCTGCAAGCGCCTGATAGCGCTTGAACAGCGCCTCGTTCTCGTCGCTGGGAATGGGGTAATACGGATCACCCTCGGCCTGCGGGTACTCGCGCACGATGGACGTACCCGGATGCGGCTGGCCGGTCAGGTGCTTGAACTCCGTGATGCGCGTGTAGGCGTGGTCGTTGGGATAGTTGACGGTGCCCACGGGCTGGTACTGCTGCACGCCCGCCAGGTGCTCGTGCTCGAAGCGCAGCGAGCGGTAAGGCAGAGGGCCGTAGCAGTGGTTGAAGTAGGCGTCGATGGGCCCCGTGTAGACCACGTGGTCGAAACCGCCGCGCCCGCGTACGTCAGCGAAATCCACGCCCAGTTCGACCGTGATGTTGGGGTGATCGAGCATGCGCTCGAACATCTTCGTGTAGCCATGCAGCGGCATGGCCTGGAAGGTGTCGGTGAAATAGCGGTCATCGGTGTTGGTGCGCACCGGAATGCGCGCCGCCACGCCCGCTTTCAGCTGCGAGGGCTCCATGCCCCATTGCTTGCGCGTGTAGTTGAGGAAGAACTTCTCGTATAGATCGCGGCCCACGCTGTTGAGCACCACGTCTTCGCTCGTTCTCACCGGATCGCGCGGCTCGCGCACGCGCTCGAAGAAGGCCGCCGCACCAGCCTCGTCAAGTTGCAGGCCGTACAGTTGGTTGAGCGTGTCGCGGTTGATGGGAAAGGGATGGGGCTTGCCGTCCACCACGCCCAGCACGCGATGCTCATAGGGGCGCCATTCAGTGAAACGCGAAAGAAACGCCCACACCTTCTCGCTATTGGTGTGGAAGATGTGCGGCCCATAACGGTGCACCAGCACGGCGTGCGTGTCCGCTTCGTCGAAGGCATTGCCGGCGATGTGCGGGCGGCGGTCGATGATGTGGACCTTGCTGCCCGCGTCGGCCAGTTCGCGGGCGACCACGGAACCGGCGAAACCGGCGCCGACAATGAAGGTGCTTGAACTCACTGGATTCTCCAGAACGTGTGCCTCTTGCCACTGATGCCTAGCAGGCCGTCGATGAAGCCGGCGGTGAAGGCGTGCAGTTGGGCCAGCTTGCGCGGTTCCTTGAACAAAGCCGCAGCAAGGCGCACCAGCGAGCCTGGGATGGTTTGTGTAAACAGCCGCAGGCCGTAGTGCCTGCGGGCGATCAGCAGCCGATTGCGCGTGTCGTAATAGCGCTTCCACGGCGGCAGGGCTAGGCAGGTCAGGGTGCGGCCCAGCACCCGCATCTTGTACGGACGGGACTTGGGGTGCTCGATGCGGCTCCTGCCGGCGATCATCACTTTCGCGCCAGCATATTGCGCACGCACGCAATATTCCACGTCATCGGCGGCGATGAAGTAGCCGGCATCGGGCAAGCCGATACGCACCACCAGATCGCGGTGGATAAGAAAGCCCAGGAAAGGCAGGGATTGCACCTGGGCGCAGGCCGGCACATCATCCGGCCGACTCACTTCTCCCACCGGTGGATCGAGCACCGTGGTCAGCCACGAGGTTTCATCCCCGCACACCGCCAGCGAGCCATAGACCTGCATCGGATCGACCGCCACGCGGATCAGCTCTTTCAGCGCATCCGGGTGCGGTTCGGCGTCGTCGTCCATCATCCACACCCATTCGGCGCCGCTGTCGATGGCGTGCTTCAGGCCCGCGGCAAAGCCGCCCGCGCCACCTGTGTTCTCCGGCAGAACGAGCAGCTCCGCGCCAAGCTGATCCAGCCAGCCCTCGGCAGCCAGCATCTCGCGCGTGCCGTCGGTAGAGGCGTTATCCACGATAAGCAGTCGCGAAGGCTGCAAGGTCTGCGCGGCATGCGCCACCAGGGCCTTGCGCAGTAAATGCTGGCGGTTGTAGGTGACGATGATGGCGGTGACCATGCTGCTTCGGGCCTGGTTTCTATTCATGACGTTCACAATGCACGCCGATAATCGTATCCAGCAATCAGACTCTTAGCGCCACCCCAGCCAAGCGAAAGCCAGCGCTTAGGAAGCAGCAACCACAATAACAATCGTGGGTCGATATGATGAAAGCCGGGGTAGGTATACACCGGCTGCGGTGGGCGAACGCGCCGATTTATCTGTAATGCGCGATTGGCTATACCAGTCCAACGTAAGGGGCGAAAAGGGAAAGCTCGATGGACCAAATCCATCAGCGCTTCAGCAGTCAGGTCGGCCAAATGTTCATCCCAGCGCCCTTGCTGCTGCAATGTATTTTTTGCTTCAAGCAAGGCTTGGGCGGTGGCTTCGTGTATGAAGCCTGACGGTCGATTCAATGACTGGCGCTCGCCGGCATGCTGATACCACACGCCTACTACATGATTGAAACGCTTCCAATGACGATGTGCCGCAGTAACGTAGCGGATCAGCCAGACAATATCCTCGGATTGGCGTAGACCTACTGGCCATTGCAGGCCATGTAATGTTGCTGTCCTATATACCGGAGCAAAGGTAAGCTGAACCCGTTTTCGAGTTAGTGTGGCCTCGCAGGCCGTTTGCTCGTCGGGCTGAGAAAGTATGTCGAGCAACTCATTATTTTGATCACGAATTTCAGCATTGCCAGAGCAGAAATCCAGATTTTCATGCAGCACGAATTGGTACTGCGCCTTGGCCGCCTCCGGTATCAGGTAATCATCGTCATCCAGAAAGCGAAGCAATTGCCCGGTGGCATGCTCGATGCCAAGATTTCGAGCGTGATTGGCGTCTGCTTGTTCAGTTTGCAATACATGAATGGCTGCATTGCTAGGCAAGGGAATACTATTTGGCAAGACAAAGGAGCCTGCTTCAGATCCATTGACGACCACGATGATTTCCGTGAACAGCGATTCGTCATCGACAAAGGTGCTGACAATGGCGCGTCGCAACAGTTCCTGGCGCTTACCTGTGGCTGGGATGATGATGGAAATTTTTTGTCTTATCATTCAAAATTCCCACGCGTTCTTTATCCCTCGATTTACCAGACGCTGACGCTTCAAGTGATTCATCCAGCGTTTGGGAAGCATGAGGGATTCCATTGCCAGAGGAGGAAGGCATCTCCCCAATGGCTTGTTGTAGATGGCTATATCGGGGTAAGTGCCCGGAAAGCGTCCTTGAACCTTTTTTATAACGGGATACCAGTATCCTGGACTCATGAAGAACCCTGCGTGAATCAAGGACCACATCCCTTGCGCTGCAAACTGGGCTCTGTCGTCAGCGAGCCGATGGTTATGAGTTAAGTGCTCAATCGTTTCCCACAGAAGCCGTTCTTGGAGCTTTAGATGTTCACTCGGCCCAAATGCTGCCGAAATTTGAGAGGAAGAATGTTGTCTCCATGCGTATCCGCTTGCATCAATTTTCCCCCATCGCCAATCTCTTAGCTGACAGAGGTGATGCACCCAATGCGTATCTTGTCCAACATTAATTCCTTCATCAAACCAAAAATCACATATCGGTGGGCGAAGATATATGTGAAATGAAAATCCAGTTTGTCGTTGAGAGGAAAGCACGGCTGAAACGAAGTCGTCTGTAGATGCAAGATTCAACCTTTTGATGAGACGCCCATCATGCGCAACTAGATCTACCGGTGCCGAAGCGATTTCAAGCGATTCTTTCTCAGCAAGCTCTATTAGCTGAGTGGCACCTGCAAGCAGGTAATCGTCATCATCAAGGAACCATAGATACTTGCCTACGGCAAGTCGCTTCCCTTCATTTCTGGCGGCGTTGGCATGGGCCTTGGCTATCGGATGCCATTGCACGAGCTGGTCATGCTTGAACAACTCGGCCACCGCCTTCCACGACTCATCCGGCCCGTTCGGTACCACGATCACTTCCACATCTTCATCCGGCGTAGCCTGCAGGGCGCTTTTGATGGCGCGGGGCAGGAACTGGGGGCGGTTGTGGGTGGGGATGATGACGGAGAGCAGTGGGCTAGCCATGTTTCCTAACTGCAAAGATCCAATATGAAGAAGCGGTGATAAGGGTTTTCATGAACCCGATAGGTTGATATTTTGCAATTTTTCTGCGCATGGGATTTGATGGCATCCATGACGCGCGGAAGATCATATCCTTGCTTGCCTATCTCCCAATAGTGTTCCCCATCGAATACATGTTTTTGGGGCTTTTTGAAAGGATTTTTTATTATAAATTGGACCTTTCGTATGTAAGGCAGAGAGATGGTGTTGGGCCAGCAATATCCAGCTTCGGGAAGGCTGATAATGGCGATTTTTTTGGCCACCCGGCACATTTCCTGTAATGCCTTCATGCTGGTATCAAACGGCATGTGCTCAAGCACTTGAAAGGCACAAACGGCGTCAAATGAGTTGTCGGGCAAGGGGAGCGCGTCAGCGCTCCCGATGTAGTCTGGATTTAGCTCTGGGTCAAGGTCGAGTGTTTTAAAATTGAGACCGATATTGACCGCTATGTTTTTGAATATTCCGGGGCCGGGTCCAATTTCCAACACGGATTTTGGATTCTGCTTTAGCACTTCATCAAGTTGATGCCAGACGCTTGCCCAGCGGGCTTTCGTCATATATCGACTGAACTCGTAATGAGATCTTTCTACTTGTTTTTCCATACTTGGTGCTGTCAGCTTGTTTTGGCGATTGCCAGAATCCGGCTGCAAGCCTGAAGGCTTGCCTCCCGGTGCGCAATGACCACGATGGTCTTGCTGCCGGAAAGCGCCCGTATCGCCTCATTGACAGCCGACTCCGTCGCGCCATCCAACGCGCTCGTCGCCTCGTCCATGAACAACACGGGCGGATCGCGGTACAGCGCGCGGGCAATGCCGATGCGCTGGCGCTGCCCGCCGGAAAGGCGAATGCCGCGGTCGCCTACCGGGGTGCCGTAGCCCTGGGGCAGTTCGTTCATCACGAAATCGTGGATTTGCGCGGCGCGGGCGGCGCGTTGCACGGCCTGCATGTCGATCTGGTCCGGAGGGACGCCGAAGGCGATGTTGGCGGCCGCGCTGGCGTCGGCAATGTAAATGTGCTGCGGCACGTAGCCAATGGCGGCCCGCCAGGCTGGCAGGTTCTGCGCGGTGATGGTCTGGCCGTCCACGCTCAGGGTACCGGCCTGGGGCACTAGCAGGCCGAGCAGGATGTCCATCACCGTGCTTTTGCCGGCGCCGCTGGGGCCTTTGATGCCCACGCTGGTATTGACCGGGATGAGCAGGTTGAAGCCGTCGAGCACGGCTTTGCCGGGCGTGGAGGGGTAGGCGTAGCGGATGCCGCTCAGGCGGATTTCCTGCCGCGGCAGGATGGTCGGCTGTTTGGCAGGCGCGGCGACGGGCAGCGGCAGCGACATGTCACGGTGCAGGCTGTCCAGCGTGGCGCTGGCGAACTTGAGGCGGGCAAAACCCCGGTACATGATCTGTGCGGCGGGCAAGAGCCGATAGGCAGCAAAGCCGTAAAGGCCCAGCGCCGGCAGCACGTGGGCCACGTCGCCACTTTTGAGCAGCAGCGCCAGCGCAATGAGGATGAGGCCGGTGTAGCCGGTAGCTTCCACCAGGTAGAGGGGGGTCTGGCTCAGGGTTTCGCTGGCGGCCATGTGGCGCGCCTGCGTGCGCGAGGCCTGCTGGTAGCGCTGCTGGTACGCCGCTTCGGCGTGGGAGATCTTGATATCGCGGATGCCTTGGAGGGCTTCGTTGCAGGTCTGGTAGCGCTGGCGGTTGGCTTCCACCATTTCGGTGCCGATGCGCTTAAGGCGACGGCGCACCAGCAGGTAGATGAGGCCATACAGGCTGCCCACCACGGCCACGATGGCCAGCGCGGTTAACGGGTTGTAGGCGAACACCAGCGCCAGCATGGCCAGCACCATGATGCCCTGAACGATGACCTGTGACATGGGTTGGATCAGGTTGCCCATGACCATGTCCACTTCGGCCAGGATGGTTTTGGAAAGCTCCGCCGTGTTGCGGTGGATGAAGAATTCGTAAGGCTGGGCCAGATAGCGCGCCATTAGCCGGCTGCTGATGGAATGGCGCAGCAAATGCACGAAGCGGTTGAGCAGGTGCTGGGTGACGGTCTTGAAGGCGGAGGAGGCCAGCACCAGCACGATGGACGCAATGCCAAGCGCGATGATGAAGCTGCGCGTATCGGCAAAGCCCAGGCCGGTGTAGGCTGCCTGCAGCCAGGGGTTTTCCTGCACCACACCGGGCCGCGCCAGCACCGAGAGAAACGGCATGATGGAAACGACCCCCAGCGTTTCGGCCAGTGCCATCAGCAGCGCCAGCGCCAGCATGCCCGCCGCCTTGCGCTGCTCGGCGGGGGCGAAGAGTTGCCAGACTTTGCGGAGGGTGGAACGCATCGGGCGGGAGCTTTAGGCGGCGACCGTGTTGCCAGCCGCTGGCAGTCGCCCGCGCGTGTCCACAATCACCCGCGCATGCCGTTGCAGCAGCGCGTAGTCAAAGGCGTCGTGGTCCGTGGCCAGCACCAGGCAGTCGAAACCGGTCATGTTCTCGGGGGTGATAGGCTCGGAGCGCAGGTCGAACTCGTAGTCGCGCTTGCGCGGAAAGACGGGCACATGCGGATCGCTGTACGCCACATCGGCTCCCTTGGCGCGCAGCACATCCATGATCTCGACGGCGGGCGATTCGCGCGTGTCGTCGATGTTCTTTTTGTAGGCCAGCCCCAGCACCAGGATGCGGCTGCCCTTGATGGCCTTGCCGCGTTCGTTCAATGCATCAGCCACTTTACCCACGACCCACTGCGGCATGTGGTGGTTAATCTCGCCCGCAAGTTCGATGAATCGGGTGTTGACGCCGTACTCGCGCGCCTTCCAGGTCAGGTAGAACGGGTCGATGGGAATGCAGTGGCCACCTAACCCGGGACCGGGTTTGTACGGCACAAAGCCGAAGGGCTTGGTGGCGGCCGCACTGATGACTTCGTGAATGTCGATACCCATCCTGTCAGCCACGATCTTCATCTCGTTGACCAGGCCGATGTTCACCGCGCGGTGGATGTTTTCCAGCAACTTGGTCATCTCGGCCGCGCGGGTGGAACTGACAGGCACCAGTGTCTGGATGGCGTGGGCGTACAGCGCCTGGCCCAATTGCAGGCAAACGGGCGTGGTGCCGCCGATGACCTTGGGGATGTCCTTGGTGCCGTAGTCGGGGTTGCCGGGGTCTTCGCGCTCGGGCGAGAAGACCAGCGCGCAGTCGCGCCCCGGCTCCAGGCCACGTGCCCGCAGACGCGGCGCGATCACTTCATCGGTGGTGCCGGGCCAAGTGGTACTTTCCAGGCTCAGCAGCTGGCCCGGGCGCATGTGCGGCAGCAGCGCCTCGACCGTGTCGACGATGAAACTCAGGTCGGGCTGGCGATGCGCATCGAGCGGGGTGGGGACGCAGATGATGAGCGCATCGGCCTCCGCGGTGCGGGCGAAGTCCGCGGTCGCCTCGAAGCCCGCCGCTCGTACCCGGGCGATCTGCTGCGGCGTGATGCGCTCGATGTAGCTGCCGCCCTGGTTGAGCCGCTCGACCTTGGCACGGTCGATGTCGAAGCCGATCACCTTCAGGCCGACTTCGGCAAAGCGCAGAGCCAGGGGCAGGCCGACGTAGCCCAGACCATAGATGGCAACGACAGCCGCACGGCTTTCAAAGCGCGCGGCGAGTTGGTCAAGCGAAGACATGGACATTGAGCGTTACAAGATGTAGGCAGCCATGATGCCAGAGGGCGTGCAAGCGCCCAAGGGCTTTGTTGGCGTTCACTTGCCGGTAGGGCGGCGTATTTCCGCCTCTGCGCCGCAGGCTGTGCGCAACAGGTCGGCATAGCGCTCGGCGACTCTGTTCCAGTCGAGCAGATCGAGCGCCCGCAAGCGCACGCGCTCGGCAGCGGCATGCGCCGCCTGCGGGTCTGCCAAGCTGGCCAATATCCGCTGGGCCAGCGCATCGGTATCTCGGGGGTCGATCGTCAAGGCCTTCGTATCTGCGCCCAGCATGTCCTCCAAGCCGGCCACGTACCCGGCCACCACGGGGCAACCGCACGCCACGGCTTCCATCAACGCGACGGGCAAACCCTCCTGGTCACCGGAATCGGCACGCACGAATGGCGCCACGAAGAGGGCCGCACGCCGATAGAGCGCAGGTAGATCGGCCTGTGGCACGGCACCCAGGAATCTCACGGCATGGGCAATGCCCAGTCGCCGCGCCTGCTCCTCCAACGCCTGCGCCTCGGGGCCGAAGCCAGCCACTGTAAGAACCGTACCGGGCCGGTGCAGCAAGACCCGCGGCAAGGCCTCAGTGAGATGGCGCAAGCCCTTTTTCTCTACCAGCCGCCCCACGAACAGCAGTTCATCGGGTTGGCGCGCCACGGTCGCATCGGGTACGAATCGACCGACGACGTCCACGCCCATGGGCAACACGCGCACGCGAGAATGGTCAACGCCGAGCGCATCGACTTCCTTCAGCATGGCGGCGCTGACCACGCTCGCACCTGCGGACTGACGCAATACGCCGCGCTTCAGGGCGTCCAGCGCGGCGCCGCGAAGGGCATACAGATCCGCGCCGTGAGACGTCACCACGTAGGGCAAGCAGCGCCCTCGCAACCCGCGCAGGCCCGCAGCGATCAGCCCTTGCGGAATCAGCCAATGCGCATGCACTACATCGACATGGCGCCGGCGCACGATGCGCCATGCAGCCCAAGCCTGCATGAGTACGAAGCCGGGGACTAACGCCAACATCCAGGGGTGGCGCCGCAGGTTGCCCACGATGCCGCCGTCATTCACCAGGCGCTCCCAGCGCTCAGGGGCATATCGGTAGCGCACTACTTCCACACCGTCCATCACTTCGCGCGGGCGGGCACCAGCCGCATGGGGGCACACGACCGTCACGTCGAACCGCAGTGCCAATCGCTTGGTCAGTTCATGCACGAAACCCGGCTCTGGGTCACCTTGCCAGCGAGGGTAGGTGGACGCCAGAACCAGCAGTTTCGGGCGATGTCTCGGCACGGATGGCGCTTGAGTTTTCACTGTTCACGCTTCGGCGCCAGCGCGGGCGCCAAGTCCGCCTGCAGCCTCTCGGTCAGCGTGTCGACGAAAGCGCCATCCAGGTGCTGTTGATCCCGATAGACCAATCGGCCGCCCATTACCGACCTGCACAACCCTTGTGGGCACACAGCGTCGCCCATGTCCAGCACCTGAACATTTGGATAGGCAGAAGCCGCCTGCAGAATCCATGCGGCAACCTTTTCTCTCCGCTCATCGGTTATCGACGCGACACAGTGCCGGGCTTCATCGAACCGACGCATGGATTGGCTCTTGCCTCCCGCGCAGATCGCGCCATTGAATGGCAGCACGGGGGTGGATTGCAAAACGAAGACATGTTTGGCCGCCGGCGCTACCTGCCGAAGCAAGTTGCGCGTGCCGTCGATCCACCCTTCCTGCTGCAAGGGCGCGTTGTGACTGGAGCCCAATATGACGACGTCCGGCCGGTCATGCACGACCTGTTTCAGCGCGCGCCGCCGCCAGACATCGCATTCATCGAATGTGCGGCCCAACCGAGGGTAGTAGAAAGAGCTCTCCGCCATAGGGCACGAGGACTTCGTCAGCACAACGAGCCTCCACTCCGGATCGGCGAATATCCTCTGCATAGCAGGAAACCACTGCACGCCAATGCTGTCGCCAAGCAGATAAGCAGTTTGCTTGGCATGTGGATTGCCATAAATGCATGGCTGCAGCGTATCGCTGTGATACCAATCATCGCAGCCTTGGGCATACAGCCCTGGAAACTTGGTTCTGTATGGACTCTCCACGGTCGCAGACCTCTTTGCCGCATGCTCGCCCCACAGGAACATGGATGTGGCTGCGATGCACATTAGCGTCATGGCCACGACATTCATCGCACGCGGCCAACGTAGCATGAAATTCCGACGACGCAACGGTCGCTCGATCCAAAGATATGACAGCACAGCCAGGCCCAGAGATATGGCAACGGCTGCAGTCTTCCCCAACGCTCCATGGAAGGGCAGCACCAGCGGCGCCAGCGTCAAAAGCGGCCAATGCCACAGGTACCAGCCGTAAGAAACGCGGCCCACAGCCAGCATGGCCCTGTGGCGCAACACCCGCTTCACACCCTGGCCTTCGGTGCATGCGTGCTCACCACCCCAAAGCAGCAGCGCCGTACCCAGCGTAGGAAGCAGGGCCCAGAAGCTGGGATATGGCCTGTTCTTGTCCAGGATCCACACGCTGACCAGCAAAAGTCCAGCCCCCAAGCGAATCGCCCATGCACGAAACGAGGTTCTTGCTCCGTCGAGCAGTCCGTTGCCGTTACCCAGCAGGTAGGACATTCCGCCCACTGCAAACTGCCAAGCGCGGCTTGGCATCATGTAGAAGGACAGGCGTGCATTCAGGTACGTCACAAGCACTGTCGCAACCAGCCCAAGCCCCGCTATCAGAGCCAGCGACAGCAACACACGTCGAGTCCACCGTCGCTGAGGCAGCGTTCCCCAGAGCACGAGCGTCAGAAGCAGAGGCCATACCAAATAGAACTGCTCCTCCACGCCGAGCGACCATGTATGCAGAAAGACGCTTGGCTCCGCGTCAGCGCCGAAATAGTTGACACCAGCACTCACGAAATGGAAGTTGGCGAGCCAGAGCGCAGCTGATGCACCCGCTACTGCTTCCAGCATCTGCGCGTAGGGTGGCAAAACCCACCAGCAAAGCAGGCCCGTGCCCAGCAGCATCGCGAGCAACGCGGGCAACAGCCGACGAAACCTGCGGGCGTAGAAAGTTGCCAAGTCGATGTGCCCGGACACCTTCCACGTCTGTAACAGGAGTCCTGTCACCAAATATTCGGAGATGACAAAGAAGACGTCTACGCCGATAAAGCCACTCGAAAACCCGGGCACATCAGCATGAGCGGCCACCACCAAACCAACGGCAACCGCACGCAACCCTTCCACATCTGGGCGATACCTCATTGCCTGCCGCCCGATTCAACGCTCTTCAGAATCCTTGTACATCAACGCTGTAATCTGCTCGGAGATCAAACCGATCAGGAAGATGATGACCGCAGCGCTGAACATCAGCACGCTCATGTTGGTAAAGCGGCCGTAGGAAAAGTAGGTGTACGCATAGTTCAGCAAACCGGCCAAGAAAAACAACAGGCTGACGGGTGCAAAGAGTTTGACCGGCGAGAACAGCGTGCCGATCTTGAAGATGATCAGCAGAAACCGTGCGCCGTCGCGCCACAGACGGATATGACTGGTCGAACCTTGCGCACGCGGCAAGACTCGAATGGGCACATAGGCCACCGAGTAACCGGCCCGAAAGAAAGCCATCGTCGACGTGGTGGGATACGAGAACCCATTGGGCAGCAGATACAGGAACGCGCGGAACCGGTCTGCGCGCACGGCCCTGAAGCCGGAAGTGAGATCTTCCACCGTCTGCCCCACCATCCATGAGGCAAGACGGTTGTAGAAGCCATTGGCCAATCCGCGATGGAAACTGGCTTGCCCCGTCTTGCTGCGCGCACCCACGGCCATGTCATAGCCCTGTTCGATGCGCTCCAGCAATTCCAAGGCCTCCTGGGGCTGGTGCTGGCCATCGGCATCCATGAACACGAGCACCTTCCCCTTCGCTGCACGCGCTCCGGTTTTGATGGCAGCCCCATTGCCCTTCGAATAGGGATGCGACACCACCGTCGCGCCGGCGTCTCGCGCAGCCTCGGCAGTCGCGTCAGTGGAACCGTCGTCCACCACGATGATTTCCGAACCGGGAAACTGCGCGCGGATACCGCCCACAGTCTGCCCCACGGCAGCTTCTTCATTCTTGGCTGGCAGCACAAACGATATCTCGTCCGGCAGAATCATCTAGCACCCTCCTTTTCAGCCTCTTCAACTTCCATAGAGGCATGATCCAACTGCCGCTGGATATCCAGCATCGCACTACGCAGGCCACCCAATTGTTCTGTCCAGGCTTTTCGGACTATCTTGTTCGGCGCCTTGGCCAAGACCATATTCACCCACTCCAATGCCCGCTCCAACTCGCCATGCGAGAACAAGTTCAACGCGACGGCTTGGGCAATAGACAGTGACGGGAAATCAAGGAAGGCACGCTGTGCATAGGCTGCATACTGCTTCACATCTCCCTCTTCCATCTGCGTCAATGCCATTTCGTAATTCAGGTGATGGCGGACCGCCGGATTCCAGCGGATAGAAGCGTTGTCGAGCATGCGGCCCAGCAAGCCGATGTAGTCTAGCCGGCTGATGCCCGCGCACTCACCTTTTCTTATTGCATTGCCCATGGCAGCAATTCCGGTGGGGATGCCTCCTGGCCTCTTCGTCACAGGAATCATCGCTTGGATGGCTGCAAACCTTGTCTGCAGTTCGTGTGCGTCGGCCGAGGAACAGTGCTTTGGAAAGAACTGGATCGCCACGTCAATGGCATTATTGGTCTGGGCGAATTCGTCGCTGACTCTCAGCGCGGCTGCTCTGAATCCGAGACGGAGGTAGTCGTTGGCGAGGGCCTGCGTTGCGCGCGTGGACCCTGGGTTGTGAATGACCCACATTTCATTGGCCAGCATCGGTTGTCCCCAGAGGGATGTGATCTGTTGCAGAGCAAAGATCTGCACAGCCAGCACGGCACCTGACACGAGCAAGACCAACTTGCGTTTCTGCGCAAGAGCCCACAATGCCCCCCCGGCCGAAACGAGAAAGAAACACGGTCCCAGCGCTGCGAGATAGTTTCGGTGCTCGAAATACAGTTCGAGCGGGATCACGGTGGATTCGATCTGGTGGCAGGCGAAGAACCAGACGATGGCGAAGAGCAGGAACTTGCCCAGTCGCCGAATCGCGGCGTCATGGCCGTGGCGTATCAATGCCAGCCCCACAACAAGTAGAGCCAGCCAAGCGATCAGCGCGGCGTAGGGTTGCCACATGGTCCACCCATAGACCGCGTGGCCGTCGTGATACGGCCCCAGCAGTGCTGCGCGAGGCAGCAGGATTTGCCGCACGTATTCCCACGAGATCACAGCCTGCGTCGCCACATGCTCCACCATGCTGTAGCCGCGATAGTGGATGAAGCGGCCCTGAATGCCATCCCACACGGTGACCAAGTGGTAGGCCAATGCCACCGGCACCAGGAGCAAGGCCCCGAAGATCCACAGGCGCCATACGCGGTGCACGATGGACTTGCTGGGGGATCGCTCAAAGAAGAACAGCTCAATCAGGGCGACTAGGGCAGCCGTGATCGCTCCGTTCTCCTTGCCCAGTACGCTCAACAGCGTGCCGATGCCCACGCACAGACTGAGCCAGAAGATACCGGCGACTGAAGGCGTGCCGGTATATCTCGCGCGCAGCGCCACATAGGCGTACAGCGTGAATAGAGTGAAGAAGGCGGACACCTGCGTCATGCGCTGCACAGGCATCAGGATGCTGCTGGCATGAATGGGGAGCAGCATCCAGAGCGCCGCGGCCGCGGTAGCGAGCCAGACGCTTATGCTGGCTTGGCTAGGTACGCGCACGAAGAGTCGCCGCATCAATAGGAAGACCAGCATCCCATTGAAGCCATGCAGCAGCAGGTTCAGGCGCGAAACACCCCAGGGGTTGCCCGTCCAGTCGTCATAGTTCGCAACGAAGGTCAGCAGGGATAGGGGACGCCCGGACGGGCCTGCCACGCCGCCGAAGACGAAGTCCACTAGCCCGGCATGGGTGCTGACGCCCGCGAGGGTGCGTAGGTTGATGAGGTCATCGAACTGCCAAGTCATGCCGCGCGCTTGCGCGTAGAGTAGCCACGCCAAAGCGGCACAGGCAGTCAGTGGCATCAAACCTGCGAAAAGCAGAAGATTCGATCTCGTTTGCAAGCACTTACCCATCAAACTCATACAGGCAAAAAAAAGCCCGATTGCTCGGGCTTTCTCCACTGCTGTGCAGTTTTGGTGGTTAGCTACGGAAGGCCGACGGACGCCACTTGTTGTCGAAGGTGCAAGCACCAGTCCAGGTCACACTACCGCCAGCGTCGTGCGGCGTCAGAGAACACGATTGCCCGCTGATCTTCTGGTTTACCTTCTTGCCGTACGTAGCGGTGATAACACCGTCAGCACCAACCGCCACCGAGGTCACATAGGAACCGGTAATGGAGGCCGGGATAGCATGGACACCCGCGGAAGCGTTGCTGGTCGGGAAACGACCCTTGTCTGCCCAGAAATCGGTCACACCATTCTTTGCCCCGGACATGAGCGATTGGCCTTCCGAGACTTGAGTGCGGATCGTGTAATCCTGATAAGCAGGCAGCGCGATCGCCGCCAGAATACCGATGATCGCCACGACGATCATCAGTTCGATCAGGGTGAAGCCCTTTTGCACTTGACGTGCGATGGAACGACGGTTCATGAGGAAGTTACTCCAGGTTGGTTTGAACAAGCCCGGGAACTCCTCCCCGGTGCGCTTCTTCTCTGCAGTCGCCGTGCCAGTCCGTACCAGGCCCGTTTCGGGCCAAAAAGTTCACGTATCGGTTACACGTTGTGACACGACGTGTACGCCCCTGGAAAAAAGTCGCTGACAAATTTGTCAAAGCAAGCGGCAACGATGCCGGGAGTGTCATCCGCAGCACAGATGCCCGGTGGTGCGGAACGGCACGGTTCCACCGAAGTGCGTTCCGACACTTCGTTGACATCAAGATGAGAGCGCATCATGATGCAATCATGCGAACCACCATCGATCTGCCTGCGGACCTGCACCAGGTCGCCACCAGCCTCGCGCGCCACAACAGGCGCAGCCTGGGCCAAGTCGTGGCCGACCTGATGCGGCGCGGCCTGGAGGCGTCGGCCCCTCGCGGCGCGCAGGATCCGGCGGCGGCGTTCCGGATGGACGAGGACACGGGCCTGCCCGTCATCCTCGGCGCGAGCCGGCCCATGACGGATGACGACGTGCGCGCGCTGGAAGACGAGGCATGACGCGCCCGCAGCGCGAAGCCGCCGTGCTGCTGGACGGCAACGTCCTCGTCGCGCTGACCTATCCGCCCCACGTGCACCATCCGGCGGCAAGGCAGTGGTTTCTGCGGCAGGTGGGCGCGTTCGCCTCGTGCCCCATCACGCAGGGCACGCTGGTGCGGATGCTGCTGCACTTTCAGGCCGTGCCCGGCATCGAGGACGCCATGGGCGTGCTGCGCGGCCTGACGGGCCATCCACGCCACCGCTTCTGGCCGGATGCGCTGGATTACCTGCGGGTGGACATGAAGGGCGTGATGGGCCACAGGCAGGTGACCGACGCTTATCTGGTGGCGCTGGCGAAGAAGAACGATGGCAGGCTGGCGACCTTCGACCAGGGGATGGCGGCGCTGCATCCGGAGACGGTCGAGCTGATCGCGTGAGCGGTGCCAGGGCCGGCGTGCCCGCTGCTGCGGGAATGCGTTCAACGATATCAACCGTTCACGCTGAACCTGTCGAAGCGCCGCGCGTGGCTTCGACAGACTCAGCCCGAACGGTCCTTGTCAATCGAACGCCCATCCGCATGAGTCAGGCGCGGCGCATCCAGGCCAGGGATTCGCGCCACGCATCTTCCATCTGCCGCAGCAACGCTGGCGCGATGGCGGCGTGCGGCTCGGCCAGGGCGCGCGCCATGGCTTCGGCGGTGCGGTCGATCACCCGGCCGGGATGATGCAGGCCGCAGACCTGGCGCCCGAAGGCTTCCAGTTCGGCGCGGGCGGGATAGCTGCGCGCAGGCGAGCGCTCGCCGCTGCGGCCGCCGCGCCAGAGCTTGAGCGCCATGGTGCGGTCCACGGTCTCGACGCCGCCGGGGCGCTCGTAGGGGTAGATGACGGTGGTCACCTGGTCGTAGACGGGGCTGGGCCAGACGCGCTCGTCGTCGTAGAGCACGGCGAAGTTCTTCAGGTGGGCGTCGCCGTTGCGCAGCAGCACGGCCAGCACGAGCTGCTCGTAGAACTGCCTCAGCGCTGCGGCAGGCTCGGTGCACACGAGGCGATAGGCGTGGGCCACGTCTTCGTAGCTGCCGATGTATTTGCGGCTGGAAAGGCGCTCGCGCACGCGCAGTTGCATGACGGCGGCGATGTCCTCGAAGCCGAGGCGGCTGCCGTCGGGGCGGATGTCGAACCGGTCGATCACGAGGAGCCGGCCGTCGGCTGAGAGATCGGCCGGCGGCACGGGTAGGCCGGCATGGCGGGCGGCGGAAAGGCAGAGCCATTCGTTGGCGCTCAGCCCGAGATAGCGCGGACCTTCGGCCTTGACGATGACGCTGGGGCCCGGCACGGCGGCCTTGTCGGCCACGGGCACCATGATCTTGGGCTGCATGCCGGCCAGGCCGGAGCCGGTGCCGAGGTAGTCGCCGACGAGCTGCTCGAACAGGGCCTCGCTGCGGCGGCCGGCCAGCAGGTCGGCGCGGGCGATGCCGGCGGGCACGGGCGGCAGGGGCTGGCCGGGCACCTGGCAGGCCACGCGGCCGATGGCACCATCGCCCATGAGGGCGAGGAGGTGCATCTTGGTGACGGGAAACTTGCCGAAGTGCGCGAGGATGCGTTCGAACAGGTAGCCCTCGGGCAGGTTCATGTCGAGCGCGGCGAAGAGGTCGCCGTCCTGGAAGGCGCGCTCGCTCACGGGCAGGCCCAGGCCGACGATGTGGCGTGCGCCGGCTTCGTAGACGAGGGTGTAGACGGAGCGTTTGCTCAGTTCGGCCTGACGCTCGCCGCCCACGAGCAGGTGCAGGTCGCGCAGTTTCTCCGGCAGGGTCATGGGTTGCCGTCGCCGGGGTCGTCGTCCTCGGAAGCGTGCAGGTGGGCGAAGGTCTGCGCGAGGTCGCTGGCACGCAGGGGGCCGGTGGGGGCGGCATCCAGCCTCAAGGCGAGCCCCAAGGGAGGCAGGATGGCCAGCAGGGAGCGCAGCGAGACGTCCTGCCCCGCCTCCAGCCGGTAGACGGGCATGCGCGACAGCCCGGCACGCTTGCCGAGTTCGGCCTGCGAGAGCTTTCTATCCCGTCGGGCCTGGCGCACGCGTTGGGCGATGTCTGCCAGCGCCAGCGGCGAATTGCTATTCATCCATAGCATTCTGCTTTCATTCTGCAGAAATGCAATGTTTTCGTAGCAATCGCGTCCACTTCGGTTTTTCATTCATATGGGCGCAGGCTGCTCACCGCCCCAGCAGCGCAGCGGCCGCCTTCATCTGGTCATGCTCGAAGGCGGGTGCGAATTCGCTCAACTCGGCCGGCGACAGGCCAACCTCGGAATCGAGTGCCGCGCGCCGCCAGTCCGCCACCGCGGCATGCACCTCACCCAGAACGGCCAGGGCCTGCTTCGGGCTCAGCGAGAAATAGGCTGCGCGGGCCAGCAGCATCTGCACGTCGGTGATCGGACCGTCCTGCTCGGACAGCCAGGTTTTCGATTCCCGCTCCTTGTCTGGAAAGGGGTTGATGTCGAAGGCCGGGGCCAGCCGCCACAACCCGTGCCTGACATGCAGAAAGCCGTGGTTCTGCAGGTGGTCGTCCACGTTGGTGATCAGGAGGTTGAACACCAGGCGGCGCCAGAGTTGGCGTACGTCGCGGGTGGGCGATTCGCCGTGGGCGCGGATGGCGTCGGCGATCTCCGTGTAGCTGCGGTCTTCCTCGCGGGAAGCCTGCAGCAGGGATGCGGCCGACTGGTAGGGAATGCGGCCCTCGGCGCCATCGCGGTCGAAGCGGCGAATGACGGCCACCGGCGTGCCCGCCAGGGACACGGCTCGCGCAGTCGCGGCGTCGATGCCCGCCCGGGCGGCCAGCTTCAGCGCAAGGACTTCACCGCGGGTGACGCTGCGCGTGTCGCCGACACTTGGAAACTTGCCGATGGCGAGCCAGCCGTCTTCATCTACCACGGTGCACTTGGGCCGCATGCCGCCGAGCGAAGTGCCCTTGCCTTGCAGGTAGCGCAAGTCTTCGGCCGTCTCCTGTCCGCGCTCGACGGCGCGGCTGGCCTGGTAGATGCGCTCCAGCTCGATCAGCGGGGGCGTGCTGCGCCGGCCCTCGAACGTCGTGCGGTGCCATGGTCCGTCCGGGTCCCGCAAGCGCAACGCGCCAACGCGGCTGAAATCGTCGACCGCAAGCAGGTAGTCCAGTTCGCAGAGGGCGGGCAGCCGTGGATCCGCCTTGCGCAGTCTGGCGTGGTCGCGCGCGATGACGCGCCGACCCCAGGCGTCCGGCGCTGTATCGGCGATGGCGCCGTGAAACACCGAGTCGTGCGGCGATGCCGCCTTGTGCGGCTGATGGCCCGGCAGCAGTCGCAGATCGGCAGAGACATTGAAGCGTGCCTGCTGGGCCAGCCAGTCCGCGTCGTAGGCGAAGGCGCAGTGCTCGCGGCGGCCTTGCCGGGCATAGGCAAGCGAGCCGACCAGCATCCCTGCCTTGCCGATGCAGACCTGGACCTGGCGGCGAACCACTGGCGCAGCGCCGGCCATCACAGCGCCCCCGAACGGCCATCGCGCTTGCTGCTGCGCACGCGCTTGGGCACCTGCTCATCCATCAGCATCAGGCCAATGTCGTCCTGGGGCGTGTCCAGCAGCTTCTCCAGGGCCTGGATTTCGCCGAAGACGTGCAGGGCGCGGGCATAGAAGTGGATGGGCACCCGCATGTCGCCTTTTTCCATGCGGCGCACGGTGGACACGGATGCACCCATGCGTTCGGCCAGCGAGGCCTGGGAGATATGGCGGCGCCGACGCGCCAGGGAGATGTCGCCGCCGAGCTTGCGGACGGCTCGCTCCACCGGCAGGGGGACGAGGGTATTCACATTGAAGTCTCCCATCAGGGCGACAACACCCGTTAAAAACTCCGTTGAGAGTGATTATAGGGTGCTGCGTCGGGGCTGCCCCTCCGCGCCGCCTCGAGGGCAATCAGAGCGTCAGCACCTCATCCGCCCGCAGCCACTGGATGACCCGGTCATCCTTGTGGGCCGGCCGCCGCAGCGTGGCGGTGCCGGCCAGGCGGTTGATCTGGCTCATGATCTCCTCCGTCTCGGCCGGCTTGGTGTGGGTGATGTAGATGGGGTAGTCGCTGTGGGGGGAGATGTGCGCCAGCTCGGCCGCCAGCGACGAGGGCGACAGGTGCAGGCTGCGCTGGGCCAGGGCCATTTCGCGGTCGCTGAAGGCGGTCTCGATGACGAGGGCGGCGACGTCCAGGGCGTTCACGCGCTCCCAGAAGGGAGCGTTGCGCTCGGTGTCGCCGCTGTAGACCCAGTGCCGGCCGCCGGCGGCGGGGCGCACGGCGAAGCCGCAGGCGGGCACGGTGTGCACGGCGGGCAGGACCTCGATGTCCTTCAGGCTGCGGCTGCCCAGGCGCAGGGTCTGGCCGACGGCGAAGTCGTGAAAGCTGACGAAAGGCGCTTCCTGGCTGGGGATGCGGCCGAAATCGGGCCAGATGACGTTGTTGAAGACATGGGCGCGCAGGGCCTCGATGGTGGCGCGCAGGGCGTGCACGCGCAACGGGCCGCGGCGGCGGCTGGCCACGGCGTCGATCATCAGCGGCAGGGCGGCGACGTGGTCGAGGTGCGAATGGGTGAGCACGACGTCGTCGATGCCGGCCATTTCGTCCAGGGTGAGGTCGCCCACGCCGGTGCCGGCATCGACGAGCAGGTCGCCGTCGACCAGGAAGGAGGTGGTGCGGCACCCCTTGGCAATGGCGCCGGAGCACCCCAGTACGCGGACCTGCATGAAAGTGTGTGGACGGGTGTGGCGGGGGCGGGAAGGGGCTTCACTTGCGCTCGAAGCGGGTGGCCCCGTCCCAGTCGGTGTCGGGAGGCTGCAAGCGGATGGAGGCTAAGCGGTCAGCATAAGCCCGGTAAAGGACTTTTTTCTCATGCGCCGCGCGCAGGGGGCGCAGCAGTTCCTCGGCCTCGCTCCAGCGGCGCGCCTCGTAGGCGTGCAGCACGGCCTGCCACTGGCGCAGTTCGTCGGCCAGGGCGGGAGCAGCAGCGGCAGCGCCCGGGGCCAGGGGGGTGAAGATGCCGACGCCGCGCTCCTTGCCCTTGACCTTGACGCGGTCGAGCTCCTGCCACAAGTAAGCGCCAGCCAGTTCACGGGTGCGCTCGCCGGCCACGATCTCGACGCCGTAGTGCTCGCCCAGACCTTCCAGGCGCGCGGCGAGGTTGACCGCGTCGCCGATGACGGTGTAGCTGCGGCGCCGGGCGGAGCCCATGTCGCCCACGCTCATGACGCCGGTGTTCAGGCCGATGCCGACGCTGATGCCGGGCAGGCCGGCGGCACGGTGCTCGGCGTCGAGGGCCTGCACGGCGGCGGCCATCTCCAGCGCCGCGGCCACGGCCAGGGCAGCGTGGTCGGGCTGCTCGACGGGGGCGCCCCAGAAGGCCATGACGCAGTCGCCCATGTACTTGTCGACGGTGCCGTCATGGCGGCCGATGACTTCGGTGAGCCGGCTGAAGACGCGGTTGAGCAGGGCCTGCAACTCGGCCGGCGCCATGTGCTCGGCCATGGAGGTGAAGCCGCGCATGTCGCAGAAGAGCACGGTGAGTTCCTTGCTCTCGGCGTGCATGCCGTAGCGGCCCGGGTTGCTCAGCATGCGGGTGACGAGCTGGGGCGGCACGTAGGTGCCGAACAGCCGGGCCAGGCCGCGCCGGGCGCGCGCCTCGACGAAGTAGCCCCAGGCCATGTTGAGGGTGAAGGCCAGGGCGATCATGGCCAGCGCCGCGGCCTGCGGCATCACCAGCCCGTGGCGCAGGTGCAGCAGGTGGCTGGCGCCGAGCACGGCGGCGGCGGCCAGCGCAGCCAGGCCGGCGGCGGGCAGCGCGGGCAGCAGGGTCAGGCCCACGGCCAGGCCGGCGCCCAGCAGCAGGACGAGCGCGGCCTCGTAGCCGTGCACATCGGCCGGCACGGAAAGGAAGCGCCGGTCCAGCAGGCCGGAGACGACGCTGGCGTGGATCTCGACGCCGGGGTAGCCGGCGCCGACCGGCGTGGTGCGCAGGTCCTGCAGGCCGGGGGCGGAGGCGCCGACGAGCGCGATGCGGCCGGCCAGTTCGCCCGGCGCCAGCCGACCGTCCAGCACGTCGGCGGCAGAGACGTAGCGGAAGGCGCCGCCGCGCGGGCCGGCCGCGCCGCGGTAGGGCACGAGCATGCTGGCGCTCGGGTCGACGGGCAACGCGAGGGCGTCGCCCGCCGCCGGGGCGAGCACGAGCGATGCGAGCCGCGCGCCGGAAGCGCCGGCCGAGAAGCGCAGCACCGGCGCCGGCGCCTGCACGGCGCGCCGGTAGACGGCCAGGGCGAGCGATTCGTAGTAGCCGGCTGCGCCGCCGGCGCCGGCGTAGCGCGCCAGCATCGGCACGGCGCGCACGACGCCGTCGTCGTCTTCGTCGACGAAGAAGTTGAGAAAACCGGCCGGCGCCGCCTCGGCCAGCACGGGGATGCTGGCGCCGAAGCTGTGCCAGCGGGCGATGCCGGCCGCTTCCTGTGCATCGGCCTGCGGAGGCAGCACGGGCACGGGCAGCCGCCCGGCCGACGGTGCGGCGCCGGCGGGCGTGAAATAGAAGCCCAGCACCGCGGGCGGGCCGGCCAGCGCGCGGGCGAAGGCAGCGTCGTGGTCCTGCGCGGCGGCCAGGCGGTCGATCTCGGTGCGCAGGCCGGCATCGGCTGCGGCGGCCGGCAGCGTGCGCAGTTCGCGCAGCAGTTCCTCGCCGGCCTTGCGGTCGGGCTCGGTGAACATGATGTCGAAGCCGAGGGCGGCCACGCGCTGGCGGCCGGTGAGTTCGGTGGCCAGGCGGGCCAGCAGGTCGCGGCGCCAGGGCCACTGGCCGACGCGCTGGAGGCTGGCGTCGTCGATGTCGACGATGACGATGCGCGGGTCGGGCGTGCCGGGCATGGTGGCGCGCACGCGCGCGTCGTAAATCCAGGCGTCGAGCCGGTCCAGCAGGGGCAGGCGCCACACGCCGGCCACGTGCAGCAGCGCCAGCAGGACGGGGACCAGGGTGGCCGCCACGCGCGGCCCGTGGCCGGCCAGCAGCCTCATCGGCAGGCGTCAGCCGTGGACGAACTGCATGCGCGTGCCGCCCAGTTCGAGCACGTCGCCGTCCTGCAGGGCGACGGCTTCGGTGCCGAGCGCCTCGCCGTTGAGCGTGGTGCCGCCGTCGACGGGCGCGACGACGTAGCCGTGCAGGCGCCGGGTGATGGCGGCCACCGCCACGCCGGGCTTGCCGATGGTGGTGACGACCTTCTGCAGCGAGACCTCGCGCCCGGCGCCGGAGCCGCTGAGCACGCGGATGACGGCCTGGGCGCCGAGGCCGCCCAGCGGCATGGGCGCGGTGACGCCGACCGACAGCGGGACGGGCGCGGTGGCCGGCACCAGGCCGGCGGCTGCCGGCCGGGGCGGCTCGGCGCCGGCCGGGCCGCCGTTGACGGCCAGGTAGCGGATCTTGTACTTGCCGACCTCGATGACGTCGTTGTGCTCCAGGGCCTGCCTGCGGATGGCGCGCGCGTTGACGTAGGTGCCGTTGGTGCTGTTGAGGTCTTCGAGGTAGACATCGTTGCCGATCATGTGCAGCACGGCGTGCTCGCCGCTGACGGCGAGATTGTCGATGACGATGTCGTTGTACGGCCGACGGCCGAGCGTGGTGCGCTCCTTGGCGAGCGACACCTCCTTGAGGACGACTCCGTCAATGGCAACCACCAGTTTCGGCATGGCCGATCTCCTGAACGCGAGATTGTTGTTCTGCGCCACCCCGGCGTGGGGGGAGTCCGTCCACTCACGGCGCGCTACGCTGCCAATGCCACCGGGTTGGCGCGGGCCAGCACGACGGAGACGTTGTCCCGGCCTCCATTTTCATTGGCTATTGAAACCAAAAGTGTTGCTTTCTGGGCCAACGCGATATCTTGTAACAAAAGTGTGAAAAGCTGCGCGTCCGGAACCATCTCGCTCAGGCCGTCGGAGCACAGCAGGAAAAGGTCGTCGGGCTCGGCCGGGTGCTCGTTCATCTCCAGCTCGACCTGCGGCTCGATGCCGAGGGCGCGGGTGACGAGGTTGCGGTGCGGCGACACGGCGGCCTGCTCGGGGGTGATGGCGCCCGCGTCGAGTTGCGCCTGCAGCAGCGAGTGGTCGCGGGTGAGCAGCTGGAGCTGCCCGCGCCGCAGCCGGTAGCAGCGCGAGTCGCCGATGTGGCCGACCAGCACCCGCCCCGGGCCGAAGGCGGCGACCACCAGGGTGGTGCCCATGCCGCGCAGCTGCTCGTTGCCGGCGCTGGCCTCGTAGATCGCGCGGTTGGCCTCGTCGGTGCTGGCCTGCAGGGCGCGCCGCATGGTGCGCACCGGCGCCGCGTGGCCGGCATGCGCCAGCCAGCGGCCGAAGCTGGCCTGCAGCAGCGCGATGGCCATGCCGCTGGCCACCTCGCCGCCGTTGTAGCCGCCCATGCCGTCGGCCAGCACGGCCAGGCCGAGGGCCGGGTCGAAGGCGATGGCGTCTTCGTTGTTGGCCCTCACTTTCCCCGCATCCGTCAGCGCCGCGAATTCCCAGGCGAGGGGCACAGGGCGGGCGGGCGCATCGGCGGCAGGGGGCATGGAGCGGACAGGGTATCAGGCGCTCAGGCAGGAGACGCGGATGATCGCCGATTCATCCACTTGCCGACCAGCACCACGAGCACGGCGCCGGCGGCGGCGGCGGCATGCAGCAGCCAGGGCTGGGCCGCGACCACCTCGTGCAGCGAGACGTCGCTGGCGATGGTCTCGCCGCCCACCCAGCCGATGAGGGCGGCGCCGAGCATGACGATGATGGGGAAGCGCTCCATCAGCTTGATCATGAGCGTGCTGCCGAAGACCACCAGCGGGATGCTGATGGCCAGGCCCAGCACCAGCAGCACCATGCTGCCCTGCGCGGCAGCGGCGACGGCGATGACGTTGTCCAGGCTCATGACCAGGTCGGCAATCAGGATGGTGCGCACGGCCGCCATCATGCCGCCGACTTCCTTGCCCTCGCCGCCTTCCTCGTCCTCGTCGCCCAGCAGCTGCACGCCGATCCACAGCAGCAGCAGGCCGCCGACGATCTCCAGGTAGGGCAGCGCGAGCAGCTTGGCCGCGACGATGGTGAGCACCACCCGCAGCACCACGGCCGCGCCGGAGCCGAACAGGATGGCCTTCTTCTGCTGCTCGGGCGGCAGGGCGCGGGCGGCCAGGGCGATGACGACGGCGTTGTCGCCGGACAGGATGATGTTGATCCAGACGATCTTGACCAGACCGATCCAGAAGTCGGCGCTTTGCAGCAATTCCATGTTGATATCTCCACGTTGTTATGAATGGAAAGGGCGCCCGCAACGGTCATCGCGGGCGCCCTTTCGTTTATGTGGCTTGAGGTGTTTCGCGTCGTGTGCGACGCGGATCAGATCAGCGACTTGAGCAGCTTGCCCATCTCCGACGGGTTGCGCGTGACCTTGAAGCCGCACTCTTCCATGATGGCGAGCTTGGCATCGGCCGTGTCGGCGCCGCCGCTGATGAGCGCGCCGGCGTGGCCCATGCGCTTGCCCGGAGGCGCGGTGACGCCGGCGATGAAGCCGACCACGGGCTTCTTCATGTTGTCCTTGCACCAGCGGGCGGCGTCGGCCTCGTCGGGGCCGCCGATCTCGCCGATCATGATGACGGCGTCGGTCTCGGGGTCGTCGTTGAAGGCCTGCATCACGTCGATGTGCTTCAGGCCGTTGATCGGGTCGCCGCCGATGCCCACGGCGCTCGACTGGCCGATGCCCAGCTCGGTGAGCTGCGCCACGGCTTCATAGGTCAGCGTGCCGGAGCGGCTGACCACGCCGACGCGGCCCTTCTTGTGGATGTGGCCGGGCATGATGCCGATCTTGATCTCGTCGGGCGTGATCAGGCCGGGGCAGTTGGGGCCGAGCAGCAGCGTCTTCTTGCCGCCCTTGGCTTCCTTGGCCTTCATCCGGTTGCGCACTTCGAGCATGTCCTTGACCGGGATGCCTTCGGTGATGCAGATGGCCAGGTCCAGGTCGGCTTCCACCGCTTCCCAGATGGCGGCGGCGGCGCCGGCCGGCGGCACGTAGATCACGCTCACGGTGGCGCCCGTCTGCTGGGCGGCTTCCTTCACCGACGCGTAGATCGGGATGTTGAAGATCGACTCGCCGGCCTTCTTCGGGTTCACGCCGGCCACGAAGCAGTTCTTGCCGTTGGCGTATTCCTGGCACTTCTCGGTGTGGAACTGGCCGGTCTTGCCCGTGATGCCCTGGGTGATGACCTTGGTGTCCTTGTTGATGTAGATCGACATGGCTTGCGGTTCCTTACTTGACGGCTTCGACGATCTTGGTGGCCGCTTCGGCCATGGTGTCGGCACTGATGATGGGCAGGCCCGACTCGGCCAGCATCTTCTTGCCCAGTTCCTCGTTGGTGCCCTTCATGCGCACGACCAGCGGCACCGACAGCTGCACCGCCTTGCTCGCGGTGATGACGCCGGTGGCGATGGTGTCGCACTTCATGATGCCGCCGAAGATGTTGACCAGGATGCCCTTGACCTTGGGGTTCTTGAGCATGATCTTGAAGGCCTCGGTCACCTTCTCGGGGGTGGCGCCGCCGCCCACGTCGAGGAAGTTGGCCGGCTCGCCGCCGAACAGCTTGATGGTGTCCATGGTCGCCATCGCCAGGCCGGCGCCGTTGACCAGGCAGCCGATGTTGCCGTCCAGGCTGATGTAGGCCAGGTCGAACTTGCTGGCCTCGATCTCGGCCGGGTCCTCTTCATCCAGGTCGCGCAGGGCGACGATCTCCGGATGGCGGAACAGCGCGTTGGCGTCGAAGTTGAACTTGGCGTCCAGCGCGATGATGTTGCCCTTGCTGTCGCGGTTGAGCGGGTTGATCTCGACCAGCGAGGCGTCCGTCTCCATGTAGCAGGTGTAGAGCTTCTTGCACACGTCGACGAACTGCGCCTCGGAGTCGGCCGGCAGGGCGATGCCCTTGGCCAGTTCCTTGCCCTGCGCGTCGGTGAAGCCGACCAGCGGATCGACGAAGACCTTGACGATCTTCTCGGGCGTGCTGTGGGCCACTTCCTCGATGTCCATGCCGCCTTCGCTGGAGGCGATGAAGGCCACCTTCTGCGTGGCGCGGTCGGTCACGACGGAGAGGTAGTACTCCTTCTGGATGTCGGCGCCTTCCTCGATGTACAGGCGGCGCACCTTCTGGCCCTCGGGGCCGGTCTGGTGCGTGACCAGCTGCATGCCGAGGATGTCGGTGGCGCGGGCCTTGACGTCGTCGATGGTCTTGGCGACCTTGACGCCGCCGCCCTTGCCACGGCCGCCGGCATGGATCTGCGCCTTGACGACCCACACCGGTCCGCCGAGCTTCTGGGCGGCCTCGACGGCCTCCTGCACGGTGAAGGCGGGGATGCCGCGGGGCACAGGCACGCCGAACTTGGCAAGGATTTCCTTGCCCTGGTACTCGTGAATCTTCATGGAAGGAGTCTCTCGAAACGGAGTTGGAAGTGCTGTTGTCCGCGGGCGACGGCAGCCTGCCGGCTGGGGCGGCGGAGCAATCATCGACTGTATCATGGGGAGCCGCGCGCCCTCTGGGCCGCCCATGTGGTCAATACGTAGTTTCCGCGTGTCGCGCGGACACCGCACCCTTCCCCGAGTCAGAGGCTTCGCACCATGCCCAAGGTCTTCATCGACGGCGAGGCCGGCACCACCGGCCTGCAGATCCGCGAGCGGCTCGCGCTGATGCCGCAGATCGAACTCGTGAGCATCGCGCCCGAGTTGCGCAAGGACGCCTCCGCCAAGCGCGACCTGATGGCCGGCGTCGATCTGGTCATCCTGTGCCTGCACGACGACGCGGCGCGCGAGTCGGTGGCGCTGATCGACGGGCTGGGTGAGCGCAGGCCGCGCATCATCGATGCCTCCACCGCGCACCGCGTGGCGCCGGGCTGGGTCTACGGCTTTCCCGAACTGGCGGCCGGCCAGGCCGAGGCGGTGCAGGCCGCCGACCGGGTGGCCAACCCCGGCTGCTACGCCACCGGCGCCATCGCCATCGTGCGGCCGCTGGTCGACGCCGGGCTGCTGCCGGCGGACCTGCCCATCGCGCTGCCCTCGGTGAGCGGCTACTCGGGCGGCGGGCGCACCATGATCGAGGCCTACGAGGCCGGCGCCGCGCCGCCGTTCGAGACCTACGCGCTGGGGCTGAAGCACAAGCACATCCCCGAGATCATGAACTACACCGGCCTGGCGACGCGGCCGGTGTTCATTCCCTCGGTGGGCAATTTCCGGCAGGGCATGCTGGTCAACCTGCCGCTGCATCTCGATGCGCTGCCCGGCAAACCGCAGGCGGCCGACCTGCACGACGCGCTGGCCGCGCACTACGCGAAGAGCAACACCCCGGCGCAGTACGTGAAGGTGCTGCCGCCCACGGAGGACGGCAAGCTCGACCCGCTGGCGCTGAACGACACCAACACGCTGGAGATCCGCGTCTTTCCGAACGAGGACCACCGGCATGCCGTGGTGATCGCCCGCCTGGACAACCTGGGCAAGGGCGCGAGCGGCGCGGCGGTGCAGAACCTGGAACTGATGCTGGGCCTCTGAGGCCCGCCGCGCCGCGGCGGCCGTTCGGTCAGTACGCCATGCTGCGCGCCAGCGCCAGCATGGCGATCGACGTCAGGGCCGTCCCGCCGATCTGCAGCAGCCGGCCGAGCAGCCGCCGCGGCCTCTCTGCCGCCAGGGGGCCTGTACGGCCGGCGCGCCCCAGGACAGCCAGGGCCCATGGATCGCGCGCCGTCAGCCGCAGGCCCCAGCGGTTCATCAGCCAGCCCGCCGCCACCGTCAGCGCACAGCCGGCCGCCCCGAGATCCCGCATCAGGCCATAGAACCCGTCGAGGCGGCGCCAGGCCGACAGGGACAAGAGCAGCAGGCAGTCCCAGGCTTCCATGGGCGGATCGCTGGCGGGACAGGTCAGCCGCGGCGCCTCGCCGGCACAGCGCCTGCGGCAGCCGGCGCGCCATGTCCCGGCAGGCGTTCACTCCACCCTGAACCCATGCTCCCTTTCTCTGCCTTCCCTGGCTGGCGCCCGAGGCGCGCGCAGATTCTGGGAGTCACTGAACCGAAAGTCAATTTTTGACGACTGACTTTCAGTGGCAATACCGGAACCATCGCCGGGATGACTGCCGCCCAGGAACGCGATGCCTTCAGCCGGCGCCTGCGCGCCTCGCTGGACCGCGCGGGCTGGAGGATGCTGGGCGCCACCGCGCTGGCGCGCGAGTTCAACCGGCGCAGCGCAGGCCAGCCGGTGACGGCGCACGCGACCCGCAAGTGGCTGCAGGGCGAGGCGATCCCGGCGCAGGACAACCTGCAGGCCCTGGCGCACTGGCTCGAAGTGTCGGCGCAATGGCTGCGCTTCGGCGAGCCGCAGCCGCTCGCGCCCAGCGGCGCCGCACCGCCACCCACGGCCTCGGAAGCGCTGCCGGTGCCTTATGGACCGGAGCGCGCGGCCCGGCTGGCGGCCGACTTCGCGCGGCTGAGCGCCGAGCAGCAGCGCGTCATCGAGGAGCTGATCGGCGTCCTGCTGAAGAAGCACGCAGCGCCGGAAGGCGGCTAGCGCCTTTCAGCGGCCGGTTCAGGCGGTCAGCCACAGGCCCACGGCCAGCAGCACCGCATGCGCCGCCAGGGCGAGCAGCAGCGGTCGGCGCGACGGCTCGGCCATGTCGTGCAGGGCCTCGCCCACGCGGCGCCCGATCAGGGCCCGCAGCGCCGGGTCCTGCCCCGCCTCGGCGGCCGATGTATCCGCTGCGGCGCGCCCGGCCTGCCAATCGGCCAGCAGGTCCGACAGCGGCAGCCGCGCGATGAGGAAGCCGGCCAGCATGCGCGGCATCCGGCCCTGGCCGAGCACTGGTGCCAATTGCTGGCTCAGGGCGTCCACCGACAGCCAGTCGGCCGTGCGCTGCAGGGCGCCGTGCGTGCGCGGCATGGCCTCGATGCGGCCGGCGATGGCGTCTGCGGCCCGCGCGGCCACCGCGTCGCCGTGCGCCGACACCACCCGCTGCAGCGCGCGGCCCCGTGCGTAGGCGATGCCGATGTGTGCGTACACCCCGATGAACAGAACCAGCAGCAGCGCCACCAGCGTCGGCGGCGAGAACAGCAGCGCCACCACCGCGCCCGCACCGCCGGCCCGGGCCGCCGGCATGCCGGGGCCGCTCAGCCGGGTGAGATAGAAGAAGAACGCCCCGCCGCCCAGGAGGAAGGCGAGGGCCAGGCCCTGGACGGTGTGCCAGACGAAGGTGGCACCCGCCCGGGCGCCGGTGCGCCATGCCGATGCGGGCGCGGCGGTCGTGTCGCGGGCCATGCGCCGTCAGCCGTGGCGGCGTTGCGCGGCGCGGATGCGCCGGGCCGACGAGCCGGGCGCCGCGCCCGCCCGCTTCCTGCAGAACTTGTCCATGTCGTCCTCCCTGCCCGCTTGTTGAAAACGGCCGGGAGTATAGGAAGCAGGGCACGGCCTGCCGCCGGAGTTCAGGCCACGTCGTCCGGATCGTGCCGCAGCACCCGCGCCACCACGGCGCCGGCGAAGCCCCGCCCCATCAGGAAGCGGGCCTGGCGCGCGCGCTCGGCCGCGTCGCGCGGCAGCACGCCGCCGAAGCGCCGCTGCCAGACCTGCCGGGCACGCTCGAACTCCGTGGCCTGGAGTCCGTCCACCGCCTCGGCGACGGCCTGGGTACCGATGCCCTTGGCCTGCAGTTCCTGCCGCACCCGGGCCGCGCCCAGGCGGGCGGCGCGCTGGTGCAGCACCGACTGCACGACGCGCCCCTCGTCGATGAAGCCGCGCGCCTGCAGCTCGTCGAGCGCCTGGGCCAGCGTGCCGGGCTCGTCCTCGTGCACCGCGAGCTTGCGCTCCAGCTCGGCGCGCGAGTGCTCGCGCTGGCTCAGCAGGCGCAGCGCGCGGCCCTTGAGCGACGGTGCCTGGAAGCCCATCGGCCCGCAGCGGGACTCAGGCTTCCTCGCCCGCCGCCGCGCCGGCCGGCCGCAGCGGGATGCCCAGCGATTCCCGCACCTTGTTCTCAATTTCCAACGCCAGATCCGGGTTCTCGCGCAGGAACTCGCGCGCGTTGTCGCGGCCCTGGCCGATCTTCTCGCCGTTGTAGGCGTACCAGGCGCCGGACTTGTCGACGATGCGGGCGTTGACGCCCATGTCGATGATCTCGCCCTCGCGGCTGATGCCCTCGCCGAAGAGGATGTCGAACTCGGCCGTCTTGAACGGCGGCGAGACCTTGTTCTTCACCACCTTCACCTTGGTTTCGTTGCCGATCGCCTCGTCGCCCTTCTTGATGGTGCCGATGCGGCGGATGTCCAGGCGCACGGAGGCGTAGAACTTCAGCGCGTTGCCGCCGGTGGTGGTCTCGGGGCTGCCGAACATCACGCCGATCTTCATGCGGATCTGGTTGATGAAGATGACCATGCAGTTGGTCTTCTTGATCGTCGCCGTGAGCTTGCGCAGCGCCTGGCTCATCAGGCGCGCCTGCAGGCCGGGCAGCGAGTCGCCCATCTCGCCCTCGATTTCGGCCTTGGGCGTGAGCGCGGCGACCGAGTCGATCACGATCAGGTCCACGGCGCCGGAGCGCACCAGCGAGTCGGTGATTTCGAGGGCCTGCTCGCCGGTGTCGGGCTGGCTGATGAGCAGGTCCTGCAGGTTCACGCCGAGCTTCTGGGCGTACTGCGTGTCCAGCGCGTGCTCGGCGTCGACGAAGGCGCAGGTGCCGCCCTGCTTCTGCATGTTGGCGATCACCTGCAGCGTGAGCGTGGTCTTGCCGGAGCTTTCCGGGCCGTAGATCTCGACCACCCGGCCGCGCGGCAGGCCGCCGACGCCCAGCGCGATGTCCAGGCCCAGCGAGCCGGTGGAGACGGTCTGGATGTCCTCGATGGCCTCGCCCTCGCCCAGGCGCATGATCGTGCCCTTGCCGAACTGCTTCTCGATCTGGGCCAGCGCGGCCTGCAGGGCCTTGGCCTTCTCGCTGTCTGCACCACTGGCCACCTTGGCTCCCTTGACGACGGCATCCATGAACATCTCCTTGAAGAACAACGGGTTGAAACTCGGACTGCACCCGCTGTGGTTGATGACAGGCTGGATGCTTGACCAGTAGTGTAGGGGTCGATACTTTTTCGTAAAGCCTGTTTTTGGTCAGTCTGACTTACTATCGAGACATGCAGGACGATCAGGACGCCTGGCGCCAGACCCACCTGGGCCGGCTGCTGGGCGAGGCGATGCGGCGCTTCGACGCGCGCGTGCTCGAGCTGATGGCGCACGACGCGGAGGTGCCGCTGGCGCTGTCGAACCTGGCGGCGCGCCAGCAGGTGAGCGCGGCGCACATCCACATCACCCGGCACCTGGCGCGCGGCGGCTCGCGCCTGACGGAACTGGCCGAGGCGGCGGGCATGAGCAAGCAGGCGATGGGCGCGCTGGTGGACCAGTGCGAGGCCTGGGGCCTGGTCACGCGCGGACCCGACCCGCTGGACGCGCGGGCGCGGCGCGTGGTCTTCACCGCCGACGGACTGGCCTGGCTGGAGGCCTTCCGCCGCTCGGTGGCGCAGGCCGAGGCGGAGTTCCGCGCCGGCGTGGGCGAGGAGGTCGCCACCGTGGTTGCCCTCGGACTGGAAGCGTATTGCGGCTCCTAGAATTTTCGGCATCCTCACCGCCAGCGAGCCTTCCATGCGCATCCTCATCGCCGAAGACGATCACGTGCTGGCCGATGGCCTGCTGCGCACGCTGCGCAGCTCCGGCGCGGCGGTGGACCACGTGGCCAGCGGCGCCGAGGCCGACGCCGCCCTGCTGGCCACCGACGAGTTCGACCTGCTGATCCTCGACCTGGGCCTGCCGCGCCTGCACGGGCTGGAGGTGCTCAAGCGCCTGCGCGGGCGCGGCTCGGCGCTGCCGGTGCTGATCCTCACCGCCGCCGACAGCGTGGAGGAGCGGGTGCAGGGCCTGGACTTCGGCGCCGACGACTACATGGCCAAGCCCTTCTCGCTGCAGGAGCTGGAGGCGCGGGTGCGCGCCCTCACCCGCCGCGGCATGGGCGCCACCAGCAGCACCATCAAGCACGGCCCGCTGGTGTACGACCAGGCCGGGCGCGTGGCCAGCATCGACGGGCGCATGGTGGAGTTGTCGGCGCGCGAGCTGGGCCTGCTCGAGGTGCTGCTGCAGCGCGCCGGGCGCCTGGTCAGCAAGGACCAGTTGGTCGAGCGCCTGTGCGAGTGGGGCGAGGAAGTGAGCCTGAACGCCATCGAGGTCTACATCCACCGCCTGCGCAAGAAGATCGAGAAGGGCCCCATCCGCATCGCCACGGTGCGCGGGCTGGGCTACTGCCTCGAAAAGATCCCCGCCTCGCCTTGAACCCCGACACGGCCGCCCACCCCGCCCCCCGGGCCGGGGCCCGCCCATGAAGCTCTTCCAGCGCGCGCAGAACTCGCTGTTCGGCGAGATCCTCGACTCCCTGCTGGCGCCGGCGCTGCTGATCGTGCTGCTGTCCATCGGCGTGACCTGGCTGGTGGCCCGCGGCATCGCCAACGCGCCCTACGACCGGGCGCTGGCGCACGGCGTGCGCGTGCTGGCGCAGGAGGCGGTGACGGCGCAGCAGCAGGAGCGCGCCTTCGCGCCCACGCCGGCGCTGATGGCGCTGCTGCGCGGCAGCGAGCACGACCAGGCCTGGTACCAGGTGGTCGACGAGGCCGGCCGCCACGTCGCCGGCCATGCCGACCTGCCGCCGCCGCTGAGCGACGCCGCGGCGCCCGGCACCGTCTACATCACCGACGGCCTGCTGGGCGGCCAGGAGGTGCGCATCGCCCAGCTGCGGGTGCCCCTGGGCCGCCCCGGGCAGCCGGCCTTCAACGGGCCGCCGCGCATCGTGCTGGGCGAGGGCAACGCGCCGGAGCCGCTGCCCGCCACCGAGCCGCCGCGCCCCGACGACGGCGCCGGCCCCGCCGCCGGCAAGGGCCGCGCGCTGGTGGTGCAGCTGGCCGAGACGCGCCGCCGCCAGGCCGTGCATGCGGGCGAGATCACCACCGGCGTGCTGCTGCCGCAGTTCGCGCTGCTGCCGCTGGCGGTGATGCTGCTGTGGATCGCGCTGGCGCGCGGCATCAAGCCGCTGTCGGTGGTGGAGGAGCGCATCCGCGAGCGCCGCCCCGACGACCTGAGCCCCATCGACGAGACCACCGTGCCGCTGGAGGTGGCGCCGCTGGTGTCGGCGCTGAACGTGCTGCTGGGCAAGCTGGCCGACTCCATCAACACGCAGAAGCGCTTCCTGGCCGATGCCGCGCACCAGCTCAAGACGCCGCTGGCCGGGCTGCGCATGCAGGCCGACCTGGCGCTGCGTGAGGCGGCCGACGCGCAGGCGCTCAAGCAGTCGCTCAAGCAGATCGGGCGCTCCAGCATCCGCGCCACCCACACCGTCAACCAGCTGCTGGCGCTGGCGCGTGCCGAGGGCGGCAGCGGCGCGCTGGCGCGCCAGCCCTGCGACATGGCGCGCCTGACCATGGAGGTGGTGCGCGAGGCGGTCCCCCGCGCCATGGACCGCGCGCTGGACCTGGGCTACGACGGCGCCGAGCCCGGCACCCGCGGCGTGGAGGTGCTGGGCAACGCCACGCTGCTGCGCGAGCTGATCCGCAACCTGCTGGACAACGCCATCAACTACACGCCCTCCAGCCCCGAGCGGCAGGGCGTGATCACCGCGCGCGTGCTGGCCGACCCCTTCGGCCACGTGCTGCTGCTGCAGGTGGAGGACACCGGCCCGGGCATCGCGGAGGCCGAGCGCGACCTGGTGTTCGAGCCCTTCTACCGCGTGCTGGGCAACGAGGCCGACGGCTCCGGCCTGGGCCTGCCGATCGTGCGCGAGATCGCCGGCCAGCACCGCGCCACCATCACGCTGGAGGACGCGCATCCGGGCATGCAGCCGCCGGGCACGCGGGTGACGGTGCGCTTCGATACCTCGCAGGAAACGGCGTAGGGCGCCGAGGCGCCGCCCGGCTACTGCGGCGCGACGGGCGCGGGCGGTGCCGGGGCGGCCTCGGGCGCGGCGACAGGCGCAGGCGGGGCCGGCACGTCCGGCGCGCCCGGGCGGCCGAGCTGCAGCACCTCCGGCCGCACCTGCTGCTGCAGGCGATGCGGCTCGCGCTCCTGCGCCGCCGGGTCGTCGCCGCGCGACCACCACCAGTAGCCCAGGTTGGCGAGGACCAGCACGGCGAGCAGCAGGCGCAGCAGCATGGGGGCGGATTGTCACTCCGACAGAGGGGCGCCGATGCAGCGGTCGAAGACGGCTTCCATGCGCTCGTAGTCGCACACCACGGCGTCCACGTTGGCCTGCAGCCAAGCTTCGGGCCTCACCTGCCACCAGTCGATCGCATGACCCGCATTGATCACGATCTGCTCGAACAGCAGGCGCAGGGCGCGCCCGTTGCCTTCCCGGAAAGGATGGACCATGTTCAGATCGCCATAGGCGACGGCACATTCCCGGACCAGCGCCGGCCGCGCCAGACCTTCCAGCCAGTTCTTGCCGGCCAATGCGCCGAATATCTTGGCGGCCTCCACCGCGATGCGGGATACATGGCAGAACCGCGTTCCCGATTTGGAGATATCCACCGTCCGCAATTCGCCCGCCCAGTCGTAGACGTCCCCGAACAGCTGGCGATGCAAGGCCTGGAGGGCGTGCAGATCATAGGGTGGCGGTGCGAACTCGATCCTGCTTGCAGCAATGGAAGACAACGCCCGTTCGGCCGCCGCCAACGCGGCTTCGTCCTGCAGGCCCAGGCGGTTGCGCAGCACGCCGGACTGCGGATCGCAGTAGGGATCGGGGCCCGTACCGTACTTGTCCAGGATCAATCCTTGGCGCGCCGCCGAACGCCCGCCTGCTTCAGCACCGCCTCGCGCGTGGGAAGCGGACGCTGACCATCGGCAGGCGTTGTGTCAAAGCCCTCCAGTCGCAGGCTGGCCGCGTAGTTGGACCGCCTCATTCGGGCGAAATGCGCCTTCTTGGATTGCAGGTCGAGAGAAGCTTTCATCATTCGGCACCCGATGACGAGGATGGTCCATTCTAGGAAGTCGGGCCGCCTGCCGGCGGCATGCCGCGCGGCCGGGCGCTCACCTCGGCGCTGGTCACGGCCTGCACGCCGGCGGCCGTGCGCACGAGCAGCTCGCCGCCCGCGCCCACGCCTTCGCACAGGCCGGCGGTGCCGTCGCTGAGCACCACCTCGCGCCCGCGCAGCGCGTCGCGGACCGCGAAGCGGGGCGCCACCGGCGCGAAGCCCGCGCGCTCGAAGCGCAGCACCTCGGCCACCAGCACGGGCGCGATGCGCGCCAGCACGGCGTCCGGCCCGGCACCCGGCCACCACTCGCGCACGGCGGCCGGCGCCGTGCGCAGGCCCTCGGCCGGCCGCCCGGCCAGGTTCAGGCCGATGCCGATGACGACCTGCCGCGCGGTACCGGCGGGGGCGCCCCCCGGCGCGCCGGCCGTCTCGATGAGGATGCCGCCGAGCTTGCGGTCCTGGCGCCACAGGTCGTTGGGCCACTTCAGCTGCACGCGGGCGGCGCCGTCGGCGTCCAGCGACTCGGCCACGCTCACGCCCACGGCCAGCGACAGGCCGGACCAGTCGGCCGGCGCCAGCGGCAGGGACAGCGAGAAGGTGAGCGAATCGCCGGGGGCGCTGTCCCAGCCGCGCCCGACGCGGCCGCGGCCGGCCGTCTGGCGCGCGGCGACCAGCAGCACCGGCGAGGTGTCGCCGGCGCGCGCGCGGCCCATGAGTTCGGTGTTGGTGGAGGCGATCTCGTCCACCCGCTCCACCGCCAGGCCGGGCAGCAGCGCCGCCAGTTGCGCGGACAGCGAGGACAGGGCCGCCGCGCTCACCCGGCAGCCTCTGCCTTGCGGGCCTTCTTCCCGTCCTTCTTCCCGTCCTTCTTCCCGGCCTTTTTCTTCTTGTCCTTGGCCTTGGCCTTCTTCTTTTTCTTCTTCTTCTTCTTTTTCGCGCCGTCCTCGTCGTCGTCCTTCGGCGCGAGCAGCGTGCCGCGGCAGGCGGCAGCGCCGCACCAGCAGGGGAACTCGGCCAGCAGCTTGGGCGTGTAGGGCTCGTCGATGATCAGGCCGTAGTCGTAGCTCAGCTCCTCGCCGGCCTCGATGTTGCGCAGCGCCTTGATGAACACGCGCCCGCCGTCCTCGTCGGCGATGCAGTTCGGGTCGCAGGAGTGGTTGATCCAGCGCGCCGCGTTGCCCTTGACGCCGCCGTCGATCACACGCTCGTCGTCGATGTGGAAGTAGAAGGTGTGGTTGGGCTGCGCCGGGTCGTGCGGGTGGCGGCGCAGGGCTTCCTTCCAGGAGATCACCTCGCCCTTGTATTCGATGACGCGCTCGCCCTCGGCGATGGGCTGCACGGCGAACACGCCGTTGCCGTGCACGGCCGAGCGCCGCGTCTGGATGCGCCGGGCGGGCGAAGCCGACGGCGAGGTGGGGGATTTGCTGGGCATCGCCGAGTTCTGATAGCTTGAATACAGGCACCTGCGCGCACGCACGTGCGTATGTGTGTGCGCGTGCATGCGCGCGAGAGGCGCGAGTATAGAGAGACCCCTGATGACGAAGACTTTGGTGATTGCTGAGAAGCCGTCGGTGGCGCAGGACATCGTGCGCGCGCTCACGCCGGTGAGCGGCAAGTTCGACAAGCACGACGAGCATTTCGAGAACGAGCGGTACGTGGTGACCAGCGCCGTGGGCCACCTGGTGGAGATCCAGGCGCCGGAGCAGTACGACGTCAAGCGCGGCAAGTGGAGCTTCACGCACCTGCCGGTGATCCCGCCGCACTTCGACCTGAAGCCGGTGGACAAGACCAAGACCCGCCTGAACGCGGTGGTGCGGCAGGCCAAGCGCAAGGACGTGACCGAGCTGGTGAACGCCTGCGACGCCGGGCGCGAGGGCGAGCTGATCTTCCGCCTGATCGAGCAGTACGCCGGCGGCGGCAAGCCGCTGGGCAAGCCGGTGCGCCGCCTGTGGCTGCAGTCGATGACGCCGCAGGCCATCCGCGACGGCTTCGCGCAGTTGCGCAGCGAGCAGCAGATGCAGGGCCTGGCCGACGCGGCGCGCTCGCGCTCGGAGGCCGACTGGCTGGTGGGCATCAACGGCACGCGGGCGATGACGGCCTTCAACTCGCGCGACGGCGGCTTCTTCCTCACCACCGTGGGGCGCGTGCAGACGCCCACGCTGTCGATCGTGGTGGAGCGCGAGGAGCAGATCCGCAAGTTCGTCAGCCGCGACTACTGGGAGATCCACGGCAGCTTCCTGGCCGAGGCCGGCAGCTACCCGGGCAAGTGGTTCGACCCGGCCTGGAAGAAGGCCAACGCACCCCTCCTGCCCAGCGGCGACCCGGACCCCGAATGGCGCGCCGACCGCGTGTGGAGCGAAGCCGAGGCGCGCACCATCGCCGACGCGGCGCGCGGCCGGCCGGCCACCGTCACCGAGGAAAGCAAGCCCACCACGCAGGCCTCGCCGCTGCTGTTCGACCTGACCTCGCTGCAGCGCGAGGCCAACAGCCGCTTCGGCTTCTCGGCCAAGACCACGCTCGCGCTGGCGCAGTCGCTCTATGAGCGCCACAAGGCGCTGACCTACCCGCGGACCGATTCGCGCGCGCTGCCCGAGGACTACCTGCCGGTGGTCAAGCAGACGATGGGCATGCTGGCCACGAGCGGCATGAAGCACCTGGCGCCCTTCGCGCAGCAGGCGATCGACGGCAACTACGTCAAGCCGACGAAGCGCGTGTTCGACAACGCCAAGGTGTCGGACCACTTCGCCATCATCCCGACGCTGCAGGCGCCCAGCGGCCTGTCGGACGCCGAGCAGAAGCTGTACGACTTCGTGGTGCGGCGCTTCCTCTCGGTGTTCTTCCCGAGCGCGGAATTCCAGGTGACGACGCGCATCTCCACCGTGGAGCGCGAGGGCAAGAAGTACGCCTTCCGCTCCGACGGCAAGGTGCTGGTCAAGCCGGGCTGGATGGCCATCTACGGCAAGGAGGCCGTGAGCGAGGACGACGAGAAGGACGGCAAGAACCTGGTGCCCGTCAAGCCCGGCGAGCAGGTGCTGGCCGAGTCCGTCGAGCCCAAGGGCCTGCGCACGCGCCCGCCGGCGCGCTATTCCGAAGCCACGCTGCTGGGCGCGATGGAAGGCGCCGGCAAGTTCGTGGAAGACGACGAGCTGCGCGAGGCGATGCAGGAGAAGGGCCTGGGCACGCCGGCCACGCGCGCGGCCATCATCGAAGGCCTCTTGACCGAGAAGTACATGCTGCGCGAGGGCCGCGAGCTGATCCCCACCGCCAAGGCCTTCCAGCTCATGACGCTGCTGCGCGGGCTGCAGGTGGAGGAACTCTCCAGGCCCGAACTGACCGGCGAGTGGGAATACAAGCTCGCGCAGATGGAGAAGGGGCAGCTCAGCCGCGCCGCCTTCATGCGCGAGATCGCCGAGATGACGCAGCACATCGTCAAGAAGGCCAAGGAGTACGACCGCGACACCGTGCCCGGCGACTACGCGACGCTGGCGGCGCCCTGCCCCAACTGCGGCGGCATCGTGAAGGAGAACTACCGCCGCTACGCCTGCACCGGCAAGAGCGGCAGCGGCACGGACGCGTGCGGCTTCTCCTTCACCAAGTCGCCGGCCGGCCGCACCTTCGAGATCGCCGAGGCGGAGCAGTTGGTGGCGACCAAGCACATCGGCCCGCTGGAAGGCTTCCGCTCCAAGGCCGGCTGGCCCTTCGTGGCCGAGATCGACCTGGCCTGGAACGAGGAGGACAAGAACTACAAGCTGGAGTTCGACTTCGGCGACGACAAGGACGACCCGGCCGCGACCGGCGAGATCATCGACTTCGGCGGCCAGCCGAACTACGGGCCGTGCCCCAAGTGCGGCGGCGGCGTGTACGAGCTGGGCGCCAACTACGTGTGCGAGCACTCGGTGCCCACGCCGAAGCACGCCACGCCGAGCTGCGACTTCAAGACCGGCAAGGTGATCCTGCAGCAGCCGGTGGACGAGGCGCAGATCCGCAAGCTGCTGGCCGAGGGCAAGACCGACCTGCTCGACAAGTTCGTCAGCATGCGCACGAGGCGCGCCTTCAAGGCCTTCCTGGCGTGGAACAAGGACGAGGGCAAGGTGACCTTCGAGTTCGAGCCGCGCGAATCCAAGTTCCCGCCGCGCAAGACCTTCGCCCGCGCCGCGCCTGCGGCGGCGAAGAAGGCCGCTGCAAAGAAGGCACCGGCCGCCAAGGCCGCCGCGAAAGCGCCCGCCGCCAAGAAGGCGCCGCGCAAGGCGGCCGCCGGCTCGGGCCTGAAGCCCAGCGCGGCGCTGGCGGCCGTGATCGGCGACGAGCCGGTGCTGCGCACCGAGGCCACCAAGAAGCTGTGGGACTACATCAAGGCCCACGGCCTGCAGGACCCCGCGGACAAGCGCAGCATCCGCGCCGACGCCAGGCTGCAGGCGGTGTTCGACAAGCCCAGCGCCACGATGTTCGAGCTGGCCGGCATCCTGGGCCGGCACCTGAGCTGAGGCCGCCCCGCGGCCGGTACGTCTCTTTACAGCGCCGCCCTGCGATCCCCGCATCATGGGCGGCATGGATCTGGCGACGGCAAGGGCCTTGAAGGAACAGGTGGCGCGGGAGATCGTGCGCCCGCGCCTGGCCGAGCTGTGGCTGGCGACGCGCGCGGTGCGCGCCGTCGGCGTGCGGCGGCTGACGCAGGCGCGGCCCGGCGTGGCGCTGGGCCTGGCCCGCGGCCCCGAGCCCGGCACCTACGTGCTGGCGGTGCGTCTGCAGCGGCGCACGGCCGCGCTGGACGAGACATTGCAGGCCGGCATCCAGCGCGTCGCCGGCCCGGCCGTGCAGATCGACTACATCGGCACCGTGTTCAAGGGCGCCCGCGCGGCACGGCGGGCGCCGCCCGGCGCGGCCGCGGCGACGCGGCCGTGGTACCAGCAGCGCCAGCGGCCGCTGCGCATCGGCTGCTCCTGCGGCCACGTCAACGTCACGGCCGGCACGCTGGGCGCCTTCGGCACGCACGGCGCGAGCGGGCAGGCGGTGATCCTGAGCAACAACCACGTGCTGGCCAACGAGAACAAGGCCCGCCAGGGCGACCCGATCCTGCAGCCCGGCGCCTACGACGGCGGCAGGCGGGGCAGCGACGCGGTGGCGCATCTGCTGGACCACGTGGCCCTGCTGCCGGGCATGAACAACGAGGTCGATGCGGCGATCGCCGCCCTGCAGCCCGACGTGCCCTTCGAGCCCACGCTGCTGACCGACGCGCCGGCCGCCTGGGCCGGCCTGCGCGAGACGCCGGTCGAGCCGGGCGAGCCCGTGTTCAAGCTCGGGCGCACCACCGGCCTGACGCGCGGCGTGGTCAGCGCCATCGAGGTGGACGACGTGGTGGTGAGCTACGAGCGCGGCGAACTGGGCTTCGACCGCCAGACGGAGATCAGCAGCGCCGAGCAAGGGCGTCCCTTCAGCTCGGGCGGCGACAGCGGCTCGGTGATATTCGACATGCAGGGGCGGGCGTTCGGGCTGCTGTTTGCAGGCAGCGACCAGGGGGGCCACAATGATTTGGGCGTCACCTACGCCAACGACCTGCGGCGCGTGGCCGAACTGCTCGGCGTGAAGCTGAGCGGCCCGGCCGGCGCGCACTGAAGACCGCAGCGCACCGCTGCCGGCGCATCTTCTTTTCTTTCCCCGAGGACGGAGCATGCAGACCACCATGGAACAAGCGCGCAAGGCCAAGCCCAAGGCCGTGGCCGCGGCGTCGGCATGCTCGCCCGTGGTCGGCGCCGGGCTGTGCAAGATCGGCGGCTCCTACGCCGTGAAGGTCAACCTGCGCGAGCCGTCGGCGTCGGTCGCCGGCCTGCCGGCCCGCATCGACGGCGTGCAGGTGATCTACGAGGTGGTCGGCCCCGTGCTGCTGCGGTCCGCCGCCTCCTCCTGAGCGGCCCGCGGCCGTGCGCTACCCTTGATGCCCACCGGAGAAATGCAGACCATGAGCAGCTTCACCCTTCACAGCCCCGACATCGCCGCCGACGGCACCATCGACAAGCGCTTCGAGTTCGACGGCTTCGGCTGCAGCGGCGAGAACAAGTCGCCCGCGCTGCAGTGGAGCGGCGCGCCGGCGGGCACGAAGAGCTTCGCCGTCAGCGTGTACGACCCGGACGCGCCCACCGGCTCCGGCTTCTGGCACTGGATGGTGGTGGACATCCCCGCATCGGTGACGGAACTGAAGGCCGATGCCGGCGCCGCCGGCGGCGCCAGGCTGCCGGCCGGCGCCTCGCACATCCGCATCGATTACGGCGTGTCGGCCTTCGGCGGCATGTGCCCGCCGCCGGGCGACAAGCCGCACCGCTACGTCTTCACCGTGTACGCGCTGGGCGTCGAGAAGCTGGAGCTGCCGCCCGACCCGACGGCCGCGCTGGCCGGCTTCATGATCAACGCCAACCTGCTGGGCAAGGCCGGCTTCACGGCGCACTACGGGCGGCCGGCGGCATGAGCGGGCTTTTGCAGCGGATCTGCGCGGCCCTGTGCGTGCTGGGCCTGGCAGCCCTCGCCTCGGGATGCGCCAGCCCGGCCGGCGGCGACGGCGCGCCGGCCGCCACGCGCAGCGGCGTGGAAGTCTTCGGCACCATCGACGCCGGCGTCAGCAGCGTGAAGAACAAGTCGGGCCGATAGGCGCGACGCAACACCGGCCGTGCCGTCAGGCGCGCGCGCGGCCCTTGCGCTTCTGGATGTCGGGCTCGAGCGTGTCGAAGAAGGCCCGCACCATGCGCATCTCGCGTCGCTCGGCCAGGCACAGCACATGCGTGTAGGTGCGGATCTGCGCGTCGCGGATGCGCACCATGTGCAGGCCGGGGCCCGGCACGTACTCGACCAGTGACACCGCGGCGATGCCCAGGCCCTGGGCGACCGCCTCGCGGATGATCTCCCGGCTGCTGATCTCCATCACGACCTCGGTCTTCACGCGGGCCTTGGCCAGTGCGGATTCGAGCGCCTTGCGCGTGGTGGAGCCCTGCTCGCGCAGGATCATCCGCTCACCCTCCAGTTCCGCGATGCCGATGTCCCGCCGCTGCGCGAAGCGGTGCGTGCCGGCGGTGAAGATCACCACGGGGTGCTCGCTGAAGGGCACGGAGACGAAGCGGTCGTCGCGCACGAACTGCGCGAGGACGCCCACGTCGGCGCGGTAGTCCAGCAGCCGGTCGAGCACGTCCTGCGAGTTCCCCGTGCTCACCGACACCTTGACCCCCGGGTATTGGCGGCTGAAGCCGCCGAGCATCCGCGTGACGTGATGCGGCCCCACGGCGGCCACGCGCAGGTGGCCGCTGCGCAGCTCGCCCGCGTTGCCCAGCAGCTGCACGGCATCGGCCTCCAGGCTGAACATCTGCTGCGACAGCTGCATGAGCTGCTCGCCCAGCTCGGTGAGCTGCACGGAGCGCCCCCGCCGGTGGAAGAGCTCGATGTTGTACGTCTCCTCCAGCAGGCGGACCTGCGTCGTGATGGTGGGCTGGCTCACGTGGAGGAGTTCGGCCGCGGAGGTGAAGCCTCCGGTGCGCGCGACGGCGTGGAACGAGCGCAGTTGGGTGAGCCGCATATGGGATTTGCCTTGCGTAGTATCCCGGACAAACTATTCATTCAGTATATGTGAAGGCATCACAAATTCAATTTGCTCAATGGATACCGCCCTCCAATAATTTGCTCGCATACAAGGCATGGAAAGCCCTCGGGAGGGCGTTTCGCGCGATCTGCAGGACGCCCGGACATGTGCTGACATATCTAACAGGAGACCACGATGAGGCAGAACCAGAGCATGCCGATGGACGCCATGCGCCGCAGGCTGCTGATGGGCGCGGGCGCCACCACCGCGCTGACGCTGGGCGATCTTCTGGGCCCCGCGGCGGCCCAGACCGCAGCGCCCAGGCGTGGCGGCAAGTTCGTCTACACCAACACCTACCCCAACAACCGGATGGGCGATGCGCGCAACGGCCGCCATCCGCAGCACTGGCTGGACCTGAACAACCGCAGCGCCTACAACGCGCTCACCTGGGTGGACGAAAACCTCGAGGTGCAGCCCGAGCTGGCCACCGCGTGGGAGCCGAGCGACGACCTCAAGGTGTGGGACATCACGCTGCGCGAAGGCGTGACCTTCCACGACGGCCGCGAGATGACGGCCGACGACGTCGTGTCCTCGTACAGGTTCCACCAGGCCTCGACGGGCTACGCCAAGCAGATCGTGGGCGTGGAGAAGGTCGGCCGCAAGGTGCGCATGACGCTGGACGCACCGAACAGCGAGTTCCCGTACATCCTGGCCGAGTACCACCTGATGATCATGCCGGCCGCCGAGAAGGAGACGATCGGCCTCGCCGGCATCGGCACCGGGCCGTTCAAGATCGTGAGCCTGGACCCCAAGCGCCGCATCATCCTGGAACGCCACGAGACGTACTGGCGCCAGGGCTTCCCTTACCTCGACCGGCTCGAGGTGGTGAGCTCGCCGGGCCGCATGGAAGGCGCGCTCAACGGCTTCCGCGGCGGCCTGTTCGACGCGGTGATCGGCGTCGACCCCGGCCTGCTGCCCGACCTGGAGCGCACGCCCGACCTCAAGTACAACCTGTCGAGCAGCGGCGACCAGGCGATCATGATCATCCCCAAGCACGAGGGCACGCCGCTCAACGACAAGCGCGTGCGGCAGGCCCTCGCGCTGGCGATCGACCGCGAGAAGATCGTGCGCATCGTCTACGGCAAGAACGCCGGCTGGGTGGGCAACGATTCGCACCTGACCCCCGCGAACGCCTCGTTCACGCCGCTGCCGCGCATCCACGACGTGGCGCGGGCGCGGGCGCTGCTGGCCGAGGCCGGCCATCCCAACGGCATCACGCTGCCCACCTTCTACTTCGCCGCCACCTGGCCCGAGGTGCCGCGCATCTTCCAGGTGCTGGCCGAATCGGTGAAGGAGGCGGGCATCACGCTGCCGATCGAGCAACGCCCCAGCGACGGCTACCGCAAGTGGCGCGTGGAGGACGTCGAGAAGACGCGCAAGCACCGCTTCGCCTACACGCCCGCAGGCCCGCGCAACCCGGGCGTGAGCCTGTACCGCATGCGGCCGGACAACAACGAGAGCGGCTACTGGAGCGGCCCGGGCTGCGACGAGTACATGGCGCTCTACCAGAAGTCGCTCGCCGAGTCCTCCGGCGACAAGCGCCGCGCGATCTACGTGCGCATGCAGGAGATCCTGCGCGACGAGGTGCCGGCCATCAGCCCGGCGGGGCGGCGCAACCTCGTGATCCACAAGCCCAACGTGCACGGCCTGCGCAACCACTCGCAGTTCTGGTCGATGCGCTTCGACGAAGTCTGGAAGTCGTGAGCGGCCGGACATGCTCCTGACCCTGCTGCGGCGCGCGGGCCTGTACGCGCTGACCCTGCTGCTGGCCTCGATGCTGGTCTTCGTGGCCACCGAGGTGCTGCCCGGCGATGCGCTGGAGGTCAGCCTCACGGCCGACGAGATCGCGCTCATGAACCCGGAGGACCTCGAGCGCAAGCGGCGCGACCTGGGCCTGGACCGGCCGGCGCCGGTGCGCTACCTCGAATGGCTCGGCGGCGCCCTGCGCGGCGACTTCGGCAAGACCATCCTCGGGGACACGCCCGTCATCGACATCATCCGCGAGCCGCTGAAGAACTCGCTGCTGCTCGGCGCCGTCACCGCGCTGGTGGCGATACCGCTGTCGCTGCTGCTGGGTATCGTCGCCGCGTACTGGCGCGGGCGGCTGCCCGACACGCTGGCCTCGATGGGCGCGGTCATCGGCTACTCCATCCCCGAGTTCGCGTCGGGCAACCTGCTGGTGCTGCTGTTCGCGATCTGGGTGCCGCTGTTCCCCGCGGTGATCCTGGCCTTCGCCGACGCGCCGCCCGCCACCCTGCTGGCGGTGTCGGTGCTGCCCGTGGCGACCATCGTGTTCGGCTCGATCGCGCACCTCGTGCAACTCATCCGCACCGGCCTCATCGAGGCGCTGTCGAGCGACTATGTCGAACGCGCCCGCTTCACGGGCCTGGGCGAGCTGCGCCTGATCCTGCGCCATGCGCTGCCCGCCTCGGTGATCCCGGCGCTGAACTCGGCCGCGCTCTACGTGGCCGGGCTGCTCAGCGGCATGGTGGTGGTGGAGAAGGTCTTCGCCTATCCCGGCCTCGGCATGATCCTGCTGCAGGCCGTGGACAAGCGCGAGGTGCCCACGGTGCAGGCCGTCAGCCTGCTGGCCGCGCTGGCCGTCGTCACGATGAACCTGCTGGCCGACCTCGCCGTGGTGGCCCTCGACCCCCGTGCAAGGAGCCGCTGAACCATGATGATCAAGCTGGACCGCCATGCGCTGCTGCGTCCCGTCGCCGTCGTCGGCATCGGGCTCGTCGTGGTGCACCTGGCGCTCGCGCTGGCCGCGCCCTGGCTCGCGCCGTACGACCCGATGGCGCTCAACGGCGGCCGCGCCGAGCCGCCGAGCGCGGAGTTCTGGCTCGGCACCGACGTGCTCGGCCGCGACTATCTTTCGCGCCTGCTGTGGGGCGGCCGCACCGCGCTGCTCGCCACCTTCACGGGCGTGGTCGCGGCCGTCGCCTTCGGCAGCATCGCCGGGGTGACCGCCGCCTACGTGGGCGGCCTGTTCGACGACATCGTGATGCGCATCGTCGACCTCAAGCTCGCCCTGCCGGGCATCCTGTTCGTGGCGCTGTTCGCGGTGGGCTTCGGCGAGTCGCTGCCGGTGCTGATCGTGCTCATCGGCATGGTGTACTTCCCCGGCGTGATCCGCATCGTCCGCGCGCAGGCGCTCACGCAGGTGAACCTCGGCTACGTGAAGGCGGCGCAGCTGCGCGGCGAGAGCACGCTGTCGATCATCCTGCGCGAGCTCTACCCCAACACGCTGGACGTGGTCTACGTCGAGTTCGCGATCCGCATGTCGCACGCCATCCTGCTGCTGAGCTCGCTGTCGTTCCTCGGCATGGGCATCTCGCCGCCCACGCCCGACTGGGGCCTGATGGTGGCCGAGGGCGTCAGCCAGCTCGCCTACGCGCCGTGGCTCGTGCTGGCGCCGGCCGTCTTCATCGCGACGCTGGTCATCGGCCTGAACTTCGGCGCCGAGGCGCTGGCCCGGGCGCTCGGACTGGACGCCACGCGCGGGCAGGACGCGGCATGACGGCAGCACTCGACGTCCTGAAGGAAGAGGCGACCGCCATGAAGCACCCGGCGGCCACCCCGCTGAAGCAGCGCCAGCCCGTCGCGCAGCGCGCCGACGGGCGGCTCGAAGTCCGCGGGCTGGACATCGGCTACCGGCGCAGCGACGGCCGCGTGACGCGCGCCGTGCGCGGCGTCCACTTCACGGTCGAGGCCGGCACCAGCCTGGGCATCGTCGGCGAGAGCGGCTCCGGCAAGTCGACGCTGGCGCGCGCGCTGCTGGGCCATTGCCGGCCCGGCGGCGTGATCACCGCCGGCTCGGTGCGCATCGCCGGCGAGGACATCCTGCGGCTGGACGAGGCCGGCCGGCGCCGGCTGCGCGGCCGCCACATCGCCTTCGTGCCGCAGAACCCGCTGAGTTCGCTCACGCCCCACATGCGCATCGGCGACCAGGTCGACGAGGCGGTGCGGCACCTGCGCGGCTGCGGGGCGGCCGAGGCGCGCGCGCGCACGCTCGAACTCTTCGAGGCCACGCGCCTGCCCGACCCGGCGGCCCTCTGCGCACGCTATCCGCACGAGCTTTCCGGCGGCCAGCGCCAGCGCGTGGTGATCGCCACCGCCCTGGCCGGCGACCCGGGGCTGCTGGTGCTCGACGAACCGACGACGGCCCTGGACAAGACCACCGAGGTGCAGGTGCTGGAACTCGTGCGCACGCTGCGCCACCGCTTCAACACCTCGCTCATCTACGTGAGCCACGACCTCGGCGTGATCTCGCGCATGTGCGAGCGGGTGCTGGTGATGTACGAGGGCGAGGTGGTCGAGGACGGCGAGGCCGCCGCGATCTTCGGCGCGCCCGCGCACGCCTACACGCGCCAGCTCATCGCCGCGATCCCGCGCATCGACGCCGAGCCGCCTGCGCGCGCGGCGCCGGCATCGCCCCGGGACGGCGCCGCGATGGTGGCCGCCGACGGGCTGGCCTTCTCCTACCGCGCACGCCGCCGGCACTGGCCGGGCCGCCCCGCGGCACCGGACCGCCCGGCCCTGGCCGGCCTGTCCTTCTCGATCGCCCGGGGCGAGACGCTGGGCCTGGTCGGCGAATCCGGCAGCGGCAAGTCGACCGCGGCCGCGCTGGTCGCGGGGCTGATGGCGCCGTCGGGCGGCACGCTGGACTTCGACGGCGCGCCCCTGGCGCCCCTGGCGACGCAACGCCCGCTGGCGCTGCGGCGCCGCATCCAGATCGTGTTCCAGGACCCGCTGTCCTCGCTCAATCCGCGCCAGCGCATCGCGACCATCCTCGAGCGCCCGCTGGCGATGTTCACGCAGCTGCGCGGCGCGGCGGCGCGCGAGCGCGCCGAGGCGCTGATGCACGCGATGCACCTGGACCCGGCCCTGCTCGAGTGCTACCCGCGCCAGCTCTCCGGCGGCCAGCAGCAGCGCGTGGCCATCGCCCGGGCCTTCGCCGCCGAGCCCGACCTGATCGTCTGCGACGAGATCACCTCGGCGCTCGACGTCTCGGTGCAGGCCCAGGTGCTGGACCTGCTGCTGGAGCTGCAGCGCAAGACCGGGACCGCCTACCTCTTCATCAGCCACGACCTCGGCGTGGTCCGCCGCATGGCCGACCGCGTGATCGTGCTGCGCCGGGGCGAGGTGTGCGAGTCGGGCCCGACCGACGCGGTGTTCCGCGCGCCGCGCAGCGACTACACGCGCCTGCTGCTCGAATCCACCGCCCTGCATTCGGTGGCCGCGCGACCCCACGGAAGCCCCGCATGATCAAGCTGATCCACATCACCGACCCGCACCTCGTCGCGCCCGGCGAGATCCTGCACGGCCTGGACCCGCACGCCCGGCTCGTCGCCTGCATCGGCGACGTCCTCGCGCACCATGCCGACGCGGCCTGCGCCGTGATCACGGGCGACCTCGCGCACCGCGGCGAGGCGCCGGCCTACGCGGCCCTGCGCGCGCAGGTCGACCGGCTGCCCTTCCCCTGCTTCCCGCTGCTCGGCAACCATGACCTGCGCGCGCCGTACGCCGCGGCGTTTCCCGATGCGCCGGACGACGGCGGCGGCTTCGTGCAAGGCCGCCTGGACGTGGGGGACGCGTCCCTGCTCATGCTCGACACGCTCGACGAGGGACGCAACGGCGGCCTGTACTGCGAGCGGCGCCGCGCCTGGCTGGAGCGGCAGCTGGAGCAGACGTCGCAGCGCGCCGTCTACCTGTTCATGCACCACCCGCCGTTCGACATCGGCATACCGTGCCTGGACCGCATCGGCCTGTCCGACCCCGAAGCCTTCGCGCGGCTGACCGCCGGCCGCCCGAACCTGCGCCACCTGTTCTTCGGCCACGTCCACCGGCCCGTGTGCGGAAGCTGGCGGGGCATTCCCTTCTCGACCATGCGCGGGCTGAACCACCAGGTGCCCTTCGACCTGCACACGGTCTCGCCGGTGCCCAAGAGCCACGAGCCGCCCGCCTATGCCGTCGTCTTTCTCGAGGCGGACCAGGTCACGGTGCACTTCCACGACTACCTCGACCGCTCGACGCTGCCCGAACGCGCGGGCAAGGCGATGCCATGACGCCGGGCCGCCGCGCGGTCGTCGTGGTCTGCGACAGCCTGGCCGCGGACCTGGTGCGGCCCGAGACGGCGCCGGCCCTGTCGGCGCTGCGCGCCGCGGGTGCGGACTTCGCGCAGGCGCGCAGCGTGTTCCCCTCCACCACCCGGACCAGCTCCGCATCGATGGCCACCGGCTGCCTGCCCGCCGCGCACGGGCTGCTGGGCAACACCATGGTGATCGACGAGGGCCTCGGGCTGGTGCGGCTGTCGGTGGGCAAGCCGGACTTCCTGGACAGGCTGCGCCGCGCGACCGGCCGCACGCTCGCCCGGCCCACCTGGGCGCAGCGGCTGGCGGGCCGCGGCGGATCGATCGTGATGTCCAACGTGTCGCCGGGCGCGGCCTACCTGCAGGACCCGGAGGGCTTCGGCCACGTCTACCACCGCAGCGGCTCCTTCGGCCCCGGGCGCAGGCCGCTGGACGACGGCCTGGCGATCGAGGTCGGCGCGGCGGGCGACGCGGCGATGACCGACCGCTTCTGCCGCGAGGTGCTGCGCGCGCGTGCGCCGGCGCTGGCCGTGCTGTGGCTGTCCGAGCCGGACCACACCGCGCACCGCACGGCGCTGGGCTCGCCCGCGCACCGGGCCATGATCGCGCACGCCGACGCCTGCGTGGAGCAGGTGCGGCGCACGGTCGACGCGCTGGACCCGCGCGGTGAGGACATCCTGCTGGTCGCCTGTTCCGACCACGGCATGGAGACCGTGGCACGGCAGATCGACCTCGACGCGCTGCTGGCGGACGCGGGCTGGAAGGACGCACCCGATTCGCCGGACGTGGTCGTGGCGCCCAACGGCACCGCGGCGCTGCTGTACTTCGCCGCCGCCGCGCGCCCGCGCATCCCCCGGCTCGCGCGATGGCTGCAGGCGCAGGACTTCGCTGGCCGCGTGTTCTGGGGCGACGCGCTGGCCGAGGTCGGCCTGCCCGCAGGCGGCCCGCTCGGCATCGCGCTGGCGCTGCGCGCGGACGACGCCGCCAACGCGCACGGCGTGCCGGGGCGCAGCGTCTCGGTCAGCAGCCCGTTCAGCGACACCTCGGCGCCCGGCTGCGCCCAGCACGGCGGCCTCGGGCCCAACGAGCAGCATCCCTTCCTCTGCCTGCGGGGCGGCGGGTTCCGCCCCGGCAGACGCCACCAGCGCGTGTCGCTCATCGACATCGCGCCGACCGTGCTGCGCCATCTCGGCGCCGCCGCCGACGGCATGCAGGGGCGCGGGCTGCAGTAGGCGCGCCGCGCGGGCGCGCCCTGCCTTCCATCCGCTTCGAGGAGCCGACCCATGCACCGCCGTGACCTCGCCCGCCTCGTCACCGCCGCCGCGGCCGCCACCGCGCTGCCGCGCTGGAGCTGGTCCGCCACGCTGCGCCAGCGCGACCTGTTCGCCCTGGGCGTCGCCAGCGGCGCCCCCCGGCCCGACGGCTTCGTGCTCTGGACGCGGCTGATCGACGGCCCGGTGCCCGGCACGGTGCCGGCCGACGCGCCGCGCGGCCGGCTGCCCGAGGCGTTGACCGTGCGATGGGAAGTGGCCGAGGACGACGGCTTCCGCCGGATCGTGCGGACAGGCCAGGCCCCCGCGCTCGCGGCGCTCGGCCACGCGGTGCACGTGGAGGTGGCGGGGCTGATGCCCGGCCGGTGGTACTTCTACCGCTTCATGCACGGCGATGCGGCCACGCCGCCTGCGAGAACCCGCACGGCGCCCGCCGCGGGCGCGATGCCCGACCGCCTGCGCTTCGCCTTCGCATCCTGCCAGCGCTGGGAGCAGGGCCTCTACGCGGGCTATCGCCACATGTCCGGCGAGGACCTCGACCTCGTGCTGTTCCTGGGCGACTACATCTACGAGTACGCGATGCCGGCCAAACCGCCGAAGCATGCGCTGGCGCGCACGCACAGCCTGCCCGCCGCGCAGACGCTGGCCGACTACCGCGACCGCTACGCGCTGTACCGGACCGACCCGCACCTGCAGGCCGCACACCGCGCCTGTCCCTGGATCGTCACCTGGGACGACCACGAGGTGCAGAACGACTATGCGGGCCTGTCCGGCAGCGGCGCGGCGGATGCCTTCCTCGCGCGCCGCGCCGCCGGCTACCAGGCCTTCTACGAGAACATGCCGCTGCGCTCGTCGGTGCTCGCGCACGGCCTGGCCGGCCTGGGCACGCACGACGCGCTTCGCATCCACGGCGGCCACGCCTGGGGCCGCCTGCTGCGCCTGCACCTGCTCGACACGCGGCAGTACCGCGACCGGCAGGCCTGCCGCACGCCGGGCGGCAAGCTGCAGGGCGCGCTGTCGCCGCGGGACTGCCCCGAACTGGCCGACCCCGCGCGCTCGATGCTCGGCATGGCGCAGGAGCGCTGGCTGGGCCAGGGACTGGCGCAGGACGCGGCGCCGCAAGGCGTGCAGTGGAGCGTGCTGGCGCAGCAGACCATCTTCGCGCAGCGCAACTACAGGCCGTCGCCCGAGGAGAGCTACCACGCCAGCACCTGGGACGGCTACCCCGCCGCGCGCCAGCGGCTGCTCGACGCCGTGCGCGACACCGCGCCGCGCAACACCGTGCTGCTCGGCGGCGACATCCACCAGAACTACGTGTGCCGCGTCCTGGCGGACTTCTCGAAGCCGCGCTCCGCCGTCATCGGCAGCGAGTTCTGCGGCACCTCGATCAGCTCGGCCAGCAACGTCCCGCAGGCCCGGGTCGAAGAGATCGCGCGGCTCAACCCGCACGTGCTGCTCGCCCGCTCCGACCGGCGCGGCTACGCGGTCGCCGAGGTCACGCCCGCGCGCTGGACCACCACGCTGCGCGTGCTCGACGACGTCATGCGCGAGGACAGCGGCATCTCGACGTTGGCCCGCTTCGTGGTCGAGGACGGCCGGGCGGGACCGCAGCCGGCGTGAGCCGCGCCGCCCCGTTCATATAGATAAATTGAATGCGAAGCTGATTTAGAAAGTATTTGATCAATAGTTGTCGGGGTGCTGTACTCGACTCCGACAGTTCTTCACCCGATCCCCACCAGCACCGCACAGCCCATGCATCCGCCCTCCTTCCCCATCCAGGTCAACGGCCGGAGCTACCGCCGCCCGGACGCGCCCGCCGTCGTCATCTGCGTCGACGGATGCGAGCCCGACTACATCACGCAGGCCATCCAGTCCGGCGCCGCGCCCTTCATGCGCGAGATGCTGGCGCGCGGCACCTCGCTGATCGGCGACTGCGTGGTGCCGAGCTTCACCAACCCCAACAACCTCTCGATCGTCACCGGCGCACCGCCGGCGGTGCACGGCATCTGCGGCAACTACTTCTTCGATCCGGCGCTGGGCAGGGAGGTCATGATGAACGACCCCTCCTACCTGCGCGCCGGCACCATCCTCGCGGCCGCGGCGGAGGCGGGCGCGTCGGTGGCAGCGGTCACCGCCAAGGACAAGCTGCGCACGCTGCTGGGCCACGGGCTGCACGGCATCTGCTTCTCGGCCGAGAAGGCCGACCGGGCCACGCAGGCCGAGTGCGGCATCGACGGCGTGCTCGAGCTGGTCGGCCGGCCGCTGCCCTCGGTCTACAGCGCCGACCTCAGCGAGTTCGTCTTCGCCGCCGGCGTGCGGCTGCTCGAGACGAGGCGGCCCGATCTCATGTACCTGTCCACGACCGACTACGTGCAGCACAAGTGCGCCCCGGGCACGCCCGACGCCAACGCGTTCTATTCGATGATGGACGGCTACCTCGCCCGGCTCGACGCGCTGGGCGCGTCGATCGCGCTCACGGCCGACCACGGCATGAGCCCCAAGACGGACGCCGCCGGCCGGCCGCGCATCGTCTTCCTGCAGGAGACGCTCGACCGGCTGCTGGGCGCGCAGGCGGCCCGCGTCATCCTGCCGATCACCGATCCGTACGTCGTGCATCACGGCGCGCTGGGCTCCTTCGCCACCGTGTACCTGCGGGAGGGCGGCGACGCGGCCGACGCGGCGGCGGCCCTGCGCGGCATCGACGGCATCGAGCAGGTGCTCGGGCGCGACGAGGCGGCGGCGCGCTTCGAGCTGCCGCCGGACCGCATCGGCGACCTGGTGGTGCTCGCGGACCACCTGAGCGTGCTGGGCACGCGCGCCGCCGACCACGACCTCTCGGGCCTGACCGTGCCGCTGCGCTCGCACGGCGGCGTCTCCGAGCAGAAGGTGCCGCTGCTGTTCAACCGCCGCCTGGACGGCCTCGACCCCGCGCGCCGGCTGCGCAACTTCGATGTCTTCGACCTGGTGCTCAACCATGCCGATGCCCCGCGCGCCTAGAGAAGAAAACCGAGCGATGACGACGACCCACTACTTCAACCCCGTGCACATCGTCCACGGCGCGGGCGCGCTGTCCGCGCTGCCCGGCCTGCTCGAAGGGCGCCGCGCGGCGCTCGTGATCTTTCCCGAGGCGCGCGGCATCGGGCTGACCGCGCGGATGGAGCGCGCGCTCGGGGACGCGCTGGCATGCGTGATCGAGGACGTGCGCCCCAACCCCGACGTGGCGGAGCTGCGCCCGCTGTACGAGCGCTTCTGGCGCGAGCAGGCCGACACGGAAGTCATCGTCGCCGTCGGCGGCGGCAGCGCGATCGACACGGCCAAGGCGCTGATGACCGGCACGGCCGGCGGCGGATTCGATGCCCTGGTGGCCGGCCTCGCGGGCGACGCGCCCTTCGCGCCGACACATTTCAAGTCGCTCGTCGCCATTCCCACCACGGCCGGCACCGGCAGCGAGGTCACGCCGTGGGCGACGGTGTGGGACCGCGAGCGCCAGCGCAAGTACTCGCTGCACCTGCCGCAGACCTGGCCCAGCCATGCCGTCATCGACCCCGAGCTCATGCTGTCGCTGCCGCCCGCGGTGACGCTGCAAAGCGGCCTCGACGCGCTGTCGCACGCGCTGGAGGCCATCTGGAACGTCCACGCCAACCCGATCTCGGACACCTTCGCCGTGTCCGCGGTGCACGACATCGTGGCGGTGCTGCCGCAGCTCATGGCGCAGCCCGCCAGCCTCGAACTGCGGGGCCGCATGGCGCTTGCCGCGCTGAAGGCGGGCATGGCCTTCTCGAACACGAAGACGGCGCTCGCGCATTCGATCTCCTACGAGATGACGCTGCGCCACGGCCTGCCGCACGGCATCGCCTGCTCGTTCATGCTCGACGACGTGCTGTCCCGCGCCCTGGGCCAGCGCCCCGACCGCGACCGCGTGCTGGCCGAGGCGCTCGGCGCACCGCTGGAGGACGCCCCGCGGCGGCTGGCCGCCTTCATCGAGGGCCTGGGCGTGAAGACGCGCTTCGCCGACTACGGCGTCGACGAACAGGAGGCCCGCGACATGGTCCTGCACGCGCTGTCGGGCGTGCGCGGGCGCAACTTCATCGGCGCGCAGCCGGCGGGAGAGCAGCCATGAGCGCCGCACGCCCGAGGGACAGCGAACACTTCCGCGCGGAGGGCCTGCGCATCGACGGGCAGCGCGTGATGCGCCCGCGCACCTCCGACGTGCTGGACCCGTACAGCGGCGAGCGCGTGGGCACCGTGGCCCGGGCCACGCTGGAGGACGTGCGCGAGGCGATGCGCGTGGCCCATGCCTGCCGCCCCCGGCTGACGCGCCACGAGCGCGCGGCCATCCTGCAGCGGGCCGCGGCGCTGCTGCGCGAGCGGGCCGACGAGGCGTCGGCGCTGATCACGCGCGAGTCCGGCCTGTGCCGCAAGGACTCACTCTACGAGGTCGGCCGCGTGGCCGACGTGCTGGTGTTCGGTGCGGGAGAGGCGCTGCGCGACGACGGCCAGGTCTTCTCGTGCGACCTGACGCCCCACGGCAAGCGGCGCAAGGTGGTCACGATGCGCGAGCCGCTGCTGGGCGTCATCACCGCGATCACGCCCTTCAACCACCCGATGAACCAGGTCGCGCACAAGGTGGTTCCCAGTATCGCCACCAACAACCGCATGGTGCTCAAGCCGTCGGAGAAGGTGCCGCTGTCGGCGCTGTACCTGACCGACCTGCTCTACGAGGCGGGGCTGCCCACCGGGATGCTGCAGGTCGTCACGGGCGACCCGCGCGAGATCGCCGACGAGCTGCTGACCCACCCGCACGTGGAGATGATCACCTTCACCGGCGGCGTGGCCATCGGCAAGTACATCGCGTCCAAGGCGGGCTACCGCCGCATCGTGCTCGAGCTGGGCGGCAACGACCCGCTGATCGTGATGGAGGACGCCGACCTCGACCGCGCCAGCGAGCTGGCGGTGCAGGGCTCGTACAAGAATTCCGGCCAGCGCTGCACGGCAGTCAAGCGCATGCTGGTGCACCGCGCGGTGGCCGGCGAGTTCACCGAGCGCGTGGTCGAGAAGACCCGCCACTGGCGCTTCGGCGACCCGGCGGACACCCGGGTCGACATGGGCACGGTGATCGACGAGCCCGCGGCCCGGCTGTTCGAGCAGCGCGTGGACGAGGCCGTGGCCCAGGGGGCGCGGCTGCTGTGCGGCAACCAGCGCGCCGGCGCCCTCTACGCGCCCACCGTGGTCGACCGCGTCGACCCCGCCATGGCCCTGGTGCGGGAGGAGACCTTCGGCCCGGTGTCGCCCATCATCACCTTCGGCGACATCGACGAGGCGATCCGCATCTCCAACGGCACCGCCTTCGGGCTGTCCTCGGGCGTGTGCACGAACCGCATGGACTACTTCACGCGCCTGGCCAACGAGCTGCAGGTGGGCACCGTGAACCTGTGGGAGGTGCCGGGCTACCGCATCGAGCTGACGCCCTTCGGCGGCATCAAGGACTCGGGCCTGGGCTACAAGGAGGGCGTGCAGGAGGCGATGAAGTCCTTCACCACCTGCAAGACCTTCACCCTGCCCTGGCAGTGACGTGCCCGGCCCGTCGATCCAGATGGCGCAGGGCGCCGAGTGGCCCTACCTCGAGATCCTGCTGCGGCTGGCGCTGAGCCTGTCGCTGGGCCTGCTCATCGGCCTGGAGCGCGAGCGGCGCGGCAAGGAAGCGGGGCTTCGCACCTTCGGCTTCATCTGCCTGCTGGGTGCGCTCGGCGGCCTGCTGGGCGTGCGCTTCGCGCTGCTGGTGCTGGCGCTGGTCGGCGTGCTCGCGGTGCTGCTCAACGTACAGACGCTGCGCGCCGGCCAGGGCGCCGAGCTGACCACCTCGGCGGCGATGCTCGTGACCTGCCTGGCCGGCGTGCTCTGCGGCCAGGGCCACACCGTCTCGCCGGCCGCCGTGATGGTGCTGGCCACGGCCCTGCTGGCCTGGAAGGAGCGGCTGGCCGGCTTCTCGGCGGGCCTGAGCGAGAGCGAGATGCGCTCCGCGCTGCTGCTGGCGATCCTCGCCATCGTGATCTACCCGGCGCTGCCTGCGGGCACGGTGGGCCCGTGGAACCTGGTGGAGCCGCGCGCGGCGTGGGTCACCGTCATCCTCATCGCCGGCATCGGCTTCGCCAACTACATCCTCTGGAAGCTCTACGGCGCGCGCGGCACGGAACTGTCGGGCTTCCTCGGCGGCCTGGTCAACAGCAACTTCACCGTGATCGAGCTGTCCTCGCGCGTGGTCGCCACGGGCGGCCGCTTCATCGGCCCGGCCTACCGCGGCATCCTGCTGGCGACCACCGCGATGGTGGTGCGCAACGCCGGGCTGCTGCTCATCCTGGCGCCGCTCGCGCTGCTCGGCGCCTCGGCGTCCTTCGGGCTCATGCTGCTGGCGAGCGGCGCGCTGGCGCTGCTCAGCTATCGACGCGGCGCGCCGCAGGCGGCCGAGGCGCAGGCGGTGGACATCCAGCTCGACCTGCCGTTCTCCCTGCCCCTGGCGCTGAAGTACGGCGTGGTGTTCCTGATCCTGCACATCGTGGGCGGACTCACGCAGCAGCACTTCGGCGATGCGGGTTTCTACGTCGTGAGCATCGTCGGCGGCCTGATGTCCAGCGCCAGCGCCATCGCCGCGGCGGCCACTCTCGCCTCGCAGGGCAGCCTGTCGCCCGGGACCGCCGGCATCGGCGCGGTGCTCGCGTCGCTCACCAGCCTGGGGTTCAGCATGTCCTTCGTGCTGCGCACGCGGACGCCGGCGCTGATCGGGCGGGTGAGCACGGCGATGCTGTGCATCGCGGCCGCGGGCGTCGTCGGTCTCGTTGCCTGGCATGTCGGCCAGCCGCTGGCGGCGCGCCTGGTGCCGGCGCTGGCCGGCCTGCAGGGCTAGCCTGCGCCGGTCCTCAGGCCGGATCGGCGAAGCGCGCCGCACGCTTGTCCATTCCCGCGCGCACCGCCTCGGCCTGGTTGGGGCTGCCGATCAGCGCCTGCTGCTCGCGCGCCTCGGCCAGCAGCACCTCGGCCGGCGAGGCGGTTTCCGCCAGCGCCATCAGCCGCTTGGCGGCGCGGACCGCGTGCGGGCTGCTTGCGGCGATCTGCCGCGCCAGCGCGCGTGCATCCTCCAGCGGCGCGGCGCTGGTGCGGGTGACCAGGCCGAGCGCCGCCGCCTCGGTGCCTTCGACGATCCGCCCGGTGTAGACCAGCTCGCGCAGCACGTCGCCGCGCACGAGCGGCGCCAGCAGCGCGCAGCCGGCCATGTCGGGCACCAGGCCCCACTTGATCTCCATCACGCTGAGTCTCGCGTCGGGCGCGGCGATGCGAACGTCCGCGCCCAGCGCGATCTGCAGACCGCCGCCGAAGGCCGCGCCGTGCACGGCGGCGATGACAGGCACCGGAAGCTCGCGCCAGCCCCAGGCCACGTGCTGGAAGCGGTTGGCCAGGCCGTGCGTGCGCTCCTCCAGCGTGCCCATGCCCTGCCCCTGCGCGGCGCCGGCCATGCTGGCCATGTCCAGCCCGGCGCAGAAGGCGCGGCCCTCGCCGTGCAGCACCACGGCGCGCAGGCCGCGCGCCTCGCGCAGCCGGGCGATGATGTCGTTGATGGCGTCGAACATCGCCGGATCGAGCGCGTTCATCTTGTCGGGGCGGGCCAGCATCACGTCTGCGACGCCGGCGTCGTCGATGTGCAGGCGCACGCGGTCGGGATCGGGAGAAGCGGTCATGCGGCGTTCCGGCAAGGAAAGCGGCCTTTGTAGCCATCGGCCGGCGTTCGGACAAGCGCGGGCTGTCGCCGACCTCACAGCGCCCGCGCGATCACCTCCTTCATGATCTCGCTGGTGCCGCCGTAGATGCGCTGCACGCGTGCGTCGGCATACATGCGCGTGACCATGTACTCGTTCATGAAGCCGTAGCCGCCGTGCAGCTGCACCAACTCGTCGAGCACGCGGCCCTGCGCCTCGGAGCCCCACAGCTTGGCCATGGAGGCGGTGGCGGTGTCGAGCGTGCCGGCCACGATCTGCTCCACGCAGCGGTCGATGAAGGCGCGGCCGACCATGATCTGCGTCGCCACCTCGGCCAGCTTGAACTTTGTGTTCTGCATCTCGGCGATGGGCTGGCCAAAGGCCTTGCGTTCGCGCACGTAGGCCAGCGTGGCCTCGTAGGCGCCCTCCATGCAGGCGACGGCCGCCAGGCCGATGATCAGCCGCTCGTAGGGCAGGTCGCTCATGAGCTGGAAGAAGCCCTGCCCTTCCCGGCCGCCCAGCAGGTTCTCCGCCGGCACGCGCACGCCGTCGAAGAACAGTTCGGAGGTGTCCTGCGCCTTCATGCCCATCTTGTCGAGCACGCGGCCGACCTTGAAGCCCTCGCGGTCCTTCGTCTCGACGATGAGGATGGAGGTGCCGCGCGCACCCTGCGACGGGTCGGTCTTGCACACCACCAGGATCACACCGGCGAGGTAGCCGTTGGTGATGAAGGTCTTGCTGCCGTCGATGACGTAGCCGTCGCCCTCGCGCACGGCCCGCGTGCGGATGCCCTGCAGGTCGGAGCCGGCGCCGGGTTCGGTCATCGCGATGGCGCCGACCAGTTCGCCGCGCGCCATCGCCGGCAGGTAGCGGCGCTTCTGCTCCTCGGTGCCGTGGTTGAGGAAGTAATGCGCGACGATGGAATGCACCGAGTTGCTCATGCCGGTGAGGCCGCGGCGCGCCATCTCCTCGTGGATCACGGCCTCGTGGCGGAAGTCGCCCCCGCCGCCGCCGTATTCCTCGGGGATGTCGGTGCACAGCAGGCCCAGCTCGCCGGCGCGGCGCCACAGGGCGTGGCCCACGTGGCCGCGCTTTCGGGCCGCCTCGTCCTGCGGCTGCATCTCGGACTCGATGAAGCGCACGGCGGTGTCGCGCAGCGCGTCCAGCTCCTCGTTGCGCCAGGAACGCTCGAACTGCAATGGCATGGTGGTCCTTGTCGTGAAGTTCAGGCGCCGGGCCGGCGGGGCGGACGTCCTCAGGCCGTGGGCAGCACGTGGTCGCGGTACTGCTCGCGCAGCTTCGTCTTGAGCAGCTTGCCGGTGGCGGTGTGCGGCAACTCCTCGACGAAGACCACGTCGTCCGGCAGCCACCATTTGGCGATGCGGGTGGCGAGGAAGTCGAGCACGGACTGCTTGTCGACCGCCTGCCCCTCGCGCGGCACGACGATCAGCAGCGGCCGCTCCTGCCACGTGGGATGGGCGACGCCGATGATGGCCGCCTCCGCCACGCCGGGATGGCCCATGGCGGCGTTCTCCACGTCGATGGAAGAGATCCACTCGCCGCCGGACTTGATGACGTCCTTGGCCCGGTCCACCAGTTGCAGGAAGCCGTCGGCGTCGATGGTGGCGACGTCGCCGGTGCTGAAGAACCCTTCCTCGTCGATGGGCGAGCCGCCCTCGCCCTGGAAAGCGCCGGGCCGCCCCAAGCTTTCCAGACCCCCTCGGGGGGTGGCGGAGGCAGCGCCTCCGCCTGGGGGCTCTTTGAAATAGCCGCTGGCGATCCACGGCCCGCGCACGCGCAGGTGGCCGCGCGATTCGCCGTCCCAGGGCTGCACCTGGCCCGCATCGTCCACCAGCTTGAGGTCCACGCCCCACACGCCGCGGCCCTGCTTGAGCTTGACCTTGACCAGCTCCTCCTCGGGCAGATCGTCGTGCCTGGCCAGCAGCTTGCTGATGACGCCGATGGGGCTGGTCTCCGTCATGCCCCAGCCCTGCGTCACCTCCACGCCGAAGCCGCGCTCGAAGCGCTCCAGCATCGCGCGCGGGACGGCGGCGCCGCCGATGCCCACGCGCCGGAGGCTCAGCGCGCGCGGGTCGATCCCGGGGTTCGCGTCCAGGTACTGGAACAGCATCAGCCACACGGTGGGCACGCCCTGCGAGAAGGTGACGCGCTCGTCCCGCATCAGCTCGTACACGCTTCGGCCGTCCAGGTGCGGGCCCGGCAGCACCAGCCTGGCGCCCACCATCGCGGCCGCGTAGGGCGCGCCCCAGGCGTTGGCGTGGAACATGGGCACGATCAGCATCAGCGTCTCGCGCGAGCCGATGCCGAAGGTGTCGGGCGCCAGCTCCATCAGCGTGTGCAGCAGCGTGGAGCGGTGCGAGTACAGCACGCCCTTGGGGTTGCCGGTGGTGCCGGAGGTGTAGCAAAGGGACGAGGCGGTGCGCTCGTCGAACTCGGGCCAGGCGAAATCGCCGCTCTGCGCGCCGACCAGCTCGTCCCAGCAGCGCAGGTCGGGTACGTCGATGCCCGGCATGTGCTCGCGCGAGGTCATGCACACGTAGGTCTTCACGCTGCCGAGCTGCGGCGCGAGCTTCTCCACCAGCGGCGCGAAGGTGACGTCGAAGAACAGCACCTTGTCTTCCGCGTGGTTGGCGATGTACGCGATCTGCTCCGGGAACAGGCGCGGGTTGATGGTGTGCAGCACCGCGCCGCTGCCGGAGACGCCGAAGTACAGCGCCAGGTGGCGCCAGCTGTTCCAGGCCAGCGTGCCGACCCGCTCACCGGGCTGCACGCCCAGCGCCGCCAGCGCGTGCGCCACCTGGCACGAAGCACGGCGGATGCCGGCCCAGTCGGTGCGGTGCGTGCCGCCCTCGGGCAGCCGCGAGACGATCTCGGTGCGCGGATGGAAGCGCGCCGCATGCTCGACCAGCGACGAGATCATCAGCGGGCGGTCCTGCATCAGGCCGGAGAGGGTCATGCGGTGCTCCTTGGGTGGGCGTGAGGGGTTCAGCCGCGGCCGGGGAAGCGCGGCGCGCGCCGCTCGCTGAAGGCGCGCACGCCCTCGATGAAGTCGGGGCCGCCGACCAGCGCGCGCTGGCGCTCGGCCTCGTAGTGCAGCTGCTCGGCCAGCGTGCGCGAGGCGGCCGCGTCCAGCGCGCGGCGCGCCTCCAGCACGGCGTGCGCCGGCAGCCGCGCCAGCCGGCCGGCGAGGGCCAGCGCCTGCTCGCGCAGCGCGGCGTCGGGCGCCTGGGCCCAGGCCAGGCCCCAGGCCACGGCCTGCGCGGCGGGGATGCGCTCGTCCAGCAGCGCGGCGCCCAGCGCGCGGGCGCGGCCGGCGCGGCGCTCCAGGAACCAGGTGGAGCCGAGGTCGGGCACGATGCCCAGCCGCGGCAGGAAGGGAAAGTACAGGTACGCGCTCTCGGCCATCAGCGTGAAGTCGCCGGCCAGCGCGAGGCCGGCGCCGGCGCCCGCCGCGGCGCCGTTGACGGCGCACACCACCGGCACGGGCAGCGCCTGCAGGTCGAGGACCAGGCGGTTGGACAGCTGCTGCATGGTGTCGGCCGTGCGCTCGCCGATGCTGCGCGCATCGCCGGGCTCGCCGGCCTCGGCGATGGAGGACAGGTCGGCGCCGACGCAGAAGCCCCGGCCCTCGCCGGTGAGCACCAGGGCGCGCACGGCGGTGTCCTGCGCGGCCTCGGCCAGCCGGGCGCGCAGCTGCTCCTGCAGCGGGATGCCCAGGGGATTGAGCCGCGCCGCGTCGCACAGCGAGAGCACGGCCACCTCGCCGTGCCGGTCCAGGCGCGCCAGGCTGTCAGCGGCATCCGCCATGGCGCTCAGAGCCTCTCGACGATGGTGACGTTGGCCATGCCGCCGCCCTCGCACATGGTCTGCAGCCCGTAGCGGCCGCCGCGCGCGTGCAGGGCATGGACCAGCGTGGTCATCAGCTTGGTGCCGGAGGCGCCCAGCGGGTGGCCCAGCGCGATGGCGCCGCCGTGGACGTTGAGTTTCGCCGGATCGGCGCCGGTCGCCTGCAGCCAGGCCAGCGGCACTGGCGCGAAGGCCTCGTTGACCTCGAACAGGTCGATGTCCTCGATGCGCATGCCGGCCTTCCTCAGCGCCGCCTGCGTGGCGGGGATCGGCGCCTCCAGCATGATCACCGGGTCGTGCCCCAGCACCGTCATGCGATGGATGCGCGCCAGCGGCTTCGCGCCCAGCGCCTTCAGGCCGCGCTCGCTCACCACCATCACGCCGGTGGCGCCGTCGGCGATCTGGCTGGCGGTGGCCGCCGTGCAGCGGCCGCCCTCCTGGATCGGCTTGACGCCGGCGATGCCCTCCAGCGTGGCGTTGAAGCGGATGCCCTCGTCCACCGTGTGCGGCCGGCCCTCGTCCTCGGCGCCGCCGTCGGCGCTGCGCACGGCCACGGGCAGGATCTCCCGGGCGAAGCGGCCCTCCTGCGTGGCGGCGGCGGCGCGGCGGTGGCTCTCCAGCGCGTAGACGTCCAGTTGCTCCTTCGAGAGCCCGTACTTCTTCGCCATCATCTCGGCGCCCATGAACTGGCTGAACTCGACGCCGGGGTAGCGCTGCTGCATCGCCGGGCTCATGTAGAAGCCCATGCCGGCCTTGCGCGGCATCTCGCTGGTGCTGAACATGGGCACGCGGCTCATGCTCTCGACGCCGGCGGCGATCACCACGTCCATGCTGCCGCTCATCACCGCCTGCGCGGCGAAGTGCAGCGCCTGCTGCGACGAGCCGCACTGCCGGTCGACCGAGGTGCCGGGCACCGACTCGGGCAGCGAGGAGGCCAGCACCGCGTTGCGCGCGACGTTGATGCCCTGCTCGGCGGTCTGGCTGACGCAGCCCATGATCACGTCCTCGACCAGCGCCGGGTCGGCGCCGGCGCGGCGCACCAGCTCGTCGATGACCTGCGCCGCCAGGTCCACCGGGTGCCAGCCCGAGAGCTTGCCGCCGCGCCGGCCGGCGGCCGTGCGGGTGGCGGCGACGATGAAGGCTTCTGCCATGGAGGTCTCCTGTCGTTCGTTCGCTGGATGATCATGGGCCCGCGCAGCCCCCACCATAGGCACAAGCCCCGCTTGCCGCCTCGTCCGAAGCGCCGAAAGACGCGGCGCGCCGGAGCGTCAGCGCCGCAGCAGCGCCTGCCGCAGCAGCCGCGAGGCGCGGTCGCGGATGCGGCCCGGCATGCCGCGGTGCGGCCGCTGCGGCTGCACGCGGGCGGTGGCGCAGGCCCACAGGAAGTCGTGCAGGATCGGCGTGTCGTTGATGGTGTCGGTGCTGCCGTACTTGTGGAACTCCGGGTGCCACTGCGTCGCGGCGATGTAGCTCGCGCCCTGGTCCGGCCGGCGGCGGATCGCCTCCGGGATGCGGTCCGGCATGCTCCAGGCCTCCACCTCGAAGCCCGGCGCCAGGTCCTTGATGCCCTGGTGGTGGATGCTGTTGACGCGCGCGCTGCCCACCTCGGGGTACAGCTTCGCCAGCCGCGTGCCGGGCACGATCTCGATGGCGTGGAAGTTCTGGTCGTAGGCCACCGGGTCGCGGTGGCGCAGCGTCTCGGGGTGGCCGTGCTGCGCCTCGATGTCCTGGTAGAGCGTGCCGCCGAAGGCCACGTTGATGAGCTGCAGCCCGCGGCACACGCCGAAGACGGGCTTGCCCGCCTGCGCGAAGGCCTCCACCAGCGCCAGGTCGTACAGGTCGCGGATGCGGTCGCCGATCCAGGCGTCCTTGAGTGGCTCCTCGCCGTAGCTGCCGGGCCAGACGTCGGCGCCACCGTGCATGACGACGCCGTCCAGCCACTCGGCATAGTGGGCCAGGGTGGTGTCGCCGCGCGCGGTGTCGCCGGTCGGGCAGGGCACCATCACCACCATCGCGCCGGCCGACATCAGCCAGTGGCAGATCGACTGCTCGACGTACTGCAGCGTCTTGTTGGTGAACAGGGAGCGATCCGGGTCGGCGTGCGAGAAGCAGGCCGAAAGGCCGATCTTGAGGCGGGCGGCGGCAGGCAGGGGCATGCTTGGATAGGTTCCGGCAGCGCCGCCGGAGTTCATCGGCGCATTGTGCGCGCCGCCCCGGCGCCGGGGGGTGTCGGCCGGCCACCCGAACCGCCGACGCTGTGACATCTGCCACGGCAAGGATCGTGCCAGCACGGTATAATTATCCGGTTTCGCTTCCCGCACGACGACTGCGTCGTCTCCCTCACCCGCCGGCCTGCAGCGCCGGGCCTTCGGGCTCCAGCCTGCACCTTGCACACGCTGCATCTGGCGGTTCTCCAGTGGAACGCGCTCCGCCACATGCCTGCCGGCCGCCTGCCGTGGCCGGCCCCGGTCGTTGTCCGCCGCAGCGAATGAATTCTCTGAAAGGACACAGTACATGGCCAAGGAAGAACTCATCGAGATGCAGGGCGCCGTCACCGAAGTGCTGCCCGACTCGCGCTACCGCGTGACGCTGGAGAACGGCCACGAGGTCATCGCCTACAGCGGCGGCAAGGTGCGCAAGAACCACATCCGCATCATCCTGGGCGACAAGGTGTCGCTGGAGATGTCGCCCTACGACCTGACCAAGGGCCGCATCACCTTCCGCCACCTGGAGCGCCGCGGACCGGCGCCGAGCGGCGCACGCTGAAACAGCGCACACGCCGACACCACGAAGGGGCCTCGCAAGAGGCCCTTTTTTCGTCATGAGGTCCGGACCGACGGACATGCCGCGTCTTCGCGCAAGGCGCCGCCGCATCGGCATGCAGGACAACGCCCCGACCTGCGCCGGAGGGCGTCGCGCACGCGCCTGCGGTGGCATGCTGCGCGTTGGCCCTCCCCGGCCGCCGGGCATGGGCGGGCCCGCACAGGGGGAGAGCAACTGACACAACACCAACACTGTCCGGAGGTACATCCATGATCAAGATCGGTATCGTCGACGACCACGCCGTGGTGCGCGCAGGGCTGCGCGATTTCTTCGCCACCCATGTGGACCTGCGCGTGGAGGGCGAGGCCGCCTCGGGCCGCGAGGCCATCGACCTGGTGCGCAGCACCGAACTCGACGTGCTGGTGATGGACCTGTCCATGCCCGGCCAGAGCGGCATCGACGCGCTGGCCATGATCCGCGCCAAGGCGCCGGACGTGGGCATCCTGATCCTCAGCGCCTACCCCGAGGAGCACTACGCCATGAACCTGATCCGCCAGGGCGCCAGCGGCTACCTCAACAAGGAGTGCGACCCGGAGGAGATCGTCAAGGCGGTGCGCACCATCGCGCTGGGTCGGCGCTACATCACGCCGGCCGTGGCCGACCTGCTTGCCAACCAGCTCGGCAAGAAGGAGAGCACGGCGCCGCACGAGCAGCTCTCGGAGCGCGAGTTCCAGGTCTTCCTGCGGCTGGCCAAGGGCGAGACGGTGGGCAAGATCGGCGACGACCTGTCGCTGTCGGTCAAGACCATCAGCACCTACCGCACGCGGCTGATGGAGAAGCTGAACCTGCAGACCAACAGCGACCTGACCTACTACGCGATGAAGGCGCAGCTCATCGACTGAGCCATCGGCCCGCCTTCCGCGACAACGGCCCCTCCGGGGCCGTTTTTTCATCGCCGGGCCGCCCCAAGATGAAAAAGCATCCCCTCGGGGGATCGGACAAGCGCGAAGCGGTTGGCCGAGGGGCCATTTTTCATTTCACCATGACTCCAGCACCGAACTTTGCTGGACTACGCCGAAGCCCGATACAGCAGGTTTATCAATAACTTAGGCGAGTCCAACATATGCCGGTGCTTTCCGAAACCTGACCCGGCTTCCCCTCTGATGGCCCCTACATGGCTCTTGGGAATCGGGTCTTTCCGAGGAGTCATCGTGGCAAAACTCAAGCTCACCAAGTCCGCAGTCGATGCGGCACAACCCCAGGCGCAGGCCGTCGAACTCCGGGACACGCTGGTGCCCGGCTTCCTGTGCAAGGTTACACCAGCGGGCCGCAAGGTGTTCATGCTCCAGTACCGCACGAACGCTGGCGAGCGGCGCAAGCCCGCCCTGGGCCTGTACGGGGAACTGACCGTCGAGCAGGCCCGCTCGCTGGCCCAGGAATGGCTGGCCGAGGTGCGCCGGGGCGGCGACCCCAGCGCGGCCAAGGCCGCCGCCCGTTCAGCCCCCACGGTCAAGGAGCTGTGTACCAAGTTCATGGAGGATTACTCCAAGCAGCGCAACAAGCCCAGCACCCAGCGCGGGTATCAGGCCGTCATCGACCGCTGCATCGTTCCGATGCTGGGCCGTTTGAAGGTCCAGGACGTGAAGCGCCCGGACGTGGCCACGGCGATGAAGAAGATGGCGCACAAGCCGGCCGAGGCCAACCGTGCTTTCAGCGTGATGCGCAAGATGTTCAACCTGGCCGAGGTGTGGGGCCACCGGCCTGACGGCACCAACCCCTGCCGCCACGTCCCGATGTACCCCAACGGCAAGGCCACCCACCTCATCAGCGACGAGGACATGGGCAAGCTGTTTCGGCGACTGGAGCACATCGAAGCCGAGGGTCTGGAGAACTACGTCATCCCGCTGGCGATCCGCCTTCAATTCGAGTTCGCCGGCCGCCGCTCCGAAATCGTGACGCTCCGATGGGATTGGGTGGACCTGGACAACCGCCGCGTGGTCTGGCCGGACAGCAAGACGGGCGGCATGTCCAAGCCCATGAGCGAGGAAGCCTATCGACTGCTCTCGACGGCGCCACGGCAGGAAGGCACTCCCTATGTGCTGCCGTCTCCAAGCCATCCCGGCAAGCACCTGACCACGGGCGAGTATTACGGCGGCTGGAGCCGCGCCCTCAAGGCGGCGGGCGCCACGCACGTCGGCACGCATGGCATCCGCCACCGCTCCGCGACCGACATTGCCAACTCGGGCATCCCGGTCAAGGTCGGCATGGCGCTGACGGCGCACAAGACCGTGGCGATGTTCATGCGCTACGTCCACACCGAGGACGATCCGGTGCGCAAGGCGGCCGAGCTGGTGGCGAACCGGCGCAAGACGATCACCGAGGCGCAGCGGCCTGCGGAGGTGGCTGCATGACCAAGAAGGCGCCTGCGATGGCGGGAGTCGCACCCGCCGCCGTGCCTGCCGGCTACGCCGGCATCCACGGCGGCATCGTGGATCTGCTCGATGCCGCGCGCCAGACGGCAGCGCGCAGCGTCAATGCGCTGATGACGGCCAGCTACTGGGAGATTGGCCGCCGCATCGTGGAGGCCGAGCAACAGGGCAAGCGGCGCGCGGGTTATGGCGAGCAGTTGATCGAGCGGCTGGCAAGCGACCTCACCCAGCAGTTCGGCCGTGGCTTCAGCCGTCAGAACCTGCAGCAGATGCGGTCGTTTTTTCTGACCCGGCCAATTCGCCAGACAGTGTCTGGCGAATCTTCCCCGGAGCCAGTGCGGCCTTGGCGGCTGGACGAGCTGGCGCAGGTCTTCACGCTGCCGTGGTCGGCCTATGTGCGGCTGTTGTCGGTCAAGGACGAGCATGCGCGCCAGTTCTATGAAGCCGAGGCCTTGCGCGGCGGCTGGAGCGTGCGCCAGTTGGATCGGCAGATCGGCAGCCAGTTCTACGAGCGCACGGCGCTGTCGAAAAACAAGGCGGCGATGCTGGCCAAGGGCGCGGTGGCCAAGCCCGAAGATGCCGTCGCGCCCGGCGATGCCATCAAAGACCCCTATGTGCTGGAGTTCCTCGACCTCAAGGACGAGTATTCGGAGTCCGATCTGGAGGCCGCCTTGATCCGGCGGCTGGAAGACTTCCTGCTCGAATTGGGTGAAGGGTTCACCTTCATTGGACGGCAGCGGCGCTTGCGCATCGACCAGACCTGGTATCGGGTGGACTTGCTGCTGTTCCATCGCAAGTTACGCTGCCTGGTCATCATCGACCTGAAGCTGGGGAGTCTGACGCATGCGGACGTGGGCCAGATGCACATGTACTGCAACTATGCCAAGGAACACTGGGCCTATCCCGAGGAGAACCCGCCGGTGGGGCTGATTCTTTGTGCCGACAAGGGGCTCGCCCTGGCGCGGTATGCGCTGGAGGGCTTACCCACCAAGGTCATGGCGGCGAACTACCGGATGGTTCTGCCGGATACCGATGTGCTGCAAAAGGAACTGGAAAGCACGCGGCTCTTGCTGGAGTCTCGCGGAACGATTCGTCCCAAGACGTGGAAGCGGTAGACACACCTGCGGAGCTATACGCCTGTTTGGAGATTGGGCAGAACCTCAGTCTGTAGTCGGTTTTACGGCTTTCTTCCGTGAGGAGGAAGAAGGCAACGACGGCAAACATTCAAACAAACGTTCCGCATAGACGAATCCCATCCGCCTTACTGCGTCCTGATCGAAATACAGTAGCCATGCGGCAAGTAGCGCCAGCGAAATGAGCAATGTCAAGCCTGCGGCAAGCCCTGGATCGGCAAGGTGCACCAAGTCAAATTGGAGAGGTGCTACCTGCAAAATCTTTGCAATCAACAATCCGTAGACGACGCCCATGAGGCACGACAGGATACCGACAGGCTTCATCGCCAGCATGTTGCGATGAAATCCATAGGCGATGTTCTCTTTCAGCAAGAGCTGCTTGTTGGAACGCGTGAGTTCGCGAAGCCGCTTAGTGGCACCGATGTAGATGTCGTCTGCCTTGTCTGGGTTTGCTGATTCTTCTTCTGCCGTTGGCATGGCGATACCCAACTTGGCAGTGATCGCCGTGTGATAACGCTGCTTGCTGACACCATCAAGGAACTTGTCGCGGTGGCGTAGTGCGATGGTCGTGGGCATGCCACCCCATTTTGAGACCAGCATCTCTTCAAGTTTTTTACCACGTCCGCGCGCTACGCTCGCGAGTGCATAGATAGCGCCGCAGCCGCCCAGCAGGCCGATCACACCTGTAAGCACAGGGTGCCGAGCCCCGTAGACGCACAACAGCGGCACCAGCACGGGTAAGGCCACAAGAAGGCCAGGGATAACACGTGCCTTGCGCTCGTAGGGGTCTTTGACCAGTTCAAAAATTGTTGTCATGTGAAGTCAGGCCTGTGCCGCCAAGGCGTCGATATAGGGTTGGATTTCATCGCGGTTTTTTAGCGTGATCTGCTGTGCGAGGGGGTCTGGTGCTTCCTTGGTATGCAAACCCAAACGTCTCAGCGTGTAGTACAGAAACGCTTGGCGGCATGGAAGTTTGACCTCTCCATCTTCCATGCCGTAGTCCAACTCTAAGACTCGTTTCTTGGCTGCAGGCAAATCGGGATGCGGTGCAAGTACCAGCGTCAATACAGTTTGCCAATGCGAATCTTGGTTGGAGTCCACTTGGGTCGCCTCGAAGCCATCGATGCGCAGGATTCGAGCAAGGACGAAATCGCTGAAGCGCTGGCGCTTGTGGCAAAACGCGCGCATGTGCCAGCGAAAACCGTCATTGCCAAGGGCGTGGGGAGACAGCAAGCGAACCGATTCATCCAACGACGTCATGGACTGGTAGCTCACCAGAATGGATTCCTGCTGGCGGATTGCGCGCACCACTGCTTCGACGGTCTGCTCATTGATCGTGCGCCAAGGGGACGGGGCCCAATCTGTCTCCGGCGCGGAGCCGATGAAGCTGGCCGTCGGCTCGACAATTCCCATCTTTGTCGCTAGCAGTTCTGCTAGATAGCGTTGCGCCGAGCTTCGTTGGTAAAGCGGGTGAAAACTCTGCGCTGCCGTGTAGGTCTTGGAGCTGCGGTCGTAAGTCAGGTTGCTCGGCGCCAACTCCATGTACTTGGAAATGTCCAGCGATGCCTGCGGGACCGAAATACCAAAGTGCTCGGTGAGATCCATCCGGTTGATGCGCCGCTCCCAGCGCAGACGGAAATCGATGAATTGAAGTCTGCTCTCCAGCCCCCAACTTAGCCCCTTAGGCTCAGCAGGTTCGGCGGCAGGAACGGAAGGTTTTTGCATCAGTCACGCCTAAAAAGTAGACGGATATAAAAAATCGTCGTACATTAACTATACGCGATCATCCTTCGGTCGTCTACCCGGAGACCCCAGTGCCTACAACCATCACGTTTTTTCCCGTCGACAACGGGGACATGACCCTCATCAAGTTCGGCGATCTCGACGCGACGACTCTGCTGATCGACGTAAACATCAGGCAAGACGCCGACGACCCTGACGGGGAGGCGCGCGATGTCGCCAAGGATTTGCGCGAACGACTGAAGAAGGATGAGAACGGCAGGCCGTATGTCGATGCGTTCCTGCTGAGCCACCCGGATCAAGACCATTGCCGAGGGTTGAAGCGACACTTCTACCTAGGGCCACTCGACAAGTACCCGGACGACAAGAAGGACGACAAGGACAAGAAAATCGTGATCCGCGAGATGTGGTCGTCCCCGATCGTGTTTCGACGCGCCAGCAAGACGCACACCTTGAGCGACGACGCCAAGGCATTCAACACGGAGGCGCGTCGGCGCGTGCAACTGAACCGTGACAAGAATTTCGCCGTCGGGAACGGTGACCGCATTCAGATCATGGGCGAGGACATCGACGGAAAAACCGATGATCTCACTTCGATTGTGCGGAAGGTGGACACGCGCTTTTCAACGATCAATGGCAAGAGTTCCGCATTCTTTTCTGCGTTTCTTTTGGCTCCACTGGACGCCCAGGATGACGAGGAAGAGGAAGAGTGCCTGGTCAAGAACCAGTCCAGCGTTATTCTGAACATCACGTTGGCGGCTGACGCGCAGACGCCGGATGGTGCGAAATTCCTTACTGGTGGCGATGCTGAGGTGTTCATCTGGAACCGCCAGTGGCAACGCCACAAGGCTGAAGCAGATGTGCTTGAGTACGACATCATGCAGGCGCCTCATCATTGTTCCTGGCATTCGCTGTCCTATGACAGCTGGTCCGACTACCGTGAAAAAGCCAAGCTCGATGCTGATGCTCGCAAGGCGCTTTCGCAGACCCGTGACGGCGCCGTCATCGTCGCCAGCTGCAAGCCGATTGCAGATGATGACAGCGATCCGCCCTGCATCCGTGCGAAGCGTGAGTACGTGACGATCGTGGACGAAGCAAAAGGCGAGTTCTACTGCACAGGCGAGTACCCCAGCGAAAAGTCCGTGGAACCGCTCGTTTTCACCGTAACCGCTCAGGGTGTGCAACCTCCCTCGAAGAAGGAGTCCGGATCGAAGGCCGCTGCCGTGGTGACCTCTGCGCGCACCCCCATGCCGCACGGAGCATCATGACGGGCACCATCGCAGACGCACTGCATCAACTTCAGCGGCATCGAGGCCTTATCCGCGTTGGCGAGCCAAGGACAACTGGTGCATCGACGGAGATTGAAGTCGATGTTGCGGTCCAACTGCCGAACAGGTCTCGGCGCAATGGTATCTCTGAGACCGGAGTGCGCACCGTCGAGACGTGCGTGCTGGTATTCGGTAGTGACTGGCCCCTGTCTGCACCCGAGCCCTTCTTACGTGCGGACTTCCCGCTCAACTTGCCGCACATCAACCCCCATCGCCAAGGCGAGTTAGTCTCGCCGTGCCTATTCGAAGGGTCGTTGAACGAGCTGCTGCATCGGTTTGGCCTGGACGCCGTTGTCGATCAGTTGATCGACTGGCTGCACAAGGCCGCGGCCGGAACACTCCTGGACCTGGAGCAGGGGTGGGAACCAACGCGCCGAGACAGCTGTCCTTCGACCGTTGTATTCAGTGCCGAGAAGGTCGCGGCCGCCGCTCCCGCTGACGGCACGATTCTGGTGGTTCCCGCAGGCTACGTGACGATCGATGGCGGTCTGTACGCCATCATCAACGCCGAACTGACCGCACAAGTCGATCCTGTGTTTTATCAGGATGTTCACAACGACAAGCTGGGCAAATGGGGGAACGGCCATGCCGCGGCCTTCATCGCGCGCGCTCCGATGACCGACGGCCTCCCGCATGTGATCGGACGCTATCAACCAGAGACAGTTGTCGATCTCGCGACGCTGCTCGATCGAGCAGCGGAGCTTGGTATTGATCGCGACGCTTTGGCCCAGGAAGTGGACGGTTATTTCGGACGCTCAATCCTGGATATGCGACAGGACTCGCATGGCTGGGTGCATGGTTTGTACGCGATTGTGATTCTGGCTGTGCAAAGGCCAGCGTCGCTTGTGGGCTCGCCAGGGAGGAGTGTCGAGGTATTGCCCTATGTGGTGCGCTATGAACTCAACGCTCAATCGCTCCTGGAGCGTAACGCCACGGTTCACCCGGCCTTTCACGCGCATGCGTTGTCTCCTGAACTGCTGGCAAGGACGTCCGGCATTCCATACGCAGCCACATCACAGCCGCTGGTCGTGCTCGGCTGCGGAAGCGTGGGATCGAAAGTCGCGATGCAACTGGGGCGAGCGGGCTTTGGTTCGATGACTTTCGTCGACAACGAACCCATGTCGCCTCACAACGCCGCGCGGCATGCACTCATTGAGCGGGCATCAGTTCTGGTTCCGCCTCGGAAGTCGGCGCTGATGAAGACAGCCTTTGAATCGCTGTCGCATCTTCAATCGCGAGCGTTCGACACCGACGCAGTGACTCTTTTGGTCGATCCGGAACAGTTTGCGGCAACCGTTCCGCAGGATGCGGCCCTCATCGTGGATGCGACGGCGTCACTTCAGGTGCTGGCTGCAGAAACACAATCGGCAGCGTTGGATCAATCCCCAGCCCGATTGGCACGGATCGCGATGTATGGTCAGGGGCGCTGTGTGGCGGTATTGCTCGAAGGAGCTGGCCGTGCCGGCCGAGTTGACGACCTCACGGCGTTCTTGTTCGAGTGCTGCCGGTTTGCACCGGAACTGCGTGCGTCGATTGCCGGCGAGACGTCTGAGCCGACTCGGATTTTCGTGGGTGACAACTGTCATTCGCTGACGATGCCTATGTCTGACGCCGTTGTTTCGCGGTCGACGTCACTGGCCGGCCTGCAACTGGAACGATGGCTCGTTGATGGGCTTCCGAAGGAAGCGACGCTTTGCGCCGGAATCTCAGATGCCGAAGGCCTTGGAATGGCATGGACCCGCGCCAGCCTTGGCCCGACCACTGCGCTTGAAGTCGCAGACGATGGTGGCTGGAACATTCGGGTCCTGTCCCCAGTTGCGCAAGCAATCCATGCTGATGCGCTGCGCTGGGGTGCTCTGGAAACAGGCGGCGCCTTGATCGGCCGCATCTCGTTTGAAAATCGAACCATCACCATTGCAGGCCTTGTTGAGGCACCGCCTGACAGTGTTCGAGAGGCCGCCCGCTTCGTCCTCGGAACCAACGGGCTTGTTCAAAATTTGCGCGCCGCAAACGCGGCCTCTTTGGGGTATCTCGCCTTTATAGGAACGTGGCACAGCCACCCGAAAGGCGGCGCACATTCGGGTATCGACCGAAATACATTGCGCGGCATCGCCGAGGATGCTGGCGGCCTTCCGGCCGTGTCGTTGGTATGGACTCCGACAGGACTCACGTGTGCGGTGGATCGCTGGTAGGTGCAAAGCCACCGGCACTTTGTTGGCATAAAACAAGAGGGATGTATGGCTGACTACTTCGAGATCGACTTTCTTGGCGTCGAAACAGCGAAAAGCGGGGACGCGATCACGCTGCGCTACTCGGTGAATGGCACCGAGGGCGTGCACGTTGTTGACGGTGGGTATCTGGATACGGGTGATCAGATAGTCGAGCATCTGAAGACGTACTATGGAACAACAGTCATCGACCATGTGATCCTCACGCACCCAGATCGCGATCACGCCAACGGACTACGAAAAGTCCTGGAGCAATGCACGGTCAGGAATCTTTGGATCAACCGGCCGTGGATATACGCGGACCAGTTGATCGATCGCTTTGAGACCTATGAATCGGTTGAAGCCCTGCGACGGAAGTTGCGCTCAATCTACGATGCCACGGCAATTCTTGAGGATATTGCGGTGGAGAAGGGAATTCCAATCCATGCCCCCCTTCAGGGGCAGAGCATCGGTCCGTTCGCGGTCATGGCACCTACCCTGGGGCGCTACTTGGACCTGATCGTGGACTCCGCGAAGACACCGGAAGCTGTCGAAGAAAGTGCTTTTGATAGCGCGCTGAGCAGCATATTCCGGGCAGTGAAGGCCGCGACCGCCTACATCAAGTCCCTGTGGGGCGAGGAATATTTCCCGCCTGAGCCGACCAGTCGTGAGAATGAAATGAGTGTGGTGCAGTCGGCTGTCTTGAACGGTCATCGCGTCATGCTTACTGGCGATGCCGGGCGTGAAGCACTGCAGGAGGTGATCGACTACGCACCTTTCGTGGGACTCGCGCTGCCAGGTATTCGGTATTTCCAAGTGCCCCATCACGGCGGGCGACACAACGTTTCGACCGAAGTCTTGGATCAACTGCTCGGCCCACGGTTGAACAGTATGCCGGACAAGCACCATTGGAATGCCATATGCAGTTCTGCCAAGGCGGATGAGGATCATCCGCGGAAGTCGGTGATTCGCGCCGTATTGCACCGGGGTGGGCACTGGGCGGCAACTGAAAGCCAGAACATACGCATCGGGGCAGGCATCACCCGCGATGGCTGGGTGCCGATTCCCCAGGCGGCGTATCCGGAAGATCAAGAAAATTGACAGCGCCTGAAGGCCAGCACCACTTTTCAACTGCCTGCTGGCAACTTGGCCTGCATCCCGACGTTCCTTCGTCGGGCTCATGGGCTGCGCCCCGAGCTTCGTGCCGAATCGCAGTCATCCGGCTTCAAGCCCGGACGCTCTGATCTGGACTGACGCTTCGGACCTGCGCGCTACGCTTGTCAATACCGGGGTGGCTGCGTGGTGAGGTGTGGCGGCTTGCTGTTCCCTTCATCGTGCCACGGCGTGCTCGCCGTCAATGACTGCGCACCTTCGGCGCTTGCGGCCTGGCGGCCGTCTTCGATCTTTGACTGCTTGCGCTGCGCCGTGCCCTGCAAGGGCTGGGCAATTCCGCCCGGTAACCTTACAGGAGTTCACCATGAACCACGCATTCATCACGGACGAGCAGCGCATCGTGCTGCTGGCCAACGGCCGCGAATCCTTGGAGAACCCGGACTTCGATCCGGCCCCAGTGGTCAAGCTGTTCACGCCGGATGCCGGCGCGACCTGGCTGCTGACCGAGATTGATCCCGATGACCACGATCACGCCTTCGGTCTTTGCGACCTGGGCCTAGGGATGCCGGAAATCGGCTGGGTCAGTCTTTCCGAACTGGCGACCGTGCGCGGGCGGCTGGGCTTGCCGGTAGAGCGGGATCTGCACTTTCGTGCCGAGAAGCGGCTGAGCGCCTATGCGCGCGATGCGCGGCTGGCGGGGCGTGTCGTTGTCTGACCTGGTTCTGGGGCGCCGCAAGGCGCTCCTGAGCGTTCTCAATCATTTCAGGAGGTCAAGGCCATGAGCAGCCACCACGACTACATCCTCGAAATCACGGCAGAGCATGATGCGTTCAAGCCGTTCCCACCGGAGAACGGCCAGCCCTTGCGCTTTGCGCTCGGCGACGCGGTGATCTATACCAACGAGTTTGGCGCACAGTTCCGGTGCCGCGTCACCGGGTTTTATCGTCCCAGCGGACTTTCGGGCCTGTACGCGCGCGGTGCGCGCTACCTGCTGGACTCGTCATCGCCGTGGATGCCGGTGTCGGAAGCCAGCCTGCGCCCCGACGACCCGGCCTGATGCCTTCGCGCCCCTGGCGGGGCGCTGCGCGCTGCGCTTGCCTCCAGGGGAAAGCCCTGCGGGCTATCCCCGCCGCGCAGGCTTGGCGCCCCTCTCGCGCAGCGAACCGGCTGGTGCCGGATCGCTCCCTTCATGCCGGACATTACGATGGCACTTCGGGCGTGGGTGTGTCGGGTTCGTAGTCGCCCAGCCACTCGAAGAGACGTTCGATATCGCAGTCCAGCTGGTTCAGCGTGGCCTGGGCCATTGCGTACCAGGTGGTGCCGTCGTCCGTTTCTTCGGAGGCGGACAGCAGGACGTTGAGCTGTGCGCGCCGTCCCAGCAGGCGCTGCATCTCGTTGCCTACCGTCTTGCGGTCGGTGGTCCAGATGAGGGTCGGCAGAAAGATGCCAGGCCCTTCTGCTCCAGGCGCAGGCGTTCCGGGTTGCATGGGATCGCTCATGGTGGTTCTCCAGAAGGTGGAGATTCCACGGTAGGCATTGGCCCGTGACCGGGCCACTCGAAATTCGCGCTATTTCGGGGGGATTTCGGGATCAGCGCCGATCGGCCGTGGCGCAGTCATGCGGGCGGGCTGCCTTTGAGCCGGTGCTTACCAGGGCTTCCAGCGCCGCTGGGGTGTTTGCGGCACGGCGCCGAGCAATTGGATCGGCGGCAGTGCATGGGGCGCATTGTTCCTGGGGAAGCGCCGGCGCACTTCGCATTCCAGTTCGTGCGCGAGGCCGCGTGCGTCCTTCTCGCCGCGCAGTGCCCGTTGCCGCCAGTCTCGGGCCTGGGCCATCAGTTCATCGTCTTGTAGGGCTCGTATGTCCATGCCATTGCCATTTTGCCGATGGCTGGGTGGGTAGCTGTCCACGGGGATTTCATTGAAGTCATGTGGGCGTCCCCGGCCACCTGGGAGATGGCCGGTCGCGCTCTCGTGCTAGCGCATCGAGCCGCCTGCGGCGTCTCGCCCCCTTCGGGCTTCGATCGTTCCCTCACTCCGTTCGGCTGACGCCTCCGGCCCGGCTTCCAGCTTCGAGCCTGCGCGCTTCGCTTGCCGTGCGGTCGGCTTGTGGGATGGCCGTTGCCATGTCCAGTCCTCTTCCCTGACTTCATCACCTTGTCCGCGACTGTAGCCCGCGGCCGTGTGCCGTCAAGGCGCGCAGGGCCGTGTCCTCGGCTGCGCCTGCGGGCCGCCCCCACCCTGCGCTTGTTTCCTTGACGGCCCCCGTCCGCGCGCTCCCTTTCGTCGCGGGCGATGAACTCAGGAAAGACGGTGGCAACAGGGCCAACCGGGTTCCTCGCGCCGACCGCACCGAACAGCCGAAAGGCTGGGCTTCGAATCTTGGAATCCGGTGTGCGGTTTTCTTCAACAGCCTTTTTGTTCAGGAGAAAGACCATGCAACTCGCATCCCGCTTCGCTTCCCATTCCCCCGCATTGCGCAGCGACTCCCCGCTGTCCGATGACCAGATCCGCCGCGTGGCCCCGTCCATCTTCGCGGATGCCCCCCATGAAAGCCGCTCCGAGCGGTACAGCTACATCCCCACCGCCGCCGTGCTGACCGAGCTTCGCAAAGAGGGGTTTCAGCCCTTCATGGTGTGCCAGACCCGCGTTCGCAACGAGGGCCGGCGCGAGCACACGAAACACATGCTGCGCCTGCGCCACGCCAACCAGATCAACGCCCGCGAAGCCAACGAAATCATCCTGCTGAACTCGCACGACGGCACGAGCAGCTATCAATTACTGGGTGGCATGTTCCGCTTCGTTTGCAGCAATGGCCTTGTCTGCGGCGACACCGTGGGCGATGTGCGCGTGCCCCACAAGGGCGACGTGGCGGGCCATGTCATCGAGGGCGCCTATCAGGTGCTGAGCGGCTTCGAGCATGCGCAGGAATCGCGCGAATCCATGCAGGCCATCACGCTGGATGCCGGGGAATCGGAAGTGTTCGCCCGCGCCGCGCTGGCCCTCAAGTACGACGACCCAACCAAGCCCGCGCCCGTCACGGAATCGCAAATCCTGATGCCGCGCCGCTTCGACGACCGCCGCCCCGACCTGTGGAGCGTGTTCAACCGCACGCAGGAGAACCTGACCAAGGGCGGATTGCATGGCCGCGCCGCCAATGGCCGCAGACAGCAGACCCGCCCCGTGCAGGGCATTGATTCGGACATTCGCCTGAACCGCGCCCTGTGGCTGCTGGCCGATGGCATGCGCGCCCTCAAGGCCTGACCCCCTCTGACGTGTTCCCCGCCGGAGGGGCGGTTTCCCCTCCATTCCCTTGTTTCACTTGATTGGAGATTCACCATGAACGCCGTTACTTACACCGAAGCTCAAGCCCTCGACAGCCGCGCAAACGTGCTGCAAGCCGCCGACCCGAGCAAGCACATGATTCTGGTTCCGCTGTCGCGGCTGGTGCTGCGCCCCACGGGCCGCAACGTGCGCAAGACCGTCCCGCGCATGTCCATCCCCGAGCTGGCCGCGAGCATTCAGCGCGTGGGCCTGCTGCAAAACCTGATCGTGATTCCCGCCGCCGATGACCTGCATTACGAGGTGGTGGCAGGTGGCCGACGCTTTGCGGCCCTCAAGCTGCTGGCAAAGAAGCACCGTATCGCCAAGGATTGGGACGTGCCTTGCCTGCAGGTGGCCGATGGCACGGCCCGCACCGCCAGCCTGACCGAGAACGTGCAGCGCGAAGCCATGCACCCAGCAGACCAGTTTGAAGCCTTCGCCGCGCTGGTGGCCGAAGGCCGACCGATTGAGGACATTGCGGCGGATTTCTCCGTTACGCCGCTGGTGGTGCAGCGCCGCTTGAAGCTCGCCAATGTCTCGCCGCGTTTGATGGAGGACTACCGGGCCGATGCCGTGAGCCTCGATCAGCTGATGGCGCTCTCCATCACCGACGACCACGCCGCGCAGGAATGCGCGTTCTACGATGCGCCGCAATGGCAGCGCCAACCCTCGCACTTGCGCGAACGTCTGACGGAGCGCGAGATTGACGCCTACCGGCATCCGCTGGTGCGCTTCGTCGGGCTGGACACCTACGAGCAGGCGGGCGGCGGCATCCGCCGCGACCTGTTCGCGGAGGGCGATGCAGGCGTGTACCTGACCGACGCCGCGCTGCTGGAACGACTGGCGCAAGACAAGCTGGCGGGCATCGCCGCAGAGGTGAAGGCCGAGGGCTGGGCTTGGGCTGATGCCACGCCGGGCGTGACCCATGCCGATCTGCACGCCTTCCAGCGTGCGCCGAGGGAGCGCCGCGAGCCGAACAAGCGCGAAGCACAGCGCATCGAGAGGCTGCAAGCCAAGATGCAGGAGGTGGCCGAAGCCATTGATGCCGCGACGGACGCCGACGACGAGGACAAGGCCGATGCGCTGCAAGAGGAAGGCGAGCGGCTGGGCGAGCAGTTGCAGGCGCTGGAAGACGGCTTGCAGGGGTACGGCGCGAACGTGAAGGCCGCAGCCGGGGCCATCGTCACCATCGGCCGCAACGGCGAGGTGGTGATTCATCGCGGACTGCTGCGCGAGGCCGAGGCCAAGGCACTGCGCACACTGGAGAAGCTGCGCCAAGGGTTCAGCGACCCAGATGCCGCGAACGATGACGAAGGCGAGGACGACGAGCCGCCCAAGGCAGCAGCGATTTCCGACCGACTGGCCCAGCGCCTGAGCGCCCATCGCACCGCCGCGCTGCAAATCGAGGTGGCCCGGCATCCGCAGGTGGCGGTGGCCGCGCTGGTGCATGGCATGGTGCAGACCGTCTTGCAGGGCCGCTACTACGGGCGCGACCTGCCGCTGGGCGTGAGCCTGAAAGTCCAAGACCGGCTGGACGGCATGGCCCCGGACTGGCCCGAGTCACCCGCCGCCGTGGCGCTGCGTGAATTGCAGCAGGCGTGGAGCGGCAAGCTGCCCGAGGACAGCGCCGAACTGTTTGCCGCGCTGCTGGCGATGGAGCAAGGCGAACTGGTCAAGCTGCTGGCCGTGTGCGTGGCTTCCACGGTGGACGTGGTGACGCCTCGCGCCACACCGCACCAGCCCGGCGAGGAACTGGCGCAGGCCGTGGGCCTCGACATGGCCGCATGGTGGCAGCCGACCGCCGAGGGGTATTTCAAGCACGTTCCGAAGGCGGCAGTTCTGCAAGCCGTGGGCGAGTACGCGCCCGATCAGGTTTCCCGGCTGGCGAAGCTGAAGAAGGCCGACATTGCCAGCGAAGCCGAGCGGCTGGCCGATGGCGCGGGTTGGATGCCTGCCATCTTTAAGGTCGAAGGCCCGCAGCAGGCAGTGAAGGAAAGCGCGCAGGAGGCAGGCCCGGAGCAGGACGCCCCGGAGGATGCCGAGGCAATGGCGGATGAACCCGCCGAGGCGCTGGCCGCTTGACCCACGCCGAAGGCAAGCGCCCCGGCTTCGACCGGGGCGCTTCGCTGCAAGGAGAAGCCCCCATGACCCGCACCACCACCAACCGCCCGCGCATGGCGGCGGTCTATGCACCCGGCACGGTGCGCGCCCGCCGCTGGCACGGCGATGGCGACGTGCGCGGCTACCGACCGCCCTCGGGCTGGTCGGCCCGCGCTGACCTCACCGACATACATCCCATCACGGGCCGCGCCTTGCCGCGTGCCGTGTGGTGGATCATCGAAACGAAGGAATGATCATCGTCAGCACCGCGCCCAGGCCGTTCCGCCCTGGGCGCGGTGAAACGCATAATCCGGGCGCGGCGGTGGCCGCGCCCGGTGTTGAAGCCGAATAGCCGGGGCATTACGCCGCCGCCTTCACTGGCACTCAGGCGGCGGCGTTGAAGGCATCGCTGTACTGCGCGATGCCTTCGGGCACTGGCCCATGGAAGGCCAGTGCGAGAAAATAGCCGGGCGGCACGCCCGGCAGTTGCAGGCCCGCATGGGCCTGGAAGCCAAAGCGCCCGTAGTACGCGGGCTCTCCGAGCAGCACACAGCCTTCGGCCTGCATGGCCCGCAGTTCAGACAGCGCCTGTTCCATCAGGCGCGAGCCGATGCCGTGCCCCTGCCTCTGCGGCAGGACGGAGATCGGCCCCAGGCCGCACCAGCCTTTGGCCTTGTGGCCGTGGTCGTTGGTGATAGTCACCGGCGACAGAGCCACATGGCCGACGACCTGGCCGTGTTCTTCGGCCACGATGGAAAGCGTCAGTTCGCTAGCGTCGCGCAATGCACGCACGATGAATTGCTCCGTGTGGCTGGTGTGCGGCGCATCGGCGAAGGCGGCAATGGTCACGGCCTCGATAGCGGCAATGTCGTTCGTGGTTTCGTGTCGTAGCTGGATGGTCATGGTGTTCTGCGTTCCCTGCTCAAAATATAGAACGGCCTGGGCGTGTCGGCGCGTAGCGCCGCCGGGCTTTCGGGCTGCGCCCCGTGCCGACTTCGCTGTCACGGCCATTCGGCTTCAATCCACTCACGCCTTCGCGCCTGCGGCGCTGCGCGCTGCGCTTGCCTCCGGGGGATCGGCGCAAGGCCCATCCCCGCCGCGCGAGCTTGGCGCCCCTCGATGCCGCCGAACCGTCGATGCCGGATCGGCCCGGCCAGCGCCCCGCCGCAATGGACGGAGCTGGCGAACACGCTGGTGCTTGCTGCGGCAGGTTGTGCGAATGCGTGCCGTCCTCAACGCTGGCGGTTCTCGCCCATCACGTCACGAAGGACGGTTCACGGACATCCCGCCCGGCATCGCTATGGAGCTTCCACGCCACGCCTCAAGACCGGCGCCGCAAGGTGCGGCCGGGGCGTTCTCGCTTGTCGTCGGGTGGTTGACCTGGCCCGCGTCAGTGGGCGAGCCGGTGCTGCCTTCGTGCGGGGATGCCGAGCCGGCCCTGCCTCCTTTCGATGCGGTTCGGCCCAAGGCGTCCTTGTGTTGTTGTGAATCCTAGCGGTGGCGCGGCTGCGCCTCGGGCTTCATGGCTGCAACCGTCCGGCGAAAACAATTTCCCCTGCTTTGTCACTGCGTTCGGCGCATTCCTCGCGGGACAAATTCTTTTCGCCTCCCGGCTCTCCACTGCGTTGCGACCGCAAGCGGTGCAGCCCGCCCGTCCCCCGCCGGCCGGATCACAACAAGGACGCGATGGGCGCGAACCTTGTTCCACCAAAAGGAGTTTCATCATGGCCAACATCGGCACCTTCACCGCAGACAAAGACGGCTTCACCGGCACGCTTCGCACCCTGACGCTCAACGTCAAGGTCAAGCTGGTGCCCAACGACAAGGGGGACAACGAGAAGGCCCCGGACTTCCGCCTGCAGGCCGCCAGCCACGACATCGGCGCGGCGTGGAAGAAGACCAGCGAGGCCGGGCGGGAGTACATCTCCGTGACCCTCGACGATCCTTCGTTCCCGGCCACGGTCTATGCCCGCCTGATCGAAGGAGAGAACGGCACGCACGACCTGATCTGGTCGCGCAGCAAGCCCCAGGCGGCCTGACGGCCGCCAGCGCCCCGCCCACTGCGGCGGGGCGCTGTACTGCTTGGATCAGCAGACTGGAAGGCTTGGCTCTCCCAGCTTCGTGATGGTGGTGGTCGGGCAGCATCACCATGACTTCGTGTTGCCAGGGCGAATGCAGGGCGATTCGGCGCACTGCGCCGACCGGGCTTTGCGGGCTGCGCCCCATGCCGACTTCGCCGTCATGGCCATTCGGCTTCAATCCCTATCGCAGCTGCGCGCTTCGCTTGCCTCCGGGGGAAAACCCTGCGGCCTCTCCCCGCCGCGCGATGCTTGGCGCCCCTGAAGTCCCCGAACCGGCTGCACCGGATCGGCCACGCCAGCGCGGTCGCACGCTATGGCGTGTCACTCTTCTTCGCCACAGTCTCCAACTCCTGGCGCACCTGCGCCAGCAGCTGATCGACCTGCTGCAGGTCGTCGCCGGCATAGGCCAGCGTCAGCAGCGTGAGCGGGTGCACCTCCATGACCTCGCACAGCTCGGCCAGCTTGTTCAAGGTGGGGCTTTTGAGGTCGCGTTCCAGCGTGCTCATGTAGGTGCGGCTGGACACGTCCGAGAACGCTTCCTGGCTCAAACCACGTGCTTTCCTGATGGTCTTTAGTGCCTCCGACAATGTATGTTTCGCTGCCAACCCTGGATCTCCGCAAAATCCAAGATGACATCCGATTGAGCCCTATAGGGCTACAATCTATAGTGTTCAACTATGCCCGCCTGCCGCTTTCGTGCTTTTACGGAAATCCGTATCTGCAGCTTCTCACAGAAGCACAAAACCGCATCCGTGCCTTTCCACAAACCCGCCGATGCGGTTTTGCGCTTTCACGCTTCGGCGGTTTTGTGCGAATGAGGTAACGCCCATGAACCAACTCATGACCGAGGACGAGCGCAAGCAACTGCTGGAACACGGCCGGGTCCGGGCCGCTGGCCGGGCCATCGACCCGCTGCCCGTGGTGCGGTTGTTCACGCCGGACGCACACGCCACTTGGCTGCTGGTGTCGCTTGACCCCGCTGACGGCGATACGGCCCATGGCCTGATCGACTTGGGGATCAGCATGCCTGAGCTGGGCGAGATCAAGCTGTCCGACCTCGCATCCATCGTCGGGCCGAGCAAACAGCCCGTGATGCGAGATCGGTATTTCCGGGCGGTGCGCCCGTTGTCGGAGTACCTGCGGCTGGCCCAGGAGAACGGTTCCGTCCTCGATTGAGCCGTTCGCGCCCCGGCCAAGCCGGGCGCATTGAGACTATTTCGGTCTTGCTCCAGACCTGTCAGGTCTTAGTCGGCACTGTTGCACCAATCGGGTGCCACCTTGGCATAAACAGCCATGACGCCAGCCGTGCCATCGGGCACGGTGGATAGCGCAGGAGGCGCGCATTTCCTCGCGCGCCACCGTCGCATTCAGACGATCCACGCAATCCATCGGATGCTTTTCGTCTTGACACGCAAGTTACTAATCTACCAGCTTATTCACGATTGGATGCTAGTTCGATGCGGTGACGTTGGCGTGTGAAACCGGTGACGGCGGTCCTGCTCTACGGGAGCTTGCGTCATGGCCGAACCGCACCACCTTGCGCACTGGTATCCGACCGCCGCCTACCTCTACGTGCTGTGCCTGGACACACTGGCGCTGGCCTGGGAGTACCTGCGCCGCCATCCCGATTACCGGCTTGACTGGCTGCACCGTGCGCGCCGCCCCGATGCTGCGCATCGCTGGGGCTTGCGTCTGCTGGAAGACCCTGCCCTGGATGCGCGTGACGCGCATCCAGCCTGGCTCCCCGGCCATGGGGCCGTGGTGCAGCTTCACCCCGATGCCGATCCGCCTCCGGATGCCACCGCCTTCGCGTTCTGGCGCATCCCCGGCCACAAGCAGTTGCTGCACGACGGCAAGGGTCTGGCGCTGATCGCGCGCAGCCCCAGCCTTTGCCAGCGCTATGCGCTGGCGCCTGGCCTGGAGGACGGCATGGCCGTGGCCCATGCCTATCGTGGCCGTCACGCCGCCCCTGCGGCCCCTATGCCTGGTACGCCTGCGTCAATGGCTCGGCCCAGGCCACCGCCTGCGGCGCTGCTGGAGCTACACACCCTGCAGGCGCTCGACGCCACCCTGGCGGGCGCGTCCTTGCGCGACGTCGCCGAGGGCTTGTTCGGTGCGGACGCCGCAGCCGGCTGGTACAGCGACGGCGGCCTGCGCTCCAAGGTGCGCCGCCTGGTGCGGCGCGGCGATGCGTTGATGCGCGGCGGCTATCGCCGCCTAGCACAACTGCCGCCGCTTGAGAAGGGTCGTTTTGAAGAGAGCGCAAAACGACCCTGAGCAGGAGGGCTTCGTTTTCTGAGACTGCCTTCATCCGGTTGCGCTGTGTGGCCGGAGCCCTGCAACCGATGGAGGTTCTCACCATGCGTCCTGCTCCCTTGCGGCCTGCCGCTACTGTCTCGACCGCTGCCGCGCAGCCCCAACGCTATCTCACCAACGACGAAGCCGCCGAGTACCTGCGCCTGTCGCCGCGCACGCTGGAAAAGCAGCGCGTGCTGGGAGGCGGTCCCAAGTTCCGCAAGTTCGGCCGCCGCGTCATGTACGCCGTGGCCGACCTCGACGCCTGGGCTACGGATCGCAGCTTCGAGAGCACGTCCGATCCTGAGTACGCCGAGCACCATGCGGCGGACAGCCGTGCGCGCTGATCGCTGGCGCGCGGGTGGCCTTCGCCATGTCCAGCCCTGCGCTGCCGTCCCGGCAGCGGCCCCTGCCGGAGCGCGAACAGCTCGACCTGTTCCGCGCCCTGCCGGGCGACATGGCGCCGCGCGACAGCCAGGACCTGATGGCCTTTCCGTTCTTCTCGCTGGCGAAGTCACGGCGCACGGCGCCGATCGACTTCCAGGCCAGCGGCGTGACGATCCGCGTGGAGGGGACGCAGGAGCATGGCATCGCGACGATTTGGGACGCGGACGTGCTCATTTGGGCGGCCTCGCAGATCGTGGAAGCGCGCGACGCGGGCTTGCGCCCGTCGCGGCTGATGCAGGCCACACCCTACGAGATCCTGCGCTTCATCGGGCGCGGTACGTCGCTGCGCGACTACCAGCGCCTCAAGGCGGCCTTGGATCGCTTGCAGTCCACCACGGTGGCCACGTCGATCCGCGAGACCACGGGGAGGCGGCTACACCGCTTCTCGTGGATCAACGAGTGGAAGGAACTCGCCGATGCCAAAGGCACACCCTTGGGGCTGGAACTGATCCTGCCGGACTGGTTCTACGCCGGCGTCATGGACGCCGCCTTGGTGCTGACCATCGACACTGCGTATTTCCGGCTCACGGGCGGGATCGAGCGATGGCTGTACCGCCTAGTGCGCAAGCACGGCGGGCGACAGCCTGGCGGCTGGCAGTTCGACTTCCAGCACCTGTACCGCAAGTCGGGCAGCGTGGCGCGGTACTACGACTTCGCCGCCGACCTGCGAGCACTGGTGGCGCGGCAAGCCCTTCCGGGCTACCAGTTGGGCATCGAGTACGTCTCGGGCATTGCCTCGCCGCTGCTGACGTTCCGGCCCGTGCCGTCCACGGCACGGGGATAACTGCTGCGCAGCCTGTGGACGGACTCGTGCTATCAGGCAACAGAGGTATCGTGCTATCAGGCAACGAATCCTCGTGCTATCAGGCAACAAAACCGGCCGCAAAGCTAATACTGGCGCGGGTTTCGGCCTCTCCTAACTTCCCTAACTTAAATACTCTAACTGGTAGTAGCAGCGCCGCGCCTCGGTGGACAACCGCCACAGGACGCGAAGCGCAGCGGCAACAGGCGGGCTTTCCGACACGGAGGGTCCGGTCATGATCGTCGCGCTGCTCAACCAGAAAGGCGGCGTGGGCAAGACCACGCTCGCCACCCACATCGCCGGCGAGCTGGCGATGCGCGGGCAGTCGGTCATCCTGCTGGATGCCGATCCACAGGGCTCCGCGCTGGACTGGACACAGCGCCGCAGCCAGCAAGGTTTGCCAAGGCTATTTAGCGCCGTGGGCCTCGCACGCGAAACGCTGCACCAGGAAGCGCCAGAACTCGCCAGGCGGGCCGATCACGTCGTCATCGACGGGCCACCCAGGATCGCTGCCTTGGCGCGCTCCGCGCTGCTGGCGGCCGAGCGGGTGCTGATCCCGGTGCAGCCCAGCCCCTACGACCTGTGGGCCAGCGCCGAGATGGTGGCGCTGATCCGTGAGGCGCAGGTGTTCCGGCCTGCGCTGCGCGCGGCCTTCGTCATCAACCGGCGCGTGAGCACCACCGTGATCGGACGCGAGGCCCGCGGCGCGCTGGCCGAGCAGCCGCTTCCTGCGCTGCGCGCGGAAGTGCATCAGCGCATCGTGTTTGCCGACAGCGTGGCCGCCGGCCGGCTTGCACGCGAGACGGCGCCAGACAGCGCCGCCGCGCGCGAAATCACCGCGCTGGTCGATGAACTGCTGCGGTGGCCGTCATGAGCACTCCTGCCAGCAAGCGCACGGGCAAGCGCATCGGCATCGGCGCTCGCCCGCCCGCGAATCCGCACGCCGAGGCGTGGATTCGCCAGGGCAGTGCCGATGACCTCCAGAAAGGCGACCTCTACACGGCCCGCCTGACCCTCGACATCACGCCCGCCATGCGGGCGCGCATCAAGGTATCGGCCTTCACGCAAGGCGTGACGGTGGCCGATCTGTTGCGCGCGCTGCTGGAGCGGGAATTCCCGGAGAAGTCCTCATGAACACACCCGCCTCGACGGCTTCGGCACCGCCGTCCATCCCGCCTGTCGGCGTGGCCGACGGCGTACCGCTGACGCGCGTTGCGCTCGCATACATCGACCAACGCTTCGACCTCTACCTGCGCTTCGGTGATCCTGCCCGCATCATCCGGTTCGACCGCTGGCGCCGCTGCGCGGTGTTCACGCCGAATGCGGTTCTCTGCCGCATCCGCTGGCAGGCCAACGACTACGGCACGATCCGCTGGCAGCTCATGGTGATGCAGGCGTGCATGCCGATGGATGGCGCGCAGCGCATCTCCGGCGTGCAACCTGGCGCGCGCCTCTTGCTGCACGCCGAGGGTGAGCAATCGGTGCGTGCCGTGCTGGCGCGCATCGACGCCATCGAGGCGCTGGGCATCACGCCTGTCGGCGTCTCGCCCGCGTACTGGCGCACGCTCGCCAACCGGCTCGCAGCGCACTTGCCGCTGCCCGAATACACCGCCGAGCGGCACGCCGCCTGGCTGGCCGGGAGGGCGCTGCCATGACCGCAGTTTCCACTTCCGGCACCGCGCCGCACCCTCGCTTGCGCGTGCGCGCTCGCCTCGTGCTGGCGGGCCTGTCCGCCTGCGGCCTCGCTGCGCTGGCCTGGGCGTCCTTCGTGCATCCGCTGCCACGCCTGACCTACAACCCGTCCGACAGCGTGGAGGTCGGCTGGTATCGCATCGATCCGCTCGACCATCGCACCAGCTCGCCACCACGTCCGTTGTCGGTAGGCAGCATCGTGCTGGTGCCGCTGCCTGCCGAGGCTGCCGCGCTCGCTGCGCAGCGCGGCTACCTGCCGACGCGCATTCCTCTGCTCAAGCGCGTGGGCGCGGTGGCGCCGCAAGAGGTGTGCATCGCTGACGGCAAAGTCCGCATCGACGGCGTGCCTTCAGCCGCCGTGCTGTCTGCCGATCGCTGGGGCCGGCCGCTGCCATCCCGGCAGCAATGCCACCGCTTGCGGCATGGCGAGCTGTTCCTCCTCAGTGTGACCAATCCGGCGTCGTTCGATAGCCGGTATTTCGGGCCGGTCAGCGCAGCTTCCGTGATCGGCGTTGCGCGCCCCGTCTGGCTGGAGTCGCGCCCATGATGGCCACCGATTCGCTGCGCATCATCGTGCTATCGGGCGTGTCGTTCTGCTGGCCGTTGTCATGTCGTCGCGCGTGCAGTGCGAGCGCATCCGCGCTGCACTTCGCGCTGCCTCCGGCGCAGCCGTCCCACGTGCAGGCGTCTTGCCTCGAACACGGCTGGCCTGCGGCCATTGCCGTGTTCGCCGGTGCGCTGGCTGCTGGTGCAGCCTTGCCACCGGGCCGCAGTTGCCGGGATCGAGAACCTGGGGGACAGGGGGAGGCAAATGCGGAAGGCAAGACAAAAGGGGGCGGCACCTGTCGGCCCGCAAAGCCAGTCTGCACGTGGGGGGGCGAGGCACGCAGCGGCTTTGCCGCCGTGCCGCTTGGGGCGTGAGGCACGCACCGATACAGGCATGTCCGCGTGCTTCGCACGCCCGGACACGCCAGAGTTTGCAGGGAGCGCAGGCATGACCAACCGCCGCGACGATGATTTCCGCATCCGCCCCAGCGCACCGAAGAACCGGGGCCAGGGCTTCGTATCCAAGGTGCTCCAGCAGGCAGGCAAGGCCAGCGGCGGCAAGTCCACGGTGCGCCGTCCTGGCGGCAGTGGCAAGGGCACCGGCCAGCGGCCCGGATCGCGCCTGGGACGCGGCCACACGGCGGCGCGCTTCGCAGGGGCGAAGCTCACGCCTATGTCGCGGCGCGTGACCATCAAGACACTACTGGTCAACCAGCAGCGGGCCAGTCCGCAGTCGCTCGTCAAGCACCTGCGCTACATCGAGCGCGACGGCGTGGGCCGCGACGGCGAACCGGGTCGGGCCTATGGGCCGCAGACCGACGAAGCTGATCTGAACGCATTCAAGGAGCGCTGCGCCGATGATCGGCACCACTTTCGCTTCATCGTTTCGCCCGAGGAAGGGGCCGAGCTGGAAGACCTGCGCACCTACACGCGGCACCTGATGGGACGCATGGAGGCCGACCTGGGCACGCGGCTGGAATGGGTGGCGGTCGATCACTGGAATACCGACAACCCGCACACCCACCTGATCGTGCGCGGGCGCGACGACACCGGCAAAGACCTCATCATCGCGGGCGACTACATCACTGATGGTTTTCGTCATCGCGCCGCCGAGCTGGCGACCGAATGGCTGGGGCCACGCACCGAGCTGGAGATCCAGCAGACCTTGCAGCGCGAGGTGGAGCAAGAGCGGTGGACTAGCCTGGATCGCACGTTGAAACGCGAGGCCGGCGAGGATGGCCGGGTACAGATCGAACGCTTCAACGAACCGACGTTGCAACGCCAGCGCCTGCTGCTGATCAGCCGCCTGCAACGCTTGCAGCACCTGGGCCTGGTCGACGAGACGCAGCCCGGCAGTTGGGCCGTCCATGCCGATGCCGAGAAGACCTTGCGCGCCCTGGGCGAGCGTGGAGACATCATCCGCACCATCCAGCGGGCCATGAGCGGCCAGCCGCGCGAGCTGGCGGTGTTCGAGCCGGGCGACGATGGCCGAACTATTCTCGGCCGCGTAGCCGCGAAGGGGCTGGCCGACGAACTGCGCGACCGGGGCTATCTGGTCATCGACGGCGTGGACGGCAAGGCCCACTACGTCGCGCTCAATGCCCGCGACGAGCTGGCGAACTATCCCAGCGGCGCCGTGGTGGAGGTGAAGGGATCGGCCGCCGTGCGCGCGGCCGACAAGAACATCGCCGCGCTGGCGAGCGATGGGCTGTACCGCACCGACCTCCACCTAGCCATCGCGCAGGGTCAGGCCGGACCGGGCCGCGATCCGCAGGAAGTCGTCGCGGCCCACGTCCGCCGGCTCGAAGCCCTGCGCCGCGCCGGCATCGTGGAGCGCGTGGCCGAGGGATTTTGGAAGGTGCCGGACGACCTGGCCGAACAGGGCCGCCGCTACGACGCGCAGCGCCTAGGCGGCGTTGCCGTCGAGTTGAAATCGCACCTGCCCATCGAGCGGCAGGCCCGCGTTATCGGGGCCACCTGGCTCGACCAGCAGTTGATCGGCGGCGGCACGGGCCTGGGCGACCTGGGCTTTGGCGGCGAGGCCAAACAGGCCATGCAGCAGCGCACCGACTTCCTGGCCGAACAGGGGTTGGCCGAGCGGCGCGGGCAGCGCGTGATCCTGGCGCGCAACCTGCTGGGCACGCTGCGCAACCGGGAGCTGGCGCAGGCCGCGAAGGACATTGCAGGCGAAACGGGCCTGGAGCATCGGCCCGTGGCCGACGGGCAGCGCGTGGCCGGCATCTACCGGCGCAGCGTCATGCTCGCCAGCGGGCGCTACGCGATGCTTGATGACGGCATGGGCTTCTCGCTGGTGCCGTGGAAGCCGGTGATCGAACAGCGATTGGGGCAGCAGCTTTCCGCGACGGTTCGCGGCGGCGGGGCGTCCTGGGAGATTGGGCGGCATCGGGGGCCAACCATTTCTTGAGTCAAGGTAAAGCCACAAGCCGGTGGGCAAAATTAGATTTTATCCATAGATGGGTGATCAATCCAAAGCGTTACCAAAGGTTGGGATGCCAAAATTAGAATTATCTGTAATTTCGGATACACGGCCACATTCAAAGGCACGCTATCGCGTATATGGATTGATGGTTTCCGACCAGTGCCGCATGCGCCTTCCGCAGAATTTGGGGCAAATCCACGATGAAGAGAATAATTTGGACGTTCTGGTTTTTTGCGCTGGCATTGAGCGCTTTATGGCTTTTTACCGATACGCTCTGGCCTGCACAGTCCAACTACTTCGCCCTGCGAACGGTATGGATTCAATACAGCGGCGTACTGGCCATCGGCGCGATGTCCGTGGCGATGATGTTGGCCACGCGCCCGGCGTGGCTGGAGCCCAGCTTGAACGGACTGGACAAGATATACCGCCTGCACAAGTGGCTCGGCATCGCTGCTCTGGCCGCTGCAACAGTACACTGGCTGTGGGCGCAGGGTACTAAATGGGCCGTAGGCTGGGGCTGGCTGACGCGCCCCGCGCGCAAGCCCCGCGCAACGGCCGATTCAATGGGCTCCATTGAATCGGCGCTGCGTGGCTGGCGTGGACTGGCCGAGGACTTGGGCGAATGGGCCTTCTACGCCGTCGCCGTGCTACTGGTGCTGGCTTTGGTTAAGCGCTTTCCCTACCGGCTGTTCGCCAAGACGCACCACTGGATGGCAGCGATCTACTTGGTGCTGGCCTTCCACACCTTGGTGTTGGTGCAGTTCTCCTACTGGGCCCAGCCCGTGGGCTGGGCTTTGGCTATGCTGCTGGCGAGCGGCACGGTATCGGCGGTGTGGGTGCTGCTGGGCCGAGTCGGTGCGCAGCGCACCGCGCACGGTGTCATCGAATCGCTGCAGACCTACCCTGCGCTGAACGTGCTGGAAACCACCCTGCGGATGGACCCGGGCTGGCCCGGCCACCGGCCCGGACAGTTTGCCTTCGCCATGTCCAACCCGAAAGAAGGCCCGCACCCCTACACGCTAGCCTCAGCCTGGGTGCCGGAAGACCGGCGCATTACCTTCATCACCAAGGCGCTGGGCGACCACACCCGCCGGCTGCCTGAGCGCCTACGGGTAGGCGACCAGGTAACGGTCGAGGGGCCTTACGGCTGCTTCACTTTCGACGACGGGCGTGCCCGCCAGATCTGGATCGGCGCCGGCATCGGCATCACCCCATTCATTGCGCGCATGAAGTATCTGGCGCAGCACAAAGGCCGAGACGCACGCCCCGTCGATTTGTTCCATCCGACGAGCGACGCTGATCCGCAGGCCATCGAGAAACTGCGCGCTGACAGCCAGGCGGCCGGCGTTGCGCTACACCTGTTCATCGACAAGAAAGACGGTCGCCTGACGGGTGAGCGCCTGCGTGCCATGGTGCCGGGTTGGAAAGACGCCAGCGTCTGGTTCTGCGGCCCCACGGCCTTCGGCCGCGCGTTGCGCGCCGATCTGCTGGCCCAGGGGTTGGAGCCGGAAGCGTTCCACCAAGAGCTTTTCGAGATGCGCTGAATGGAAGAAAGCATATGCGCATATTGATCGTGGAAGACTCGCAAACGCTGGCCGAAGCCCTGAGCCAGAGCCTTCAGTCGGAAGGCTATGCCTGCGATACAGCAGCCGATGGCGTGTCCGCGCTGAAGTTTCTTGCCAGCTACCGGTACGACGCCATCATTCTGGACTTGATGCTACCCCGGCTGGACGGCTTTGGCGTGTTGCGCGCATTGAGCCGGGAGGCCCATGCCGCACCGGTGTTGGTGCTCTCCGCGCGCGAACTGCTCGACGACCGGGTGCGGGCCTTGGATGCGGGTGCCGATGACTACCTGACAAAACCCTTCGAGCTAGCCGAACTGCTGGCTCGCCTGCGGGCGCTAGTACGGCGTCCGCCGCAACGGGACGTTCCAGTTCTGCGCCACGGCGATCTGGAGGTCGATCCGCGCTCGCGCATCGCGAGGTTCAAGTGCATTGATCTTGGGCTCACGCCGAAGGAGTATGGACTGCTCGACTTGCTGCTGCGTCGGCGCGGCGCCACGCTGTCGCGCTCGCAGATTTTTGAACATTTGTACGACAGCCGCAGCGATGCATCGGACAAAGTGGTAGAGGTGATCGTCAGCACCTTGCGAACCAAGCTTGCCCAGTGCGGCCTGGATGAACTGATCGTGACACGCCGTGGCTTCGGCTACATCCTGCCCTGAACGATGGTACGTCCCGATTCCGAAGCCCTTTCTGATGCGAGTCAAGGCGGATCCTGGTCCTTGCAGCGGCGGCTGGCTGCCAGCTTGGTGATCTGCATTGGAGGAACCTTCGCGATCCTGTTTCCCGTCCTCGACTACTGGATTGACCACGAAATCTATCGACGGATGGATACCACCCTGATGCAACGATCAGCGGCGGTGGGGCGCGTGCTGCAGGAGTTGGATGCGAGAAAGCTCGAAAGCCTCATGCCGGAATATGAGCATGGCGGGCATACCGAGTTCTTCACGGTCTTCGATTCACAGACCCACCGGACCTTGCTACGGTCTCCCAGCAGTGCAGGCGCCGAGCTATCGCTTGGCCCGGTGGAGCAAGGCACCCCGCGCTATTACGACGTGACACTTCCGGATGGCCACGCGGGCCGCGCGCTGGCGACGCGCGTGTCGGTAACTGGAGAGAGGTCTCAGCTATTAGTCGTCGCAACAGAACGCCGGGATTGGGATCAAACCGAGCGGCGCATCCACTTTGCGCTCTTGGGCGGTATTGTGCTGGCAACGCTGCTAGCGACGGGCCTGGCGCTGCTCATGGTTCGGCATATCGTGGTCATGCTGGAGCGGGTCGGCGAGCAACTGGCCGATCTGCGTTCGGATCGGCCGATTGCGCGGATCGGAGCGGACTTTCCCCGTGAACTGCGTCCGTTTGCCGAAGCCTTCAATCAGGGCTTGCATCACCTGTATGCGGCCATTGTCCGCGAGCGCCGCTTCTCCCGCGATGTGGCCCACGAGTTGCGCACGCCCCTGGCGGAAATCCGCATCAGCGCAGAAAGCGCTTTGATCGATGCCGACCCGGCCCGAATCCAGCGCGCCCTGAATGCAATGATCCAGGCCAGTTCACGCATGCAGCGCAGTGTGGACACTCTGCTGTTGTTGGCGCGTCTTGAGTCCGGCCAACACACACTGGCGCTGGATCCTCTGGATCTGACAGCTTTGCTGCAAGAGTTACTGGCGGGACTCAACGTCCAGAAAATGGCACCCAAGTCACCCATCCGCGTGACTTTGCCTGAATCAGCATGGGTGCAAAGTGATCAGGGCGTGATCGAACGCATCCTCTCCAACCTCTTGCGCAATGCCATTGAATACGCGCCCGAAGGCGACGACATTCAATGTAGGCTGGAGCTCGAGGCATCCGGCTGGATGTTAACCATCGTTAACACAGCTCCCAATTTGCAGGCATCCGATCTAGATCAATTCGGCCTTCGCTTCTGGCGCAAGGATTCCGAAGGCGGCACGGCGCATCACGCTGGACTGGGACTGGCGCTGGCCCTGGCGCTCGCGCATGCCATAGACCTGCCGCTGGCGTTCTCACTGGACAACGGTCGGCTGTCCGCGCGGCTTGGCCCTTGGCCACCGCTGCTCTGAGATTGACGCAGATCTACACCGCAGTGCCGAACATGGCTCCCACGCCCGCTGTCACGGCCATGGCAAATGTGCCCCAGAACGCGACGCGCAGCGCACTTTTGAAGAGCGGCGTACCACCCACGGCAGCAGCCGCAGCGCCGAGCAGGGCCAGGAAGACAATCGCCGTCGCGACGATCCAATAGAGCAGGCTCTGCTCTGGCGCCAGCAGAACCACAGCCAGCGGCATGGCCGCGCCCACGGCGAAGCTCCCGGCGGACGCCATTGCAGCTTGCAGCGGGCGAGCGCTCAGCGTTTCAGAAATGCCCAGTTCATCGCGCGCGTGCGCGCCCAGCGCATCATGTGCCATCAACTGCGTGGCGACTTGATCCGCGAGCCGATGATCCAGGCCACGCCGGACGTAGATGGCGGCCAGTTCCCGATGCTCTGCATGCGGACTACGGTTCAGTTCATCTTGTTCCCGTGCCAGATCTGCCTTTTCCGTATCAGCTTGTGAATAGACCGACACGAACTCGCCTGCAGCCATGGACATGGCGCCGGCTACCAACCCCGCGATGGCCGTGGTCATGATGCTGGCATGGCTTGCATGGGCAGCAGCCACGCCTGCAACTAGGCTGGCCGTGGAAATGATGCCGTCATTGGCACCCAGAACAGCGGCGCGCAGCCATCCGATATGTTCAGTGCGGTGACTTTCAGGGTGGGCGCGGTGGTGAAATTTGGTCATTGGAGATTCGAATTCATGTAAAGCAGCCTGAGGCCAGTAGGTCAGGGGCGTCGACCGGGAAGCATGCGAACCACTGTGTTGTCACGCATGACGTAGTGGTGCAACAGCGCCGCCATCGCATGCAATCCGATCAAGACATAGCCCAATGTCGCCAGCGCCTCATGGACATCCTTGAGTTGGCGCGACAAAGCAACGTCGGTGCCGATCAGAGAGGGAACGGGCAAGCCAAACAGAACAATCGGCTTGCCCGCCGCACTCAAGGTGAGCCATCCGAGCAGCGGCATGGCGAGCATGAAGCTGTAGAGCGCATAGTGCATGCCATCGGCGAGCGTGGCCTGCCAGCGTGGCATGGGTGGTTGGATCGCGGGCTTCACGCCCGCCTGGATGCGCACCCCGATACGGATCACGACGATCACCAGAACGCTGAGGCCCAGCAGGTAGTGCAAGGACTTCATGGCGTCTCTCAAGGCTCCCTTGGGTGCCAGTCCGCGCAATTCCATGCTCGCATAGACCGCAATGATGAGAATCACGGTCAGCCAGTGCAAGCCTATGACCAAGGGACTGAAACGGTATTCGGAATTCTTGATGTCCATGGCGCATGGCCCCGATGTTTGAGATGGCAAAAAAGCGAACCGCTGGCTATCCTGGCTATCGGATCAAGTGACTGAGAAGTCAACTTACCGGCAGCTTGTGGCTCAAGACAAGCGGTTTTTTTCTGAATAGATCGTACAGAGAAAATTTCGCTTTCTCCAAAGCTTTCTCAAAGCTTCACCGAAGAACATGAGCTGATCTTTACAAGAGATCGACCGCATGTTTCGCCTCATTAACCTCGCGCACCGCTTCATATGCGACGAATTTTCAATTCGCGCTGTGTGCTCTCTACTCTGCTCTACGTCATTTGGGGCGGCACAAGCATGAGCTTCCCGACCTTGAAAGCGGCGGGCACCTCCAGCCGAACCAAGACCTTGGCCCTGTCCGCCGTCGGTGTGGCAGTTCTGGCTGCCGTAGGGTACGGCTGGTGGGCTTGGGCAACCCAGCAGACAACCGTAGCCGATAAAGACGCGAGCGAAGCTGTCGCCCAACCGAACGCTGGCGGCGTTCACCTCAATGCCACTCAGCTTCGCGCGCAGGGTGTGGAAACCGCACTCGTCAAGGATGCTGCAGTGATACCGCTGGATAGCTTACCCGCGCAGACGGTGGCACCACTCTCGGCTAGCGCGCAGGTCGTGGCGCCATATGGCGGTGTGGTGACGCGCGTTCTGGTCGATGAAGGCGCCGCAGTGCGCCAAGGTCAGGCACTGGCGCGCATCCAGAGCAAGGACGTTCTGGCGTCTCAGGCTGATCTGGCGCGTGCCCGCACCGAAGCGGCGGTGGCTACGGCGCAGGCCCGGCGCGATGCCACGCTCTTGGCCGAGGGCATCATCCCAGCCACGCGCAACGAGCAAACCCAGGCGCGCGCGGCGGCTGCGCAAAGTACGTTGCAAGAGGCCAATGGCGCCCTCGCACGGCTTCGACCCGTTAGCGGCGGGCAGGCCGGCGAGTATGAATTGCTGGCGCCTTTGTCCGGGCGGGTGATGCGTCGTCACCTGAGCCTCGGGCAGGCGGTCGCGCCGCTCGACATCGCCTTCATAGTGGCTCAGCCTGGCCCGCTGGATGTCAGCGTCGCGGTTCCGCTGCGCTGGCGCTCGGATCTCCACCCAGGCTTGGAAGTGCGTCTTCCCGATGGCACGATCGCTCGCGTGACGGCTGTTGGTGGCGACACTGACCTCAGTAGTCAGAGCCTGCGGGTACGTGCCCGCGTCGATGCAGATCAGGCAGGGGCAGACCGCTATGCGGCCGGGCAGCAGATCAGTGTCGCGCTGTTGCTGCCAGCACCGCAGGGCACCTTGAGCGTGCCATCGTCCGCACTGCTGCCAGCGGGCAGCGCCCACGTGGTCTACGTTGCTGAGCCGTCATCGCAAGACAAGCACGGCGACCTACGCGTCCGCGCTGTTCCGGTGCGACTGCTGGGGCAAGACGAATCAGAGGCGTCAAGCGCCGTGCGTGCCGTCTCGCCAGACACTGCGCCGCTTGCGGCAGGCATGCAGGTCGTCGTGCGCGGTACGGCACTGCTTAAATCCATGATTCCATTGCAATGAGGGGCGACCACGCATGTTGTCCCGTCTGATTGAATTTTCCCTGCGCCAACGTGCGCTGGTACTGCTTGGCGTGCTGGCTTTGGCGGGTGCGGGCCTGGCGGCCTTCCTGCAATTGCCGATCGACGCCTATCCGGATATTTCCCCCACGCAGGTCAAGCTGATTATCAAGGCCCCTGGCATGACGCCCGAGGAGGTGGAGTCGCGCGTGATCACGCCGCTGGAGATGGAGTTGCTCGGTGTGCCGCGGGGCGTGATGCTGCGCTCCACGGCCAAGTACGCCATAGCCGACATCACGCTGGACTTTGCCGAAGGCAGCGACATCTACTGGGCGCGTCAGCAGGTGGCTGAACGCTATGCCGGCGTTTCGGGCAGCCTGCCCGAAGGCGTCAGCGGCGGGCTGGCGCCGATTTCGACACCGCTGTCGGACGTGTTCATGTTCACCATCGAAGGCGGTGGCCTCACGTTGAGCGAGCGCCGCGCCCTACTGGACTGGACGCTGCGCCCGGCCCTGCGCACGCTGCCCGGTGTTGCTGATGTCAACGTGCTGGGTGGAGAAGCCAAGAGCTTTGCTGTGGTGCCGGATCGCGCACGGCTTTCCGCTGCGGGCCTCAGCTTCTCTGATGTCATCACGGCGATCGGCCGCAACAACCGCAATGACGGTGCGGGCCGCCTGGATGCAGGCGAAGACACGCTGATCGTGCGCGCCGAAGGCGCGATCCACACTTTGGACGATTTATCCCGTCTGATCCTGCGCGCGGGGGCCAATGGTACGGCCCCAGTTCGCCTGGGCGACGTGGCCCAGGTGCGCATCGAAGGCGTGACGCGATATGGCGCCGTCACCCGGGACGGCGCGGGCGAAGCGGTGGAAGGCATCGTGGTGGCGCTGCGCGGGGCCGATGCCTCGGCGCTGGTCAAAGCCATTCGAGCCCGGCTGGACGAGGTGACTCCCAGCCTGCCGCCCGGCGTCAAGGTGGTGCCGTTCTATGACCGCAGCACGCTGATCGAGCGCGCCGTGGGCACGGTGGAAAGCGCCTTGCTGGAAGCGACGGTACTGGTCGTTATCCTGCTGCTTCTGTTCCTCGGCGAGCTTCGCGCCGCGCTGGTTGTGGCGGTGATGGTGCCTTTGGCGGCACTGGGCACCTTCTTGCTGATGCGTCTGGTCGGCATGAGCGCCAACCTGATGAGCTTGGGGGGCCTCGCGATCGCCATCGGCATGCTGGTGGACGCTGCCGTAGTGGTGGTGGAAAACGCCGTCAGTCGGCTCGACCCGCACGCGCCCAGTGCGCACCAGCCGCGCCTGCACCGCATATTCGCCGCGGCGCGCGAGGTCGCCATGCCTGTGGCCTCGGGCATCCTCATCATCTGTCTGACCTTCATGCCCCTGCTCACTCTGCAAGGGTTGGAAGGCAAACTGTTTGTGCCGGTGGCGCTGACCATCGTATTCGCCCTGGGCGTCTCGCTGCTGCTGTCGCTCACGCTGGTGCCGGTGCTGGCCTCGCTGCTGCTCAAGGAACACGCTCACACCGAGCCGTGGGTGATGCGCTGGGCCACGCGCCTGTACCAACCGCTGCTGGAGGCTGCGCTTCACCACCCGCTACGCGCATCGGCGGTCGCCATCGCGGCCCTGGCATTGGGTGTGGTGGCCTACCTCGGCACGGGCAAGGCGTTCATGCCGACGATGGACGAGGGCGATATCCTGCTGCAACTGCAAAAGCCGCCGTCCATCGGGTTGCAGCGCTCGCTGGAGATTGACCTGGCAGTGCAGAAGGCCATCGGTGCGGCGGTGCCCGAGGTGCGGCACAGCATCGGGCGGGTGGGCTCCGACGAGCTGGGGCTCGACCCGATGGGCCTGAACGAAACCGACCTGTTCATGCAGCTCGCACCGCGCAAGGATTGGCATGCAGCCGACAAGGACGCGTTGAGTGCCGAGATACGCAAGGTGATGGATGCCTTCCCCGGCCTGGAATTCGGCTTTACCCAGCCCATCGAGATGCGCATCTCGGAAATGCTCACCGGCAGCCGGGGCGACGTGGCCGTCAAGCTATTCGGCCCTGATCTGCAAACGCTGGGCGATCTGGCGCAGCGCATGGCCGCTCGCATCGAGAAAGTGCCCGGTGCGCGCGACGTGCTCACCCAGGCCAGCGACAGCGTGGAATACCTGCAGGTGAAGGTGGATGCGCAGGCGGCGGGGCGCGCCGGACTGGCCGTGACGCAGGTTCAGGACGAGCTGCGCGCGCAGCTCGAAGGCGTGCCGGCCGGGCTGGTGATCGAGCCGGACAGGCGCACGCCCATCGTGGTGCGCGGGGATGCCCGGCTGCGCGGATCGGCCGAGCGGTTCAAGGACTTGCAGCTCGCCCGTGGCGATCAGGGCGAAATCCCCTTGACCTCGCTGGCGCGCATCGCCACCACTGATGGCCCCGTGCTGGTGCGGCGCGAGAACGGCTCGCGCTTCGCGCTGATCCAGTCCAGCGTGAGTGGGCGCGATCTGGTCGGCTTCGTGGATGAAGCGCGCGCCGCCGTGGTGCGCGACGTGCCGCTGCCGCCCGGCTACCGCGTCGAATGGGGTGGGCAGTTCGAGAACCAGCAACGCGCAGCGGCCCGCCTTGGCATGGTGGTGCCGGTGGCCCTGGGACTGATTTTCTTCGTGCTGTTCATGACCTTCGGCTCGGTGCGGCAGGCCGCGCTCATCCTCGGCAACGTGCCGTTTGCCATGGTCGGCGGCGTGGCGGCGCTGTGGCTGTCGGGGCAGTACCTGTCGGTGCCTGCTTCGGTCGGCTTCATCGCGCTGCTGGGCATCGCCGTGCTCAACGGATTGGTGCTGATGACGCACTTCAACCACCTGCACGCGCTAGGCCTGCCCATGGAACAGGTGGTGCGCGAAGGTTCGCTGCGACGGTTGCGCCCCGTGCTGATGACGGCTTCCATCACCGCCTTTGGCCTAGTGCCCCTGCTGCTGGCCAGTGGCCCTGGCTCTGAGATCCAGCGCCCACTCGCCATCGTGGTGATTGGCGGACTGGTCAGTTCCACTGCGCTGACCCTGGTCCTGCTGCCGGTGCTGTACCGGCGATTCGGCCAGGCCATCTCCTCACAACAAGGAGTCCACGCATGAACGGATTGAAAGAAGCGCAACTGGTGCGCCTGAATCTGGTGTTTCCACCCACGCTCGAAGACGCCGTCGCCGATGCCCTGATGGCCGACCCGGTGCTGCCAGGGTTCACCCTGTTGCACGCCGAAGGGCATACCGGCGACTTCGCGCGCGCGTCCATTCGCGAGAAGGTTCGCGGCCGTGTGGATCGGCGCGTCATTTGGGTGTTGATCGAATATGAACAACTGGAACAGGTCCTGGCGCATCTGCGCCAGCGCATCGCGTCTAGCGATGTCCGCTGGTGGGTGGAGTCGGTGTTGGCAAGTGGAAGACTGGTATGACGAGTAAAAACAAAGGATGCAGCCTGGTACTACCGACTGGTGCCGTCATGGTGGCTATCGCGGCTTTGACATTTCATCCCGCGCAAGCGCGCGCCGATGATCTTTCGTGGCTGCCTGCGCAGGCGCAAGTCGAAGCGGCGATAAAAATCCAGCCGGTCGTGAATGCCGCAGCCGCTCGCTTGGACGCGGCGGCCGCCACGCAAAGCGCCCTTGAAGCCGGTAGCCACGAATTTGAACTCAGTAGTGGCCTACAACGTCGCAACGTGACCAACGAAGCGCGTCGCTACAACGAATGGGAAATCCAGCTCAGCCGTGCTGTTCGCTTGCCAAACAAGGCGCGTATAGATCGGGACATCGGCAGCCGCACCCGTAGGGTGGCCGATATGCGCCTTGAAGATGCCGAGCACCAAATGGCAAGGCGACTGTTGGAAGTCTGGGCCGGATGGCTGCGCAGTTTCGTCGTAGCCGACGAGATGCAAGCTCAGGAAAAGTTGCTTAGACGTGAGCAGGAAGCAATGGCCCGCCGCGTGGCCCTGGGCGATGCAGCGCAGCGGGACAGCGACGTTCTGCAAGCCGAACGCGCGATGCTTGCAGCCCAGGTTAGCGCTGCGCGCGACGCAGAACGGGCAGCACGACAAACGATGGTGATCGAGTTCCCGGGCATTGAGATTCCCGCGCGGCCATCCACGCTGCCAGATCCCGATCCTTTGCCGGGCGGGGTACAGGAGTGGCTGGCGCGAATTGTGCGACAAAGCGTCGAAATCGGCATTGCCGATGGAGAGGCAGCGCGCCTTGCCAAGGTGGCCGAGCGAGCTCGCGCCAACCGCACGCCCGACCCCACAGTCGGGGTACGGATGATGTCTGAACGCGGTGGGACGGAACGTGTCATTGGCGTTGTCCTGACGGTGCCATTTGGCACTGACTATCGCAGTGCAATGGCTGCCACGGAAAGCGCCAACGCAGCTGCCGCAGAGGCAGAGGCGCTCGGCGTGCGGCGCGCGGTGGAGCAAAGTGCGTGGTTAGCCGCGCAGGCAGCTGAAAGTAAGCGCACGCAGTGGCAGTCATTCGCGCAGGCGCTGGCCGCGCAGACCACGGCCAGCAACCGCACGCGGCGAGCTTGGGAACTGGGAGAGGCCCCCTTGGCCGAATACCTCTTGACGTTGCGAAACCTGCGCCAGACACGCCTCGGTGAGGCACAGGCTCGCATCGATGCGCTGCAAGCGTCAGCACTGGTGCGTATCGATGCGCATGCGCTGTGGCATTCGAAGGAGGCACATGCCGATGCCCCTCAATGAATCCCGACTACTGGGCAACGCCCCACTATCCAACGCACCATTCGCACCTCGATTCTTAATCACTCATTTAGCGCTACCAGCGGGTGCGGCGCTGATCATCAGCAGTCTATTGATGGATGGCGGTGGGGACTTCTGGGTCGCCGATCATCTCTATCGCTTGCAGGGCAGCCGATGGGCTTTGCGGGATGCCTGGCTAACCAGCAACCTGCTGCATCGTGGTGGGAAGAATCTTTCCACCTTCCTGGCAATTGCGGTTGCAGCAACGTGCATCTGGGCTTGGAGAAAAAAACGTAGCAACAAATGCTCGGCATACCTACGCTGGCCGCTACTGTATCTTTTTTGTGCGTACTTGATCGGGGCACTGACGGTTTCGGCGCTGAAATCGTTCACTAACATGGATTGCCCCTGGAACTTGGTGCGCTATGGCGGAGCGCGAGTGTTTGTGGGCCTGTTTGAAACACGCCCGCCCGGTATGCCGCGCGGTGTGTGCTTTCCCGCAGGGCATGCAAGTGCCGGATATGCATGGGTCAGCCTATATTTCTTTACCTTGATGGTTCGTCCTGCCTGGCGTTGGATGGCCTTGGCTGCAAGTTTGATGATAGGTGCCATCTTTGGATGGACCCAGCAGGTGCGCGGAGCCCACTTCCTTTCCCATGACTTGTGGACGCTCCTGATTTGTTGGGTCGTTGCCTTGGGTCTTTTCATGGTCTGGCAACGCTGGTTTGTTGATGGCTCAGGCGATGTCTATTCATCGGGGTTCCAAGCATGAGAACTTTCAAACAGGCTCTCGGTCTGATGCCGCGATTCAGAACTGCAAACCTCAAGGACCTAAGCCATTGGCGACCACAATGCAGCGTCGAGTGGCTGATCTTGATGACCAGTATTTTCTTTGCACTAGCCTGCAATGGTCTATTTTGGAGTAGCGCCTTAGGCGTCCAGTCCAGCTTACGCATGGGTACATCCGTACTGCTGTTTCTGGTGGGAATTCACAGTCTGCTGTTGAGTTTGGTTGTGTGGCGCTGGAATGCCAAGGTTTTACTTGCGGTGCTTTTTGTTGCCTCTGCCCTCGCAACACATTACATGCGCAGCTTTCATATCTACCTCGATTCGAGCATGTTGCGCAATGTTCTAGCCACAGACTTCAAGGAAAGTCGCGAGCTACTGACGCCTGCATTGATTGCTCCACTAAGCCTACTGGCAGTAGTTCCGATTATTTTTCTTTGGCGAATCCGATTGCTCGGGCGTACTTGGCTGAAAGCAACCGTGTGGCGTATGGGATTGATGCTGTTTTCGACACTGATGATTTCGGGCGGTGTCATGCTGTCATTTCAGGACATGTCCGCACTGATGAGAAATCATCGCGAAGTGCGATACTTGATTACACCGGGAAACTATCTGGTGGGTTTGCCGAAGGCACTGACAGGTTCCTCTATCACGCAGTCCGCCGAAAAAATACCCATTGGAGCTGATGCCGTTGCAACAGTCAGGCCCGAAGGCAGTCGGCCACGTTTATTAGTCTTTGTCGTAGGCGAGACGGCTCGCGCCCAAAACTGGGGATTGAACGGCTATGCACGCGAAACAACGCCTCAATTGACTCAGATGGGTGTGATCAATTTCTCCGACATGCACTCCTGTGGAACTAATACCGAGGTTTCTGTGCCTTGCATGTTCTCGTCCTTTGGTCGCCGAAACTACGATGAAGACAAGATTCGCTCACACCAATCCTTACTGCATGTTCTGGAGCGCGCCGGTATTACCACCTTATGGAGAGATAACCAGTCAGGTTGCAAAGGGGTGTGCGATGGTCTCGAATATCAAAGCCTAGGGAATGCACAAAGTTCCTCTTTATGCGTTGATGGTCGGTGTTTCGATGAGATTTTGCTTGAAGACTTACCAGCTCAGGCTCGCAAAAATCCCGGTGATCGTGTGATTTTTTTGCACCAGCTTGGAAATCATGGCCCCAGCTACTTTCAACGATACCCAGCAGCGTATCGAAAATTCATCCCAACATGCGACACACCGGAAATGGGGAAATGCACCCGCGAACAGATTGTGAATAGCTACGACAACGCTATTCTCTACACAGATCATTTCCTAACCCAAGTCATTAAAAAATTGCAGGGCCTTTCCGACTACGACACAGCTATGATATTCGTCTCGGATCACGGCGAATCCCTGGGCGAGAAGGGACTTTTTCTGCACGGCATGCCTTATGCGATTGCTCCACAAGAGCAGACTCGTGTTCCTTTGGTTATGTGGTTCTCTTCAACGTTTACTCAAAGTCGAGGGCTGAATATTGGCTGTTTGAGTGAGCGAGCCCGCTCTTATGCGAATCACGACGCATTGTTTTCGTCTGTCTTGGGGCTAATGCAGGTTAAAACAAGTGAGTACGATAGGAATTTCGATTTTTTCTTTGGCTGTGATGATAAGAATATATAAGAGTTGTTCTCATGAAAGATAAAAAACACACAATCGCAGCTGATTCCATGTCCGCATTCGAAAATAAACAAAAATCTCGCCGAGGAATATTGAGAATTTGGCATGCGTCCCATTACTCAATTCAGGGATTGCGCGCTGGATGGAATGAGCCGGCCTTTAGACTTGAGTCAGTATTTTCCTTTGTGTTGGTCCCATTGGCCTTCTGGTTGGGGCAGGGATGGGTCGAAGTCGCTCTTCTCTCAGGAAGTATCCTTATTTTGATGATTGTGGAGCTACTCAATACTGCTGTGGAATCGGCGATTGATCGTATTGGCCCTCAATGGCATGAGCTATCAAAGCGTGCAAAGGACATGGGAAGCGCTGCCGTGCTGTTAGCCACTTTGCTGACTGGGGGGGTTTGGCTGTCAGCACTCTGGCAAAGGCTGATTAATTAGCCGCGCAAATGAAATTAGACGAATTAAAGTGGAGTGAGCACAATGGAGCTTCGACATCTTCGCTGCTTTCTCATCGTTGCGGAGGAACTTCATTTCGCTCGCGCCGCTGAACGACTACATATCGACCAATCTCCACTTTCACGCACTATCAAAGAATTAGAAGAGGAACTTGGTGCTCGTTTATTCATTCGTACTACCCGAAGCACTCAACTAACCCGTGCCGGGCGACAGCTTTTGGAGCATGTCCCGCGCATTTTTACCGCATTGGATCAGGCCCGTGATGGCGTCAAGTCTGCCACCAACGGATTTTTAGGCCAGTTACGCATTGCCTTGTCTGATGGTGTAACACCCACACGATTGTCAACTTTGCTGGCGCGATGCCGTGAAGAGGACCCTGAAGTTGAGATGCGTCTGTTTGAGGTGCCGCTCGGGCTGCAGATCAAGGGTTTGCATGAAGATCTGTATGACGTAGGTTTTTCGATGGCAGAGGATGGAGGCGATGGTATCTTGGTCACACCTGCTTGGGAAGATGAACTGATGGTAGCGGTGCCAGCCCGCCATCCCGTGCTCGCCTTCAAACAGGTTCCGCTGAAAGAAGTGCTGCGCTATCCGTTGGCACTGGGCGACCCGGCGGTCTGCGAAGGCCACGCGCGGCAGATCGATCGTTTTCTGCGCAAGCTCGATCAGGAGCCGCTGATTGCGCAGCGCGTGGCAACCTTCGACGTGATGATGACGCTGGTTTCCGCTGGCCTGGCTTTGGGCCTAGCGGGCGAGGCGCATATCGCCTCCAGCCGCGAGCCGGGTGTCGTGGCCCGCCGCTTGGCAGGCAAGCCATACATGCTTACGACCTATCTGCTACGCCGCGATGCGGAGCCGTCCGAGATGCTGGCTCGGTTCATCGAGCGTGTGGCCTTCATTGATTCGGCAGACGGTATCGACGCTGCCGACGATGCCTGAACCATCCGACGAAAGGACTGGAATCATGAACAGAGTGATGCTAATGATGCTGACCGTCGCACTGACCGCATGTGGCTCGTCTCAACCTTCGGAAACCGTGGATTTCCTCGCGGCGCATCCCGAGCGCATCAAGGAGATTCAACGGCAATGCAAGGAAGATCGCACAAAAGTCGGTGATGAACTTTGCCGCCGTGCTGCCGAAGCCGCCAATCGGCGTTTCTTCGGTGACCGACCTGAGCAGAAGTCCAAATAGCTCTGTTGTAGTCGCTTCGCAGCGACAAAGTTCTCGCTGACACCTCACTACGCCGCAACGCGCTCCCGTCTGCGGCGTTTTTATTGCCTTCGCTCCTGCAAGAAATCAGGCTTTTTCGGCCTAAATCCCCGCCATAACGGTCTTTGACCGACCTATGCACACGCCTTGATCCTGATGCACGCGGCACGTTGTTGTGCCGTGATTGGAGGCGGGATCATGCAAGGGACGAACGTGCTGTTCGGTCAGATCGCCGTGGTATTCGGCATCGTGATCGCCGGCGTGTGGGCAGCCACACAATGGACAGCCGCCGCCCTGGGCTATCAGCTACGCCTTGGCTCGCCCTGGTTCGACTTCTTCGGTACGCCGGTCTATCACCCGTGGCGGCTGTTCGAGTGGTGGTTCTTCTTCGATGCCTACGCGCCCAGCGTCTTTGACATCGGCGGCGCCATTGCGGGTGGCAGCGGCCTGGTGGCCGTGCTGGTGGCCATCGGCATGTCGATCTGGCGCTCGCGGCAATCGCGCCTGGTCACGACCTACGGCTCGGCGCGCTGGGCGAACGCGGATGACATTCGCGAGGCCGGTCTCACGCAGCCGGACGGCGTGTTCCTCGGCCAGCACGAACGCCAGTACCTGCGCCACGAAGGTCCGGAACACGTCCTGACCTTCGCACCAACCCGCTCGGGCAAAGGCGTGGGCCTGGTGGTGCCCACCTTGTTGAGCTGGCCCGCGTCCGCCGTCATCCATGACATCAAAGGCGAGAACTGGCAGATCACCGCAGGCTGGCGCTCGCGCTTCTCGCATTGCCTGCTGTTCAACCCGACCGATGCGAAGTCAGCGGCCTACAACCCGCTGCTGGAGGTGCGTCGCGGCGCCCATGAGGTGCGCGACGTGCAGAACATCGCGGACATCCTGGTCGATCCCGAAGGCGCGCTGGAGCGGCGCAACCATTGGGAGAAGACCAGCCATGCTCTGCTGGTCGGCGCCATCCTGCACGTGCTCTATGCGGGCGAGGACAAGACGCTGCGCGGCGTCGCCAATTTCCTCAGCGACCCGGCCAGCCCGTTCGAGCTGACCTTGCATCGGATGATGACCACGCCCCACCTCGTGAACGTGGGAGGTGGTGGCCCGCATCCTGTCGTCGCTTCGGCGGCGCGCGAAGTGCTCAACAAGTCGGACAACGAGCGTTCCGGCGTGTTGAGCACGGCCATGTCGTTCCTCGGCCTGTACCGCGACCCTACGGTGGCCGAAGTCACGTCGCGTTGCGATTGGCGCATTGCCGACCTGATCGCGGCCGAGCATCCGGTATCGCTGTACCTTGTGGTGCCGCCTTCAGATATTTCGCGGACGAAGCCGCTGATCCGCCTGATCCTCAATCAGATCGGGCGACGGCTGACGGAATCGCTCGATGGCTCCGACGGCATCGAGCGCCGCCACAAGCTGCTGCTGATGCTTGACGAGTTCCCGGCGCTCGGGCGGCTCGACTTCTTCGAGACGGCACTGGCCTTCATGGCGGGCTATGGCATTCGCAGCTTTCTCATCGCGCAGTCGCTCAATCAGATCGACAAGGCGTATGGGCAGAACCATTCGATTCTGGACAACTGCCATGTCCGCGTGACGTTCGCCACCAACGACGAACGCACGGCCAAGCGGATCTCCGAAACGCTGGGCACTGCAACCGAGCTGCGCGCACAGCGCAACTACGCAGGCCACCGGCTCGCGCCGTGGCTGGGCCACCTGATGGTGTCGCGCCAGGAGACCGCGCGCCCACTGCTGACGCCGGGCGAAGTGATGCAGTTACCGCCGGATGAAGCCGTGGTGATGGTGTCCAGCGTGGCGCCGATCAAGGCCAAAAAGCTGCGCTATTACGCGGACACCAATTTCAAGCGGCGCGTGCTGCCGCCGCCCGTGCTTGCGGCCGGACGCTATGCCGACGTTCCGCCCTCGCGAGCCGACGACTGGAGCGGGCTGGCGATTCCCGCCGTGCCTGCCGCACCGGCCACTGCACCTACTGATGGCCTGGAGCACTTGGGTTCGGCCGACGACGGCGGACCGCGCCGTCAGCCCGAACTTTCCGAAGCCGTCGCCTACGACCCCGAGCTGGCCGCGCCTGCGGCCGACCTCGCGCTGCTCGACGACGACGACGACCTGCCGCTTCCTCTCCCGCGCCAGTTCGATCCGGCCATGCAGCGCACGGCCCGGCTGGCTTCCCTCGACCCCAACGACGGAATCGAGCTATGAGCCACTACCGCCTGAACCTCTTTATCCAGCCCGAGCACGCCAAGCGGCTCGATGAGCTGGCCGCCAAGAAAGGCGTGTCCAAGTCATCCATCGTCGCGGCGGCGCTCGCATCGTGGCTCTCGCCCGATGCCGCCGACCAGCGAGAGGCAGCCATCGCCAAGCGGCTGGATCGCCTATCGCGCCAGGCCGAGCGCCTGGAGCGCGACCAGAACATCCAGATCGAAACGCTGGCGCTGTTCATTCGCTACTACCTGACCGTCAGCACGCCTGTTCCCGAGGCGCACCAAGACGCCGCTCGCGCCCAGGGCAAGGCGCGGTTTGAGCAGTTCGTGGAGCAGTTGGGGCGCCACCTGCTGCGCGGGCGCAGCCTGGTGCGCGATGTGGTGGTAGAACTGCACCCCGACCCGATGCGGATGGAAGACGCGGCGGCAGTTGCCGAAGCGCAAGAGCGCGCCTCATGAGCGTCGCACCTTCGTCCTTCGCCACCTCGCTCGACCGCCGCATTCAGATGCTGCGCACGGCGATGGGGCCGCTGATCGCTGCCGCGCTCGAAGACCCGGACGTGGTGGAAGTCATGCTCAATCCTGATCGCACCCTTTGGGTGGATCGGCTTTCCAGTGGGCGCGCGCCGATGGGCGTGGAGCTGCCGGAGGCGGACGGCGAGCGGATCATCCGCCTCGTCGCGGCCCATGTCGGTGCGGAAATCCATCGCGGCCAGCCGCTGCTATCCGCCGAACTGCCCGAAACCGGCGAACGCTTCGAGGGCATCTTGCCGCCTGCCGCGCCAGGGCCGGCCTTCGCGCTGCGCAAGCGCGCCCTCGGCGTGATCCCGCTGGAGCGGTACGTCATCGACGGGATGATAACCAGCGCCCAGGCGGGCTTTCTCGTTCGCGCCGTGCGTGAGCGCCAGAACATCCTGATCGCCGGCGCCACCAGCAGCGGCAAGACGACCTTGGCCAATGCGCTGCTGGCCGAGATTGCCGCCACAGGCGACCGCGTGTTGGTGCTCGAAGACACGGTGGAGCTGCAATGCGCGGCCCGCGACCACGTACCGCTGCGCACGCGCGCAGGCGTGGTGTCCATGACGGAGCTGGTGCGCTCGTCCATGCGCTTGCGGCCGGATCGCGTCGTCGTCGGCGAGGTGCGCGGCGCCGAGGCGCTGGATCTCATCAAGGTCTGGGGTACGGGCCACCCCGGCGGCATCGCCACGATCCACGCTGGTTCCGCGCTCGGCGCGCTGCTGCGCCTGGAGCAACTGATTCTCGAAGTGGCGGTGAACCCGCCCCGTGCATTGATCGCTGAGGCGGTCAACGTGGTGATCCACATCGCCGGGCGCGGACGCAAGCGCCGCATCGAGAGCATCGCCCGCGTCGTCGGCTTCGACGGCGTTGGCTACCAACTGGCGGACGCGATGGACACGCCGTTTCCCGAGCTGCCGCCGATCCCCGATGCCGCACCCGCTGCGGCGACTTCCTCGTCCCCTGACCAACCTGGAGAACTGCCATGACGCAGATGACCATTCCTGCTTTCCGTGTTTCCGTAAATCCGGCTTTGCGTCTTGCGCGGCTGCGCTGCCTGGCCCGCCCTGCGGCACAAGGGCTGATGCTGGCCGCGCTGCTGCTGTTCCTGGCTGGAACCGCGCAGGCCGCCGGTTCCTCGATGCCGTGGGAAGGCCCGCTGCAATCCATCCTCGAATCCATCCAGGGGCCGGTGGCGCGCATCGTGGCCGTCATCATCATCATCGCCACGGGCCTCGCGCTGGCCTTCGGCGACACGTCGGGGGGCTTTCGCAAGCTGATCCAGATCGTGTTCGGCCTGTCCATCGCGTTCGCGGCATCGAGCTTCTTCCTGTCGTTCTTCAGCTTCTCCGGCGGGGCCGTCGTATGAGCGCCCCGGATACCTTCGCGGCCGGGTTCGAGGTGCCGTTGCACCGCTCACTGACGGAGCCGATTCTGCTGGGCGGTGCGCCGCGCACCGTGGCGATTGCCAACGGCACGCTGGCTGCCGCTGTGGGGCTGGGCCTGCAAATGTGGATTCCGGGTGTGGTGCTCTGGATCGTCGGTCATTCGCTGGCGGTGTGGGGAGCGCGCATCGATCCCCAATTCATGGCCGTGTTCGCCCGGCACATCAAGCACCGCCCGCTGCTGGACGTGTGAGGGGACGCCGCCATGCTGAATCTCGCCGAATACCGCCAGCGCCCGGCGCTGCTCGCCGACTGGCTGCCCTGGGCCGGGTTGGTCGCGCCGGGCGTCGTCTTGAACAAGGACGGCAGTTTCCAGCGCACGGCCCGGTTTCGCGGGCCTGACCTCGACAGCGCGACGCAAGGCGAGCTGATCGCCACGTCGGCGCGCCTGAACAACGCGCTGCGCCGGTTGGGCTCGGGCTGGGCCTTGTTTATCGAGGCCGAGCGCCGCCCGGCGGCGGGCTACCCGCACTCTGGTTTCCCCGAGCCGCTGTCCTGGCTGGTGGACGAGGAACGCCGCGCCACCTTCGAGGAATCTGGCCATCACTTCGAGAGCGGCTATCACCTGACGCTGGTGTACCTGCCACCAGAAGAATCCCGTGCCCGTGCAGCCCAGATGCTCTACGAGAACACGCCGACGAATGGCGTGGACTGGCGTGAGCGCCTGCAATCCTTCGTCGCGGAGACGGATCGCGTCTTTGACCTGCTCGACGGCGTGATGCCGGAAATCGCCTGGCTCGATGACGGCCAGACGCTGACCTACCTGCACGCCACTATCTCGACGCGGCGCTATCGCGTCGGTGTGCCCGAGGTGCCGTTCCACATCGACGCGCTGCTGACCGACTCCGCGCTGGTCGGTGGCCTGGCGCCCATGCTGGGCGACCAGCACCTGCGCGTGGTGTCGGTGCGGGGCTTCCCGACCTCGACCTGGCCGGGGATTCTGGACGACCTCAACCGCCTGGGCTTTGCATACCGCTGGAACACGCGCTTTCTCTGCCTCGACAAATCCGAAGCGGAACGGGAGTTGGGACGCCTGCGCCGCCAGTGGTTCGCCAAACGCAAGAACGTCATCGCGCTGCTGCGCGAAACGATCTTCCAGCAGGAAAGCCCGCTGGTCGATACCGACGCCAACAACAAGGCGGCCGACGCCGACGCCGCCTTGCAGGAGTTGGGCAGCGACCAGGTGGCCTTCGGCTACCTGACGGGGACCGTCACCGTCATGGACACGGACCCCGCCGTGGCGGACGAGAAGCTGCGCATGGTGGAGCGTGTCATCCAGGGCCGGGGCTTCGTGACCATCCCCGAAACGCTCAACGCCGTGGATGCGTGGCTGTCGTCCATTCCGGGCAACGCCTACGCCAACGTGCGCCAGCCCATCGTCTCGACGCTGAACCTCACGCACCTGATGCCAGTATCGGCAGTGTGGGCCGGGCCGGAGAAGAACGAGCATCTGGACGGCCCGCCGCTGATCGTCACGCGCACCGATGGTGCCACACCGTTCCGGCTGGTGACCCACATCGGCGACGTGGGCCACACGCTGGTCGCGGGGCCGACCGGCATGGGCAAGTCGGTGTTGCTGGCGACGATGGCGATTCAGTTCCGCCGCTATCGCGGCTCGCGCATCTTCGCCTTCGACATGGGGCGTTCGATCCGTGCGGCCATCCTGGGCATGGGCGGCGAGCACTACGACCTGGGCGCGGATGACGAGATCGCCTTCCAGCCGCTCGCACGCATCGACCGCGAGGGCTACCGCACCTGGGCCAGCGAATGGGTGGAAGGCCGCCTGCTGCACGAAGGCGCGGCCGTCGGCCCGGACGAGAAGGCGGCCATCTGGTCTGCGCTGGGGAGCCTGGCCAGCGCGCCGGTGGAGCAGCGCACGCTCACGGGCCTGACGGCGTTGCTGCAATCGAACACGTTGCGCCAGGCACTCGCGCCCTACGTCCTGGGCGGCGCGCACGGCAGGCTGCTGGATGCCGACCATGACCGCCTCGGCACGGCCGATGTGCAGGCGTTCGAGATGGAGGAGCTGATGCACAGCAAGGCCGCTGTGCTCGCGGTGCTGCGCTACCTGTTCGCGCGCTTCGAGGAGCGGCTGGATGGTGCGCCCACGCTGCTGATCCTTGATGAAGCGTGGCTGTTCCTCGACGACCCGGTGTTTGCGGCGCGCATCCGCCAGTGGCTCAAGACGCTGCGCAAGAAGAACGTCAGCGTGATCTTCGCAACGCAGTCGCTCGCGGACGTGAAGGACTCGGCCATCGCGCCGGCCATCATCGAAAGCTGCGCGAGTCGGATTTTCTTGCCGAACCCGCAAGCGACCGAACCGCAGATTCGCACGATCTATGAGGGCTTCGGGCTGAACTCGCGCCAGATCGAAATCGTCGCCACCGCGCAGCCCAAGCGCGACTACTACTACCAATCCCGCCTCGGCAACCGCCTGTTCGACCTCGACCTGGGGCCGGCGACGCTGGCCTTCGCGGGTGCTTCCACGCCGCAAGACCAGCGCGCCATTGATGAGGTTCTTGGCCGCGTGCCGCAGGACGCCGGCGTGCCCGGCTTCGCGGGCGCCTGGCTGCGCCATCGCGGCCTCGATTGGGCGGCCGACCTGCTGCCCTCGTTCCCCGGCTACGCGCCGGGTTCCCTCCGTACCGCTGACCACCCCCAGGAGAACCAACTATGAAATTGCATACCCCCAAGCTCGCCGCGTTGACCGCCGCCTGCGTGCTCGCATTCGGCATCGCGCAACCCGCCCACGCCTTGTTCGGCGTCGGCGACATCGTGCTCGACCCGACCAATCTGGTGCAGAACACGCTCACCGCCGTTCGCACGCTGGAGCAGATCAATAACCAGATCCAGCAACTCCAGCACGAAGCGCAGATGCTCATTAACCAGGCGCGCAACCTGGCCAGCCTGCCGTCCAGCGTGGTCGGCCAGTTGCGCGCGAACCTGGCGACCACCCAGCGACTGATCGCGCAGGCCAAGGGCTTGGCCTACGAAGTGACAAGCATCGACCGCGAATTCGTGCGCCTGTATCCCGAGAAGTACGCCGCCACGGTGAGCGGCAATCAGATGTACCTCGATGCGCAGGAGCGTTGGAAGAACACGCTCAACGGCCTGCAAACGACCATGCAGATGCAGGCCCAGGCGTCGCAGAACCTGAGCGACGACGAAAGCGTGCTGGCCGACCTCGTGGGCAAGAGCCAGTCGGCCGAGGGCGCGCTGCAAGCGATGCAGGCCATGAACCAGTTGCTGGCCTTGCAGGCCAAGCAGTCGATCCAGACGCAGCGGCTCCAGATCACGCAAGACCGCGCGGCCTCGCTGGAACTGGCGCGGCAGGCGGCGGCCACGGAGCGCGGGCGCGAAGTGACGCGCCGCTTCCTGGGCGAAGGCACGCCGTACACGCCGCAGCCCGTCAATTTCTACAACCGCTGACGGAGGCTGCCATGCAACGCACGCCCGTCGTGTTTGCTTTCGCCATTCATGCGCTGGTGCTGGCCGGCTGTGACCGGCCGCAGCAAGTGTCGGTGAATGCGCTCGCCGCCGACCCGGCCCGGTTGCACGCGCTGCGCGCGCAGTGCCGCGCGGGCGCGCACGACGGCGCGTTTTGCGCGCAGGTGGCACAGGCCGACCTGCGGCGCTTTCTCTCCGGCCAGGCCGGGCCGAATGAGTACCAGACGCTGGCCGACCTGCCGCCGATCCCGCCCAGCTTCGATGAACCCGCCGATGGCAGCGCGGCAATCGCTCTGCCTGGGCAGGAGGACTCGCCATGAACGACGTGACGGTCATCGACCGCTTCCTCGACACCTTCTCGCGCTACATCGACTCGGGCTTTGGCCTGTTGCACGGCGAAGTGGCGTTTCTGACCGCCACGCTGATCGTCATCGACATGACGCTCGCCGGGCTGTTCTGGGCGATGAGCCATGCCACCGGCCAGGGCGAGGACGTGATCGCCAAGCTGATCCGCAAGGTGCTGTACGTCGGCGCCTTCGCCTACATCATCGGCAACTTCAACTGGTTGGCTGGCATCGTGTTCCGCTCCTTCGCCGGGCTGGGCCTGACGGCCAGCGGCTCGACCCTGAGCATGGAGAACTTCCTGCAACCGGGCCGGCTGGCGAAGGTCGGCATCGACGCCGGTGCGCCGATCCTGAAACAGATCGGCGACATGGCGGGCTTCCCCGAAGTCTTCGTGAACATCACGCCCATCGTCGTGATGTTCCTCGCTTGGCTGATCGTCCTGCTGTGCTTCTTCGTGCTGGCGATCCAGCTTTTCATCACGCTGATCGAGTTCAAGCTGACCACGCTTGCCGGCTTCGTGCTGGTGCCGTTCGCGCTCTGGAACAAGACCGCATTTCTCGCCGAGAAGGTGCTGGGCAACGTGGTGTCGTCCGGCATCAAGGTGCTGGTGCTGGCGGTGATCGTGGGCATCGGCTCGGGCCTGTTCGCCGAGTTTCAGGTACAGCCCGCCGAACCATCCATCGACCACTCCGTGGTCGTGATGCTGGCCTCGCTGACGCTGCTGGCCTTGGGCATCTTCGGGCCGGGCATTGCAACCGGGCTGGTGTCCGGCGGCCCGCAGCTCGGCGCAGGTGCGATGGCCGGTGCGGCGCTGGGCGCGGCCGGCGCTGCTGTTGCCGTGGGCGCTGCGGCTACGGGCGTCGGCGGCGCAGTCGCCGCCGGGGCGCGCATGGCGCCCGCAGCCGCCAAGCTGGCCGGTAGCGGAGCGCGTGCCGCCACTGGGGCCGCCAGCAGCGCGCGGTCGGCGTTTCAGGCGGGTTCTGCATCCGCCGGCGGCGGCCTCAAGGGCGCTGCCGCTGGTGTCGGCAATGTCGCCAAGACCGGCGCGCAGGCGACCGGGCAGAAGGTGGCTGAGGGCGCGCGCTCGATGAAGGAGCGTGTCGCCGCCGCCTTCCGGCCCGATGACGCCGGATCGGCGTCAGGGGGCGGTGCCGCACAGGCTGCAAACGAGCCAACCCCATCCACCGCGCAACCCGCCTGGGCCAAGCGCCTGCATCGCAGGCAGCAGCTCACCCATGCCGCGACGACCGCCGCCCACACGCTGCGCGGCGGCGATGGCGGCAGCTCCAGCCAAGGCCCGAGCCTGCGCGATTCCGATTCCTGATCTTCAAGGAGAACTCCCATGCGATTCAAACGACCGCAGGTGCGCTACGCCGATACGCCACAGCCTGCTACTCCGTATCAATCCGCCGCCCAGGTTTGGGACGAGCGCATCGGCTCGGCCCGCGTGCAGGCCAGAAACTGGCGTTTCATGGCCTTTGGCTGCCTCACGCTGGCCGTGCTGATGGCGGGCGGCCTAGTCTGGCGCTCGGCGCAGTCCATCGTCACGCCCTACGTCATTGAGGTGGACAACGCGGGCCAGGTGCGCGCTGTCGGCGAGGCCGCCACGCCCTACAAGCCCAGCGATGCGCAGATCGCCTACCACCTGGGCCGCTTCATCGGCCTGGTGCGCTCGCTGTCCATCGACCCCATCGTGGTGCGGCAGAACTGGCTCGATGCCTACGACTACACGACCGACAAAGGCGCGGTCGTGCTCAACGAGTACGCCCGCACGAATGACCCGTTCGCGCGCATCGGCAAGGAGTCGGTGACGGTGCAGATCACCAGCGTGACCCGCGCCAGCGACACGTCTTTCAACGTGCGCTGGACGGAAACGCGCTTCGTCAATGGCGCGCTGGATCGCACCGAACGCTGGAACGCGGTGATTTCCACGGTGCTGCAAACCCCGCGCACCGAGCAGCGTCTGCGCAAGAACCCCCTGGGCATCTACGTCAACGGGCTGTCGTGGAGCCGCGAACTGGAAGCTAACGAAGGAGCAAAACCATGAATGATCTTTTCCGTAAATCCGCCTTGCCGGTGATGCTTCTGGCTTCGACCGTGCTGTTCTCTGGCTGCGCTACTCAGGGCAAGCCGCCACCGACCATTTCGCTCGATGAGCCGGTGCAGGCCCAGCCGCTGCCGGAGCCACCAAAACCGGTGGAGGTGGTCACGGTGCCGCAGCCGCTCGCGCTGCCGTCGCAGTTGAAACCACTGCCAGAGACCGAGGAGGCCAAGCCCGCGCCGGAACCCGCGGATGAGAAAGTGCGCGTCTCGCGCGCCAATGCCGAGGCCCGTGTCGCGCCCACGCGCGAAGGCTACGTCAACGCGATCCAGGTCTGGCCCTTTACCGATGGCGCGCTTTACCAGCTCTATGCGGCCGTGGGCCGCGTGACGGTGGTTTCGCTGCAGCCCGGCGAGGAACTGGTGACGGTCGCGGCCGGCGACACGGTGCGCTGGATCGTCGGGGACACGTCGAGCGGCAGCGGTGAGGCTCTGCGCGTCAACGTGATGGTCAAGCCGATCCGCTCGGGCTTGAAGACCAATCTGGTCATCACCACCAGCCGCCGGACGTATCTGCTGGAGCTGACTTCGACCGAAAAGACGTGGATGGCGTCGGTGTCCTGGGAGTACCCGAAGGACAAGATGCTGGCCTTGCAGCGCCAGGCGCAGGCGGCCAGCGCCGCCGCCCCGGTCGATAGCGGCCTGTCGCTGGAGAAGATCCGTTTCCGCTATGCCATCAGCGGCAGCAATCCGCCGTGGAAGCCGCTGCGTGCTTTCGATGACGGCGAGAAGGTCTACATCCAGTTCCCGCCCGGCATCGCCCAGGGCGAGCTGCCGCCGCTGTTCGTGATCGGCGCGCAAGGCGACGGGCAACTGGTGAACTACCGATTCCGTGCGCCGTACTACATCGTTGATCGCCTGTTCGGCGCGGCCGAACTGCGCCTGGGCGGGGACAAAGGCGACGTGGTGCGGATTGAGCGCACGGACGGCACACGGAGGAACTGACCATGAGCCAGGACGATTCCCCTGATCTTGCGGCGCAGGCGGGCAAGGTCGCGCCCGAGGCGGTGGCGCTGCGCGCCCAGCCGCGCCCGGTCACGCGCCTGAACCGGCGCACGCTGGCCATCCTCGTCGGCGTCCTGTCGGTCGCCGTGCTCGGGGCCACGATCTGGTCATTGCAGCCGCACCGGCGCGGCACGGGCGAGCAGACCGAGCTTTACAACGTCGATCGCGTCTCGAAGTCCGAGGGGCTGGATGGTCTGCCGGCCGACTACTCGAAGCTGCCGCCGAAGGTGCCCGAGCTGGGGCCGCCGCTGCCGGGTGATCTCGGCCCAGCCATCGTGAAGTCGCAGCAGCCGGTGACGCCGGCCTACGCACCGCCGGGACATGATCCGGCGGATGCGTGGCGCAAGGAGGCCGATGCGGCGGCGAACTCGTCGGTGTTTTTCCGCTCGGGCAACCAAGGCAAGGCCACCGCGCCGGTCACGGCGCAAGCCGCTGCGGCTGCGCCCGGCAGCGCCTTGGCGGGCTTCGACCCGCTGGCCGCTGGCCCGGCCTCGACGGCGGCCCAGCCATCCGACCCGACAGCCGTGCAGAACCGGCAAGACCAGAAAGAGGCTTTCCTGAAAGGCGGTTCTACGGAAACCCGCAATTCCGGCAATCTCCAGATGCCGGCCTCGCCGTATCAGGTCATGGCGGGAACGGTGATCGCGGGCGCGCTGGTGACGGGCATCAAGTCCGATCTGCCGGGCGACGTGATAGCCACGGTGACGGAGCCGGTCTATGACACGGCCACTGGCAAGTTCCTGCTGATCCCACAGGGATCGCGCATCCTGGGCAAGTACAACAGCCAGGTGAGCTACGGGCAGAGCCGCGTACAGGTGGTGTGGAACCGCGTCATCCTGCCGGACACGTCCTCGCTGAAGCTAGACAACCTGGCGGGCACTGACCCTGCCGGCTATTCCGGCCTGGAGGATGGCGTCGATTGGCATTGGGATCGCGTCTTCGCGGGTGCGGCGCTGACGACCCTGCTGGGCGTGGGTGCCGAGTTGGCCGCACCGGAAAACCGGCAGGATGGCAACCGCATCGTGATCGCTGGGCGCGATAGCGCGCAGGACAGCATCAACCAGGTCGGCCAAGAGATGACCCGGCGCAACATGAACATCCAGCCGACGCTGACCGAGCGGCCGGGCCTGCCGGTGCGGATCATCGTCAACCGCGATTTTGTGCTGCGGCCGTACCAGCCTATGTTCTTCAACCGTGGAATTGCGAAATGAACACCACCAGGAAGTTGCGGCTTGGGCCGCTGCCCAAGGTCGAGAGCGTCAAGCTGGCCTTTGCGTGCCCGGTCAGCCTGAAAGCCGACCTCGACCGTTACGCCGCGCTGCACGCGCAGGTGTACGGCGAAGCGGTCGATGCCACGACGCTGATCCCGCACATGCTAGAGGCCTTCATGCAAGGAGACCGTGGGTTTCAGAGAAACAGCGCTAGTAAACACGCATTGCAAAACGCTGGTGGAGTAACCATCTCCGGTTGCCGTACGCCGTGAGCTTTTTGGCTATGCGTGACCTAGGTTGCGGGAGTTGGCATCGCGGCTTCGAATTTCGAGGGCTGCAAGCGGTGGGGTGTGCTACAGGTGCGCCATTCACCCACCCGCCAAGTGCTTCAGTGCTTGTGGCCGCCCTGGGCATCGTGGCCAGCCGGCTGGGCGCTGGCGTTGAGCGCACGCACGGGAGCCTTCACTTCGACCGATTCGCGCTTGCCGTCCGGGCCCTCGATGACGAGGGTCAGAGGCACCGTGTCGCCTTCCTTCACCTGCTGCTTCAGGTCCATCAGCATCACGTGGTAGCCGCCGGGCTTGAGTTCCACGGTCTTGCCTGCGGGCAGCTCGACGGCCGGCACCTGGCGCATCTTCATCACGTTGTCCTGCATGGCCATCTCGTGGACCTCGACGGCGGGCGTAAGCGGCGAGCTGGCCGAGACCAGCTTGCTATTCTTGGTTGCCTTCAACTGCATGAAGGCGCCGGTGGCTTTCTGTTGCGGTACGGTGGCGCGCACCCAGGCATCTTTGACGGTGACTTGCGCCTGGGCGGTGGCCGCGAGCAGCGAGGCGGCGACGATGGCTGTGCGGATGACGAGTTTCATGGTGTTCTCCTTGAGGGGATAGAGGGTCAGGCAGGGTTCAAGAGCTTGCGGATGTCGTCCGCATAGTCTTGGGCGGGTTGCTCATGGCGCAGGGCCAAGCGCAGCTTTCCTAGCGGGTCGTAGACGTAGCTGAGCGATGTGTGGTCCATGGTGTAGGACGATCCCGTCGGCATTTTCTTGTAGTAGACCTTGAAGTCCTTGGCGATCTGTGCGGTGCGTTCCAGGTCGCCGTACAGACCGATAAAGCTGGGGTCGAATGCAGCCGTGTAGGCTTTGAGCACCTCGGGCGTGTCGCGCTCGGGATCGACCGTGACGAACAGTGTCTGGAAGCGCTCGCCGTCGGGGCCGAGAAGCCGCTTGACCTCGGCCGCCCGCGCCAGGGCCGTCGGGCAGACATCTGGGCACTGAGTGAAGCCGAAGAAGACCAGGATGGCCTTGCCTCGGAAGTCCGCCAGCGTGCGCTCATTGCCATCCGGGTCGGAGAGCCGGATGTCCGTGGCATAGGTTGCACCGGTCAGATCGACACCTTTGTACGTGGGGACGTCTCAGAAAACGGAAAATAAAGCACGTTAAGCCCATTGCAGACGCTAGATATTGACGAGTACGTCGGGTTTTCTCTTGTTTGAGTTGCCTCTTGTGGTAAGATAGTAATCAATTACTATCTTACAAGGAGTGCTCGTGGACACCCATCCAAAGCATCTGCCGGCCGATGAACGTCGTGCCGTAACTGTCGAGTCCGTCGTGGCGCTTGCCGGTTCACAAAACCCAAGCGAGATAACCACTGCAGCTATCGCTAAACACATGAACTTGACCCAGGGTGCGCTGTTTCGGCACTTCCCGAACAAGGAAGCCATTTGGCAGGCGGTCATGGAGTGGGTAGCAGAGCGCCTATTAGCCAGAATCGATCGATCCGCACAAGGAATCGAGTCGCCCTTGGCAGCCATGGAGGCGATGTTCATGAGTCATATCGAATTCGTAGCTGAGCACCCAGGCGTGCCAAGAATGATGTTTGGTGAGCTTCAGCGTGCCGAATCGACACCGGCCAAGCGCATGGTGCAAACCTTGATTCAGCGCTACGGCGAACGTTTGCATCGTCTCATCGAGAAAGGCAAGGCCAGCGGCGAGTTGTCTCCCTCGCTTGACAACGAGGCGGCGGCAACGCTGTTCATTGGCACGATCCAGGGCTTGGTCATGCAATCGCTGTTGGCGGGTGATGTGGGACGTATGCACCGCGATGCGCCGCGCGTCTTTGCAATTTATCGGCGTGGCATAAGGAGTGCGCAATGAAAAAGTTACCCTTGCAAGGCCGCACCCTGGCGCTGCTTGCCGTCATCATTCCTTTGCTGGTGCTTTTTATTTATGTCGGTCTGCGATCAGGGCCGCTCGCCCCGGTCGCGGTGACGGTGGCAAGCGTGGAATCACGGGCTATCACACCGGCGCTGTTCGGCATCGGCACGGTGGAGGCGCGCTACACCTACAAGATCGGGCCGACGTTTGCCGGGCGCGTCAAACGCCTGGAGGTGCATGTAGGCGACCAGGTCAAGGCCGGACAGGTGCTCGGCGAGATGGAGCCGGTCGACCTCGATGATCGGGTGCGCTCACAGGAGTCGGCATTCAAGCGTGCGGAAGCGGCTTTGCGCGAGGCAGAAGCCCGGCAAGCCTACGCGCAAACCCAGGCGCGCCGCTACGAGCAATTGTTTGCGGTGCGCTCGACCAGCGAGGAAATCGTCA
>NZ_JQKD01000018.1 GCF_000745855.1 Xenophilus azovorans DSM 13620
TCGATCTTCGTATGAATACATGAACTACCTCCAACGGTAGTCCAAGAAATCCGCCGCACCCCCGATGGGTCAATTTTCGGCCGGCGCCAACAGCCATGGATGATGGCCGTGCAGAACAACGCCACTGCGGCGGTCAACAACCTGCGTCGATTGGGCGCCCGGCGGAACGAAGCGCGGGACGAAACCCGACGCATCGAAGCACGGCTGGGTACGCTGTTCAAGCAGCGAGGCTTTCGGGTGCTGGTCGGCCACGAATTTCCCGCCGGCAAGGGTGATGAAGAGGATGCGGGCGAGATCGACCTGCTGTGCGCACTGGAAGGGCACTTGCTTGTGCTCGAACTGAAGTCAACCTACCAGCGCCGCTCCATGAAAGACGCTTGGATGCACCGCACCTCGACCCTGCGCAAGGCAGGATGGCAACTGCACAGGAAGGTGCCCGCGGTTCGCCAAGCACTCCAGCACGATGCGTCGCTGCGCCAGGCGCTGGCACTGCCGCCAGAAGCGGAGCCGGCGATCACCGCCTGGATCATCGACACCTCCATCGAGTGGGATCACCAGGCGTTCCGGGGCTTTCTCAAGATTTCGCTGGAAGAGATCCAGATTGCACTGCGCGATGACCGGCGCTGGCTGAATGACCCCGAAGGATTGTTCCGGGGGCCAGGCGTTGGTGATGCGACGACGCGTGCCGACACAGGCGCGGAGCCAGTCGACACGCTCTATCCAAACGGATTCTCAGCAAGGAAATTCATCGAGGTTGTCGAGTCGGCTGCGGTATGGACGGCTACGGCATGAGCAGAGGAACTGCGGCACGCGACAGCCTTGGGCCAAGGAGGTCGGCTGATAGACTTCCCTTCATGCGCGCGCTGGAGATGTGCTGCAGTGGCATGCCGTCTCACCGCAGCCCAGGCATCTTGTGGGGTAAATCGTGGGGGAAATGCAGGCCTACAACCCCGATAGGCCATGAAAATCAACGACTTGGAGCGCATCTCGCGCTTCAGGTGCAGAGCATCGAGTGACGAACACCATCACCATGGACTATCCCGGCAATCTCTTCGTGGTCGCGGCGCCCAGCGGCGCCGGCAAGTCGAGCCTGGTCAAGGCGCTGATGGAGCTCGACTCGGCGGTGCAGCCCTCCGTCTCGCATACCACCCGGGCGCCGCGCGGCCAGGAAAAGCATGGGCGCGAATACTTCTTCGTCTCGCCGGCCGAATTCGACGCCATGATCGCGGCCGACGGCTTCGTCGAGTGGGCGCATGTGCACGGCCAGCGCTACGGCACCTCCAAGAAGGCCGTGGAGGAGCGGGTGGCGATGGGCGCCGACGTGATCCTGGAGATCGACTTCCAGGGCGCGCTGCAGATCCGCAAGGTGTTCGCCAACGCGGTGCTGGTGTTCATCCTGCCGCCGAGCTGGGAGGAACTGCGCTCACGGCTGGAGCGGCGCGGCGAGGACGCGCCGGAGATCATCGAGATGCGCCTTCGCAATGCCGCCGAGGAGATGGCGCAGGCCGACCGGTTCGACTTCGTTATAATCAACGAGTTGTTCGAGCGCGCGCTTTTCGACCTGAAAGCGATCGTTCACGCCCAGCGGCTGCGGTATTCCGCCCAGCGCCGCGCCCGCGCCGACACCTTCGCCGCGCTGGGCATTTCCTGAAGAGCACCCTGCTTTTCCCCCTTTCCTCCGAAAGACTTCCACCATGGCCCGCATCACCGTCGAAGACTGCCTGGAGCAAATCCCGAACCGTTTCCAGCTCGTGCTGGCCGCCACCTACCGCGCCCGCATGCTGAGCCAGGGCCACGCGCCCAAGATCGAGAGCAAGAACAAGCCCGCCGTCACCGCCCTGCGCGAGATCGCCGAGGGCAAGGTCGGGCTGGAAATGCTCAAGAAGGTGCCGGGCTGAACCGACTGACGCCCCGCCGCCACACAAAGGAGCACCGCATGCGGTGCTTTTTTTATGTCCGGGGGCTTGACGGCCAATGCCACGCTAAAGTAGGGCGATGAGCGCCGTCGTCCAGCCGCAGTCCGCGGCCCAGCCCTCCTCCGGTGCAGCCGCCCCGGGGCACGTGGCTGCGCTGAACGCGGCCGCGGCCAGCTTCGCCGCGCTCACGGCCAAGCTCGACTACCTCAGCGCCGAGGACGTCGAGCAGGTGCGGCGGGCCTACCGCTTCGCCGACGAGGCCCACCTGGGCCAGTTGCGCAACAGTGGCGAGCCGTACATCACCCACCCCATCGCCGTGGCCGCGCAGTGCGCGGAATGGAAGCTGGACGCGCAGGCGCTGATGGCCGCGCTGCTGCACGACGCCATGGAGGACTGCGGCGTCACCAAGCCCGACCTGGTCGAACGCTTCGGCGCCCCGGTGGCCGAACTGGTGGACGGCCTCACCAAGCTGGACAAGCTGCAGTTCAATACCCGCGAGGAAGGCCAGGCCGAGTCCTTCCGCAAGATGCTGCTGGCCATGGCGCGCGACGTGCGCGTCATCCTGATCAAGCTGGCCGACCGCACGCACAACATGCGCACGCTGGACGATGCGCCGCGCGAGAAATGGGCCCGCATCTCCAGCGAGACGCTGGAGATCTACGCGCCCATCGCCTACCGCCTCGGCCTGAACCAGACCTACCGCGAGCTGCAGGACCTGTCGTTCCGGTACATGCGGCCCTGGCGCTACGCCATCCTGGCCAAGGCGGTGGCCAAGGCGCGCAGCCGGCGGCGCGACCTGATCCAGAAGGTGCAGCGCGACGTGGAAGCCGCCTTCGCCGCCGCCGGCATCGCGGTACGCATGGCCGGGCGCGAGAAGACGCTCTACTCCATCTACCGCAAGATGGACGAGAAGAACCTGAGCTTCGCGCAGGTCACCGACATCTACGGCTTCCGCATCATCGTGCCCAACGTGATCGCCTGCTACACGGGCCTGGGCGTGCTGCACCAGCTGTACAAGCCGCTGCCCGGCAAGTTCAAGGACCACATCGCCATCGCCAAGCTCAACGGCTACCAGTCGCTGCACACGACGCTGGTCGGCCCCTCCGGCATCAGCGTCGAGTTCCAGTTGCGCACGGAAGCGATGCACCTCGTGGCGGAGTCCGGCGTCGCCGCCCACTGGCTGTACAAGGCGTCGGACGCGGCGGGCGGCGCGAGCAGCGGCGACCGCCTGAGCGCCAAGTGGCTGCAGTCGCTGCTGGACATCCAGGACGAGACGCGCGACGCGACCGAGTTCTGGGACCATGTCAAGGTGGACCTGTTCCCCGACGCGGTCTACGTCTTCACGCCTCGCAGCGAGATCATGGCGCTGCCCCGCGGTGCGACGGTGGTGGACTTTGCCTACGCCATCCACACCAACATCGGCGACCACACCTCCGCCGCGCGCATCAACGGCGAGCAGGTGCCGCTGCGCACCGAGCTGAAGAACGGCGACGTGGTGGAGGTCATCACCGCCCCCGTCTCCACGCCCAACCCGGCGTGGCTGGGATTCGTGCGCACGGGCCGCGCCCGCTCGAAGATCCGCCACTACCTCAAGACGCTCGCGCAGGCCGAGTCCGAGCGGCTGGGCGAGAAGCTGCTGAGCCAGGCACTGCGGGCCGAGGGCGTGGGCAAGCTGCCCGACGACGACGCCGACAACCAGCCGACCTGGGAGAAGCTGCTGCGCTTCACCGGCAGCCGCAACCGCGCCGAACTCATGACCGACATCGGCCTGGGCAAACGTGTCGCCAGCCTGGTGGCCAAGCGGCTGGCCGCGCTGCTGGCCGAACGCGGCTTCAAGCCCGACGCGCTGCTGCTCAGCCGCGAGCGCTTCACCGCGCACGAGAGCGTCTCCCAGGGCGCGGTGACGCTGGACGGCAGCGAGAACTCGTCGGTGCGCTTCGCCCAGTGCTGCCGGCCGATCCCCGGCGACCCGATCGTGGGCTACCTGGGCCACGGCGAGGGGCTGGTCGTCCACACCGAGGCCTGCGGCGTGGGCCAGCGCCTGCGCCACAAGGACAGCGAGCGCTTCTTCGCCGTCGAATGGGCCGACGAGCCCGTGCGCACCTTCGAGACCGGCATCGTCATCACCGCGCGCAACGACAAGGGCGTGCTCGCCCGGGTGGCAGCCACGCTGGCCAACGCGGAGGCGGATATCACCCACGTCGAGATGAACGAGGAGCCCGGCCAGGACTCGACCGACCTGCGCTTCGTGGTCGCCGTGCGCGACCGCCCCCATCTCGACGCCGTGCTGCGCGCGGCGCGCCGCACGCCCTCGGTGCTGACGGCGGCGCGGATCGTCCCCGCGGCCTGACCGGGCGCTTCAGCCCGGCGCCGGGTAGCGGACTTCCAGCACCTCGATGTCCTGGCCACCTGCCGGAGTGACCAGGCGCACGACGTCGCCTACACGCGCCTTCAGCAGCGCTCGCGCCACGGGAGAGATCCAGCTCACCTGTTGTCGCGCACTGTCCGCCTCGTCGATACCCAGGATCGTGACCTCGCGCTCCTCGCCGGCCTCGTCCGCATAGCGCACCGTCGCACCGAAGAAGACCTGCTCGCCGCCGTGGTGGACGGCGGGATCGGTGACCTCGGCGACCTCCAGCCGCTTGGTCAGGAAGCGGATGCGCCGGTCGATCTCGCGCAGCCGCTTCTTGCCGTAGAGGTAGTCGCCGTTCTCGGAGCGATCGCCGTTCTTGGCGGCCCAGTGCACGGCCTCCACCACCTTGGGCCGCTCGTTGTCCATCAGGTCCAGAAGTTCGGCCCGCAAGCGCGCATAGCCGCCCGGCGTGATGTAGTTCTTGCCGCCCGCGGGCAGCGCCGGCAGCGCATCGGCCTCGCCGTCATCCTCGATGGCATCGCCATCGCTTTCACGGGTGAACGCCTTGCTCATGTCGGTGACCGCCAAAGAAAACAAGCCCGCAACCTCATCGGTTGCGGGCTTGATCAAAAGGTGGCGCGGCTGGCAGGAATCGAACCCACGACCCCTTGGTTCGTAGCCAAGTACTCTATCCATCTGAGCTACAGCCGCGCAGAAGCGAAAGTATAGCACGGGTTATCTGGTAGGCCGTGCTGGGCTCGAACCAGCGACCAAGGGATTATGAGTCCCCTGCTCTGACCAACTGAGCTAACGGCCCCGCGCCGCCGGATTCTAGGCGGGCCGCCGTCCCTTCCCGGCGTCACTTCGGCCCGGACGCGTGGTGGCTCAGCGCGTTGCTCACCAGGCGCGCGGTGATGTCGACGATCTGGATCATGCGCTCGTAGGGCATGCGCGTCGGCCCGATGACGCCGAGCGTGCCGACCACCTGGCCGTCGACCTCGTAGTTCGCGCTGACCACCGACAGTTCCTCCACCGGCACGAACTGGCTTTCGCCGCCGATGAAGATGCGCACCCCCTCGGCCTTGCTGGAGACGTCGAGCAGCCGCAGCAACTGGGCCTTCTGCTCGAACAGCTCGAAGGCGCGGCGCAGCTGGTTCATGTCGGTGGAGAAGTCGCTGACCGACAGGAGGTTGCGCTCGCCCGCGATCACCACTTCCTCCTGTGCCTGGGAGATCGCCTCCGAACTGGCCTGCACCGCCGCCTGCATCAGCGAGGCGATCTCGCCACGCAGGGTGTCCATCTCGGACTTGAGGCGGTCGCGCACCTGCTCGATCGACAGACCGCTGTAGTGCGCGTTCAGGTAGTTGGCCGCCTCGATCAGCTCCGATTGCGAATAGTCACGGTCGGTGAAGAGCACGCGGTTCTGCACGTCGCCGTCGGGCGAGACGATGATCACCAGCAGCCGGCGGTCCGACAGCCGCAGGAACTCGATGTGGCGGAAGGCCGAGGTGCGCCGCGGTGCCATCACCACGCCGACGAACTGCGACAGGTTCGACAGCAGTTGCGCCGCGTTGGCGATCACCTTCTGCGGCTGGTCGGCCGGCAGGCTGGGCGCCGCCATGTGCGGGCGCTGCGCCGTCAACATGGTGTCGACGAAGAGGCGGTAGCCTCGTGCCGTCGGGATGCGCCCTGCCGAGGTGTGCGGGCTGACGATCAGCCCCAGTTCCTCCAGGTCGGCCATGACGTTGCGGATGGTCGCCGGCGACAGTTCCAGGCCCGGCGCCCGCGACAGGGTGCGCGAGCCCACGGGGGTGCCGTCGGCGATGTATCGCTCGATCAGGGTCTTGAGCAGCAGCTTGGCCCGTTCGTCCAGCATCCTGAAATTCTAGTGACGTGTTTAATGATGTACCTTCAATACCTCACCCGAAAGACCACGCCCTCACGCAACAGCGCCCGACGCGCTGCGCTAGGCGACACCCCGAAAGCCCTCGCCGTCTCATCGATGCTATAGCCCGCACAGTACATCACAGCAGCCTCCTTGGACACCTCGCCCGAAAGCAACGGCAACGGCCCTCGCTGCACCGCGCCAGCCCTGCCCCTGAACTGGGCACCACCCGCCCGAAGCGCACGCCGAATCGCGACATCACTGACCTGATACAGCGCAGCAATCTCCGCAACGGTGAAGCCCGCACCGTACAGGTCTACAGCGGCATCCGCGGCAGCGCCATCAACCAGCGGCGCCCGACCAAACCGCACACCCCTCGCTCGAGCAGCCTGCCGCCCCGCCTCACAACGCTCATGGATCAATGCCCGCTCAAACTGCGCGGCAGCACCCAGCACCTGAATCGTAAAAAGCCCAGCCGGCGAACTCGTGTCAATCGGCTCCGTCAAACTACGCAGACCTGCCCCGCGCTCCTTAAGGCACTCAAGCACGGAAAGCAAATGGGCCAAGCTACGAGCAATCCGATCCAACTTGTACACCACCAGCACATCACCGCACATCAGCTCCGCAAGCAGCCGCTCAAACTGGGGCCGATACCGCACCGCTGACTTCTTTTCCTCATACACCCGATGCACTCCGGCTTGCCTGAGCACACGCACTTGCATCGCCGTATCTTGTTCCAGCGTCGAAACCCTCGCGTAGCCAACCAGCACACAACCCCCATCAACACCTCAGCCGAAACTGCTCATCACGAGCCGCCTTCCGCCGCCTCGCAATGTCATCCTGCACAGAAGCCGGATTAGGCTGCCGCGCCGCAGCATCGAGCGCACGCACCTGCTCATTCAACGCTGCACATACCGATGCATTGGCCTGCGTAGTCCCGGGCGTACTTGCCACCACACGACTGTTCCGCCGCAACAGACCATAGCCGGCCCGCGTCTGCCGATTCGCAATCTCCGCCTGCTCATGCATAGGCAAATCCGCTGGCACACGCTCAACACGCTCGATAACGGCATCACGACGACCGCAATGCTCCTGCGACCAGGAACGCGCGCCATTCGGCCACTCGCATAAATACAGGTCCGCCATCACGCGGGCATCCGGATCAGACACGGCCGGCCGCACGTCCACAGATCGACCACCAGCGCAGGGCACATCGCTATAGGCACTCCCGCACCGATAAACGCCCTGCGCATGACTGATCGAACACAACGCCAGAAGAGCGGCAAACATCCATTGCATACCTTAATGCTACTGGATGTAACATGCACTGTCACTCCCGGTAACGAATCTCCGATTCCGCGCGGCCATACCAGCACCGCAGCGCGGCCCTAAAACGTCCTCAGCCAGCGCCAATAGCGCACCGGACGAACGCGCGTTATCGGCCGACCAACACGCACCCGCCGCCCCAACTTCAAACAGCGCATCACCCGCCAGTCGTGAACGACCAGGGCGAGGACTTCGGCACTCGCGGCCTTGCGCCTTCGCCGGCCTCAATGGCGGGTTTCGATTCGATGGCCGGCTTCCCCAAGTCCTTGAGCATGCCCGTAGGCGCTTCGAACACGCTCAGGCCGCTCGGCGCCTGCGCAACCTGATCCGGACGCGCCTGCGCCGGTTGAGACGTCTCCATGACGTTCTTTCGCTGCGGATTAGGATCGAAATCGAGCCAGATGCCCGATGCCACGATTTGCTTACACAACATCGCGTCCACGGTGTACGGCGTGGCATCCTGCGTATAGCACTTGCACTTGTCACCCATGCTCATGCACGCAGCCGGCACAGGCACGCGCGCGGGCTTCGTCAGTTCGTCATAGGCCGGCGCCGAATGACGCAAGCCCGCGAGTCTCGGCTGATAGCTGGCGATGTACTCTGCCGTGGTCTTTACCGCATGCTGCTGGCCACCGGAGCCCTGCCCTGCCACCGGCATCGCGCCAGGCGCTTGTAACTGCGCCTGCTGGGGCGCCTTGCCGACCGTGCGCTTCCAGAGCATGTACCCGCCGCCGCCCAACAATGTCGGGATCAGCACCAGCGAGACGGCCAGGAAGATCGCTGCGCGAGGGATACGGGTCTTGCCCGTGTGCAACTCGGCCGAGTCGTACCACTCATAGACTTCTTTCGGCTGGCCGCGCATGGTGACCTGCCCCGACCGGCCGGCACCGTTCTTTTCGCACTGATTGTTGACGGCGTCCCACTGAATCACGCTCGTGACATTACTGCCGCCAGCCACGCGCTTCAGATGCTGATGCCAGCCAGGAGCGCCAATCAGCTTCGTGACGAAGCTATCGAGGTTGGACGGATGCTGCGTCAGCAGGAAGAAGTCAAAGCCGCGCGAGCGATGCTCTGCCAGCTTCGAGATGTACTCAGGAACTGCGCTACCGTTCGGCCGCTTGGGCAACCAGTTATGGCACTCATCGGCCAGGAAGATGGTGCCGTCCGGCTGCGACCACCATTCCGAGTAGTGGCACTCCACCCAGCCGAATTCCTGCATGGTCTTCGGCTTGATGCGCAGGTAGCGCCGCTCCGTATCAGCAGGCTCCGTCTGCGTAGCAGGCTTGCCGATGATGACGCACACCGACCGGCCTTCTTTAACTTGCTTGTCGCGCAGGTCTTTGAGCGTAAACAGGCTTTTGCAGGAGCCATTGGCCCCGGTGCGAAGGTACAGCATGGCCGCTCCTACTTCTTACGAAACGCCTTCATGGCGCCATTCTTCAAGCCCTGCCCGGTCATACGCATCACGATAGCGCTTGTGATGATGTTGATGCACACGCCAATCTTCATATAGGCCATGAGATTCACGATATCCGCACCCATGCCCTGCATCGCTCCGAGCGCCTGCGACTTCGCATAGTCCAGGGACATGTCAATGCCCGTATACGTGATGACCCCGATGCCCAGCGACACCAACACTTGTCCAGCAATGGAGCCAGCGGCCCACAGTAGACCGCGCATCAATAACGCAATGATTGCAGGCATGTTCAACCCCTTGTGACGATGCGAGCGGCCAGCAAGAACGAGACAGCCACCAGCAGATTGCCGAGCATGGCGAGCGGATCGCACAGCACATTGAAAGGCAGGTTGACCGTCAAACCGCGAACCTCAAATTGCTTGTTCAGATCGCAACTGCCGCCCCCGAGCGCATCCGAACTATCGAAACCACCCGGGCCGACATTGACCGTCTCGTTATGCGGATTGGTCGCCGTGCGATCGTCAGTCCGCTCGCCCTCGCCCTGAAGCCACGTGGAAGGCTCCGCGTCCGTGCGCAACGTCTCGCAGTTACGCTTATGCTGCTCCTGCGCCATCGCGTTGACCACAGCATCCTCAGACTTCGCCACGAAGCCCTGCGCGCAGTTGCCCGAGAACGAGCTTTCACTCGTGCCCTCGCCGCACATCTTGAGCCCATTACCCGGCTTGCACGCCCCGGACGCCGAACCGCTCGTGCTCGAACTCGTGCATGTCTGCGTACTACTGCCGGCTGGCGTCACGCATTCCGTCGTCGTCGTCGTACACGTCCCGCCCGAACAGCTTGTCTCCTTCGTCCAATCGGTCTTGTTCCCATCCTTGTCCGTCGAACTACCCTTGTCCGTTTCCTTGACGTTGCCATCGGTGCCGCGCGGATAGCAACTACTGACACCATTGACTTCACCGCGCGACTGCCCAGCAGGACAAGGCGACGGCGCCGCCGTACCGTCATCCGGCTTATCCGGCGTCGATCCATCTTCGGGCTTCGGCGTACTCGGCGCAGGCCCCTCATCCGTACCGCCACCACCATCGCAAGTAGTGCCCGTGCTACCGGTATAGAAGCCCTCGCCGGTGCTCACATAATGACCCGACCCCGCTGGCGTCTCCTGCTGAAACATGCGCTGCACTTTCACGACGCACTTCCCGCCACCGGCACTGTTCCAGCTATCGCAGAAATAGAAATCCGACCCCGTGCCTTCGTAATTCTTCCAGCCCGCCGACTGGCCGGCCAAAGCCTCGCATTCACTCGGATCAGCAACGCACGCGCCGCCCTCTTCGTGATAGCCGGTGTTGCACTGACAGCCGCCGCTTACCGCCGTGCTATTCGCAGGACACACCGACGACGCGCGACTGATGACCTTATAAACGCTTGAACCACCGACAGTCGAAATCCGACACGTCCCATAGTTGCCACCACCCACGACACCATCCCGATTCGGATAGCCGCTCCAAATGCCTTGCGCAATATCCATCCACTCATTACAGGCGGCAACGTTCGTGGAGTAATAACCCGTCTGGGGCGACGTCTTCCCCAAGAACGTATGCGAATCGACAAAGTACTGATTCGTCAACGCCGGCACCAACGCATGCGCCTGCCCAACCAGCAGCAGCGCCGCGACGATCAGACGGACAACATGAACCATAACGCCCCCAGTACCGCCAAGATGATGTAGATGCCGCCTTGATCCATGCTCTGCCTCTGCGAAGCGCACACCGCATGCGCTTTGAACAGGCAACCCCGGGTGATCAGGCCGGGGTGCGAGCTACTCGATCAGCTCAGGGCGGCACGCACCCACTTGAAGGCCTTCACGGCGCCGTAGATCATCAGCACGGCCACGCCGACCAGACCCACGGGAGCGGCCTGCGCGGCGATGTCCGTGACCAGATCGGTCACATCGATGGCGGCGGCATTGGCCGAGGCCAGGGCGCCCAGGGAGCCGACGGCCACGAGGCCGCGAGAGATGGTCTTGTTCATTTCAGTTTCCTTTCAGTTGCCCTCAGCGGGCGGGTTTCCATCACCAGTTGACAGGACCCGGGCGAGCATTCGAATAGCCCAGCCCACGATCCAGACCGCGCCGATGGCGAGCGCGATTTGTGCGCCTTCTTCCTTCGTCAGTTGGAAGGGAGGCAGTGACAACTCGTGCACGACCGTCACCGTGCACGCGCTATCGCATTGAATGATTTGCTGCGGCTCCATCAGCGGCCGGCACGCCGGTCCTCATGCTGCGCAGCGACGCCCTCGCGCCATGCCTGCTTTTCCGCATCGCTCCACGAGGCATCGAACTGGCGGCGCATGTAGCCCGAGTCCCAGGCCGCCGTGGCGGCATTCGCAGCAGCGGCCTCGCGCAGCGCCGCAGTGCCTTCCATCGGGCTATAGCCGAGCGCCGAGCGGACCCACTTACTCGCCTTCGCGGCAAGGAGCACCAGCAGGCATCCCAGGCCTACGGCACCAACAGCGCCTACTGCGAAGCCGATATCCGTCACGAGCGATGAAACATCAATTGCCATGGGTAAACCTCCTCAGGAAGAAAAGGGCGACCGCCACCGCGACGGCCGCGCAGACTCGGGCGATGACGTAGCGGCCCATCACAGCCACTCGCCAATCAGCACGAAGGCCCACATCGCTGCACCGCATGCCACGACTTCAAGCGCCCACATCGCAGCCTCGCCTTGCAGCTTGGCGAGCTTGACGCTCCGCGACCCGATCCAGCGCCAGGAACATGCGTTCGCGCATGACCCTCACGTGCTCGACGCGCCGGGCGAACGGCACTTGCTGCCCGCGCAGGCGAATCCAGCGGCCGACCATGCGAATCGCAGCCGCAACGCCCTGCGCGATGAACACGCCGAGCACGCCCGACACGAATGCGATCAGCGCCATGTAGCTCAGCGCCTGAGACAGGTCTTCGGCATTGAGAACAGACAAAGGTGCGCAATCCATCAGTGACTCCCGTTTCCGGTTACGAATCTCGATTGCGCTTCGTCGGTGTCATCGGCCGTGCCGAGTACATCGAGGTCCACAATCGAGGCGTCATCGTCCGGGTCCGTCCAGTCCTGCACCAACTGAACAGCCCGTTCGACGTCATCGGTGACCCCGCCGCCCGCTTTCGCGAGGCTGCGGAACCACTCGGGCGTGCCGTCCCGCCCAGGCGCGAGGAAGCGACCGGTTGCGAGGGATTGCACAATCAGCCGCATGGCATCAGGCGGACTTCGCCCGCTCCATCGGCTTGATGCTCACGATCGACAGCGAGGTCTTGTTCTCCGCCGCCGCGACCACATCGAACTCCACTTCGACGCGCAGCGGCAGCGACTTGGCGAGATGCTTCCACTTGTCGAATTCATCGGCCTTGCCGAACTTGAAGGGACGGGTGCTGATGCCGATGGCTTCGCCGCTGGTGTTGCTCGCGAGGTCTGCATCCAGGTGGAAGGTGCAGGAGTCGAAGCCACGGCCTTCGAAGTCGCCTTTGCTGGCCTTGATGCCGTAGAGAGTGCTTTCAGACTTGATACGCATGATTGATCCTTACAGCCCGTTCAATGGACACCCTGCGCGACTGGGCCAGATCGCGGGGCAACATAAGACTGGAATGCGCTGGCGTAACCGGCGCGAAGATCGGCATCAGAGAAGCCCCGAAGGCGAGACGGCCGCTTGACGGCCGACACGATCAGTTCGAGAAACTGTTCTTCATCGAGGAAGGTTGCGGCCACGCCGACGCTTGCAGCGGCCGTGCTGAGCACCCAGCGGGCATTGCGGGCGCACTCGGCCTGCACGCTCATGATGGCTTCGCGCGGCTTGCACTGGATCGGCTCAGGCGTGGCCTTGTCGCCCGCCTCGCGCAGGACGGCCGCATGCCAGTCGCTGGCGCCCGCGAAGAAGTCCTGCGGCCGGCGCAGCACTTCGCTTTCGATCACGCGCAGCTTGTTGCCATAGCGCAGTTCGAAGCGCAGCCAGTCAACATCCGCCTCAGGGCCGAACAGTTGATCGCCCTTTTCATAGACGTTGGTTTCCTTGCCGGCTTCCTTGCTGCCGATGTACAGGCTTCGACTATTGCCCTGCAGCCAGTTCAGATCGCGCAGCTTCGGGCGACGGCCGTAGTGATCGCACAGGCCGGCCTTGTAGTCTTCCCAAACACGCTCGATGCCGCCTGCATAGCCATCGAAGAAGTCCAACGCGAGGTCAACGCGCGTGATCTTGGCTTGCAGTTCATCGACAAGGTTCGCCATCTTGTCGGTCCATCCGGTATCAGCGAAGGTGCACGCCTTGCCGTAGAGGTTGACGTGCAGCGTCTCGGCTTGTGTGCGCTGGCGAGGACTGTCCGAGCTTGCGCCGAATCCGACCCAGCCGACTTCTTCTTCGTTGCGCTTAATGGACCAACGATGCTTGTAGAAATCGTGGCCCTTTTGCAATTCGTGATGGCGCACGAAGTCGAAGCCAAGGATGGTGCAGACGCGCTCCGCGAGGTCCGCCGCCTGCTGCGCCGGGGACTGGTCCGCATCGGGCAGACCATTGATGATCGTCAGCAGCTTGTGCAGGCGGTAGCCTTCGTCCCACACCGAAGTCGTCTCGCGGCGACGGTCCGTGAGGACTGGGGGATAGGTCTTGACCTTCGCCGTGAAGCGAAGCCAGTCCACGTGCACGAGGCGCTTGCTTTCGGTGCGCTCGGCCATCAGCCGCAGCTTCACCGTGTTGCCATCGAGCACCAGCGCATTGCGGTCCGCTACCTTGGTCATTGATCGTCTCCGCGATGCGAATTCATGTTCTCCCCGTGATTACCATCGGGGTCGGCCGGCGCGTCTGCCGCGCTCGTGTCTCGTGCCTCGCCCCGGCGCGGCGCCACGCCCGCAGCCCGAGCAGCACAACGAGGGCGCATGCCTTCGGCACCGGGCTCTGGCCCTTCGGGTTGAGCCGGCCTTGCCGTCTCAATCGCGCAAGGCGCGACTAACGATCCCTTGCGCGGGGCGCCACCGTCCGCGTACCAAACCACGCCGGCATCGAGGAGGCCGCGCAGGAGGCCCGGATCAATCAGCAGCTCACGGCGGGCTGCGGCTCGCCCTCGGGGCGCAGCCGCAGCGACAGGCCGGCCAGCGCTGCACGCGCTGGATTTGTTCAGCAAGAGGGGGGCGAGGGGCGGCAGGAAGGCCGCGCCACTGGCGAGCAGGCGGCGCGAGCCGGCGCCGGCCGCGATGGCGGGTTTCACCATGGCGACCCCATCGCGCGCTCGATGCGCCTTCGCGTGGCACGGTCCACCACATCACCGGACTCGGCACGCTGGAACGTGCGCAGGCCGACACCGGCCCGGCTGGCGGCTTCCGGCTGCGTCAGCTTCAAACCGACACGCAGACAACGGATGAACGACGCACCGGGCGGCGCGCGATACGGGCCACGCGAGCCGCCACCGGAAACGAATCGCAGGCCGCTCATGCTCGCCCCTGCATGGCTTCCAGGCGGCACAGCGCGGCACGGGCCTTGTCCTGCTGCGTGCCGCGTGCGCAGAAGGCCGACAGCACCGCGCAATCGGCCTTGAACTGGATGGACGCCCGCAACGACTCGCGCACGGCCGCAGGGACCGGAGCGCGAAGGACTGCCGAGGCCCGGCGGCGCAACTCGTGGCGGTCGATGCCGGCCGTGCTCACCGAGACGGCCGGCGTGACGGGCTCCGGCTTCGCGCAACGCGTGCGGACGGCTTCGAGCCATTCGGAGACGGTCAGCATGCCACCCTCCGGTCCTCAAGCTCACGCGCCTGCGATACCTCAAACGACAACATGCGCCACGCCGTCCACGGCGTACGCCCGAAACCCTTTAAGCCCTGCGGGCCGATAGCAACCCACAAGCCGCCATCGCGATACAGATGCGGCTTTTGATGCCAGTCAGTCACAGCGCACCCCACCCCCCCGCCAAGGCCATACTGCAGCGAATAGAAGCGGATCAGGGACACAAGCGGCCGATGCCGCATGCAATTCCTGCGCTGCGCAAGCTTGATGCGCTGCGCGTGCTTCACAGCGCACCCCGCCCGACGAGCCCGACCTGCTTCCAGTTGCGATTGGTCAGCGCGAAGGCCAGCAACTCGCGTACGACCTCATTGGCGCTGAAGCCCAGTTCACGGGCAATGGAATCGATGCTCGCCTTCGTCTCGGGCTTGACCGTCACATCCAGGCGCGCATGGGACTGGCGATGTGCCTTGACACGCTCGCGCGACAACGCGTAACGAGCCTTGCGGCCGGGCACGCTGATCAACTCGATAGGGATGCCCGCCGACTGGCCGGAAGCCGCAGGAGCGGCCACGCTGACGGCAGCTTCGTTTACCTCGGCAGAGGCACCAGCCGGGGGGCAAGGGTCACCATCGACAACGTAGCCGCATGCATCGCATGCCCACTGACCGGCAGCGTTCAGCCGCAAGTCATGCCCGTTGCCGAGGCAGTGAGGGGTGACGGAAAGAGACATGGCCGCTCCTATGCGAGAATTCACTTATCAAATCCGGTTACTTACCAGATTTGATAAGTTGCAATTTACCACATGAGGTAACCAATGAGCCAATTGAATTATCTTATCGAAAAAGGTAAATCCATGTTTGGAAGCTATGGCGCGTTAGCAGACGCGATAGGCGTCCCGAACACACATATCTCCATGTGGAAGTCAGGCCGACGCTATTGCAGCCCGCCCGATCGCGCAGCACTGGCCAGCGCCGTAGACGAAGACCCCACGGCAGCAACCATCGAAGCAGTGATCGAAGGTATCGACCTCAAAAGCCCGCAGGGGAAGCGCGCAACACACGCGCTACAGGTTGCATTGCACAACCTACAGACGAGCTTGAAATCGTAATTTGTATCCCATGAGTACCCGCTTTCGCCACGTCGCCCTGATCGGAAAGTACCAGGCGCAGGCGGCCCGCGCGCCAGACAGCGTGATGCAGGGCATCGCCGCCTTCCTGGAGGAGCAGGGCTGCTCGGTGGTGCTGGAGCGCGGCAGCGCCGAGAGCGGCCCCGACGGACAGCCCCTGGACACCGGCCCGTACCCTGTGCTGGCGGTGGAGGACATCGGCCAGCGCTGCGACCTCGGCCTGGTGGTCGGCGGCGACGGCACCATGCTCGGCATCGGCCGGCGCCTGGCGCCCTCGGGCCTGCCGCTGGTGGGCATCAACCACGGGCGCCTGGGCTTCATCACCGACATCCCGCTCGACGGCTACCAGGGCGCGCTGAGCTCGATCCTGGCCGGCGAGTACGAAGAGGACCACCGCAGCCTGATGCACGCGCAGGTGGTGCGCGAGGGCGCGGTGGTGTTCGACGCGCTGGCCATGAACGACGTAGTGGTCAACCGCGGCGCCACCTCGGGCATGGTGGAGCTGCGCGTGTCGGTCGGGCCCAACTTCGTGGCCAACCAGCGCGCGGACGGGCTGATCATCGCCACGCCGACCGGGTCGACCGCCTACGCCCTGTCCGCCGGCGGGCCGCTGCTGCATCCGGCGATCCCAGGCTGGGTGCTGGTGCCAATCGCGCCGCACACGCTGTCGAACCGGCCGATCCTGCTGCCCGATGCGCAGGAGATCACCATCGAGGTGGTCGGCGGACGCGACGCCAGCGCCAATTTCGACATGCAGTCGCTCGCCACGCTGATGCACGGCGACAAGGTGGTGGTGAGGCGCTCGGACTACCGGGTGCGCTTCCTGCACCCGCGCGGCTGGAGCTATTTCGACACGCTGCGCAAGAAGCTGTACTGGAACGCAGGAGGTTCATGACATGGCGCTGCGACGCATCGCACTGCGCGACTTCGTCATCGTCCGGGCACTCGAGCTGGACCTCGCCGCCGGTTTCAGCGTGCTGACGGGCGAGACGGGCGCCGGCAAGTCCATCCTCATCGACGCACTGCAGCTCGCGCTGGGCAGCCGCGCCGATGCCGGGGCCGTGCGCGAGGGCGCCGAGCGGCTGGACGTGAGCGCCGAGTTCGATCCCGTGCCGGCGCTGGCCGCCTGGCTGGACGAAGGCGGCTTCGCGCCCGGCGAATCGCTGCTGCTGCGGCGCACCGTCGACACGCAGGGCCGCAGCCGCGGCTGGATCAACGGCAGCCCGGCCACCGCCGCGCAGCTGCGCGAGCTGGGCGACCACCTGCTCGACATCCACGGCCAGCACGCCTGGCAGAGCCTGACGCGCGCCGAGGCGGTGCGCGGGCTGCTGGACGCCTATGCCGGCATCGACGCCGCACCGCTGGGCGCCGCCTGGACAGCCTGGCGCCAGGCCGCGGGCGCCCTGGAGACGGCGCGCCAGGCGCAGGACACGCTGCTGCGCGAACGCGAGCGCCTGCAGTGGCAGATCGGCGAGCTCGACAAGCTGGCGCCGGGCGAGGACGAATGGGAGGAACTGTCCGCCCAGCACACCCGCCTGTCGAACGCACGGGCGCTGCTGGATGCCGCCGAGGGCGCGGCCGCCGCGCTGGAGGACGACGACGGCGGCGCGCTGCAGGCGCTGGCGCGCGCGCAGTCGCTGCTGCAGGCCAGCGAGCACATCGAGCCCGCCTTCCAGGCCATCGGCGAGGAGCTGGCCTCGGCCATCGCCCAGGCGGCCGACGCCGCGCACACGCTGCACGCCTGGCGCCGCCGCACCGACCTGGATCCGGAACGCCTGGCGGAACTGGACGAGCGCATGGGCCAGTGGCTGTCGCTGGCGCGCCGCTGGCGCCGGCCGCCGGCGGAGCTGCCCGCGCTGCTGGCCGACTGGCGCACGCAGCTGCAGGCGCTCGACGCCCAGGCCGACCTGGCGGCCCTCGAAGGCGCCGAGCAGGCGGCGCACAAGGCGTACCTGGAGGCCGCGCGCGCGGTCGGGCGCGCCCGCCAGAAGGCTGCGCCGAAGCTGTCGCAAGCCGTCACGCAGGCCATGCAGGGCCTGGGCATGCAGGGTGGGCGCTTCGAGGTCGCCCTGGCCCCCCTGGCGCAGCCGGGCCGCGCCGGGCTGGAAGAGGTGAGCTTCCTGGTGGCAGGCCACCCGGGCAGCACGCCGCGGCCGATCGGCAAGGTGGCCTCGGGCGGCGAGCTGTCGCGCATCGCGCTGGCCATCGCCGTGACCACCAGCCGGCTGGGCGAGGCGCAGACGCTGATCTTCGACGAGGTGGATGCCGGCGTCGGCGGCGCCGTGGCCGAGACCGTCGGGCGCCTGATGCAGCAGCTCGGCCGCGACCGGCAGGTGCTGGCCGTCACGCATCTGCCGCAGGTGGCCGCCTGCGCCGACCACCACCTGCGGGTCGCCAAGCGGGTGGCGCAGGGCCGCACCGAAAGCACCGTGCAGCCGCTGGACGGCGAAGGCCGCATGCAGGAGATCGCGCGCATGCTGGGTGGCGAACAGGTGTCGGCCACCTCGCTGGCACACGCGCGCGAGATGCTCGGCAAGCCCGCTGCTCCCGCGCCGCGCCGCGCGAAGGCTGCCTCATGAGCGTGCCCGGGACCACGCAGGCCCCGCCCGACGGGCTGGACCTCTTCCTCATCACCGGCATGTCGGGCTCCGGCAAGTCGGTGGCGCTGGCAGCGCTGGAGGATGCCGGCTACTACTGCGTCGACAACCTGCCGCCGGAACTGCTGGAGTCCTTCGTCGCCCTGCAGCGCGAACGGCAGGCGACGCACGTGGCGGTGGCGATCGACGTGCGCAGCGGCGTCTCGCTGCCGCAGTTGCCGCTGCAGCTGGAGGCGCTGCGCCGCGAGGGCATCCGGATGCGCTCGCTCTTCCTCGACGCCACCACCGACGCCCTGGTGCGGCGCTACTCCGAGACGCGCCGCCGCCACCCCCTGTCGCGCCAGGACGGCCGCGTCGACGTGCCCGAGCAGGAGCGCGCCCTGGTGCAGGCGATCGAGCTGGAGCGCGAGCTGCTGGCCGACCTGCGCGACGGCGCCGACGTGATCGACACCAGCCTGATCCGGCCGGCGCAGCTGCGCACCTACATCAAGGCGCTGATCGGCGCCCCGCGCCGGCAGATGACGCTGGTGTTCCAGTCCTTCGCCTTCAAGCGCGGGCTGCCGCTGGACGCGGACTACGTGTTCGACGTGCGCATGCTGCCCAACCCGCACTACGTGCCGGCGCTGCGTCCGCTGACGGGGCGTGACCAGCCGGTCATCGACTGGCTGCGCGGCCACGACGAGGTGGCGCGCATGTATGCGGACATCGAGCAGTTCCTGGCGCGCTGGCTGGACGCCCTGGCGCAGGACCACCGCAGCTACGTCACGGTGGCCATCGGCTGCACCGGCGGACAGCACCGCTCGGTGTTCCTGGTCGAGCAACTGGCGCGCGCCTTCGGCGACCGCTGGGCGGCGCTCAAGCGGCACCGCGAGCTCGACATCGAGTAGGCGGCCTGCGCTTCAGCCGGCGGCGCGCTGCTCCAGCAGGCGCCGCACGGGCGCCGGCAGGCCCAGCGTGGGCCAGCGGTCCGCATCCACCCAGCTTCCTTCGATGGCCGGCGACTGCGACGCGAAGGCCGTCGCCACCGGATGCAGGTGCAGATCCTTGTGGGTGAGCACGTGGACGAAGGCCGGCAGATCCTGCGGCTCGGCTGCGGAGGGGCAGGCGGCCAGCAGCGCCTCGCGCGACTCGAACACCGGCAGCGCCCACAGCCCGGCCCAGATGCCGCGCGCCGGGCGCTTGTGCAACCAGACCGCGCCGTCTTCCTCCCGCTGCGCCAGCAGCACCCACAGCGTCTGCGCCGTGCGGCGCAGCTTGCGGCTGCGCACGGGGTAGCGCTCGACGTCGCCGCCGGCGCGGGCACGGCACAGGGCCTGCACCGGGCACAGCAGGCAGTCGGGCCGGCGCGGCAGGCAGATGGTGGCGCCGAGGTCCATCAGGCCCTGCGTGTAGGCCGCGATGTCGTCCGGTCGGTCCGCCGGCGGCAGCAGCACATCGGCAGCGGCCCACAGGGCCCGCTCGTTCGCCGCCACGGCCAGGTCGCCGCCGTAGGCCAGCAGCCGCGCCAGCACGCGCCGCACGTTGCCGTCCAGGATGGCGACCCGCTCGCCGAAGCAGAAGGCGGCGACGGCCGCAGCGGTGGAGCGGCCGATGCCGGGCAGCGTCGCCAGCTCGGCCGCGGTGTGCGGAAAGCGGCCGCCGAAGCGCGCCACCACCTCCTGCGCGCAGCGGTGCAGGTTGCGCGCCCGGCTGTAGTAGCCTAGCCCGCTCCAGAGGCCGAACACCTCGTCCTCCGGCGCCGCGGCCAGCGCAGCAACGTCAGGGAAGCGGGCGAGGAAGCGCTCGTAGTAGCCCAGCACGGTCGTCACCTGCGTCTGCTGCAGCATGATCTCCGACAGCCAGACGCGGTACGGATCGCGGGTGCGCTGCCAGGGCAGGTGGTGACGCCCGTGGCTGCGCTGCCAGGCGACCAGCTCGCGATGGAACTCGGATGAAAGCGCCTGCGCGGCGGCGGCGAGCGCCGCGTGCTCGCCGGTCACGCCACGCGCAGGGCGTCGCGCGCCGCGGCCTCGCCGGCGGCGGACGCGGTGGGCGGCTCCTGGCTGGTCAGCAGCCCGGTCAGCTCCTGCAGGCGCTCGTTCAGGGCCTTGAGCTGCCCTTCGTGGGCGTGGATCTCGGCCAGCCGCTCCTCCAGGCCGCCGGCCGCCTGCTGGATGCGCTCGACGGACTCGATGCGGCGCACGAAGTTGCGGCGGCGCTCCTTGAGCTGCGCGTCGAGCTGCGCGCCGGCGCTCTTGGACCAGCGCTCCACCTCGGCCATCGCGGCCTCGTTGACCGCGCGCACCCGGCTGCCCAGGGCGCGCACCAGCTTGTCGCAGAAGTCGTGCTGCGCCAGCTTGAGCACGTTGCCCACGCCCAGGTAGTGCAGGTGGCTCTGCTCGATGCGCCCCAGCTCGGCCACGAAGTCGCTCAGGTCGGGCTCGGCCGGCGCCTGCAGCGCGAAACCGTGCTCCGCGTTGAGCTGGCGGAAGGTGGCGTGCAGCATGGCCTGGATCTCGGCCGTGGTCGCCTGCACCTCGCGCAGGTTGCCGCGCAGCGCATCGAAGGTGGCGCCGTACACCTTGCCCAGGCTGAGCTTGATGCCGGGGCGCCGCAGCGCCGCCGCCAGCCGTCCGAGGTCGGCCTTGAGCGCGGTGCTGCCCAGCACCGCGTACACCTCGCGCAGCAGCTTGGCCTGCACCGAGCGCAGCGCCAGGATGCGGGTGTTGCTGGCCTCGAAGTCGGCTTGCTCCTGCTCGATGCGCGCACGCATGTGGCGGATCACGGTACTGTTCTTGCCGCGCAGCCCCTGCAGTTCCAACGCCTGCTCCGACAGGTCGCGCTGGCGCACCTGCAGCAGGCGCGCGGCCTCGGCGCGCAGCGCCGCGATGCCGGCATCCACCGCCAGGCGCAGCATGGTCTCGCGCCGGCCCAGCAGTCCTTCGCCGAGCGCGGCCTCCAGGGCGGGCAGGCGGCTGGCCTGCTGCAGCGCAGCGTCGCGCTCGATCTTGGCCTGCAGCCCCTTCTGCGCCGAGACCGGCATCACACGCTCGCGCGGCACGCCCAGCGTGTCGGCCGAGGTGCGGCACTGGCGTTCGATCTGCGCGTCGATCTGGCCCGGCGCGCTCAGCGTGTCCCAGAGCGTGTCGATCTTGTTCAGGACGACGATGCGGGTCTCGCCCGGATCGCCCTCGGTGACCAGGTGCTCGCGCCAGATGGCGAGGTCGGAGCGCGTGACGCCGGTGTCGGCGCCCAGGATGAACACCACCGCATGCGCCTGCGGGATGAGGCTCACGGTGAGCTCCGGCTCGGCGCCGATGGCGTTCAGGCCCGGCGTGTCGAGGATCACCAGCCCCTGCTCCAGCAGCGGGTGCGGCATGTTCAGCAGCGCGTGGCGCCAGCGCGGCACCTCCACGCGGCCCTGGGCATCGCACACCGGGTTGTCCTGCGGATGCTCGTCGCTCCAGAAGCCCAACGCCCGCGCTTCGTCCACGCTGACCCAGTCGACCTCGGCCACCTTGTGCATCGCCGTGGCGAGCGACTCGGCGTCGTCGACGTCGATGGGCACCTCGGTCCAGCGCGCCTCCTGCTCGCGGCCGCGCCACCAGGTCAGCGAATGCGCCTCCAGCCGGGTAGCGATGGGCAGCAGCCGCAGGCAGGGCAGGAAGGCGGCGTCGTAGCCCAGCTCGGTCGGGCACATCGTCGTGCGCCCGGCGCTGGCCGGCATGATGCGGCGGCCGTAGCCGGCGAAGAAGATGGCGTTGATCAGCTCCGACTTGCCGCGCGAGAACTCGGCCACGAACGCGACCATGACCTTGCTGGTGCGCATCTGCGCCTCCAGCTCGCGCAGGCGCTCGCCGACGGCGGCGTCCAGCAGGTCGCTCTCACGCAGCCAGCTGGCCAGCCACTTGAGCCGGTGCGCGAAGTTGCGACGCCAGGCACCGTGCTGGTCGAATTGCTGGTTGAAGGACGCGCTCAAGAAGGCCTGCCACGTGGATGGTTAACAAAATATAACACTCGCTTTTCCGCCCGGCATCGCCTTTCGGAGGGTCGATGTCGACCGTTCAGCCGCTTTTCAACTTTTCTGACACGCCGGGCAGAAAAAGGTGGAACGCTGGCCCTGGCGGATCTGCCGGACCAGGGTGCCGCACACCCGGCAGGCCTCGCCGGCACGACCGTACACCATGGCTTCGAGCTGGAAGTAGCCGCTGCTGCCGTCGACGTGCGAGAAATCCCTGAGGCTGCTGCCGCCGCGCTCCACCGCGCGGCCCAGCACGTCGCGGATGGCGGCGTGCAGCCGCAGGGCGCGCGGACGCGAGACGCGCGAGGCAGGCAGCGTCGGCCGGATGCCGGCCAGGAACAGCGCCTCGGAGGCGTAGATGTTGCCGACCCCCACGACGACGTCGCCCGCCATCAGCACCTGCTTGATGGGCGCCTGCCGCCGGCGCAGCGCGGCATGGAAGACGCCGGCGTCGAATCCGACCTCCAGCGGCTCCATGCCCAGGCCGTCGAGCAGCTTGCGCGCCGCCGGCGCGTCCTGCGCCTCCACATAGACGGCCGCGCCGAAGCGGCGCGGATCGTTCAGCCGCAGCGTTCCCGCGGTGGTGGCCAGGTCGAAGTGGTCGTGCACGCCCGGCGGCGGCAGCGCGGCGTCGAAACGCAGGCTGCCGGACATCCCCAGGTGCAGCAGCAGCAGGCCCTCGTCCAGGTCGACGAGCAGGTACTTGCCGCGCCGACGCACGCCCTGCACCCGGCGGCCCACCAGCGCCTGCGGCAGCACGCCCAGCCCCCAGCGCAGGGGCTTGCCCATCCGCACGGCCAGCACCTGCGCGCCGGCGATGCGGTCGGCGAAGCCGCGCCGGGTGACTTCGACCTCGGGGAGTTCGGGCATGGGGAATCCAGCGAAAGGGCGCAGCGCAGCCAGGCCGGTTGCCCGGCTGCGGCCATCGTCCGAAAGGGGTTGGATTATTATGATTCGATGCTTTTTTCGCCCCGCAGATACCGCCTGGCGGCAGCCTTGGCGACGGTCGCCACGCTGGGGGCGTGCGCCCAGACGACGACGGCGCCCGAACCTTCCCCTCCTCCTCCTTCCGCTGCCGCGCCGGTCCCTGCCGCCGCACCGGCAGCCGTACCCACCGCAGCCACCCGGACCGACACCCGCGGCGACGCCGGCAAGAACAAGGACACGCCCGAGGACGACGGCCCGGCCCGGCCCTCGGCCATGACGGCCCAGCTGTTCTACGAGGTGCTGGTGGGCGAACTCAACGCCACCGGCGGCGATCCCGGCGAGGGCTTCGAGATGTTGCTCGACGCGGCCCGCCGCACCCGCGAACCGGCCCTGTTCCGCCGCGCCGCCGAAGTGGCGGTGCTGGCGCGCTCGCCCGAGGCCGCGCTGACGGTCGCGCGCCTGTGGCGCGAGGCCCTGCCCGACGCGCGCGAAGCCCGCCGGCTCGAACTGCAGGTGCTGATCGTGCTCGGCCGCCTCGCCGAATCCGAGGCGCCGCTGCGCGACGAGCTGGCGGCCACTCCCGTGGTCGAGCACCCTGCCCTGATGGCGATGATCGTCCGCCACTACAGCCGGGCTGCCGACAAGAAGCTCGCCGCCTCGGTCATCGAGCGCGCGCTGGCCGACGACCTGCGCAACCCCGCCACGGCCGCCCTGGCCTGGACCACGGTGGGCCGCCTGCGCATGGTGGCCGGCGACGCCGGCGGCGCGCTCGATGCCGCGCGCAAGGGCCAGGCGGCCGACCCCGACGCGGACGCGCCGGTCGGGCTCGCGCTGGACCTGATGGAGACGCAGCCCGAGGCCGAGGCCGTCGTCAAGCGCTACCTCGCATCGCCCAAGGCGCTGCCCGAGGCGCGCATCGCCTATGCGCGCGCCCTGGCGGTCGATCGGCGCTATGCGGACGCCTCCGCCGAGCTGCAGGCGCTCACCCAGGCCAAGCCGGAACTGCCCGAACCCTGGCTGCTGCTGGGCTCGCTGCAGGCACAGGCCCGGCAGGACACCCAGGCCGAGGCCTCGGCCAAGCGCTACCTGGAACTCGCCACGCAGCAGAGCGACGCGGACGACCGCCGCCGCGGGCAGACGCAGGCCTACATCCTGCTCGCGCAACTGGCCGAGCGCCGCAAGGACTATGCGGATGCTGAGCAGTGGCTGACGCGCATCGAGGGCGGCGACCAGTTGCCCGCGGCCCGCTCGCAGCGCGCCCTGCTGCTGGCCCGCCAGGGCAAGCTGGCCGAGGCGCGCGAGCTGATCCGCGGGCTGCCGGCGCGCAACGAGGCCGAGCGCCGGCAGAAGCTGCTGGCCGAGGTGCAGCTCCTGCGCGACGCCAAGGACTACCAGAGCGCCTACGACATGCTGGCCCGGGCCAGCACCGCCGCGCCCGAGGACGGCGACCTGCTCTACGACCAGGCCATGATGGCCGAGAAGCTCAACCGGCTGGACGACATGGAGCGCCTGCTGCGCCGGCTGATCCAGCTCAAGCCCGACAACCAGAACGCCTACAACGCGCTGGGCTACGCCTGGGCCGATCGCAACATGCGCCTGCCGGAGGCGCGCGAGCTGATCCTCAAGGCCGTGGCCCTGGCGCCGGACGACCCGTTCATCGCCGACAGCCTGGGCTGGGTCGAATACCGCCTGGGCAACGTCGCCGAGGCCCGGCGCATCCTGGAAGCGGCCTACGGCAAGCGGCCGGACCCGGAGATCGGCGCCCACCTGGGTGAGGTGCTGTGGGCCAGCGGCCAGCGCGACCGCGCCGTGAAGGTGTGGAAGGAAGCCGTCCTGGCCGACGCCGAGAACGAGACCCTGCAGGAAACGCTCAAGCGCCTGCGCGTCAAGCTGTGAGCGCCGCCCGACCGCTCGAAGACGCTCGCACGGCAGTGCGAAGCACGCAGGTTGTCGGGTATTCCCGCCGCCGCACCCTGCTGCGGGCGGCGCCGGCCGCCTGCCTCGCACCGCTTCTCCTGCTGGCCGGATGCACGACGCCGCCTGCCGGCCGGCCGGATGCCGCCGTCTGGACGGGCCGCCTGTCGCTGCACGTGGACAGCCAGCCGGCCCAGACCTTCGCCGCCCTGTTCGAGCTGCGCGGCGCCCCGGGCGCGGGCGAACTCGTCCTCACCAGCCCCATCGGCTCGACGCTGGGCGTGCTGTCGTGGAAGCCCGGCGAGGCCCTGCTGCGCGACGGCAGCCGGGTGCAGCGCTACGACTCCATCGACCTGCTGGCCGAGCGCGTGACCGGCGCCGCCCTGCCGGTGGACGCCCTCTTCCGCTGGCTGGCCGGCGAGCCGGCCGAAGTGCCGGGCTGGCGCGCCGACCTGCGCCAGGCGGCCGCGGGCCGCCTGCAGGCGGTGCGCGAGTCGCCGCCGCCCACGGCCGACCTGCGGGTGGTGTTCGAGCCGCGGCAGGCCGTGCCGTGAAAGCGCTGTACGACCTGCCGGCGCCGGCCAAGCTCAACCTCTTCCTGCACATCACCGGCCGGCGCGAGGACGGCTACCACCTGCTCCAGTCGGTGTTCATGCTGATCGACTGGTGCGACACGCTGCACGTCGAGCTGCGGCGCGACGGCCAGCTCAGCCGCGAGGACCTGGCCGCACCCCTGCCGGCGGACGACCTGGTGCTGCGCGCTGCCCGGGCCCTGCAGGCGGCCGCCGGGCCCCGGGCCGCCGACCTGGGCGCGCACATCGGGGTGCACAAGCGCATCCCGGCGCAGGCCGGCATGGGGGGCGGCTCGTCCGACGCTGCCACCTGCCTGCTGGCGCTGAATCGGCTGTGGACCCTGGGATTCAGCACGGCGCGGCTGATGCGGATCGGCCTGGCCCTGGGGGCCGACGTGCCCTTCTTCCTGGGCGGGCGCAACGCCTGGGTGGAAGGGGTGGGTGAGCAGCTCACGCCGGTCGAGTTGCCCGCCGCCCGCTTCGCCGTCCTCAAGCCGCCCGAGGGCCTGGACACGGGCCGAATTTTTTCGGCGCCGGACCTGCAGCGCGCCACACCTGCTGCTATACTCTCAGGCTTTGCTGCGAACGACGCGGAACAAATCTACCGGTTTGGCCGCAACGACCTGCAGCCGGTTGCCGAGCGGCTTTGTCCGCCGGTGCGCGAAGGCCTCGATTGGCTGGCAGCGCAGGGCCTTTCTTCCGATTCGGCCCGCATGACCGGCTCCGGCAGTGCGGTGTTCGCGCAGATGCCGCAAGGCCTGCGGCTCGCCGACCCGCCACCGGGATGGCAGCTTCGGCAGTGCGGCAATCTGGCAGTCCATCCTCTCGCAGGCTGGGCGCGCTAGGTGAACCGGGCGTCCTTCCCTGGCAGGAGGGGCATCCGGAAGCGACATTCACGGTGGGTGGTCGTTGGACCATCCTCCTGTGTAGGGGAGTCGCCAAGTTGGTTAAGGCACCGGATTTTGATTCCGGCATTCGAGGGTTCGAGTCCTTCCTCCCCTGCCAAATCCTCACGATCACTCCGCCCAATGTCCGAAGACCGCCGGGAAGCAAGCATGCAGGCGTACCACCCTGATTTCATGGTTTTCACCGGCAACGCCAACCCGGCCTTCGCGGCCGAGGTGGCGCAGGCGCTGGGCACCACGCTGGGCGCCGCCCGGGTGGGCCGCTTCTCCGACGGCGAAGTCACCGTGGAACTCCACCAGAACGTGCGCGCGCGCGACGTGTTCGTGGTGCAGTCCACCTGCGCGCCGACCAACGAGAACCTGATGGAGCTGCTGATCATGGTCGACGCGCTCAAGCGCGCCTCGGCCGAGCGGATCAGCGCCGTCATCCCCTACTTCGGCTACGCCCGCCAGGACCGCCGCCCACGCTCCAGCCGCGTGCCGATCTCGGCCAAGGTGGTGGCCAACCTGCTGCAGACCGTGGGCGTCTCGCGCGTGCTGACGATGGACCTGCACGCCGACCAGATCCAGGGCTTCTTCGACATCCCGGTCGACAACATCTACGCCTCGCCGGTGCTGCTGGGCGACCTGCGCGCCAAGAACTACGACGACCTGATCGTGGTCAGCCCCGACGTCGGCGGCGTGGTGCGCGCCCGGGCGCTGGCCAAGCAGCTCAATTGCGACCTGGCCATCATCGACAAGCGCCGGCCCAAGGCCAACGTGAGCGAGGTGATGAACGTCATCGGCGAGATCGACGGCCGCAACTGCGTGATCATGGACGACATGATCGACACCGCCGGAACGCTGGTGAAGGCGGCCGAGGTGCTCAAGGAGCGCGGCGCGAAGAAGGTGTACGCCTACTGCACGCATCCCGTGTTCTCCGGCCCGGCGCTGGAGCGCATCGCCCAGGGCACGGCGCTCGACGAGGTGGTGGTGACCAACACCATCCCCCTGTCCGACGGCGCGGCCGGCTGCGGCAAGATCCGCCAGCTCTCCGTGGCACCGCTGTTCGCCGAGACGATCCAGCGCATCGCCAAGGGCGAGTCGGTGATGAGCCTGTTCTCCGAACAGGACAATCTTTTTTGAGCACTTTGCGATCTGACGATCGCAAAGCGGGTTTGAGAGTCAGCGCGAACAGGACCGGCAAAGCCGGATCCTGATCGCAATGAAGACGGCGCTGCGCGATGCTTCGCGCCGTCTTGAGGAGCACGCTTCGCGGCTCCTTTTGGTGGGTCCTTCGGGCCTTTTTTGAAACGGAGCCAGGCTGGTCGCGGCCGGTTCCATCTGGAGAATCGATATGAAATTCGTCGCCTTCGAGCGCGCCAAGCAGGGTACGGGTGCGAGCCGCCGTCTGCGCAACTCCGGCAAGACGCCGGGCATCGTCTACGGTGGCGAGGGCCAGCCGCAACTGATCGAGCTCGATCACAACGCGCTGTTCCACGCCCTCAAGAAGGAAGCCTTCCACTCGTCCATCCTGGAGATGGAACTGGGCGGCAACGTCACCAAGGTGCTGCTGCGCGACGTGCAGTACCACCCGTTCAAGCAGTTGGTCCAGCACGTGGACTTCCAGCGCGTGGACGCCCGCACCCGCCTGACGGTGAAGGTGCCGCTGCACTTCAAGGGCGAGGAAGAGTCCGAGGCCGTGAAGCTGCACCACAACCTGGTCAACCACGTGATGACCGAACTCCAGATCAGCGTGCTGCCGGCCGACCTGCCCGAGTTCATCGAGGTGGACCTGTCCGGCCTGACCAGCGGCGCCACGGTGCACCTGAGCGACCTGAAGCTGCCCAAGGGCGCGAAGGTCATCACCCACGGCAAGCCGAACCCGGTGGTGGTGTCGGCCGTGGTGCCGGCGGCCGAGGAAGAAGCTGCACCGGCCGAAGCCGCTGCGGCGCCCGCCCCGGCTCCGGCCAAGGGCGGCAAGAAGAAGTAAGACGCAACTGCGCCTTCTTGCGCATCAAGACGGCCCGCCTTGGCGGGCCGTTTTTCTTTTCATAATCCTTTCCATGATCAAGCTCTTCGTCGGCCTGGGCAACCCAGGCCCCGAGTACGAGGCCACGCGCCACAACGCCGGCTTCTGGTGGGTGGACGCGCTGGCACGCGACTGGAAGGTACCGCTGCTGCCCGAGCGCAGCTACCACGGCCTGGTCGCGCGCGCCAGCGTGCAGGGCCACAGCGCCTGGCTGCTGCAGCCGCAGACCTTCATGAACCTCTCCGGCAAGTCGGTGGCGGCGCTCGCGCGCTTCTACAAGATCGCGCCGCAGGAGATCCTGGTGGTGCACGACGAACTGGACATCGTGCCGGGCGAGGCGAAGCTCAAGTTCGGCGGCAGCCATGCCGGGCACAACGGGCTGCGCGACATCCATGCCCAGCTCGGCACCGGCGACTACTGGCGCCTGCGCCTGGGCATCGGCCATCCGGGCGTGAAGTCCGAGGTGGTCGGCTGGGTGCTCAAGAAGCCGCTGCGCGAGCAGCGCGAGGCGATCGACGACGCGATCGTGCGCTCGCTGCATGCCGTGCCTGCGCTGCTGGCCGGCGAGATGGACAAGGCCATGCAGCAGATCCACACCAGCAAGCCGCCGCGGCCCAAGCCCCCGCGCCGCGCGCCGCCGGGCGAGGGCAGCACCGCCCCGCCGGCGGGCTGAAGCGGGGGCACTCGCATCTCAGGGAGGAGAACATGAACCACAAGAAGAACCGCCACCGCGCCGCAGCCGTCCTGCTGCTGGCCGGCGCCTTGCACCTGGGCGCCACGGCGGGCCCGGTCTGGCGCTGCGGCAACGCCTACAGCGACCGCCCCTGTGAACGCGGCCGCAGCGTCGAGGTGGACGACAGCCGCTCCGACGAAGCGCGCCAAGCCAGCGAGGCGCAAACCCGCGATGCGAAGCGCCAGGCCGATGCGATGGCGCGCGAACGCCGTCAGCTCGAAGCCCGGACGGCAGGCCAGGGCCCCGCCGTCATCGCTCTGCCCGAGCGGGCCGAGCCCACGCCGGCGAAGCCGGGCTGGCACAAGCCGCGCAAGCCCAGGAAAGGGGTTGGGGCCGACGACTTCACCGCACGCGACACTTCTGCGCCGGCAGGCAGGAAACGGAAGAAGGCCGGGGACTGAAAGGGATCAGGCGGCCGTGAGCCGCTGGTACTTCTCGTACAGCGTCTCGCGCGACTCGACGTGCGCCGGATTGACCGGAATGCACGCGACGGGGCAGATCTGCACGCACTGCGGCTCGTCGAAGTGCCCCACGCACTCGGTGCACTTGCGGGGATCGATCTCGTAGATCGACTCGCCCATCGAGATGGCACCGTTGGGGCACTCCGGCTCGCAGACGTCGCAGTTGATGCACTCGTCGGTGATCATGAGGGCCATGCGCCGATTATCGGCGCCGGGCATGGACGTTGCGTCCGTCGGGTTATGCTGCGCCCCGCCCCATGAGTCTGTTCCTTCTCAAACGCTTCGCGACCCTGCTCGGTACGCTGATCGGCGCGTCGATCATCGTCTTCCTGGTGCTGGAGATCCTGCCCGGCAACGCGGCGCAGATCCTCATGGGCCCCGACGCCGACCCGTCGGCGGTGGCCGCCCTGGCCACCAAGCTGGGCCTGGACCAGCCGGCCTGGACGCGCTACTGGCACTGGATCGGCGGGCTGCTGACCGGCGACCTGGGCGACAGCTACAGCTACGGCTCGCCGGTGCTCGACCTGATCCTCGAGCGCCTGGCGCTGACGGTGCCGCTGGCCGTGCTGGCGATGCTGCTGACCACGGGAATCGCGCTGGCGGTGGGCGTGACGGCCGCCTCGCGCCACAACCAGCTGGGCGACGTGGGCCTGATGGGCCTCACGCAGGTGGGCATCGCGATCCCGAACTTCTGGTTCGCCATCCTGTTGATCCTGCTCTTCTCGGTGAAGCTGCAGTGGTTCTCGGCCGGCGGCTTCGACGGCTGGGGCACCACCTGGGACGAGCGGCTGGCCGCCTTCAAGTCGCTGCTGCTGCCGGCCCTGTCGCTGGCGGTGGTGCAGGCGGCCATCCTGGCGCGCTTCACCCGCTCGGCGGTGCTGGAGGTGATGCGCGAGGACTTCGTGCGCACCGCCCGCGCCAAGGGCGTGAGCCAGCGCGCCGTGCTGTGGCTGCACGTGCTGCGCAACGCGCTGATCCCCGTCATCACCGTGATGGGCATGCAGTTCTCCGAGCTGCTGGCCGGCACCATCGTGGTGGAGAACGTGTTCTACCTGCCCGGCCTGGGCCGCCTGATCTTCCAGGCCATCAGCAACCGCGACCTGATCGTGGTGCGCAACTGCGTGATGCTGCTGGCTGCCTTCGTGGTGATCGTGAACTTCGTGGTCGACGTGCTGTATGCGGTGATCGACCCGCGTATCAAGGCTTCCGACATATGAGGCCCCCCAGCTTTTCCCGTCGCTTCGCTCCGTGGAACGCCGCCCCCCAAGGGGGAGGCGCGGTCCGCCTTGGGGCGGCCCGGCGGCGACCGCTATGAACGCCGCCGTCGCTCCTTCCGGCGCCGCGCTGAAGCTGCCCGGCTTCTGGCACCGCGCGCTGCGCCACCGCAGCTTCGTCATCGGCGCCGTGCTGACGCTGCTGCTGGTGCTGGCGGCGCTGCTGTCCTATGCGTGGACGCCCTGGCCGCCCAACGACATGGACATGGCCAACAAGCTGGCCGGCCCCACGGCGAAGCACTGGCTGGGCACAGACGCCTTCGGCCGCGACGTGGCCTCGCTGCTGCTGGTGGGCGCACGCGCCTCCATCATGGTCGGCGTGATCGCGGTGGGCATCGGCCTGGTGGTCGGCACCGCGCTCGGGCTGCTGGCCGCCGCCCGGCGCGGCTGGGTGGAAGAGGCCATCATGCGGCTGACGGACTTCAGCCTCGCCTTTCCCGCCATCCTCTCGGCCATCATGCTCACGGCGGTGTTCGGCGCCGGCATCGTCAACGCCATCATCGCGATCGGCATCTACAACATCCCGACCTTCGCGCGCATCACGCGCGGCTCGGCCAACGCCATCTGGTCGCGCGAGTACATCGCCGCCGCGCAGGCCTGCGGCAAGGGGGCGTTCTCGATCACGATGCAGCACGTGCTGCCCAACATCGCCGCGGTGCTGATCGTGCAGAGCACCATCCGCTTCGCCATCGCCATCCTGGCCGAGGCCGCCCTGTCCTACCTGGGCCTGGGCACGCAGCCGCCGCAGCCGTCGTGGGGCCGCATGCTCAGCGAGGCGCAGACGCTGATGTTCCAGCAGCCGCTCCTGGCGGTGTGGCCCGGCATGGCGATCGCGCTGGCGGTGCTGGGGCTGAACCTGCTGGGCGACGGGCTGCGCGACCTGCTCGACCCCCGACTGGCGAGGGCGCGATGAAACTCCTAGAAGTCACCGACCTGCACATCGGCCTGACGACCCCGCGCGGTCCCGCCGAGGCGGTGCGCGGCATCTCCTTCTCGCTCGAGCGCGGCGAGACGCTGGGCATCGTCGGCGAATCGGGCTGCGGCAAGTCGATCACCGTGATGTCGCTGATGGGCCTGCTGCCCGGCAGCGCGAAGGTGTCGGGCAGCATCCGCTTCGACGGGCAGGAACTGGTCGGCCTGCCGGAGAAGGCGATGTGCGGCATCCGCGGCAACCGCATCGGCATGATCTTCCAGGAGCCGATGACGGCGCTGAACCCGGTGCACACCATCGCGCGCCAGGTGGGCGAGCCGCTGCGCATCCACCGCGGCCTCACGAAGGCCGAGGCGCGCAAAGAGGCGCTGGCGCTGCTGGAGCGCGTGGGCATTCCCGACGCCGCCTCGCGGCTGGACGCCTACCCGCACCAGTTTTCCGGCGGCCAGCGCCAGCGCATCGGCATCGCGATGGCGCTGGCCTGCGGGCCCGACCTGCTGATCGCCGACGAGCCGACCACCGCGCTGGACGTGACCATCCAGAAGCAGATCCTCGACCTGATCCAGTCGCTGGTGGCCGAGCGCGGCATGGCGCTGATCCTGATCTCGCACGACCTGGGCGTGATCGCCAGCAGCGTACGCCGCATGCTGGTGATGTACGGCGGCAGCATCGTCGAGAGCGGCCCCACCGAGGCCGTGTTCGCCGAGCGCGCGCATCCCTACACCAAGGGCCTGTTCGCCGCGCGCCCGGCGCTGGGCGCGCCGCGCGGCCAGCGACTGGCGACCATCCCCGGCAGCGTGCCCGAACTGGTGGACCTGCCGCCCGGCTGTCCCTTCGCCGGCCGCTGCCGCTACACGGCCGACGCCTGCCACGGCACGCGGCCGGCGCCCTCGATGCTGCCGCATGACCATGCGGTGCGCTGCCTGCGGCTGGACGAGATCGCCGCAGAAAGCGAGGCGACCGCATGAGCATGAGCCCTCCGCTGCTCGAAGTCACCGACCTGGTGCGCCACTACGCCCTGCCGCGCGAGAAGCTGTTCGCCCCTGCGCCGATGGTGCAGGCCGTCAACGGCGTGAGCTTCACGGTGCAGGCCGGCCGCAGCCTGGGCATCGTCGGCGAGTCGGGCTCGGGCAAATCCACCATCGCACGCATGGTGATGGCGCTGGACACGCCCACCGCCGGCAGCGTGAAGCTGCTGGGCCGCGACCTGCACCGGCTGCCGAAGGCCGAGCTGCGCGCGGCGCGGCGCGACTTCCAGATGGTGTTCCAGGACCCGTACGGCTCGCTCGACCCACGCCGCACGGTGGAGCGCATCGTGGCCGAGCCGCTGGAGGCACTGGCCGGCGCCTCCCGCGCCGAGCAGCGCGAGCGCGCCGCCGAATCGCTGGTGGCCGTGGGCCTGCGCGCCACCGACCTGGCCAAGTACCCGCACGAGTTCTCCGGCGGCCAGCGCCAGCGCATCGCCATCGCCCGCGCTCTCATCACCCGGCCCAAGCTCATCGTGGCCGACGAGCCGGTGAGCGCGCTCGACGTCTCGGTGCAGGCGCAGGTGCTCAACCTGATGCAGGACCTGCAGCAGCAGTACGGCATCAGCTACCTGCTCATCAGCCACGACCTGGCGGTGGTCAACCACCTGTGCGACGAGGTGTGCGTGGTGCTCAAGGGCCGGATCGTCGAGCGCGGCGCGCCGCAGCAGCTCTTCGCCGGGGCCGAGCATCCCTACACCCGGGCGCTGCTGTCCGCCGTGCCGCGAGCAGAGCCGCTGGCCGCCAAGGCCGCCGACGCGCTATAACGCCAACTTTTCCAATTGTTTCCGTTGCAGGAGCTTTCGACCATGCTGAACCGTCGCCACGTGATCGCCTCCACCGGCCTGGCCGCCGCGCTGCCCCACTGGGCCCTCGCCCAGGGCCGCGGCAAGACCGCCATGGTGCTGGCCATGCAGCTCGAACCGCCGGGCCTGGACCCGACGGCGAACGCCGCGTCGGCCATCGGCGAGGTCGTGCTCTACAACGTGATGGAGACGCTCACCAAGATCCATCCCGACGGCAGCGTCTCGCCCCTGCTGGCCGAGAGCTGGGAGGTCTCGCCCGACCTGAAGACCTACACCTTCAAGCTGCGCAAGGGGATCACCTTCCAGAACGGCGAGCCCTTCAACGCCCAGACCGTCAAGTTCAGCTTCGAGCGCGCCGGCGGCGAGAAGAGCACCAACAAGGACAAGCGCACCTACGCCAACCTCACGGTGCAGGCGGTGGACGAACACACGGTGGTCATCCTCAACAAGGAGATCGACCCCGACCTGCCCTTCGTGCTGGGCCAGGCCACGGCCATCATCGTCGAGCCCAAGAGCGCGGCCACCAACGCCACGCAGCCGGTGGGCACCGGGCCCTTCAAGCTCGACAACTTCGCCAAGGGCTCCTCGCTCACGCTCAGCCGCTGGCCGGGCTACAAGGGCGTGCAGAAGCCGGCCCTGCAGAAGGTCACCTTCCGCTTCATCTCCGATCCGGCCGCCGCGGCCGCCGCCCTGCTGGCCGGCGACGTGGATGCCTTCCCGCGCGCGCAGACGCGCATCGTGCCGCAGTTCAAGGCCAACCCGCAGTTCCAGGTGATCCTGGGCGGCTCGCGCGCCAAGACCATCCTGTCGATCAACGAGCGCCGCAAGCCGCTGGACGACGTGCGGGTGCGCCGCGCCATCCTGGCCGCCATCGACCGCAAGGCGGTGATCGAGGGCGCGGCCGACGGCTTCGGCGTGCCCATCGGCAGCCACTACGTGCCCGGCGCGCCCGGCTACGTCGACACCACCGGCATCAACCCCTACGACCCGGAGAAGGCCAAGAAGCTGCTGGCCGAGGCCGGCGTGAAGCTGCCGCTGGAGCTGACCATGACGCTGCCGCCGCCCGCCTATGCGCGCCAGGGCGGCGAGGTGATCGCGGCGCAGCTCGCCAAGGTGGGCATCAACGCGAAGATCCAGAACGTGGAGTGGGCCCAGTGGCTCAGCGGCACCTACGGCGGCGGCTTCAACTACGACCTGACCATCGTGTCGCACGTGGAGCCGTTCGACCTGGTCAACTACACCAAGCCCGAGTACTACTGGGGCTACGGCAGCAAGGAATTCAGCGCCCTGTTCGACAGGATCAAGGCCACCGGCAACGAGGCCGAGCGCAACAAGCTGCTGGGCGAGGCGCAGAAGCTGCTGGCGCAGGACGCGGCCAACGGCTTCCTGTACCAGCCGCAGTTCCCCACCATCGCGCGCAAGAACGTGCGCGGGCTGTGGAAGGAGATGCCGATCTCCTGCAACGATCTGTCCTCGCTCTCGTGGGCATGAGTTCGCCGCCCCGCTGAGCTCCCCGGAACGCCGCGCCCGGCCGACGTCGGGCGCGGCTTTTTCTTTTCTCCCCGCGCCGCCATGACCACTGAATCCTCCCGCCCGCTGCACGACTGGAGCGCAGCCGAACTCTCCCGTGCGTACCGCCGGGGCACGCTCTCGCCGGTCGAGGCCGCGCGGGCCGTGATCGACCGCATCGAGCGCTGGGAACCGCAGTTGCAGGCCACCTACCTCTACCGCCCCGAGGCGGCGCTGGAACAGGCGCGCGCCAGCGAGGCGCGCTGGCGGCGCGGCGAGGCGCTCGGCCCGCTGGACGGCGTGCCCGGCACGCTCAAGGAGAACATCGCCACCGCCGGCGACCCGATGCCCGCCGGCACCGCCGCTGTCGAACTGCGTCCCGCTGCGCAGGACGCGCCACCCGCCGCGCGCCTCAAGGAAGCCGGCATGGTGGTCGTCAGCAAGACCACCATGCCCGACTACGGCATGCTGTCCTCGGGGCTGTCGAGCTTTCACCGCCTGGCGCGCAACCCGTGGGACCTCACGCGCACGCCCGGCGGCTCCAGCGCCGGCGCCGGCGCGGCGGCAGCGGCCGGCTACGGGCCGCTGCACGTGGGCACCGACATCGGCGGCTCGCTGCGGCTGCCGGCCTCGTGGTGCGGCATCTTCACCCTCAAGCCCAGCCTCGGCCGCATTCCCATCGACCCGCCCTACGCCGGCCGCGCCGCCGGTCCGATGACGCGCAGCGTGGAGGACGCCGCGCTGATGATGCAGGCCCTGGCCCGCCCCGATGCACGCGACAGCATGAGCCTGCCTGCGCAGGACATCGACTGGCCCGCCTTCGACGTCGGGCCGGAACACCTGAAAGGACTGCACGTCGGCCTGCTGCTGGAGGCCGGCTGCGGTCTGCCGCTGGATGCCGAGATCCGCGCCGCGGTGGAAGAGGCGGCGCGCCTGTTCGAGCGCGCCGGCGCCCGCGTGACGCTGATGCAACCCTTCATGACGCAGGCCATGCTCGACGGCATGGACCACTTCTGGCGCATGCGCTCCCGGGTCGACCTGCAGGCGCTGCCGCCCGCGCAGCGCGCCAAGGTGCTGCCCTACATCGGCCAGTGGGCCGAGAGCGCCGCCGGCCTGTCGGGCGAGGCGATGTACCGCGCCGCGAGCCAGTTCCACGCCACGCGGGTGGCGACGGTGGCGGCCTGCGCGCCCTTCGACTACGTGCTCTCGCCCGTCTCGCCCAACATGCCGGCACCGGCCGAGGACCCCTCGCCCACCAACGATCCGCTGCGGCCGCTGGAGCACATCGGCTTCACCGTGCCCTACAACATGTCGGAGCAGCCGGCCGCTTCGGTCAACTGCGGCTGGTCGAAGGGCGGCCTGCCCATCGGCCTGCAGATCGCCGGTGCACGCTTCGACGACCTGGGCGTGCTGAAGGTGGCGCGGGCCTTCGAGCAGGTCCGCGGGCCACAGCACCCCTGGCCCGAGCCACCGGCGGCCTGACGCCGCGCCGCATCCGGCCTTCAGGCGAAGGCGGCCTTCACCACCTCGCGCGCCTGTGCGACGAAGGCTGCCTCGCCCGCGCGCGGCGGCAGCAGGCGGAAGACCGCCTGCGGCAGGGCCGGCAGCCCGTGCGGCGCCGGCAGCGCCACGGCGCCCGACGCCGGCAGCGCCGATTCGTTGAGGCAACCGATGCCCAGCCCCGCGGCGAGGGCGGAATGCAGCCCGGCCACGCCCGAGGCCACGTGCACCACCGCGTACGGCACCTTGCGGCGCGCCAGCAGCCCGACGACGAAGCGGTGGACCGAGCAGGTGTCGGGCAGCGCGACCAGGCGCAGCGGCTCGCCGCGTGCGCGCCGCACCCCGGGCGCCGCCGCCCAGCGCAGCGGTTCGCGCCGCAGTTCGTCGCCGGCGGGCCGGCGCATGCTGCCCTCCACGATGCGCATGGTGATGGCCAGGTCGAACTCGCCTCGCGCGTGGCCCGCCTCCACCTCGTCGCTCTTGCGCACCGTGACGCACAGCCGCACCTGCGGGTGCTGCGCGCCCAGCCTCGCCAGCAACGCGGCCATCTCGGCCGTGCGGAAGTAGTCGGTCACGCCCAGGCGCAGCGTGCCGGCCAGCGCGACGCCGTGCAGGTCGCGCCAGGCCGCCTCGCTCAGCGCCAGCAGCCGGCGCGCATGGGCCAGCAGCCGCTCGCCGGCCGGCGTCGGCACCACGCCCGACTTGCTGCGCACCAGCAGCGGATGCCCGGCGCGCTCCTCCAGCTTGCGCAACTGCTCGCTGACCGCCGACTGCGAAAGGAACACCTGCGGCGCCGCCGCGGTGAGGCTGCCGGCATCAATCGCTGCGACGAAGGTTCGGAGTTGAGTGATGTCGAAGTCCTGCATGGCGTCATCCTCCTGCTTTTCCGATGGATGACATTATCAAATCCCGCTTTTCCGATGCAATGGCCGGACCCAGAATCCATCGCACCCCAACCCGAGGAGCCCGCCATGCCGCACATCGTCATCCACCTTTCCGGCGAACCCGACGCCGCCCTCGCCCGCCGCGCCGTGGAGGCGGTGGGAGACCTGACCCGGCGTCTCCTGGGCAAGCAGCCCGAGGTGATCGCCACCACCGTGCAGTTCATCCCCGACGCGCAATGGTTCGTCGGCGGCCGCACCCTCGCCGAGCAGGGCGCCAGCGCCTTCCACCTCGACATCAGCGTCACCGACGAGACCAACACCAAGGCCGAGAAGGCCCGCTACCTCGCGGCCGTGCACGAGGCCATGGCGTCGCTGCGGCCCGACCTGCACGAGGTGAGCTACGTGCACGTCATCGACGCGCGGGCGGCGGCCTACGGCTATGGCGGCCGCACGCAGGAATTCCGCCATCAGGCGGCAAAGATGTAGATCAGCAAGAACCGCCCGGGCCGAGCTTGTTGAAGCCACAGGAACCGTTCAGGCGGAGCCTGTCGAAGCCCGACACGGCGCTTCGACAGGCTCGGCGTGAACGGTGGGCAGATGCGGAGATCAGCGTCCTGCACCGCCGGCCGGCAGTTGCGCCTCGACGAAGCGCTGCGCTTCCGCGTCGTCGATCGGCTTCACGGGCAGGCCCACGGCCGCCAGATGCCGGCTGATCGCCTGCGCCCACAGCACATTGGCCGCCAGGCCCCAGTGGTCGTCGGCCAGCACCGCATGCCGCGGCTCGTCACCCATGGTGTTCGTCACGTCCAGGCTGCCGATGCGCACGCTGCGGTAGGCCGGTGCGCCCTCGGCGCCGCGCCCGCCCCAGAGCGAGCGGAACCAGGCGCGGTCGTCGAAGAAGCTGGCGTGCGGCGTGCGCGCGGCCAGTTCGCGCAGGCCGGCGTCGTAGCGGTCCAGGCCGCGCGCGATGTTGTCCAGCGCCGGGCGCGAGCGCCAGCGGTCGAAGTGCAGCGGCGCGTTGCTGTCGTCGAAGATGCCCACCAGCACGATGTGCGTGAGGGGATGCGCCGCGCGGATCAGGCCCACCGCCTGCTCGACCTCGGACAGGCAGCCGGCGATGGCGCGGTGCTCGGCCGGGGCGTTCGCATCGAGCGCCAGGCCGTCAAGGAAGTCCTGCGGCGCCATCTGCGCCATGCCGATGCGGATGACCACCGCGCCGCGGCGCCAGCGCGCCGGCGCCTGCGCCATGAGGTGCAGCAGCGGCTGCACCTGCCGGCTGGCACCGTGCGTGAGGGCCGTGCACGGCGCGCCGGAGTAGGCCATGTTGTAGCGGTAGTCCTGCTTGCGCGGCGCGCGCACGGCCGCCAGGCCGAGCGCCTGGCCGGCCCGTGCCAGCAGGCGGTTCTGGCCGTCGGTCTCCCAGGTGCCGGGGTCGAGCACGCCCGTCCGCAGGCGCGCCAGCACCTCGGTCCACTGGAAGGTGCGCTCGTGAAAAGCGCCGCCGCGCTGGCCCGAGCCCGGCGGGAAGCTCACCGCGTCCTGGTACGAGTGGCTGAGCGAATCGCCCAGCACGGCGATCGGCACCGCCGCGGCCGGCGGCGGCGTCTGCGCGCCGGCCGCACCCCCGCCCAGCGCCGCCAGCATCGACAGCACGGCCGCGCCCAACAGGTGCTGGCGCCGGGGGCGAGCCAGCACGGCGCCCATCAGCGCCTCTTGAGCACGTGGACGAATTCGGCGCCGAGTGTCTGCTGGTCCACCAGCTCGTTGCCGGTCTGGCGCGCGAAGGCCTGGAAGTCGCGCAGCGAGCCCGGGTCGGTCGCCACCACCTTCAGCAGCTCGCCGCTCGCCATGTCGTTCAGCGCCTTCTTGGCCTTGAGGATGGGCAGCGGGCAGTTCAGGCCGCGGGTGTCGATCTCTCGGGCGATGGGCAGGTCGGTCGTCATCGCGCGTCTCCGGGCTGCGGCGGCTGGTCGAGGCCGCGGCGCCGCTCCTCGTTCTCGGCCGCGGTGAAGAACACCGGCTCGTGCCCGCGCGAGCGCAGCCAGTCGGCCAACGCGTAGCCGGTGCCCGCCGGCCAGCACTTGAGGTCCTTCAGGTCGTAGAGGCGCCAGTCCACCAGCTCGGGCGAGAGCTTCACCTCGCCGTCGGCCACCACGTGGTAGGCGATGATGACCTGGTTCATGCGCTGGAAGTCGTAGGCGCCGACGATGTTCACCTCGCTCACGTCGAGGTTGGTCTCTTCCTTCACCTCGCGGGCGATGCCTTCCTGGGGCGTCTCGCCCGCCTCCATGAAGCCGGTGATGAGCGCGAACATCTTGGCCGGCCAGGCCGCGTTGCGCGCCAGCAGCACCTGGCCGCGGTACTCGACGATGGCGGCCAGCACCGGCGTCGGGTTGTTCCAGTGGGTGTGGCCGCAGGCCGGGCAGCGCAGGCGCGACTTGGGGCCGCTGTCTTCCAGCTGCTCGATCCATTCGAGCGGGGTGGCGCAGGCCTGACAGAACTTGGGCAGATGCATCATGCGGGGAACACGCCGGTGGAAAGATAGCGGTCGCCGCGGTCGCACACGACGAACACGATGGTGGCGTTCTCCACCGTCTTGGCCACCTGCAGCGCGACCCACAGCGCACCTGCCGCGGAGATGCCGCCGAAGATGCCCTCCTCGCGCGCCAGCCGGCGGGCCATCTCCTCGGCGTCGTCCTGCTTCACGTAGATCATCTCGTCGACCGCCGTGGGGTCGTAGATCTTGGGCAGGTACTCCTCGGGCCACTTGCGGATGCCGGGGATGCGCGAGCCCTCTTCCGGCTGCGCGCCGACGATGCGCACCTCGGGGCTCTTCTCCTTGAGGAAGCGCGACACGCCGGTGATGGTGCCGGTAGTGCCCATCGCGCTGACGAAGTGGGTGATGCGCCCGCCCGTCTGCTCCCACAGCTCGGGGCCGGTGGTCTCGTAGTGGATGCGCGGGTTGTCGGGGTTGGCGAACTGGTCGAGCACGCGGCCCTTGCCCTGCGCCACCATCTGGTCGGCCAGGTCGCGCGCGTACTCCATGCCGCCGCTCTTGGGCGTGAGGACCAGTTCGGCGCCGAAGGCCTTCATGGTCTGCGCGCGCTCGACCGAGAGGTCCTCCGGCATGATCAGCACCATGCGGTAGCCGCGCACCGCCGCCGCCATGGCGAGCGCGATGCCGGTGTTGCCCGAGGTGGCCTCGATCAGCGTGTCGCCCGGCTTGATCTCGCCGCGCTCCTCGGCGCGCCGGATCATCGACAGCGCGGGCCGGTCCTTGACGGAGCCGGCCGGGTTGTTGCCCTCCAGCTTGGCCAGGATCACGTTGCCGCGCCGGCCGTTGGCCTCGGCCTCGATACGTTGCAGGGCCACCAGCGGCGTCCTGCCGATGGCGTCTTCGATGGTGGGATAGGTCATGGGAGCAGGTGGGGAAGCCAGGGGCACTGTGCCATAATTTTCGGCTCCTCTCCCAACCCGTGCCCGGGTGGTGAAATTGGTAGACGCAGGGGACTCAAAATCCCCCGCCGCAAGGCGTGCCGGTTCGATTCCGGCCCCGGGCACCAGATGCTGCTCAGCCCGCCTCATGGCGGGTTCATCGTTTCCAGGCCCCGCTCAGCGGCCCTGGGCCAGGTCGAAGCAGCCGCCCCCGTAGTACGCCCGGTCGCCCCCTTCCACGAAGGGGATCTCGATCGGCTTGCCCTCGTTGCGCCAGCCGTCGCGGCGGCGGTACCCGGCATCGACGATCTCCTTCTGGATCGCCTCGTGGTGCTGGACGCGGTACGGACACACGCCGAAGCCGATGCTGTTGAGCGTGTAGATGGTGCGGTCCTCGTGCATGGCCGTGGTGTTGAGCACGATGCGCTGCGGCTTGGCCGGCAGCTTCGCCAGCAATTCGCCCAGCGTCGTCGGCAGGTACTGCAGCGAGCCCGAGAGCATCAGCACGTCATGGCCGGAGGCGTCGGTGGGTTCGGTGCCGAAGCTCAGTTGCGCCTGCGCGCCGCGCTCCACCGCCAGTTCGCGGCCGGTCTGCACCACGCCGGGCACGTCGCACACATGCCATCGCAGCGCGGCCGGCATCTCCAGCACGCGGCGGAAAGCGTAGTACTTGATGCCCACGTGCCCGCCGAGGTCGAACACGCGCGTGGCGCCGCCGGCGATCGCCTGGCCGACCCAGAACAGGGCCGGGTAGTCCCAGTTGTAGATCTGGTGGCTGTACAGCGCCTTCGCGCCCTCGGCGTTGTCGTACCCCGCCGCGAATTGCGCGGGGATGTGGGCGCGGGCCTCGTCGAAGCTGCCGAAGTCGCCCATGAACAGGTTCTCGTCCTTGTTCTCGTAGAAGCGCCGCTCATAGGCCGATTTGCGGCCGGCTGCCGAAAACACGTTCAACACCATGCGCAGTCCTCGTTGAAATTCATGGCCTGTGGCGGGCGCTCATTCTGCCGCTTCGCCTCGGGCGGGGGATTCATTCTGTCGCAGCCCGGCATGGACGGTGGGGTGGCGCAGCGCCACGCGCAGTTCGCGCTTGAGGCGCCGGTTGTCCAGGCGCCGCGACTCGTCCATGAAGCTCAGCAACTGCGGCGTCAGCCGGCCGGCCGCCTCGCTGCGCGCGACGCGCGGCGGGCGCGGCAGGCCGTACAGGTCGGCCGCCAGGTCGAAATAGTCGCCCATCTTCAGCTCGGTGTCGTCGCTGGCGTTCACCACGCGCTGCGGCCGCCCCCGGAACAGCGCCGCGACGCAGGCGCGCGCCAGGTCGTCGGCATGGATGTGGCTGGTGTGGACGTCGTCCTCGGCCCGCAGCGCCGGCGTGCCGCGCAGCAGGCGCTCGCGCGGCGTGCCGCCCTCGCGGTCCGGCGCGTAGATGCCGGGGATGCGCAGGATGCCGGCGCGCACGCCGGCGGCGCGGCCCAGCCAGCGCACGGCGCGCTCGGCCGCCACGCGCCGCTGCGCGCGGGGCGTGGCGGGGCGCACGGGGCGCGTCTCGTCCACCCGGGCCCCGCCGCAGTCGCCGTAGACGCCGCTGGTGGAGCCGTAGACCAGCGCCTGCGGCGGCGAGCGCCGCGCCAGCGCCCGCACCAGCGCCAGGGTGCGCGGATCGCCCTGCCCCTCGCGCGGCGGCGGCGCCAGGTGCAGCACGCGCGTGCCGAGCCCCGCCAGGCGGCGCAGCGTGGCCGGCGCGTCCAGGTCGCCCAGCAGGGGCCGAGCGCCCGCGGCGCGCAGCAGCGGCACGCGCCCGGGCGAGGAGGTCAGCGCCAGCACGTTCAGCCGGCCCGCCACCTGCCGCAGCACGCGCTGGCCGACGTCGCCGCAGCCGACGATCAGCAGCCGCCCGCGCCGGAAGCGCGAGGGCAAGGCCCCGAGGGGGTTTGTGTTTGAAGGCAAAATCGTGGATTCCCTGCTGCACAGAGAGAAGCGTTCCGCGGAACGCCCGAGAATACCCATGAGCCTCGCCGACCCCGCCGGATCGGGCTTTTCCGTCACCGTCGAGCCCAGCGGCCGCCACTTCGGCGTCAACGCCGACGAAACCATCCTGGCCGCCGGCATCCGCCAGGGCATCGGCCTGCCCTACGGCTGCAAGGACGGCGCCTGCGGCTCCTGCAAGTGCAGGAAGCTGTCGGGCACCGTGACGATGGAGGCCCACCAGAGCAAGGCCCTGTCGGCCGAGGAGGAACTGGCCGGCTTCATCCTCACCTGCCGCTCGCATCCGACCAGCGACGTGGTGCTCGAATCGCGCCAGGTCACCGAGGCCGGCGCCTTCCCGATCCGCAAGATGCCGGTGCGCGTCAGCGCGCTGACGAAGCAGTCGCACGACGTGATGCTGCTGCGCCTGCAACTGCCGGCCGGCGACCCGCTGCAGTTCCACGCGGGCCAGTACGTGGAGTTCATCCTGCAGGGCGGCGCGCGGCGCAGCTACTCGATGGCGAACGCGCCGCACACGCTGAGCGAACCGGGCACCGGCATCGAGCTGCACATCCGCCACATGCCGGGCGGCAAGTTCACCGACCACGTGTTCGGCGCGATGAAGGAAAAGGAGATCCTGCGCATCGAAGGCCCCTACGGCAGCTTCTTCCTGCGCGAGGACTCCGACAAGCCGATCGTGCTGCTGGCCTCGGGCACCGGCTTCGCGCCGATCAAGGCGCTGATCGAGCACATGCGCTTCAAGGCCATCGACCGGCCCGCCGTGCTGTACTGGGGCGGCCGCCGGCCGGAAGACCTGTACATGGACGGCTGGATGCGCGAGCGCCTGGCCGAGATGCCCAACCTGCGCTACGTGCCGGTGGTCTCCAACGCGGTGCCGGAGGACAACTGGACGGGCCGCACCGGCTTCGTGCACCGCGCGGTGCTGGAAGACATCCCCGACCTCTCGGGCCACCAGGTCTACGCCTGCGGCGCGCCGGTCGTGGTCGACTCGGCCCGGCACGACTACGTGGCCGAAGCCGGCCTGCCCGAAGAGGAATTCTTCGCCGACGCCTTCACCACCGAGGCGGACAAGGCGCAGCCCTGAGCCGCACTCCATTCACCTTCCCTCGACCCTCCCCTGCACAACAACATGAACAAGAGACATCTGCTTTCCCTCCTGCTCGGCGCCGGCGCGGCGCTCGCCGCCACGCCCTGGGCCCATGCGCAGGGCACGCACGCCGTGCGCCTGGTGGTGCCCTACGCCGCCGGCGGCCCCATCGACGTGACGGCCCGGGCGCTCGCCGAGCGCGTCAAGGACGCGCTGGGCGGCCCGGTGATCATCGACAACAAGCCCGGCGCCGGCGGCAACATCGGCGCCGACATGGTGGCCAAGGCGGCGCCGGACGGCCTGACCATCGGCATCGCCGCCACCGCCACGAACGCGGTGAACCCTTGGCTCTACACGAAGATGCCGTTCAACGCCCAGGCGGACTTCGCCCCCATCACGCAGATGGTGCGCGTGCCCAACGTGCTGGTGATGAACGCCGAGACGGCGCAGCGCCTGAAGATCGACTCGCTGCAGGACCTGATCGCCTACGGCAAGGCGAACCCCGGCAAGCTCAACTACGGCAGCGGCGGCAACGGCAGCGCCGGCCACCTGGCCGGCGAGATGTTCAAGAAGGCGGCCGGCATCTTCGCCGTGCACATCCCCTACAACGGCGGCAACCCGGCGCAACTGGCGCTGCTGTCGGGGCAGGTGGACTTCAACTTCGACAACCTCGCCACCGCCGCGCCCAACATCAAGGCCGGCAAGCTCAAGGCGCTGGCCGTCACCACGCTGCAGCGCAGCCCCTTCCTGCCCGACGCGCCGCCGGTGGCCGATACGCTCAAGGGCTTCTCGATCGACACCTGGTGGGGCCTGGTGGCGCCGGCCGGCACGCCCAAGGCCACCATCGACAAGCTGAACCAGGCCTTCGTCGCCGCGCTCAAGGCGCCGGAGACGCAGGCGCGCTTCGCCGCCCTCTTCGCCGAGCCGGTGCCCACCACGCCGGAGCAGTTCGGCGCCTTCATGAAGGCGGAACTGGCCAAGTACGAGCAGGTGGTGAAAGCCACCGGCGCGAAGGTGGACTGAAGCACCCACGCACAAGAAAAAGGCCCGCGCGATGCGGGCCTTTTTCTTGCCGCGCCAGTGCGGTCCGGGCTACTCGCCCAGGTAGGCGGCGCGCACCTTCGGGTCGTTGAGCATGACCTTCGCGTCGCCGCTCATGGAGATCAGGCCCGACTCCATCACGTAGCCGCGGTCGGCGAGCTGCAGCGCGCGGCTGGCGTTCTGCTCCACCAGCAGGATGGTCACGCCCTGGTTGTGCACCTCCTGCACCACCTCGAAGATCTTGTCGCACATGATGGGCGACAGGCCCATCGTGGGCTCGTCCATCAGCAGCACCTTGGGCCGCGCCATCAGCGCCCGGCCCATGGCCAGCATCTGCTGCTCGCCGCCCGACATGGTGCCGGCCAGCTGCGTGGCGCGCTCCTTCAGGCGCGGGAAGATGCCGAAGACCTTCTCGATGTCGGCCGCGATGCCGGCCTTGTCGTTGCGCACGTAGGCGCCGATCTGCAGGTTCTCGGTGATGGTCATGCGGGTGAACACGCCGCGCCCCTCGGGCACCATCACCAGCCCCTCCTTGACCAGGTCCCACGCGCCGCGTCCCTTGGTGGGCTTGCCCATGAACTCGATCTGGCCCTCCAGCGGCGGCAGCGTGCCGGTGATGGCCTTCATGGTGGTGGTCTTGCCGGCGCCGTTGGAGCCGATCAGCGAGACCAGCTCCCCCTCGTGAACCTCGAAGTCCACGCCCTTGACGGCCTGGATACCGCCGTATGCGACCTTCAGGCCGCTGACTTTCAACAGTGTCTGTGCCATGCGCCCGCCCTTCAATGTCCGCTGGTGCCGAGGTAGGCCTCGATCACCTTCTCGTTCTTCTGCACCTCGGCCGGCGTGCCCTCGGCGATCTGCTTGCCGTAGTCGAGCACCGTCACCCGGTCACACAGGCCCATGATCAGCTTCACGTCGTGCTCGATGATGAGCACGGTGCGGTTGTCCTTGCGGATCTGGTCGATGAGCTGGCGAAGCTGCACCTTCTCGGTGGCGTTCATGCCGGCGGCCGGCTCGTCCAGCGCGATGAGCTGCGGGTCGGTGGCCAGCGCGCGGGCGATCTCCAGGCGGCGCTGGTCGCCGTAGCTGAGCGTGCGGGCCTTGTAGTCGGCGTACTTGCCCACGCCCACGTACTCCAGCAGCTCGTGCGCGCGCTCGGCGATCGCCTTCTCCTCGGCCTTGAAGCCGGGCGTGCGGAAGATGGCGCCGAACACGCCCGAGTGCGTGCGCACGTGGCGCCCGACCATCACGTTCTCCAGCGCCGTCATCTCGGCGAACAGGCGGATGTTCTGGAAGGTGCGCGCGATGCCGGCCTTGGCGACCTCGTGCACGGCCGTGGGCGTGTAGGGCTTGCCGGCCAGCTCGAAGGTGCCGCTGTCGGGCGTGTAGAGGCCCGTGATGACGTTGAAGAAGGTGGTCTTGCCGGCGCCGTTGGGGCCGATCAGGCCGTAGACCTGGCCGCGCTCGATCTTGATGCCGACGTCCGACAGGGCCTGCAGGCCGCCGAAGCGCTTGGAGATGCCGCTGACGTGGAGGATGGTGTCTGCCATGTGGGTGTGCTCCATCCGTCAGGGGTTGATCGACATGGGGCGGTTGGCGCCGCCGGCGATCTCGTCGGCGGGCGTGTCCACGCCGGGCTCGATGGCCTGCGTGGAGCCGGGCACCGGATCCGGCGCCTTGCGGCCCTTGAGCGACTTGCCGTGCTCCGGCGAGGGCCACAGGCCGCGCGGCCGGGTGAGCATGATCAGGATCATCGACAGCGCGATGAAGAGCTGCCGCAGGATCGAGGCGTCCAGCCGTCCGTCGGTCATCGACTGCAGCGGGCCGGCCACGTAGCGCAGCACTTCGGGCAGCGCCGCCAGCAGCACCGCGCCGAGGATCACGCCCGGCAGGTGGCCGATGCCGCCCAGCACCACCATGGAGACGATCATCACCGACTCCATCAGGTTGAAGGACTCGGGCGAGACGAAGCCCTGGAAGGCGGCGAACATGGCGCCCGAGACGCCGCCGAAGCTGGCGCCCATGCCGAAGGCCAGCAGCTTCATGTTGCGGGTGTTGATGCCCATGGCCTTGGCGGCGATCTCGTCCTCTCGGATCGCCATCCAGCCGCGGCCCACGCGCGAGCTCTGCAGGCGGTAGGAGATGATGACGGTGAAGATCACCAGCACCAGGAACAGGTAGTAGTACAGCGACACCGAGGAGATGGTGTAGTCGCCGATCTTCAGCGGCCGGCCGAGGTTCAGGCCGAAGATGCGGATCGAGTCGATGCCGGTGATGCCCTTGGGGCCGTTGGTGACGTTGTAGGGATGGTCCAGCGTGTTCAGGAACACGCGGATGATCTCGCCGAAGCCCAGCGTCACGATGGCCAGGTAGTCGCCGCGCAGCTTGAGCGTGGGCGCGCCCAGCAGGGCCCCGAGCAGCGCCGCCACCACCAGCGCCGCCGGTATCACCAGGATCAGCGAGGTGTGGAAGCCGTTGGGGAACATGGCCTTCAGCGCCTCGAAGTTGTCCGTGAGCTGGGTCGAGCCCAGCAGCGCGAACAGGTAGGCGCCGATGGCGAAGAAGGCGACGTAGCCCAGGTCCAGCAGGCCGGCGTAGCCGACCACGATGTTCAGGCCCAGCGCCAGCAGCACGTACAGCAGCGCGATGTCGACGATGCGCACCCAGGCGTTGCCCTGCGTCTGCAGCAGCAGCGGCAGCACCAGCAGCGCCGCCGCCGCGACGAGGAAGACGACGAGTTTCTTGGCGTTCATGCTCGGTCCCTCCTCAGGCGCGGTCGGCCACCCGTTCGCCCAGCAGGCCGGAGGGCCGCACGGTGAGCGTCAGGATGAGGATGATGAAGGCGAAGATGTCGCTGTGCTGGCTGCCCAGCACGCCGCCTGTGACGTCGGCGAGGTAGCCCGCGCCCACCGCTTCGATGAGCCCCAGCAGCAGCCCGCCGACCACCGCGCCGGCCAGGTTGCCGATGCCGCCGAACACGGCCGCGGTGAAGGCCTTCAGGCCGGGGATGAAGCCCATCGCGTGCTGCGCGATGCCGTAGTTGGAGGCGTACATCACGCCGGCGATGGCGGCCAGCACGGCGCCGATGATGAAGGTGGCGGAGATCACCGTGTCGGGCCGGATGCCCATGAGCGCCGCCACGCGCGGGTTTTCGGCCGTGGCGCGCATCGCGCGGCCGAGCTTGGTGTAGTTGACCAGCCACATCAGCACGCTCAGCGAGACGGCCGTGACCGCCAGGATCATCACCTGCGTCGGCGAGATGTTGGCGCCGGCGAAATGGATCGACTCGCTGGGCAGCAGCGTGGGATAGGCCTTGTTGGTCGGCCGCCAGATGATCATCGCCAGCGTCTGCAGCAGGATCGACATGCCGATGGCGGTGATCAGCGGCGCGAGCTTGGGGCTGTTGCGCAGCGGCCGGTAGGCCACCTTCTCGATCACGAAGTTCAGCGTGGCGGCCACCACGCAGGCAATCACCAGCGCGATGAGCAGCACCAGCCAGCCGGGCGTGCCGGCCATGGACGTCTGCATCCACCCGATGATGGTCCAGCTGGTCAGCGCGCCGACCATGAGCACCTCGCCGTGGGCGAAATTGATGAGGTTGATGATGCCGTACACCATGGTGTAGCCGAGGGCTATCAGGGCGTACATGCTGCCGAGGACCAGACCGTTGATGATCTGTTGCAGCAATATTTCCATGGAAGAGATCCCTTTGTTTATGCGGTCGGTGGAGGCGCTCATTGCCGGCCCATGCGCCGGTCGGCACCCAGGGCTGGCTAGCAAAAAACCCGCCAGCATGGGTGATGGGCGGGTTGGGGTGGCGGGATTTTAGTGACGCGCCAAGGCCGTTCCGGGGGGTGTCCGACACGGGTTTTCCCGGTGGACGCGGCAGCCTGTTGCGCATGCCGGCATGCCGCCCGCGCATGGCTGCAAGCGCGTATCAGCCGCCAGCCTGTTCGTCGTTGCGGCGACGCAGTTCGCGCAGCTTGTCGGCGATGCGGATTTCCAGCCCGCGCTCCACGGGGCGGTAGAAGCCCGGCGCCGCCATGCCCTCGGGCAGGTAGTTCTCGCCGGCGGCGAAGCCGCCCTCCTCGTCGTGCGCGTAGCGGTAGCCCTTGCCGTAGTCGAGCTGCTTCATCAGCTTGGTGGGGGCATTGCGCAGGTGCATCGGCACCGGGCGGGAGCCATCCTGCTTGACGAAGGCCTTGGCCTCGTTGAAGGCGGCGTACACGGCGTTGGACTTGGGCGCGACGGCCAGGTAGACCACGCACTGCGCCAGCGCCAGCTCGCCCTCGGGTGAACCCAGGCGCTCGTAGCTCTCGGCGGCGTCGAGCGCCAGGCGCAGTGCGCGCGGGTCGGCCAGGCCGATGTCCTCGCTGGCCATGCGCACCAGGCGGCGCGCCATGTAGCGTGGGTCGGCGCCGCCGTCGAGCATGCGCACGAACCAGTACAGCGCCGCGTCCGGATCGCTGCCACGCACCGACTTGTGCAGCGCGCTGATGGTGTCGTAGAACTGCTCGCCGCCCTTGTCGTAGCGGCGCATGCGCTCGCCCAGCACGCGCAGCAGCCAGGCGTCGTCGATGCGCTCGCGCCGCTCGGCGCCGGCCGCGACGGCGAGCGTCTCCAGCGTGTTCAGCAGGCGCCGGGCGTCGCCGTCGGCATAGGCGATCAGCCGGTCGAGCGCGGCGTCTTCCAGCGCGGGCACGGCGCCGATCTCCTGGGCGCGCGTCACGATCTGCCGCAGATCGTCTTCGGCCAGCGGCTGCAGCACATAGACGGCCGCCCGCGACAGCAGCGCCGAGTTGACCTCGAAGGAGGGGTTCTCCGTGGTCGCGCCGATGAAGGTGAACAGGCCCGATTCGACGTGCGGCAGGAACGCGTCCTGCTGGCTCTTGTTGAATCGGTGCACCTCGTCGACGAAGACGATGGTGCGCTGCTGCGCGAGGCCGTCGCGGGCCAGCGTGGCGCGCTCCACCGCCTCGCGGATGTCCTTCACGCCGCCCAGCACCGCGCTGATGGGGATGAACTGGGCGTCGAAGGCGTCGGCCATCAGCCGCGCGATGGTGGTCTTGCCCACGCCCGGCGGGCCCCAGAGGATGCACGAGTGCGGCTGGCCCGACTCGAAGGCGATGCGCAGCGGCATGCCCGGGCCCAGCAGGTGCTGCTGGCCGATGACCTCGCCCAGGTTGCGCGGGCGCAGGCGTTCGGCCAGGGGTTGGTGCGAGGCGGCGGACATGGAAAGGGTTATACCGGCAGGCCGGCGGCGGGGTTCACTGCCGGATCACGTCGGCGCCCGCCGGCGGCTTGAACTGGAAGGTGTCGGCGGGCAGCGCCGGGTTGAGTTCGACCTTGGCGAAGCGCAGCACCGAACGCTGGCCGAAGGCGTCGAGGATATCCAGCGCCGCCAGCGCCTCGCCCTGGAAGCCGATCTGCACGCTCTGCAGTTGCGCGTCGCGCGACTTCGGCGTGGCCTTCACCCATTGCAGGCCGTCGCGCTCGGGCTGCTCCTCCAGCGTGAAATCCGCCTCCAGCGCGCGCAGGTCGGCGGCCGAGGCGATGATCGCCGCCGGCGTCGAGCCCAGCGCCTGCGCCTGGGCACGCTGCGTGACCTGGTTGAGGTCGGCGTCGTAGAGCGACAGCGTCCTGCCGTCCGCCACGATGGTCTGGGCGAAGGGCTTGCGGTAGTCGAAGCGGAAGCGCCCGGGCCGCTGGAACTCGAAGCTGCCGGTGGAGGTCTTGGCGCGCTGCGCCTGGCCTTCCCTGGGCGGCGGCGTCACGGTCTGGGTGAACTCGGCGCGGCCGGACTTCGCGTTCTTGACGAAAGCCTCCAGGCTGTCCATGCCGCCGGCGCTGGCCGCGGCGGCCGCGGCGCCCAGGGCCAGCGCGGCGAGCAGGCGGGGAAAGCGGTTCATGCTTGTTCTGACCTTTCTAAACGGGAGATGGAATGCCGATTGGAGCTTCGCGGCCTGCCGGCGTTGCAGCCGGCACGTTTCGCGCGGGCAAAGCAATGCAAGTGATCGTCACGCGGTTGCGGAAGCGGCGCCATCGGCCCGGTCCACGGGCGCACCGCCGACCGCGTCCGACGGACGCGGCCTACTCCGGGCGCGCGGGCACCAGGATGTCGCGCTTGCCGTCGGCCGTCATGGCGCTGACCAGGCCGGCGCTCTCCATGTCCTCCACCAGCCGCGCGGCGCGGTTGTAGCCGATCTTCAAGTGGCGCTGCACCAGCGAGATGCTGGCCTTGCGGTTCTTCAGCACCACCTCGACGGCCTGGTCGTACATCGGGTCCTTCTCGCCGCCGGCATCGCCGCCGCCGAAGACGTCGCCGCCCTCGCCGTCCACCGTGCCTCCCTCGAGCACGCCCTCGATGTAGTCGGGCTCGCCCTGGCTCTTGAGGTAGGCCACCACGCGATGCACTTCGTCGTCGGAGACGAAGGCGCCGTGCACCCGCACCGGCAGGCCGGTGCCGCTGGCCATGTAGAGCATGTCGCCCATGCCCAGCAGCGCCTCGGCGCCCATCTGGTCGAGGATGGTGCGCGAATCGATCTTGCTCGAGACCTGGAAGGCGATGCGCGTCGGGATGTTGGCCTTGATCAGGCCGGTGATCACGTCCACGCTGGGCCGCTGCGTCGCCAGGATCAGGTGGATACCGGCGGCGCGCGCCTTCTGCGCCAGGCGGGCGATCAGCTCCTCGATCTTCTTGCCGACCACCATCATCAGGTCGGCCAGCTCGTCGATGACGACCACGATGTGCGGTTCGCGCTTGAGCGGCTCGGGGTCGTCGGGCGTGAGGCTGAAGGGGTTGTAGATGAATTCCTCGCGCGCCTTGGCCTCGTCGATCTTGGTGTTGTAGCCGGCCAGGTTGCGCACGCCCAGCTTGCTCATCAGCTTGTAGCGGCGCTCCATCTCGGCCACACACCAGTTCAGGCCGTGCGCCGCCTGCCGCATGTCGGTGACCACCGGCGCCAGCAGGTGCGGGATGCCCTCGTAGACCGACATCTCCAGCATCTTGGGGTCGATCATCAGGAGGCGCACGTCGTTCGCCTCGGCCTTGTAGAGCAGCGAGAGGATCATCGCGTTGATCCCCACCGACTTGCCCGAGCCGGTGGTGCCGGCCACCAGCACGTGCGGCATCTTCGCCAGGTCGGCCACCACCGGGTTGCCCACGATGTCCTTGCCCAGGCCCATGGTCAGCATCGACCGGGCCTCGTTGTAGACCTGCGAGCCCAGGATCTCGCTGAGCTTGATCATCTGGCGCTTGGCGTTGGGCAGTTCCAGCGCCATGTAGTTCTTGCCGGGAATGGTCTCGATCACGCGGATCGACACCAGCGACAGCGAGCGCGCGAGGTCCTTGGCCAGGTTGACGATCTGTGAGCCCTTCACGCCGGTGGCGGGCTCGATCTCGTAGCGGGTGATGACGGGGCCGGGCGAAGCCAGCACCACGCGCACCTCGACGCCGAAGTCCTTGAGCTTCTTCTCGATCAGGCGCGAGGTCATCTCCAGCGTCTCGGGCGAGACGGTTTCCTGGCGGCCGGGGGCGGCGTCGAGCAGGTCGACCTGCGGCAGCTTGCTGTCGGGCAGTTCCTTGAACAGCGGCTTCTGCCGCTCCTTGACCACGCGGTCGCTCCGCGGCACCTCGGTCAGGGCGGGCTCGATCTGCACCGGCGGCGCCTTCTCGCGGCGCTTCGGCCGCGGCTGGGCGGCCGCCGGGTCGGCGGCATCGTCGCCCGGCACGGCGTCGTCGAGCGCGTCGAAGTCGCGCTCCAGGGCGCCGACCTCCTCGCGCTCGCGGCGCGCCTGCCGGCCCAGCGCGATGTCCTGCGCGATCTCGCGCTTCTCGCGCCGCATCTCGAACAGCGAATACAGCCGCGCGCCGATGCGCTCGGCCACGTGCGCCCACGAGAAGCGGAACACCAGCGCCGAGCCGATCACGCCGGCAGCGATCGCCACCAGCGCCGAGCCGGTGAAGCCCAGCCACTTCACGCCCAGCGGGCCGACGAAGTAGCCGAGCACGCCGCCGCCGTGGCCGGGCAGCCGGAACTCCAGCCGGTACAGCCGCGACCATTCCAGGATGGCGCTGGCCGCCAGCAGCAGCAGCAGCCCGAACCAGAAGGCCAGGCGGCTGCGGTTGAAGCGCCCGCGCGGCGGCGCATCGGCGGCCGGCTCGCCGCCGCGCAGCCAGTGGGCCAGCGACGACAGCCAGACCCGCACGCCGGCGGCGAAGCACCACCAGATGGAGTAGCCGGCGAGGTAGTAGCTCGCGTCGGCCACCCAGGCGCCGAGGCGGCCGGCCCAGTTCTTGACCGCGCCGCCGCTGCCGGAGGTGGACCAGGCGGCGTCCGAGGGCGTGTAGCTGAACATCGCCAGCAGCCAGAACAGCAGCAGCGCCATGCCGGCGATGAGCGAGATCTCGTGCGCGAAGCGCATGGCGCGTACGCGCACCGGCGGCGCTTCGGCGTCCACCGGTGAATGCAGGGTATGGAGCGAATAGGTCATGGACAAGGGCTGCCGGCCCGGCTGCCATCCGGGCCACCGGCAAGCCTACAACGGAAAGAAGCCCGGCCGGTCCAACGAACCGGCCGAGGCGTGCAAAACGGCGGTGTCCGGCAGCCTGGCCACACCGCTCACACCTTCTCAGGCCATGGTCATCAGCCGTTCCTTGACGATCACCGAACCGTCCGGCTGGGTCTGGACGAAGCCGCGCTCCTCCAGGTCCTTCATGACGCGGCTGACCATCTCGCGCGATGCGCCCACCATCTTGGCCAGATCCTGGCGCGAGATCTTCTCGCGGATCTTCAGGTTGCCGACGCCGTCGTCCTGCGCGAATTCGAGCAGCGAGCGCGCCACGCGGCCGTACACGTCCATCAACGCCAGCGACTCGATCTTGCGGTCGGCGTGGCGCAGGCGCTGCACCAGACCGCGCATGATGTTGTAGGACATGGAGGAGTTCTCGGGCAGGCAGCGCGAGAAGGCCTCGCGGCCGAGCATCAGCACGTCGGTCTGGACCTCGGTGCGCACGGTGGCCGAGTGCGGCTCGTCGTCGATCAGGCTCATCTCGCCGATGTAGTCGCCCGGCTGCAGCGTGGCGAGGATGACTTCGCGGCCCCGGTTATCAGCGCTCATCACGCGCGCCCGGCCGGTCAGGATGATGTAGAGAGCGTCGGACTTCTTGCCCTGTTCGACGATCATCTCGGCCCGCTTGAAGCGGCGCTTGATGATGGCATCGGCGATGCTGGCGGACTGTGCGGGCGTCAGCGCCGAGAACAGTGGCACGCGCCGCAGCAGCTCAAGGTTGGACAACATCGACATGCACGAACCCCCAGTGACTGATTGTTTTGTGCGTCCCTGCCCCGGCCCTCATGGCCTGAGGCAATCGCACGCATAGAAAATGACCGGACCGCCCGTCTTGAACCAGGCGGGATACTCCCGTATCTGCCTGTGAAAATGTACACGGTGCAGCCGTCTTTCTCCTAGGGTTCACAGTTTATGTCCTCTCCCCAGCACGCCCGCGTCCTCATCCTCGGCTCCGGCCCGGCCGGCTACACGGCCGCCGTCTACGCCGCCCGCGCCAACCTCCAGCCCCTGCTCATCACCGGCCTGACCCAGGGCGGCCAGCTCATGACCACCACCGAGGTCGACAACTGGCCGGCCGACGTGCACGGCGTCCAGGGGCCGGACCTGATGCAGCGCTTCCTGGAGCACGCGGAGCGTTTCAAGACGCAGATCGTGTTCGACCACATCGGCCAGGTCGACCTCGGCAAGCGCCCGTTCACGCTCACCGGCGACAACGGCACCTACACCTGCGACACGCTGATCGTCGCCACCGGCGCGTCGGCCAAGTACCTGGGCCTGCCTTCCGAGGAGGCCTTCATGGGCCGCGGCGTCTCGGCCTGCGCCACCTGCGACGGCTTCTTCTACCGGGAGCAGGACGTGTGCGTGATCGGCGGCGGCAACACCGCCGTCGAGGAGGCGCTGTACCTGGCCAACATCGCGCGCAAAGTCACGCTGGTGCACCGGCGCGACAAATTCCGCGCCGAGCCGATCCTGGTCGACAAGGTGATGAAGAAGGTCGCCGAGGGCAAGATCGAGCTCAAGCTGCACAGCGAGCTGGACGAGGTGCTGGGCGACGACAGCGGCGTGACGGGCATCCGCATCCGCAACGCCCAGACCGGCGCCACCGAGCAGATCGACCTGAAGGGCTGCTTCATCGCCATCGGCCACCATCCCAACACCGACATCTTCCAGGGCCAGTTGGAGATGAAGGACAACTACATCCTCACCCGCTCCGGCCTGCAGGGCTTCGCCACCATGACCAGCGTGCCCGGCGTGTTCGCGGCCGGCGACGTGCAGGACCACGTCTACCGCCAGGCCATCACCAGCGCCGGCACCGGCTGCATGGCCGCGCTGGACGCCCAGCGCTTCCTGGAGCAGGACGGGGTGCTGTAAGCCGCCTCGACGGCCTCCTCCTTGGCGGGAGGCTCGTCTTCCTGCTAGAATGCTTGGCTTTGCCGAGATTGGCACGCCTTCGGCGTTCCCGGCAGACAGGTTACCGCCACCTGCTTTCTGGCGAGGTCAGGCCGTTCGCACCCCAGCGCCCTTTTGTGAAGGGCACCCGCGCGGTGCCGGCCGTGTTCATTGAAAGAGTGTCCTCATGGCACGCGTATGTGAAGTCACGGGCAAGGGCCCGATGGTTGGGAACAACGTCTCCCACGCCAACAACAAGACCAAGCGCCGGTTCATGCCGAACCTGCAATATCGCCGCTTCTGGGTCGAGAGCGAGAACCGCTGGGTGCGCCTGCGCGTCTCCGGCGCTGCACTGCGCCTGATCGACAAGAAGGGCATCGACGTCGTGCTCGCCGACATGCGCGCGCGCGGCCAGGCCTGATTCGCCCGGCCCCATCACTGACAGGAGCACCACACCATGGCTACGAGCAAAGGCGGCCGCGAGAAGATCAAGCTGGAGTCCACCGCGGGCACCGGCCACTTCTACACCACGAGCAAGAACAAGAAGACGATGCCCGAGAAGATGTCGATCATGAAGTTCGACCCGAAGGCCCGCAAGCACGTCGAGTACAAGGAAATCAAGCTGAAGTAATTCAGCTTCTTCCCCATCAAAAAGCCCCGCATCGCGGGGCTTTTTTGTCATAGATCGCGCGAAGCAACGCGCAGCGCGATCCCTCCATGCAAAAGGCCGGATTCACTCCGGCCTTTTGCATCTGATCGAGACCCACTCTGAAGTCGCTCAGCGACTTCGGAGTGATGAGCTGTCAGGCGCGCACCGCACGCAGGCGCACGGAGAACTCCTGCAGCGCGGCGATGCCGCTGGCTTCCGCGCGGTGGCACCAAGCCGCCAGATCGGCAGCGAGTTGCTCGCGCGACTGCGAGGTGTTCATCCACATCTGGCGCAGTTCCTCGCGCATGGTGACCATCTTGTCCAGCACGGGGTGGGTGGCGCGGGCCTGGGCCAGGTGGGCGCGGGCCGCGGCCGGCACCTTGTCGTCATCGCGGTGCAGCCAGCGCTTGGCCGCCTTGAGCACCGCCAGGTCGGCGCCCTTGCCCTGCAGCTGCGCGATCTCCTGCTTGCAGGTGCGGCGCATCTCGCGGGCGTAGCGGGCCATCACCTCGTAGCGGTTGGCGATCACGGCCTCCAGCGTCTTCTCGTCGGCCACCGGCTTCACGTCGCCCATCTGCAGGCGCGGCGGCACCTTCTTGACCTTGGCCCAGCCCACCGCCTGCATCATGCGGATATAGACCCAGCCGATGTCGAACTCGTACTTCTTGACCGAGAACTTGGCCGAGGTCGGGTAGGTGTGGTGGTTGTTGTGCAGTTCCTCGCCGCCGATGATGACGCCCCATGGCGTCAGATTGGTGCTGGCGTCGGGCGCCTCGAAGTTGCGATAGCCCCAGTAGTGGCCCAGGCCGTTGACGACGCCGGCCGCCCAGAAGGGAATCCACAGCATCTGCACCGCCCACACGGTGGCGCCGACGCCGCCGAACAGAGCCAGGTTCAGGATCAGCATCAGGCCGACGCCCTGCCAGCCGAAGCGGCTGTAGACGTTGCGCTCCATCCAGTCGTCGGGCGTGCCGTGGCCGAACTTCTTGAGGGTGTCCTGGTTCTTGGCCTCGGCGCGATACAGCTCGGCGCCGCGCCACATCACGGTGTCGATGCCGCGGGTCTGCGGGCTGTGCGGGTCGTCTTCCGTCTCGCACTTGGCGTGGTGCTTGCGGTGGATGGCGACCCATTCCTTGGTCACCATGCCGGTGCCGATCCAGAGCCAGAAGCGGAAGAAATGGGATGGGATGGGGCCCAGGTCCATCGCGCGGTGCGCCTGCGTGCGGTGCAGGAAGATGGTCACCGCCATGATGGTGATGTGGGTCGTGGCCAGGGTGTAGAGGACGATCTCCCACCAGGTCAGGTTCCACAGACCATGGCCGAGCCAGTCGAGGGCCGAGCTCAGGACGGCGGAATCAGCAAACATATCGATTAACTCCAGACGGCGCGGCGAAGGCCGGCCTCAAGGTGAATCCGCCGATTTTAAGGCCGAGGGGTGTTCTCAACCCCTTGTTTTCCCTCAGAAAAGTGGCGAATTCAGGGCTTTGGAGACAGCTTCAGGCGCGCCGGTTCCAGATGGCGGCAAAGAATCCGTCCGTGCCGTGCCGATGCGGCCACAGCCGCAGGTACAGCGCACCGCCCTCCCCGCCCGCGGCCAGGGAGGCGGCCTCCCGCACCTTGAGCTGCGCCAGCACCTGCCCGGCCGGCAGCGGCGCGAAGTCCCCGTGCGCCGCGCCGAAGGCCTCGGCGATGGCCTCGTTCTCCTCCCGCAGCAGGCTGCAGGTGGCGTAGACCAGCCGCCCGCCCGGCTTCACCAGCCGCGCCGCGCTGGCGAGGATGGCGGTCTGGCGCGCGGCCAGCTCGCGCACCGCCTCGGGGTTCTGGCGCCACTTGAGGTCCGGGTTGCGGCGCAGGGTGCCCAGCCCCGAGCAGGGCGCATCGACCAGCACGCGGTCGATCTTGCCGGCCAGGCGCCCGACGCGCTCGTCGCGCTCGTGTGCCAGGGCGGCGGGATGCACGTTCGCCAGGCCGCTGCGCGCCAGCCGCGGCTTGAGCGCGTCGAGCCGGTGGGCGGAGGTGTCGAAGGCATAGAGCCGGCCGGTGTTGCGCATGGCAGCGCCCAGGGCCAGCGTCTTGCCACCGGCACCGGCGCAGAAGTCCACCACCATCTCGCCGCGGCGGGCGTCCGTGAGCAGGGCCAGCAGCTGTGAGCCCTCGTCCTGCACCTCGATCGCGCCGCGGGTGAAGGCATCGAGCTTCTGGATCGCCGGCTTGCCCGCCAGGCGCAGGCCCCAGGGCGAGTACGGCGTCTCGCCGGCCTGCAGGCCGGCGGCAGCCAGTTCTTCGCGCACAGCCGCACGCTTGGCGGCCAGCAGGTTGACCCGCAGGTCGAGCGGCGCCGGCTGCAGCAGCGCCTCGGCCAGCGCGGGGAAGTCGTCGCCGACCTGCGCCTGCAGGGCGTCGGCCAGCCAGTCCGGCAGGTTGTGCCGATGCGGCGCCGACAGTTCGTCGGGCGGCACGGCGTCGCAGGCTTCCAGCCAGCGCGCCTCGGCCTCGGTCAGTGCGCTGCGGAGGAACTCCCTCTCGCCAGGGAAGCCGAGGATCGCCAGGCGGCGCTCGCGTGGGCCGCTGCCCGAGCGGGCCAGGTGCTCGAACAGCCGCCTGCGCCGCAGCACGGCATAGACGGTCTCGGTCAGTGTGGCGCGCTCGCGCGAGCCCAGTTGGCGATGCTCGCGGAAGTGGCGCGAGACCACTGCGTCGGCAGGATGGTCGAAGGTCATCACCTGCGCCACCAGTTGGGCGCAGGCGTCGAGCAGGGCGCGGGGGTGCACGTCAGTGCCGTCCGGCCGCCCGAAGCGATGAGCGCGGGGCCGGTCTCATTTCAGCCGCAGCCCAGCGCCTTGACGCGGTTGCGTGCCGTGAGCTGCACGCTCAGCCGCGTGGGGTTGAGTTCCATGGTCGCCGGCTGGCCCGGCTTCAGCGCCCGCACCACCTGCGCGTTGGCGCGGTGGCGCAGCGCCGCCTCCAGTTCGGGCGTGTAGGGCTGGCCGATGGCGAACTGTGCGCCAGTTGCATCGCACAGGGGCGGCGGAGGCTCCGGCGGCGCCGCGGGAGGGGGCGGCGGCGCGGACGCCGGCGGGGGCGGTGGTGCGGCACACCCGGCCAGCGCGACGGCGGCCAGCAGGGGAATCAGGGCGATCCGGCGGTGCATCGGGTGCATACGGGCTCCTTGGTCGGAATGGGAAGAAGAGAAGTCACTCAGCCGGCCGCGCGGCGACCTGCGCAGCCAGCCAGCCGGCGATGGCGCGCGGATAGAGGCGATGCTCCTGCGACAGCACGCGCTGCGCCAGCGCCTGCGGCGTGTCGCCCGGCAGCACCGGCACCACGGCCTGGCCCAGGATGGGCCCGTGGTCCAGTTCGGTCGTGACCTGGTGCACCGTCGCGCCGGCCACGGTGCAGCCGGCCTCGATGGCGCGCCGGTGCGTGTCCAGGCCCGGAAAGGCGGGCAGCAGCGAGGGATGGATGTTGACCAGCCGGCCGGCGTAGCGCTGCACGAAACCCGGCGTGAGGATGCGCATGAAGCCGGCCAGCACCACCAGCGCCGGGCGGTGCGCGTCGATGCGCTCGGCCAGGGCGGCGTCGAAGTCCTCGCGGCGGTCGAAGTCCTGGTGGCGCACGGCTACGGTCTCGATCCCCTGCTCGCGCGCGAAGACGAGGCCCGCGGCGTCCGGCCGGTTGCTCAGCACCAGCGACACGCGGGCGCCGTAGCGCGCCTGCCAGCGCTGCGCCTGCGCCGCCCGCACGATGGCGGCCATGTTGGAGCCGGTGCCGGAAATGAGGATGACCAGGGGACGGTCGGCGCGGCCCGTCATCGGCGGATCTGCGCGGCGCAGGCCGCGCCCGGACGGGGAGTGAAACGATGGCGCGAGGGATGCATACTGGCCGCGGATTATCCCGTGTCGCCCGGCGGACTCGGCCGCACGAACGACCGTGCTAAAAACCCCGGCTTCTCTGGAGACCCCCATGGATTTGGCCTTTACCCCCGAAGAACAGAAGTTCCGCGAGGACGTCCGCGCCTGGGTCGCGGAACACCTGCCCAAGGAGACTGCCCACAAGGTGCACAACGCGCTGGAACTGACGCGCGAGGACATCCAGGGCTGGGCGAAGATCCTCGGCAAGAAGGGCTGGCTCGGCTACGGCTGGCCCAAGGAGTTCGGCGGCCCCGGCTGGACTGCCGTGCAGCGCCACCTGTTCGAGGAAGAGTGCGCCCTGGCCGGCGCGCCGCGCATCATCCCCTTCGGGCCGGTGATGGTGGCACCGGTGATCATGGCCTTCGGCTCGCCCGAGCAGCAGAAGCGCTTCCTGCCCGGCATCGCCAGCGGCGAGGTGTGGTGGAGCCAGGGCTACAGCGAGCCGGGCTCCGGCTCCGACCTGGCCTCGCTGCGCACCCGCGCCGAGCGCAAGGGCGACAAGTACGTCGTCAACGGCCAGAAGACCTGGACCACGCTCGGCCAGTACGGCGACTGGATGTTCAACCTGGTGCGCACCAGCACCGAGGGCAAGCCGCAGACGGGCATCAGCTTCATCGTGCTGGACATGAAGTCGCCCGGCATCACGGTGCGCCCCATCAAGCTGATGGACGGCGGCTTCGAGGTCAATGACGTGTTCTTCGACAACGTCGAGGTGCCGGCCGAGAACCTGATCGGTGAGGAGAACAAGGGCTGGACCTACGCCAAGCACCTGCTCAGCCACGAGCGCACCAACATCGCCGACGTGAACCGCGCCAAGCGCGAGCTGGAGCGCCTCAAGCGCATCGCCAAGGCCGAGGGCGTGTGGGACGATCTGCGCTTCCGCGACGAGATCGCCAGGCTGGAGGTGGACATCGTCGCGCTGGAGATGCTCGTGCTGCGCGTGCTCTCGGCCGCCACCTCGGGCAAGAACTCGCTGGACATCGCCGGCCTGCTCAAGATCAAGGGCAGCGAGATCCAGCAGCGCTACTCGGAACTGATGATGCTCGCCGGCGGCCCCTTCTCGCTGCCGCTGATCCGCGAGGCCATGCATGCCGGCTGGCAAGGCGACTTCCCCGGCGGCAATCCGACGCTGGCGCCGCTGGCCTCGACCTACTTCAACATGCGCAAGACCACGATCTATGGCGGCAGCAACGAGGTTCAACGCAACATCGTCGCCCAGACCGTGCTGGGCTGACAGGAGACAGACACCATGGACTTCGATTTTTCCGACGACCAGCAGCAGTTGCGCGACGCCGTCGCCAAGTGGGTGGACAAGGGCTACAGCTTCGAGCGCCGCCGCGCCATCGAGGCCGCCGGCGGCTTCTCGCGCGAGGCCTGGGACGAACTGGCCGAACTGGGCCTGGGCGGCCTGCTGATCCCCGAGGACGACGGCGGCCTGGGCATGGGCGCGGTCGAGATGATGGTGGTGATGGAAGAGCTGGGCCGCGGCATCGTGCTCGAGCCGCTGGCGCAGTCCTTCATCGCCGGCGCCGTGCTGGCCGGCCATGCCGACGAGGCCACGCGCACCGAATGGCTGCCGCGCATCGCCGGCGGCCAGGCGCTGGTGGTGCTGGCGCAGCAGGAGAAGAAGGCACGCTACAGGCTCGACGTGTGCGAGGCGCAGGCCGCCAAGGCGGGCAGCGGCTACACGGTCACGGGCGCCAAGAGCGTGGTGCCGGCCGGCGACCAGGCCGATGCCTACCTGGTGCCCGCCCGGCTCGACGGGAAGATCGCCCTCTTCCTCGTGCCGCGGTCCGAGGACGGCGTGGCCGCCCGCGGCTACGGCACGCAGGACGGCAGCCGCGCGGCCGAGGTCGTGTTCGACAAGGCGTCCGCCGCGCTGGTCGCGGCCGACGGCCTGCCGGTGCTGGAGCATGCGGTGGACATCGGCATCGCCGCCGCCTGCGCCGAAGGCGTGGGCGCGATGGACAAGATGCTGGCGCTGACCGTCGAGTACCTCAACACCCGCAAGCAGTTCGGTGTGCTGATCGGCAGCTTCCAGGCGCTGCGCCACCGCGCGGCCGACATGAAGATGCAGCTGGAGCTGGCGCGCTCGATGAGCTACTACGCCAACCTCAAGCTGGGCGCCCCGGCCGCCGAGCGCCGCCAGGCCGCGGCGCGCGCCAAGTACCAGCTCGGCGTGTCGATGCGCTTCGTCAGCCAGTCGGCGGTGCAGATGCACGGCGGCATCGGCGTGACCGACGAGTACGTCGGCAGCCACTACTTCCGCAAGCTCACGCAGATGGAGATGACCTACGGCGACACGCTGCATCACCTGGGCGAGGTGTCGGCCCGCATGCAGGACACGGCCGGCGTCTTCGCCTGAGGCCGCGCTTCGACGAACGACGCACCGCGCCCGCCGGCACCGCGCCGGCGGGCGTTTTTGTTTATAAGGCAGGCTTCAGGAGACACGTCCCATGACCCAGCGCAGACAACTCGTGATCGGCGCGCCCGCCCTGCTCGCCCTTGCCGCCTGTTCCACCATGCCTGCCTCGAACGACCGTCCGCCCATCGTCTTCGTGCACGGCAACGGCGACTCGGCGGCGCTGTGGCAGACGACGATCTGGCGCTTCGAGTCCAACGGCTGGCCGCGCAACCGCCTGTTCGCCTTCGACCAGCCGATGCCCCTGGCGCGCGACGACGACGCGGTGGCCCAGCCGGGGCGCAGCTCGACCGCCGAGTCCATGGCCTTCCTCAAGGCGCAGGTGCGTCGCGTGATGGACGCGACGGGCGCCGCCAGGGTGATCCTGATCGGCAATTCACGCGGCGGCAACACGATCCGCAACTACGTGCAGAACGGCGGCGGGGCGGCGCACGTGAGCCACGTGGTGCTGGGCGGCAACCCGGCGCACGGCATCTGGGCCGTGCCAGGTTTGCGTGAAGGCAGCGAGTTCTCGGGCCTGTCGCCCTTCATGAAGCAGCTCAACGCGCCCAAGGGACCGAACGGCGACGAGGTCACGCCCGGCGTGCAATGGCTCACCCTGCGCTCTGACAACAACGACAAGTACGCGCAGCCCGAGGGCACCTGGATCGGCGCACCCGGCAAGCCCACGAACGTCAGTCACGACGGACCGGCCCTCAAGGGCGCGACCAATGTGGTCCTGCCAGGGGTGGACCATCGGGAGACCTCCTTCTCGCCGGCTGCCTTCGCCGCCGCATGGCGCTTCCTCACCGGCCAGGCGCCGCAGCGCACCGACATCGCGCCCGAAGCCGAAGTGGTGCTCGACGGCCGCCTGACCGGCCTGGGGCTGGACAGCAACAACCCCGCGAGCGGCGACTTCGCCAACAACCTGCCGGTCGTCGGCGCGCGGCTGGCCGTCTACGCCGTCGACCCCGCCACCGGCGCGCGCCGGGGCGAGGCGGTGTGGCACAAGGTCATCGGCCCGGACGGCCGCTGGGGGCCGTTCACCGGCCGCAGCGCCGCGAGCTACGAATTCGAGATCAGCGCGCCCGGATACGCCACCACGCACGTCTACCGCAGCCCCTTCCCGCGCTCGAGCAGCGTCCTCAACGTGCGCCCCGAGCGGCCGGCCGCGGCAGACCGCGACGCGAAGGCGCTGGTCATCTTCACCCGCCCGCGCGGCTACTTCGACGCCCGGCGCGACCGCATACGCCTGGACGGGCAGACGGCCCTGCCCGGCGTGCCGCCCAGCGGCGCCGGCATCGCGACCAGCCGGCTGCGGCTGGCCGGCGACGTGCAGCGCAGCGTGGCCGGCGAATTCAACGGCGAGCGCATCGTCGGCCTGGCCTGGCCCTTCGCCGGCGGGCATCTGAGCGTGCTCGAGCTGACCTATTGAGCCTGGAGCCCCCGATGAACAGCGAGCCCGTCCTGATCGAGACGCGCGATGCACGCGGCGTCGCCACGCTGACGCTGAATCGGCCGCGGGCCTTCAACGCGCTGTCGGAGGAACTGATCGCCGAACTGCACGCGGCGGCCGGGCGCCTGCAGCGGGACGAGGGCCTGCGCGCCGTCGTGATCGCCGGCGCGGGCCGCGCCTTCTGTGCCGGCCACGACCTGCGGCAGATGCGCGCCACGCCGCGCGAGGCGTACTACCGGGACCTGTTCGCCCGCTGCAGCGCCATGATGCTGGCCCTGCACGCGCTGCCGGTGCCGGTGATCGCACGCGTGCACGGCATCGCCACCGCGGCCGGCTGCCAGCTGGTGGCGCTGTGCGACCTGGCGGTGGCGTCGAGCGAGGCGCGCTTCGCCACCAGCGGCATCGACGTCGGCCTGTTCTGCGCCACGCCCAGCGTCACGCTGTCGCGCAACGTCGGCCGCAAGGCGGCCTTCGAGATGCTGGTGACGGGCGACTTCATCGGCGCCGAGACCGCACGTCAGCGCGGCCTGGTCAACCGCGTGGCCGCGCCTGACACCCTGGACGCGGAAGTCGAGGCGCTGCTGTCGCGCATCCTCGACAAGCCGCGCGTCGCGCTGGAGCTGGGCAAGGCGCTCTTCTACCGTCAGCTCGAAACCGGCCTGTCCGATGCGCTGGCCGACGCCAGCCGCACGATGGCCTGCAACATGGCGCACGAGACGGCGCTGGAAGGCGTGCAGGCTTTCATCGACAAGCGCCCACCCGCCTGGCGGGGCTGAGGCCGGCCTACCCGTGCAGCCGCGAATTGCGCGGCAGGTGCGCCATCAGGAACTCCATCTGGTCCGCCAGGATGCGGCGGTTGCGCAGGATGAAGTCTTCCCACAGGCTGGGCACGTAGGGCGTGTACAGCAGCGGCATGCCGGCCTGCTCGGGCGTGCGGCTGCTCTTGCGGTGGTTGCAGGGACGGCAGGCGGTGACGACGTTCATCCAGTGGTCCACCCCGTTCTGCGCGAAGGGCACGATGTGCTCGCGCGTGAGCTCTTCCTCGTGGAAGTGGCCGCCGCAATAGGCGCAGATGTTGCGGTCGCGGGCGAAGAGCTTGCTGTTGGTCAGGCCCGGGCGCAGGCTGAAGGGGCTGATGCGCGGCACGCCCTTGGTGCCGATGATGCTCGCCACCGCGATCTGCGACTGCGCCCCCGTGACGGCGTTGTGCCCGCCACGGAACAGGGCCACCTGGCCGCCGGCCTCCCAGCGCACTTCGTCCGCCGCGTAGTGGGTCACCGCCTGCTCCAGCGAGATCCACGACTGCGGCAGCCCCTGGGCCGACAGCTTCAACACCTTCACCACACAAGCCTCCTCTCGAAACAAGAAAAGAACCGACGGGAATGCATGCATCGCTCGGATCCGATGCAACGATCGCGCCACAATATAACGCGTTCATGACATTCCGGCTGCGAACGCCCGCCAGGCGTACGCGAGCCGCTATCAAAAAACAAGCATGCAGATATTCCGTGGCTTCCGTCATCCGGGCGTGGCGCCCGCCTGCGCCCTGACGATCGGCAACTTCGACGGCGTCCACCGCGGCCACCAGGCCATGCTGGCGCTGCTGAACACCGAGGCGCGCCATCGCGGCCTGCCCAGCTGCGTGCTCACCTTCGAGCCGCATCCGCGCGACTACTTCGCCGGCGTGACGAAGAAGCCCGAACTCGCGCCCGCGCGCATCGCCACCCTGCGCGACAAGCTGACGGAACTGGCCTCCAACGACGTCGCGCAGACCATCGTGCTGCCCTTCGACGCCGTGCTGGCCAGCCAGCCGCCGCAGCAGTTCATCCGCGACGTGCTGATCGAGGGCCTGGGCGCGCGCTACGTGCTGGTGGGCGACGACTTCCGCTTCGGCGCCAAGCGCGCAGGCGACTACGCCATGCTCGACGCAGCCGGCCAGGTGCACGGCTTCGACGTGGCAAGGATGAACAGCTACGAAGTCCAGAACCTGCGCGTGTCCAGCTCGGCCGTGCGCGAGGCGCTGGCCGAGGGCCGCATGGCGGACGCCGCCGCGCTGCTGGGCCGGCCCTACTCCATCTCGGGCCACGTGGTGCATGGGCGCAAGCTGGGTCGCGCGCTGGGCGCCAGCGCCCCGGGCGGCAGCGACGGCTTCCGCACCCTCAACCTGCGCTTCAAGCACTGGAAGCCGGCCGCCAGCGGCATCTTCGCCGTGCAGGTGCACGGGCTGGCCGAGCAGCCCCTGCCCGGCGTGGCCAACCTGGGCGTGCGGCCCTCGCTGGACGCCAACGACGTCAACGGCGGCCGGGTGCTGCTGGAGACGCACTGCCTGGAATGGCCCGCCGGCCTGGGCGAGGAAGGGGCCTACGGTAAAATCATCCGGGTGGACCTGCTGCACAAACTGCACGACGAGCTGCGCTACACGAGCCTGGAAGCCCTGACCGCGGGCATCGCCAAGGACCGCGACGACGCGCGCCGCTTCTTCGCGTCCACCCATGCCGAGACGCGGCGGCAGACCACCCGCGACCGAATTTAGCCCCCGCACGCCCGCGCCGTGCTGCCGCCCTTCGACAAGCTCAGGGCGGACGGCCCCTCTCCCCCGCCGACGCCCCGTGCCGTTCGGGCTGAGCCTGTCGAAGTCCCCTGTCCCGTCTTCCCATGTCTGACGCCGCTTCTTCTCCCACCGACTACCGCGCCACGCTGAACCTGCCCGACACGCCCTTCCCCATGCGCGGCGACCTGCCCAAGCGCGAGCCGGGCTGGGTGAAGCAGTGGAACGAGGAAGGCCTGTACCAGCGCCTGCGCGACGCGCGCTGCGGCCGGCCCAAGTTCATCCTGCACGACGGCCCGCCGTACGCCAACGGCCAGATCCACATGGGCCACGCGGTGAACAAGATCCTCAAGGACATGATCACCAAGGCACGCCAGCTCGAAGGCTTCGACGCGCTGTACGTGCCCGGCTGGGACTGCCACGGCCTGCCGATCGAGAACGCGATCGAGAAGAAACATGGCCGCAATCTCAGCCGCGACGACATGCAGGCGAAGAGCCGTGCCTATGCCACCGAGCAGATCGCGCAGCAGATGGTCGACTTCCAGCGCCTGGGCGTGCTGGGCGAATGGACGCACCCCTACAAGACGATGGACTTCGCCAACGAGGCGGGCGAGCTGCGCGCCTTCAAGAAGGTCATCGAGCGCGGCTTCGTCTACCGCGGCCTGAAGCCCGTGTACTGGTGCTTCGACTGCGGCTCCTCCCTGGCGGAGTTCGAGATCGAGTACGCCGACAAGAAGAGCCAGACGCTGGACGTGGCCTTCAAGGCCCACGAGCCGGCCAGGGTCGCGGCTGCCTTCGGGCTGAACAAGGCGCCGGCCAAGGACATCTTCGCCGTCATCTGGACCACCACCGCCTGGACCGTCCCGGCCAACCAGGCGCTCAACCTCAACCCCGACCTGAACTACGCGCTGGTCGACACCGAGCGCGGCCTGCTGATCGTGGCCGACTCGCTGGTCGAGATGTGCATGAACCGCTACGCGCTGGACGGCAAGGTGGTGGGCCTGGCGCCCGGCCGCGCGCTGGGCGGACTGGCATTCGAGCACCCGCTGTACGACGTGCACGAGGGCTACCGGCGCCTGTCGCCCGTGTACCTGGCCGACTACGCCACCGCCACCGACGGCACCGGCCTGGTCCACTCCTCGCCCGCCTACGGCCTGGACGACTTCAACTCCTGCGTGGCGCACGGCCTGGCCTACGACGACATCCTCAACCCGGTGCAGGGCAACGGCAGCTACGCGGCGGACTTCCCGCTGTTCGGCGGCCAGAACATCTGGAAGGCGGTACCGCACATCATCGAGGCACTGCGCGAGGCCGGCCGGCTGCTGGCCACCGAGACCATCACCCACAGCTACCCGCACTGCTGGCGCCACAAGACGCCGGTGATCTACCGCGCCGCGGCGCAGTGGTTCATCCGCATGGACGAGGGCGAGGGCGTGTTCACCAAGCCCGGCGAGAAGCCGGCCAGGACGCTGCGCCAGATGGCGCTGGAGGCCATCGAGCACACGGGCTTCTACCCGGAGAACGGCAAGGCCCGCCTGCACGACATGATCGCCCACCGGCCCGACTGGTGCATCTCGCGCCAGCGAAGCTGGGGGGTGCCGATCCCCTTCTTCCTGCACAAGGACTCGGGCGAGCTGCACCCGCGCACGATGGAGATCCTCGACCAGGCCGCCGACATCGTCGAGAAGGGCGGCATCGAGGCCTGGAGCCGCGTGACGGCCGAGGAGATCCTCGGCGCCGAGGACGCGCCGCACTACACCAAGAGCAGCGACATCCTGGAAGTGTGGTTCGACTCCGGCTCCACCTTCTTCCACGTGCTGCGCGGCACGCACCCCGCGGTGCACCACGACACCGGCCCCGAGGCCGACCTGTACCTGGAAGGCCACGATCAGCACCGCGGCTGGTTCCACAGCTCGCTGCTGCTGGCCTGCGCGCTGGAGGGCCGCGCGCCCTACCGCGGCCTGCTGACGCACGGCTTCACCGTCGACAGCCAGGGCCGCAAGATGAGCAAGTCGCTCGGCAACGGCATCGACCCGCAGGAGGTGACCAAGAAGCTGGGCGCCGAGATCATCCGCCTGTGGGTGGCTGCCAGCGACTACTCGGGCGACATCGCCGGCGACGACAAGATCCTGGCCCGCGTGGTGGACGCCTACCGCCGCATCCGCAACACGCTGCGCTTCCTCTTGGCCAACACCAGCGACTTCGACATCGGCAGGGACGCGGTGCCGCTTTCGGAGCTGTTCGAGATCGACCGCTGGGCGCTCTCGCGCGCGGCCGAGTTCCAGCAGGAGGTGCTGGCGCACTACAAGGTCTACGAGTTCCACCCGGTGGTCGCCAAACTGCAGGTCTTCTGCTCGGAAGACCTGGGCGCCTTCTACCTCGACGTGCTGAAGGACCGCCTCTACACCACGCAGCCCGGCTCGCTGGCCCGCCGCAGCGCGCAGACGGCGCTGTGGCACATCACCCAGGCCATGCTGCGCTGGATGGCGCCCTTCCTCAGCTTCACCGCCGAGGAGGCGTGGAAGTTTGCCGGCACCTCCGAGTCCATCTTCATGGAGACCTTCTGCGACCTCGGCACGGCCGACGAAGGGCTGCTGGCCAAGTGGGCCCGCATCCGCGAGATCCGCGACGCCGTGAACAAGGAGATCGAGGCGGTGCGCGCCGAGGGCGGCGTGGGCTCCTCGCTGCAGGCCAACGTGCAGCTGACGGCCGCACCGGAAGACCACGCGCTGCTGGCCGCGCTGGGCGAGGACCTGAAGTTCGTCTTCATCGCCTCCGTGGTCGAGCTGCTGCCCGGCGAGGCGCTGGCGATCCGCGTCACGCCCAGCCCCGACACCAAGTGCGAGCGCTGCTGGCACTGGCGCGCCGACGTCGGCAGCGACGACGCGCACCCGACGATCTGCGGCCGCTGCGTCGCCAACCTGTACGGCGCCGGCGAGGCGCGCAGCCGCGCATGATGGCCGCCGCCCCCGCCCCTGGCGCGTCGCCCCTGGCCCGCGCCGGCATCTGGCCCTGGCTGGCGCTGGCGCTCGTGATCTTCATCGCCGACCAGTGGACCAAGGTGCTGATCCTGGGCCACTACCGGCTGGGCGACTACACGCCGGTCACCGGCTTCTTCAACATCGTGCGGGCCCACAACACCGGCGCGGCCTTCTCCTTCCTGGCCGGCGCCTCGGGCTGGCAGCGCTGGCTGTTCACCGCCATCGGCGTGGGCGCGGGCGTGTTCATCATCTGGATGCTGGTGAAGCACCGCGGCCAGGCCCTGTTCAGCTTCGCGATGGCCTGCATCCTCGGCGGCGCGGTGGGCAACGTGGTGGACCGGCTGATGCACGGCTACGTGGTGGACTTCCTGGACTTCCACTGGGCCGGCCGCCACTTCCCGGCCTTCAACCTGGCCGACAGCGCCATCACGCTGGGCGCCGTCTGCCTGATCCTGGACGAGCTGCGCCGCATGCGGCGCGGCGCAGCCTAGGGCTCACAGCACCCGGCGGCGCACCTGCGTCACCACCACCTCGGCGATCACCACGACCGCGAAGATCGCCAGCAGCACCATCGCCACGCGGTCCCACTGGAACAGGTTCATCGCCGAGTCCAGCGCCATGCCGATGCCGCCGGCGCCGACCAGGCCGAGCACGGCCGATTCGCGCACATTGATGTCCCAGCGCAGCAGCACGATCGAGGCGAAGGCCGGTTTCACCTGCGGCCAGTAGCCGTACCAGATGCGGGCGAGCCAGCCCGCGCCCGCGGCCTCCAGCGCCTCGATGGGGCCGCGCGGCGTCTGCTCGATCGCTTCGCCCAGCAGCTTGCCGACGAAGCCGATCGAGCGGAAGCCGATGGCCAGCGTGCCGGCCAGCGGCCCCGGCCCGAACACGGCCACGAAGAGCAGCGCCCACACCAGCGAGTTGACGGAGCGCGAGGTGACCAGCGCGATGCGCGCCAGCAGGTTCACCGCGCGGTTGCGCGTGAGGTTGCCCGCCACCAGCAGCGCCAGCGGCACCGCCAGCAGGATCGACAGCAGCGTGCCCAGCGAGGCGATGTGCAGCGTCTCCATCAGCGCCTGGTGGATGCCTTGCGGGTAGTACGCCGTGTCCGGCGGCCACATGCGCACCAGCAGGTCGGCCATCTGGACATGGGCGTCGAGCAGGAACTCGGGAATGATCTCGATGGTGCGCACCGATTGCACCACCGCCGCCACCAGCACCAGCCAGACGAAGAAGCGAACGGTGCGCTGCACCGGCGTGTAGCGCTGCCAGATGCGCGGTGCACCGGCCGGGGCCGCGCGGCCGTCCGGCATCGCGGGAGACAGGGCGTCAGACATCGAGCGCTTTCTTGAGGGCGTTGGTGCCGATCTCCGCGGCGACGATGATCGCCACGATGGTCGCCAGGATGGTGAACACGAAGCCATAGTCGAAGCGCTGGAAGGCCGAGAACAGCGCGCCGCCGATGCCGCCCGCGCCCACGATGCCGACCATCGTCGAGTTGCGCAGGTTGGAGTCGAGCTGGTAGGTGGCGAAGCCGACGAAGCGCGAGAACACCTGCGGCAGCACGCCGAACGCGATCACGTTCATGAACGAGGCGCCGGTGGCGCGCACCGCCTCCACCTGCTTGGGCGAGATCTCCTCGATCGCTTCGGAGAACAGCTTGCCGATGAAGCCGATCGAGGCCACCGTCAGCGCCAGCACGCCCGCCAGCGCGCCGAAGCCCACCGCCTTGACGAAGATGATGGCCACGATCACCGGGTGCAGCGAGCGGCACACGGCGACGATGAAGCGGGCGATCCACGTCACCCATGCGGGCATCAGGTTGCGCGCCCCGAGAAAGCCGACCGGCAGGCTCAGCGCGATGCCCAGCGCGGTCGCCAGCACGGCGATCTGCAGGCTCTCGACGATGCCCTTGCCGAGAATGTCCCACTTGTCCAGGTCGGGCGGGAACATCTTGCCGATGAGCCGGGCGCCGTGGCCCAGCCCCTCGCTGAAGCGCTGCCAGGAGAAGTCCAGTTGCGACAGCGCGTAGAGCGTGTACAGCGCCAGCAGCACGCCCGCCGCGCGCACGCCGGCGCTGGCGCGGAACGGCGCGCCCGTGCGCGCGGGCGGCAGCGGCGGCGAGGCAGGCGCGCTCATTGCAGCCAGTCCTCGCCGCCGTAGATGGTCTTCAGCATGGTCTCGTCCAGCCCGGCGCCGTCGCCGTCGTAGACCACATGCCCGCCCGACATGCCGATGATGCGGTCGGAGAAGCGCCGCGCCAGGTCCACGTCGTGGATGTTGACCACCACCGGGATGCCCCGCGCCCGCCCCTGCTCGCGCAGCAGCGTCATGATCTCCACCGAGGTCTTCGGGTCCAGCGACGAGGTCGGCTCGTCGGCCAGCAGCACGCGCGGCTGCTGCATCAGCGCCCGTGCGATGCCCACGCGCTGGCGCTGGCCGCCGGACAGCGCGTCGGCGCGCTGATGGGCGAAGGCGCCCAGGCCCACCGTGTCGAGCAATTCGTAGGCGCGGTCGATGTCGGCCTGCGGAAACCGGCGGCGCCAGGCCGCCCACGCGCCGACGTAGCCCAGGCGGCCGGTCAGCAGGTTCTCCATCACGGTCAGGCGCTCGACCAGGTTGTATTCCTGGAACACCATGCCGATGTGGCGGCGCTGGGCGCGCAGGGCGGCGCCGCGCAGCACCGACATGTCGACCCGCTCGCCGTCGTGCTGGAGCCAGATCGATCCCGCGGTCGGGTCGATCAGGCGGTTGATGCAGCGCAGGAGCGTGGACTTGCCGGTGCCCGAGGGCCCGATGACCGAGGTGAGCCCGGTGCCGGCGATCTCCAGGCTGATGCCCTTGAGCACCGGCTGGCCCGGCTTGTAGGCCTTGACCAGGTCGCGGATCTCCAGGGCGCCGGTGGTCGGCGTGGCACTCACTTCTTCTGCTTCGCGGATTCGCGCTCGTAGGCAGCGCGGTTGAACTTCTCGCCGGCCGAGTCGGCCACGTCGCGCACGATGGCGAACTCCTTCTGGTAGGTGATCGGGAAGAAGCGATCCGCGCCGTCGAAGGCCTTCTGCATCTCCGGCGTGAAGCGGTAGTCGTAGAAGCACTTGAGCATCTTGTCGCGGAAGGCCGGCTCCAGGTCGTGCGCATAGGCGAAGGACGAGGTCGGGAACTTGGTGCTGCGGTAGATCACGCGGAAGTCGTCTTCCTTGATCTCGCCGCGATGCGCCATGCGCTCGAACACGTCCGAGGCGACGGCCGCGGCGTCGTAGTCGCCCGAGCGCACGCCCAGCACCGACTGGTCGTGCTTGCCCGAGAAGATGACCTTGTAGTCCTTGTCGGGCGTCAGGCCCTCCTTGGGGAACAGGGCCACCGGCGCCATGTGGCCGGAGTTGGACGAGGGCGAGGTGTGGGCCAGCTTCTTGCCCTTGAGGTCGGCCAGCTTCTGGTAGGGGCTGTCCTTCTTCACCACCACGATCAGGTTGTAGCCCTGGAAGCGATCGGCGTAGCCCTTGACGGCGAAGGGCACCGCGCCGGCGATGTTGACGGCGAAGGCCGTCGGCCCGGTGGAAAAGCCCGCCACGTGCAGGCGGCCCGCGCGCATGGCCTCGATCTCGGCCGCGTTGGACTGCACCTGGAAGAACACCACGCGCTTGGCGGTGCACTGCGCCAGGTGGTCGGTGAAGGGCTTGAAGATCTTCTCGTACACCGCCGGGTCTTCCACCGGCGTGTAGGTGAACACCAGCGTGTTGGGGTTCTTCAGCTTGCCCGCGTCGGTGGGCGTGTCGGCCACCAGGTCCTTGTTGGCGTCGCAGTACTGGGTGTCGAGGTCGCCCCGGTTCGGGCAATTGTCCTGGGCCAGCGCGGCGGTGCCCGCCAGCAGCCCCAGCAGGCCGAGCAGGCCGCCCAGGGCCGCGGTCGTCAGTGGTCGCATGCGTATGTCTCCTTGCAGATGGACGGGTCGGCTGACCCGGCAGCGGCGACTCTAGGGCGTGGCCGGCATGGCCGGCCGGCCCGGCTTTCGGGCGGCTGTCTGCCGGCTTTCAGTTCGCTTGCAGAAAGAGGGCGGGCTTTCCCGGATGCAAGGCCGGGCGGGACGCGGCGCCCGTATGCTCGACGCGCATGAAGATCCTGCTCGTCGAGGACGACTTCGACCTCTCCGGCGCGCTCACCCGCGCGCTGGCGCGGCGCGGCTTCGACGTCCATTGCACCGGCGACGGGCTGGAAGCCCTCGGCCTGGCGCGCCACCACGCATTCGACGCCATCGTGCTGGACTGGTCGATTCCCGGCATCGACGGGCTGCGCGTGCTGCAGCGCCTGCGCGGCGGCGGCGACGGCACGCCGGTGCTCATCCTCACCGCGCGCGGCGCCGTCAGCGACCGCGTGGTCGGACTGAACAGCGGCGCCGACGACTACCTGGCCAAGCCCTTCGATCTGGACGAGCTGGAAGCGCGGCTGCATGCCATCGCGCGCCGGCGCAGCGCGGGCGACGAGGTGGTCTGCGGCCGCCTGCGCTTCGACCGGGGCACCCAGACCCTGTTCCGCGAAGAGCGCCCGCTGGACCTGTCGCCGCGCGAAGGGGCGCTGCTGCGTGCGCTGATGGCGCGGCCCGGGCACGGCGTGACCAAGGAGCGCCTGCTGGCCATGGTGTTCGGCGCCGGCGAGACGGTGCAGCCCGACGCCATCGAGGTCATCGTGCACCGCCTGCGGCGCAAGATCGCCGGCAGCGGCGCCGAGATCATGACCCTGCGCGGCGTGGGCTACCTGCTGTGCGAGGCGGCGGCCCCGCAGGCTGCGCCGTGACCCCGGCCGCGCCGCGCCAGGACGCTCCGGCACGCAAGCCGGCCGGCAAGCTGCGCACCTATCTGCTGCTGTGGACGCTGCTGCCGATCGCCGCCTTCATGCTGATGGACACGGCCACCCTGTACCGCAGCACGCGCGCCGCGACCGACCGCGCCAACGACCGCCTGCTGGAAGCCACCGCGCGCCAGATCGGCGACCGCATCCACGTGGAGCGCAACCAGCTGTCGATCACCGTGCCGCTGGCCATGATCGAGGCGCTGGAAGGCGCCGGCGGCAGCCGCATGTACTGGCGTGTGCTCGATTTCGAGGGCCGCCAGCTCGCGGGCGACGATGCGCTGCCGCTGCCGCCCGCAGGCACCCGCGGCCCCGGCCTGCAGGCCCACTACACCGCCACGGTGAACGCCCAGCCGGTGCGCGCCTTCGCGCTGCAGCAGCCGATCGAGATGTCGCAGGGACGGGGCGTGGTGCGCATCCTGGTGGCCGAGACGCTGGAGGCACGCCACCAGCAGCACGCCGCGCTGCTGCGCGGCATGCTGGCCCGCCAGGTGGTGCTGATGCTGCTGATCGCCACCGTCGTCGGCGTGGTGGTCCACCGCGGCCTGCGGCCGCTGCGCGCGCTGCGGCGCGAACTGCATGCGCGCCCGGCCGACGACACCGCACCCCTGAACGCGCGCGGGCCGGAAGAACTGCTGCCGGTGATCGAGGAACTCAACGCGCTCTTCGCCCGCCAGCACGGCGTGCTGGAGCAGCAGCGCCGCTTCGTGGCCGACGCATCGCACCAGTTGCGCACCCCGATCACCGTGCTCAAGACACAGCTGCAGTCGGCGCTGCGCGAACCGGCGCCCGATGCCGGCGTGCTGGCCGAACTCTCGCGCACGGTCGACCGCATGGCGCACCTGGCCAACCAGCTTCTGAACAAGGCACGCCTGGAACACGCCGGCGAGCCGGCAGAGGCCCACCCGCTGGACCTGGGCGGGGTGGTGCGCGAGGCGGTGCTCGAACTCTCCCCGCTGATCGCCGCGCGCCACCTGGACTTCGCGCTGGAGGAGGCCGCGCCGGTCACGGTGCGGGGCCAGCCGTGGCTGGCCACCGAGCTGGTGAGCAACCTGCTGTCGAACGCGATCCGCCATACCCCCGAGGACGGCAAGCTGGGCGTGCGCCTGGACCAGGCCGACGGCCACGCGCGCATGACCGTGTGGGACAGCGGCCCCGGCATCACCGAGGACGCGCGCGCCTGGCTGTTCCGCCCCTTCGCGCCGGCCGGGACGGTGCGCGGCGCCGGCCTGGGGCTGGCGATCTGCCTGGACATCGCCAAGGCCCTGCAGGGCAGGATCGAACTGGTCAACCGCCTGGCGCCCGATGGCCGCGTGGCGGGCCTGGACGCCATCGTCTGCTGGGAGCAGGCGCCGCAACGGGGCGTATAGTCCCCCGCTTCCATGAAGCATCTGTTGAATCTGCTGGCGGCCATCGCGCTGCTGGTATGGGGCACCCATCTCGTTCGCACCGGTGTGCTGCGGGTGTTCGGCGGCAACCTCCGGCGCTTCCTGCAGCACAGCCTGGCCAACCGCTTCTCGTCCGCCCTGGCCGGCATCGGCGTGACGGCGCTGGTGCAGTCGAGCACCGCCACCTCGCTGATGACCTCGTCCTTCGTCGGCCAGGGCCTGGTCACGCTGCCGGCGGCGCTGGCCGTGATGCGCGGCGCCGACATCGGCACGGCGCTGATGTCGGTGCTGTTCTCCACCGACCTGTCGTGGCTGTCGCCGCTGTTCATCTTCACCGGCGTGGTGTTCTCCATCACGCGGCCGGCCAGCGCGGCCGGACGCTTCGGCCGCGTGCTGATCGGCCTGGGGCTGATGCTGCTGGCGCTGCAGCTCGTGGTGGCGGCCACCGGGCCGCTGTTCGAGGGCGAGGCGATGCGCGCCATCATCGCCTCCATCACCAGCGACGTGCTGCTGGAGATCACCGTCGGCGCCGCGCTGGCGGTGGTGGCGTACTCCAGCCTGGCGGTGGTGCTGCTGGTAGCGGCCATGGCCAGCTCGGCCGTGGTGCCGCTGGACGTGGCGCTGGGCCTGGTGCTGGGCGCCAACCTGGGCAGCGGCCTGCTGGCGGTGCTGACCACGGCCAAGTCCAGCGTCGCGGTGCGGCAGGTCACGGTGGGCAACCTGCTGTTCAAGGTGCTGGGCGTGGCGATCGCGGCCCCCTTCATCGGCCTGTGGCTGCAGTACGTGCGGCCGCACGTGGGCGGCGCCACGCAGCTGGTGGTGCTGTTCCACCTGGCCTTCAACGTGCTGGCGAGCATCGCCTTCATCGGGCTGACGACGCCGGTGGCGCGGCTGGTCACCCGGCTGCTGCCGGCGCCGCCGCAGTCGCCGGTCAGCACGCGGCCGCAGCACCTGGACCCGTCCGCCCTGTCCACGCCCACGCTGGCCATCTCCAACGCCGCGCGCGAGGCGCTGCACCAGGCCGACGTGGTGGAGAGCATGCTGATCGGCATGCTCACCGTCATCCGCACCAACGACCTGCGGCTGGCCGAGGAGCTGCGCAAGATGGACGACACGGTCGACCAGCTCTACTCCGACATCAAGTACTACCTGACCAAGATCTCGCGCGAGGCGCTGGGCGAGGAAGAGAGCAAGCGCTGGACGGACATCATCAGCTTCACCATCAACATGGAGCAGGTGGCCGACATCATCGAGCGCGTGATCACCGACATCGAGGACAAGAAGATCAAGCCGCAGCGCAACTTCTCGGAGGCCGGCATGGCCGAGATCGTGGAGCTGCACGAGCGCCTGGTGGCCAACCTGCGGCTGGGCATGAGCGTGTTCCTCAACGGCAACGTGCGCGACGCGCAGAAGCTGCTGGAGGAGAAGGCGCGCTTCCGCGACCTGGAGCGCGCCTACGCCAACACCCACCTGGAGCGGCTGATGGACCGCACCACGCCCAGCATGGAGACGAGTTCGCTGCACATCGACCTGATCAGCGACCTCAAGCGCATCAACTCGCACATCTGCTCGATCGCCTACCCGATCCTCGACTCGGCCGGCGCGCTGGCGCCCAGCCGGCTGCGCGAGTCGCGGCTGACGCCGCTGGAGGAGCGTTGAGCGCCGGGCGCTGAGCCGCCGGCGTCCGGCGGCAGAATCGGCGGCATGCCCGCCGCCCCACCCTCCACCGCCGACGCGCTCGGCAACCCCGTCCACGTCCGCGACGCCGCCAGCCTGGCGCTGGTGGACGACTTCGTCATGGGCTTCCTCTCGTGCGAGGCCCGCGCCGCCCGGCTGGTGCTCGAGCCGAGCGGCGACGACAGCCCGCTGGTGCAGGCCTACGCCGCCACGCTGCACATGTTCGCGGAGTCGCGCGAGGCCGCGGCCAACGCACGGCCCTTCATCGAGCGCGCGCAGGCCGGCGCCCGCCACGCCACGCCGCGCGAGCAGCGCTACATCGCCGCCGTCGCCGCCTGGGTGGCGGGCGACCTGGCGCGCGCCATCACGCTGCACGAGGAGCAGGCGCGCGAGTTCCCGCGCGACCTGGTGTCTGTCAAGCTCGGCCAGTACCACTGCTTCAACCTGGGCGACTGCCCCGGCATGCTGCGCCTGGCACTGGCCGCGCGGCCGCACGCGGCCGACGTGCCCTACCTGCATGGCATGCTGGCCTTCGGCTACGAGCAATGCCACCTGATGCGCGAGGCCGAGGCCAGTGCGTTGCACGCCATCGCCATGTGCCGCAAGGAGCCGTGGGCGCACCACGCGCTGGCGCACGTGATGCTGACCGAAGGGCGCCTGTCCGAAGGGCTGGCCTTCATGGAGGAGATGAGCGCGACCTGGACCGGCCTGAACTCCTTCATGGTCACGCACAACTGGTGGCACCTGGCGCTGTTCCTGATCGACCTGGGCCGCGGCGGCGAGGCGCTGGCGGTGCACGACGCGCACTGCTGGGGTGTGGAGCCCGACTACTCGCAGGACCAGATCGGCGCCGTCTCGCTGCTGGCGCGGCTGGAGATGGCCGGCGTCGACGTCGGCGACCGCTGGCAGGCGGTGGCCGAACGTATGGCCGGGCGCACGCGCGACCACGTGCTGCCCTTCCTGGACCTGCAGTACCTCTACGGCCTGGCCCGCGCCGGGCGGCCCGAGGCCGATGCGCTGCTGGCGAACATCGAGGCCCATGCGCCCCGGGCGCCCGAGGCCGGCCGCGCCGCCTGGCAGCGCGTGTGCGTGCCGGCGGCGCACGGTCTCGTGGCGCACGCGCGCGGCGACATGGCCGGCGCCGCCGAGGGGCTGGGGCAGGCACTGCCGCGCATGGTCGAGATCGGCGGCAGCCACGCGCAGCGCGACCTGTTCGGGCAGATCTGGCTCGACGCGCTGATGCGCCAGCGCACGCCCGCCGCCCTGCGCACCGCGCAGGACGTGCTGCAGCAGCAGTGCAACGGCCAGCCCGAATCGCGGCGGCTGGCGCGGCAGGTGGCCGGCGTGTATGCGGCGCTCGGGCTGCCTTCGGTGGTGTCATGAGCCCCCGCCCGGCCGTTCCGAAGGGGGCTCGCACCGGAGCCGCAGGCGAAGGTACGCCAGTCCGTCCGGCCATGCGCCGCCGTCACATCTTTCCCGCGATCGCCGCATTGGCCTGGCTCGCCGGCTGCGGCCGGCGGCGCGGCCAGGCGGCCATCCTGCCGGCAAGCGCGTCGGTGCTGGCGCTGGGCGACAGCCTCACCGCGGGCTATGGCGCCCCGGACGGCGCCGACTGGCCCGCGCAACTGGCGCGGCTGACCGGCTGGGAACTGCACAACGAGGGCGTCAACGGCGACACCGCCGAAGGCGCGCTGGCGCGGCTGGAGCCGCTGCTCGCGGCGCAGCGCTTCGATGCGGTGCTGGTCGGCATCGGCGGCAACGACATGCTGCGCGGCGTGCCGGCGCAGTCCACGCGGACGGCCATCGCCGAGCTGCTGCGCCAGGCCAAGGCCCACACGCCGCATGTGGCGCTGATCGCCACACCGGCGCCCGACGCGATGCGCGCCGCCGTCGGCGTCCTCGCGGATGCGCCCTTCTACGCCGAGCTGGCCCGCGAGGCGCAGGTGCAGTTGCTGGCCGGCGTGTACGCGGGCGTGCTGTCGGACGCCGCGCTGCGCTCCGACCGCATCCACGCCAATGCCCAGGGCTACGCCCGCATCGCGGAGGAGATCGCCGCGCAACTGCGCGAGGCCGGCTGGCGGTGAGCAACGACGAGGTGCCGCCGCCTGTGGCCGGCGATCTGGCCGCGGCCCGAGCGCGTTTCGCCGCCTGGCAGACACGGGCCGCGGCGGCCGGCGTCGCCCTGCGCCCGCCGCCGCCCGAGCCCGCCACCTGCTGCGGCCGCGGCTGCAACGGCTGCGTGTGGGAGGGCTTCTACGCCGCCGCGGCGTGGTGGTGCGAGGACGCGCAAGCCGCCCTCGCGCGCTGACGTCAGTCGCGCTTCAGGTGCCGGGACTGGTCGTAGCTGGGCTGCGGCCCCAGCCCCGTGAGGTGCGCGGTGTCGGCCCAGTCGAGGATCTCCACCGCCTCGGGCCGTGCCGGATCGGCGATGCGCACGCGGTTGACGCCGGCGTTGGGGATCTCGCTGCGGCGCGGGCCGTCCAGGCCCAGGCTGCGCGCGGTGCGCCAGACCATGTCCAGCACGCCGCCGTGCGTCACGACCAGCACCACCCGGCCGGCATGCTGCCCGGCGATGCCGCCCAGCGCCGCCATCACCCGCGCATGGAATTCGCGGGTGGACTCGCCGCCCGGCAGCGCGCGGTCGGCCTGGAAGGCCAGCCAGTCCTCCCAGGCGCGCGGGTGGCGCGCCTGGATCTCCTCGGCACGCAGCCCCTCGCCGACGCCGAAGTTCTGCTCGCGCAGGTCGATGGTGGTGCGCACCGGCAGGCCGAGCTGCTGCGCCGCCGGCGCGGCGGTCTGCTGCGTGCGCAGCAGGTCGCTGCAGGCGATGTGGTGGACGGTCTCGCCGGCCAGGCGCAGGCCGAGCCGGCGCGCCTGCTCGTGGCCGGTGTCGTTGAGGGGGACGTCGATGTGGCCCTGGAAGCGCAGCTCGCGGTTCCAGTCGGTCTCGCCGTGGCGGATGAGGATGAGGTCGGTGGGCATGGAACGGCCTGCATTGTCCACCGCCCGCGGCGTCATGGCTGGCGCTGCAGCGCCTCCAGCCGCGCCAGCGGCAACCGCGTCACGGCCTCGCGCACACGGTCGATGCCCAGGTGGTCGCCGCGGCCCTCGACGAGGATGCCGTTGCGCAGGATGACGGCGTACTCCGACCGGTGGCCGTCGGTGGCGTAGTCCTCGCGCACGGTGCGCCCGTCCTGCGGATAGACCTTCTCCACCTTGCCGTCGGCCTGCCGGTCCAGCGTGGTGCCGCCCCAGGCGGCCGCTGACATGAGCGAGGCCAACCCGCCCGTGTCGCTGATCAGCAGCTCGATGCGCTCGTCGCCGGCGCGGTAGCGGGCCCGCGCCTGCGAGTGGCCCACGCCGGCCACCGCCTGCGAGCGCGCCTCGATCGATTCGCGCGCCAGGGCACCGAGCGATTCGGGCAGCATCGCCCTGAGCTGCTGCGGATCGATGGGCGGCAGCGCGGCGCCCGCGGCCGCCTGCTGCGCCGACTGCTCCATCCGGCTGGCGGCCTCGGCCATGCGCCGGGCCGCCTCCTCCATCTGCGCGCCGTCGATGCGCAGCTCGCCGCCCGGGGTCTGGATGGTCACCGCTGCGTTCCCGTCCGCGCCCGCCACGCGCAGCGCCGGCGGCGCCAGCAGCGAGATCACCGCACCTACAGCCAGCGCGGCCGCCACGCTGCATGCCGCCAGCACCGCGGTGTAACCGGCGGCCTTCTCCGGTGGGCACCCCATCAGCACCGGCGCGCCAAGCCAGACCAGATAGAACGAATACAGCGCCGCCAGCACACCCAGCAGCGACAGCGCCGGGACGATGTTGAACAGGCCAGCCACGAAGGCAGCAGTGCTCGCATAGCCCACCAGCTTGAGCGCCTGCCAGCGGCTACGCCGGCCGCCGAAAGTTGGTGCCAGCACATCGGCCAGCAGCGCCAAGCCGAACAACATCGCCAGCGTCAGCACATAGCTCGCTGCGGCAGACAGGAGGCCGGTCGCCCAGGGCACGCGGTAGCGCACGCCGAAGGCGCTCACACCCACCAGCGACAGGCCGATGAAGCCGGCCAGCGCCGGCAGCGCGGCCAGCACGGCGAGGTAGCGGCGGTAGAGGCCGGCGGCATCGCCGGCCTCGGTGTCGATGACGGGCCAGGTGCTGCGCGGACGCAGCAGGATGTCCTGGACTCGCTGGACGATGGCGTTCACGGAGGCGCTCCCTTTTTCCTGTGCAGATGGACCTGGGCAGGCAGTGTAGGAGCACGCCCGCGCGGGCCGATGCCAGAATGCGCCGATGCCTTCCCCTCGTCTCGTCTTCCTTCCCGGCCTGGCCTGCGACGCGCGGCTGTGGGAGGCGCAACTGCCCGCCGTGCCGGCCGCGCTGCGGCCGATGGTGTCCGACGCGCACATGCGCCATGCCTCGCTGCCCGCCATGGCGGCCGCGATGCTGGAGGAGACGGAAGGGCCGCTGCTGCTGTGCGGCGCCTCCATGGGCGGCATGGTCGCGATGGAGGCGGCGCGCCAGGCGCCTGGGCGCATCGCCGGGCTCGCGCTGCTGGGCACCAACGCCGCGCCGGAAACGCCCGAGACCTATCAATTGCGCGCCGACGCCATCGAGCTGTTCGAGCGCGGCGACGTGCGCGACGTGATCGAGCCGAACATCGTGTTCGCCTTCCATCCGGCGCAGGCGGCGCGGCCGGAGCTGACGGGCCGCTACCTGCAGATGATCCTGGACGCCGGCGCCGGGCAGCTGATCCGCCAGAACCGCGCCCTGATGGAGCGGCCCGACGCCCGCGTCCACCTGGGCCGGCTGCGCTGCCCGGTGCTGGTGCTGTGCGGCGACACCGACCGCCTCACGCCGCCGGCCGCCTCGCGCGAGATCGCCGCGCTGCTGCCGCAGGCCGAGCTGCACTGGCTGCGCGAGTGCGGCCACATGCTGACCATGGAGCGGCCGGCCGAGGTGAACGCGCTGCTGGGCGAGTGGCTGCGGCGCGTGGCGCCGGCCTGAGGTTCAGGGCGGCTCGATCCGCTGCTGCGGCCCCTGGACGGGGCTGCCCAGCCGGCGCAGCGCCGCCATGCCGGCCACGAGCGCCGATGAATAGCTGTCGAAGCTGTCCTCGGCCTCGACCAGGCGGACGTAGGTGGGAAAGGGGCCGATGTCGCCCGATCCCTCCATCAGCCGCCAGATGAAGCGGCCGCCCGGCGCCTGGCGCACCGTCAGCGCAATGTCGCGCAAGCCCATCGATTTCTCCCTGACTGTTCTTTCTTGGATGGGCGGGAGTTGTAACGGCGCTGCCGCGCCGGCACAAGGAAACAAGTCACGCGCGGCGCACGTGGCCCGCGGCGGGGCGTGTCTTCGTCTTCTCAGCGCGCGCCGCCGGCCACCGGCCGCACGGCGATGCCCTCGGCATCGAGGCGCTGGCGGATGCGCCGCGCGAAGGCCAGCGCATGCGCCCCGTCGCCGTGCAGGCACACGCTCTGCGCGTTGACGGGCACGCTGCTGCCGTCGATGGCGGTGACGCGGCGGTCGCGCACCAGCGACAGGGTCTGCGCCAGGGCTTCTTCCTCGTCCTCGATCAGCGCGCCGGGCCGGCCGCGCGGCACCAGGCTGCCGTCGGGCATGTAGCCGCGGTCGGCGAAGACCTCCTCCACCGGCGTCAGGCCCGCCTGGCGTGCTGCCTCGATCATGCCGCTGCCGGCCAGGCCGAAGAAGCGCAGCGACGGGTCGAACAGGCGCACCGCCTCGCACAGCGCCGCAGCCAGCTCGGGCTCCTTCACCGCCTGGTTGTAGAGCATGCCGTGCGGCTTGACGTGCGCCAGCCGGCCGCCCTCGGCGCGCACGATCGCGTCGAGCGCGCCGATCTGGTAGAGCATGTTGGCGACGATCTCCTCCGGCGGCAGCTGCATCGCGCTGCGGCCGAAGTTCTCGCGGTCCGGAAAGCTCGGATGCGCGCCCACGGCCACGCCGCCCGCCAGCGCCCAGCGCACGCACTCGCGCATGGTCTTCGCATCGCCGGCATGCCAGCCGCAGGCGATGTTGGCGGAGCTGACCAGTTGCAGCAGCGCCTCGTCGTTGCCGGCGCCTTCGCCGAGGTCGGCGTTCAGATCGACTTGCATGGTGGTATGGCCTCGCGTGGGTGCGGCCCAGTCTACGCCGCCGTCGGCCAACCCATCGCCGCCAGGCCCCGATGCACCGATGCGAGGTAGCGCTTCTGCGCGGCCCAGGCAGCCAGGGCGGCGGCGGCATCCACCTCCTTCAGCCGCAGCTTCGCGCCCAGCGGCGCCTGCGCCAGCTTCCACAGGTCGGCGCGGATGACGACCGCGATGCGCGGGTAGCCGCCGGTGGTCTGCGCGTCGCCCATCAGGATGATCGGCTGGCCCGAGGGCGGCACCTGCACCGTGCCGGGGATGACGGCCGAGGACAGCATGTCGCCCTCGCGCTGGCGCGTCAGCGCCGGGCCTTCGAGCCGGCTGCCCATGCGGTTGCTCTGCGGCGTGATGCGCCACGTCGCGGTGTGGAAACGGTGGCGCTCGGCCTCGCTGAAGTGCCCGCACTCGGGGCCCGGCGTGGTGCGCAGGGTGATGCATTCGGGCGCGGCCTCGCCTTCGCACAGGTCCTCGTCCCAGGCGGGGCCGTGGATGCCGAAGGGGCGCCGGCCGCGCTGCCCGTCGTCCAGGCGGCTCGCGCCCAATGGCAGCACGTCGCCCTTCTTCAGCGGGCGCCCCTCCAGCCCGCCGAAGCCAGCCTTCAGGTCGGTGCTGCGCGAGCCGAGCACCGGCGCCACGCCGATGCCACCGGCGACCGCCAGCCAGGTGCGCAGGCCCGCCTTGTGCGGCGAGGCGTTGGCGCCGCCCAGGCGCAGGTGCTGCCCGGCGCGCACCGGCACGCTCCACAGCGGCCACAGCGGCCGGCCGTCCAGCCGCGCGCCGAAGTCGTCGCCGGCCAGCGCGATGCGGGTGTCGGCGTCGAAGCGCAGCTCGCAGTTGCCCAGCGTGAGTTCGAGGCCGGCGGCGCCGTCCTCGTTGCCCGCCAGCCGGTTGGCGAGCGCGAGGCCCAGCGCATCGAGCGCACCGCCGGGGCAGATGCCCAGCTCGCGCCGGCCGTAGCGCCCCAGGTCCTGCACCGAGGCGAGCATGCCGGGGCGCAGCACCGTGATCGTCACAGCGCGACGCTCCGCGCGACGAAGCGCACCCGGTCGCCCGGGCGCAGCAGCGTGGGCGGCTCGGCCGCGGGGTCGAACAGTTCGAGCGGCGTGCGGCCGATGAGCTGCCAGCCGCCCGGCGAGACCAGCGGGTAGATGCCGGTCTGCGCGCCGCCGATGCCCACCGAACGCGCCGGCACGGCGGTGCGCGGCTCGCTGCGGCGCGGCGTGGCCAGCTCCGGCGCCAGCCCGCCCATGAAGGCGAAGCCGGGCAGGAAGCCCAGCAGGTACACCACGTAGGCGCCCGCCGCGTGGCGGCGCACCACCTCGTCGGGCGGCAGGCCGGTGTGGCGCGCCACGTCGTGCAGGTCGGGGCCGTGCTCACCGCCGTAGTCGACGGGGATCTCGACGGTGCGCGCGGCGCCCTCGTCCTCGGCGGCCAGCTCGGGCCACAGCGAGAGCACGCGCAGCTCCAGCTCGCCGGCGTCGAGCTGCTCCGGGTCGTACAGCAGGGTCAGGTTGTTCATGCCGGGCAGCGTCTCCTGCACCTCGGGCCAGCGCCGCGCCGCGCGCGCCAGGGCCCAGATGCGTCGCTGCGCGTCGAGCGTGGCCGGCGGCGGCAGCTCGGCCAGCAGCGCGGCCTCGCCCAGCGGGTGCAGCCGCAGGTGCGGCGCGGACGCAGCCACGGCGCGGGCCACCTACTCCCGGCCCTGGCTGCGCACCTTGTCGGCCAGCCGCTCCTGCACGTGCGGCGAGACGAACTTGTCCACCTCGCCGCCGAGCATCGCGATCTCGCGCACAAAGGTGCTGGAGATGAACTGGTACTTGTCGCTGGGGGTGAGGAAGACGGTCTCCACCTCGGGCATGAGCGAGCGGTTCATGCCGGCGAGCTGGAACTCGTAGTCGAAGTCGGTGACGGCGCGCAAGCCGCGCACCATCGCCTTGCCGCCGCGCGCGACGACGAAGTCGCGCAGCAGGCCCGAGAAGCTCTCCACCGTGACGCGGTCCCCGAAGGGCTCCACCACGTTGCGCGCCATCTCGATGCGCTCGGCGAGCGAGAACAGCGCCTTCTTGTGGTGGCCCGCCGCCACCGCGACGATCACGTGCGAGAACAGCTGGGTGGCGCGCCGCACCACGTCCTCGTGGCCCAGGGTCATGGGGTCGAAAGTGCCGGGATAGACCGCGATCACTTGGGATGTCATGGGGTTCCTCCTGCGGGCTGGGTCCGGCGCATTATGTACGCCGTGCGAGGGAGCCCCTTTTCAGGCGCCCTCGAGCGCGTGCAGCAGATGGGCATGCACGGCCCCGGCCCGCAGGTGCCGCAGCGGCACGAGGCCCAGGGGCGCGAGTTCGGCGGCGGTCCACTCGCGGGCCGCCTCCAGGTAGACCACGCCGCCCGGCCGCAGCGCGCGCGCCGCCGCGGCGAGGCAGCGCGCGTACAGCGCCGCCTGGTCGAAGGGCGGGTCGAGGAAGACCACGTCCCAGTGGCCGGGCGCCGATGCTTCCAGCCGCGCCGCGCCGTCGCCGCGCTCGATGCGCACGGCCTCGGCCTGGAGCTTCTCGCGCACCGCCTTCATCTGCGCGACCAGCGCCGCGTCCTGCTCGCACAGCAGCACCTCGGCCGCGCCGCGCGAGGCGGCCTCGAAGCCCAGCGCGCCGGTGCCGGCGAACACGTCCAGGCAGCGCCAGCCCGGCAGCGCGCCGCCGCCCGCGCCGGCCAGGCTGGCGAGCCAGTTGAACAGCGTCTCGCGCACGCGGTCGGGCGTGGGCCGCAGGCCGGGGCGGTCGGCCACCGGGAGGCGGGTGCGCTTCCACTGGCCGCCGATGATGCGCAGCTCGTGCGCCCGGGCGGCGCGCGGCGCGGATTTGTGGGGTTGGCCCTTCATCCGGGCGAGCTTAGCGGCCCTCGCGCCGGCCTTCAGGGCCGTGGCCCGCTTCCGACTCGATCGCCCGCTGCACCTCGAGCAGGCGCGGGCCGACCTCGTCGAGGAACCTCTGCGCAGGCAGCATGTAGGCCGGCCCGCCGACGCTGACGCCGTAGAGCTCGCCCCGCGGGCCGCGCAGGCTGAACCCCAGCGCGTGGATGTCCGGATGCCACTCGCCGAAGGACACGCTGAAGCCCCGCTCTCGGTGCTCGGCCAGCGCTTCGTCGAGCCGGGCGCGGGTGCGCGCATCGACGCCGGCCGCGAGCAGGTCCTCGCGCAGGGCGTCGCGCTGCGGCGGCGGCAGCGCCGCCATGTAGGCCCGGCCCATCGCCGAGGTGGCGATGGCCATGCGCAGGCCCACGTCCATGCGCGAGAGGATCAGCGCCGTGCGCGGGTGCACGGTGTCGATGACCAGCATGTCCGGGCCGTCGCGCACGCCGAGGTGGACGTTGCCGCCGGCCGCCTCCGCCAGCTCGGCCAGGTGCCAGCGGGCCTGCTGGCGGAAGTCGAAGCCCCGCAGGTAGGCATTGCCCAGGTGCAGCGCGGCGGGGCCCAGGGTGAAGCGCTCGTCGGGCGACAGGCGCAGCAGCCCGGCGGACTGCAGCGTCGAGGTCAGGCGCGAGACGGTCGCCTTGGGGATGCCGGAGCGTTCGGCCAGCTCCCGGTTGGAAAGCGGCGCCTCGGCGTCCGCCACCGCGCGCAGCAGCGCCAGCCCGCGCGCCAGCGCGCTCACCTCGTCCCTGGCCTCGACTCCCATACTTTCCCCATGTTTTCAAAACATCGTTTCATTTTATGGATACTTCGTCTATGATTTTTTGAAACCACGTTCCATTTAATCAGCAAAACAGGAGACACCTTGAACTGGATCAAGCTCGGCGCGGGCCTGCTGGCCGCCGCCCTTTCCCTCGGCGCGGCCGCGCAGGACTTCCCCAAGGCGCCCGTGAAGATCGTCATCCCCTTCCCGCCCGGCGGCCCGACCGACACCGTGGGCCGGCTGCTGGCCGTGAAGCTGCAGGAGCGCTGGGGCCAGCCGGTGGTGATCGACTACAAGCCCGGCGCCGGCACCGTGATCGGCGCCGATTTCGTCGCCAAGTCGGCACCCGACGGCCTGACCTTCGGCATGGTGAACTCCTCGCTGGCGGTCAACCCGACGCTGCGCAAGCGGCTGCCGTACGACACGGCGCGGGACCTCGCCGGCATCACGCAGCTGTTCAACATGCAGTTGGCCATCGTCGCCCGGCCGGATGCGCCCTTCGACAACCTCAAGCAGCTGATCGCCTACGCCCGCAGCAACCCCGGCAAGCTGAACTACGGCACGCCGGGCGCCGGCAGCACGACCCACCTGGGCGCGGAACTGCTCAAGCGCGAGGCGGGCTTCGAGATGCAGCACGTCGCCATGAAGGGCAGCGCCCCGGCCCACACCGAACTCATGGGCGGGCGGCTCGACCTGGTGGTCGACCCCTTCCTGTCCGTGCTGCCCTACGTGCAGGCCGGCAAGATGAAGCTGATCGCGACCATGGGCGCCCGGCGCGTGAGCGGCCACGACTACCCGACGGTCGCGGAGGTGCTGCCCGGCTTCGACGTCGGCGCGCTGCTCGGCTTCGTCGCGCCCGCGGGCACGCCCAAGCCGGTGCTGCAGAAGATCTACGCCGACACCCGCAAGGCGCTCGCCAGCCCCGAGATGAAGCAGCGCGCGCAGGAGTACGGGCTGGAGATCGTGGGCAGCAAGCCCGAGGAATTCGACGCCTTCATCGCCAGCGAAATGAAGCGCTGGGGCAAGGTGGTCGTCGATGCCCACATCGAAATCGAGTGAGAGTGACCGCGCCATGACCCTGCAACTGAAACCCCTGCATCACGTCTTCGTCGCCGAGGCCTCCGGTATCGACCTCACGCAGCCGCTCACCGAGGGCGACGTGCGCGCCATCAACCGGGCCATGAACGAGCACGCCGTGCTGGTCTGGCGCGGGCAGCCGTTGACGGCGCAGCAGCAACTCGACTTCGCCCGCGCCTTCGGCCCGCTGGACATCGGGCTCAAGCGCGTGTTCAAGCGTCCCGAGCGGCTGGAGGACGAGCGCCTGATCGACATCTCCAACGTGGACGCGCAGGGCAACGTGGCGAAGCGCGACTCGCCGAAGAACCTGTCCAACTTCGCCAACCAGCTGTGGCATTCGGACAGCTCCTTCATGGATCCGCGGGCCGCTTATTCGATGCTGCACTGCGTGATCAAGCCGAGCTGGGGCGGCGACACGGAGTTCGCCGACCTGCGCGATGCCTACGACACGCTCGACGCGCGCACCAAGGCGGAGATCCAGGGCCTGAAGGCCGAGCACTTCGCGCTGCACACCCGCATCCTGCTGGGCGACGACGCCTACACCGACGACCAGAAGAAGGAGATCCCGCCGGCCGTCTGGCCCCTGGCCGACACGCATCCCGGCTCGGGCCGCAAGGTGCTGTTCGTGGGCGTGCACGCGCGGCAGATCATCGGCTGGCCCACCGCCGAGAGCCGCATGTACCTGCAGGACCTGCTGGAGCACGCGACGCAGCGCGAGCGGGTCTACCGGCACGCGTGGCAGGTCGGCGACCTGGTCATGTGGGACAACCGCAGCACCCTGCACCGCGGCCGCCGCTACGACATCGCCGAGCGCCGCGAACTGCGCCGCACCACCGTCAACGACACGCCCGAGGCGCTGCTGCGCGCGGCCTGAGCCGGAGCGCTCAGCCCGCGGCGCGCCAGGCCAGGCCCGCGGCCAGCGCCAGCATCACGGCGCCGATGCCCATGTCCAGCCGCTGCCAGGCGCGCGGCCGGGCGAAGGCCGGCGCCAGCGCGCGGGCGCCGAAGCCCAGCAGCGCGAACCACAGCGTGCTGGCCAGCGCCGCCCCGGCCACGAAGGCCGCGCGCGCCGGCGCCGCATGCTGGGCGCCGACGCTGCCGGCCAGCAGCACGGTGTCGAGGTAGACGTGCGGATTGAGCAGCGTGAAGGCCGCCGCCTGCGCCAGCACCGCGCCGCGCGAGGCCGGGGCAGGCACGCCGCCGGCCGCCTGCAGCGATGCCCCGGCGATGCGGCTGCGGCGCAGCGCGCGCAGGCCGTACGCGGCCAGGAAGCCCGCGCCGGCCCCGGCCAGCGCCCGCGCCAGCAGCGGCCGCTCGCCCAGCGCGCCGGCCATGCCGGCAACGCCCGCCGCCACCAGCAGCGCGTCCATCAGCGCGCAGAAGGCCACCACCGCGCCGACATGCTCGCGCCGCAGCCCCTGGCGCAGCACGAAGGCGTTCTGCGCGCCGATGGCGACGATCAGGCCCAGGCTCAGCAGCAGGCCCTGGGCGAAGGCGAAGAAGGAAGGCGAGGCGGCCGGCATGCGCCGAGCTTGCCCGCCCCGCGCCGTTCAGACAAACTGAATCTGCTTCATCCGATTCAGTTTTTCTTCATCCGCATGCTCGACTACGCCGCCCTCTCCGCCCTGCACGCCGTGGTGCGCGAGGGCAGCTTCGAGCGCGCCGCGCGGGCGCTGAACGTCACGCCTTCGGCCGTCTCGCAGCGCGTGCGGCTGCTGGAGGAGCGCGTCGGCTGCGCCCTGGTGCGGCGCGGCCCGCCCTGCACCGCCACCGACGCAGGCCAGCGCCTGTGCCGCCACGTGGACGAGGTGCGGCTGCTGGAGCACGAGCTGGGCGGCGCCCTGCCCGCGCTGCCGGCGGCCCGCGGCGGCCCGGCCGCGCCGCCCGCGCGCGTGCGGCTGCCGGTGGCCGTCAACGCCGACAGCCTGGCGACCTGGTTCCTGCCGGCGGCGGCGCGCTTCGCGGCCGGCGCGCCGGTGCTGCTGGACCTGGCGGTGGACGACCAGGACCACACCGCCGAGCGCCTGCGCAGCGGCACGGTGCTGGCGGCGGTGACGGCGCTGGCGCAGCCGGCGCCCGGCTGCAGCGTGCGCGCGCTGGGCGCGATGCGCTACGTGGCCGTCGCCAGCCCGGCGGTGGCGGCGCGGCACTTCGCCCGCGGCGTGGGCGCGCGCAGCCTGGCCGAGGCGCCCAGCCTGCGCTACGACGCCAAGGACGAGCTGCAGGCGCACTGGGCGCGGCGCGCGTGCCGCCGGCCGGTGGCGCTGCCCGAGCACCGCGTGCCCTCCTCGCAGGCCTTCCTGGAGGCGGCGCGGCTGGGCATGGGCTGGGGCCTGCTGCCGCTGCTGCAGGCGGCGCCCGCCCTGGCCGACGGCAGCCTGGTCGAGCTGGTGCCGGACAGCGCGCTGGACGTGCGCCTGTACTGGCAGCACGCGCGCGCCGCCTCGGGGCTGGTCGAGGAATTGACCCGCGCCGTGGCGGCGGCCGCGCGCGAGGCGCTGCACTGAGCGGCAGGCGGCGCCCGCCTCACGCTCATTTCAGGCGCTTCTTGCGCCCGACGCACGGGCACTGGAGCCCTGTTTGACGACCCGAATTCACTGAGCCGAGGCTTACTGAGCCCCCGGCTTCGCACCGACGATCACCGTCACCATCCGCTCCGGCTGCAGCTTGCGCTGGAAGGCGGCCTTGACGTCGGCCGCAGTGACGGCGTTGACGCGCGCCGTCCAGGTGTCGAGGTAGTCCAGCGGCAGGTCGTTCCAGGCGATGTTGGCGATGTTGCCGAGCAGCTTGCGGTTGCTGTCCAGCAGCAGCGGGAAGCCGCCGACGAGGTTGTCCCTGGCGGCCTTCATTTCGTCCTCGGTGGGGCCGTCGGCGACGAACTTCGCCAGCACCTCGCGGGCCACCGCCACCGCCTCGTCGGCCTGGTCGGGCCGGGTCTGGAAGCCGATGCGGAAGGCGCCCGCATGCAGGCCCGGCGAGAAGGCGCTGTAGACGCTGTAGGCCAGGCCGCGCTTCTCGCGCACCGCCTCGGTCAGCCGCGAGACGAAACCGCCGCCGCCCAGGATGTAGTTGCCCACGGTCAGCGCGAAGTGGTCCGCATCGCGCCGCGCATAGCCCGGCTGGCCGATGAGCACATGCGCCTGCGCCGAATCGAAGGGGATGCGCTCGGTGGCGGCACGCGCCAGCGGCGGCACCTCGGGCACCGGCGGCAGGGCCGGGCAGGCGCCCTCGCCCGCCGGCAGGCGCGCCAGCAGGCGGCGGGCGATGTCGTCGGCCTGCGCGCGCGTGACGGCGCCCACCACGGTGAGCTTGGCGCGGCAGGGCAGGATCGCCTCGGCATGGCGCCGCCGCATGTCGTCGGTGGAGATGGCGGCGAGCGTCGCCTCGGTCGCGTCGTCGCCGTAGGGGTGGCCGCCGTAGACGTCGCGCTCGAAGGTACGCGCGGCGATGGTGCCGGGCTTGGTGTTGGCCTCGCGGATGGCGGCGGACAGCCGCTCGCGCTCGCGCCGCCAGACGTCCTCGGGGAAGGCGGGCTCGCCGATCTCGCGCGCCGCCAGCGCCACCGCCTTGGCCAGCAGCGCCGGATCGGCCAGGCTGCGCAGGGTGAAGCTCATGCGGTCGGCGCCGGCGCCGACGTTGAACTCGGCGCCCAGGTCGGCCCACGCCTCGCCGAGCTGGTTCTGGTCGAGCGCCGGCTCGCCGCCGCGCGCGGCCACGCCTTTCTCGATCATGCCGGCCGTCACGGCCGCCAGGCCGGCCTGCGCCGCCGGGTCGCGCCGGCTGCCGGCATCGAAGTCGATCTGCACGTCGACGATGGGCAGCGCGTCGGTGGCGGCCAGGTAGACCTGCGCGCCGCCGGGCAGCTGCCAGCGCTCGATCGGCACGCCGGCCTGCGCGCCCAGGGCGCAGCAGGCAGTGGCGACGGCCAGGGCGGCCCGCGCGGCCAGCGCCTTCAGCGCGGTGCGGGAAGGAGAAGAAGGCATCGGGCGACTCATTGCATCGCCCCCTGCGGTGCGGCGAAGCCCCGCGCGCGGGCGGCCTTCGGGTCCGGCGGCAGGGGCCGCAGCGTGGCGACGGTCAGTTCGTCGTCGCCGAACCAGCGCGCCGCCACGGCCTGCACCTCCTGCGGCGTGACGGCCGCCAGGCGGGCCATGATGCGCTCGCTGGCGTCCAGCGGCAGGCCCTGTACCCAGTTGCTGCCCAGCTCGCGCGCCTGCGCCATCACCGAATCGCGCTTGTAGGTCTCGCTGGCCAGCCATTGCGTCTTCACCCGCGCCAGTTCGGCCGCGTCCACGCCTTCGCGCGCGATGCGCGCCACCTGCTCGCGCAGGGCCGCCTCCACCTCTTCGGCGGTGCGGCCGGTCGCCGGCACGCCGGCCAGGGTGAACAGCTGCGGCCCGCGCCCGGTGAAGCCGTACCACGCCGCGGCGCTGTCGGCCACGCGGTGCTCGCCCTGCGTGAGCGCCTTGTCCAGGCGTGAGCCGGCGTAGCCGTCCAGCACCGCCGACAGCACCACCAGCGCCCAGGCGTCGCTCGGCGCGTCCAGCGCCTGCGGGTCCGCCTGCGGCGCGCGGAAGGCGAGCGAGACGTACGCCTGCTCGGCCGGCGCCTTCAGTTCGACGCGGCGGACGCCGCGCTGCGCCGGCTCGGTGCGCGGCTTGCGCGGCGGCACGGCGCGCGCGGGAATCGCGCCGTAGTACTTCTCGGCGAGGGCGCGCACCTTCGCCACGTCCACGTCGCCGACCACCACCACGGCGGCGTTGGCCGGCACGTACCAGCGCTGGAAGAACGCGCGCGCATCCTCCGGCGTCATGGCGTCCAGGTCGCTCATCCAGCCCACCACCGGGCGGCGGTAGGGCGAGGCGACGAACACCGCCGCGTTCTGCAACTCGCCCAGGCGGGCACGCGGCTGGTCGTCGGTGCGCATGCGGCGCTCCTCCTTGACCACCTCCATCTCGCGGCGGAACTCGTCGTCCGGCCACTGGTTGTGGGCGAAGCGGTCCGACTCCAGCTTCATCACCTCCTCCAGCCGGTCGGCGGGGATCTGCTGGTAGTAGCCGGTGGCGTCGCGCGAGGTGAAGGCGTTCTCGCGCCCGCCCAGCGCCGCCACCCGACGCGAGAACTCGCCGGGCTTGAGCAGGGCGCTGCCCTTGAACATCATGTGCTCCAGCACGTGGGCCACGCCGGAGCTGCCGTCCACCTCGTCCATCGAGCCCACGCGCACCCACAGCATCTGCACCGCCGTCGGGGCGCGCCGGTCGGGCAGCACGATCAGCGTCATGCCGTTCGCCAGCGTGAACTGCTGCGGCTTGACGGAAGCGGTGGGGAGGGCGGCGGGCGCCTGCGGGGTGTCGGGCGCCTGGGCCGACGCGGCCGGTGCCAGCAGCCCGGCCAGGGCTGCCAGCAACGCCACGCCGGCCGCGGTGCGGCGTGGCGAGGGGGGTCGTTTCATAGAATCCGTCGATTCTAGAAACGCCTCGAATGTTCAGTTTTTTCAAGAAGAAGCCGCCGGCTGAAGCCCCCGCCGCGCCGCCGGCTGCCCCCGTCGAGGCCACGCCTCCCGCCGCCGCCCCGGCGCCTGCACAGCGCTCCGCCTTCCGTCCTTCGAACTGGTTCGGCGGCGGCAAGGCTCCCGAGCCCGGCGCCGCGCCTTCGCCCGCGCCCCAGCCCGAGGCCGAACCGTCGGTGCAGGAGGCACCGGCACCGGTCGCCGCGCCCGCGCCGGCCGCCCTGCCCGCGGCCCCTGTGGCGGCACCTGCGGCCGCCACGACCGAGCGCCAGGGCTGGATGACCCGCCTGAAGAGCGGCCTGAAGAAGACCGGCAGCGGCATCCAGGCCGTGTTCGTCAACGCGCAGATCGACGACCAGCTCTACGAGGAACTGGAGGACGCGCTGCTGATGGCCGACACCGGCATTCCCGCCGCCGCGCACATCCTGCAGGACCTGAAGGACCGCGTCTGGCGCACCAGCGCCACCACGCCGCAGGCGGTGCGCACGCAGCTCGTCGAGGCGGTGGCCGCCGTGCTCGCGCCGCTGGAAAAGCCGCTGGAGGTGGGCCGCCACGTGCCCACCGTGATCATGGTCGCCGGCGTCAACGGCGCCGGCAAGACCACCTCCATCGGCAAGCTGACCAAGCACCTGGCCAACGAGGGCTGCACCGTGCTGCTGGCGGCGGCCGACACCTTCCGCGCCGCCGCGCGCGAGCAGCTCGCCGTGTGGGCCGACCGCAACCTGGTCGAGATCGTCAGCCAGCAGGGCGGCGACCCGGCCGCCGTGAGCTTCGATGCCGTCAACGCCGGCAAGGCGCGCGGCAAGGACGTGGTGCTGGTCGACACCGCCGGCCGCCTGCCGACGCAGCTGCACCTGATGGACGAACTCAAGAAGATCAAGCGCGTCGTGTCCAAGGCCGACGGGACGGCGCCGCACGAGGTGCTGCTGGTGATCGACGGCAACACCGGCCAGAACGCGCTGGCCCAGGTGCAGGCCTTCGACGACGCGCTGGGCCTGACCGGCCTGGTCGTCACCAAGCTGGACGGCACCGCCAAGGGCGGCGTGCTGTGCGCCATCGCCCAGTGGGGCCAGCAGCGCAAGGGCGGCCCGGTGCCGGTCTACTTCATCGGCGTGGGCGAGAAGCTGGAAGACCTGGAGACCTTCGACGCGCGCGAGTTCGCGCAGGCGCTGGCGGGCTGAGGGGGCCTGCGGCCGCGCCCCTTCAAAGGCAGGGAGCGACGGTCGCGGGCTCGTCGTGCTGCACCGCGAGGCTCTCGTCGAGGTAGCGCATGTCCACGTCGCCCACGCGGATCACGTCGCGGTGGTGCAGTTGGCAGCGCTCGATGCGGCGCCCGTTGACGTGGGTGCCGTTGCTGCTGTCGAGGTCGCTCAGATAGACCCCCTCGTCGCGCAGCGAGATCAGCGCGTGGACGCGGCTGACCAGCGGCGCGTCCAGCGGCAGATCGCTGCTGTGCGCGCGGCCGATGGTCATCCTCGGCCGGTCGAGTTCGATGATTTGACGCTCACCCCCGTGACGGGTGACGATCAGCTTGTGCATGGTGACCTGGCTCCCCCTGAAAGTCCCTGAACATGATCCGTGACAGCCGCGCCGCACGTCGGCAGCGCCATGGACCGCATGGTCGGTCACCGCAAGGGGCCAGCGTGAGCGAAAAGTTGACGAAGTGTTGACTTTCGTTTCAATTTTCGAGGCCCCGTGAACTTTTACCAGGGCCATGCCGACAAGGAGACAGACACGATGACGACGCAGACCACCCCCTCCTGGACCGCGGGCGAAGGCGCCCGGCGGATCGACGTGCTGCTGGCGCACTACGGCGAAAGCCACCGCCATCCGGTGAACGAGTTCATCCACGTGCTGGCCATCCCGGCGATCATGTTCAGCCTGGTCGGGCTGCTGTTCGCCCTGCACCCCTGGGTGGCCTACGCCTTCCTCGCCCTGAGCCTGGTGTACTACGTGCGCCTGCGCTCGCCGGTCTTCCTGGTGGTGATGGTGCTGTGGACGGCGCTGATCCTGGCGGCCGTGCACGCGCTGGGCGGGCGGGTGCTGCCGGTGTCGGTGGCCGTGTTCGTGGTGGCCTGGATCTTCCAGTTCATCGGCCACAAGGTCGAAGGGAAGAAACCTTCCTTCTTCGAGGACCTCCAATACCTCTACGTCGGCCCGCTGTTCGTCGCCGCGCTGGGGCTGAGGCGGCTGGGCATCCGCTGGTAGGGGGTGTCTCGCGGCGCTGGCCGGCAGAGGATCAGAAAAACTATCAATTTCTTCATGGTCATTGGGAACTCCCGTTTTAGCACTCTCTCTAACCGAGTGCTAACATGAAATACCAACCAAGGAGCATCCCCGATATGACAAGTCTGTCTGGATCTTCCGCCAACCAGTTGGCCGTGGCCAACCCGTGGGCTGTCGTGCCCTCGCTCGGCAATCTGGACGCCTACATTTCCGCCGCCAACCGGCTTCCCCTGCTGACGCAGGAGGAGGAGCAGCGCTATGCGCGCCGGCTGCGCGACCACAACGACCTTGAGGCCGCCGGGGCGCTGGTACTGTCGCACCTGCGGCTGGTGATTTCCATCTCCCGTCAGTACCTGGGCTACGGGCTGCCGCACGGCGACCTGATCCAGGAAGGCAACGTCGGCCTGATGAAGGCCGTCAAGCGCTTCGACCCGGACCAGGGCGTGCGCCTGGTGAGCTACGCCATCCACTGGATCAAGGCCGAGATCCACGAGTACATCCTGAAGAACTGGCGCATGGTGAAGGTGGCCACCACCAAGGCCCAGCGCAAGCTGTTCTTCAACCTGCGGTCGATGAAGCAGGGCTTCAAGGCCGAGGCGGCCGACGCCGACACGCACCGCGAGACGCTGAACACCGACGAGATCGGCGAGGTGGCGCGCCACCTGAACGTGAAGCCGGAGGAGGTGGTCGAGATGGAGACCCGCATGTCCGGCGGCGACGTGGTGCTGGACCCCTCCCCCTCGGACGACGGCGAGGAAGCCTACGGCCCGATCGCCTACTTGGCCGACGCCTCGCAGGAGCCGACGGCGCAACTGGAGTCGCGCCAGCGCGAGCGCCTGTCCACCGATGGCATCGCCACGGCCCTGGAGACGCTGGACCCACGCAGCCGCCGCATCGTCGAGGAGCGCTGGCTCAAGGTCAACGACGACGGCTCGGGCGGCATGACGCTGCACGAACTGGCGGCGGACTACGGCGTCTCGGCCGAGCGCATCCGGCAGATCGAATCGGCCGCGATGAAGAAGATGAGGAAGGCGCTGGCCGAATACGCCTGAGCGCCCTGCCCTCCACGAACCCGGCCCCGGCCGGGTTTTCTTTTTGCCCGGCGCGCCGCTATGGCAACGAGCGCAGCGCCCGGCGCACAACGTAGCGGGTGGCGGCCGTGTCGCTCTCGCGCAGCCAGCGCGCCCCCAACTCGCGCACCCACGCGCCCTGGCTCTTGCCCGCGTCGTTGAGCCAGTTGGCCACGGAGTTCTGCACGTAGCGGCTGGCGTCCGCGCGCAGCGGCTCCAGGAGCGGCAGCGCGCGCCAGGGCTCGCGCTGCAAGGCGGGGATCGGCGCGCACCACACGCCGCGCGGGCGGGTCAACTCGGTGGCGAAACGGCGGATGTTCTCGTCGGCGTCGGCCGTCCAGGGCACGAGCCGGCCGATGGCCTCGTCGATGGCGGCGATCGCCGCATCGCGCACCGCCATCCAGGCGAACTCGCGCACGCCGAAATGCGGGTCGGCCGCAAAACGCCGCACGGCCGCCAGTTGCTGCGGCAGCGCCAGGCCGGAGATGCAGACCCAGTGCGTGGCCCAGCCGCGCGCGGCATCGCTCGGATGCGAGGCCAGCCGGTGGGCGACGGCGTCGCGCTCCGGATGCTCCGCAGCGAGGTCGTACAGCGCGCGGGCGATGTGGGTGTGGCGCTGCATGGGCTTGAAGGCATCCAGCATCGCCAGCGTGTCGGCCAGGCGCTCGTGCGCCGGATCCAGGCCGATGTCGGCCGCCACCCGGCGGGCCAGGCGGGGCGTGTCCAGCGCCAGGAACTCGTTGAGGTTGACGGTCTCCAGCCGTCCGTCGCTCAGCGCCTCGAGGACCTCGGGCGGGATGAGCGCGATGCGGAAGGCTCCCTTGCGCGCGCGCAGATGCTCGACCGACATGCCGCGCGCCGCCCGGCTCACCCGGCGGATGCCGCCAGCAGCGCCTTCACGTCGGCCAGCATCGCGTCCGCGCCGGCGCCGTAGCGCGCGTACAGGCGCAGGCGCCCTTCGGGGTCGTACACGTAGCTGGCGGCGGAGTGATCCATCGAGTAGCTGGTGGGCGTCTTGCCGTCCACCTTCTTGTAGTAGACCTTGTAGTCCTTGGCCATCGCGGCCAGTTCCTCGGGCGTGGGGATGAGGGCCACGAAGGCCGGGTCGAAGGCCTCCATGTAGGCCTTCATCACCTCCGGCGTGTCGCGCTCGGGATCGACGGTGACGAACACGACCTGCAGCCGCTCGCCCTCCGCACCCAGCTTGCGCTTGACTTCGGCCATCTCGGCCATGGTCGTCGGGCAGACGTCAGGGCACTGGGCGTAGCCGAAGAACAGCACCACCACTTTGCCGCGGAAGTCGGCCAACGTGCGTTCCCGGCCCGAGGTGTCCTTCAGGCGGAAGTCGCGCGCATAGTCGGCGCCGGTGATGTCCACGCCGTTGAAGCTCGGCTTGGATTCGGTGCAGCCCGCCAGCGTCAGGCCGGCGAGCGAGGCAGCGCCGGCCCAGCCCGCCAGGGCGGCCATCGATCGGAGTGCGTCGCGCTTGTGCATGGGTCAGAGCAGGTAGTGGTCGACGAGCAATGCGGCGAACAGCACGCTCAGGTGGATCAGCGAGAAGCGGAAAGTCTTGCGCGCCAGCGCGTCGGAGTACGAGCGCCACAGCGCGAAGCCGTAGCCGCAGAAGCCCAGGCTCACGGCCGTTGCCACCGCCAGGTAGAACCAGCCGCTCATGCCGTAGATGAAGGGCAGCAGGCAGGCGGCGAACAGGATCAGCGTGTACAGCAGGATCTGCAGCCGGGTGAACTCGTTGCCGTGCGTCACCGGCAGCATCGGCAGCCCGGCCTTGCGGTAGTCCTCGACCCGGTACAGGGCCAGCGCCCAGAAGTGCGGCGGCGTCCAGAGAAAGATGATGAGGAAGAGGATGAAGGCCTCGGGTCCGACCTCGCCGGTCATCGCCGCCCAGCCCAGCACCGGCGGCATCGCGCCCGAGGCGCCGCCGATCACGATGTTCTGCGGCGTCAGCGGCTTGAGCACCACCGTGTAGATCACCGCGTAACCGACGAAGGTGGCGAAGGTCAGCCACATGGTCAGCGGGTTGACCGCGAACCACAGCAGCAGCGAGCCCGCCAGGCACAGCCCGGCAGAGAAGGTGAGCGTCTGCCGGTCGCTCAGCTCGCCGCGCGCGGTGGGCCGCCAGGCGGTGCGCTTCATGCGCGCGTCGATGCCCTTCTCGACCAGGCAGTTGAAGGCGGCCGCGGCGCCGGCCACCAGCCAGATGCCGAAGCAGGCGACGAAGGCGCGCCACACGTCGGCCATCGAGGGCACGCCCGGCACGGCCAACACCATGCCGATGAGCGCGCAGAAGACGATCAGCTGCACCACGCGCGGCTTGGTCAGCGCGTAGAACTGGCGCACCACGCTGGAGCGGGCTGCGGCCTGTGCGGACAGCGGCGTGCTCATCGCGCGGGTACCTCCTTCAGGACGACGGCCGGCTCATCCGCCGCGGCCGGCACGCCCTGGCGCCGGCTCTCGCACAGCGCCCAGGTCAGCACCACGGCCATGGCGGCGGCGCCGCCGGTGTGCAGCACCGCCGCGGCCAGCGGCCAGCCCAGCAGCACATTGCCCAGGCCCGTGGCCAGCTGCAGCGCCGCCAGCGCCGCCAGCCAGCGCCCCTGCGCCCGCAGCGCGGGCACACGCATCAGCCGCACGGCCGCCACAACCAGCACCGCCAGCACCACGTAGGCGACCAGCCGGTGCACGTAGTGGATGGCGGTGAGCGCTGCGAATTCGAGCGGCACGCCCTCGCGCGTGTGGCCGAGTTCGCGCCAGACCTGGAAGCCCTGCTCGAAGTTCATCGGCGGCCACCAGCTCCCCTGGCACTGCGGGAACTGGGTGCAGGCGAGCACCGCGTAGTTGGTGCTGACCCAGCCGCCCAACGCGATCTGCAGCACCAGCAGCGCCATGGCGGCCCACAGCAGGGTGCGCAGCCCGGCGCCGATCGACAGAGGTGCGCGGCCGGCGGCCGCCTGGCGGTAGCGCACAGCCTGGATGCACAGCAGCGCCAGCAGCAGCACGGCGCCCAGCAGGTGCAGCGTCACGATGGCCGGGTACAGCCGCCAGGTGACGGTGAGCGCCCCGAACGCCCCCTGGATGCACACCCACACCAGCGTGGCGGCAGGCCACCACGCGCTGATGGTGCCCCCAGGACCGGGCTGCGCCCGGCCCGCCCCCCGAGGGGGATGAGGAAGCTTGGGGCGGCCCGGCGTTTCCTCATGCGTGCCCTGCCCCCGCAGGACGGGCCTGGCACGCTGCCGGCGCCGCGCCCACCAGGTCAGGGCGGCCAGCGCCAGGATGAGCGCGCCGACGCCGGTGGCGAGGTAGCGGTGGACCATCTCCACCCAGGCCTTGGAATGGGTGACGGGGCCGGTGGGCTGCGCCGCCTGCGCCATGGCGATCTCGTGCCGGGCGCCCAGCGGGCTGGCGTTGCCGTAGCAGCCTGGCCAGTCCGGGCAGCCCAGGCCGGAATCGGTGAGCCGGGTGAAGGCGCCGAACAGCGTCAGGTCGAAGGTGAGGAACAGCGTCAGCACCGTCAGCGCGTGCAGCCGGCGGGCCGGCCCGCTGCCCGCGTTGCGGTGCCAGACCCAGAGCAGCGGCCCCAGCGCCAGCAGCGCGCCCACGCCGAGCAGCCAGGCGATGGGCGCGAGGTCGTACAGCGGCTGCGAGGTGTTCATCGGCCCGCGTTGTCCCAGGAGGAGGAAGCGCGCAGCAGGCGCTCCAGGTCGCGCTTGGCCTTGGCCGCGCCGGGCACGTCCATGCGCGCCGGGAAGCGCATCATCCAGTGGCCCATCGGGTCGACCACGAAGAAGTGCTCGGCCAGCGCATGCCCGGCCTGCGGCGCGAGCCATTGCGCGAGCTGCGCCGGGGGCACGCGCAGCACGGTGGCGTCGTGCAGGGCGTTGGCCAGGCGCTCGGGCACCGGCGCCTCGTCCGAGACCAGCCACACGCGGTCGAGGCGGCCCTTCTCGCGGCCCAGGCTCTCGCGCAACTGGCGCTGCAGGTACAGCTGCTGCTCGCACAGGGCATCGCAGGCGGCGTCGGCCACGGCGATCAGCAGCCACTGGCCCTTCAGGCTGCGCAGGTCCACCGCCGCGCCGTCGGGCGTGCGCGCGGTGACGGCGGGCAGCTCGCGCTGCGGATCGATCAGCTCGCCGTACACGCGGCGGCCTTCGGGGCGGATCACGTAGTAGGTGAAGTAGGAAGCGATGACCGGCGCCGCGCAGCACAGCAGCACGGCGATCATCTTCCAGCGGCCCAGCGCGGTGCGGCGCGCCTGCTCCTGCCCGCCGAGCGCCTCGCGCGGCGTGGGCATCGAATGCACGGTCAGGCCCAGCGGCTCGTCAGCGACGGCGGCGGGGAGCGATGAGTTGGAACCAGACATAGAGGATGACCAGCAGGCCGGCGAGGCCGAACCACTGGAAGGCATAGCCGTAGTGCTTTTCGATGCCGAGCGCCGGGGGCGGCCAGTCGCGCTGCAGGCCTTCCGAGGCGGGCCCGATCTGCTGGAGCGACACCTCGGTGCGCAGCGGCAGGCCGGTTTCGGTGCGGAAGGCCGCGAGGTCCAGATTCTGCCGGATGCGCGACACCGCTGCGTCAGCAGCCTTGGTGGGCCCGGGGTCGGCCGTGGCGGCCGGTTGGGCGGGCAGATCGGCGCCCAGTTGCAGGAGCTGCGACGGCGGCGGCTCGATGCGCGCCTGCACGTCCACCAGGCCGGTGGGGGTGTCCACCGGCGGGAGCTGCGTGCGGTCCACGAAGTTGCGCTGCACCCAGCCGCGCTGGACCATCACCGCCTGCTCGGTGCCCTCCAGCGCCAGCGGGGTGAGCACGTAGAAGCCCGCCACGCCGTGCATCTGCCGGTTGTCCAGGTAGACCGTCTGCGCCGGCAGCCACAGCCCGCGCAGGTGCACAGTGCGGTGCATCTCGGTGGCCGGCTGCTCGATGGACAGGAAGGTCTCCATGTCCAGCGGCGGATAGTCCTTCTGGGCCTCGATGCCGGCCTGCAGCGCCTCCTTGTAGGCTGCGCGCGAGAGCTGCCAGCGCCCCAGCGACAGGGTCAGCGCGATCATCGCCAGCGTGGCGAGCGTGACCAGCCAGAAACGCAGCGGGCTGCGCCGGGGCCGGCCCGGTTCTTCGAGCACGACGGGCTTCATGGACGGGTGGGGCAGCGGCGGCGCCGCAGCGCCGCGAGGCGGATAATCGGATTCATGAAATACATCGTGGCCCTGGCCTTCGTGGGCATCCTGGCCAGCCTGGGCGGGGCGCTCTACTTCATGCTGCGGGACGGCCGAGACGGCCGGGCCAAGACGGGCGGCATGGTGCGCGCGCTGACGGTTCGGATCGGCCTGTCGGTGCTTTTGTTCCTGTGCATCCTGCTGGCCTGGAAGCTCGGCTACATCCAGCCAGGGGGCCTGCCGGTCGGCCACTGAGGCCAGCTGCCGCGGCCCGGCGGCCACGCCCCAAGTAAAAAAGCGCCTTGCGGCGCTTTTTTGTCGCCGGGCCGCCCCAAGACAAAAAAGCATCCCCTCGGGGGATGGGGCAAGCGCGAAGCGGTTGGCCGAGGGGCCTTTTTTGTTTCACGATGACTCCAGCCCGGTAGTTCGCTGGACTGCGCCGTAGCTAGATACAGCAGGTTTATCAATAACTTACGCGCGTCCATCATATGCCGGTGCTTTCTGAAACTTGACCCGGTTTTCCCTCGCGCCGCTCCTATCTGGCTCCTGGAATCCGGGTTGTTCCGAGGAGTCATCATGGCAAAGATCAAGCTCACCAAGACCGCCGTGGAGTCGGCCCAACCCCAGGCCAAGGATGTTGAACTGCGAGATACCGTGGTGCCCGGCTTCCTGTGCAAGATTACCCCGACCGGCCGCCGGGTGTTCATGCTCCAGTACCGCACGAACTCCGGCCAGCCCCGCAAGCCCTCGCTGGGGCTGTACGGGGAGCTGACCGTCGAACAGGCACGAGTCAAGGCACAGGACTGGCTGGCCGAGGTTCGCCGGGGCGGCGACCCCGGCGGCGCCAAGGCCGAGGCGCGCAAGGCGCCCACGATGGCCGAGTTGTGCAAGAAGTTCATGGAGGACTACTCCAAGAAGCGCAACAAGCCCAGCACGCAGGACGGCTATCAGGGCGTCATAGACCGCAACATCATCCCGCTGCTGGGCCGCAAGAAGGTGCATGACGTGAAGCGGCCCGACATTGCCGGGCTGATGGAGAAACTGGCCTACAAGCCGACCGAGGCGAACAAGACCTTCGGCGTGCTGCGCAAGATGTTCAACCTGGCCGAAGTGTGGGGCTACCGCCCGGACGGCACGAACCCGTGCCGCCACGTCCCCATGTACCCGCCGGGCAAGGAAACCCGGCTCATCGTGGACGAGGAAATGGTGCGGATCTTCCGCCAGTTGGAGAAGCTGGAGGCGGAGGGGCTGGAGAACTACGTCATCCCGCTGGCGATCCGCCTGCAATTCGAGTTCGCCGCCCGGCGCTCCGAAATCTGCCCGCTCGAATGGAGCTGGCTGGACTTCGAGAACCGGCGCGTGGTGTGGCCCGACAGCAAGGTCGGCGGCATTTCCAAGCCCATGAGCGAGGAAGCCTATCGGCTGCTTTCGACGGCGCCGCGCCGGGAGGGCTGCCCCTACGTCCTGCCATCGCCGAACGACCCGGCCAAGCACCTGACCTTTGGCGAGCACTATGGCGGCTGGTGCCGGGTGCTCAAGGCCGCCGGCGTCCCGCACGTCGGCACGCACGGCATCCGCCATCGCTCGACCACCGACATTGCCAATTCGGGCGTGCCGACCAAAGTGGGCATGAAGCTGACGGGCCACAAGACCGTGGCGATGTTCATGCACTACGTCCACACCGAGGACAAGCCGGTGCGCGATGCGGCCGAGCTGGTGGCCAGCCGCCGCCAAGCCATCACGGGTGCGCGCCAGCTTGCGGAGGCGGCGGCATGAACACGCGCCGGTCATCCGCAGCATCGTCCGCAGCGCCTTCGGCGCTGCTGGGCGACATTCGGGCACTGATCGAGGCGGCGCGCAAGCGCGCCGCCTCGACGGTGAATAGCGAGCTGACGATGCTCTACTGGCGCATCGGCCAGCGCATCCGCACGCACGTCTTGGACGGACGCCGGGGCGCCTACGGCAAGGAAGTCCTGCCCACCCTGGCGGCGCAGTTGGTGAAGGAGTACGGCGGCAGTTTTGCCGAGCAGAACCTGCGCCGCATGGTGCAGTTCGCGGCCACCTTCCCCGACGAGCAGATTCTCGTATCACTGATACGAGAATTGAGCTGGACGCACTTCATCGCCCTGATCCCGCTGAAAGACCCGCTCCAGCGGGACTATTACGCGCAGATGGCGAGCGCCGAACGCTGGAGCGTCCGGACGCTGCGCGAGCGCATCGACTCGATGCTGTACGAGCGCACGGCGCTGTCTCAAAAGCCGGGCGAGACGATCGCGCACGAGCTGGCGACGATGCGCGATGCGCAGCGCATGTCGCCCGCCCTGGTCATGCGCGACCCGTACATCCTCGACTTCCTGGGGCTGCGGGACACTTGGCAGGAAGGCGACTTGGAGGCGGCGATCATCCGCGAAATGGAGTCGTTCTTGTTGGAGCTGGGCGCGGGTTTCAGCTTCGTGGCCCGGCAGAAGCGCATCCAGATCGACGGCGAGGATTTCCACCTCGACCTGCTGTTTTACAACCGCAAGCTGCGGCGGCTGGTGGCAGTGGAGTTGAAGGTCGGCGAGTTCAAGGCAGCTTTCAAGGGACAGATGGAGCTTTATCTTCGCTGGCTGGACAAGCACGAACGGGAGCCGGAGGAAGCCTCGCCGCTGGGGATCATCCTTTGCACCGGCAAGAAGCGCGAGCAGATCGAATTGCTGGAGTTGGACAAGTCGGGCATCCACGTCGCCGAGTACCTGACCGCCTTGCCGCCGAGGGGCGTGCTGGTGGAGCGGCTGCAACAAGCAACGCAACGGGCGCAGTTGCAGCTCGAGCAGCGCAAGACCGACAACGAATAGTCCTGTCCCAAGCAGTCGGGCGTCCCGGCGTACCGCCGTCGCGCTGTCGTGCTGCGCATCGAGCCTCGCTGCGCGAGTCTCGCCCCTGTCGGGCTTCCATCACTGACGCCTCCGGCCCGGCTCGCTGATCCGCGCCTGCGCGCTTCGCTTGCCAAAAACCCGCGTGCGTGGGGTGGTGTGAGGGGGCGGTCTTGCTGTGTCCCTTCACCGTATCACGGCGTTCTCGCCGTGCAAGGGCTGCGCGCGCCTTGCGCGCTTGCGTCCTGGCGGCCGTCTGCGACCCCTGACTGCTGCGCTGCGCCGTGAGGGCGACGGTTCCGGGCAATTCCGCCCTTGCAACCGGAGAACCGTCATGAACGACAAATCACACGTTTCCCTCGAACAGCACGTTTGCCTGGTCTGCGGCACGGCGTTCGACACCGGCGCGATCCTGCTGGACAAGCGCCTGCGCGCGAGCATGGAGCGCCACACGGCGACCGGCTGGGGCCTGTGCCCCGAGCATCAGAAGCTGGCCGACGATGGCTTTGTCGCGCTGGTCGAATGCGATCCGCAGCGCAGCGGGTCGCAGGCTGGCGGGCGCATGAAGCCCGAGCAGGCATACCGGACGGGCCGGCTGGCCCATCTGCGGCGCACGGTGTTCGCGCAGGTGTTCAACGTGCCGATCGCGGACGAGCAGGCTTGCGTGTTCGTTGAGCCTGGCGTGATCGAGCAGTTGCAGTCGATGACAGCGCCGGCGGCGGGCTGATTGCGTCGTGCGGCCTTCGGTGCGTCGCTCCTTCGCGGGCGGCGCACTTTTTCATATCCCCCCAGGGGGGATACAATTGCCACATGAACGCGACACACAAGCACTCAACCCATCCCGATCTCGTGAAGCGGCTGAAACGCGCCGATGGTCATCTTCGGCACGTCATAGGGATGATCGAAAGTGGCGAATCCTGTCTCGACATCGCCCGCCAGCTCGCGGCGGTGGAAAGCGCGGTGACGGCCGCAAAGCGCGTCCTGATCCACGACCACATCGACCATTGCCTGGCCCATGACGAAGACTCCGTTTTGACCGAAATGAAGGCACTGACCAAACTGCTCTGAGGCCCGCCGATGCTCTCCGTCCTGAAGAACCGTACCTATCGTCACCTGTTCGCCGCTCAGGTGATTGCGCTTGTCGGCACCGGCCTGATGACGGTGGCCCTTGGCCTGCTTGCCTACGATCTGGCCGGGGCGAATGCCGGCGCGGTACTCGGGACGGCACTCGCAATCAAGATGCTGGCCTATGTCGGAGTCGCCCCGGTCGCGCAGGCGTTCGCCGACCGGCTGCCGCGACGGTCGTTGCTCGTTGCCCTTGACCTAGTACGAGCATCCGTTGCGCTCTGCCTGCCCTTTGTCAGCGAAATCTGGCAAATCTATCTGCTGATCTTCGTCTTGCAGGCGGCGTCCGCAGGCTTCACGCCGACCTTTCAAGCCACTATCCCGGACATCCTTCCCGACGAAGACGAGTACACGAAAGCACTGTCGCTTTCCCGGCTGGCCTACGATTTGGAAAGCCTGATTTCCCCGATGCTGGCCGCCGCGCTACTGACGGTCATCAGCTTCCACAACCTGTTTGCCGGAACGGTTCTCGGCTTCCTCGTGTCAGCCGCGCTTGTGGTCAGCGTGAGGCTTCCCACAACCGTTCCCGGCCCGTGTCGTGGCATATGGGATCGTACTACGCGGGGCACGCGCATTTACCTCGCCACGCCGCGCCTTCGGGGTCTGCTGGCGATCAGCCTCGCTGTGGCAGCAGCGGGGTCAATGGTGATCGTGAACACGGTGGTCATCGTGAAGGCACGCTTTGGCCTGGGCGAATCCGAGGTAGCGTGGGCGCTGGCGGCCTTCGGAGGCGGGTCGATGGTTGCGGCCTTCGCGCTGCCTCGCCTGCTCGACAAGATTGCTGATCGACCTGTCATGATTGCGGGAGCGACGATGCTGGTTGTGGGAACGGCAGCCGGGGCAATGATTCCGACCTATGCCGTTCTGGTGGTGATCTGGTTGGTGGTCGGCTTCGGCTACAGCGTGGCGCAAACACCTTCCGGCCGGCTGTTGCGCCGCTCCGCTCATCCCGAGGATCGCCCCGCGGTCTTTGCCGCGCAATTCGCCCTGTCCCATGCGTGTTGGCTCATTTGCTATCCCTTGGCCGGTCGCTTCGGCGCTGCCTTTGGGCTGCAATCGACCTTCATCATCATGTCGCTGATTGGTCTTGTCGGAGTGGGACTGGCGCTGTGGCTCTGGCCCGCTAGTGATTCTTCCGACATCGCCCACGATCATCTACCGCCAGATCATCCTCACTTGCGCGAACAAGCAGACCGAGGCGGGCACCGTCATCCCATGATCGTTGACGATCTGCACCGGGACTGGGCGCGCATTTAAGAACTGCCCGCCTTTCACATCGCTGATGCCTCCGGCCCGGATTGCTATTCGGGCCTGCGCGCTTCGCTTGCCAAAAACCGCGTGCGTGGAGGTGCGAGGGAGGCGGTCTTGCTGTCCCCTTCATCGTGCCACGGCGTTCTCGCCGTCAAGGGCTGCGCGCCGATGGCGCTTGCGTCCTGGCGGCCGTCGTTGACCCCTGACTGCTTGCGCTGCGCCGTGCCCCGGAAGGGTCGGGCAATTCCGCCCGGCAACCTTTCAGGAGTTCACCATGAACAACGCACTCATCACTGACGAGCAGCGCATCGTGCTGCTGGCCAACGGCCGCGAATCCTTGGAGAACCCGGACTTCGATCCGGCACCCGTCGTCAAGCTGTTCACGCCGGATGCCGGCGCGACCTGGCTGCTGACCGAGATTGATCCCGATGACCACGACCACGCCTTTGGTCTTTGCGACCTGGGCCTGGGGATGCCGGAAATCGGCTGGGTCAGCCTGGGCGAGCTGGCGACCGTGCGCGGCAGGCTGGGCCTGCCGATCGAGCGCGACCTGTCTTTCCGCGCCGAGAAGCGGTTGAGCGCCTACGCGCGCGATGCCCGGTTGGTCGGGCGTGTCGTCGTCTGAACCAGCCCTTGGAGCGCCGCAAGGCGCTCCTTGCGCTTTCCCAACCTTCGCAGGAGATCAATGCCATGAGCAGCCATCACGACTACATCATCGAAATCACGGCGCAACACGATGCGCTCAAGCCGTTCGCGCCGGAGAACGGTCAGCCCTTGCGCTTCAAGATCGGCGACGCGGTGATCTACACCAACGAGTTTGGCGCGCAGTTCCGGCGCCGCGTCACCGGGTTCTACCAGCCTACCGAGCCTTCGGGGCTGTATGCGCGTGGCAGGCGCTACTACCTGAACTCGACTTCGCCTTGGATGCCGGTTGCGGAATCCAGCCTGCGTCCTGACGACTCGGCGTGATGCCTAAGTGCCCCTGACGGGGCGCTGCGCGCTGCGCTTGCCTCCAGGGGAAAGCCCTGCGGGCTATCCCCGCCGCGCGGAGCTTGGCGCCCCTCAAAGGCCGCCGAACCGGCTGCGCCGGATCGGCCAGACCGCAGCAGCCGCTGTCGAACCTGTTTCCCGATGACTGGCGCATGAGCTTGTACATCGAGCCTTGGAGTCCGTGCGTCCCCGGCCAAGAAACATGGCCGGTCGCGCTGTCGTGCGCGTAGCGCATCGAGCCGCCTGCGGCGTCTCGCCCCTGACGGGCTTCCATCGTTCCCTCGCTCCGCTCGGCTGACGCCTCCGGCCCGGATTCCTAGATCCGGGCCTGCGCGCTTCGCTTGCCGTGCTGTCGGCGTGCTGAGGGGCCGTTGCCATGTCCAACCGTCTCCCCTGACTTCATCACCTTCACCGCGACTGTAGCCCGCGGCCGTGTGCCGTCAAGGCGCGCAGGGCCGTGTCCTCGGCTGCGCCTGCGGGCCGCACCAACCCTGCGCTTGCCTCCTTGACGGCCCCCGTCCGCGCGCTCCTGACCGTCGCGGGCGATGAACTCAGGAAAGACGGTGGCAACAGGGCCAACCGGGTTCCTCGTGCCGACCGCACCGAACCGCCGAAAGGCTGGGCTTCCGAATCTAGGAATCCGGTGTGCGGTGAACAGCAACCCCTTTTTTCTTTGTCAGGAGAAATGCCATGCAACTCGCATCCCGCTTCGCTTCCCGTTCCCCGGTGCTGCGTTCGGAACGTCCCTTGTCCGACGACCAAATCCGGGCCGTGGCCCCGTCCATCTTCGCGGACGCCCCGCACGAAAGCCGCTCTGAGCGGTACAGCTACATCCCCACCGCGACCGTGCTGCAAGAACTGCGCGGGGAAGGCTTCGAGCCTTTCATGGTGACGCAAACCCGCGTGCGCCACGACGACCGCCGCGACTACACCAAGCACATGATCCGGCTGCGCCACGCCAGCCAGATCAACGGCCGCGAGGCCAACGAAATCATCCTGCTGAACTCCCATGACGGCACCAGCAGCTATCAGATGCTGGCCGGGATGTTCCGCTTCGTTTGCAGCAATGGCCTTGTCTGCGGCGACACCGTGGCCGACGTGCGCGTGCCGCACAAGGGCGACGTAGCCGGGCACGTCATCGAAGGCGCTTACGAAGTCCTGCACGGCTTCGACCGGGCGCAGGAATCGCGCGATGCCATGCGCGCCATCACGCTCGACGCCGGGGAATCCGAAGTGTTCGCCCGCGCTGCGCTGGCGTTGAAGTACGACGAGGACAAGCCCGCGCCCATCACGGAATCGCAAATCCTGATGCCACGCCGCCACGACGACGACCGCCGCGACCTGTGGAGCGTGTTCAACCGCACGCAGGAGAACTTGACCAAAGGCGGCCTGTCCGCCCGCGCCGCGAATGGCCGCCGCCAGACCACCCGGCCCGTGCAGGGCATCGACCAAAGCGTGCGCCTCAATCGCGCCCTGTGGCTGCTGGCCGATGGCCTGCGCCAGTTGAAAGCCTGAATCCCCACGCGGCAGGGGCAGGCAGCAGCCCTTGCCGCTTCTCTCGCTGCTGCATCCCAACCGCAAGGAGTTATCACCATGAACGCTGTACTCAAAACCGAAACCGTCGCCATCGAAGCCGCCGCACCGCTGGAAGTGGCCGATCCGACCAAGAACCTGATCTTGGTTCCGCTGTCGCAACTGTTGCCGCGCCGCTCCAAGCGCAACGTCCGCACGACCCCGCGCCAGTCCATCCCCGAGCTGGCCGCGAGCATTGCCCGCATCGGCCTGCTGCAAAACCTGATCGTGATTGCATCCGCCGATGGCGAGGCTTACGAGGTGGTGGCAGGCGACCGCCGCCTGACCGCCTTGAAGCTGCTGGCGAAGAAGAAGCGCATCCCCACTGACTACGAAGTGCCGTGCCTGCTGGTGGCCGATGCGTCCGCCCGCACCGTCAGCCTCGCGGAGAACGTGCAGCGCGAGAACATGCACCCCGCCGACCAGTTCGCGGCCTTCGCCGCGCTGGTCAAGGAAGGCCGGCCCGTCGAGGACATTGCCGCCGACTTCGGCGTGTCCCCGCTGGTGGTGCAGCGCCGCTTGAAGCTGGCGAACGTCTCGCCGCGTCTCATGGCCGACTACCGGGCCGGTGGCGTGACGCTGGAACAGTTGATGGCCCTGACCATCACCGATGACCACGCCGCGCAGGAAGCCGCGTTCTATGGTGCGCCGGAATGGCAGCGCAGCCCGTCCAAGCTGCGCGAGCGCCTGACCGAGCGCGAAATCGACGCCGCGCACGCGCTGGTGCGCTTCGTCGGGCTGGACGCCTACCGGCAGGCAGGCGGCGGCATCCGCCGCGACCTGTTCGCAGAAGGCGATGCCGGAACCTACCTCACCGATACCGCAGTGCTGGAAACGCTGGTGCGCGACAAGCTGGCAATGCTGGCCGAGGACGTGCGCGCCGAGGGATGGGCATGGGTGGAGGCCGTGCCGCATCTGGCCTACGAGGAACGGCAGGCGTTCCAGAACGCCCCGCGCCATCGCCGCGAGCCGACCACCCGCGAGGCCCGCCGCATCGCCTCGCTGGAAACCCGCCTCGAAAAGATCGACGCCGAACTGGAAGAAGCCTGCCAAGTTGAAAGCAGCGAGGACGAGGCCAAGGCCGAGAAACTGGAACAGCGGCGCGATCAGGTGGTCGGGGAACTGCAAGACGCGGAGGACGCCTTACAAGGCTATGCGCCCGAGGTGCGCGAGGTGGCTGGTGCCATCGTCACCATCGACCGCAACGGCGAGGCCGTCATTCATCGCGGCCTGCTGCGCGAAGCCGAGGCCAAGGCGCTGCGCACGCTGGAAAAGCTGCGGCGCGGTTTCGGCAGCACCGAAGGCGAAGCCGCCAACGACGAGCACGAGGACGCCGACGACGCGCCCAAGGCCGCGAGCCTGTCCGACCGGCTGGCGCAGCGATTGAGCGCCCACCGCACGGCGGCGCTGCAAATCGAAGTCGCACGGCATCCGCACGTCGCGCTGGCCGCGCTGGTGCATGGCATGGTGCAGAAGGTCTTGCAGCCCGACGCCTACGGCGATGGCCTGCCGCTCGGCGTGCGCCTCACGGCGCAAGACCGGCTGGAAGGCATGGCCCCGGACTGGCCGGAATCGCCTGCTGCCGTGGCGCTGCGCGAACTGCAACAGGTGGCAGGTGAAGCCTTGCCGGAGGACAGCGCCGAACTGCTCGCCGTGCTGCTGGCGAAGTCGCAAGACGAACTGGTGCGGCTGCTGGCCGTGTGCGTGGCCTCCACGGTGGACGTGGTGACGCCTCGCGCCACGCCGCACCAGCCCGGCGCAGAACTGGCGCAGGCCGTGGGCCTCGACATGGCCGCATGGTGGAAGCCGACCGCAGAAGGCTACTTCAAGCACGTTCCGAAGGCCGTGATTCTGGATGCCGTGGGCGCGTTCGCACCGGAATCCGTCACCCGGCTGGCGAAGCTCAAGAAGGCCGACATTGCCAGCGAGGCCGAGCGGCTGGCCGATGGTACGGGCTGGATGCCCGCCATCTTCAAGGCCGCAGGCCCGCAGGATGCCGCGCAGGAGGCAGGCCCGGAGCAGGACGCCCCGGAAGATGCCGAAGCAATGGCGGATGAACCCGCCGAGGCGCTGGCCGCTTGACCCGCGCCGAAGGCAAGCGCCCCGGCCTCGACCGGGGCGCTTCGCTGGAAGGAGAAGCCCCCATGACCCGCACCACCACCCGCCGCCCGCGCATGGCGGCGATCTACGCCCCCGGCACTGTGCGCGCCCGCCGCTGGCACGGCGCAGGCGACGTGCGCGGCTACCGTCCGCCCTCGGGCTGGACAGCCCGCGCCGACCTCACCGACATTCATCCCATCACAGGCCGC
>NZ_JQKD01000019.1 GCF_000745855.1 Xenophilus azovorans DSM 13620
GTTGATCCATCGCCGGGCGCCCTGGAAGACCAGAGAGGCGGTGGAGTTAGCGACCTTGGAGTGGGTGTCATGGTTCAACAACCATCGGCTGATGGCCCCGCTGGGCTACGTGCCGCCCGCCGAGTTCGAGACCACCTACTATCGCAATCTTGAGCAGCAGGCCACTCCGGCCTGACTCAAGCCAATCGGCCTCCGCGAAAGCCGGGGCGGTTCAGCCTGCTCACTCAAGAGAAGTTAAGACGCCGTCAAGCACGCCGACGGCCATATCAATGTGCTTAGCCTCTGAAACCAAGGCTGGTGCCAGGGCGATAGTGTCCCCGGTGGCCCTAACAAGCACCCCCTTGTTGAAGCATGCTTGCAAGACCTCCAAGCCCCTGCGTCCAGCTACCGCATCGGGAGTGAGTTCGACCGCACCCATAAGACCGAAATTGCGGATATCGTGGACCAAAGGATGCCCTCGCAACTTGTGAATCGATTGCTCTAGACAGTCCTCAAGTTTTTTTGCTCTCTCAAGAAGTTCCTCGTCCTCTATGGCATCGAGAACCACTGATGCTGCCGCACAAGCAACGGGATGGGCCGAAGCCGTATACCCGTGATAGAAGTCGATCTGGTCGGCCGGCGTGTTCTTGAATGTCTCTAGCATTTCTGAGTTGATGAGCACACCGCCCATCGGAATGGTCCCGTTTGTGATCGCTTTAGCAGTAACGATCATGTCTGGGACAACTCCCATACGGTCTGCGGCAAAGGAGCTTCCAAGCCGTCCAAATCCGGTGATGACTTCATCAAAGATCAGCAGAATGCCGTGCTTCTTTGTTATTTCTCTCAGGCGCTCAAGGTAGCCGACCGGAGGAACCAGGACCCCAGCGGATCCAGCCACCGGCTCCACAATCACTGCGGCTATGGTGGAAGCATCGTGCAGCTGAACGATCCTCTCGAGTGCGTCTGCAAGATATGCCCCGCCAGGCGGCTGGCCACGACTGAAAAGATTCTCCGATAGGCCGTGAGTGTGTGGAAGATGGTCAATGCCCGGCAGAAGGGGGCCGAAGTCTTTTCGATTTGCAGCCATGCCTCCTACTGAAATTCCACCAAAACCGACCCCGTGGTAGGAACGCTCGCGCCCAACGAGTCGCGACCTCTGTCCCTCGCCACGCATCTTGTGGAACTTCAAAGCCAGCTTCAACGCGGTATCCACCGCTTCAGAGCCGGAGTTCACCAGGAAGACGCGACCGAAGCCTTTCGGGGCGAACTCCAGCAGCCGGTCAGCATAGGCGAATCCAGTCGAGTGCCCCATTTGGAACATGGGTGCATAGTCAAGCGTTGAAACTTGGCGGGCGATCGCTTCAGCCATCATTGTTCGGCCGTGCCCGATATTCACGCACCACAATCCAGAAACTGCATCAAGAATGGATCGGCCATCCTGTGCCTGGTAGAACACGCCGGCCGCTCTTTCGAGCATCCGGGGAGAAGCCTTGAACTTGCCGTGCGCTGTGAACGGCATGAAGAGCGACGCGGTGCTCATCGGCCCCCCTGCGGCTCAATGGGCAGGGGCGATTGAAATGCTCGCTCAATTGCCTCGCCAGCTGCGAGACACAGATCTTCGCGAAACCGTCCCGCCACTACTTGGACGCCTGACGGGCGACCGCCCCGAATCCCAGTCGGGACAGATACAACAGGCAACCCCAGCGTGACGAGGCCGAGCAGGGGGCTTTGCGCCTCAAGAATCTCGCCCATCGTCTCGACGGTTCCCAAGTCCAGGTCCTGATCAAAGGGCTTCCACAAGGAAGCGGGCATCAACACGATCGGGTACTTTTCCATGAATCCGATCCAGTCGCGAAGGATCGCGCTTCTGCGGACAAGTGCCTTGGAAAAGGTTTGAAGATCGACGGGAGGCGTGAGCTGGTCAATCAGCTCTGCTGATCGTTGAATCCCTTTGTCCCCAAGCTTTCGGATGTCAGGGAACATGCTTAGTCGTACTTCGCCCACAACAATCGTCTGCCACAAGCGAGCCGCTTCCTCAAAGCTTGGTGGCGCGACTTCTTCAACGTCATAGCCTGCCGCAGTTAAAGCCGCGCCTGCGTCTTGAAGACTGGCCGCCACTTCCGGGTCACATTTGGCGTTGGTCGGGCAGTACAAGGCTACCCGCTTATCCCGTGGTGCAGCATCAAACGTCCATGGAGCAGGTGTCCAGAGCGGATCTCGGGGATCGCGCACGGCCATTGGGGCAAGGCCAAGCCGAACGTCCGCAATTGTTCTGGCGACAAGTCCCTGAACACCCATTAGCTGGGCAGTAAACGGGCGGTCGGCTGTAGCCGCAGGGTTATAGGCAGGCACTCTTCCAATCGTTGGCCGAATACCAGCAACGCCACAACAGTACGCCGGGTATCGGATCGAACCGCCAAGATCGTTGGCATGGCCGAGGAAGCCAAGGCCAGTGGCCACTGCGGCCGCGGCTCCACCGCTTGATCCGCCAGGAGTGATCGCGGGATCCCAAGGATTAAGGGTCCGACCGTGCAGGTCATTGTCCGTAAACCAGCGCCACGAGAAAGACGGGGTGTTCGTGCGACCAACGACTACAGCGCCAGCTTGCATCCAGTTCGCAACGACGGGACTGCTCTCATTTGCGATGTGATTCTTGTTCGCTACGATTCCGTTCGTCGTCGCGCATCCCTTTTGATCCACGTTGATCTTGGTGGTAACCGGGACGCCATGCAGAGGCCCAAGCTGTATGCCGCTCGATAGAAGAGAGTCCGCGCGATCCGCCGCCTCAAGCGCAGTTTCGCGAAGGACTTCGACAACTGCGTTCACTTTTCCGTTTACCGCAGCGATCCTGTCCAGGACAGAGATCGTGGCCTCTCTCGAACTCAGTTCACCGCCAGCAATTGCTTCGGCAACTTTGACTGCCGACCATCTCCAAACGTCTGACATATCCACCTTTCAATGAGTCGTACTTGCGCCGAGGAAGCGGTCCTTGATCTCCTGCTGCCCGGCAAACTCCTGACGGGATGCGGAGTGGACGATGCGGCCCTGCTCGATGATGTAAAAACGGTTTGCTAGCCGCTCGCAAACGCGAAGGTTCTGCTCGACAAGAAGAATTGGGATGCCGCTATCGCGGATTGCGCCCAACATCGAAACAATCTCCGCGACGATTACTGGGGCTAAGCCCTCAGTTGGTTCGTCAAGAAGCAAAATGGATGGCGCATTGACCAGTGCTCTGGCAATGGAGAGCATTTGCTGCTCTCCTCCGGAAAGCATTCCACCACCATTTTTTCGACGTTCTTTCAGCCGAGGGAAGATGCCGTAAACGTCGTCAATTGACCAGCGCGAATTTGCTCGCGATGCAATCTTCAAATTTTCGTCGACCGTCAGTCCAACGAAAATTCCTCGGTTCTCCGGGACCAGCGCAACGCCGCTGCGCGCAATTTCATGGGTGTGCCGTCCAACAAGGTTTTTGCCAAAGCACTCGATTTCACCCGAGGATGCTTGGACCAAGCCTGCAATCGTCTTTAAAGTAGTTGTCTTTCCCGCGCCGTTTCGCCCCAATAGCGCAACGAGCTCTCCCGGACCCACACTAAGTGAAACAGAGCTCAGCGCCTGGCTCTTGCCGTAGTAGGCATCAACTCTGTTCAGCTTCAGCATCAACTTCTCCCAAATAGACAGTCCGCACTCGTGGGTCTGCCTCGACCACCGACGGAGTGCCCGTGCACACGACTTTGCCCTGGGCCAGCACCGTAACCGCATCGCTCAGTCGCATTACGATTCCCATGTTGTGCTCGATAAGAATCACTGTGTGCGTTCCTCTCAAGGAGGCAATCAAGCCAGTCATCTCTGGGACGTCGTCAACACCCATTCCAGAAGTTGGCTCGTCCAACAGCAGCACCGAAGGCTTCGATGCCAAGGCCATGCCAACCTCAAGTCGTCTTTGCTGCGCGTGGGAAAGCTCGCAAGCCTTCGTCTCACGTTCGGCCTTCATCCCGACCTTCTGCAGTACTTCTTCAATGACTTGGATCGCCGCTTGGTCGACATTCGATCCACGCCAGAGAGCCAGAGCTCGGTTGCCAGACTTCCCTTGCGCCGCGATCAGAAGGTTTTCTTCCACAGTGAGGTCAGGAAAAAGCGACGTAATCTGGAATGAACGTCCGACGCCCACAGCGACTCGCTTATGCGAAGGCAACCTCGATATGTCATCGCGCCCGACAAAAACACTCCCCTTATCTGGGCGAAGCTCGCCTGACAAGCAATTGAAGAGCGTTGTCTTACCGGCACCGTTTGGGCCAATGATTGAGTGGATAGAACCTGCAGCAATATCAATGGAGACGTCACTAACAGCAGCAAAGTTGCCGAATGACTTCGATATCTTCTGCACTCGGACCGATGGACTCACTGGGCAACCTCCTTCGCGCCGAGGCTGCGTTCGGCGCGCCATTCTCGACCCCGCTTGAACAGGGTCCTTGCTGCTCCAGCAAGGCCACCCGGGAGGTACAGCACGAGCGCAATGAGCAACACCCCGAGAATCAGCAGCCACCGAGGCCACCAGGCCGAGAGCACGTTGCTCACGATGGTGAAGAATGCCGCTCCGACGAAAGCACCGTAGAGCGAGTGGGCGCCGCCAATGATGCTCATCATCAAGATTTCTTGGCTCATTAGGATTTCCACGTTGCTTATCGACGCGAGACCGAGAAAAAGTGCTTGGAGTGCACCAGCCAAGCCTGCCAATGCGCCAGAGATGCCGAACGCTGCAATCTTGAATAGTCTTGCGTCATAGCCACTCGCCACCGCGCGCTTTTCGTTTTCTCGGATTGCAACCAGCACTTTGCCAAACGGTGAGCGAGTAATATGAGTCAGGATGCACATCACCACGACGAAAAGCGTGGCGACCAAGATATAGAGAGATAGATTTGATGAAATGCTAAACCCGACCACACTCGGTCGAGCCACGCCTTGCAGGCCGTTCTCACCGCCTGTCAAGCCTGGGAAAGCAAAGACCAGAAAGTAGATGAGCTGTGCGAACGCCAGGGTAAGCATCACGAAGTAGATGCCATGTCGCCGAATGGCCACAAGCCCAACCAATATGGCAGCCAGAGCGCCAGCTATGGTCGGCAGCAACAGGGTGAGCGCTATGCCCGCATCGAGGTGGACTCTCAAAAGGCCGGCCACATACGCGCCGATGCCGAAGAACCCGCCTTGGGCAAAGGACATAAGCCCTGTGTATCCCAAGAGCAGGTTTGACCCGAGCACTGCGAGCGCGAGGACCAGGATCTCGATGGAGACTGACTGAGAGCCGACCAGAAACGGCAGCAAGACGACGAGCCCGCCGCTGATAGCGAATGTTCGGGTGATTGGGCCGATATGCATGGTTATGCCCGTCCAAGAAGCCCGTTCGGCCTCATAACGATGATCGCCGCCGCGGCCGCGAAGATCATGAGATTGGCACCGGGTGGCCACAAGCCGCTCATGACGCTTTGCGTCAGTCCAATGAGGAGAGCCGCCAGCAGTGCGCCGGAATAGCTTCCCATTCCACCAATGATCACGATGACAAAAGCGATTCCGAGCGCTTCTTGAGCGAGAAATGGCTCCACACCTCTCAACGGAGCGGCTAAGACGCCAGCAATCGCCGCCAAGCCAGCGCCGAGCGCAAATGCTGCAGCGAATAATCGCTTAACGTTGACACCAAGAAGAGCCACCATGTCTATGCTCTCGCTTCCGGCTCGAAGGAGCGCACCGAGTCGCGTGCGCTCAAGAGCCAGCCAGAGCGCCGCTGTGAGGACCCCAGTGAAGGCAATAACAAAGAGCCGATACGTGGGGTAAGCGAAGTCGCCGGCCCGAACGACACCGCTAAAGGCGCTGGGCGTTGCAACGTTCAGCCCTTCGGTGCCCCACACGACGATGCACAACTCTTGGATCACCAATGCCAGCCCCAATGTCAGCAAGATTTGGTACATATGCGGTAGTCGGTAGGCCCGCCGAATCAGGGTGTACTCGAGCACGAGGGCTGCGAGTCCGGCCATGACAGGGACCAGGAACAGGCATATCCAGAAGCTGATCTTTGCGTTTATGAGCGCAAAGCACGCGTAGGCAGCAGCCATGTAGAAGGCGCCGTGAGCGAAGTTCACGAAGTGCAGTAAGCCAAAGACAATGCTTAGGCCGGCTGCGATCAGGAAATAGATCATCCCCAAGCCCAATCCGTTCAGGGCTTGGAACAGGTAGAGCGTCATTTCGCGGCTTTACGTGCGCATCTTGCACGCTGAGCGCGCTTGGTCGGGAAACGACTTGCCGCCACTGAGAACTTCGACGAAGTCGTCTTTGTCCTTCATTTGGCTCTTCGGCTTCCCCTTGAGCAGGTAGTAGTTCTTGATGACCTGGTGGTCGAAGTCTCGCACCTGCTCTTCACCAGTCAGTCCTGCGTACTTGTAGCCCTCAAGCTTCTTTGCAATGGCAGTGGGGGAAGTCGACCCGGCAAGCGCGATGCCGTCAAGCATCAGCTTTGCGCACGAGTATCCGAGTGCCATCGAGTGGTCGGGCGTCTCGTTATAGAGCTCTTTGCACTGGCGCACGAACTTCTGGTTGGCCGGCGTATCCAGGGTGTGCCAGTACTGCGCGCCAGCGTAGACGCCCTCCATAAGATCAGCACCGAGCGCGTGATATTCGTGCAGTCCGGTGGTCCACGTGGCCAGAATCGTGGTCTTTCCAGTGAGGCCAAAGTTTGCTGCCTGGCGGATACTGGCCTGCAGTTGGCCAGCGTAGTTGAGCAGCAGCAGGACGTCTGGCTTGGCTGCAGCAGCTGCTGTCAGGTATCCGGAGAATTCTCGGTCTTGAAGTGAGTGGTAGGTGTTGCCCACGTGTTCAATGTTCAGTTCGCTGAACACGCGCTTGGCGTTGGCGAGCATCCCTTCACCGAACACCACTTGCGGAGTGATGGTGTACCAGCGCTTGGCGGCGGGAAGGAGTTTGGCTAGGGGCCTGACCGACTGTTCAACGGCGCCGAACGTGGGGACGGAATAGCGGAAGGTGGACGCGTTGCAGTCGGCTCCCGTGACTTCATCAGCCCCGACGGCAGTGATGTAGACGCCGCCGGCCTTAGCAACTTCTTTACTGATCGAAAGCGCAGCAGCAGATATCACTTCGCCTGTGAAGATCAAAGCCTTTCGCTGCTCCATCGCGTCGATGACCTTCCGAACGGCCTTTGCGGGGTTTGCCTCAGAGTCCAACACCATTCGCTCGACGGTGAGTCCGTTTACCTTTCCGCCGCGCTCGGCCAAGGCGGCTTTCGCGCCCAGGTCTGACAGGCGTCCGATGCCTGCTAGAGGGCCCGATAGCGGCAGGATGTCTACAAGCAACACCCCTTGACTTTGCGCCAGAGCATTGCCGGGCAGGCATGCGACAGCAGCAGATGATCCAGCGATTGCGATGAAGTCGCGCCTATTCATATCGGCTCCTTAGAACGTGTGGTTGGGTTGCAGAGTGAGGTTTCGCTTTACGGGGGTTTCCAGGGCGTGCCCGTGATGTTGGACATCACTCATGTGCTCCGCCATGATCTTTCGCGCTTTCTTCGCGTCAGCGCGTTGAATTGCGCGCACGAGAGCCACGTGGCTGTCGGTGATCGTTTCTTCCAGATCTACGTTGTGGCTTCTGGCGTACTTCGGGAGCACCATACTTCGCAGGACGTCATTTAGAAGTCTGCACATCATTCCAAGCAGAGGACTCGGACAAAGCTCCGCAAGACGATCGTGGAACGCGAGCTCGATGTTGCGCCGCGCTTCCCAATCCCCTCCCTCGTCCGGATGGCTGCGCTTGGCCAGCACGAGGAGTTCCTCGATCTCGTCTTCGCTTACTCGATTCACCAGTGAGGCGGCCAATTCAGGCTCGAGCACCTTGCGAAGCGCATAGACCTGCCCCGTGGAGATTTCACGGAAGTAAAGGTAGCTGTAGACGGACTCCAGGCACTGCTCGTAAGGGACCGCCATCAGCACGGCCCCACCGGCGGGTCCCGTTGTGATGCGGATCAGTCCATGAACCTCAAGAACCTTGAGCGCTTCGCGAATCGTCCCTTTCGATGCCGCGAATAGGGCCATAAGCTCATGCTCGCGCGGGAGTCGGTCGCCGGGCTTTTTGTCGTTCTTGACTATCCAATCCTTGATCTGGTCAGCAATAAGGTCCGACCGCTTGACCTTGCGTCTCACGGCGTCTGTCATGTTTATCATGATGAATAGGATAAATGTGCGTGAAGCCCCGCGGCTACTGGTGCTTACCCTTGATCAAGCGGTGGAGAGACGGAAACGAGCCTGGCGCGCGCAAAGCAACGGTCAAACTCCAGCGGCATAAGCGGAGCTAATTCAGCGGACGCCGCTTTCAGCCGACCAGTGCCGAGGGTCGTCAGGGCGCCGGACGAGCCCGGTGGGCTAGCTTCTGTCGAAGACTTCAAGGGGAACAGAGCGACTGACCACCTCGCGTAATGCGAAGCTCGACTCGATTCGAGCGACATTCGGCAGGCGGGACAACTGTGTTTTGTGGACTCGCCCGAAGTCCTGAAGGTCGCGAACCAGAAGGATCAGCAGATAGTCGTTCGATCCCGACATCAACATGCATCTCAGCACATTTCCGCATGCCTGAACCGCACGCTCGAACTCCTCCAGACCCGCCTCCTTCTGAGTACTCAGAGCGATCTGCACAACGACGGTAGTACAGAACCCAAACTGGGTAAGGTCCAATGACGCTCGGTACCCCTTGATGAGCCCCGCATCTTCGAGAGCTTTTTGCCGGCGTGCGACCGCACTTGTAGACAGGTGCACGGCATCAGCGAGCTCAACGCTGGTGGTCCGTCCTCGCAACGACAGCTCTCTCAAGAGTTGGAGGTCGATCTTGTCCACCGCAGTGGCGCACGGAAGGCAACGGCCCAACACCATGCCCAGGATTCGTGGTGCCGCCCGTGAAGAGCGTTGGGACATGGGACAAGTAAGCTCGCTTTTCGAAAATCCACCGTCGAGCATCGAGCCAAAGATCACACCCGCTAGGCGTAGGAATGCTTCGACAGCGAGACCCGCATAGCCTCGTCCGGCACCAGAGTAAGGGCGCCGGCAGTCGCAGTTTCCAGATCCAGCCTACGCACTGCCCGAACAGAAACGTGACGGTGCCGACCGGAACGACCATCGCCAGTTGACCATCCCTGCCGATCTTGAGGGAGGCAACACTCTAAACGTGGCGACGGTTTCACCGCGACGTCGCGAGGCTTCGGCGGCGGGCGACAACCAGACCCGCCATTCAACACGGCGGCGCAGACACCCGCGCGGCGTGTGTCCGGCGGCACCAACACGGCAAGGTTGTTCTACGGTGCCTGGCGGAGCAACGCTTCTAAATGGACCAGTGGCACCAAAACATGGCGGCGTCGCTTGATCACGACCGAAACCGCTGCGCGCTCGGGCTGCGTCGGGTGAAAAGCCGCCGCAATCGGTTCCGGTCGCTCCCTCGCTTTGCGCAGATGGGCGGACACCCGGCTCTTGTTCAACACTCTATGCACGTCGCCGTTGACTTGCAAGTAGCCCCCGGTTTCGTCCCTGGCCAGCGCGCCGATCTCCATCCCACGCCGAATCGTGCCCAGAAAGGCCAAGTCGCGGGTCGCAAATGCGAATCGTCGCCAGCCGTCGCCCAATGTGATCTGAAAGTCGTCGCCAGAGCGCGTTGTCTTCGAGGATGGCTTCATGCAATTTGCCGCGAGGTCAATGGAAAGGGCGCGGATTCCGGTCACGCTGTCACACGGCGTCGAGGCGCTGGCTCAGATCTTAGAAGCGATTGCGCATACTTCTCGACGCCGAAACTGAAAGTGCCGCGGAAGTTGATGTGACTGGAGTGAGCGGGTCCCATGCGCCGCAACCACGCATCGTCGATCTCCATGCCTCCCTTGCGCAGGCGCTCCACCACGTCATTCATACGGGTGGTGTTCCAGCCGATCACGATGTTGGTCAACAGGGCGTGAGACCCCGAGATCGCCTTCATCTCATCGCGCCGGCGTCCGCGCTCGGTAGGCAGCTTGCCGGTATAGACCACCCGCTGCAGCTGGTGAACAGATTCGCCTCGGTTGAGCAGCGTATGGACCTCGCGCCGAAAGTCATCGATGGTGATGTAGTCACACAAGAAGATGCTGCGAAGCAAGCGGCCCAGATGCTCAGCGGCCTGATAGGCAGGATCGCCTTGCGCGGCGCTGCTCAGAAAGCGCAGCGCCAGGTCGGCGCCGATTTTGCCCATACGGATCGAGGCGATTAGTCGGAGCAGTTCATCCCAGCCGTCGCGTATGGCCTTGCGTGAAAGTCGCTTGACCGTCACCCGCTCGATGTTCTCCGGCACAGCGAATCCGGCCGGCAGGTAGAGTTTCCTCTCGGCCAGGTCGCGCAGGCGGGGGCAAAGGTCGAATCCGAGCAACTTGGCTACGGCCATGGCCCCGTTGGTATAACCGTGCGTGTCGACGGCCAGTAGAGACAGGCGAATCCGGTCCTGGCTGCGGTTGTGCTGCTCCACGCCTTCGATCGCGACGCCTGCCTGGCGCTCATTGAGCACGATCGGCTGGTCGTAGACGATGCCCCATCGATCCAGCAGGTGCGTGTAGATGCCCGCGGCGTAGTTGCGCCGGCGCGGGTCAACGCGTGCGCTCCACAGATGCCGCGAAGCGTCCAGCGACATCATGTCGGCCGATGCCTTTTCGCCGCTGCCCCAATGCGCCGCCATTGGAACGCGACCCTGGAATGCAACAACCCGTTCGTTGGCGCGCCGCAACCGGCCATGAGTCTCCAATGCTCGCATGGCCACCGACACCTGCGCAGTGTCGACGCCCGGAATCATCGATGCTGCCGTCTTGGCGTCAATGTCGGTTCCGTGCGCGAGCAACGCCGCGTACAAAGCAAGCAGCTGTGCGGCGGTGTCAGCACGATGCCCGAGCAGCACCTCGCTGACGCCGCAAAGCGAGTCCATCTCCAGCAGAATGTCAGGGAATTGCACGTCGCCGATCAATTGATAGATCAGGTCGCGCATGCGGCGCGGCTCGCCGTCATCAGGCAAGGCGGTCACCGCCGGCAAATGCAGCATTCCGTCTGCGCCGATCTCGATCCTGCCCTTCTTGCAGGCCTCGGACACGGCGGCAACGCCAACATGCAGATTGTCCAGAGCGGGGCCGATGAATTCGTCGGCCGTGCGCGGCAAACCCAGCAGAGCGATGTACTTGTCACGTTCGAGCGCCCATTCGCGCGGAGAGATCAGCATCTGATCACGCTGGCGAAAACTCAGCGAATGATCGATCCAAACTTTGCCGCTGCGCAGACTCTTGCGCAGGGACATCATGGTGCACGCGGCAAAGGCCTGCAGGCCACTCTTGGGATCCGCGTCATGGACAAGGTCGTGCCAAGCAACGCCCACCTCGGGAAGTGTGAAGTCGGAGGGCAATTCTGTCGCCTTCATGCCCTGGAGATCGCGCCACGCAGTCCACTGCGCGAAACCCGCGTCGTCGGATTGCCCGGCGAATTCGAGGCCCTCCAAGCCACCAAGAAACGCCTTGACCCGCTGCTGGTCCGCCGCAAGCGCCCGGCGGACCTGGGACAGAAAGCTGCCCAGGGGCACATCCAACAGTTCCGACAAGAGTTGATCCGCCTCCAGACAACGCACGCGCCAGGGCTTGCTTTCGTCACGCAGAACCTCCCTGGCCTTCATCGCTTGCTGGCGGGCCGCGCCTTCTAACCGACCCTGGCTGGTCTGGGCTTTCTCCGCGGCGTCACGAAACAGTTTCTGGCTGCGCCGGCTGCCTTGCTGGATCGCCAGGTCTGTGAGTTCAAGCAGGGTCATGCGCAGGAAGCACACCAGCTCGATGGTCTGTGTCGCATCCTTGATTTCCTTGGACTTCGCGGGCCGGCGCGCTTGCATCTGCTGGGCGTAGGCGCGCTGTTTGGAAATGGCGATGCTGTCGAGCGGCCACTCGTGTGCCGTCAGGCCCTTGAGATACCGGATTTTCTCCAAGACTTCGGCCAGGCTGGACGGACCGTGGCGCCTTGACGGCGTCTTCAACCATTCGAGATGGGTGCCGGTGCCGTCTGGGCGCAGCCGGTATGCTGACTCGCGGCAATTCTTGAGGGTGGCCGCCGGAACGGCCTTGGTGATGGTCCGCAGGATCTCATCTTCGATCGCAGCAAACGCGGCGCGCGCCCAGTCCTGCACACGTCGCTGGCCGGGAATCAGGATGCGATGCTCGTAGAGCCAATGGCATGCCGCCGTCGCGAGATCGTCGGCGTGAGAGGCTTCGACGGCTTGCAGCTTGAGCAGGGCAACCAGCTTCGCCTCAGCTTGGTCATCGACGTCCTTGAGGCCCAGGTGGGTTTTGGCCCAGAGCTGGTGTTTGTACAGCGTCTGACTGCGCTTGTAGATCGAGCGCAGGCTGGCAATCGTGGGTGCTGCCGTTCTGAATGTCTCGCCGACGTAGCGCAGCAGGTTTCGGGGCAGTACCGTGGTGCTGTCCAACGGACGGCCCACGGCCCGCAAGTACAGCACCATCAACGCTGCCGACGCGCGGTGATCAGAGCGAAACTGCGCGCCTACGGCCTTGATGTCAGCTTCGGTGAGCTGGAAGAACTGATTCAGGTCGAAGTCCGACAGCCGGCTCGATAGGCCCTCCTGGCCAACGAAGCGAAGGGCGTAGGTTGACATAGCCGACGTCGAGCGGGGTGTGGTTGGCCAAGTGTACGACGCCTGTTGACGTGCCCAACCAAGCGCGTTTTCGAGTGATCAATCTGGCGGCAGGCCGCACCCGCAAAGGGATTGCGGGGTAAACGCACCAATTTGCACGAAAAGTACGATCACCCCGACACGGCCTGCAGCTGGCTGATCATGACGCCCACGCCTTTCTGGCCGCCCATGAACTCGGCGACCAGCGTGCCGAGCAGCGCATAGACGATGCCCAGGTTCAGGCCGGCGAAGATGAAGGGCAGGGCGCTGGGCAGCTTGATGCGCCAGAAGGTCTGGAACCGGCCCGCGCGCAGCGAGGCCATCAGGTCCAGCCGGTCGCGCTCGACCGAGGTGAATCCCTGGAACGAGTTCATGAGGATCGGGAAGACCGAGATCGTCGCGGCGATCGCGATCTTCGACTCGATCTGATAGCCGAACCAGATGATGAAGAGCGGCGCCACCGCCACCTTGGGCAGGCTTTGCAGGCCCACGATGTAGGGGAAGAGCCAGTACTCCACTGCCTTGAACTCGGCCATGGCGGCGGCGATCGCAACGCCCGCGATCGCGCTGATGGCGAAGCCGGCGAAGGCCGCCTGCAGCGTCGGGCTGAAGTGGAACCAGTAGCTGCCGCGGTTCGCGGGGTTCGCCCACAAGCCTTCCCACAAGGCGGCGCCCACGTCGCGGGGATGCGGAAGGATGTAGCTGGGGATGTCTGCGACGGCGAGGACGATGATCCACAGCGCGAAGCCGACGGCCACGCTGGCCACGCCCAGCGCGATGCGGCTGCGCAGGAGGAAGGAGAGGGAATCAGGCATGGGCGGTTGCTCCCAGCAGGCCGCGGATTTCCTGCACGATTTCGCCGAACTCTGGCGTGGTCGTGAGGTCGAAGCTGCGCGGGCGCGCGAACGGGATCGCGAGGTCGCGCACGATGCGCCCGGGTCGCTCCGACATCACGAGGACGCGATCCGACAGGAACACCGCCTCGAAGATGCTGTGCGTGATGAAGAGGACGGTCTTCTTGTGGGCGAGCCAGATCCGCTGCAGGTCCAGGCTCATGTTCTCGCGCGTCAGCGCGTCGAGGGCGCCGAACGGCTCATCCATCAGCAGCAGGCCCGGTTCGTGCACGAGGCTGCGGATGATGCTGACCCGCTGCTGCATGCCGCCGGACAGCTCGCCCGGGTACTTGTGCTCGAAGCCTTCCAGGCCCACGCTGCGCAGCAGTTCCAGCGCTCGGGTCCGGGCCTGCTGGCGGTCGAGCTTGAGGACCTTTGCCGGAAGCAGCGTGTTGTCGAGCACGGTGAGCCAAGGCAGCAGCACCGGGGACTGGAACACCACGCCCATGCCGGCCTGGCCGCCGCTCACCCGTTTTCCGTTGAGCCTCAACTCGCCGGCGCTCGGCGGCACGATGCCAGCGACCATCTTGAGCAGGGTGGACTTGCCGCAGCCCGAAGGACCGACCAGGCTCACGAACGCGCCGTCGTCCAGTGCGAGCGAGACTTCGCCCAGTGCGGCCACCTTCTCGCGGCTGCGGGTGGTGTAGGTCTTCGACACGCCCTGCGCTTCGAGCAGGGGAGCCTTGCGCGCTACGACGTTGATGCCCTGGTGGTTCGCCGCAGCGGCAGCGCGCGTGATCGGCTCCGGGTCGCGCAGGGTGGCTGCGAGCATGGGATGCCCCTTCAAGGAAGTTCGACGACGCCGGGCGACTTCGGGTCGAAGGAGGCCTGACGCGCCAGGAAGCGCCATGGCGCCGATGCGTTCTCGCGCAGCCAGACATTCATCGCCAGCACATGGAACTGGCGCTTGATGCCGTCGCGCCGGACCACGACGCGCTCGGCAACGCTGACGATGGCGGTGTTCCCCGCCAGTTGCACCGACAGGTCCGATGCTTCGACGCTCTGGTAGGCGATGTGGTCGAAATTGGCCATGAAGCTGGCCTTGTCGTCCACCCGCGAGTTGGCGTGCCGGTAGTAGAGCCGGTCGTCGTAGATGGCGTCGATTTCGCGCAGGTCGCCCGAGAGGAGCGCCTCGCGCCGCGCGCGCTCGCGGTCGACGAGCTCGTGTTCTCCCTGTAGCGGCTCGACTGTTGCTTCGGCTGCGGTCGGCATGGCTGAGCGCTCTCTCTCTGTTGAGTGGACGCCTCGACTATTCCAATGTCTGACAACCAAGTCAATCAAGCTCTGATGCGTACATACACTTAAGTTCCTGGCTTGTGTCTGACTGTTGAGTCAATGTATGGTTGGACTGATGGCGCGGATTGCGCAGCAGCGCGCCCCACTTCCACTTTCATGGGAACTTCGACGATGCTGACCCTCGACCAATACGCCGGGAAGTACGAATTCATCCGCTTCGAGCGCCGCGACGGCATCCTGCAGGTGACCTTCCACACCGAAGGCAACTCCATGCGCTGGAACCTGAAGACGCATGCGGAACTGCCCTCCGCGTTCGCCGACATTGCGCAGGACCGTGACAACCGCATCGTCATCCTGACCGGGACGGGCAGCGAATTCTCGGGTCCGCCCGCGGGAAGCCAGAGCCAGTTCTGGGAAACGTGCCCCACCATCAAGCACCTGGACAAGGTGCACTGGGAAGGCCGGGCGTTGCTCATGAACCTGCTGAGCATCGAGGTGCCGATGATCACCGCGCTCAACGGCCCGGCGTGGCGGCATGCGGAGTTCCCCCTGCTGTCCGACATCGTTCTTGCTTCGGACACGACGAAGATCCAGGACTCCGGCCATTTCATCAACAACATGGCGCCCGGCGACGGCATGCACGTCGTGTTTCCGATGCTCCTGGGCATGAATCGCGGGCGGTACTTCCTGCTCACCGGACAGGTTCTGGACGCCAGGCAGTCGCTCGAGCTGGGGCTGGTCAGCGAGGTACTCCCACAGGACAAGGTGCTGGACCGCGCCTGGGAGCTTGCCAGGGACATGGCCAAGCGGCCCACGCTGCTGCTTCGCTATTCCCGGCTGCTGCTGGTCGAGCACATGCGCAAGCGCATGCAGGAACTGCTCGGGTACGGCCTCGGCATGGAAAGCCTGGCTATCCTCGGCGCCTACGAAGAGCGCACGGGCAAGCCTGCCGTGCAGTAGGCCGACGCCCGCAGGGCGAACCCAAACCGAGTGACACCGATGAACGCCGGGTCTCCAGCTCGCCCCGCTAGACTTGCGTCGACGGGAACCGACCGATGGAATTGCGCCACCTGCGTTATTTCGTCGCCGCGGCGCAGGCCGGCAACCTGCACCACGCGGCGCTCAAGCTGCACATCGTGCAGCCGGCGCTGTCGCGCCAGATCCAGGCGCTCGAAGAGCAACTGGCCACGTCGCTGTTCGAGCGGCTTCCGCACGGTGTGCAGCTGACGGCCGCGGGCCAGGTGTTCTTCGAAGGCGCGGTGCGCATCCTCGACGAGGTGGAGCGCCTCGGCACGCGGACGCGGCGGGCGGCGCGCGGCCAGGTCGGCTCGCTCTCCATCGGCTTCAACGACGTCGGCATCCGCTGCCCCACGATCCCCGAATCGTTCCGACTCTTCCGGCTGGAATACCCCGAGGCCGAACTCAAGCTGACCCTGTCCAAGTCGCAGGCGCAGCTCGCGGGCCTGGAGGACGGCAGCCTCCATGCGGGGTTCGTGTTCGACCGGCCGCCGCACCTGCCGCAGTTCGACGCCTTCCCCGTGTTCCACGACAACCGCGCTCTGGTGCTGCCGGCCGGCCATCCGCTCGCGTCGCGCGACGACCTGCGGCTGCAGGACCTGCGCGGCGAAGACTTCATGCTGACCCGGCGCGACCAATTGGGCGCCGGCTGGGACCGCATGATGGCAGCCTGCCGCGAAGGCGGGTTGGAGCCGCGCGTGGTGCAGGAGATGGACAACGAGCAAGCCATCATCAGCCTGCTGATCGCCGGCATGGGCGTGGGCTTCCTTACGGAATCGGCGCGGCCGCTGCTGCCGCCCGGGCTGGTGATGAAACGGGTGCTCGACTTCTCGGTGCCGATGACGCTGGAATTGGTGTGGCTGCGCACCCAGCGCTCGCCGCTGCTGGCGAGCTTTATCGAGGTGGTACGCAGGGTGCATCTGCGGTCAGGCCGCGAAGTCAGTTCTGCAGCCGCAGCCCCCGCCGCGTCTAGCGCTGCCTGACTGGAGCCAGGCAGGACCTGGCTTTCAGCCGGCGCGAAACAGCTTTGCGCCGGCCGTGGCTGCGCTGCGGCGCCAGCGGACTTAGGATGGCGCCACTTTTTCTACCGGGGTTCTTCTATGTCCGCCCTTGCGCAGGTGGGTTTCATCGGGTTGGGCAACATGGGCGGCGCGATCGCCGAACGCCTCGCCCGCAGCGGCGCCGTCGCGCTGCACGTGTTCGACCGCGATCCGGCGGCGAGCGAACGCCTGGCCGCCCTCGGTGCAACGGCGCAGGCCAGCGCGCGCGCGGTGGCGGACACCGCCGCGCAGGTGTTCACCTGCCTGCCTTCGGTCGACGCCAGCCGTGCGGCACTGTTCGGGCCTGACGGTATCGCCGGCGGCAAGGCAGTGCGTCACTGCGTCGAGATGTCCACCATCGGCCCTGGCGCCATGCGCGAACTCGCCACGCGCCTGGAGGCCGCCGGCCTCGGAGCCCTGGATGCGCCGGTTTCCGGCGGCGCCGCCGGCGCGCTGAAGGGCACGCTGGCGATCATGGTCTCCGGCGCTCCGGCAGTGCGCGAAGCGGCGGCACCGGTGCTGGCCGCCATCAGCCCGAAGGTCTTCACCATCAGCGACCGTGCCGGCGACGCGCAGGTCATGAAGCTGGTCAACAACCTGCTGGCAGCGGCCAACATGGCGACATCCTTCGAAGCGCTGGTGCTGGGCGTCAAGCTGGGGCTGCAACCGGAAACCATCATCGAGGTCGTCAATGCCGGCAGCGGCCGCAACACCGGCATGGACGACCGCAAGACCGGCGCCATCCTGTCGCGCCGCTTCGAGGGCCTGGGCAAGATCGCGCTGCTCGAAAAGGACATCGCGCTGGCTTTCGAGGTCGCGCGCGAGGCCGGCTTCCCGCTCGAGGCCACGCCGACCATCGGCGGCATGGCGCAGCTCTGGGAGCGCGCCGTGCAGCAAGGCATGGCCGGCGAGGACGTGTCGGCGCTGGTCAAGGTGGTGGAGCGCCGGGCCGGCGTCGAGGTGCACGGCCGCGCCGGGTGATCAGGTGTGCGTCATGACGCGCATCGGGGTACCCGCGGCAAAGGCGAGGATGTTCTCCACGGCCTGCCCGAAGCACAGCGCATATTGCTCGTCGGTCACGTAGCCGGTGTGCGGGGTGAGGATCACGTTGTCCACCGCGCGCAGCGGATGCGGATCGGGCAGCGGCTCCTCTGCGAAGACGTCCAGTCCCGCGCCCGCGATGCGGCGTTCGCGCAATGCCTCCACCAGGGCCGCCTCGTCGACCAGTGCGCCGCGCGAGGTGTTGACCAGGTAAGCGGTGGGCTTCATCAGCGCCAGCTCACGCCTGCCGATCAGGCCGCGGGTGCTGTCGGCCAGCACCATGTGCAGGCTCACCACATCGGAGCCGGACAGCAGTTCTTCCTGCGAGGCGAGCCGGGTGCCCGCGGCCGCTGCGCGCGCCTGCGTCATGTGGGGGCTCCAGGCCACGGTCTTCATGCCGAAGGCATGCGCGAGCGTGACGACCTGCGAGCCGGTGACGCCCAGGCCGACGACGCCGAGCGTCTTGCCGCGCAGGCTGCGTCCCAGGCCGGTCTGCCAGCCGCCTGCGTGCATGGCGGTGTTGTCGACGGCGATGCGCCGCATCAGCGCGAGCATCAGGCCCATGGCGAGTTCCGGCGCGGCATGCAGGATCGCCTCGGTCTTGCACACCGTGATGCCCAGGCGGCCGGCGGCAGCGAAGTCGATGTAGCGGTTGTGCGTGCCGGTGGTCACCAGCAGCCGCAGCCGCGGCAGCCGCTCCAGCAGGGCGGCGGTGAAGTGCGTGCGCTCGCGCTCCGTCACCACCACGTCGTAGGAAACCAGCCGCTGGGCGGCCTTGTCCTCGGTGTCCAGGTGGTCGTGGAAGAATTCCACGGTGGCCGTGCCATCCAGGCGCGACCAGTCGGTGGCCGACTGGAAGACGTGCAGGAAGTCGTTGATGACCGCGGTGCGCAGCATGCGGGCCATGCCGGTCAGGGAGTCGCCGCGCGCCGGTCGATTTCCTCGTCGAGGATCGGCATGCCCAGCTCGAAGCTCTGCATGCCCAGCGTGGACGCGAGCTGCAGCACCTGGATGATCTCCGCCGGCGTCGCCCCGTGCCGCATTGCATTGCGCAGGTGCACCCGCAGCCCCTGCTCGTACAGATGCGTGGTATTGGAATCGATCGCGATGTAGATCAGCTCCTTGAGCTTGGGCGCCAGATGGCCCGCTTCCCAGGGTACGGCGGAGAAGCGCAGGTAGGCGCGGAAGAACTTCGGCGACAGCGCGAGCACCTGGTCCCAGAACTCGCCCCAATAGCCGCGGATGCGGATGAACTCCTCCTTCATCGCCGCACGCTCGCTGTCGCTGACCAGCGGGATGGGTGCACCGGCCGCCGCCGCTTCCTCGAACAGCACCGGCACGCCGAAGGTGCAGCTGTGCAGGCCGAGTGCGGAGACCAGCTGGAACACTTCGACGATCTCCTGCCGCGTCGCTCCTTGCGCGAGTGCGTCGCGGATGTTCGCCCGCAGCGCCGGGGCGAACAGGTTCGTCGGCGTGGCGGTGAGCGACACCGCGATCAGTGCCCGATCCTTCGGCGCCAGCGTTCCGTGCACCGTGCTGGCGGCGAGCAGGTCGTCGAAGGCGCCCAGGAATTCCGGTGCCACTTCCAGGATGGCTTGCAGCGCATCGTTCCAGCGGCCGTGGCGCGCAATGAATTCTTCGCGTTGGCGCAGGTGGGTCTCGGTGCCTGTCATGGCTCAGCTTCCCTTCACGCCCGCTGCCTTGATCAGGCGCGCCCAGCGTTCGCTGTCCTTCTCCAGGAACTGGCGGAACTCCGCCGGTGAGTTGGTTACCGTGATGGCGCCCAGTTCGCGCAGGCGGTCGCGCGTTTCCGGCTTGCTCAGCGACTGGTGGACGGCCGCGGCCAGCTTCTCCACGATCGGCGCGGGCGTGCCCGCCGGCGCCATCACGCCGAGCCACGGCACGGTGTCGACAAAGTTGGGGTAGCCTGATTCGGCCATGGTGGGCACGTCGGGGAAATCGGGAAGGCGGCGCGGTGTGCCGGCAGCCAGCACCTTCACCTGCTTCTGCTTCACCATGTCGGCGACGCCGATCATCGGATAGAACACCGAGCTGACCCGGCCCGCCATCACTTCGAGGATGGCGTTCGCATTGCCGCGGAAGGGCACGTGGGTCATCCTGGTCCCGGAGAGCATCTCGAACAGGGCGCCACCCAGATGCCCCGACGAGCCGACGCCGGCCGAGGCATACGACACATCACCGGGCGCCGCCTTGGCAGTGCGCACCAGGTCCTGCACGGAATTCACCGGCGAGGTGGGTGGCACCAGCAGCATCAGCGGCAGGATGCAGACCTCGGTGATCGGCGCGAAGTCCTTGATCGGGTCGAAGCGCAGCTTGTCCATCAACAACTGGTTGGTCAGGTGCGTATGGGCGGTGAACAGCAAGGTGTAGCCGTCCGGCGGCGCCTGGCCGACGAAATCGGTGGCGATGTTGCCGCTGGCGCCCGTCTTGTTCTCGATGACGACCGACTGCTTGAGGATCTCGCCCAGGTCCTTGGCCAGATGCCGCGCGATCACGTCGGTAGGTCCGCCGGCGGCGAAGCCGAGCACCATCTTGATCGGCCTGCCCGGATAGGCCTGGGCCATGGCCGTGGATGTCATCGCCAGTGCCAGGCCGGCGGCGAGCATGAGCGTGCGAAGGATAGGCATGGTGTCTCCTGCTTTTTGAAGGTCGCGAGCTCAGTACTGCGAAACGGGGATGCGGACCGTCAGCCCTTCGAGGCCGGGATGGATGCGGATCTGGCAGGTGAGCCGGCTGCAGGGCTCGACGTCGAGCGCGCCTTCGAGCAGGTGGCGTTCGTCGGCTTCGGGCGGCGAAACGCGCGCCAGGTGATCCGGGTCGATATAGGCGTGGCAGGTGGCGCAGCTGCAGCTGCCACCGCAGTCGCCGACGATGCCCGGAACCATGTTGTCCAGGGCCGTCTGCATGACGGAGGTGCCGTCCTCGGCGTTCACTTCGTGACGGGTGCCGTCGTGTTCGATGTAGGTGATGCGGGTCATTGCGGCAGCAGGGCTTTCAGCGGAATGGAAGGGTCGGCCAGGGTGGCGGCGGGCGCGCGCACGCGGGCCGCCACCAGGCGCCTGGCGAACATGAAATCGGGCGCGCGGTTGACGGCGTCGGCCGCGATCAGCACGCCGTCGCGCAGGTAGAAGGCGCAGAAGTGCCGGTCGGCCGGATTGCCGCGCAGCACCACGTTGTCGAAGCCGTCGCTGATGCCGGCCATCTGCAGCTTCAGCTCGTACTGGTCCGACCAGAACCAGGGCACCGGGTGGTAAGGCTGGGGCTTGCCGCAGATGCTCGCGGCCACCGTGCGCGCCTGCTCGGTCGCGTTCGGTACCGATTCCAGCCGCAGGCGGCGCCCCAGCAGATCGTTTGGATGATTGGCGCAGTCGCCCACCGCGTAGATGTCCGGGTCGGACGTAGCGGCGTGTTCGTCGACAAGGATGCCGTCGCCGACATCCAGCCCCGCGTCCTTGGCGATTTGCACGTTCGGAACGAGCCCGATGCCGACCAGCACGACGTCGGCCTCGATGCGCTCGCCGCCCGCGACGCGGATGGCGACCACCCGGCCGTCGCGCTGCTCCAGGGCCTCGACCGTGCAACCGGTGCGGACCGTCACGCCCGCCTCCCGGTGGACCTCTTCGTAGAACGCGGACATCTGCGGTGCGGCGACGCGCCCCAGCACCCGCTGCGCCGCTTCCACCACCGTCACGTCCAGCCCCTGGCCACGCGCCACGGCAGCGACTTCCAGGCCGATGTAGCCGCCGCCGATAACGATCAGCGTGCGGGCACGGCCGAACTCGGCGCGGATCGCGGCCACGTCGTCCAGCGTGCGCAGGTACAGCACGTTGGGCGCCGACGCGCCGGGCAGCGGCAGGCGCCGCGCCTCGCCGCCGGTGGCCAGCACCAGCTTGTCGTACCCGAGAAACTGGCCGTCAGCCAGTGCCAGCCGGCGCGCGGCGCGGTCGATGGCCGTGACCTGGCAGCCCAGCTTCAGTTCGATTGCTGCCTTTTCGTAGGTGGCGCGCGGCTTGATGTGCAAGCTGTCGGTGGTCGCCTGGCCGGCCAGGTAGGCCTTGGACAGCGGCGGGCGGCGGTAAGGCAGGTGCGCCTCGGTGCCGACCAGCACGATCCGTCCTTCGTAGCCCTGCTGGCGCAGTGCGCTAGCGACCTCGCTGCCGGCCTGGCCGGCGCCGACAATGACCGCGCCTTGCGTCGTATTCATGACCGTGGATGCTATGCAGGCGCATCCCCGGGTGCCACCCGTGCAGCCGGATAGAAGCTTTGCAAGTTGCGCAAGACGCGCCCTGCACCTGCTTGCGGCGCGTGCAAGGGTTCTTTGCATGAGCGCCGGTTGTGCGGGCACCGCCGCCCGTTTAGCCTCTCCAGCTTCGACCCCGTACCCCATGACCTACGCTGGAGACACCCGATGATGGAATCACGCACCGCCCCGTCGGCGGCCGAGGCACCCGCCTGGCTGCCGATCCGCCGCTACGACCTCGCGCTGCAGCGCGACGCGCGCTGGCAGGATGCCGGCGGCGGGGTCGAGCAGCGCGACCTCGGGCTCGGCGGCGCCAGCGAGGGCGCGATGCAGGGCCGGCAGCTACGGGCGGCCCGCCAGGCGGATCTGCCCGAAGCGCTGCGCCAGGCCGGGACCCATTTCCACCTGTTCTATGTTGTGCAGGGCCAGCTCACGCTGGAAGGCCCGGACGACGTCCGCACCGTGCTGCAAGCCGGCGACTGCATCCACCAACCCGCGTTGGGGCGGCAGCACCGCATCACCTTGTCCGAGGGCGCCGAGGTGCTGGAACTGGCGGTCCCGGCCAAGCCCACGCTGGCCGGCAAGGAGCTCGAACTCGAGAGCAGCCAGCAGGCCGCGCAGCCGGTCATCAACCGCGACCGGCCCGAAGCCTACATCCAGGGCGATGGTCCGCGGTCCTACTTCCTGTACCGGGACCTCGGCGTCGCCGCGGCCACCGGCCGGCGCGTTCACATCCACATCCTGAAGGCAACGGCGCCTTCCGCGCCCGGCGGGACCGGCGCGCACAAGCATTCGATGTGCCAGCTCTTCTATGTGTTCCGGGGCTGGGCCGACCTGGAAGTGGAAGGCCACGAAAGCGTGCGCATGCACGGCGGCGACGCCATGTGCATCTCCGCCGGGACCAGGCACAACGTCCCGGCGTTCTCGCCGGACTACGCGATCCTCGAACTCTGCATCCCGGCCGACTACGACACCGTGGGGACCTGAAGCATGAAGCTCGCAACCCTCAGGCGCCCGGGGCGGCGCGATGGTGAACTCGTGGTGGTCAGCCGCGACCTGAAGCGCTGCGCCAGCGCCGCCGCCGTGGCGCCCCACCTGCAGCGCGCGCTGGACGATTGGGACGTCATCGCACCGTCCTTGCAGCAGTTGTACGAACGCCTGAACGACGGCGCCATCGCCGATGCGATGGACCTTGATCCCGCCGCCTGCGAGTCGCCGCTGCCTCGCGCCTACCAGTGGCTGGACGGCTCGGCCTACCTGAATCACGTGGAGCTGGTGCGCAAAGCGCGCGGCGCACAGGTCCCCGCCTCGTTCTACGAAGACCCGTTGATGTACCAGGGCGGATCCGACAGCTTCATCGGCCCGCGCGGGAACATCGTCGCGGACGAGCCGTGGGGCATCGACTTCGAGGCCGAGGTGACGGTCGTCACCGGCGACGTGCCGCTCGGCGCCACGCCGGAGCAGGCGCACGCCGCGGTCCGGCTGGTGATGCTCGCGAACGACGTCTCGCTGCGGCACGTGCTGCGCACCGAGATCGCCAAGGAGCTGGGCTTCGTTCAATCCAAGCCGGCCACCGCGTTCACGCCGGTGGCGGTGACGCCCGACGAACTCGGCCCGGCCTGGGAAGGCGCCCGCGTCCACCTGCCGATGATGGTCCACCTCAACGGCAAGCTGTTCGGCAAGCCGCATGCCGGTGAAGGCATGACCTTCGACTTTTCGCGCCTGATCGCGCATGCAGCACGCACGCGCGACATCGAGGCGGGGTCGATCTTCGGCTCCGGAACGGTGTCGAACAAGCAGGGCAGCCTGTGGGGCTCGAGTGTCGAGAACGGCGGCGTCGGCTATTGCTGCATTGCCGAGGTGCGCATGTACGAGACGATCGAACGCGGGCAAGCGCAGACCGAATTCATGCGCCATGGCGATACCGTCCGCATCGAGATGTTCGATGCCGGCGGCCGTTCCGTGTTCGGTGCCATCGAGAACCGGGTAGTGCCGCTGCCCTGACGCAACGCCCCATGAAAAAGCGCCCGCTGCGTGCGGGCGTCCTGCCTTGGATTCACGCCCTCACTGCGTGTTGCCCAGCGACTTCAGCAACTTGTCCCACTTCTCGATCTCCGAGCGGAACACGCCGGCGAACTGCTCGGAACTGATTGTCGAGCGCTCCATGCCGAAGTCGGCCAGTTTCTCGGCCACCTCCGGCCGCCCGCTCCCTTCGCGAATGGCGCCCGCCAGCCTGGCCACCACGTCGCGCGGCGTGTTCACCGGCGCGAAGTAGCCGAGCCAGAAGCTCACGTCGTAGTCAGGCACGCCGCTCTCGTGCACCGTCGGCACGTCCGGCAACACCTTGCTGCGCTGCAGGGTGCTGACTGCCAGCGCGCGCAGCCGGCCGGCCTTCACCAGTTGCCCCGATCCCGGAATGGTGTCGAAACCCACCTGGATCTGGCCTCCGACCAGCGCGTTGACGGCCGGGCCTCCGCCCTGGAACGGCACGTGCACGATGTCGACGCCCGCCATGCGCTTGAACAGTTCGGCCGCGAGATGGTTCGACGAGCCGCGGCCCGACGATCCATAGTTCAGCTTGCCCGGGTTGGCCTTGGCGTAGGCGAGCAATTCACGGATGTTCTTTACCGGAACATCCGGGTTCACGACGATCAGGAAGGGCGCGGCGCCGAGCATCGCCACCGGCCTCAGCACCGATTGGATGTCGATCTTGGCGTTCTCGTTCTGCACCGTGGCCGAGGTCGTGATGGTGGAGGAGTGGAACAGCAGCGTGTGGCCGTCCGCCTTGGCCTGGGCCACGGTCGCGATGCCGATGGCGCCGGCGGCGCCCGGGCGGTTGTCGATCACCATGGGCTGGCCCAACGCGGCCGCCAGCGGCGCTGCCATCAGGCGGGCGGCGGGGTCCACCACGCCGCCGGGCGGGTAGGGCACCACGACGCGAATCGGCTGCGACGGAAAGTCCTGGGCGCGGGCGGCGCCCGCACTCGCCAGCATGGCTGCGGCGGCGGCGCGCAGGACGCTTCTTCGGTCTAGGGTTTGCAATGGGGTCTCCTGTTGTTGCTTCGTGGGATCAGTAAGCAATGCCGCGCGCCCGAAAGGTCTCTTCGGCGATGCGCGCGGCCTCGTTGGCCGCCGGGAAGCCGCAGTAGATGACCGCGTGCAGGATCACCTCCTTCAGCTGGGCCGGCGTGCAGCCGTTGTTGAGGGCGGCGTTCATGTGGATCGTGAGTTCGTGTTGGCGGCCCAGCGCGGTCAGCATGGCGACGGTCACCAGGCTGCGGGTGGCGCGGTCCATGTCGGGGCGCGCCCAGACGGAACCCATCGCCAGTTCCGACAGCGCGCGCAGTTCGCGGTTGAAATCGTTGGCGCTGGCTTCTCGCCTCGCCGCGTAGTCCTCGCCGGCGAATGAGCGCATCACCTCCAGGCCGCGGGCACGCAGTTGGTCGACGGTGGTGGTCATTCAGTCCCCGGCCTGCACGTGCAGCGGCCCGTAGGAACGCATCATGAAGCCATGGAATGCCGGCCGTTCGCCGGGCGCCAGGCGCAGCAGGGGAAAGCGTTCCAGCAGTTCCTGGATGCCCTCGACCAGTTCGGTGCGGGCCAGCGTCGCGCCCGGGCAGGTGCGCGGTCCGGTGAGAAACGCCAGGTGGTTGCGCGGCTGCTTGCGTTCCATGTCCACCGCGTGCGGGCAGCCGAAGGCCTGGGGATCGCGGTTGGCCGCCATCAGGATCACCACGACCATGTCGCCCTTGGCGATCTTCACACCCGCCAGCTCGGTGTCGGCAGTGACGCGGCGCGAGCGGAACTGCACGGTGCCATTCAGCCGCAGTGCCTCCTCGACGAAGCGCTCCACCGCCGGGCGGCCGCCGTCGCGCACCTTCTGCATGAGCGCGTCATCGGTCAGCAGCATGTGCAGCGCGTTGGCCAGGGCGTGGGTGGTGGTGTCGATGCCGGCGAACAGCAGGCGGCGGCAGGCGTCCAGCGTGTCAACCTCGTTCCAGTCCGGGAAGATGGCGGGTCCGCCCGCCCAGAGGCGGCTGATCATGTCCTCGCCGGCGCTGCCGCGGCGCTCGCGCACGATCGGACGCAGGATTTCGTCGAGTTCCTGGGCGGCCTGGACCGCGCGGTCGGTCAAGGCCTTCGTCTCCTCGGAGACTTCGCCTTCCAGCTTGAGCGCGCTGGCCAGGCTGGCGAAGGCGGCGATATCGTCGTTCAGCCGCTTCAGCTGCGTCAGGAAGGCCTCGTCCTTCCGTGGCAGGTCCAGAAGCCTCGCGAACACGCGCACCGGCAGGTGGACGATGTAGTCCTGCACCAGGTCGAATTCTGCGCGCCCTTCCAGCTGTGCCAGCAGTGCCTGGATCGCAGGCTCGACCGCCGTAGGCCGGTAGCGGCTGACCCATTGCGGCGACAGCAGGTCGCGAACCCACCAGCGGTGCATCTCGCGGTGCTTTTCGCCGTGCAGGAAGAAGAAGGAGCGCGGGTTCTCGCCACGGATCCTGGCGTAGGCGCTGCCCGCCTGCATGGTGGAGAAAGGATGCATGAACAGCGCATCGTCCTGCAGCACCTGGCGTGCGGCGTCGTTGCCGACGACGAGGTAGGCCTTCATGCGCGGGTCCCACACGACGTTGCCCTGCTCGCGCACCCGCTCGTAGAAGGAGTAGGGCTCCGTGTTTTCGGTGTCGAGGAAGGACTCGACGATGGTGGCGGTCATGGTGCTCTCCGCGCCGGGGCGGCGCCTTGCTGTCAAAGCGAGGCAGCTTAGGCCAGGCGAGCGCAAAGAACCATGGCAGGGGCCGATGAACATCGTTGCAGGCCGTGCAAAATGAGCCCCCCTCTCGCGAAACACCCATCCATGGACACTTTGCAGCAAATGCGCATCTTCGTTCTCTCGGTGCGCTCCGGCAGCTTCTCGGAAGCCGGAAGGCAGATGGACCTGTCGCCGGCCTCGGTGTCCCGCTACGTGCAGGCGCTGGAAGAGCGCTTCGGTGCACGCCTGCTCAATCGCTCCAGCCGCCGGCTGTCGCTGACGCATGCCGGAGAAGTGCTGCTGGAACGCGCCAGCCGCGTGCTGCAGGAGTACGACGAGATCGAGCCGGCCGTCGGCGACGTCGGCAAGGGCCTGCAGGGGCGGCTGCACGTGCACTCGCGCGAGTTCGTCGGCCACCACCTGATCGTGCCGCTGGTCAGCAAGTTCCTCGAGCAGCATCCGGACGTCGACCTGGTGCTCACGCTCGCCGACCGTCCGCTGGACCTGATCGAGAACAACATCGACGTTTCCATCCGCACGGAGCGCAGCGGCGAGATGGAGCACCTGTCGCTGGTGATGCGCAAGCTGGCGTCGTGGCGCCGCGTGCTGTGCGCCAGCCCCACGTACCTGGAGCGCAAGGGGGTGCCGGCGGCGCCGCAGGACCTGGAACACCACGACTGCCTCACCTACCAGTTCCACCAGGCGGCGCCGGTCTGGCATTTCCGGCGGGGCCGGGACGAGGAGCAGGTGAAGGTGCGCAGCCGCGTGCAGTCGTCCAGCGGCGAGGCGCTGCGGCAGCTGGCCCTGCAGGGCCACGGGGTGGTGCTGATGCCTCAGTGGTCGGTGGCCGCGGACATCGCGGCAGGCCGGCTGGCGGCGCTGATGGACGACTACGACACCACCCCCACCAACGCGCCTTTCCAGCACAACGTGTTCGCGGTCTACCAGCGGGCGCGGCATCAGTCGCCCAAGCTCAAGGCCTTCCTGCAGATCCTGGTGGCGGCGATGGCCGAGGCGGGCGGTCCACTCGCCTGAGGCAGCCGCCGAGCCGGCATCTTTGCTGGTTGCGCAAACCACCTGCTCGGGCCATGTTCTGGTCGCGCCCGGACGGCGCCACTACGATGCCACGGCAGGAGACAAGAAAACCATGAGACTGAAGTGCGTCGCTGCAGCGCTCGCGCTGCTGGCTTTGTGCTGTGGCGCATTCGCGCAGGGCGCCGCCGACAAGACCATCCGCATCATCGTCGGCTATCCGGCCGGCGGACCGGGCGACATCATGGCCCGGCAGGTTGCCGTGGACATGACGCAGATCCTCAAGCAGCCGGTGATCGTGGACAACAAGAGCGGCGCCAGCGGCAACATCGCCGCGGACTACGTTGCGCAGAGCGCGCCGGACGGCAACACGCTGCTGTTCGCGGCCCACACGCACCTGGTGAACCCGATCCTGATGGACAAGGTGCGCTACGACCCGATCAAGGACTTCACGCCCGTGAGCCTGGTCTCGAACTTCCCGGCTGTGCTGTTGACCGGTCCGCAATCCCCATACAGCTCGGTGGCGGACGTGGTGAAGGCGGCCAGGGAGTCGCCCGGCAAGCTGAGCTACGCGTCGGCCGGCATCGGCTCGTCGGGGCATCTGGGCGGCGCGCTCTTCGAGACGCTGTCGGGCACCCGCATGCAGCACGTGCCCTTCCGGGGCAACTCGCTGGCAATCGTCGACGTGATCGGCGGCCGGGTCGATTTCATGTTCATCCCCATGGCGGGCGTGGCGCAGATGGCGGCGCAGAAGCAGGTGAAGGTGCTGGCGGTGGGAATGGCCAGCCGCCATCCGGATTTCGTGGGCGTGCCGACCATGGTCGAGGCCGGCTATCCGGCTTTCGTCGACACCGTGGCGTGGATGGGCATCCTGGCGCCGGCGCACACGCCGCCGGCCATCGTGGAGCGGCTGCAGAATGCGATTCACCAGTCGCTCAACACGCCGCAGACGCGCGACCGCGTCCGCGAGCTCGGCGCGGTGGCCGTGCCGGACTCCTCGGCCGAGTTCCGCGAGTTCCTGGAAAAAGACACCCTCCGCTGGTCCCGCCTGATCGAGGTCGCCGGCGTCAAGAACAAGCAGTAGGAAAGGCGAAAGATGCACATCGGCGAAGCGATCGCGGACGCGCTGGCCACGGAGGCCGACGGGCCGATCTTCGGGCTCATGGGAGATGCCAACATGCCCGTGTGGGGCGCGCTGGTCAAGGCGGGGCGTTCGCGGCTGGTGCCGGCGCGACATGACGGCGCGGCCGTGCTGATGGCCGATGGCTATGCGAAGGCGTCCGGGAAGCTGGCCGTGGCCACCGTCACCTGCGGACCTGGACTCGCGAACTGCGCCAATGCGCTGCTCACCGCCGCGCGCGCGGAGACGCCCCTGGTGGTGTTCACCGGCGAAACCGAGCCGCACGGCAAGGGCGCCACGCAATACCTCGACCAGCGCCGCTTCGCGCAAGCCTGCGACGCGCACTACCATCCGCTCGACCGGCTCGACAGCCTGGCCGAGGACGTCGCCGAAGGCTTCTATCTGGCGCGCACCCGCTCGCAGCCGGTGATCCTCAACCTGCCGGCGCAGCACTGGGAGGCGACGCTGCAATTCCCCTGGGACTACCGGCCTTCGGGTGAATTCCTGCCTCCGCACGCGCCCGCGCCACGGCGGGAACTGCTGGAAGACCTGGCGCGGCAACTCGCCGCGGCGAAGCGTCCGGTGCTCGTTGCCGGCCGGGGCGCGCTGCAGGCCGGTGTGCGCGAACAGCTCGAGCGACTCGGCGACCAGGTCGGCGCGCTGCTCGCCACTTCGCTGCTGGCCAAGGGTTTCTTCGACGGTCATCCCTACGACGTGGGCATCGCCGGTTCCTTCAGCGGCGCACCGACGGAGCGCCTGCTGGCCGAGGCCGACTTCGTGCTCGGCGTCGGCGCCTCGCTCAACTTCTTCACCACCGAAGGAGGCCTGCTGTTCCCGCAGGCGCGCATCGCGCGCATCGACAGCAAGCCGCATCCCGCGGCGATCGGCGTTGCGCCGGGCTTTTACTTGCAGGGCGACGCGGCGCAGACCGTCGGTGAACTCGCAGGGGCGTTGGAGCGGCTGAAGGCCGGCAACACCGGGTTCCGCACGCCGGCGACGCAGGAGGTGCTGAAGTCCCCGCCGGCGCGCTTCGAGCGTCCGGACGATGGCCTCGATCCGCGCGCCTTGATGGATGCGCTGGGGCGGGGCCTGCCTGCGCAGGCGCAGGTGGTGATCGGCGCCGGGCACTTCTGGGCCTGGCCTTCTTCCTATCTCGCGCTGCCTCCCGGCGGGCGCTTCCATCACACGGCTGCCTTCGGCAGCATCGGTCTGGGCCTGGCGCAAGGCATCGGCGCCGCGATCGCCTGCCCCGAGCGCATGACGGTGGTCGTCGAAGGTGACGGCGGCCTGCTGCAGGCAATCCAGGAACTGCATGCGGCCGCGGAGCTCCAGCTGCCGATCGTCATCCTGGTGATGAACGACTCGGCCTTCGGCGCGGACGTGCTGAAGATGCGCTGGAAGGGCCGCGACCCGCAAGGGGCCAGCTGGCAATCGCCCGACTTCGTCGCGCTGGCGCGCGGCTTCGGCGGCGAGGGCGTGAGGCTGGACAAGGAAGAAGACCTGGTCGGCGCCCTGGCCCAGGCCAGCGCCCACCGGGGTCCTTTCGTCATCGACGCCCGCGTGTCGCCGACCACCGTCAACGACTCCTACGCTAAGCTCTACCAAGGCCGGGAGAACCGCGCGCCGCTGCTGCGCCCGCCGGCCGGCTCGGCCTGGAAACGCTAGTGCGCTTCGAGAACCATTTCGAGGTCGCCGGGCCACCGGCCGAAGTCATCGCGGTGTTCGCCGACGTTCCATTGGTCGCGAGCTTCCTGCCCGGCGCCGCGGTCGGCGAGCGCGCGGCCGATGGGAGCTATCCAGGAACGCTGACGGTCGCCTTCGGCCCCAAGCGGCTGGTGTTCAGGGGCACGCTGACCAACGAGGTCGATGCAGCCGCCTTTTCCGGCCAGCTGGGAGGGACCGCGGCTGCCGACGTTCGCGGCGCCCGTATGGCGGTCAAGATGGAATACCGCCTGAGTCCCCTCGAACGCGCCGGCGCTCCCGGCACCCGGGTGGATTTCATCTCGGAGGCGCAATTGACGGGAGTGCTGGCGGAATTCGCCAACACAGGAGGCGTCGCGGTCACGGACGCCATCCTGCAGGAATTCGCCCATCGCTTCAGCGCGCACGTCGCGGCGGACCAGCCGCAGGCCGTGGACGCGCAGCCGGCGGCGCTCTCGGTGGCGAAGCTCGGCTCGCACATCGCGTTGGCGAAGCTGCGCGGCATGGCCGCCCGGCTCGCGTGTGCGTGGCGCAAGCTGATGGCGCGGCGGTAGGCAGGAAGCCCCGCGCGCCCGGCCCTCCTGAACCGGGCGTCATGCCTTGTCGGAGAAGATCACCGTCGCGTGCCGCTTCCGGATGTACCAGCGGCCCTGCAGCCGCAGGTATTCGTCGCGGTAGTCCACCACCATCTCCGGCTGTGCCAGCGGCACCGGCAGCTTTCCCTGGAAGTTCCGCTCACGGTAGACCGTGGTGTAGCTCAGGCCGTGCGCGTGGTCGGCGTCGATCGGCTCGATGTAGATGGAGCCGACCACGTGGCGCGTGAACGCCTGCGCCGGCCGCGCGTCCATGAAGCTGAAGATCTCGTCGCGGCCCCGCATGTGCATGCCGGGACGGATCCATTCCCCGTCGGGCGCGAACAGTTCCGCGAACGCGCGGTGCTCCCGCTGGTCGGCCAGGTGCCCGTAGTGGGCCACCAGCATGGCGCAGGCGGTCTGGATGCGCACCTTCGCGTCTTCGTCGAGTACTGTCGTCATCACTGGATCTCCGTCTGAATGGCCTTGTTTGATTTCTCGCCGGCCCACCGGGATTCGTGCAGTTGCAGGCCGGGACGGGCCCATCGGCGCTTGACCAGCTTGCCGGTGTGGGAGCAGGTGATCCAGGCCGTCTGCAGGTCCGCGTCGCCGAAGCACAGGTTCGTGCAGTGGGTGTCGCCCACGTTCATTCGCGGCTGCTCCACCAGCTCTCCCTGCGGCGAGACCACGCTGATCGCGCCGATGTCCAGCGTGCCGATGCAGATGTTTCCGCCGGCCTCGATCTTCAGCGAGTCGAAGCGGGTGAACGAGGGCGCGGTGTAGACCAGCCGGCCGCCGTGCGGCGCCACGTGCCAGGGCAGCATCTCGAGATCGCCCGGCGCTTTCACCGGCCAGGCCCACAGGCGCGCGGTCTCCGTCTCCACCCCGTACAAGGTCTTGCCGTCGGGCGACAGGCCGATGCCGTTGGGGATCGACATCGGGTGGATGATCTCGCGGATCATGCTGCCGTCGGCCTTGGCGTAGAACACGCTGCCGCGGTCCATGGCGCGGCCGCGCAGCTTGCCCGGATCGGTGAAGTAGAAGCCGCCATGGGCGTCGAACACCAGGTCGTTGGGTCCGCGCAGGCCCTGGCCGTCGCAGCGGTCGTAGAGGGTTTCGAAGCGGCCCGTCGCCAAGTCCACGCGCTGGATCGAGCCGGTCACGTAGTCCTCGGCGGTGCCGGCGGTGATGAGCCGGCCGTCCCGCACCGCCCAGCCGAAGCCGCCGTTGTTGCAGACGTAGACGGCGCCGCCGGGGCCCAGCGCGGCGCCATTCGGGCCGCCGCCCAGCTGCGCCACGACACGCCGCTTGCCATCGCGCTCGATGGCGGTGAGCGTGCGCGCCTTGATCTCCACGCACAGCACCGTGCCATCCGGCAACCATACGGGGCCCTCGGGAAACTCGAGGCCCTCGGCGACGATTTCCGCCGGTTCCGTGGTCGGCGCGCTCATTCCGATTTCACCCCGCTGGCGGTGACCATCTCACCCCAGCGCTGAAGGTCGGCGGCGAGCTTCTCGCGCAGTTCGTCGGGCGTGCTCGTCACGACTTCCAGCGCCGCGCCCGAGAGGCTCTCGCGGATGGCGGGCTCTGCCGCGCTGTCGCGGCAGGCCTTGCCGATCTGCGCGACCACCGCCGGGTCCAACCCGGCAGGCCCGAACATCGCGAACCAGGAGCCCAGGTCGAAGCCGCGCGCGCCCTGTTCGATGAGCGTAGGCACTTGAGGGAACAGCGACAGGCGCTGCGCACCGGCCACGCCGATCAGCTTCAGCTTGCCCGCGCGCACGTGGGGGATCGCGTTGGCGACGCCCGTCAGCGCGAGCTGCGTGTCGCCCGCGAGCGCCGCCTGCGTCGCCGAAGCCGAGCCTTTGTAGGGGACGTGGGTCATGTTCACGCCGATCAGCTGCTTGAGGTACTCGCCGCCGATGTGCGGGATCGTCGCCTGGCCGTCGGTGGCGAAATTGAGCTTGCCCGGGTTCGCCTTGGACCAGTCGACCAGCTCGCTCAGGTTGTTGGCGGGCAGGTTGGCGTTGGCGAACAGCGCGACCGGCGCGAGCGCCATCATGCACACGGGCGCGAAACTCTTCTGCACGTCGTAGCGCACGTTCTTCATCAGGTGCGGATTGACGGCAAAGTTGCCGGCGGTGCCGACCACGAAGGTATAGCCGTCGGCGGGCGCGCTGGCCGCGGCCTCGAGGCCGATCGCGCCGCCGGCGCCGCCGCGGTTCTCCACCACGATCGCCTGGTTCAGGCGCTTGCCCATCGACTGCGCGAAGGCGCGGCTCGCCAGGTCGGTGGCGCCGCCTGCGGGGTAGGGCACGACGATCCGGATCGGCTTCGATGGCCACGCTTGCGCGCTCGCGCCTGCCGGCGCCAGCGCCGCAGCCAGCAGCAGCGCCGCGGACAGAAAAGTGTTCTTCATGCTTGTCTCCATGTGCTGTCTTTTCACCGCGGCAGGCGCGCGATGGCTTCGATCTCGATGCGGGCACCGGGCACCAGCAGGGCGGCGACCACCACCGCGGTCCCCGCGGGTGCCGGCTGCGCCACCCACGCGGCCTTCGCGGCCTGGTACTGCGGGAAGTCTCCAGCATGCACGAGGTAGGCCGTCAGCTTGACCACGTCGGCGCGCGTCGAACCGGCCGCCTCCAGCAGGCGGTCGATCTTCTCCAGGCAACGCGAGGCCTGCGTGCCGCAGTCGCCGTCGACACGCCCTTCGGCATCGCTCGCGATCTGGCCGGACACGTGCAACCAGCCGTCGGCTGCTACCGCCGCCGAGAAGGTCCGCGTGCGCGGCTCCAGGGCTCGTGGGGTGCTCATCGTGAGCAGGCCGCGAATGCCTCGACGAGCAGCGCCACGCCGCGCTCGATCTCTTCCTCCTCGACCTGCAGGAAGGACATCCGCAGGTAGCCGTTCTCCGCGGCGGCACCGGCGAAGCGCTCGCCGGGCCGGCAAGCCACGCCTTCGCGCAGCAGCGTCTCGCGCACCTTCTGCCCGTCGATGCCGGGCGCCAGCTCCAGCCAGAAGAAGATGCCGCCCTGGGGCACCGCGAACTTGACGAACCCGCCGCAATGGCGGCGCAGCGCATCGGCGGCGACATCGCGCTTGCGCCGATAGCGCGGGCGCACCTGCTGCAGGTGGGCGTCGAGCCGGCCTTCCGCCATCCAGGCGTTGATGACGTGGCTGGTGAACTGGCTCACGCCCAGGTCGGGGCGCATGCGGCCGATCATGCCCGCCACCTCCGGCGTGGCGACGACCCAGCCCGTGCGCAGCCCCGGCGCGAGCATCTTGCTGAAACTGTCGGACTGGATCACGCGGCCGCCCGGCTCCAGCGACAGCAGGGTCGGGGGCGTGGGCTGGTCGTACCAGAGCTCGTTGTAGCAGTTGTCCTCCACCACATACACATTCCAGCGCCGCGCCAGATCCAGCAACTGCTGCCGGCGCGCCAGCGGCATCAAAACGCCGGTGGGAACGTGGAAGGTCGGGATGGTGTAGATCAGCTTCGGCGTCAGGCCGCGCTCCTTCATCTCCTGCAGGCGGCGCTCGGCGTCGGCGATCACCATGCCTTCACCGTCGACCGCCGCGCGCAGCACGGTGGCGCCGGTGTTCTCGAGGAAGCTGGCCATGTAGGGGAAGGTGGTGGACTCGACGATGGCCCCGTCGCCAGGCCCGACCAGCGCGTTGGCGATCATGCTGAGCCCGGCTGCCGAGCCGTTCATCAGCATGATGTTGTTGCGGTCGAGGCTGATCTTGTCGCGCTTGCCGACCCACGCCGCGATGCTGTCGCGCAGGCCTGCATAGCCGTAGATCATTTCGGAGCGGCCGGCCGCTCCGAAGTAGCCGCAAGCGGCGATGCCTTGCTCCGCCAGCACCTTGTGCGCGCAGGCATCGAGGTCCTTCAGCGGATAGGTCGCCGGGTCCGGCATGCCCTGGTCGAAGTCGTAGCGTGGCGGCGCATCGTATTGGGGGAAGAAGACGGCGGGCGCGGCGAGTGCCTTGGCGGAGAAGGAGGGGAGCTGCGAAGTGGTCATGGAGGCTCTCTCGGAGAAGCCGCGAATATGCGGGAGAGGCGGCAATGCGTCCAATGCCGAATTCTGGTCTCGTCGATCACTTTCGGTGATCGCATCACGCTTCTGTGGATTTGCCATGGATGCGCGTTAACCCTGAGCAATGCTCAATCTTCGAGCTTGATGTTCGCCGCCTTGATGACATCCTGCCACTGCGCGATGTAGCGGCGCACGATCCGGTCCAGCTCCGCCTGCGTGGTGGGCGCGGCCTCCATGCCCGAGCCGCGCAGCTTGGTGATCACCTCCGGGTCCTTCAGCACCAGGTTGATGTGCTCATTGAGCTTCGCGGCGATCGGCGCGGGCACGCCGGCCGGGGCGAAGAACGAGAACCAGGTGGTGACATCGAAATCCTTCATCCCCAGTTCGATCATCGTCGGCACGTCCGGCAGGGCGGCGGCGCGCTTGACGCTGGTCACCGCGAGCGGGTTGAGCTTGCCGCTCTTCACGTGCGGCAACGGACCCGCGATGCCGCTCATCGACAGCTGGATGGTGTTGGCCAGCAGGTCGTTGGTGAGCTGCGCCGTGCCCCGGTACGGAATGTGCACCACGTGGATTCCCTGCTGGTGCTTGAACATCTCCATGGTGAGGTGCGTGAGCGAGGCTTGCCCGTCGGAGCCGTAGCTCATGCGGCCGGGATTGGCCTTTGCGTACTGGATGAATTCCTTCATGTTTTTCACCGGGACGGCCGGGTTCGCGACCAGCAGCAGCGGGATGTCGACGGCTTTCGACAGCGGGACCAGGTCCTTCAGCGGGTCGAACGGCACGTCCTTGCGAACGTACGGCGTGAGCGTCACCAGCCCGTTGCCGATCAGGCCGATGGTGTAGCCGTCCCCCTTCGACTGGGCCAGGGCGGTGGTGCCCAGCATGCCGGCGGCGCCACCGCGGTTGTCGACGACGACCGGTTGGCCCAGGCTCTTCGTCAGCTTTTCGGCGATCAGGCGCGCCGCGAAGTCCGTGGGGCCGCCTGCCGGGAAGGGCACGATCATCTTCACCGGTTGGGTGGGCCAGTTGGCCTGGGCGAACGCGAACGGGGCGGCAGCGACGCCGAGCGCGCCCGCGAGCAGCAGGCGGCGGGCGCGGGAAAGGTATGCGATTGCCATGAGTATGCGTGTCTCCTTTGGCGCGGATCCTAAGAGCCTGCGCGGTCCCTGGCACAGCCGCCGCCAAAGCATCACGGATGTGGAATTGCACGGCTGCACGCAAGCGGGAGGCCGTCCGGACTTACCCTTGGCGCCATGAGACCTCCCGGCATCTCAGATTCCGAGTGGCACCGATGAATGACCCGCAATCCGCCCGCACCGCAGACCTCCTGGCGATCCACGACACGCTCGCGCGCTACTCGCGCGCCATCGACCGGCAGGAACTCGCGCTGTTCCAAGAGAGCGCTGTTCAGCTCGCCGGGAAATGGGCGAGCAGCCGGTCTACCGTGAGCTTCGCGACGTCCCGGAACGCGTCGCGCGTCACGCCACCCCGGTGCGGCAGAAGCAGCACGCGGTCCGTTTCGCGCAGCGCGGCCGGCACCTGCGGCTCGTGCTCGAAGACGTCCAGCGCGGCGCCGGCGATCCGGCCCTGCTGCAACGCGGCGATCAGCGCCTTTTCATCTACGACACTGCCGCGTGCCACGTTGACGAGGTAGCCCTCGGGTCCGAGCGCATCGAGGATCGCGGCATCGACCAGGTGGCGGGTCGCGGGTCCGCCCGGCAAGGCGAGCACCAGGAAGTCCGCTTCGCGAGCGAGCTGCAGCAAATCGCCCACGAATCGCCAGTCGCCCGCGACCGGTCGACGCGCGTAGTAGGCAACATGCATGTCGAAGGCCTGCGCGCGCCGCGCGATCTCCTTGCCGATGGCGCCCATGCCGACGATGCCGAGCCGCCGGCCGGCGACGCGGCCGACCACCGGCGTGAGTCCGGGCCATTGCTCCTGCCGCACCTGACGGTCGCCGCGCAGCAGGTCGCGGCTGATCGCCAGCAGCATGCCGAAAGCCAGTTCGGCGACGTCGACGGCATTGGCGCCCGAGCCTGTCAGAAAAGGGATGCCGCGCGCGGCGAGCGCTTCGGCGTCGACGGCCTCGGCGCCGGCGCTGAGGTTCAGCACGAGTTCCAGCCGGGGCAACACCGGAAGCAGTCGATCGTCGACGGGCAGGCAGCGGGAGTGGGTGAGGATGGCGCGTACGTCGGCGCCATGCGCGGCGGCATACGCGAAAGGGTCGGGCTGCTGCCAGGCGGGCAGGAGGCGGAAGCGCGGCGGCAGGGCCTCGGCGAGTTCCGAGGCCAGCCAGCCGCCGAGTTGCAGGACGTCCACGGCCGCTCGATCGGCGAGTTGGGTGTTCATTTGCATGCCCCGAGGGTAGGCTCAAGGGCCACTCCGAGGCAAGCCGCCGCGCGTACCATCAAAGGCGTGTTGATCGTGCCGGGGCCGCAGTTCCTGCCATCGCGTGCTCAGCGGCGCGGGGCAAAGCATCACGGATGTGAAATTGCCGCGCAGTACGCGCGCGCGAGGTCGTCTCGGACTTAACCTCGCGGCCATGAAACCTTCCGGCATCTCCGACGCTGAGTGGCAGGCTCGCCAGGACCTGGCGGCCTGCTATCGCCTCATTGCGCACTACCGCATGACCGACATCATCTACACGCACGTGTCGGCGCGGATCCCGGGCGAGCACGAAGCGATCCTGATCAACCCCTACGGGATGATGTTCCACGAGATCCGCGCCAGCGACCTGGTGCGGGTGGACCTCTTCGGCAACCCGGTGCAGGAGAGCGATGCGCCGATCAACCGCGCGGGCTTCTTCATCCACAGCGCGGTGCACGAGGCGCGGCCCGATCTCGCCTGCGTGATCCACACCCACACCACGGCAGGCATCGCCGTTGCGGCGCAGCAGGCGGGCCTGCTGATGATCAGCCAGCATGCCGCGCGCTTCCACCGGCGCGTCTCGTACCACGACTATCTCGGCATCGCCGATGACGACGCGGAGCGCAAGCGGTTGGCGCGCGACCTCGGCGACAACGTCGTGATGCTGCTGCGCAATCATGGCATCCTGGCCTGCGGCCGCAGCATCCCCGAGGCATTCATCGACATGCACTACCTGGAGCGCGCCTGCCAAGCCCAGGTCGCCGCGATGGCGGGCGGCGCGCCGCTGCACATCCTGTCCGACGAAGTGGCAGCGCAGACCGCGCGCGGCTTCGACCGCGCGCGCGAGCGCCGCAAGACGGCGGACGGCCGCACCTACACGCTCGAATGGGCCGCGCTCACGCGCATGCTGGACCAGGCCGACACCTCCTGGCGCGACTGAGTTCTTCCGAATGACCCTTTCCTCCCTTCACCTGGAATTGCCCGCGCTCCCCGGCGAACTGGCCGGGCTGCGCCGGGAAGTGCGGCGATTCGTCGCCGCCGAACGCGCCGCCGGCACGCTCCCGTATCCCGACAAGGTCGGCCTCGGCTTCTCGCCCGACGTCAGCAAGCGCATCGCCGCGCAGGGCTGGATCGGCATGACGTGGCCGAAGAAGTACGGCGGCCACGAGCGCAGCGCGCTGGAGCGCTACGTCGTCACCGAGGAACTGCTCGCCGCCGGCGTGCCGGTCGGCGCCCACTGGATCACCGACCGCCAGAGCGGGCCCGTGCTGCTGAAGTTCGGCACGGAGGAGCAGCGGCAGGAATGGCTGCCGAAGATCGTGCGCGCCGAGGTCGCCTTCTGCATCGGCATGAGCGAGCCCGACTCGGGCTCGGACCTCGCCTCGCTGCGCACCAGCGGCACGAAGGTCGAAGGCGGCTGGCGCGTCAACGGCAGCAAGCTGTGGACCACCAACGCGCACCGCGTGCACTGCATGATCGCGCTGATCCGCACCGCGCCCGCCGAGGAAAAGAGCCGCCAGGCCGGCCTGACCCAGATCCTGATCCCGCTCGACGCGCCCGGCGTCGGCATCCGGCCGATCAAGAGCATGGTGGGCCTGGAGGACTTCAACGAGGTCCATTTCGAGAACGTCTTCATCCCGGACGGCAACGTCGTCGGCGCGCCCGGCAACGGCTGGAACCAGGTGAGCGCGGAGCTCGCCTACGAACGCAGCGGCCCTGAGCGCTGGCTCAGTTCATTCCGCCTGCTGGCCGAACTGGTCGAGGCGCTCGGTCCCGCCCCGTCGGATGCGGCGCAGGTCGAGATCGGCCGCCTCTTCGCCCAACTGATGGCGGTGCGGCAGATCTCGCTGTCGATCGCCAGCATGCTGGAAGCCGGCAAGACGCCCAACCTCGAGGCCTCCATCGCCAAGGACATCGGCACCCGGCTGGAGCAGGAGATCGTGCGCACGGTGCGCAACGTGGTGCAGCAGGAAGGCCTGCTCGCCAGCGCCGACCTGCCGGCCCTGCGTGCCTTGCTGGCGAGCGCCCAGCGCTATTCGCCGGCCTTCACCATCCGCGGCGGCACCGGCGAGATCCTGCGCGGCGTGATCGCGCGCGGGCTGGGCCTGAGGTAAGCAGCATGAACGACATGATCCAGGAATTCCGCGACACCGCCGCCCGCCTGTTCGGCGACTTCGCCACCCCCGCGGCGCTGGAAGCCGCAGAGGCCGGAACCTTCCCGCAGGCCGCCTGGGACGCCATCAACGAGTCCGGCTTCGGGCTGGTACTGGTACCGGAGACAAGCGGCGGCATCGGCGCCGGCCTGCCGGAAGCCGCGGCGATCCTGCTGGCCGCCGGCGAACACGCTGTCCCGGGCCCCTTGCTGGAACTGGTGCTCGGCAACCACCTGCTCGCCCTCGCCGGGCGCGAACCCTCGACGGCGCCGCTCGCGCTGGCCTTCGCCGAAGGGACGGTCGCCGCGGCCCAGCCACTCTCGCTGCGGAACGTGCCCTGGGCGCGGGCGGCGCAGCAGGTGCTGGTGGTGGCGCGCACCGCGGCCGGTGCCGGCCTGGCGGTCGTGCCCGCGCGCGAGCTGGAGCTGCACGCCGAGATCGGCGATGCCTCCGGCGAGCCGCTGGCGCGCTTCGAGCTGCCCACAAGCACCCCCTGGCAGCCGCTCGCCGGCCTGGACTTCGATGCCTGCCTGCGCCGTGCGGCGCTGCTGCGCGGTGCGCAGATGATGGGCGCGATGCGCTGGTGCCTCGAGCGCACCACCGCCTACACCCAGGAGCGCAAGCAGTTCGGCCGCGAGATCGGCAAGTTCCAGGTGGTGCAGCAGATGATGGCGGAGATGGCCTCGGCCGTCGTCGCTTCGCACGCGATCCTCGATGCCGCGATCGCCGATCCCGACAACCCTTCCATGGTCGCCGCCGCGCGCTCGCGGCTGGGCGACGCCGCCGACATCGTGTTCGCGCACGGCCACCAGGTGCACGGCGCCATCGGCTTCAGCTACGAGTACGTGCTGCACTTCCGCACCCGCCGCCTGATGGCCTGGCGCGACCAGTTCGGCACCGTCGCGTACTGGCGGCGCGTGCTGGCGGGCAGCTTCACCGGCCGCAAGGCCGACGAGGTGTGGCCGGTGATCGCGGGCTGATTCAGTTGCGCGCGCGTTTCGCCACGGCGCGCGCATAGGGCACGGGCCAGGCGGCGGGCTCCCCCAGTTCCTCGGCCGCGTGCAGCGCCCATTGCGGATCGCGCAGCATCGCGCGGGCGAGGAACACCAGGTCCGCGCCGCCGCCGGCCACGATCTCCTCGGCCTGCGACGCTTGCGTGATCTGGCCGACGGCGCCGGAAGCGAGCCGCGCCTCATCGCGCACGCGCCGCGCGAACGGGATCTGCATCGCCGGTCCTTGCGGCGGCTGCGATCCGGGCGCAATCGCGCCGCTGGAACACACCACCAGGTCGACCCCCAGGCCCTTCAGTTCGCCCGCGAGCCGCACCGCATCGTCGAGCGTCCAGCCGCCCTCCAGCCAGTCCGTCATCGACAGCCGCACCGCCAGCGGCAGCTCGTCGGGCCAGGCCGCGCGCACCGCGGCCGCGGTCTCGCGAACGAAGCGCGTGCGTCCTTCGAAGTCTCCGCCCCAGCCGTCGTCGCGCTGGTTGGTGAGCGGCGACAGGAACTGGTGGGCGAGATAGCCGTGGCCGAAGTGAAGCTCCACGTAGCGAAAGCCCGCCATCTGCGCGAGGCGCGCGGCAGCGGCGAACTCCGAGGTGGCCTGCGCGATTTCGGCCGCGCCCATCTGCCGCGGCAGCGCGCTGTGCTCGGAAAACAGCAGCGGGGAGGGCGCCTGCACTTCCCAGCCGCCTTCGTCCGGCGCCATCGCCTTGCGCCCGACCCAGGGCGCCCGCGTGCTGCCCTTGCGGCCAGCGTGGGCGAGCTGGATGCCGGGCACGCTGCCCTGGGCGGCGATGAATTCCGCCACCGGCCGCAGCGCCTGCGCATGCGCCGGAGACCAGAGGCCGAGGTCGGCGTCCGAGATGCGCGCGTGCGGCGCCACGGCGGTCGCCTCCGCCACCACGAGCCCGGCGCCGCCGGCCGCACGTGCGCCCAGGTGCACCAGGTGCCAGGCTGTCGCCAGGCCGTCGCTGCCGCAGGCGTACTGGCACATGGGCGACACGCCGATGCGGTTGCGAAGGCGCGTACCGCGCAGCGCCAGCGGCGAGAACAGGGCAGGGGACATGGGGTCCGCACGTTACCGCGCCCCGGCAGCGCTCGCAACGCTCGCAATCGCCGCGCGGCTAAGCATCACATCCATGCGGAAGTGCGACAGCCGCTCGACCCGCAAGGCACTGCTACCTAGACTTCGTCCAGGAGACAACACCCATGCTCAGGACTCGCATCACCGACCTGTTCGGAATCGAGGCGCCGATCTTTGCGTTCACTCACTGCCGTGAAACCGTGGCGGCGGTCAGCCGGGCGGGCGGCATGGGCATCTATGGCGCTTCGACCTTCGCCCCGGAGCGCGTCGACGCCGACCTGGCGTGGATCACGGCCAACGTTGAGGGCAAGCCTTTCGGTGTCGATCTCATGATGCCGCAGAAGTCCGAAGGCAAGGGCACGACGACGGACGCCCGCGAGTTGGAGGCCGCCCTGCAGATGGCCATTCCGCAGGCCCATCGCGAGTTCACCCGTACGTTGCTGGAGCAGTTCCAGGTTCCCGGCCTCGACACCGCGCCGCCCGTGGAGGACGACGGCCGCCCCGGCGGTCGCGGCTGGCGCCACTCCTGGTACGAGTTCAAGCTCGGCGCGGTCGAGACCGGCGCCCGGCTGCAGCTCGAGGCCGCCTTGCGGCACCCGATCGCCTTCCTGGTCACGGCGCTCGGCACGCCGCCGCCCGACGTCCGCGAGCTTGCACGATCCCGCGGCATGAAGCTCGGTGCGCTGGTCGGCAGCGCCAAGCATGCCCGTCAGCACATCGACGCCGGGGTCGACGTCATCATCGCGCAAGGCACCGAAGCGGCCGCGCATACCGGCGAGATCTCCACCCTGGTGCTGGTTCCGGAGATCGCGAAGGCGGTGGCACCCGTTCCCGTGCTCGCCGCGGGCGGCATCGGCACCGGCGAGCAGCTGGCGGCGGCGCTGGCGCTCGGCGCCGAAGGTGCGTGGACCGGCTCGATCTGGCTGGCATGCGCCGAAAGCGACGAGCCGCCGGAGGTCGTCGAGCGGATGCTCGCTGCACGCTCGTCGGACACGCTGCGCTCGCGCTGCCGCACCGGCAAGCCCCTGCGCCAGCTGAAGTCGCCGTGGAGCGCCGCCTGGGAGGAGCCCTCGTCGCCCGGCATGCTGGCGATGCCCACCCAGCACATCCTGACCGCGGAAGCGGAGGAGCGCATCCAGCGGCACCGGCGCGCCGACCTCACCACCATCCCGGTGGGGCAGATCGTGGGTGCCATGAACAGCGTGCGCCCCGCCGCCGAGATCGTGCGCGAGCTGGTGGCGGACTGCGAAGCAACGATAGCGGGCATGGGGCGATTCATGCCCCTCTCAACGAAGGAGCAAGGATGACATTGGAAAACAGGCGCCTGGTGGTGACGGGCGGCGCGCGTGGCATCGGCCGCGCCACGGTCGAGGCATTCCTGCGCCAGGGCGCGAAGGTTGCCGTTTTCGACATCGACGCCGAGGGCATGCGGGACCTCGCGAAACCGCAGCAGTGCTGGACGATGGAATGCGACGTGCGCGACGAGCAGCAGGTGCTGCAGCGCATGCGCGATGCGGCGGAGGCCATGGGCGGCGTCGACGGCGTCGTCAACTCCGCCGGCGTGGCGAACGGACTGCCCTTCGAGGACACGGACTATGCCTCGTGGAAGGCGCAGATCGAGACCAACCTGAACGGCACCTTCCTCGTCTGCAAGGCCGCGACGCCCTGGATGCGCCAGGCCGGCGGTGGATCCATCGTGAACATCGCCTCGGCGCAGGCCCTGCTGCCGACCGGCAGCAGTTGCAGCTACACCGCCTCCAAGGGCGGCGTGGTCGCCTTCACCAAGACGATCGCCTTCGAACTCGCCGCCAAGGGCATCCGCGCCAACGTGGTTTGCCCCGGGACCACCGACACGCCGATGGTGCGGGCCTTGCTGGAAAAGAGCCCGGACGCGGTGAACCGCAACCTCGCCGCCGTTCCCATGGGCCGGCTCGCGAAGGCGGAGGAGATCGCCGACATGATCGTGTTCCTCTCCGGGCCGGCTTCCGCGTTCGTCACCGGCACTTCCATTCCCGTCGATGGCGGCCGTACCCGGCACTGAGCCGCAGGGCGCGACGCGCGCGCCCCTGCGCTGGAAGGAAGGCGAAGCCATGACCGGCGGCGCCACGGGGCACGCCGTCAGCATTGGCGACCTGCGCGAGCTGGCGCGGCGTCGCCTGCCGCGCGTCATCTACGGCGTGCTGGAAGGCGCGAGCGAGGACGAGCGGCTGCTGGCGCTCACCTATGAGCGGCTGCGCGCGTGGTCGCTGGTGCCCCGGCGGCTGCGCGACGTCTCCGTGCGGACGCAAGCCACGGAGCTGTTCGGCCGCACCTGGTCGAGCTGCTTCGGCATCGCGCCCACCGGCACCATCGGCGTGCTGCGGCGCGACATCGAGTTTCACCTCGCCGATGCGGCGCGGCAGGCGAACATTCCCATCGGCGTCTCGGGCGCGAGCGCGCGCACCCACGAGGCGATCGCCGAACACGCGCCGGGGCAGGTCTGGTCGCAGCTCTATGCGGCGACGGACCCCGCCATCACCCGCAACCTGGTGGAGCGCGCCGAGGCCTTCGGTGCCGGCGCGCTGCTGTGGACGGTCGACCTCAATATCGCCGCCAAGAACGATCGCCTGATCCGCGCCGGCTTCGGTGTGCCGCCGCGGCTGAGCCTCGGCGCGAAAGTCGAGGCGCTGCGGCATCCGGGCTGGCTGCTGGAATACCTGCGCGGGGGGATGGCGCGGCTGGATCAGTGGGCGCAGTACGCGCCCGCGGATGCCGACCCGATGGCGGTGCACCGCTTCTACCTGTCGCAGCGCAACGCCTGCCAGTCCTGGCGCGAACTGGAGCTGCTGCGCAAGCTGTGGAAGGGGCCGCTGATCGTCAAGGGCATCCTGCATGCGGACGATGCGGTGCGCGCCGCCGAGCTCGGGGCAGACGGCGTGGTGGTGTCGAACCACGGCGGCTTCGGCCTCGACCACGGCCCCGCGCCGATCGACATGCTGCCCGGCGTGGTCTCCGCCGCGGGGGAGAAGACCGTCGTGATGTACGAGGGCGGCATCCTGCGTGGCTCCGACATCGTGCTGGCGCGCTGCCTCGGCGCGCGCTTCTGCTTCGTGGGCCGCGCGACGCTGTACGGCGCCAGCGCGGGCGGCGCGACGGGAGCGCTGCGCGCGATCGACATCCTGAAGGACGAGATCGATCGCACCATCGGCCACCTCGGCTGCCCCGATGCGCGCGACCTCGGCCCCGGCTACGTGCGGGCTCCGGCCTGAGATTTTCTTTTCGCAAATTGAAGGAGACAGCCATGCGTCCCCCTCCCGACGGCATCCGCCGCAAGCTGCTCGCCGCCGGCGCGGCCGTGCTGGCGCTTGCCGCAACCGCCGGCGGCCCGGCCCTGGCCCAGTCCGACTGGCCCAAGGCGAAGCACATCACCATGGTGATGCCGTATCCGCCCGGAGGCCCCTCGGACGGACTGGTGCGTGTCTACATCGAGAAGCTCAGTGCGCGCCTGGGCACGCCCGTCGTGGTCGACTACCGCTCCGGCGCCAACACGCTGGTGGCCAGCAAGTACGTGATGGGGCTGCCAGCCGACGGCTATACCTTCTACGTCACGTCCAATGCGATGCACCAGGGCCCGCTGTTCTTCCCGAAGCAGTTCAACTACGAGCCTTTCGACACGTTCACGCCCATCGGCATGATGAGCATGAATCCGCTGGTGCTGGTGGTGAACGCGAACGTGCCGGCGAAGAGCGTGGCCGAACTGGTCGCGTTCGCGAAGTCTCAACCCCAGCCGCTGAGTTTCGCCACCTCCGGCGTCGGATCGCCGGACCACCTGTCCGGGGAACTGCTCGCCTACCGGGCCGGGATCACGTTCAACTTCATCCCCTACAAGGGCGGCGCACCGGCCACGCAGGACGTGGTCGCGGGCCAGGTGCAGGTGCGCATCGACACGATCACCAACTCCAAGCCGTTCTTCGAGAGCGGCAAGCTGCGCCCCCTCGGTGTCATGAACGGTCCCACCCCGCTGCTGCCCGGCGTGCCGGGGGTGCCGGACACCGTTGCGGGGGTCCGCGGCGAAGGCTTCTTCTATCTCGTCGCGCCCAAGGGCCTGCCGGCGCCCATCGCGCAACGGATGGCGAACGAAACCCGCGAGATCCTTGCCATGCCCGACGTGCAGGCACGGGTCCGCGCCCTCGGTCTCGACCCCATGACGTCCAGTTCGCCGAAGGAACTCGTCGACTTCCTGCGCAAGGACTATGAAACCTGGAAGGAAGTCCTGCGGGTGACGGGCCTGAAGCTCGAGGAGTAGCGGGGGTGTCGCACGACGACGGCCATCCGGACATGCTGCCTGCTCACAGGAGGCTTCCGTGACGATCAAGACCCGCCGGCTCGCCAACGCACTGGGCGCGGCAGTCCTCGACGTGGATTTGTCGCAACCGATGGAGCCCGCCACCTTCCGCGCGATCCGGAAGGCGTGGGTCGAGCACCTGGTGCTCGTGTTCCCCGGCCAGCAGGACCTGACCCCCGAGCAGCACGTGGCCTTCTCGCGCCTGTTCGGGGAGCTCGATCGCAACGAGGCCACCCCGAGCTACCGCCTCTCCGGCTACGAGGAGGTCATCGCGATCACCAACCGGCCGGCCAGCGACGGCAAGCCATCGCCGTCGAAGGATGTCGGCCGCAAGTGGCACTCGGACCTCGACTTCACCCTCCGCCCGACGATGGGCTCGCTGCTGTGGTGCGGCCAATTGCCGGAAGTCGGCGGCGACACCATGTTCGCCAACATGTACCAGGCGCTGGAGACACTGTCACCGGGACTGCGGCGCACGCTCGAAGGCCTCGAGGCCGTGTATGACGTGATGGCCGGCGTGCGCGCCGAGGATGGCCGGGACGCGGCCGCGCTCGACGAGATGCGCGCCAACTCGCGGTCGGTGGCGCAGCCGGTGGTGCGCGTGCATCCCGAAAGCGGCCGGGCCTCGCTGTTCCTCAGCGAGCGCGCGGTGCGCTTCGAGGGCTGGACCGAGGAGGAGAGCCGGCCCCTGATCGAGCACTTGTGCCGGCACGCGACGCAGCCGGAACGGGTGTTTCGCAAGCAGTGGCAGCCCGGCGACCTCGTGATCTGGGACAACCGCTGCACCGTGCACCAGGCGCTGGCGGACTACGACCGGTCGCAGATCCGCTACATGCGCCGCACGGCGGTGCTCGGGGAACCGTCCGGCCGCCTCGTGCAAGAGTGAAACCACCAGCGAACCCCACAGGAGAATCGCCATGCTGCGCGTAGGTACGATCGAAGACGCCCTGGCCGGCAATCGCCGGCGCCATTTCGACGTGGAGGGCGGCAAGTTCCGTGGCTACACGGACTTCATGTTCGAGTCGGAGCCGGGCCAGCCGCTCGGGCCCCAGGCCTTCCTGGTGCACCAGGCGCCCGACTGGGAGCTGCCGGTGCACTTCCACATGCAGTACCAGATGCAGGTCATCGTCGGCGGCGGCGGCATGCTCGGCAGGCACGCCGTCGGCCCCGGCAGCGTCCACTACGCGACACCGCAGTCGGCCTACGGGCCGCTGAAGGCGGGGCCGGAAGGGGTGGAGTACTTCACCCTCCGCGTGCTGACCGACAAGGGCGCCTGGTACATGCCCGAGTCCCGCCCGATGATGGAAATGGGCAAGCCGAAGAGCCAGGCGACGGGCGACCTGTCCTTCGGTGCAACGCCGGTTGCCGCCGCCACGCTCATCGCCCTGCGCCCGGACGGCGCGGGAGCCTGGGCCTACCGCGCCGGAGCCGGCGAGACGGTGCGCTGCAGCGAGCCGACCAGTCCCGCGGGCCGCTTCCACGTCGTCCTGCGCGGGTCCTTCCGGCTCGGGGGCGATACGGTCCCTCGGCACGGCTGCGTGTACTGGAGCTTGCCGGACGAGCCGCCGGAGTTCGAGGCGGTGGAGGCCGGGAGCGAACTCGTCGTGGTCCAGTTCCCCGAGGTGGCGTTGCACAACGTGGTGGACCCGGAAGTGCTGGCGAAGGCGCCGCAGCAGGTGTCCGCAACCGCGTCCGCTGCCGGTAGATAGCCTGAGCGAGAAATCGATGATCACCGTGCAGTCCCTTGGCCGCACCTTCGTGGGGAGCGTCACCGGCGTGGCGCTGGAGACCATCACTCCCGAACAGTTCGCTCAGGTGGAAGCCGCGTTCCACCAGCATGCCGTGCTGGTGTTCCGGGGCCAGCGGCTGAGCGACGAGGGGCAGCTGCGATTCAGCCGCATGTTCGGTCCCCTGCAGAAGCGCTCGAACTACGCCCGCGACCGCGAGCGGTTGACGTCCGACGAGATGATGGACATTTCCAACATCGACGCCGACGGCAAGCTGTTCCCGCCCGACGCACGCCAAAGGGCGATGAACATGGGCGACCGGCTGTGGCATACCGACGGCACCTTCCAGCAGATCCCCTCGCTGATCTCGCTGCTCTACGCGCACGAAGTGGCGCCCGAGGGCGGCAACACCGAGTTCGCCGACATGCGCGCCGCCTACGATGCGCTCAGTCCCGAACGCAAGGCGGAGTACGAGCCGCTGGTGCTCGAGCACGACCTGTTCCGCTCGCGCGAGCAGGTGGGCTTCCAGGAATTCAATCCCGACGTTCGCGCCCTGAGGCCGCCCGCAAAGCAGGTCCTGGTGCGCAGGCACGAGCGCACCGGCCGCCGCTCGCTCTATCTCGCCTCCCATGCGACGCGCGTCGTCGGCCGCGGGCTCGAAGAAGGGCGCGCCCTGCTGCAGCAGCTGATCGAAGAGGCGACCCGCCCGGAGTTCGTGCATGCCCACCCGTGGCAGCCCGGCGACCTCGTCATGTGGGACAACCGCTGCACCATGCACCGCGCTCGCCCGTTCGACGACCTGCGGCACCGGCGGGTCATGCAGCGCACCACCGTGATCGACACCGAGAACTCGGTCGACCGCGCGCTGCGCGAGGGCCGTTCGCTGCTGCTCGAAGAGGAGCTCAGTCGAGTCTGACCTTCGAGGCGGCGAGGACCTCCGACCACTTGCGGAAGCTGGCGTCGGCCCGCGCCGCCGCCTGTGCCGGCGTGCCGGTGGCGACGACGAGCCCGCTCGCCGCCATCTTCTGCACCAGCTCGGGCGCGGCGGCCACCTTCCGGATCTGGCGGTTCAGGGCCGTCACGATGGCGGGGTCGGTGCCGGTGCGGACCGCGAACCCGTGCCAGGAGGTCAGGGTCAGGTCGGGGAATCCCTGCTGCGGCGCCGTTGCCACGTCGGGCAGCTGCCGCACGCGCTCGCTGCCGGCCACGGCGATCACTTTCATCTTGCCCTGGCGCGCGTAGTTCACACCGGCCTGCACGGCCAGGAACGCGAAGTGGATCTGGCCGGCGAGGATGCCCTGCGTCTGGTCGCCGGTGCCCTTGTACGGCACGTGCACCGCATCGAACCGGCCCGCCATCTTCAGCATCTCGCCGGCCAGGTGGGTGCTGCTGCCGACGCCGTCGGATGCGAAGTTCAGCGTCCCGGCGGGCTGGCTGCGCGCGTAGGCGATGAACGCCTGCAGGTTGGAAGCGGGAACGTCGCTGCGGACGATCAGCACGATCGGGATGTCGACGATCGTGGTGATCGGCGCGAACTCCTTGCGCATGTCCACGGTGACGGGCCGGTTGGCGTGCTGGTTGACGAGCTGGGTCAGCACATACATGGACTCGGTCACGTAGTAGATCGTGTGGCCGTCGGCCGGCTGCGACAGCACCGCCGTGGCGGCGATGACGCCGCCGGCGCCCGGCTTGTTGTCGACAACGACGGGCTGACCCATCTCGCGCGCCAGGCCGTCGGAGATCGAGCGGGCAAGCAGGTCGCTCGCACCGCCGGGGCCGTAGGGCACCACCATGCGCACGGGGCGTGCCGGATAGTCGGCGGCGATCGCCGGCCAGGAGGCGAGGGCGGGCATCGCCATGGCCAGCGCCGCGCGGGCAAGCGCGTGTCTGCGGGTGAGGGGGTCCACGACGTGTCTCCTTCAGTCGAGCGAGATGTTGGCGTTGCGGGAGACGGCCACCCAGCGCGTGGTCTCGCGCCGGACCAGGTCGTCCATCTCGCGTGGTGAAGAGCCGGACGGCAGCAGCACCATGTCGTTGAGCCGCTGCTGCACGTCCGGCAGGCGCAAGGCGCGCAACGTGTGATCGGCGAGCACGTCCACCATTGCCTGTGGCGTGCCGGCCGGGGCGAAGAAGCCCGACCAGCCGGCAACGACGAAGTCCTTGTAGCCCTCTTCCACCATCGTCGGCACATCGGGCAGCCAGTTGCCGCGCGTGCCCTGCGTGAAGGCCAGCGCGCGGAGCTTGCCGTCCTTGACGAACGGGATGACAGCGGTGGCGCCGATGATGGACATGTGGACTTGGCCACTCATGAGGTGTGGCACTGCGGGCTGCGTGGCGTAGGGGATGTGCACGACGTCCAGTCCGTGCTCCTGCTTGAACATCTCGAAGGCCACGTGCGTGAGCGTGGCGACGCCGTCCGACGAGTAGCTGTACTTGCCGGGATTCGCCTTCACCAGCGCCACCAGTTCGCGCACGTTGCTGACCGGCAGGGTGGGGCTCACCACCAGCAGCAGCGGGATGTCGATGATCTTGGCGATCGGGACGAAGTTCTTCTGCGGGTCCCAGCCGGGCTGGTGCTGCACGTTCTTGCGCATGTAGGGCGTGAGCGCCAGGGCGCCGACCCCGATCATGCCGATGGTGTAGCCGTCGGGCGCCGCGCGCGCCAGCTCCGCCGAGCCGATCATCCCGCCGGCGCCCGGCTTGTTGTCCACCACCACCGGCTGGCGCAGCGTCGCGCCCATTTTCTCGGCCAGCAGCCGGCAGGTGGGGTCGGCACTGCCCGCACCCGGCGGGAAGGGGCAGATCAGGCGGATCGGGCGCGTCGGGAACTCGGCGGCATGTGACGGCCATTCGGCCAGGGAGGATGCTGCGGCCGCAGCGGTGCGGGCAAGGATCTGGCGCCGGGTGAAGGCCATGGCATTCTCCTGTCGGCAAGGTTCAGGGTGCGGCTTCGCGGTGCTGCTCGCGCAGCGCCACCTTGCTCACCTTGCCGGTGGCAAGCCGCGGCAGCTCGGCCACGAAAGCGATCGCCTTGGGGCATTTGTATTTCGCGATCTGGGTGCGCGCGAATTCGACGAGTTCGTCGGCACTGGCGCCTGCACCCGTCTTGAGAACCACGAAAGCCTTGACGCTCTCGCCCCAGCGCTCGTCGGGGATGCCGATCACGGCGGACTCGGCGACGGCGGGATGGCGATGCAGCGCCTCCTCCACCTCGCGGCTGTAGATGTTTTCGCCGCCGGAGATGATCACGTCCTTCTTGCGATCCACGAGGTAAAGATAGCCGGCCGCATCGAGCACGCCGATGTCGCCGGTGCGCATCCAGCCGCCGGCCAGTGTCTCCAGCGTGGCCGCGGAGTTGTTCCAATAGCCCGCCATCACCGAATCGTTGCGGAACCAGACCTCGCCCGGTGCCTCGGGAGGGCAGTCCCTGCCGTCGTCGTCGACCACGCGCAGCTCGCCGCCCGGCAATGAATGGCCGACGGAGCCGATGCGGCGGATCTCCTCCGCAGTGCCGTCGGGCCGCAGCTCGTGCCGGTAGAGGCTCGCGATCTGTCCTTCGGTCATCCCGTACTGCACCATGATCGCGCGGCCGATGCGGCGGATCGCGCGCTCCAGCAGCGGCACCGGAATCGGCGCGCCGGCCATGCCCACCGTCACCAGGCTGGAGAGGTCGTAGTCATCGATGCCGGGCAGGTCCAGCACCATCTGCAACTGCGCGGCCACCAGGAACACCGTGTTGATCCGCTCGCGCTGCACCAGGCCTGGGAACGCGGCGGCGTCGAAGCCGCGGGCGATCACGCAGGCGCCGGCGCGCAGCATGTGCGCGAGCCGCACGTTGCGCGCGCCGACGTGGAACAGCGGCGTGGCCAGCAGCGCGCGGCCGTGCGCCGCGACGTCCATTTCCAGCGCCAGCATCTCGGCCGTGCGCACCTCGATGCGATGCGTCTTCAGCACGCCCTTGGGCCGGCCGGTGGTGCCGCTCGTGTAGATCAGCGAAATGCCGTCGCCCGCCTCCGGCACGCTGCTCGCCGCAGCGTCGCCGCAGGCGAGCAGGTCCTCGTAGGCCTCGGCCCAGGGCACCGCCGCGCCGATGCAAACCAGCTTCAACTGCGGGTGGCGCTCGCGCAGGCCGTCGACGAGGCCGGCGTACGGGTCTTCGAAGAACAGCACGCGCGCGCCGCTGTCGGCGAGTATCCAGTCCACCTCGGGTGGTGCGAGGCGGAAGTTGATGGTGGCCGCGATCGCACCCGACCACTCGCAGGCGCCGTACACCTCGCAATAGGCGATGCTGTTCATCGCGAGGATGGCCACCCGGTCTTGCCGGCGCACGCCTCGTGCCGCCAGGGCGCCGGCCAGCCGGCCGACACGGTCCGCATATCGGGCGTGCGTGAGGCTGTGGCCGCCCTCCACGTAGGCAGGGTGGTCCGGATACCACGCGGCATTGCGGGCAATGATGGAACGGAAGGTGAGCATGGGCGCCGCTACGCTATCCACACGTGCGCTCGCGCGCAAGGGCGGCCGCTGAATCAGCACATGCTTGCGGAACTGCGCCGTCGCCGCTGGTGGCGGCGGTGGCGCGCCTAGACTGCGCCACTCATGCCCGAAGAAGCCGTCCCGGACGCGTTGCCGCTGCGCCTGATCGCGGTGATGGTGCTTACCCACACCGCGTTCACCAGCATGCGGCTGGCGCTCACCCTGGCCGTGCTGCAGCAGGGCGGCTCGGCTCTGGCGGTCGGCGTGATCGTCAGCCTGCTGATGGTGGTGCCGGTGTTCAGCTCGATCGCGATCGGTCGCTGGACCGACCGCGCCGGTCACGTGCCGGCGGCGCTGGCAGGTCTGGCGCTGATCGTCGTTGGCGGGCTGGTCGCCACTCGGCAGGTGCTGCCCGCGCTGGCCTGCGGCGCCGTGCTGATCGGCTCCGGCCAGGCGATGGTGCAGGTGGCCATCATGGATGCCATCGGGCAGGGCGGCGGCGAGGGCGCCGCGCGGCGCTTCTCCGCGCTCTCGCTTGGCTTCTCGGTGTCCGGCTTTTTCGGCCCGATCCTCACCGGCCTCGCGATCGACCATGCAGGCCACGCGCTCGCCTTCTTCACCCTGTGCCTGCCGGCCTCGGCAGCATGGCTGCTGGCGCTGCGCTCCGCACCGGCCGCGGCACGGGCGCCGGCAACTGCGCCGCGCGGCACGGCGGGGGCCCTGTGGGCCGATCCGCGCCTGCGCGCCGTGCTGCTGGTGACCGCGCTGCTGGCGATGGCGTGGGACCTCTTCACCTTCGTGATGCCGGTGCATGGCACCCGCCTCGGCTTGTCCGCCACCGCGATCGGCACCGTCGCGGGCAGCTTCGCCGCCGGCTGCTTCTCCATTCGACTGGTGCTCGGTCGCCTTGCAGCGCGGCTTGGCGAGCGGCGCATCCTCTGGGGCGCGCTCACCGGCACAGCCATGTGCTACGCCCTGTTCCCGCTGGCGGGCGGCCTGCCGGCGATGGCCGTGCTGGCCTACGTGATCGGGCTGTTCCTCGGCAGCGGCCAGCCGATGGCCATGAGCCTCCTGCACCGCAGCGCGCCGGCAGGCCGCAGCGGCGAGGTCATGGGCGTGCGCACCGTGATCGTCAGCATCAGCCAGACGGCCCTGCCGCTGGTGTTCGGTGCGCTGGGTGCGGCGCTCGGCACCGGCCCGGTGTTCCTCGCGGTGGCGGCCGCGATGGGTAGCGGCATGGCGTGGGTGCGCCGCAGCAGCCCCCGGTAGACGCAGCCGCCTGCTGCAGCTGCATCCCCACGGCCTCGGCCGCGCTCTCTGTAGATCGACAGGCTGTCGCGTTGCCGGCTTGCGCTTCAGTGACCCCGGCAGAGGTGGCTCTGGCGTCGGTTCACCAACGCGACCTCCGTCACGTCCGGCACCCTATGCAGCGCGGCTGCGAATTTCGCGTCCGCGTCTCCGACGTACCCGATGGTCCTGTTGACGAGGGAAAGGATGTCGTCGCAGTCTTCCTTCAGGGCGATGCCGCGTCGGGTCAGCAGCACCTTGCGCGTGGTGCGCTGAAGCAAGGGCGTCTCGAGCATCGTCTCGAGCCTTGCAATGCTCCTGCTGACGCTGGACTTGTGAATCTGCAATGCATCGGCTGCCAAGGAGAAGCTCGCCAGGGAAGCGACATACGCAAAGACACGGAGATCGTTGAGGTCGATCAGCTTTTCCGCGGCAGGTCTGGATGAGATGCTGTTCTGCATGTGAGGCTCGTCCGGAAATCCTGGCTTCGCTCAGGCAGTCCCCTGGTCGCCGGTTGAGCGGAGATTGGCGTAGGGGGTCACAGATGTCGGCCGATTTCGCAACCGAAAGTGCGACTCTCTCGGCTCCTCGGCAGGCGAAAGACCACCCAGCCCGCGGCTGGGTGGCTTCCAAGGCCTCTCGGAGGCCTGGATCGCCGCGTCGGATCAGAAGGCGTGGCGAAGGCCGAAGTCGTAACCGGTCGAGGTCTTCGGCGTAAAGCTCTGGCCGCTGAAGCTGGTCACGAAAGCCGGGCCGCCCACGGTCTGTGCAGCGCCGTTCTTGTTGCGCACGCGAGCCACCGTGGCGTACAGGGCGGTACGCTTCGACAGGTTGTACACGTAGCCGATCGCGAACTTGTTGGCCTTCGGATCGTCGCCCGTGCCGAACAGGGTGGCCGGCGTGTTCAGGTCGTACTTGACGGCCGCGTAGGACGCGCGGATCAGGCCAGGGCCGACGGGCACGGTCACGCCCAGCAGGTAACCCTTCAGCGTGGTGTCGGGAATCGGGCCGAGCACGAAGCTGTCCTGATCGACCTCGTTCTTGAGCTTCGAGTATTCGCCGAAGAGCTTCACGACGCCGAAGTCGTAGGAAGCGCCGAGGTTGAAGCTCTTGACGTTGGTCGTCGTGCCATCGAAGAAGTCGTCGCCGGTGGTGCTCTGGCCGTAGGAGGCAGCCACATCCAGCGGGCCGTTGGCGTAGCCGAAGCGGCCGCCGACATAACGACCGGTGCGCTGGCTGTTCGCCACGTCCGGCGTCGCAACGCCCGGATCGTACTTGTTGCGCTCGTGGAAGCCGTACATCACCTGGCCATAGAAGCCGCCGAGGTTCGGGGGCAGGAAGTAGCCGATGGTGTTGCTGGCGCGAACATAGTTGCTGCCAGTCACGTTGGCGAAGACGGAGGGGATGCCCGTCGTCGCACCGCCGAGCCAGGTGTTGACGCCGCCGTTGGCCGTAAAGATCAGGCTCGCGCCTACGCCGAGGGTGCCGAACGGATCGAACACGGTGTCGTTCCAGAACGTCGGGGTGTAGTCACGGCCCAGACGAATTTCACCGAAGCCGCCCGACAGGCTCACGGTCGAGCGACGAGCAAAGGTCGCGATGCCTTGCTGGCCGTCGTCGTTGGAGATCGGGGCTTCGAGCCAGAAACTGGCAGCCATGCCACCGCCGAGATCTTCCGTGCCACGGAAGCCCAGACGGCTGGTGGTGTAGCCCGAGTGCGTCAGCACATTGCGCTTCACCGTGATGCTGTCGAGGTAGCCCAGCGGAGGGACCAGGAAGCCGTTCGAGTTGTCCGATTTGTTCGAGTAGCTGCTGATCGTAGCGTCGATCACGCCGAACAGCGTGATCGACGACTGATATGGCCCCTCTTTGTCAAGAGGCACAGAGTTGCCTGCCTCGTGAGAAGCACGAGATGAGGCCCACGACAGATCGGCACTCGATGGGCAGCGCGACGCACGAGCTTGAAGCGACGGTGGATCAGCCTGATATCCGCGGACTGGCTACCGCATGTCAACGATTCGTCGCGGGGCTGCCTCGATCTGATAGTCGGAGGCCGTCGCAAGGACGCTCACGTAGTCGAGACGAGGATTCCCCTGGCCGTGCTCGCCTGTCGCGCTGCCCATCGAGTGCGAACTCAGGTTGGGTGCTGCACCAGTCGTCCAGCCTCCCACAGGAAGGCAGCCAGTTCACGGGCCACCGCCACGCAAATCTTGTTGGAGTGCATGCCGCGTGCGCTCAGGCGCCGATATCGAGAACACAGCCGCAATTGAGCACGCCAGGCGATCTCGCACACGCTGCGAGGCTGGTCCTGCTGGCGCTCGGTGACGGGACGGCTCATACGCGCCGAATAGCGGTAGCACCAGGCGGCCTCGACCAGCACACGACGCACATGGGCATTGCCGGTCTTGGTGATGCTGCCCTGCGAGCGGGACTGGCCGCTGCTGAACTCGCTGGGCACCAGTCCCAGATAGGCCATCAATTGCTTGGGATGCTCGAAGCGGTGCAGATCGCCCAACTCGGACACCAGCGAAACGGCAGCGACGAAGTCGATGCCCTTGAAGCACATCAGGGCCCGCACGGCAGCGCCGAAGCGCCAGTGGGCGATCTGCTCGCGCAGCGCCGCCGTGATGCGCTCGACCCGCTGCCCGGCCTCCACAACAGCGCTGCGGTACTCGGCCCAGGCGATCTGCTGGGCCGGATGCTCGAAGGCGATGCGCGCCAGGAAGCGCTCATGGGTCGCTCCCCACGAGGTCTTGCCCGTGTAGGGCTTGCCATGTCGCAGCAGCATCGCCTTGAGCTGCTGGCGTGCCTTCAGCCGCGCCCGCACCGCGTCCTCGCGGGCACGCGAGAGGTCGCGGATCGCCTCGTCGCGCGCATCGGGCAGCGTCACCGGCGTGAGTTCGCCCGAGCGCAGATAGCTCGCCAGCGTCAGCGCATCGCGCCGATCAGTCTTGATGCGCTCGCCCGGCCGGCGTGGCATCTTGCTCACCGCGATCACTTGGCAGCGCCAGCCTTGGCGATGGAGTTCGCGCGCCAGCGCAAAGCCGCAGGGGCCGGCCTCGTAGGCCAGCAGCGTGTGTGCCGCCTCGCCCAGACGCGACAGCGTCTTGAGCAACTCGCCCACCTTCGCCCCGCAGGTGCCCACGAACCGGGGTGCAGCGCGGCCGGCATCGGCCACCGCCACCGCAATGGAGTCCTTGTGAACATCCAAGCCGACAAATACAGTGATATCGTCTTCCATGGTCTGCCTCCTGAATCGACGTACGCAGATCACGCCTTGCGGCGTTCTGCCTGTGGCTCTACGCACTGCCGTGCGCAGCCCACGATAAGCCCGGAGGCAGACCACCTCCAACTCCCCAACTTCAACCTATGTGGCCCCTCGCGACTCAACGCGGGCTGGGGCCATGTTGTCTGAGCCGAGGCAGCGCCGGCAACAGCCAGGGCAGCCAGGGCAACCAGATTCTTTTTCATGCAAGTGTCTCCAAGGTTGAACATAGGGCCCCGGCGCGAAGGGCTCACCCCGGGCCAACCTCCCTTTGGGAAGTTGTCGAGATTCCATCAGGACTGCGCCTCGAGAGCGGAGTCATTCATGCAAAGTCAGCCGATAACCATGCAAAGTCGACCTGGGAGATTGGCATTCGTGTTGCCGAATCACGACAACGCTCATGGCGATGCAACCCGCATGGCCTGCCGCATCTTGCTCGGGGCGACCAGGTACCAGTCCTTGAACTTGCGGGTGAAGTTCGTGGGATCGGCATAGCCCAGCTGCGCTGCGATGCCTTCGATCGACAGCTCGGTATGGCGCAGGTGCCAGGCGGCATGCGTCCTGCGCAGTTCGTCCTTGATCTCGGTGTAGGTCAAGCCGACCTCCGCGAGTCTTCGCACCAGCGCTCGCGCGGAGATGCCCAGCTCCCGGGCCAACTCGCCGGCATCCGGGTTGGCTGCGAGCCGCTCGAGGAGCGCACGCCGCACACGCTGCACGAACGCACCGTGCACCAGTTCCGATTCCATCTTCTGGCAGAGCTGCTCAGCTTCGGAAAACGCCTTTGCATCCGCCGCGATGCTGGGCGACCGAAGCAGCTCCACCGGCAGTTCGAGCGACAGGCAGTCCTGATCAAAGCTGACCTTGCGAACGTAACGCAGGCACGGAAGGTCGTTGCCCGCAGGGCGGGGGTAGGGCAGCCCCAAGGCAAGCTCGTCCGCGGGTCGCCCCAGGATCGCCTCCAGCAGCCGGCAATGCGCGCCGACGATCGTCTGCATGACGAAGACATGCGTCTCGCACAGCGGCACGATCGGCTTCACCGTGAGGGTGCTCCATCGCGGCCCGTTGTGCAGACTGAACTCCAGACGCCCGAAGATCAGCCGGGCATGCCGGCACAGGAAGCGCAGGCCATGCCCCAGGTTGTCGCTCGTCACTGCCCCGATCCCCACCGGCGTGTGATAGGGCTGGAGCATGGATCCGGCGATCAGGCCCAGGTCGGGCTCGCCGCTGCACCGGATGGCATAGGCGACGAATCGACGGAAGACCTCGAAGTCCACCATGTGCTGGCCGTCGCAGAGGTCCTGCCAGGCCAGGCCTGCATTGGACAGCACGGTCGACGGACGGATGCCGAGGCTGCTCAGGCAGTCCATCGTGCTTCGGATGTAGACCGGCGGCGCAAACGGGATGCGGGGCTGCTCTTCGGTCTTCATGGCTCGGTGCTGGCGGTGAACGCAGCCGCCTACTGCGGCTGCATCCCCACGGCCTCGGCCGCGCTCTTGTAGATCGACAGGCTGTCGCGCATCGTGGCGAGCAGTTCCTCGGGCCCGCCGGCCAGCGGCTCGACGCCCCATTCGTCGAGCCGCTTGCGCAGGTCCGGGTGGACCACGGCGGCGCGGCTGGCTTCGCTGAGGCGCTGCACGATGGTGGCCGGCATCCCTTTGGGACCGATCAGCCCGAACCATGTCGGCACCGTCCGGAAGCCCGGCACCGCCGACTTGCCGATCACCTCCAGGTGCGGCAGGGCGGCATAGGGCCGGCTGCTGGCGATGCCGATCGGGCGGATGCGGCCCGCATCGATGAAGGACTTGGTGGAGATCGTGGAGTCGAACAGCAGCTGGATCTCGTTGGTCATCAGCGCCTGCAGCGCGGGGCTGCTGCCCTTGTAGGGCACCTTCGCCACGTCGATGCCCGACAGCTTCGTCAGCAGGCCGATCGTCAGGTCGCCGGCCGCCTGCGACCCGTAGTTCGTCTTGCCGGGATTGGCGCGCGCGAATTCGACCAGTTCGCGAAAGCTGCGGATGCCCGACTGCGGGCTGGTGAAGGCGAGCGTCGGGCCCTCCACGAGGTAGCTCACGGGGCTGAAGTCCGACAGCATGTCGAAGGTGAAGGCCTTCGTGGTGTAGGGCTGGGCGAACATGCTGGTGGCCGCGATCGCGATCGTGTAGCCGTCGGCCGGCGCGCGCTGCAAAGCCTGCAGAGCGATGACGGTGTTGCCACCGGGACGGTTCTCCACCACCACCGGCTGACCGAGTTCTTCCTTCATCCGTTCGGCCAGCAGGCGCGCAAAGATGTCGGTCGGCCCGCCGGCCGCGTAAGCCACGATCAGGTGGATCGGCCGGCCAGGGAAGGGCGCCTGCGCCAGAGCGGCGGGGACCACAGCAAGCAGGAGCACAGCCGCGGTGAGGAAGCGGAACAAGGCAGTCATCGACAAACTCCAGGAAGGCAAGGAAAGGGATCAGGCCGCGGCCGTCAGAGCGGTGCGCCGCGCGCGGGCCCCGCTTTCGGAAACGGTGGTGCGACGCAGCTGGCGCCGGTGATGCTGGTCGTCGAAGGGCGTGCCGCGATGCATCGTGCAGAAGTTGTCCCACATCACCAGGTCGCCTTCGCGCCAGCGATGCTCCAGCACGAGCTCGGGCCGGGTTGCTGCCGCCATGAGGCGATCGATCTCGCGCCGCGCGTCGTCGTCGTTCCAGCCCTCGATGGCGCAGGCGTAGGAGGCGAGGTAGAGCGCGAGGCGGCCGTCGGCCGCGGCGTGGACCAGCGGGTGCCACACCGCCGGGAAGCGGTCTTCCTCCAGCGCGGCCAGCGCCGGCGTGCCCGCCAGCCGGCGCGATTGGGCCAGCGAGTGGCGCACGCGCAGCAGCAGGAGCCGGTTCTGTTCGCGCACCGGGAGCGCCGAGAAGGCCGCGCGCATGTCGACGAACTGGGTCGCCCCGCCCTCCGGCGGCACCACGTGCGCCGACAGGAAGGTGTAGCGGCCCCGGTCCACGGAGAACGCCTCGTCGGTGTGCCACAGCAGGTTGGACAGCTGCAGGATCCGCTGGCGCTCGCCCGCACCGACCGTGCGGCCGAGCGCGTCGACGTTGCCGATGCTGCCCACCTCGCGTGGACCCGCGGCGGCGGCGCCGTCGCGGCGGGCGGCCAGCGTCGGCTGCAGCTCGCCGAAGATCCGGCTGAAGCGCAGCTGGCCTTCGGTGTCCAGCCGCTGGCCGGGGAACACCAGCACCGCGTGGCGGTCGATCGCGTCCTGCAGGGCGGCCCGCAGGGATGCATCGGCCTCACGTGCGGGATCGATGCCCTGGATGGTGGCGCCGAAGCCGGCGCGCAGCGGTTCGATTCGCATGCCGACCTCTCAGCGCGGATTGAGGTGGTGCAGCGGCAGGCCCGCGCGCGGCCAGTCCAGCGCGGCCAGCCGGCCGGTGCTGGAGAGGGTGATGTAGGCGGTCCGCAGGCCCGGGCCGCCGAAGCAGATGTTCGTGGTGAACATGTCGGGCAGCGGCACGTTCTCCACCAACTGGCCGTCCGGCGCGATCACGTTGATGCCGGCCTTCTCCATCACGGTGGCCACGCAGATGTTGCCGTCCGCCTCGATCGCCATCGAGTCGAGGCGCTGGTAGCCCGGAAGGCCCGTCACCAGCTCGCCCCCGTAGGGAGATGGCCAGGGCTTGCGCGCGATCCGGCCCGGCTCCGCGAGGTCGAAGGCCCAGACCCGGCCCGCGTCGGTCTCCGCCACGTACAGGCGGCGGTCGTCGGGCGACAGGCCGATGCCGTTGGGGAAGGACATCGGGTGGATCACCTCGTCGATGCGGCTGCCGTCGCAGCGCGCGTAGTAGACGCCGCCACGGTCGACGTCCCGCGCGCGGGCCTTGCCGAGATCGGTGAACCAGAACCCGCCGTGGCGATCGAACACGATGTCGTTGGGCCCGCGCAGCGGACCCTTCGGCCCGTGCGTGTACAGCACTTCGACGCGGCCGGTGGCGAGGTCGACACGCTCGATGCGGCCGCCGCTGTAGTGGTCCGCCTGCCCGGTGGGCCGCAGGCCCTGCGCATCCTCGTGCCAGTTGAAGCCGCCGTTGTTGCACAGGTAGCAGTGGCCGTCCGGCCCGATTGCAGCGCCGTTGGGCCCGCCGCCCGGTGTGGCGACGGTCTCCTTGCCGCCGTCGGGGCGCACGCGGGTCAGGCGCCCCGCTTCGATCTCGACGACCAGCACGGAGCCGTCGTCCATCGCGATGGGCCCTTCGGGGAAGCGCAGGCCCTCGGTGACGATGCGCATCGGTCTGTCCATGGAATCACCTCTCTTTCGGAAGAACGGTCAGAAGTAGTCGAGCAGCACGCGCCGGTCGGCAAACGCGGCGGGGGCGCCGTCGTAGACCTTGCGGCCCTGCTTGAGGATGGCGACGCGATCGGCGAGCGGCAGCGACTGCTTCACGTTCTGCTCGACCAGCAGCACCGCGGTGCCGAGCGTGGCGCGGATCGCGGCGATGCTTTCCATCACCTTGTCGACCAGGATCGGCGCGAGGCCGATGGACGGTTCGTCGAGCAGCAGGATCCGCGGCGCATGCATCAGGGCCATGCCGATCGCCAGCATCTGCTGCTGCCCGCCGGAGAGCGTGCCTGCGACCTGCCCGGCGCGCTCGGCCAGGATCGGGAACATGGCGTGCACCCGTTCGAGGTGCTCGTCGCGCGCGCGCACGCCGCCGGGCAGCGAGATCGCGGCGAGTTCGAGATTGCGCCGCACGGTGAGGGTGCGGAACACGCCGTGGCCCTGCGGCACGAAGGCGAGGCCGCAGGCCACGTTCTGCGCCGGGGTCCGGCGGGTGGCGTCGGCCCGCTCCTGCCAGACCGCACCGGCCAGCGCCGGCAGCAGCCCGAACAGCGTGCGCAGCAGGGTGGTCTTGCCGGCGCCGTTGTGCCCCAGCAGCAGCAGGATCTCGCGCTCTCCGAGCGCGAGGTCCACCTCGTGCACCACCGGCTTGGCGCCGAAGCCGGCGCGCAGGCCGCGCGCCTCCAGCACGGGCGCGTTCACCGGAAGTACCTCTCGGCCAGCACCGGATTGCGCAGCAGTTCGCCCGGTTCGCCTTGCGCCATCGCCCGCCCTTCGTCGAAGAAGTAGGCGTGGCTGCACAGTCCCTTGATCACGTCCAGGTTGTGCTCGATGATGCAGACGGTGCGGCCCTCGTCGGCGAGGCGCCGCAGCAGCGGCATCACCTCGTCCATCGCGCGCCCGTCCAGGCCCGACAGCGGCTCGTCGAACAGCAGCACGCCGGCGCCCGTGGCGAGCAGGCGCGCCACGCTCAGCAGCTTTTCCTCGGCGTACGAAAGGTTGATCGCCAGTTCGTCCGCCATGCCGCGCAGGCCGACGTAGTCGAGGATGGCGAGCGCCCGCGCATGGTTGGCGCGTTCCTCCCGGGCCACCGCCGCCGGCCGGAAGAACACCGCGCGCAAGCGGTCGCCCGCCTGCCGCGGCAGCGCGACGACCACGTGCTCCAGCACCGTCATGCGCGGGAACAGCTTGAGGTCCTGGAACGACCGCGCGATGCCCTGCTGCACGATCTGGTGCGGCTTCATGCCGGCGAGCGGCCGGCCGTCGATCGTGACGACCCCCGCGGTGGGCTGGAGGAAGCCCGTCAGCAGGTTGAACGCCGTGGTCTTGCCGGCGCCGTTCGGACCGATGATGCCGGTGATGCGCCCGGGCGGCAGCACGATGTCGATGCCATCGACCGCGGTGATGCCGCCGAAGCGCTTGACCAGTCCGCGCCCCTGCAGGGTGGCTGCCGGCGCGGCGGGAACGCTGCCCTGTGCCGCGGGGGCGTCGCGGTGGCGCCCGGAGTGCGCAGAGGTGCGCTCGGGCAGCAGGCCTTCCGGGCGGTAGCGCATGACCAGGATCAGCAGCAGCCCGTAGATCACCTGCCGGCTCTTGTCGGGATCCACCGGCAGCTCCACGAATTTGAGCAGCTCGGGCAGCACCACCAGCACCGCCGCGCCGACCACGGAACCCGCGAGGTTGCCGCTGCCGCCGAAGATCATCATGGCCAGGATGGCGTTGACGACGTCGATGCCGAAGCTCGCCGGGTTCACCAGCGTCACGTAGTGCGCGAAGAGGTAGCCGCCGGCCGCCGCCAGCGCCGAGGCCACGGCGAAGGTGCGCATCTTCAGGCCCACGATGTTCTTGCCGATCGCCTGCGCGGCCTGCTCGTTCTCGCGCATGGCCTTGAGGGCGCGGCCGAAGGGCGAGTGCGCCACCCGCCAGGCGACGGACAGCGACAGCACGGCCAGCACCGTGGACAGGGGCAGCATGCGGGCGGCGCTGTCCACGCGCCAGGCGCCCAGGACGATGCGCGGGATGTTGTTGATGCCCTCGACGCCGCCGGTGAGCGGCTTGGCGTTCTCGATGACGGACAGCACCAGCACGTGCAGCGCGAGGCTGACGATCACCAGGTAGAAGCCGGCCACCCGCATCGCCGGCAGTGCCACCGCCGCCCCGACCAGCCCGCCGATGCCCGCGGCGGCCATCAGGGGCAGCGGGAACGGCAGGCCATAGCGCGTGGTGAGGATCGCGGTGACGTAGCCGCCGAGCGCGTAGAAGGCCGCGTGGCTGAGGGCGAACAGTCCGGCGTAGCCGATCAGGAGGTTGAGCGACGAGGCGAGGATCACGTAGATCGTGACCATCACGCAGATGTGCAGCAGGTAGTCCATGTCAGCTCCGCGCGCCGAACAGGCCGGTCGGCCGCACCAGCAGAATCGCGAACAGCAGCGCGAAGGAGATGCTGCCCTGCCATTCGGTGGGGATTCCCCACATGCCCACGTTCTCCACCAGGCCGAGCAGCATGCCGGCCAGCGCGGCACCGCGCAGGGACCCGACCCCGCCCACGAACACGCCGACGAAGGCGATGAAGACCGCCGGAAAGCCCATGTGCGGCACCGCGCCGTCGCGCAGCAGCATCTGGGTGGCGCAGACCGCGGAGATCGCGGTGCCGATGGCGAACACGAGGATCGACACGCGGAAGGTGTCGATGCCGATGATGCGGGCCATCTCCAGGTTGTCCGTCATTGCCACGATCGCCTGGCCGCTGCGGGCGCGGGCGAGGAACCACGCGAGCGCGCCCCCGACCACCGCGAGCGAGGCGACCTGCAGCAACTGCACCGACGTCACGAACACCGGGCCGAGCAGGAGGACCGGCAGCTGCAGCCCCTGCACCACCTTCGCGCTGGTGCCGAAGCCGATGGCGATCGCGTTCTCCAGCATCATGAACAGACCGAGCGAGACGATCATCACCACCACCGGCGGCGCGTTGCGCTTCTCGAAGGAGCGGTACAGCAGCAGGTAGCTGAGCACGCCGGCCAGCGCGGCGGCGGCGATGCCGAGCACCGCGGCCAGCGCGAGCGGCAGCTTCAGCGGCATGGCCGCCGACCAGACCAGGTAGGCGGCCAGCGTGTAGAACGGCCCGAAGGCGAAGTGCACCACGCGGGTCGTGCTGAAGATCAGCGCCCACGCGACCGCCAGCAGGGCGTAGGTGCTGCCATTGGCGATGCCGTTGACAGCCAGCTGGAGCAGCAGCTCCATGCCGTCAGCGGACTTCGAGGAAGCGCTGGAAGACCCCCTTGCCGGCCGCGTCCACCTTGAACAGGGCAGCGCGCTTGCGCACCAGCCCGCTCGGCAGGAACGTCATCTTGCCGCCGTAGACGCTGTCGAAAGTGGGGCTCTCCAGCAGCGCTGCCGCCAGCTTGTCGCCCATGAGGTAGTCGCCGCCCTTGGCGCGCGCCCGCTTGATCACCAGCGCGAGCACGTGCACCCACTCGTAGTAGTTGGCGGCGAACAGGTCCGGCTTCTCGCCGTAGCGCGCCTCGTACTTCCTCGCGAACTCGCCCGGCCAGCCTTCTCCGCCGGGCTGGTAGTAGTCCGCCACGTACTGGTAGCCCTCGGCATGCGCGCCCGCCACCTTGGCATCGTCACCGGTCCAGTCGAGGCCGATCAGCGGCGCGCGGATGCCGAACTCGCGGATGCGCTTGATGGCCAGCCCCGCGTCCGGCGCGGTGAGCCAGACGCCCACGACGTCGGGGTTGGCGGCCTTGATCTTGGCGATCTGGGTGTCGAGGTTGGTCGAGCCGGCAGGCACCAGTTCCTGGGCGACGATGCTGCCGCCCGCCTGCTTCCACAGCGGGGTGACCGCCTTCACCACGTCGTCGCCGGTGTCCACCTTGAACACCAGGATGCCGAGCTTCGACCCCAACTCGCGCGCCGGCCCGACGGAGGCCACGCCCAGCTCCGAATACATGGTCCGGTTGTGGAACAGGTATTTCGAGGCGCCGATCATCTTGGGCGAGGCGCCGCCGCCGTTGAGCAGCAGCACGTTCTTCTCGCTCGCGATCGGCGCCATCGCCAGTGTCGGCGCCGAGAACGAGGTCAGCACGATGTGGGTGTCGTGCAGCGACACCAGCCGGTTGATGGCCGCCACGCCTTCCTCCGCCTTGCCGCTCTTGTGGTCCTCGATGACCGCCTCGAGCTTGATGCCGTCGACGCCGCCGCGGGCGTTGACTTCCTCCAGCGCGAGGTTCATTCCCCGGCTCATCACCGTACCGTAGTAGTTGGCCGGCCCGCTCATCGCGTAGACGGCGCCGATCTTGATGGTGGGCGGGTCGGCGGCGAAGGCCCAACGCGCCGTGGGGCCGAGCGCGAGTGCCGCTGCCAGTCCAGTGACGCTGCGTCTCTTCATGATGTCTCCTCGGTCCGCGGCGGAGCCACGGTGAGGGTCACTCTATGGCCGGTGCCCGGCGGCCGCAATGCGGAGCTCCCGCGGGCCATTCAATTCAACACATACGTGCTCCGCTCAGGGTTGACCCGGATCTCCGCACCCCGCGCGCCAGGGAATTCAACACACTCATGCGATTCGCCGGGCCGCTGTAGCGCACGCACCGGGTGGCACCTAGACTGCGTGCCATCAATGCCTGTGGGCGCGGAGACATGCACTTGAAAGTGATGCTGGACGGATTGCGGTTCCCGGAAGGGCCGGCGGTGCTGCCGGACGGCGGCATCGCGTGCGTGGAAGTCGGCGGCGGAACGATCGTCGCGTGCGACGCCGCCGGCGGCCGCCGCGTGCTGGCCGAGACCGGCGCCGGTCCCAACGGCATGGCGCTCGGGCCCGGCGGCCTCTGCTACGTGTGCAACAACGGCGGACTGAATTGGGACCGCCGCGGCGACTGGCTGCTGCCGCATGGCACGCCCGCAGGCTACAGCGGCGGTTCGATCCAGACCGTCGACCTCGCCACCGGGCACGTCGAGACGCTCTACGACAGTTGCGACGGCGTGCGCCTCAAGGGGCCCAACGATCTCGTGTTCGACGCCCACGGCGGCTTCTGGTTCACCGACCATGGCAAGGGCCGGCCGCGCGAGCTCGACCGCAGCGCGATCTACTACGCCCGTGCCGACGGCAGCGCCATCCGCGAAGTCGTCTTTCCGGTCACGACGGCCAACGGCATCGGCCTGTCGCCCGATGGCCGCACGCTCTACGTGGCCGAGACCGAGACCGCCCGCCTGTGGGCCTGGAGCCTGAAGGGGCCCGGCGAGATCGATCCGCTGCCCTGGCCGGCCTCGCCGAACGGCGGACGACTCCTGCACGCCGCCTCCGAGTACATGCGCTTCGACTCGCTCGCGGTCGAGGCGAACGGCAACATCTGCATCGCCACGATCATCAAGGCGGGCATCACCGTGGTGTCGCCCACGGGTGAACTGGTCGAGCACGTGCCGATCGAGGGCGATCCGTACGTCACCAACATCTGCTTCGGCGGCGCCGGCCTGCGCACCGCCTACGTCACCCTTTCCGGAACGGGGCGGCTGGTCGCCCTCGACTGGCCACGCGCGGGACTCGAGCTCGCGCACTGAGTTTTCACCGCATTCCAAAAAGGAGACTCCATGACCCGCCTCACCTCCCTGGTCGCCGGCTGCGTCGGCCTTGCCTTCGCGCTCGGCGTCGTCGCGACGGCGCCTGCCTTCGCGCAAGCCAGCCCCTTCACCAAGCCCGTGCGGTTCATCATCCCGTATCCGCCCGGCGGTCCCACCGACCTGACCGGCCGCAGCTACGCCGACAAGCTGACGAAGTACCTCGGCCAGCCGGTGGTCGTGGAGAACAAGCCGGGCGCGCAGGGAGTCCCGGCCGTGCAGCAGTTGATGCAGCTGCCGGCCGACGGCCACACGATCTACTTCGGCACGCTGTCGACCCAGGTCGTTTCCCACGTGATCAACAGCTACCGCAAGCTGCCGGCGCCCTACGACGCGCGCAAGGACCTGGTGCCGGTGAATCTGTTGGGCGCTTCGCCGCTGGTGGTGGTGGCGAGCCTGAAGTCGGGCATCAACAGCTACAAGGAGCTCGCCGAGCGGCTGAAGGCAGAGCCCGGCAAGCTGAACTACGGCTCCGACGGCATGGCCAGCCTCACCCACCTGGGCGGCGAGATGCTCAACCAGACCTTCGGCACGCAGAGCGTGCACATTCCCTACAAGGGCACCGCAGAATTCAGCCAGGCCCTGATCGCGGGCGACAACGACTTCGCCGTGATGGGCATCGTCGGCGCCACCAATCTGCTGAAGCAGAACCGCATCAAGGTGCTCGCCGTCGCCGGGCCGAAGCGCAGCGGCCAGCTGCCCGGCGTTCCGACCACGGCCGAACTGGGGCATCCGGGCGTCGACCTCACCTCCTGGTTCGCCGCGTTCATGAAGGCAGGCACGCCGAAGCCCTTCGTCGACGCGATGGCGCAGGCGATCACCAGGGCTTCCACCGAACCCGACCTGATGGATCGGTTGAGCGCGACGGGCGTGGAATTGGGCGTCGCGACCACGCCGGAGAAGTTCTCCGCGCAGCTCGACGCGGAGTTCAAGCACTGGGCCGGGGTGGTCGAGAAAGCCGCGATCAAGTTCGACTGACCGTCCGCCTTTCAGCAGGAGCACACATGCAACCCGCTACCGAAATCAACGCTGCCACCGCGCGCGACGCCATCTTCTACGTGCCCGAGGGCGCCTTCGATCGCGGCCTGGCCAACGTGCCGCCGCACCTGTTCGCCGATGAGCAGGCCCGTGTCCTGGCGCCCGGCTGCCCCACGGGCCTGATCGCGATGGACCTTTCGGCGAAGCTCGGAACCGCCTTTGCTGCCACGACGCCGGCGATGCTGGCGCGCTACGTGGTGGTGCGCGCCGGCGAGAGCCTGGAGCATGCATTCGAGGCCACGGGCGAGATCTACTATGTGGCACGCGGCGAAGGCACCACCGCCGGGAGCGGAGCGACGCGCATCACATGGCGCGCCGGCGACGTCTTCGTGCTTCCAGGGGCGAGCCGCACTCGGCACGAAGCCGCGACCGACAGCCTGCTGGTGTGCTTCACCAACGAGCCCGAGCTCGCCTACGCGGGCGCGCGGGCCCCGGAGGCCGCGCGCAACACGGTGGTGAAAGCCGCCTGGTTCGACGGCCGCATCATCGACGAGAAACTGGGCCTGGTGCACCAGCGCACCGGCCCGCAGAAGACCGCCGGCAAGTCGGTGATCTTCGCCACCACACCGCTGGGCGGCATGCGCAGCATGCTGCCGTCGATGACCGCCGCGGTGAACACGCTGGAGCAGGACGGCAACCAGCGTCCCCATCGGCACAACGCCGCCGCCCTGACGCTGGCGATCGAGAGCGAGGGCATCTACTCGATGGTGGGCGACCAGAAGGTCGACTGGATCCCCTTCGGGCTGATGGTGACACCGCCGCAGGCCGGGCATTCGCACCACAACCGCGGCCCCCGCATGATGAAGTCCTTCGTCGTGCAGGACGGGGCGCTTTACTACCAGTTGCGCAACCCGGGCTTCGCCTGGACTGCCTGAAGGAGGAGAGAGGCATGAACCGCACGGCCGTTCCGAAGGCGAATAGCACCGCAGCCGCAGGCGAAGGTGCTCCAGTTCGCTTCCAGGTCAATCAATTGCACCCGCACTTCTTCGGCGAGGTGGTGGGACTGGACCTGCGCCAGCCGCTCGACACGGAGACCACCGCTGCGCTGACCGCGGCGATCGACCGCCACGGTGTGCTGGTGTTCCGCGACCAGCAGATCGACGACGAGCAGCAGCTGCGCTTCTCCAACATGTTCGGCGAGCCGCAGCGCTCGATCACCGTTCACCGGCAGGACATCGAGCGGCGCCTGCGCAAGGAGGAGCTCAGCGACATCTCCAACATCGACGAGCACGGATTCAAGCTGGGCATGGACCACCCGCGCCGCTTGTACCAGCTCACGACCAAGCTGTGGCACACCGACAACTCGTTTCGCAACCCGGCGGGCAAGTACACCTTCCTGTGCGCCAAGAAGCTGCCCGCCGAGGGCGGCAACACCGAGTTTGCCGACATGCGCGCGGCGTGGGACGCGCTGCCGGAAGAGCGCAGGGAGCAGCTGCGCAACCTGCAGGTCGAGCATTCGCTGGCCTACTCCCGCAGCCTGGTCCCCGGCTCGCCTCCGCTCGACGAGAACGAACGCCGCAGTCTGCCGCCCAGCGTGCACCCGCTGGTGCGCGTGCACCCCGGCTCCCGCCGCGAGGGGCTGTACCTCGCCTCGCACGCCGAGCGCATCGTCGGCATGCCGCATGCCGAAGGGCGCAAGCTGCTGGAGGCACTGACGGCCCATGCGACGCAGCCGCAGTTCGTCCACGCGCACGTGTGGAAGCCCGGCGACCTGGTGATGTGGGACAACCGCTGCACCATGCATCGCGCCATGCCCTTCGATGAGGAAAAGTACGTGCGGGAACTGCGCCGCACCACCGTCGCGGAAGACCGGCCTGCGCTGGCGGCGCAGGCGTGAGCCGGCGATGAGCGGCCTCACCACGGCGCAGCGCGCGGAGATCGAGGGTGCCTGCCGTCAACTGATGATGCGCTACGCCGCATCCTTGGATCTGAACGACATCGACGGCCTGGTGGACGTATTCGCTCCTGAACTGGTCTGGGAACGCCCGGGAATGGCGCCGATGCGCAGCCACGCCGAGATACGGACATTCTTCAGCCACTTGTGGGCACAGCGGCACGCGCAGAACCGCCACTGGTTCGACGTGCACATGCTCACCACCTGCTCGATCGAGGTGGAGAGCGACGAGCGCGCCCGCGGGTCCACCTGGTGCGTGATGTACAGCGCGCCCGACGCCGACGGCCAGCGTCCGGCGGTGATGCCGGAGCGGCCGGAACTGATCGTGCTGTATCGCGACGTCTTCGGCCCTGCGGCCGGGGGCTGGCGCATCCTCGAGCACCGCGCGACCCACCTGTTCCGCTCGCCGACTACAAGCCGCCCGAGATCCCCGCATCCCTGCGCAAGGAGCAACCGTGATCCTCCGCTTCCTGCCGGCCCTGCTGCTGCTGTTGGCTGGAGCCGCCGGTGCCCAGGAATTTCCCACCGGCACGGTGAAGATCGTCAGCCCGTACACCGCCGGCGGTTCCAACGATGCGGTGGCCAGGCTGCTTGCCGCCAAGCTCGCACAACGCTGGGGCAAGCCGGTGATCGTGGAGAACAAGCCGGGCGCAAATGCCATCACCGGGTCCGACTACGTGGCGAAGGCGAGGCCGGATGGCCGCACGTTGCTGGCCGTCCCGGCCGCGCACGTGACCAATCCGTTCCTGCAGCCGAAGATGCCGTTCAGCCCACTGGCCGACCTGACTGCAGTGAGCATCGTCGGCACCATTCCCTTCATGCTCGTGGTGAACCCGCAGGTGCCCGCGCGCACGCTGCAGGAACTGGTGGCGCAGGCCAGGACCGAGCCTGGCAAACTGAGCTTCGCCTCCAACGGGGAGGGCTCTGGCGCGCGCCTCGCGGGCGAGCTGTTCGCGCAGACTGCCGGCATTCGGATGCTGCACGTGCCTTATCGCGGCAGCAGCGCGGCCCTGCCGGACGTGCTGTCGGGACAGGTGTCGATGATCTTCGACGCCATCCAGCCGCTGGCGCCGCATCTGCGCACCGGCAAGCTGCGGGCGCTCGCGGTCAGCAGCACGAAGCGCTGGCCGACCGAAGCGGACGTGCCGACGGCGGTGGAGTCGGGTCAGCCCGCCTTCGTCGCCGAGACGTGGATCGCGCTGGTCACCACGGCCGGCACGCCGGCGCCAGTGACCGAGAAGATCGCGCGCGACGTGGCGGCGGTGCTGGAAATGCCGGACGTCCGCGAGAAGCTGAACGGCTTCGGCATCGCGCCGGTCGGCGGCACGCCGGCGAGCGCAAACCGTTTCATCGCCGACGAGTCCGCGAAGTGGGGCAAGGTCATCCAGTCGGCGAACATCAGGATCAACTAGGAGACAGCATGCACAACTGGGGCATCCCCGAACGCGGTGACGCCGCGGCCGACGCGGCGATCCGCGAAGTCGTCATCGGCTACTGCCGGTGCGTCGATACCTTCGACGACGATGTGCTGCTGGAGCTGTTCGCGCAGCAAGGCGAGTGGCACCGGCCCGGACAGGCGCCATTGAAAGGGCGAGCAGAAATCGCCGGCTTCCTGCGCGGCCGGGACCGGACGGTGACCATGCGCCATATCGCCAGCAACATCATCGTCGACGTGCAGGGTGCGGATCGGGCTCGGGCGATCAGCTACTGGACCGTGCTCAAGGCGGTAGCCGGCGCCCCGGAGGGCCAGGCCCTGCTGCCGTTCGCGATGGGCGAGTACCACGACGACTTCCTCCTGGAGCAAGGGCGCTGGCGCATTGCGCGCCGAGAGACGAAGTACGTGTTCCGTTGAGGTCTCGTCAAGCGGGGAAGTGCGCGGCGATCGTCTCGCGCATGGTCCCCACCAGCTCCGGACGCCGCTTCTTCAGCACCTCGCTGATGCCGGCCAGGCCCATCACCAGCGCCTGGCCTCCGTCCGTGACGGGCAGCGGCATCGCCAGCACCGCGCCGCCGGGCGTGACCAGGTCGGTGGTAAAGGCGTAGCCCAGCCGCCGCACTTCCGCCAGCGTCGGCAGCAGTGCCTCGGTGTCGATCGCCGCCGTCTTGCCGCTGCGCGTCTCGGCGTTGATGCGGTGCACGATCTTCTTCACTTCGGTGTCGGGCAAGATGGCAAGCAGTGCGTAGCCGGTGCCGGAAGCGGCGAGCGGCCGCAGCGCGCCGCGCGTGACCTGCAGCCGCGCCATGCTGGTGGCCTGCACCACGTGGATGTATTGCGCCCAGATGCCGTTGCGCAGCGCCAGCACCACCGCATCGCCGGTCTTCTGCTGCAGTTCTTCCATGCACTGCAGCGCCGAGCCACCCATGAACAGGGGATGGTTCACCCAGTTTCCGAGCAGCGCCACGCGGCAGCCCGGGATGTAGGTGCGGGCCGTGCGGTCGAAGTACAGGTAGCCCATCGCCACCAGGCTGCGCAACAGCGCCGAGGTGCTCGATTGCGGCAGCTTGAGCATCTCTGCGATCTCGACGACGTTGGCCGGCCGCTGGACCTCGTCGAAGTATTCGAGGATCTGCAGCACGCGCCCGGCGGACTTGACCACCCCTTCGGGCAGCTCCGGCCTCGCTCCAACAACGTGCTTCTTCTCGGGAACCCACTTCTTGCGCATGGCGGCGATGTTACCCACAGCGCCGCCGGACAACTCTCCACGGATGTGCGGATTACGCCCGGCGTCGCGTGCGCGCTTGTGGCGGGCAGGCGCGTTCTCTAGCATGGGCGCATGCCTCTGAATGCCGAAGCCATCCTCGCCCACCCGTTCGAAACCCGCGAACAGGTGATCACCGACAAGGACGCGATGCTGTTCGCGTTGTCGATCGGCATGGGCCGCGATCCCATGGACACCGAGGAACTGCGCTACGTCTACGAGGAGAGCCTGAAGGTCTTCCCGACCTTGCCCATCGTGCTGGGACATCCGGGCCCCTGGATGGCCGACCCGAAGCTCGGCATCAATCGACAGATGCTGGTGCACGGCACGCAGCACCTGGAACTGCTGGGCGAACTGCGCCCGGATGTGCCGTTCACGGCTTCCAACCGCATACTGGAGCTGGTGGACAAGGGCGCCGACAGCGGCGGCATCATCATCATGGAGCGCACGCTGCACGACAAGGCCACCGGCGAGCCGATCGCGCGCATCGAGTCCGGCACCTTCTGCCGCGCCGACGGCGGCTTCGGCGGCCAGCCGCAGCTCTCGCGCGATTTCCGCGCCGTGCCGGAACGCGCCGCCGACGCAGGCATCGAGATGCAGACCGAGCCCAACCAGGCTTTGTGGTATCGGCTCAACGGCGACCGCAACCCGCTGCACGCGAGCCCCGCCTTCGCCGCGAAAGCCGGCTTTCCGCGGCCGATCCTGCACGGCCTGTGTACTTACTCGGTGGCGGCGCACGGCTTGATGAAGCTCAACCCGGGCAAGTCGCTGCGCATGATCGAGTGCCGTTTCTCCAGGCCCGTGTATCCCGGCGAGACGGTCCGTCTCGAGGTGTGGAACGAGCCGGGTGGGGTGGCCTTCCGCGCGCGGGTCGACCAGCGCGAGGTGGTGGTGCTGGACCGCGGGTTCGCGCAGTTCGCCTGAGCTATTTCATTTCTTGGGACGCAAGGCGTCCCATTGCTCCTGCGACCAGCCGAACAGGTCCTCGATGCCGTTGGTGCGCAGGCCCTTGCCGCCGTCGATGGCGATGACCTCGCCACTGATGTAGGAGGCGAGGTCCGACATCAGGAAGGCATAGAGGTCGGCGAGTTCCTTGTGTTCGCCCACGCGGCCCAGCGGAATGTCCTTCGCAGGGTCCCCGGTGCGGCCGGTCTGCAGTTTCGCCGCCGCGCCTGGCGTGGGGAAGTTGCCCGGTGCCACGCCGACAGTGCGGATGCCGTGGCGGCCCCATTCCACCGCGAGGCTGCGCAGCAGCGTGACGAGGCCGCCCTTGGCGACCGTCAGCGGCACCATGAAGGGACGGCCGTCCTCGAACCCCGAGGCCAGCGTGTACATCAGCACGCCGCGATGCCCGCCGGCGATCCAGCGCCGGCCCGCCTCCAGCGTCGTGTAGATCGCGCCGTTGAGCGACACGCGCAGCACGGCCTCGACGGCGCGTGCCGACAGCGCCTCGGTCTTCGACAGCATGGTGCCGGCGGCGTTGTTCACGAGCACGTCGAGCGGGCCGTCGGCCCACACCTGCTCGATCATCTGCGCGACCTGTTCCGCTTCGCGGATGTCGCAGGCGATCGCGCGCGTCTTCTTCTTTCCGAGGGCGTCGAATTCTTCGGCCGCCTGCTGCAGCACTTCCTGGCGGCGCCCGCAGATGATGAGCTCGGCACCGAGCTCGACCGCACGGCGGCCGATCGACTTGCCGAGGCCTGTGCCGCCGCCGGTGATGAGCACCCGCTTGCCCGCCAACATCTCTTCGCTGAACATCGTTGTCTCCTTGGGGAATGGCCGTCAGCAGCCGCGGTATTGCGGCTTGCGCTTTTCGGCGAAAGCGGTGCGCGCCTCGCTGTAGTCGTGCGTCATCGCCAGCATCGGCTGAAGGCGCATCTCCTCGGCGAACGCGTCCTCCAAGGTCGCGCAGCCGCCGCTGCCCAAGGACTTGATGGCGGCGAACGCGAGCGGCGCGATGGACGCCATCTGCTGCGCCTCCGTGCACGCGCGCGACAGCAAGTCGGTGGCGGGGACGACGTGGTCGACGAGGCCGATCTCGCGCGCCTCGGGGGCCTCGACGCTGCGCGCGCTGAGCAGCAACTGCTGCGCGCGCGCCGCGCCCACCCGGCGGGGCAATGTGTAGAGGATGCCGGCGTCCGGCAGCAGGCCGACCCGGCCGAAGGCAGCGCAGAACTGCGCGGACTCCGAGGCGACCACCACGTCGCACGCGACCGCGAGCGACATCCCGGCGCCGAAGGTCTTGCCTTCCACCGCCGCGATCATCGGTTTGGGCGAGGACATGACCAGGCGGACCATTTCCTGCAGCCGGCCCAGCTTGTGGCGCATCGTGCGGGCCAGCGCCTCCGGCGCGGGGCGCGCGCCCTTGATGTCACCGCCGGAGCTGAAGTTGCCGCCCGCGCCGGTGAGCACGATGGCACTGCATTCGTCGTCCAGGAAGCGCCGCTGCAGCGCAACGATCAGCGCCTCGCGCATCTCCACGGAGATCGCATTCATCTTCTCCGGAGCGTCCAGCGTGAGGATCGCGACACGGCCTTCGAGTCGGTCGGCAACGAGTTCGTTCATGCGATTCATTGTAGGAATCCGTGCCCGCGCGCGTTCACGCGCGCACAAGACGGCATGTATGTGATGAATAGCCGCGCGGCTTGGGACGTGCGCAGGCGAGTGGTCTAATTTCGCTCGCCATGGACCTGAATTTCAGCCCCGAACACCAAGCCTTCCGCGCCGAGGTGAAGAGCTTCCTGACGCAGGCGCTGCCCGACGACATCCGGCAGCGCACACTGCGCGGCGAAAAGCTGTCGAAGGACGATCACATCCGCTGGCAGCGCATCCTGGCCGCCAAGGGCTGGCTGGGGCATTGCTGGAAGAAGGAATACGGCGGCACCGGCTGGGGGCCGATCGAGCGCTTCATCTGGGACGAGGAGGTGCATCTCGCCGGCGCGCCCCGTCGCAACATCCCGGCGATCGACCTGCTCGGGCCGCTGATCATCGAGTACGGCACCGAGGAACAGAAGCAGCGCTTCCTGCCGCCGATCCTGCGCAGCGAGCACTGGTGGTGCCAGGGCTTCTCGGAGCCGCAGGCGGGCTCGGACCTCGCGGCGCTGAAGATGCGCGCGGTGCGCGACGGCGACCACTACGTCGTCAACGGCACCAAGATGTGGACCAGCTATGCCCAGGAATCGAACTGGATCTTCTGCCTGGTGCGCACCTCGCAGGAGCAGAAGAAGCAGGCCGGCATCTCCTACCTGCTGATCCCGATGGACCAGCCCGGCGTGACGGTGTCGCCGATCATCACCGTGGGCGGCGTGCACGCCGTCAACCAGGTGACGATCGAGGACGTCCACGTGCCCGTGGAGAACCGCCTCGGGCCGGAAGGCGAGGCCTGGAGCATGACCCAGTTCCTGCTGAGCTACGAGCGCATCGTCGGCGCCGGCCTCGGCGCCTCCACCCGCTACCTCGCCGAGGCGCGCGCTTTCGCCCGGCGCACGGTGCGCGACGGCGTGCCGCTGGCGCGCACGCCGCGCTTGCGCGAGAAGCTCGCCGCACTCGAGGCCGACCTGATGGCCCTGAAGTACACCGCCTACCGCGTGCTCGCGGACGAAGTCGCCGGCAAGGCGGAAGCCTCGGTGGTCTCGGTGGTGAAGCTGCGCGGCGCGCAGCTGCAGCAGGCCATCACCGAACTGATGTCCGAGGAGGGCGGGCAGCTCTCCTGGCCCGACGTGCTGACGCTGCCCGAAGGAGAGCCGGTGGTGCCGGTGGACGACGAGTACCACGCGCAGCAGGCCTTCGACCGCCGCAAGCTCACGATCTACGGCGGCAGCGCCGAGATCCAGAAGAACATCATCGCGCGCCGCATCCTGCGCATCTAGGCCGACAGTGGATTTCGACTACTCCTCCGATCAGCAGATGCTGCGCGACTCCGCGCAGCGCTACCTCCAGCAGGAATACAGCTACCTGCAGCGCGAGAAGATCCTGCGCGACGGCGGCTTCAGCCGCACGGCGTGGCAGGACTTCGCCGGCTTCGGCTGGCTGGGCGCCGCGTTGCCGGAAGACGCCGGCGGCTTCGGCGGCGGCCCGGTGGAAGCGGGCATCCTGATGGAAGCCTTCGGCCGGCACGCCGTGCTGGAGCCCTTCCTGTCCACGGTGATCGTCGGCGGGCTGCTGCTGCAGCAGGGTCTGCACGGCACGCGGCGCAGCGAGCTGCTGGAGCGGATGATCGGCGGCGAGCTGCAGCTCGCACTGGCGGCGCTCGAGAACGACGTCGGCCAGGACTTCGCGCGCATCGAGACGCAGGCAAAGGCGACGGCCAAGGGCTGGACGCTGCGCGGCCGCAAGGCGGTGGTGGCCAACGGCGGCATTGCCGACAAGTTCTTCGTATCCGCACGCACGCCGGAAGGGCTGAGCCTGTTCCTGGTCGACCGCACCGCGCCGGGCATGAAGGTCCGCAGCTACCGCAGCAACGACGGGCAGACGGCGGCGGAGCTCACGCTGGACGGCGTCGACGTTGCGCGCGAGGACCTCGTCGGCCCGGCCGGCGGCGCGGCCGACCTGCTCACGCTGGCGGTGGACCATGCGAGTGCCGCGATCTGCGCCGAGGTGGTGGGCTCGTCGGCCTACCTGGTCGAGACCACGTGCGAGTACCTGAAGACGCGCGAGCAGTACGGTGCGCCGCTCGCCAAGTTCCAGGTGCTGCAGCACAAGCTGGCCGACATGTATGTGCAGGTGGAGCTGGCCCGCTCGATGGCGCACGTGGCCGCTGCCGCACTGGCCAAGCCCGCGCCCGAGCGCATGCGGGAAGTCTCCGCCGCGCGAGTCCAGGCGATCAAGTGCGCGCGGCTGGCCGGGCGCGAAGCGGTCCAGATGCACGGCGGCATGGGGATGAGCGAGGAGCTCGACGTCAGCGCGCATTTCAAGCGGCTGACCCTGACCACCCTGCAGTTCGGGGACGAGGCGTTTCACCTCGCGCGGATGGCCGCGTTGTCGGAGTGAGAGCCCAGGTGCGCTGACGCAATCCAGCCTGCCGTCCGGCGGCGTTCAGCGTTCCGCGTGCGCCTTGGCGATGTGGCGCGCCAGCGCCGGCAGCTTCGGGCTGCGCCGCAGGCGCGTCACGAAACTGCTTTCCGGCGTCCACGATGCGAGCCCCTGCGCGGGCGGCTGCTCGCCCCAGAACTCTCGCCAGCTGTCGAACGGGGCATGGAAGGGCGCCTGCGCAGCGTCGGCGCCGGGCCAGCGGTCCTTCAGCGGCCCCACCGGCGGATCGTCGAGCGCCGTGCCGTAGAGGCGGTTCTGCACTCGAGCGCGGAAGTACCAGTGGCCTTCGATGCGTTCGTAGCGGTCGTGATAGAGGTTCTGCACGATGACCCACTTCAGCCCGCCCGTCGTCTCTACCTCGTGCTCGCAACGGCAGGTCACCAGTCCCTGCGCATGGTCCGCGTCCTCGAAGTCGATCACGTGGTTCTGCACCTGATGCGAGGTGGTGGTGAAGCCGCGCAGCACGCGGTCGAACACCTCCTTCAGCGCGGCGCGCCCCTGTGCCTGCGGTCCCACCTTCACTTCGGGCACGTAGAGCGAGACCACGGCGTCGAGGTCGCGCACGTCGATGGCCAGCGCGTACTTGCTGGCGAGCTGCCGGATCGCGTCGAGCGATTCGAGCCGGTCGATCCGGGCGGGCAGGTCGGCGGGAAGGTAGGTCATCCAGGCATTGTGTCCGCGGCGGCCGCGGGCATTTCGACAAGCATGTGATGAGTTGGTTGAGCCTGGGCACCCGCCGGGAAAATCGCGGTCGCGACTGTTAGCCTCGACGGCGTCATGACCGATCCCGTTTCCCCCGATCCATTGGCGAGCCTCGACACGCTGCTCGCACCGCGCTCCATTGCCATCGTCGGCGCTTCCAACGACTGGCGCCGCTTCGGCGGGCGCCCGCTGCACTACATGCGCGAGTTCGGCTATCGCGGCGCGCTCTATCCGGTCAACCCCGGCCGCGCCGAAGTGCAGGGCATGAAGGCCTATCCCGACATCAAGGCGATCGGCGCACCGGTCGATTGCGCGCTGCTGTCGATCACCGCGGAGGACACGCTGCAGTCGATCCGCGACTGCGCCGAGGCCGGCGTTCGCTCCGCCGTGATCTTCGGCGCCGGCTTCGCCGAAGTCGGTGACGAAGGCGCGGCGCGCCAGCAGGAGGTGATGACGGTCGCGCGTGCCCACGGGATGCGCGTCCTCGGGCCGAACTGCATGGGCCTGGTGAATGCCCGCGCCGGCGTCTATTCGACCTTTGCCTCGGCCTATGAGGAAGGCCTGCCGCCCGCCGGCGGTGTCGGCGTGGCCACGCAGAGCGGCGGGTATGGCGGCTACCTGCTGAAGCACTGCTTCATGCGCGGCCTGGGCGTCTCGCACTTCGTCGCCACCGGCAACGAAGCCGACGTGGACGTCGGCGAGGTGCTGGCCTGGATGGCGCAGCAGGACGAGGTGCAGGTGCTGCTCGGCTACCTCGAAGGCGTGCGCTCGGCGCCCAATCTGGTACGCGCGCTCGAGACGGCGCGCCGCAACCGCAAGCCGGTGGTGATGATGAAGGTCGGCCGCACGCCGGAAGGCCGCGTCGCCGCCGCCTCGCACACCGCGTCGCTCACCGGCGAAGACGCCGTCTACGACGCCCTGTTCCGCGAATACGGCGTCTGGCGCGCCCGCACCACCGACGAACTGCTCGACGTGGCCTACGCAGTCAGCCGGGGCAAGCGTCCGAAAGGTCCCCGCACCGCCCTCATCAGCATCTCGGGCGGGGTCGGCGTGCAGATGGCCGACTTCATCTCCGATGCCGGACTTGAACTCGGCAAGGTGCCCGAGGCGACCAAGGCGCAGCTGCGCGAGATCGTTCCCTACTGCTCGCCGAGCAACCCGATCGACATGACGGGCCTGGTCACCGCCAACCACGAGCTGCTGGGCCTGGCGCTGGAGCGGGTGCTGGAGGGAGACGCGTTCGACGCCATCATCCTGTTCCTGGGCATCGTCGGCATGGCGCCGACGATGGCCGTCCCGCTCACGCGCATCCTCAGCGAGGTCTGCGCGCACCATCCCGACCGGCTGCTGATGCTGTCGGTCACCACGCCGCCAGACCTGCGCGCGACCTACGACCAGGCTGGCTTCCTGGTGTATGAAGACCCGTCGCGCGCGGTCTCGGCGCTGGCGGCGCTGCATCACTTCGAGCAGCTCTTTCGCCGGCCGCTCCCCAGCGTGCGGCAGCCGCCCGCCTTCCCGGCGGGTCTCGTGCCGGCCGGGGCCAGCTCGTTCAACGAGGTGGAGGCCAAGGGCATCCTCGCGGCCTGCGGCATCCGCACGCCAAAGGAAACCGTCACTCGAGCGCCCGACACCGCCGCCGCGGCGGCGCGCGAGATCGGCTTTCCCGTGGCGGTGAAGGTGGTATCGGCCGACATCCCGCACAAGACGGAGTACGGCGGCGTGGCGCTCGGCCTGGGGGACGGCGAGGCGGTGGCCGCCGCGGTGCGCCGCATGGACGAGCGCATCCGGCGCGAGCTGCCGGACGCCCGCATCGACGGCTATCTCGTCTCCGAGATGGTCAAAGGCGGCACCGAATGCATTCTCGGCGTCGCGCGCGACGCCACCTTCGGCCCGGTGGTCACCTTCGGCCTGGGCGGCGTCACCGTCGAACTGCTGCGCGACGTCGTGTCGCGGCTCGCGCCGGTGAGCGAGGAAGAGGCCCGTGAAATGGTGAGCGAACTGCGCACCTCGCCGCTGCTGTTCGGCTGGCGCGGCGCGCCCGCCGGCGACACCGATGCGCTGGCGCGCGCCATCTCGGCGCTGTCGCATCTGGCGGTGGCCGAACAGGGCCGCATCGCCGAGATCGAGGTCAATCCGCTCGTGGTGTTGCCGCAAGGGCAGGGCGTGGTCGCCCTCGACGCCGTGATCCATCCCGTGAAGAAGGAGTTTGTGCAATGAGCGACACACCCGTGCTCACCTGGGAGCGCGAGGGGCCCGTCGTGGTCCTCGCCCTCAACCGCCCCGAGACGCGCAACATGATCAGCGTGGAGCTGACCGACGCGATCGTCCAGGCCTGCGGGAGGATCCAGGCCGATGTCTCCATCAAGTGCGCCATCCTCACGGCCAACGGCGACGTGTTCTGCGCCGGGGGCAACCTCAAGGCGATGCACAACCGCGAGCATCACTTCGCGGGCAACCCTGCCGAGAACCGTGCCTACTACGACACCGGCGTGCAGCGGCTGGCGCGCTCCTTCTTCGCGCTGGATGTGCCGGTGGTGGCCGCCGTCAATGGGCCGGCGGTGGGCGCGGGCCTCGACCTGGCCCTGCTGTGCGACGTGCGCATCTGCTCCGACACCGCGCTGTTCGCGGAGAGCTTCGTGCGGCTCGGACTGGTGTCCGCGGCCGGTGGCGCCTGGCTGCTGCAGCGCCTCGTCGGCCCCGCGGTGGCTGCCGAGCTGACCTTGACCGGCGAAGACTTCGATGCGCAGCGCGCCCTCGCGCTGGGCATCGTGTCGCAGGTGCTGCCGCCGGCAGAGGTGCTGCCGAGGGCGCGCGAGATCGCGAAGCGGATCGCACGCCACCCGTCGCACGCGCTGCGCATGAACAAACGGCTGCTGCGCGATTCACTGGGCGGCTCGCTCGAATCCTCGCTGTCCCTCGCGTCCAGCATGCAGGGCCTGGCCCAGCACACCGAGGACCACCGCGAAGCCGTGGCCGCCGCGCTGGAAAAGCGCAAGCCGAACTACACCGACAAGTGACCACAAGTGACCGAACGAGAGGAACTGCAATGATCAATCTGATGGACATGACCGGGCGCAACGTGATGGTCACGGGCGCGGCCCAGGGCATCGGCCTGAACGCGGCGAAGCTGCTGTACCAGCTGGGCGCCAGCCTGACGCTGGTGGATGCCAACCAGGAGAAGCTCGCCGCCGCGACGGAAGGGCTGGACGCGCAGCGCGTGCTCGCGCTCGCCGGCAGCGTGACCGACCGCGCCTTCCTCGGCGCTCTGGTGGAGCAGGCCGCGAAGCGCTTCGGCGGCGTTCATGGCCTCGTCAACAACGCCGGCATCACGCGCACCGCGATGATCGACAAGATGAGCGTCGAGCAGTGGCAGCAGGTCATCGACGTCAACCTCACCGGCGTCTTCAACTGCCTGCAGATCGCCGGCATAGAGATGAAGCGCCGCGCCGAAGCCGGCGACAAGAACCCGGGCGTCATCGTCAACGTGTCGTCGGATGCCGGCCGCAAGGGCACCATCGGCCAGATCAACTACGGCGCCGCCAAGTCGGGCGTGCTCGGCATCACCATGAGCGCGGCGCGCGAGTGGGGCCGCTACGGCATCCGCGTCAACAGTGTCGCCTACGGCGTGGTCGCCACGGAGATGACCGAAGTGGTGCGCAGCGAGAAGTTCCGCGACAAGTACCTGGCCAACATCCCGCTGGGCCGCTTCGTGGAGCCGGACGAGGCGGTGAAGTCGATCGCGTTCCTGGTCTCGGAGGCCAGCAGCTTCATCACCGGCCAGCACCTGTCGGTCAACGGCGGCTCGCACATCACGGCCTGAAATCGCGATGACTGTGAATCCCCGGCTGCTGCAGCCGCGAAGCATCGCGGTCGTCGGCGCTTCCGAAGACACGGGCAAGACGCGCGGCAAGATCCTGCGCTGCCTGAAGAACGCCGGTTTCCCCGGCCCGATCTACCCGGTCAACCCGGGCGGCTACGAGACGATCCAGGGCCTGAAGGCCTACGCGTCCCTGGCCGACCTGCCCGAGGTGCCCGACCTGCTGCTGGTGGGCATCCCGGGCGCCGGCGTGCCGGCCCTCATCGAGGATGCGGCCGCGCGCGGTTGCGCCGGTGCCGTGGTGTTTTCCTCCGATGTCGTTCCCGCCGACATGGAGCGCGCGGTCGCGGTGGCGCGCCGCCATGGCATGAACGTCCTCGGCCCGAACACGGAAGGCTTCTACCTGCCCAAGACGAAGCTCGCCGCCACCTTCGCCCACGTGGTGGAGGAGTGCACCGCGCACCCGCTGCCGCCGCGCCGTGCGAAGCGGCCCGTGGCCGTGGTGTCGCAGAGCGGCGGCATCGGCTTCGCGCTGTTCGGCCGGGCCGTGCACGCGCACCTGGACCTGCACAGCGTGGTCACCACCGGCAACGAGGCCGACCTGGAAGTGCTCGACTTCGTCGAGCGGCTGGTCGAGGGCGGCGAGGCCGGCGTGATCCTGCTGTTCATCGAGGGCCTGAAGGACGCCCGCCGCTTCGCAGCGGTGGCGCAGAAGGCGGCGGCGAAGCAGGTGCCGATCGTGGTGATGAAGGTCGGCCGTTCCGAGGCCGGCCAGCGCGCGGCGATCTCGCATACCGCTCACCTCGCCGGCGCCGACACCGCGTACGACGCGGCCTTCGAGCGCCACGGCGTGCTCCGCGTGTTCGACGCGGAGGAGATGCTGGCGGCGGGCGCGGCGCTGTCGCTGATGCCCTTCATGCAAGGTGGCCGCACCGCGGTGGTCACCACCTCCGGTGGCGCCGGCGGCTGGGCTGCCGACCTGCTGTCCGCGCAGGGGCTCGAACTGCCCGCGTTGAGCGAGACGCTGCAGCGGCGCATCATGGAATTCGTGCCGCCCTATGCGTCGGCCGGCAACCCGGTGGACACCACGGTCGCCGCCACCGACGACAAGGGCAAGGGCATGCTCGGCGTGATCGATGCGCTGGCCCGCTCCGGCGAAGTCGACGCGGTCGTGGTCAACATGGGCCTCTCGGCCAAGGGCCGCATCGCGGGGATGGCGGCGGAACTGAAGCCGCTGCTGGAGCGCAGCAGCGTGCCGGTGCTGTTCCACTCGCACATCGCGCCTTCGCAGGAGAACCTGTCGGCGCTGGCGGACATCGGCGCGCACGGCTTCCCCTCGTTTCGGGCCTGCGCGGCAGCCCTCGACGCGCTGAAGCGCTACGGCCGGTTCCAGCAGCGCCATGTGGAGGCCGAGGTGCCCACGCGGCGGGTCGCGCAGCCTTCGCCGCTGTTGGCCAAAGGCCGGCTCGCCACCGGCGTGCTGGGCGAGGCCGACACGACGGCACTGCTCGCGCACTATCGCATCCCGGTGCCGCCGAGCGTGATCGTGCCGGACGCGGCCGCGGCCATGCGGGCGGCGCACGGCATGGGCTTCCCGGTGGTGCTCAAGATCCAGTCGCCCGATATCGCGCACAAGACCGAGGCCGGCGGCGTCGAGCTGCAGGTGCAGGCCGACACGCTGCCCGCCGCCTTCGAGCGGCTGATGGCGAACGTGAAGCGCCATGCGCCCACCGCTCGCCTGGAAGGCGTGCAGGTGCAGAAGATGATGCCCCCCGGCCACGAGCTGGTGGTGGGCGTGGTCAACGACATCGACTTCGGGCCGCTGGTCATGCTCGGCATGGGCGGCATCTACGTCGAGGTGCTGAAGGACGTGGTGTTCGCGCCGCCGCCGATCGCGCGTGGGGAAGCGCTTCGCATGATCGGCTCGCTCAAGGCGGCCGCGATCCTCAAGGGCGCGCGCGGCCGGCCCGAAGCCGACGTGGAGGCGCTGGCCGACTTCCTCGTCGCGGTGGCGGAGCTCGCCGCCGACGGCGACGGCGTGGTGGACCAGATCGATTTCAATCCCGTGCTCGTCTACCCCAAGGGGCAGGGCGTGGTCGCGGTCGACGCGCTGGTGGCCGCGGCCGCTGCGCAACAGGAGGGCCAGCATGGCTGAAGAACAGGACAAGCCGTTGGGCATCGACGCCCGCTTCCAGCGTTTCCTCGACGAGGGCCGCTTCATGATCCAGCGCAGCCGCAAGACCGGCCGCGCCTTCTACTACCCGCGCCTGGCGGAGCCGGGCACCGGCGACACCGAGCTCGAGTGGTTCGAGCCCAGCGGCCTGGGCGTGGTGTATTCGACCACCGTGGTGCGCACCAAGCCGCCGGCGGAGCCTTACAACGTCGCGCTGGTGGACCTGGAGGAGGGCCCGCGGGTGACCACGCGGGTGGTCGGCGTGCAGGCTACCGACGTGAAGATCGGCATGAAGGTGCGGGCGAGGATCGAGCAGGCGGACGGCAAGGCGCTGCTGGTGTTCGTGCCGGAAGGGAGCGCGCAATGACGCAGATGAAATTTCCACGCGGCAAGACCGCGGTGGTCGGGGCCGCCACTTTCGGGATGGGCGCCGCTCCCGGCTACGAGGCCATCGACCTGGCGGTGCAGGCCGGGCTGAAGGCGCTGGCCGATGCCGGCCTGAAGCCGTCGGACGTCGATGGCCTGTTCACCACGCTGCCGCAGGACCCGTTCTCCTCGCTGACGATCGCCGAGTACTACGGCATCCATCCGAAGGTGACGGACAACCTGCGCACCGGCGGCTCCTCGTTCCAGGTCCAGGCGATGTGGGCCGCGCTGGCGCTCGAGGCGGGCCTGTGCGATGTGGCGCTGATCACCTACGGCAGCAACCAGCGCTCGGCCACCGGCGGCCTGGTCTCCACCGCCGGCGCCACGCCCGTCGTGTACGAGCACCGCTACAAGCCGATGAACCCGCCCTCGTCCTACGCGATGGCAGCGGCCCGCCACATGCACCAGTACGGCACCACGCGCAAGCAGCTGGCGGAAGTGGCGGTCGCTGCGCGCAAGTGGGCGCAGCTCAATCCGGAGGCCTTCATGCGCGACGAGCTCAGCGTCGAGGACGTGCTGGCGTCACGCCTGGTGTCGGACCCGCTGACGGTGCGCGACTGCTGCCTCGTCACCGACGGCGCCGCCGCGGTGGTCATGGTCCGCGCCGACCGGGCGAAGGACTTCCCGAAGAAGCCGGCCTACCTGCTCGGCTCGGCGTCGGCCACCTGGCACCGCTCGATCGCCAACATGCCCGACCTCACCGTGACGGCGGCGAAGGAAAGCGGCGAGCGTGCCTATGCGCAGGCGGGGCTGTCGGCCAGGGACATCGACGTCGCGATCCTCTACGACGCCTTCACCATCAACACCATCCTGTTCCTCGAAGACCTCGGCTTCTGCGCCAAGGGCGAGGGCGGCGCCTTCGTCGACAACGGCGGCATCGCTCCCGGTGGCCGGCTGGCAGTCAATACCAACGGCGGCGGCCTGTCCTGCGTGCATCCCGGCATGTATGGCCTGTTCACCATGGTCGAGGCGGTCGAGCAGGTGCGCGGCAGCGCCGGCGCGCGCCAGGTGAAGGATGCGAAGCTGGCCATCGCGCACGGCAACGGAGGCGTGCTCTCCTCGCAGGCCACGGCCATCTTCGGATCGGAAGCAACGCTGTGATGCCAACGAAGCTCACCCGCCGCCAGGCGCTGGCCCTGGCGCTCGGCGCCTGCTCCGCGCCGCTGCCCGCGTTCGCTGCGGGCTATCCCGACAAGCCGATCCGCATGATGGTGGCGTTCCCTGCCGGCGGCGGCCCCGACCTGCTGGCCCGCACGCTTGCGGAGGCGCTGCGCACCACCAAGGGCTGGAACGTGGTGATCATGAACAAGCCGGGCGCGGGCGGCAACCTCGGCACCGGCGAGGTGGCGAACGCGGCGCCCGACGGCTACACCGTGCTGTTCGGGCACGTCGGCGCGCTCGCGGTGAACCCGACGCTTTTCAAGCAGCTGCCGTTCGACCCGCTGAAGGACTTCGCGCCGGTCGGCATGATCGCCACCTCGCCGCTGGTGGCGGTGACCGGCGCCGGCAAGCCCTACCAGTCGCTGCGCGATGTGCTCGCCGAGGCGAAGAAGCGCCCGGGCGAGATCTCGGTCGGCTTCTCCGGCAGCGGCACCATCTCGCACCTGAGCATGACGCAGCTCGCCTCGCTGGCCGGCGTCAAACTGAGCTTCGTGCCGTACAAGGGCGCCTCGCAGGGCATCGTCGATGTGGTCGCGGGCAACGTGGACGTCTACGTGTCCTCGATGGGCTCGCTGGTCCAGCACGTGCGCGGCGGCAAGGCACGGGCGCTGGCCATCACCAGCGCGGCGCGCTCGCCGGAGCTGCCCGAGGTGGCCACGGTGGCGGAGCAGGGCTTTCCCGGCTTCGAGGCCGCCACCTGGTTCGGCATGGTGGCGCCCAAGGGCACGCCCGCCGCCGTGGTCGCCGAACTGAACGCCGCGCTGCAGGCCGCGCTGAACAGTCCCGCGGTGGCCGAGAAGTACCGCACCGACGGCTCGGTGCCCGTGGCCAGCACGCCGGACGAGTTCGGCCGCCTCCTGCGCTCGGAGACCACGCGCTGGGGCAAGGTGGTTCGCGACGCCGGGGTCGAACTGCAGTGAACGCGGGCGCGGCGGGGATGCCGATGCCGCCGGGAGCCTGCGACTGCCACATGCACGTCTACGACCGCCGCTACCCGGCGGTCGCCGGTGCGCGCCTGCTGCCGCCGGACGCCCCGGTTGCGCAATACCTTGCGCTGCGCACTGCGCTCGGCCTGCAGCGCACCGTCTGCGTGACGCCTTCGACCTATGGCACCGACAACCGCAGCATGCTGGCCGCAGTCGCCGAGCTGGGTGACAGCGCGCGCGGCGTGGCTGTGGTCGACGCCTCCGTGCCCGACGAGGAACTGCGCCGGCTGCATGCCCTGGGCGTGCGCGGCATCCGCCTGAACCTGTCGATGGGCGTCTCGGCGACGCCCGCCATGCTGCGCCCGCTCGCGAAGCGCATTGCGCCGCTCGGATGGCACGTGCAGCTGATCGTGCCCGCCGACCGGCTGTCTGCGCTGGCACCCGACCTCGACGCGCTGCCGGTGGATTTCGTGCTGGACCACTTCGCCAAGATCGCGCCTTCCGGCCTCGGCGGCGAGGCGCACAAGCGCGTGCTGCGGTGGCTGGAACACGGGCGCGGCTGGGTCAAGCTGTCCGGCGCGTACCTCGTGAGCGAGGCGGAGAACCACGACGGCCGCGACGCCGGTGCGCTGGCGCGCAGCTTCCTCGCGGCGGCACCCGAGCGGGTGGTGTGGGGCACCAACTGGCCCCATGCCACTGCCTCGGCGGGCTTGCATCCATGGCCGGATGATGCGGCGCTGCTGGGACTGCTGGCGCGCTGGTGCGGTGACACCGCGGCGCTGCAACGGGTCCTGGTCGACAACCCGGCACGGCTGTACGGCTTCGCAGCATGAGCGCGCCGGGCCGCTCCCAAGCGCTCATCCCGGAGCGCGAAGCGCGGAGGGTAGTCCAATGAGCGTCGCCCGGCCGAAGGTGCTCGAATGAGCGCACGCATCGTGCTGACCCTGCCTGCGCTGCCGGCAGCCGCGCAGACGCTGCTCGCCCGCCACGAGCTGCACTTCGCCGACCCGCGCGAGGCAGCGCCCGGCCAACTCGCCGACTTCGTCCGCGCCCGCGACCCGCACGCCCTGTTCGTCCGCTTCGGCCGCATCGATGCGCAGGTGCTGGAAGCCGCGCCGTCCCTGCGGGTGATCGCCCGCCACGGGAGCGGCCTGGACACCATCGACCTGGAATGCGCCCGCGCGCGCGGCATCGCGGTGAGCGCCACGCCAGGTGCCAATGCGGTGGCGGTGGCGGAGCACGCACTCGCGCTGCTCCTCGCCTGTGCCAAGGGCGTCGCGCGGCTCGATGCGCGCATGCACGCCGGCCACTGGGACAAGGCCGCCCACCAGGGCATGCAGCTCGCCAGCCGCACGCTCGGCATCATCGGTCTCGGCCCGGTCGGGTTGCGGATGGCGCGGCTCGCCGGCGCGATCGGGATGCGCGTGATCGCCGCGACGCGCACGCCGCGCGCCGTGCCGCGTCACGTGCGCCTCGTGGCGCTGGACGACCTCTGGCCGGCGTGCGATGCGATCTCCCTGCATTGCGCCCTGAACGCGGCAACGCAGGGGATCGTGAACGCAGGCATGCTGGCGCGCTGCCGGCACGGCGTGCTGCTCGTGAACACGGGCCGCGGCGGCCTGATCGATGATGCAGCGCTGGTGGCGGCGCTCCGCTCGGGCCAGGTGTGCGCCGCCGGACTCGACACATTCACCCGCGAGCCCGCCGGCCCGGACAATCCCTACGCAGGGCTGGCCAACGCGGTGCTCACGCCGCACGTCGGCGCGGCGACACCGCAGGCGTTCGAATCGGCCGCAGTGCAGGCCGCCCGGCAACTGCTGGCGGGCCTGCGTGTCACAGGCAAGAAGACTGCCTTATGAGGGTGTACCTCAGCGAGGATGCGCAGGAAGGCCCGCGCGCGTTTGCCGAGAAGCGGCCGCCGCTGTGGCGGGGGCGCTGACCGGCCCCGGCGCGCTGGCCGCCCCGAGCACTGCCCTGAAGTCCTGCCGCATGCATCGGACATCGCCGATGCGCAAGGTCACGCCGAGCCGGTCCAGCGCCTCGAGGACCCGGATCGCGAGCTGGCGCCCGAGCCCCGTCCGGTCACGGTAGTCGGCGGCTCCGAAGTGGCCGGCGGGCAGCGTCTGCACCAGTTCGTGCGCGACGGCTGCGAAAACGGCCATGGTGCTGCGCAGGTAGTAGCGATCGTCGGTCACCCGGACCACCTCGCCGCCGGCGGCCTGGCGGCGCAGCAGGTCGTGCAGCAGCATTTCCTTCAGGCCGGTGTCGGCGGCGAGCTGTGCGACGGTGAGGCCGCGCAGGCCAGCGGCTGCCAGTGCGGGCGACGCGATTTGCCACATGCGCTGGTCGGCCGGGTTGCGGGTGCTCACGTGGCCTGGGCGGCGGACCCGGCCGGAGGCCACCTCGACGCGCTGCACGGCGGCCAATGCGCGCAGCACGGCGTCGAATACCCGCGGGGGCAGGCTCTCGCCGCACGCCCGGCGCAGGGCGTGCGCCTCCATGCCGGCGGCTTGGGGCTGCTCGCGGTGGCAGCGGTCGACGGCCGCTTCGATGGCGGCGTGCAGCCGCTCGACGCGTTCGCGCGGGAGGGCAAGGGTGGGCCCCAACGCAACCAGCCCCGCGTCCGCCAACAGGGCCGGCAGGCTCCCGGGATCGAGGTTGTGGGCGCGCTGCCAGCGGTCGAGGTCCACGCCTTCCGGGGTACATTCGGCGAGGGCGGCCAGGGACGCCGCCGCGCCGGGCTTTTCCATCGCGGCGAGTTGCTGTGCGCGCTGCGCCGGCGGCTGCCGCCGTGCGGGCGGCCACGGGTCGATCACGACGCCGCCGCCCAGCGTCCGGCGCGCCGACGCGTCCCGCAGGATGAACCGGTCGCCATGCAGCGCCGCCACGGGCTGCTCCAGCACGAGGCGCGCATGCGCGGTTGCGCCGGGGCCGAGCGCGGCCCCGCGCTGCAGGGCGACGCGGGCCGGCACGTGGGCGGTGCCGATGTGGACGTGCACCGGCGTCCAATGCGCAGCTTCCTCTTCCGGCAACAGTCGCAGCCGGATGTCCAGGCGCTGCGTCGGCGCATGCAACGCGGAATCCAGCAGCCACCCGCCCCGACCTGCTTCGCCGACTTCGATGCCGGCAAGGTTGAGTGCACAGCGTTCGCCGGCGGCCGCCCGAGGCACCGACCGCCGGTCACGCTGTACCGCGCGTACCCGCGTGACGACACCGGACGGCGACAGTTGCAGGCGATCGCCCTCGGCGATCGCGCCGTCGAGCACCGTGCCCGTCACCACCGTGCCGCTGCCCGGCACGGTGAAGGCGCGGTCGATGACGTAGCGCGCACGGCGGCCGCCGGTGTGCTGCCGCTGCAGGGTGGCGGCGCGCGCCGCGAGGGCCTCACGGAACTCCGCGAGCCCGTCACCCGCAGGTGCGGCCACGGGGAACACGGCCGCCCGCGCGAACCCGGTGGGCGCGAGCAGCGCTTCCACCTCTGCCATCACCTCGCGCAGGCGTGCCGGGGCCACGCGGTCGATCTTGGTGAGTGCGACGCTGGCGCTCGCGACACCGAGCAGGTCGACGATGGCCAGATGCTCGCGCGTCTGCGGCATCACGCCGTCGTCCGCGGCCACCACCAGCAACACATGGTCGACGGCGCACACGCCGGCCAGCATGTTGCGCACGAAGCGTTCGTGACCGGGCACGTCGACGAAGCCGATGGTCGCGCCTTCGGCCGTGCGCCAATAGGCGAAACCGAGGTCGATCGAGATCCCGCGGCGCTTCTCTTCGGGGAGCCGGTCGGTATCCACGCCGGTGAGCGCTTTCACCAGCGTGGTCTTGCCGTGGTCGATGTGGCCGGCCGTGGCGACGATCATGGTGCGGGCACCTGCGCGAGCTGGGCGAGGAACTCCGCCTCGCGCACCGGCTCGAGGCAACGCAGGTCGAGCAGCAGCGCGTTGTCGTGCAGCCGTCCGAGGACCGGGACCGGCAACGCGCGCAGCGAGTCGGCCAGGGCGTTCAGCGACCCGCCCGCTCGCGGCACGAGCCGCAGTGCCGCGCTCGGCAGGGACTCCACCGGCAGCGCGCCGCTGCCCACCTGGCTGGCGCAGTCGGCAGCCGCTGCGTCGGCGCCCTGCAGCAAGGAAGCGGGCAGGGCCGCAAGCAGCCGTTCGGCCTGCATGCGGATCTCGTCGCGCGTGCGCGTGAGCAGCCGCAGGGTGGGCAGCGCCTGCGGCAGCCGCTGTGGATCGGCGTAGAGGCGCAGCACCGCCTCCAGCGCCGCCAGCCGGACCTTGTCCAGCCGCAGCGCCCGTTTCATCGGGTGGTTGCGCAGACGGTCGATCCATTCGCGCCGGCCGACGACGATGCCGCACTGCGGGCCGCCCAGCAGCTTGTCGCCGCTGAAGGTGACCAGATCGGCGCCGGCCGCGACAGCCTCGGCCGCGGTAGGTTCATGGGCGACGCCGTACGCCTCCAGGTCCACCAGGGTTCCGCAACCCAGGTCCTCCACCAGCGGCACGCCGCGGGCGTGCGCCAGCGCCGCCAGTTCGCGCGGCGGGACCGCGCAGGTGAAGCCCTGGATGGCGTAGTTGCTGGCATGCACCTTCATCACGGCGGCGGTGCGCTCGCCGATGGCGCCCTCGTAGTCGCGCGGATGGGTGCGGTTGGTGGTGCCGACCTCGCGCAGCGTGCAGCCTGCGCTGGCCATGATGTCGGGGATGCGGAAGGAGCCGCCGATCTCGATCAGCTCGCCGCGCGAGACGACCACCTCGCGGCCTGCGGCGAGCGCGTTGAGCGCCAGGTAGACCGCGGCGGCGTTGTTGTTCACGACCAGCGCCGCTTCGGCGCCGGTGAGGCGCACCAGCCATGCTTCGACGTGCACGTCGCGTTCGCCCCGGCGACCCTCGCCGAGGTCGTATTCGAGGTTGACCGGCCGCGCCATGGCCGCCGTGGCCGCGGCGATCGCCGCCTCGGGGTACAGCGCGCGTCCGAGGTTGGTGTGCAGGACCGTTCCGGTGAGATTGAACACCGGCCGCAGGGAAGGGCGCATGCGTGCCTGCAGCCGCTCGCGGGCGGCCTCGGCGAGCGTTCCTTCGTCGGGGACCGGAGCGCCTGGCACGAGCGCCGCCCGGTACTCGGCGAGCAGGTTGCGCAAGGTCTCCAGCAGCGAGGCGCGGCCGAATTCATCGGCGAGCGCCGCGAAGGCGGGTTGGCGAAGCAGGCGATCGAGGGAAGGCAGCGCGCGCCAGCGCGGCGGCGGGCTCAGCACATGCGGCCTCTCGGAGGAGGGCGGAAGAGAGTGGGAGTCGAACCCACACAGGACCGCGGGCGGCCCACTCCGGGTTTGAAGTCCGGCCACTCCACCGGGAGCGCGTCCCTTCCTTTGTTCATGAATTCTGGGTGCAAGCGAGCCGGGAGCGTGCCATCCATGGGTGACCCTGTCCACCACGCTGCCGTTTCCATCACGCATGTGCTGCTTTGCGCCGAAAGGGCCACCAGCGGCCGGGCACTGCTACGCTGCCCGCGACAAGGAGACGAGCTCATGGCGAAACTTCTGGCGCTGGCATGCACGTGGCTGTTGGCGGCGGCATCGGCGTTGGCGCAAGGCGCCTACCCTTCGCGTCCCGTGAAGCTGCTGGTCGGCTTCGCGCCCGGCGGCTCGGTGGATATCGCCGCGCGCATTGTGGCGGAGGGTCTCGGGCCTCGGCTGGGCCAGCAGGTGGTGGTGGAGAACCGGGCCGGCGGCAGCGGGGTGCTCGCTTCCCAGGCGGTCGCCAAAGCCGACCCCGACGGCCATACGCTCCTGTTCGCGAGCAACGGCGCGCTCACCATCAACCCGCACCTGGCGCCCGGGCAGGGCGATCCGATGGCAGACTTCCTGCCTGTGGCGCGCATCGCCCGGGTGGATGCGCTGCTGGTGGTGCATCCGCAGGTACCCGCGGCCAGCTTCGGCGAGTTCATCGCGCTGCTCAAGCGCGAGCCCGGCAAGTATTCGTTCTCGAGCTCGCCCTATGGCCCGACCCACCTCGCCGGGGAGCTGCTGAAGAAGCGCGCCGACGTGAACATGCTGCACATCCCGTACAAGGGCGATGCCCCGGCGCTGGTGGACACCATGAGCGGGGTCGTGCCCGCCAACATCTCCGTCGTGCCCTCGGTCTCGAAGTTCATCCACGCCGGCAAGGTGCGGGCGCTGGCGTCGTTCGGCGAGAAGCGGCTGGCGGAGTTCCCCGACCTGCCTACGGTGAGCGAGCTCGGCTATCCGGGCGTGACCGCCGGCGCCTGGTATGCGGTGCTGGCGCCGAAGGGCACGCCCTCCGCGATCGTGCAGCAGCTGCAGCGCGAACTGCAGACGGCGCTGAAGGACCCGCAGGTGATCGCACGGATGAGCGCCGCCGGGATGGAGTCCTTCCCCAGCGCCGGGCCGCAGGAGACCGGCGAGTACATCCAGCAGGAATACCGCAAATGGGGCGCGCTGATCCGCGAGGCGAATATCCGGATGACCAACAACTAGGGCCTGTTCGCGCTATGCAACTCAGCTCTCAGCTCTTCCGGGTCGAGGCCGGCACGCCGGCCGCACTCTTCGACGACATGCTGCGCCGTGGCTTTTCCGACGGCCTGCCGATGCTGCCGCCGACCGTGCAGGCCGTCGAAGCGATGCTGGCCGCGAGCGGCCTCGCGCCCGACGCCGTGCTCGCAGTCGTGGCCCCCGACAACATCGGCGTGACCGCCGAGAAGGCCGCGATCAATGCCGTCATGGCCGGCTGCCTGCCCGAACACTTCCCGATCGTGGTCGCCGCGCTGCAGGCCGTGGCCGTGCCGGAATACAACCTGCTCGGCGTGCAGACCACCACCAACCCGGCGACGCCCGTGCTGGTCGTCAACGGTCCGGTGCGCGAGCGCGCGCAGGTCAACAGCCGGCGCGGCTGCATGGGCCCGGGCTGGCGCGCCAACGCCACCATCGGCCGCGCGCTGCGGCTGATCCTGGTGAACTGCGGCGGCTGCGCGCCGGGTGACGTCGACAAGGCCACGCACGGCATGCCCGCCAAGTTCAGCTTCTGCTTCGCCGAGGCGGAGGAAGACAGCCCGTGGGCGCCGCTGCACGTGGAGCATGGCTTCGCCCCGGAGCAGAGCACGGTGGCGGCTTTCGCAGGCACCGGCACCACCAACATCCTGGCGTTCTACCGTTCGCCCGAGGCGATCCTGCACGTGACGGCCGATGCGATGCGCTGCTACGGCAGCAACGGCTACCTGCGCGAACTGGGCAACCCGCTGATCGTGATGACGCCCGGCCACGCGCGGATCTTCGCCGAACACGGCTTCGACAAGGCGCGGGTGCAGCGCGAGCTGTTCGAGCGCGCGCAGATCCCGCGCTCGCAGGTGCCGGTGGATTCCTTCGAGCTCACGCCGGCGTACCAGGACTATCCGCCCGAACGCATGATCAAGCCCTGCGCACGGCCGGAGGACCTCAAGATCGTCGTCGCCGGCGGCGACGAGGCCTACCATATTGTCTACATCCCGCCGTTCGCGATCACGACCTTCCAGATCGCCGCGGTCGCCCATCCTCCAAGGAGCACAGCATGAACCTGCACCCCATCGAGTACCTCGACCCGGTCCCGCGCATGGGCGCCGGAGAATCCGTCGCGGCTGCCGCCACCGAGCTGCAAGGCAAGGTGGTGGCCTTCCTCGACAACGGCTGGAGCAGCTTCGGCAAGATCGGCAAGCGGCTGGGCGAGGTGCTGGTGGCGCAGCACGGCGTGCGCGAAGTGCGCTTCTACACGATCCCTGCCGCCTCGCCGCCGCCCAAGGGCTTCCTCGAGGGCGTCGCCGCCGACTGCAGTGCCGCCGTCGTCGGCTTGGCGAACTGAGGTTCGTGCACGTCGTGGAGTCTCCACGACACCGCACAGTTGATCAAGCTCGGCGTGCCCGCGGTGGGTGTCGCCTCCGAGCAGTTCATCAAGCTTGCCAGGACCGTGCTGCGTTCGCAGAAGGTTCCGGAGGAGGTCGCCATCGAGGTCAAGGGCAACCCGGAATTCGTCAGCGACGAGGAGCTCGCGCGCATTGCGGAGGCCATCGCGGCCGAAGCAGTGTCACGCTTCCGGGGCCTGGAGGCGAAGCCCGCCTCCTAGGGCGCCCGACCCAGGAGCTCGCGCAGGACCTGCTCGGTGTGCTCCCCGAGCAGCGGCGGCGGGCTCGGCTCGACCACCGGCGTGCCGCTCATGCGGATCGGCGAGGCCACCAGCTTGAGTGATCCCACCTTCGGGTGCTGCACCGTGGCGACCATGTCGCGCGCCGCTGCTTCCGGCGATGCAAGTGCGGCGCCGACCGTGCGGACGGTCCCGGTGGGGATGCCGGTGCTGGCGAGCCGCCGCTGCCATTCGTCGGCGTCGCGCGTGCGCAGCACGTCCTTCAGCAGCGGGATCAGCGTGTCGCGGTGGTCCAGCCGGGCGCGGTTGGTGGTGTAGCGCGCATCGGCCGCGATTTCAGGGCGCTCCAGCACCTCATCGCAGAGCAGTTTGAACTGGCGGTCGTTGCCGACGGCGAGCACGATCTCGGAATCGCGGGTCGGCAGCACCTGATAGGGCACCACGGACGCATGCGCGTTGCCGAAGCGCTGCGGCTCCTGGCCACTGACGAGGGTGGCGCTGGCGACGTTGGCGAGCATGGCGAGCTGGCAGTCGAACAGCGCGAGGTCGATCAGCTGGCCCTGGCCATCGTTGTTGCGCGCGATGATCGCGGCGAGGATCGCCTGCACGGCGTACATGCCGGTGAACAGATCGGCCACGGCCACGCCCACCTTCATCGGTTCGCCGTCCGGTTCGCCGGTGATCGACATCAGGCCGGCTTCCGCCTGCACGACGTAGTCGTACCCGGCGCGGTCGGCCAGCGGCGAGGTGCGGCCGTAGCCCGAGATCGAGCAGTAGATCAGGTCGGGCTTCACCTTGCGCAGCGACTCGTAGTCGAGCCCGTAGCGCTGCAGCGCGCCGGCCTTGAAGTTCTCCACCACCACATCGCACCGCGCCGCGAGTTCGCGGATCGTGCGCTGGCCTTCGGGGCTGGCGAGGTCGATCGCGACGCTGCGCTTGTTGCGGTTGGCGCAGAGGTAGTAGGCGGACTCGCCCTCGACGAAGGTGGGACCCCAGTTGCGGGTGTCGTCGCCGCCCTTCGGGTTCTCGATCTTGATCACGTCGGCGCCGAGGTCGCCGAGCGTCATGGTGCACCAGGGACCGGCGAGCACCCGCGACAGGTCGAGGATGCGGATGCCGTGCAGGGCCGGCTTGCGCGGGGTGGGCGTCATGCGGGTGCGCCTTCCCACACGGTGCGCACGAAGTCGACGGCGAGCGGCTGCGGACTGTCCAGAAAGAGCCGTCCCAGTACGCGGTGCCAGTGTGCCTCGGAGCCGTGCGCCATGCGCCATTCGTGCAGGCGGCGCGTGAAGAGCTGGAGGTCGTATTCCTCGGTCACGCCGATCGCGCCGTGCACGGCGTGAGCGGTGGAGGCGACGAGCTGGGCGGCCTCGCTGGTGCGCGCCTTCGCCACCGCGCAGGCGGGGAGGGCGGGCAGGCGGGCATCGGTGCCGAAAGCCGCTTCCGCGGCCATGCGGCCGGCCGCGACGTGTTCTGCCATCACGCTCAGCTGATGCTGGATCGCCTGGAACTTGCCGATCGGCTTGCCGAACTGGACGCGTTCGTTGGCGTAGGCCATCGTCAGGTCGAAGCAGCGCTTCATCGCGCCGGCCAGCAGGCCGGCGTGGAGCAGCGCGGCCAGCGGCGCCAGGTCGGCGGCGCGGGCGCCACCCTGCAGCACGCGGCCGGCAGCGGCCGGCCAGCGCAAGGACGCGCCCAGGCTGCCGTGGACGCCGCTGGGCAGCTGGTGTGCCTCCGCGACCGGCAGCAGCAGGAGGACATCGCCCAGGGCGCCGATCACGTGCGACGCGGTGCGCGCGCACGGCACATGCAGCGCCTGCAGCGAGCCGTCGACGCCGCGGGCGAGCGACGGGGCGAAGGCGATGAAGCCGGCCGGCAGCGATGGCGCGTCGGCGACGAGCAGGCGCGCCGCCATGGTCTGCGCCAGCGGCAGCGGCACGGCGGAGGCGCCGCAGAGCAGGACCACCTCGAAGAAGTCGGGCCAGCCGGCGCCGCCGCCGCCCCGTTCTTCCGGTGCGAGCAGTTCGAGGAACCCGGCTTCGACGATGGCGGCAGCGAGCGGCTGCGCGCTGGCGCCGGCTTCGATGGCGCGCACGCCGGCCGGGGTGCAGTGGTGGTCGAGGATGGATGCGATGGCTTCGGCGAACATGTCTGTCGTGCTCCTTCAGCGCAGGCCGAGGCCGCGCGCGATCATGCCTCGCAGGATTTCGCGGGTGCCGCCGCGCAGCGAGAAAGTGGGGGCCATGTGGCTCACGTAGGCGAGGGTGCGCAGCAGCTCCGCGCCGGGCGGGTCGGCGGGGTCGGCGCCGAGGGCCGCCTCGATGATGGCGGGCACGGCCTGCTCGAATTCGGTCCCGAGGTCCTTCACCAGCGCCGCCTCGACCACCGGGCTTTCGCCGGCGGCCAGCTTGGCGGTGAGGGCGATGGACATCTGGCGCAGCGTGGCGAGATGGGCGGCAAAGCGGCCCACCGTTTCCAGCTGGTGCTCGGCGCGGCCGGTCTCGCGCAGCCAGGCGAGCCAGCAGTCGAGCAGCACGATGCTCGAATAGAGCCGCTCGGGTCCGCTGCGCTCGAAGGCGAGCTCCGCATTCACCTGCTTCCAGCCGTCGCCCTCGTTGCCGACGAGGGCGTCTTCGGCGAGTTCCACGTCGTCGAAGAACATCTCGCTGAAGTGGGCATCGCCGGTGAGGTCCACGATCGGCCGCACCGTGATGCCGGGCAGCTTGAGGTCGACAACGAACTGCGAGAGGCCGGCCTGGCGATCGGCGGGATTGCCCGAGGTGCGCACCAGGGCGATCGTGTAGTCGCACTTGTGGCCGTTGGTCGTCCAGATCTTGCGGCCGTTGAGGCGCCAGCCCTTGTCGGTGCGCACGGCGCGGGTGCCGACGCTCGCGAGGTCGGAGCCGGAGTTCGGCTCGCTCATGCCGATGCAGAAGAAGGTCTCGCCGCGGCAGATGCCCGGCAGGTAGCGCGCCTTTTGCGCATCGGAGCCGAACTTCAGGATCAGCGGGCCGCTCTGGCGATCGGCGATCCAGTGGGCGCCGACCGGCGCGCCGACGGCGAGCAGTTCCTCCACCAGCACGAAGCGGCTGAAGGCGTCGAGCTCGGCACCGCCGTACTGCTTCGGCAGCGTGACGCCGACCCAGCCGCGGGCGGCGAGCTTGCGGCTGAACTCGGCATCGAAGGCCAGCCAGGAACGAGAGCGCACGTGGGCGGGAGTGGGCGGCAGTTCTTGCGCAAGGAAGTGCTTGACTTCGCCGCGAAAGGCCTCGGCATGCGGCGGCAGCGCCGCCAGCCGCAAGTGGTCCAGGAGATCGGCCATGGCAATGAGGGGCAGTGAATCCGCGAGGTTAGGGCGCGCCGTCCCGGGCGTCCAATACCGAAACCGCCGCGGGCCATATGGAAAACGGATAGCGCCGGCGCGATTCGGTATTGGACGCGCCCGCGCGGCCGCTTTAGCCTTGCGGCACTTCCGAGGAGCACCATGTCCGACTTCCTGATCTACGAGCAGCAGGGCCCGCTTGTCACCCTGACCATGAACCAGCCGGAGCAGCGCAATCCGCTGACCGGCAATACCGCCGTCGCCGAGTTCCTGGCAGCCATCGATCGCATCGACGGCGACAACACCGTGCGCTGCGTGATCCTCACGGCCAACGGCCCGTCGTTCTCGGCGGGCGGCGACATCCGCGAGATGAAGCGCCAGGCCACGCCCGCCGTGACCGAGATGGACATCCGCCAGGAATACCGGCGCGGCATCCAGCGGTTGCCGCTGGCGCTGTTCAACCTGGAGGTGCCGGTGATCGCCGCGATCAACGGCCACGCGATCGGCGCCGGCCTGGACCTGGCGTGCATGTGCGACCTGCGCATTGCCTCCGAGAAGGCGAAGTTCGCCGAGAGCTTCGTCAAGATCGGGATCATCCCGGGCGACGGCGGGGCCTGGCTGCTGCCGCGCATCATCGGCCTGTCGCGCGCTTCGGAACTGGCGTTCACCGGCGACACCATCGACGCCCGGCAGGCGCTCGAGTGGAACCTGGTGTCGCGCGTGGTGCCGCACGAGCAGCTGATGGAGGCGGCGCGCGAGCTCGCCGGCCGCATCACGGCCAACGCTGCGCACGGCCTGCGCCTCACCAAGCGCCTGATCCGCGAGGGCCTGCATTCGCGGCTCGATACCGTGCTGGAGCTCTCCTCGGTGTTCCAGGCCGTGTCGCACAAGACCGCCGACCACAGCGAGGCGGTGAATGCCTTTCTCGAGAAGCGGCCGCCGAAGTTCGGCGGCTGATCCCCTTTCCCTTTTCCAATACAAGCAGCCGAAATTCATGCAGCAATCGAGCATCTTCCGCCGCCTCGCCGCGATCGTTCTCGCCGCGGTGGCCGTCCTGCCGCTGGCCGAGGCCATCGCGCAGGAATTTCCTAGCCGTCCCGTCAAGTTCGTCGTCCCCTTTCCGCCTGGCAGCGGCACCGACACCTCGGCGCGCTATTTCGGCCGGAAGTTCACCGAACTCACGGGTCAGCCCGTGGTGGTGGAGAACAAGCCTGGTGCGAATGGCTTCATCGCAGTGCAGCAGGTGCTGGCCGCGCCTGCCGACGGCTACACCGTCTTCGTCGGCAGCAATTCGACGCTCGCCGTGAACGTGGCGCTGTTCCGCAAGCTTCCATACAACCCGCAGGTCGACATGGCGCCGCTCAGCATGATGATGCGGGCGCCCGCCGTGGTGGTGGTGCCGCCTGCGTCGCCATACAAGACGCTGCAGGAGCTGGTGGCGGCCGCCAAGGCCAGCCCCGGCAAGCTGAACCACGGCGGCGGCTCGGCGGGCTACCAGCTGATGAACGAAGCCCTGAACGATCGTGCGGGTGTCGAGATCGTGAACGTGCCGTTCAAGGGCGCCTCCGAAGCGCTCACCGCCGTGGCCTCCGGCACGGTGGACCTCGCCTTCGCCGACATCACCGCCTCCACCGAGCTGATCAAGTCCGGCAAGCTGCGCGCGCTGGCCGTGGCCTCCGACCGTCGCGCCGTCGCCTTGCCCGCGGTGCCGCACATGGGCGAGGCGGGTCTGCCCGGCTACGGCGCCTACGTCTGGGTCGGCGCCATGGTGTCGGCGAAGACGCCGAAAGCGGAGACGGACAAGCTCGCCGCGCTGTTCGCGCAGATCGAGCGCATGCCGGAAACGCGCGAGTTCTACGAGAAGCTCGGGGCCGAGACCATGCAGGGTGGCGCCGAGGAGATGCGCCGCTTCCAGGCTTCAGAGATCGAGCTGTGGAAGCGGCTCGCCGTCAAGGCCAAGGTCCAACAGGAGTGAGCTTGGGCGGGCGGGTATGCTCGACGCAGCCTTCCGCCCGACTCCATGGACCTGCGACGCCTGCGCCACTTCAACGTCCTTGCCGAAACGCTGAACTTCAGCCGGGCGGCCGAGCGCCTGCACATCGCGCAGCCCGCGCTGTCGGTCTCCATCCAGAAGCTGGAAAACGAACTTGGCACCAAGCTGTTCGAGCGCACCCCGGGCGGCGTGCTGCTGACGATGGCCGGCCAGGCCGCGCTGGTCGAGGCGCGGCGGCTTCTGTACCACGGCGAGCAGCTGCAGCGCACGGTACGCGCGGCCGCCGACGGCACCGGCGGACGGCTGCGCATCGGCTTCGTGGGCTCCGCCATTTACCGTCTTGTCCCCACGCTGGTCCCCAGCTTCCGCGCGCAGTATCCGGACGTCCAGCTCGTTTTGCGGGAGGCGACTTCGGCCGCCATCATCGCGATGCTGAGCGAGGAGACGCTGGATCTCGGGATCGTCCGCACGCCGCTGCTGCAGGCGCACGGCGCCACGCTGCAGACCTTGCAGCGCGACCGGCTGCTGCTGGCGCTGCCCGCGGACCACCCCCTGGCCGCCCGTGAGCCGCTCGCGCTGGCGGATCTTGCGCGGGAGCCCTTCATCATGTACTCGGCGACCGACGCGGCGGGCCTCCATGCCCACGCGATGTCGGCTTGCGAAGCCGCGGGCTTCGCGCCCGATGTCACCCAGGAGGCCACGCAGGTTCCCACGGTGCTGGCGCTCGTCGAAAGCGGGCTGGGCGTGGCCCTCGTGCCAGAGGTGATGCGCGGCCACCGCGCGCCGAGAATCGTCTACCGCGACCTGCACGACGCGGCCTATGCGGAAACGACCCTCGCACTTGCCTGCATCGCAGGAAGCGAGAGCCCTGCGGCGCAGAGGTTCATCGAAGTGGCGATGATGCTGCGCGTTACCCCTTGACTCGCCGAGGTCCGCGGTGCGCAACTCAATCGACTTCACTTCCTGGTCCGGCCTGCTGTCGACACTCGCTGGCTTGGCGGTAGTGTCGCTGGTCGCAATCGGCATTCGGCTGGTGTTCATGCAGACGGTCCAGCGCCGCCGTGAGCGCGAGAATCGTCAGATCAACGAGCGGCTGAAAACGTTGATTGCAGCCTACAAGGTGTTGGGCGGGTCCTTTACCGGCAACCTCAGCGTGGACCCGACCCACTTGCGCGATCATCGCCAGCGACAGGCGGAAGGCGTGGACGATGCACCCGAATCCGCTTCGGAGCGGCGGCGGCGCATTCGGGACGCGGTGGAAGCCGCGTTGTCGGACGTGATCCTGCTCGGCACGGAAGAGCAGGTACGTCTGGCGGCACAGGGGGCCGCTGACATGGTCGCCGGACGATCCGTCGAGGTCAGCCAGTTGGTTTCGTCACTTCGGAGCTTCATCCGTCATGCGCTCGACCTGGATCCGATTCCAGCCGACCTGCCGATTCCTGCCCAAGGGCCGCTGCGCGCAGCCGGTGGAACGCAGGCGCGCCGTGGCGGGAACAGTGGCCGCGAGGGCGCAGGCGGCCTGGCCGGCCGAGGAGGAGGGAGCGGCGACGCTTCCGGCGGTGGCGGTGGCCTCGGGCTGATCGGCAGTCGCCCGGTCGAGACTGCGGAACCGCCTGCACGATGAGGCCCGGCGCGCGGTCGCCGATACGCGAGAGCTTTGCGGAAGGGGGCGACTGAATTGCAGCTCGGCTTTGCAGCTCAGTTCTTCTGATCCTTACTCCTCGTGCTTCATGGTTGATTTAACATAAGGCAAACTGATCCTTCTCCGGGCGCTCAAGGCTAACCCGAGTTCAACTCGGCTTGCCGGCACTCCGCGTCCACGCATCACTGCTTTCGTCGGAAACAGCGCGTCCGCCCAGCCGAGTGAATGAGTGGGGGGCTTCTTAGAAGCTGGGTCGCCTGACGATCAAACAATACGGGTACGCTGCTCGCGGCACCGCCCCGTCCTCACGACCTGATTCGGTCCGCAGCAAGCTTCAGGCGGTTTGGCGTCCTTCGAGCCCCACACTGTGCGGGGCTTCGTCCCGCTCTCGCCGGGTGAATCGACTATTTCTTCCAGTGGCCGTCCAGATACAGATTCAGGTCGGGGCCATCGGCACCTCCGACTTCGCGGGACGATGTCATTCGTCGTCATCGAGCATCCGACCCAGCCTGCCACCCAACGCACTTTCCGCCCTGAAATACCCCACCACGGTGGCCACGCTCTGATGCCCCGTCATGGCCATGGTCTCGGGCAGGGGCATGTTCTGGCGGCCGGCCTCGGTGACGAAGCCCGCGCGCAGGGAGTGCGCTGAAAAACTTCCTTCCACGCCGGCCAGGGCGCAGCGCGCCTTCACGATGTCGCGCACGGCCGCCGGCGCCAGCGGCTCGGCCAGGTGCCCGCCGCGGCGGATGCGCCGGAAGATCGCGCCTTCGCGGATGCCGTGCGCCTGCAGCACCGCGAGCCACTCGCGCATGGCCGCCGCGGCGCTGCCCACCAGCGGCTTCACATCCTCGGGCCGCAGGTCGCCGCGCTGGTTCGTCTTGGAGTGGGCGAGGGTGTAGACGAAGGCCTCGGCATCCACGCGCTGGAGGTTCTCCAGCGTGGCCGAGGCGACCTCCGAGCGCCGGCGCCCGCCGGTGGCCCAGGCGAACAGGAGCAGGGCGCGGTCGCGCCGGCCCTTCAGGCTGTCGTCGCAGGTGGCCAGCAGCTGCTGCAGCGGGTCCTTGGTCAGGGCCCGCTGGCGCTTTGCGCGCGCGCCGCGCTGGGCATAGGCGCGGCGCGTGCGCGCGAGCAGCTCGCGCACCAGCGGGTCGGCGCAGGGGTTCGCGATGTCCGCGCCGGCCGTGTTCGCGCCGGCCATCTGGTGCGCCTTGGACAGCACGGCGATGCGATGCACGAGGGTGTTGAGCGCCGGCGGCCCCGGCTTGCCCTTGTAGCCGCTGCTCACCAGCGCCTCGTCCACGTCGGGCGGCAGTTCGGTCACGAGCGCTGCCGGCCGCTTCTTCCTGCCCGGCGTGCCCTGTGGGTCCTGCTCCCCCTCGTCGGGCCGGCGTGCCGCGTGGTCCACGATGAACTGGACCACCACCGGCACGGGCACGGGCACGGCGAGCGCGCCGCCGTAGCGCGCGGCATACCAGGCGCACCAGTAGCGCATCGCCGAACCGTAGGAAAGCCGCGTGTTGGTGGATTCGCCCTGGCGCAGCAGCGCGCGGGCGGCGGCCTCGGCGGTGGAACCCAGCCGGGCCGGATCGAGCACCGCGCGGCGCTCGGCCAGCGTCGCGAGCGGATGCTGCGCTGGCGCCGCGGCGTGCGCCCGAACTTCTTCGGCGCGGGTTCGGAGGTTTTCGTCAGCGTTCTTGCGCATGGGTGGCAGGCCAGATGAATTCATACAGAATTAATTACATATGACGTATGATTTACTACATTATATCTATATAGATCATGATAAACTTCACTTATCGTTGGTAAAAGAGGGCACCCGGAGATTACCTGAAATCAGGAAGTTCGAGGGCGAAGTTCAAGCAGTTTGTGAGGTCCGGGCGCTGTGGACCTGAAAGGATCGGCATGAGCGAGGTGATGGAATTCAGGGGCCGCGGCATCCAGGAAAGCGACGTCTTCGCGGCCGCCGACGCGCTGCTGGCCGAGGGCAAGCGGCCCACCATCGAGCGCGTGCGCCTGAAGATCGGGCGCGGCTCGCCCAACACGGTCAGCCCTATGCTCGAGCGCTGGTTCGCCACGCTGGGCGAGCGCCTGGTAGGTACGCGAGCCAGGTCGGGGGCCGCGGCCGGCAACGATGCCGGCGGGATGCTGGACGTGATGCCCGTGGGCGTGCGCAACGCCGCGAAGCTGCTGTGGGAGACGGCGCGGCGCGAGGCCGAGGAAATCCAGCGTGGCGAACTGGTATCGGCGCGCGAGGCACTGCAGACCCAGCAGGATGCACTGGCCGAGGCCCAGGCGGCCCTGGCGCAGCGCGAGGACGCCTTCGCGCAGGCGCGCGTGAGCCTGGATGCGGCGCTGGCCTCCTCGCAGCAGGCGCGCGAGGCCCTGGAGCGCCAGATCAAGGAGCACGCCATCGAGGCGCACCGCGTGCGCACGGGCCTGGAGGACGAGATCCGGCGGCTCGCTGCCCTCCTCGCCCAAGCGGCGGAGCTCCAGGAGCGTATGCGCCGCGAGCACGCCGACACCCTGGCGGCGAAGGACCAGGACCTGCGCCAGGCCGAGGCGCGGCACGACGCGCACGAAAAGCGCCTGCTGGCCGAGGTCGACCGGACGCGGCAGGCCGCCAAGGCGCTGGAGGCGGACCTGGCCAGGGAACGGCAACGGCGCATCCAGAGCGAAGAAGCTGCGGCGCAGACCCTGGAAGTCGGGCGTCGGACGCTGCGCGAGACGCAGCAGATCGCCCAGCAAGTGGAGCGCGAGCTTCGAGAGCGAATTGCCCAGCAAGCAGGCTTGCTTGCTCAAGCCCGGGCCGAAAGCTCTGCGGTGCAGCAGCAATTGGAACACATCGATCGGGAGCTTGGCGAGGAAAGGAAATCGCATGAGGAGACACGGAGGCTGCTTGCCGGCGCCTTATCGGCGGTGCGCGGTGCAGATAAGCCGCAGCGCAAGCCGACTGTTCGACGGGGCAAGCCGGCCGCGCCCTGAAACCTTGCTGTGCCTACCCTTTTCGTACGACCCTCGAGGGATGGCGCCCGCTGGGCGCCTCTGCAGGCGTAGTACACGCTCGCTATGTAGCCTTGATGTGTGTAACCGCGCACCATCCTTGTCGTGCTCCGAACTCGTACTACTGCTTCAGCTTGGGCGCCGCCTCGGTGACTTGGCACTGGTCAATCTGACCGCCGTGCCACTGCACCGCAATGATCAGACAACCTAGTCGCCTGGCGACCCGTTGATCGATCCGGACCCGTCGCCGGGCACAAATGTTGCCGACATGCGGCAGGCTCGATACGATAGGTAACCCACGAAGGAGATTTTCTATGTTTTCGCGTTCTGGTCAGCAACCTCAGCAAGATGAGTTCGAAGGCAAGAGTGAGATTCGCGACGCCGTTGCGCGTGGTAAGCCTGTCAATCCGGCGCTGCAGCGTCTCCAGGCCCGTGTGTTGAGGAGCACCGACGCGAGCGAGGTCATCACGAGCTATGACCGCATGCATCATCGCCACAACCGCTCATAGTGGAGGCTGTTGAGGGCGAGGCGAGGCTCACCTCTTTTCTCGTCAAAATCGCGTCCCGGTGTAACCTGGACTGCGACTACTGCTACGTCTATCACCATGCAGACCAGAGCTGGCGTTCGATGCCGCCGGTCCTGCACCAAAGCGACCGTGATGCGTTTGCTGCTCGGTTGTCAGCGTACGTCGCTTACGCGGGCCTCCGACGTTGCGTTGTCGTCTTCCACGGCGGTGAGCCGCTGCTGATGGGGAGTGGCGAAATTGCAGCGTTCGCTCGTCAGCTGAGGTCCGCTGTGGGCGAGAAGGTCCAGATCGATATCAGCCTGCAGACTAACGGGATACTGCTCACGAAGGAGTCGCTCGCTGAACTTGCCGAAGCCGATATCGGCGTTTCGCTCAGTTTGGATGGCCCGGAAGAGATCAATGATCTCCATCGCGTCTCCCGCCGAGGTCGATCCAGCTTCGACAAAACCTTGCGTGGGCTTGAACTGCTCAAGACGGACCCGAACGTTTTCGCTGGCGTCATCGCGGTCATCGATCCTCGATCTTCTCCGCGCGATCTTCTAGATTTCTTTGACGCGCACGGGGTGCCTCGCCTGGACTTCCTGCTGCCAGACGCCCACCATCTGCGTCCGCCCCCGGGGCGCGACACGCAACCGGATGTCTACGAGCGCTGGTTGATAGAGGCTTTCGACGCCTGGTTTGACGACTTTCCTCACATCCAACTACGAACGTTCGAGGCCCTCCTTGATGCCGTGGCCGGAATGCCGTCGCAAACTGACGCATTCGGCTATGGGGACGTGAGCCTTATCACCATCGAGACCGACGGGAGTTACCACGACCTAGATGTCCTCAAAGTAGTCGCACATGGCGCCACCCGTCTTGCTGGTACTGTCCAGGATACCGCCATAGCGGACGTTGCACAGTCTCCCGCTCTTGGCGCGCATCGTGTGCTGCTTCGCAAAGACGGACTGTCCCCGATCTGCCACCAGTGCGCCGTCATAGATATTTGTGGCGGTGGTGCCGTGCCGCATCGCTATAACGCTGACGGATTCCGTAATCCAACAGTGTACTGCAGGGAGATGCGCACCCTCATCGAACATGTGCGATCTCGGGTGGCGGCCGCGCTGGCGATCTCCAAAGCTTCGATCCCCGCGGTCGGACCGATTCTGAACGAGGATCATCTGGCGGCTTTCGAGCGGGCAGAAACGTCCGCTGACATCTCGCGCCACCTTTTGGCAGATGCCACAGTGCAGTATGCATCCGACCTGAAGCAAGCGTTGCTTCTCTTTGCCACCCAAGCGGACACAGCGGCCGGTGCGCGGGCGGCAAAGGCGTTGCTTGGCGACGCGTCGGCCTTACGGCGACTTGCACGGCGACCCGGTACGGTGGCCTGGAGCCGCGCGATGCTTGCCCTGGGCAGTGGCCGATCTGTTCTCGCCGTCGACGGTACTGTGCAGCAACCGGACACCGGCTACATCGGCGCGATGTTGGGGATGGCTGCGGCCGCCGAGGTTGCTGGCATCGAGGTGCATGCCTCCGACACCTGGCTGCGCAAGCCATTTGGCGAAGCGATCTACTTCGAAGACTCAAAGGTGGCGTGGGCAGCGACTGCGCGCGTGCACGAAGCCCTATCCATCATCGAGGCATGGCGACCTGCGGTCGCTCGAGAACTGCGTTCTCTTTGTCATGCCATCCAGTTCATTCGCGATCCAGGCGCAGACCCGGACAAGATCGTCTCGTTCAGCGACAACGCGGTCCCGGGCGCCTTGTACGTTTCGGTGATGCAGCGCGAGCAACTTGTGGACGCCTACGATCTGGCGGACTCGTTGATCCATGAGTACCGGCACCAGAAGCTTTACCTGCTGGAACGCGTTTCTCCGATGGTGGAGCGGACATCGAAGAAAGTGATTTCACCGTGGCGCGATGACCGTCGCCCGCCATCTGGCTTGTTCCACGCCATCTTTGTGTTTGTCGAGCTGCGCAGGTTCTGGATGTACGTCCAAAGTAGCGCGGATGCTGCCATCCGTCGGCGCGCCGATAACCAACTTGCCGAGACGAACGCGAATTTGAGCGCTGCGTTCAGAACGCTGGAGGAATGTCCGCTCACGCCCACGGGCAGATCTTTGGCTGTCGTACTCAGAAACGCGTCAACGGAATAGCCGATGCAGGTTGCACGAAGTCTCCTTCCTCAGGACGCTGCCAAATGGCACGGATTCCTGCGCGACTACTTCTGCGACAAAGACGCCACCGCAGCCCCATCGCTTGCGGACGATACGATCGATCTGGAGTTGGCGTGGCCTGCCGACGCACAACGCCATGTTGATCCCGCCCTGCCCATAGGTCTTGCGTGGTGGGCGCGAGGCGTGACATTGGGTTCGATGTGGTCCTCGCATTGGCGAGAAGGTCGCATCATGACCGCGCTTTTCGACACGTGGACACTCCTAAGCTGGAGTGAATGGCTGCATCGCGTGGAGCGGAAAGTTGCCGAAGATGTCGTCGTCTTGCACGTTGACGACCATCGCGACCTGGGCCCACCACGGTTGATTGTGCGTAACGATTCGCTCATCGATGCGATCACCGATGCCGCGGTCAATGTCCGCGACTCCGCCTCAATACGACCGGCCATCGAGAGCGGAGCCATTGGCATGGGAAGCTTCATGACACCGTTCGTGCACGAATTTCCCAACCTGCAGGTGCGTCACCTTTGCCAGCCGCCGAAAGTCGTGGAAGATGCCCGATACGCCGTTGGCATCGTGTATGACAAAGACGTCCTTCTCCGTCCCGGAGAGGACCGCCTAGCCATCAAGATGACTCGTGCGGCATTGTCGGATGCCAGTGCCAACTATCTAGTGACAGACGACGCAAAGAGGTGGGGAAGCGGCATCGAAGGTCGTCCCGTTCTGGTTCATATCGACATGGACTACTTCAACAACCGCTACGACGGTGACTCTGACTGGCGCCATCGCACTCCAGCCTTGGATCCGGACCTACCGACCATGCAACGCAAGGTGGATGAGTTGGTCGACGCACTGGCTGAGTCGAAGGCGAGGATTGAGGATGTAGTGATCGCCTATTCGCCTGGTTTCTTCCCTGCGGAATACTGGGAGCCGCTGGATCAGCGGTTGCGTGACGGACTGAGGCACATCTTGTGACTGGACGCAAAACTCCCCGGGTCAAGCGTAGACCTCCGGCGCGGGAAACACCCAAGCCACGACCTGTCATGCCCAAACCTGACGAGCAGCGAGTGAGCGCTAACGAGGTTGCGTTGGTAGCAATGCAAGGCACCGAAGGGAAGGGTAAAGGTCCCGGTGGCGAAAAATGGCGCATCGAAGTCGCCGATGTTCGAGCCGGAGAGGTCTACATCAACGTTATACAAGAACCGCCACTGGGTCTGCACGCGTCGCTGCAGATTTACCTCAACATCAAGAGCCAGGGTCGCGGCATCGGCCGGATTGCGTATGCAAAAGCGTGTGAAGCCAGTCAGCACTCAACGATCTACGCGCATATGCGGCGCTCCAACATTGCATCGCGCCGGGCCGCCGAAGCGGCCGGCTTCGTGGATGCCACGCCAGCCGGATTCACTCAGCTGATTCTGCGGTGGGATCGATCGGCCGCGAGCGAGTCCATTGCGTGACTACGACGACATGGAGACATTCATAGTTGTCCCATGTCTGAACGAAAAGGCGAGTCTGGCGGCGACTTGCGCTTCACTGGGCTTCGGCCGCGGCATGGATCCGATCGGCCGCTTGGTGCTAGTTGACAACGGCTCCACAGACGGAACCCCCGCTGTGATGGAGCAGGTACAGATCGATTCAGCCAAGGGAACTGTTCTTCTCGCCGCCGAACCTCGCCGCGGGTACGTGCCAGCTAGGCGTGCGGGCATCACCGCCGTGCTTGCCTGCGCGAGGATGGAGCAGACACCGTTGAACCAGGTGTTGGTCCTTCAAGCGGATGCCGACACGATCTATCTGAAGGGCTACGTCGATGCAATGCGTAGCGCTTTCTCGGGCATGCCCGGTCAGATGCTCGAAGGATGCGCGGTGACGAACCGAGATTTCAACACACAGTATCCCGAGTTCACACGTCTTTGCCGCATGGTCGACGAGAAAATGGAGCCGCTGTTGGCGCCAGAGGAAGACCAGATCGTCATTGACGACAAGGTGAGCGCCTTCTCGCTGTCCGACTATCTTTCATGGGGCGAGCATCAGGAAGAAATTGACGCCTTCGGCCAACAGGTCCACGCCGAGACCACGCGTCTGTTCCTCCGAGCCCTTCGCGCTGGTGGCGCTCAACACGTCAAGGTGCCAGACGCCTGCGCACTGCCGTCCAGACGGAAGGTTTTCTCCCAAGCGCCAGCCTATTTCGCTTCGTCTGGATTTCCCAGAGACCCAGCGTGGGCGATGGCCTGGATGCGTCTCGAGGACTCGGCCAAATTTCTCAGATCACCTTTTACCTCGCCCATGACCACGCGTTTGATTCGTTCACGGCAGAGACATCAGTTGGCACTATTCGCCCTGTTGCCTTCCATCTTGCGCGGTGCTACGCCCAGTGAGTTCGCGCTGTCCGAAGTCATTTGCGAAGCGCGCCTCCTCTTTGCTCAAAATCCCCCGGGCCAGATACTTGGGAAGATGCTGTCGCTAGCAGATCAAGAGGGTGGAGCTCTTGATGCTGCGATCATGAGCTATGGTCACTGCATGTGACCCCGCTACCTATTCCGGATGTCCCCGGCCCTCGACACTGGTCATGTGGCCGGCGTACGCCAACCGCCGATGGGTGACCTGCAGCCTTCAGTCTTCTACGTAAGCAACCCCTTCTCAGCCGCCCACGCAACCCAATCGATCGCTTCGCTGCTCACTATCTCCAACGTAGCATCCACGCCCATCCGGTCGGGAAAGAGCATGAGATTGTCACAAGCCCATCTGGCGCATGGCGCGATTAAGCCGTCGCAGCCCAGGAATTCGACGGCCGCACCGATTTCCTGTGTGCGCGGAATGTTGACGCCGGTATATGCGCTTTCCGACACGCCCAACTGCGACAGGTCGGCCCGCACCAGCCTCAAGGTCCGATGCGCCACAACGCGTAGCCTGTGAAGTACGACTGGCTTGGTCGGTCGTGGGTTGAGTTGCCCCCAGTGAAAAGATATCTCGGCCAGTGCCCCCTCGCGTGCCAGGCTGGTGTAGAGCACCCCAGCGCCGTCGCGTTGCATCCATCGGCCGCCGCTGTACGGTAAGCGGGCAATTAACCACGTCCTTCTCGCCAGCCCGCTGACCTGAGAGCCTACGTGCCCACGTACATGTAGATGGGAACGTAATGTCAGAGTGGGTTTCGGAGTTGGCCGGGCGGCTGATCGTTGGCCGCAAGCGCGATGGCCGGTGTGTCTATGACGCGCAGGCCAAGCAGGAACTGATCGAGGCCTGCGGTCGGCCAGGCATCTCGATGGCCAAGCTGGCGCGCGACTGCGGCATCAACGCCAACCTGCTGAACACCTGGGTGCGCAAGCACGAACGCAAGACGGTAGTGCTGGCCGCGC
>NZ_JQKD01000020.1 GCF_000745855.1 Xenophilus azovorans DSM 13620
CTTCATGACCTTCCCGCGAGCGCACTGGGCGCAGATCTACAGCACCAACCCGCTGGAGCGGCTGAACGCGGAGATCAAGCGACGCACCAACGTCGTGGGCATCTTCCCCAACGATGCGTCCATCGTGCGCCTGGTCGGCGCCATGATGCTGGAGCAGAACGACGAGTGGTCGCTCAACCGGCGCTACATGCAACTTGAAGGCCTGCAGACCCTGAGCGACACTGCGCCCACTCGGCTGTCCGCTGTGGCTCGCTGAGTACCGTGCATCTCAGCCTCGTCCGGGCTGTGGACTTACACCACGAATTGGGACACGACCTCGAACAAGGCATCGCGCGTTGTGAACGGGCCCAGTTGGAGGTCCGTTTTTACGTTCAAACCGCAAGAATGGAAGTCCCAGGCTGTGGGTTCTCTCTCAAGGTTGAACTCGAGGTAGCCCTTGCCCCAGTCTGCGAACGCGTTGTAGATCACTGGACCGGCCGCTAGGGGGGCCATCCTGTCGCCGCGAACCCACGACACGCACACCTGTTCGTCGCCCACCGCGGCGCCGTGCCAGGCGCCTGCGCAGATGACGGCCATTGCCGCGAGCGCGGCTCTCCGCCGCTGTCTTGGACGGTTCTTCATCGACTTCTCCCTGAATGCTTATGGTTCTACTTGCAACCATATCGCACGAAGAAATCGACTGGTAAGCGTCCGCGCTCCTCTCTCCTCCTTTGAGGAGGAGCTATTTCACGAACTGGTTGAGCTGGATGATCGGCAGCAGCACCGCCAGCACGATCATCATCACGATGGCGCCCATCGCCACGATCAGCAGCGGCTCCAGGATGGTCGCCAGGTGCATGGCGCGGCGCTGCACCTCGGCGCCGAGTTGCTGCGCGGCGCGCTGCAGCATCGCGGGCAACTGGCCGGTCTGCTCGCCCAGCCGCGCGAACATGGCGACGATGCCGGGGAAGCGCTTCTTCTGCGTCAGCGCCGAGGCCAGCGGCGCGCCCTCGCGCACCAGCACCAGCGCATCCATCGCGTCGGCGCGCATGGCGCGGTTGCCCAGCGTCTCGGCCGCCGCCTGCAGCGCGCGCAGGATGGGCACGCCGGCGCCCGTCAGCATGGCCAGCGTGCCGGCGAAGCGGGCCGCGTTGTAGCCGCGCGCCAGGCGGCCGACCAGCGGCAGCCTGAGCCAGGCGGCATCGAACTTCTCGCGCACGGCGGGCCGCAGCAGCATCACCCGCACGGCCACCACCACGGTGGCCAGCGCGCCCAGCATCAGCCAGCCGTGGTGGCGCACCACGTCGCTGATGGCGAGCATGATGGTGGTCAGCAGCGGCAGGGCGCGCTTGGTGCCGGCGAACACCGCGGCCACCTGCGGCACCACGTAGCTCACCAGGAAGATCACGATGACGATGGCGATCACGGTGACGATGGCCGGGTACATCGTCGCGCCGATCAGCTTCTGCCGCAGCGCCTGGCGCTGCTCCAGGTCGTCGGCCAGGCGTTCGAGCACCAGGCCGAGGTGGCCGCCCTGCTCGCCGGCGCCGATCACGGCGGTGTAGATGGGCGAGAACTCGCGCGGGTGCCGGCCCAGCGCGCGCGCGAAGCCGGAGCCGGCGTTGACCTCGGCGCGCAGTGCCGCCACCAGCCGGCGCTGCGGCTCGTTCTCGGCCTCGTCGGTCAGGGCCGTCAGGGCGCGCTCCAGCGGCAGGCCCGAGCCGACCAGGCCCGCGAGCTGGCGCGTCCAGACGGCGAGGGTGGTCGAATCGAACACGCGGCGCTGGCCCAGGCGGGCGAGCCAGCCGCCCTGCGGGACGCCGTCCTCGCCCTCGGCCTGCCCGACCAGGTCGACGGCGAGCGGGATCAGCGCCTGCGCGCGCAGCAGGCTGCGGGCGCTGCGGGCGGTGTCGGCCTCCAGCACGCCGGTGCGCGAGCGTCCTTCCTGGTCGATGGCTTCGAAGGCGTAGGCGGGCATGGTGTCGGGCGAAGGGGGATGCGGCGCTCAGCGCCGCAGGATGCCGCTGACCTCGACGTCCTCGCGCTCGAAGCTGCGGGTGCTGCGCATGCGCAGCGAGGCGTGGCCGAGGGCCAGGCTGGTGAGCAGCCGGCCTTCGTAGGGGCCGTCCAGCCGCGCGTCGCGGCAGGCCTGCAGGCTGAGCTGCACGGTGGCGTGCGCGCCGTTGCGGAAGTCGCTCGCGCTGCCGGCCAGCAGGCAGCGGGCGTCGGCCAGGCGGCCGGCCACGGCGCCGTCGGGGCCGATGGACAGCTCCACGCCCGAGGCGCTGCGGCGGGCGACATGGAAGCCGCTGGCGTCGAGCAGGAAGAACTCCAGCGTGCCCTGCCAGTGGCCGTGGTAGTCGGCGTAGCCCTGGGCATGCACGCCGCCGGCCAGGCACAGGGCGGCCATCGCGAGGGTGCTGCGGGTGCAGGCGGGCATGGCGGTGATTGTGGCCGGGCGGGCCTGCGGCGCGAAGCTCATTCGGCGACCCTCCGTCCTGCGGACGGCGGGGGCGGGCGCCTTCGCAGCGGCCGGGCGGCGCTCATTCGCGTGTCACGCGCAGCAACTCGGCGCGCGAGGTGACGCCGGCGGCCACCAGCCGCTCGCCGTCCTGCCGCATCGACTGCAGGCCGCCGCGCTCGGCGGCGGCGAGCAGCTCGCTCTCGGCCGCGCGGCCGTGCACCAGCGCGCGCACGGCGTCGTCGGCCACCAGCATCTCGAAGATGCCGGTGCGGCCCTGGTAGCCGGTGTGACCGCAGGCCTCGCAGCCGACCGGCTCGCGGCCGGAGGGGCCGTCCACCGCGCAGGCGGTGCACAGCCGGCGCACCAGCCGCTGGGCCAGCACGCCCAGCAGCGAACTGGACAGCAGGAAGGGCTCCACGCCCATGTCCGTGAGGCGGGTGACGGCGCTCACCGCGTCGTTGGTGTGCAGCGTGGCCAGCACCAGGTGGCCGGTGAGCGAGGCCTGGATGGCGATCTGCGCCGTCTCGTAGTCGCGGATCTCGCCGATCATGATGACGTCCGGGTCCTGCCGCAGGATCGCGCGCAGGGCCTTGGCGAAGGTCAGCTCGATGCGGGCGTTGACTTGCGTCTGGCCGATGCCGGGCAGCTCGTACTCGATCGGGTCCTCCACCGTCATGATGTTGCTGCGGCTGGCGTCGAGTTCGCCGAGCGCCGCGTAGAGGGTGGTGGTCTTGCCCGAGCCGGTCGGCCCCGTCACGAGGATGATGCCGTGCGGCTGCGTGATCAGCCCGCGGAAGCGCGCGAGCTGCGCGCCCTGCATGCCCACCGCCTCCAGCGTGAGCCGGCTCTCGGACTTGTCCAGGAGACGCAGCACCGCGCGCTCGCCGTGCGCCGAGGGCAGGGTGGACACGCGCACGTCCACCGCCCGCGTGCCGATGCGCAGCGAGATGCGGCCGTCCTGCGGCAGGCGCTTCTCGGCGATGTCCAGGTCGGCCATGATCTTCAGCCGCGAGATCAGCGCCGCGTGCAGCGCGCGGTTGGGCTGCACCACCTCGCGCAGCGTGCCGTCGATGCGGAAGCGCACCGAGGAGTGGCGCTCGTAGGGCTCGATGTGGATGTCGCTGGCGCCGTCGCGCGCGGCCTGCGTCAGCAGCGCGTTGAGCATGCGGATGATGGGCGCGTCGCCGGCCGACTCCAGCAGGTCCTCGACCGCCGGCAACTCCTGCATCATGCGCGTGAGGTCGGCGTCGCTCTGCACCTCGCTGACCACCGCGGCGGCGCTGGATTCGCCCTGCGCGTAGGCCGCGCTGATGCGCTGCGCGAGCTGGTCGGCCGGCAGCGTCTGGAAGCCGGCGACGGCGTGCTTGCGCAGCACCTCGCCCACGGCGCTGCGCGAGGCGCCCACCGGCATCCACAGCGTGCAGGCGCCGTCGTCGCCGCACTCCAGCAGCAGTTGCTGGCTGCGTGCGAAGGCGTAGGGCAGCGGGTAGCGGGCAGCAGCCGGCGAGGTCATTGGATGCCTCCGCGCTGGCGCGCTGCGGCGCGAGCCCCCTTCGGAACGGCCGGGCGGGGGCTCATGGCATGCGCTGTTGCGTGGCCGGATCGGCGGTGGGCGGCGGCGCGCCGCGCATCGGGTCCCAGTCGCTCGGCGGCGCCGGGCGCGCGGCCGGCGGCAGCGGCGGCGGGATCAGGCGCGTGCCCTCGACGCGGCGCGAGGGGTCGCCCTCCCGGGCGCCCAGCTCGGGCAGCGGCGGCAGGACCGCCGACGAACGCACGGCGTTGAGCATCGGGTTGTCGGTGGCCGGCTGGCTGGCCTGCTGCAGGGCGCGCAGCTGCTCGTAGCGGTCGGCGGTGACGGCGTCGCCCGAGAGCTGGTCGCGCACGATGGTGGGCCGCAGGAACACCATCAGGTTGGTCTTGCGGCGGCTGCGCACCTCGCTCTTGAACAGGTTGCCCAGCACCGGCACGTCGCCCAGGCCGGGCACCTTCTCCTGGTTGGCGGAATACTCGTCCGACAGCAGGCCGCCCAGCACGATGATGCTGCCGTCGTCCACCAGCACGCTGGACTCGATGGCGCGCTTGGTGGTGGTGGGTCCGTTGGGCGCGTTCTCGGTGCCCGCCAGCACGGCCGAGACCTCCTGGAAGATCGTCATCTTCACCGTGCCCGTCTCGCTGATCTGCGGGCGCACGCGCAGCGTCAGGCCGACGTCCTTGCGCTCGATGGTCTGGAAGGGATTGACCTGCGTGGTCGCGCTGCCGGTGTTGGTGAACTGGCCGGTGACGAAGGGCACGTTCTGGCCGACGACGATCTTGGCCTCCTCGTTGTCCAGCGTCAGCAGGTTGGGGGTCGAGAGCACGTTGCCCTCGCCGTTGGCCGAGAGGAAGCGCGCCACCAGCCCCAGCACGTACTGCCCGCCGATGCGGTGGCCGATGCCGAAGTTGAAGCCCGACGAGGGCCGCGTCGTCGGATTCCCGGTCGCCAGGCCCACCGCCAGGTCGATGATGTTGGCGCCGGCCAGGCTGGAGTTGGTGCCGATCACGCCGACGTTGCGGTCGCCGCTGTTGCCCAGCGCGCTTTGCCACTGCACGCCGAACTCGGCCGCCCGCTCGGCGTTGACCTCCACGATCAGGCTCTCGATCAGCACCTGCGCGCGGCGGCTGTCGAGCCGGTCGATGACGGCGCGGATCTGCCGGTACTGCGGCTCCGGCGCGGTGATGATCAGCGAGTTGGTCGACGGGTCGGCCTGGATCTGCCCGCCGGTGGAGGGCTGGTTGGCGTTGTTCACCGGCGCCGTGGCGGCGCTGCTGGCGCCCATGCCGTTGCTGCCTTGCGCGCCCAGTTGCGCCATCGTGTTGAGCATGGGCGCCGCCGGGTTGGCGGCGCCGCCGCCGCCCGCGGCCACGGGCTGGCCGGTGGCCGAGATCTGCCCGCTGGCGATGGCCGCGCGCAGCGTGGTCGCCAGCCGCACCGCGTCGGCGTTCTTCAGGTAGACCACGTAGATGTTGCCGGCGGCGCCGTTGCCGGTGTCCATCGGCGGGCGGTCCAGCTTGTCGACCAGCGTGCGGATGAGCTGCACCCGCGCCGGGTTGGCGGCGCGCACGATGATCGCGTTGCTGCGCGGGTCGGCCAGCAGCGCGGTGCGGAAGGACGTGTCGGCCCCGCCGCCCGCGGCGGCCGGCACGGCGCCCGCCGGGCCGGTGCCGCTGCCGCCGTCCACCAGCCGCTGCACCAGCGGCAGCATGTCGGTGGCGACGGAGTGGCGCAGCGGGATGACCTCGATGTCCGAGGCGTTGGGCACGTCCAGCGCGGCGACGATGCGCGCCAGCCGCCGCAGGTTGCCGGCGTAGTCGGTGATGACCAGCGAGTTGTTGCCGGGGTTGACGTTGATCGTGTTGTTGGGCGGGATCAGCGGACGCAGCACCGGCAGCAGGTTGGCCGCGGACTCGTGGTGCAGGCGGAACACCTGCGTGACGATCTGGTTGTCGCCCGCGCCGCCGGACGCGCCCACGGAGGTGGCGACGGTGCCCGTCTGCAGCTTGGCCTCGGCCTCCGGCACCACCTTGTAGAGGCCATCGGCCTGCACGATGGCGAAGCCCTGCAGCCGCAGCGCCGCCGAGAACTGGTCGAACGCGGCGGCCGGCGGCACCGGCCGCTCGGTGTGCAGGTTCATCGTGCCCTTCACTCGCGGGTCCACCACCACGTCGCGGCCGGTGATCACGGCCATGGTGCGGGCCACCGCCTCGATCTCGGCGTTGGTGAAGTTCAGCGTGATCGGTTCGCCGCGGCGCACCGGCTGTTCTGCTGCCTGGCCGGCCTGCGCCAGCGCGACGGCGGGGAAGGCCGCCAGCAGCGCCAGGTGGATCGATGCGGCCAGCACGGCCGGCCGCAGGCGGTCAAGGGAAGGAAGGGTCATGGGTCAGCCCAGGGAAATGATGGATCGGGCGCCTTCCCGGCGGCCGATGATGTTCAGCAGGTTCGACAGCGCGTCCTCGCTGCCGGGGGCGGCCGCGGCTTCGCCGCTGAAGCGCATGGCGCGGCCCGTCCAGCGGCCGCTGCCGGCCAGTTGCAGGCTGCCCTCGGTGGTGGTCAGCAGCAGGCTGGCGGCGGGGCCGCCCTCCAGCGCCACGCGGTAGCTGCCCATCGGGCGCAGCGTCGACAGGCTGGAGGAGATGTCCACCGCGTCGACCGTCGCCGCGCCGTCGAAGTCCAGCCGGCCGTCGCGCCAGCGCAGCGAGAAGCCGCGCGTGCGCAGGTCCAGCGTGCCTTCCGGGCGCAGCGTGTTCCAGGGCGCGCCCAGGCCGGACAGCATGGCGGCCGGCCAGCGCGACGGCGCGTCCTGCCAGGCCAGGCGCCAGCCGGCGCCGGCTGCGCCGGCCACCTGGGCGCGGAAGCCCAGGCCCTGCGGCGTGCAGCAGGGCAGGTCGAGCCGGCCGCGCACGCCGTCCAGCGCCGGGCGCAGCCGCCAGGCCAGCCGGCCCGGCAGCGAGACCGGGTCGGCACCGCCGGCGCCGCTGGCCAGCACCACCCCGGCGCTGCCGTTCCACACGGTGCCGCGCGCCTGCACCAGGCGCAGGTGCCCGCCGCTCCAGCCTTCCAGTGCGCCGGCCAGCCAGCGCGCCGGCGCCCAGACGGCCAGCGCCGCCAGCACGCCCAGCAGGCCGCCCAGCAGCGCCCAGCGCCAGCCGGCGGCGTGCGAGACGGGGAGCAGCGCGTCGCGGCGGGCCATGTGCTTCAGCGGTTGGGCAGGTTCATGACCAGCGTGCCGTCCCAGCGCACGGCGGCGGGCGTGCCGGGCGCCTTGGCGGCGGCAGCGTCGGCGCCGGTCGCCGCGCTGCGCGTGAGATGCACCTCGCGCGGCACGGCGCGGGCGTTGCTGCGCGCCTGCGCCAGCCAGTCGGCCAGCGCCTCGGCCGGCACGCCGCGCAGCACGATGCCCACCGCCTCGCCGCCGCCGGCCGCCTGCACCCGCGCGTCGGCGCCCAGGCTGTCGCGCACCGACGCTTCCAGGGCACGCAGGGCGTCGTCGCGGCCGGCCTTGGGCTGGGCCTGCAGGGCGCGGGCCTGGGCCTGCAGCGCCGCCATCTGCTGCCACTGGGCGTCCAGCCGCGCATGGGCCTGCGGTGCGGCCGCGAGCGTGCGCAGCGCCGGCGCCAGGGCGACCCACCACAGCAGGGCCAGCACGACCAGCGCGGCGGCGCCGGCCACCAGCCGCTGCTCGCGCGGCGCCAGGGCGGCCCACCAGGTCCGCCAGTGCCGGCTTGCCTGCGGCGTCATCGGGCGGCCTCCGCCTGCACCAGCAGCAGGCCCCCTTCGCTGCGCGCGTGGTAGCCGCGGCTGGCGAGGGCGCCGGCCAGGGTGTTCTGCGCGCTCGGGGGCAGGTCGAGGCCGCGCAGGCGCAACTGGCCGCCGGCATAGTCGATGGCGGTGGGCAGGCTGCCTGCCGGCAGGCTGGCGGCCAGAGCGGCCAGCATGGGTTCCAGGTCGCCCGCCGTCAGGCCGCCGGTGGCCTGCTGCAGGGCGGCGACCTCGCGCGCCATCTGCGCCGGCGCGTCGATCACCAGCTTCACCGAGGGGAAGGTCTGCACCAGCACCTGATCGACCGCGCGGCGCTTGGCTTCCAGGGCGTGGCGTTCCTTCCAGGCCCAGGCGTTGACGCCGACCAGTTGCGCTGCCACCAGCAGGCCCGCGCCCCAGCGGGCGGCACGCCAGCGTGGCGCGCGCCACAGCGCATCGGCCGTGGCGGCCAGTTGCTTGCCGGCCCGCGCGCGGCCCGTCATGGCGAACTCGAACTGCGCCAGATCCCAGGGCAGTTCCGTCGCTTCCAGCCAGCGCTGCGGCGCGGGCAGCAGGCGCACCGGGCGGCCCATCAGCGCCTCGGCCAGTTCCGCCACCGCCGGTTCGGCGCCGGCCTCGGCATCGGGCGGCAGCGGGCCGGCCAGCGCGACGGCGGCGCCGTCCAGCGGCAGGCTGAGCACGCCGTTGCCGTCGCACACCGTCAGGTGCGCATGGCCGGGCTCGCCGGTGGCGAAGAGCAGCGGCGGCGCGTCGGCGGGGCGCGGCGCGAACTCGGGCACCAGCCGGCCGATGCGGCGCCCGGCACCTTCCAGCGCCTGCACCACCGCGCGCAGCCAGGCGCGCTGGCAGATGGCGACCCAGGCCGGCTCGCCGGCGCGGGCGCCGGGCTCCAGGGCGAAGTGCAGTTGCTCGGGCTCGTCCAGCAAGCGGTCTTCCAGCAGGCCGGCCAGCACGCTGCGCAGCCGGGCGGCGCTGGCCAGGCTGCCCGGCGGCAGCGTCACGCGATGCCAGGACAGCGCCGCTGCCGGCACGATCACCGTCGCCTCGCCCTGGCCCGGCAGCAGGGCCGGCGGGGCGCTGCCCTGCTGGCGCAGCCGCTGGCGGTCTGCCGACCATTCCGCCCACGCGAAGTCGGCGCCGGGCAGTGCCGTGGGCGGCGGAGGCTGGACCAGGATCAAGGCCATCGGTGCGGGGCGGGGGATTGCAGTGGTCGGGGAAGGGCGGGCGGCACGGGTCGCTTTGCTCTGGATTTGATAGCTGGCCGCATCCGCCGGCTGGGCGGGGAGGCCATTTTTATTCAACTTTGCTACAAGCGCTTACAGGGTCAGGGGCCGGTGAGTTCGTCCGTGGTGCCTGCACCACGCTGGCGCCACACCACGCTCAGCGCCAGGCCGTTGCGCAGGAGCAGCGAGCGCTCCTCGACCCAGGTGCGGTCCAGCCGCAGCCGGCCCAGCACCTCGAAGTACTGCGTCGCCACGCCGTGCAGGCCCTCGGTGAACTGCGCGTCGCTGGACTGGATGAGTTCGTTCGCCTCGGCGAGCGTCCTGAAGAAGCGGCGCTGGCGCTGCTCCACCAGGCGGCGCGCGCCGGCCAGGTCCAGCTTCGGCACGCTGGCGAACAGCGCCTCGGCGCTGGCGGTGTTGATGTTCAGCTTCGCACCGGTGGTGGGCAGCACGGTGACGTGAGGCGCGATGGCCGCGACGCTGGCGGCCGGCAGGCCGAGCCAGACCAGTTCCTGCACGCGCTGGGGCATCAGCGGCGCGTCCTCGCCGCCGGCGGGGGGCTGGGCCTCCGCGCCCGCGGGCGTGGCGGTGCGCGGGCTGGCCCGCAGCAGCCCGGCCACCAGCGTATCGACCTGCGAGGGCGGCAGCCCCAGCAGCTCGAACAGCTTGCGGAAGGCCGCCACCGCCTGGGGCACGGCGCGGCCGCCGTCCACCAGGTTGCGCACGTTGAGCCTGGACTGCGCGTCCACGATGCGGCCCGACAGGAAGGCGTCCGGCAGGCCTTCCAGCGCGTCGCTGCCGATGTTCTTGTCGGCCGCGAGGAAGCTGGTGAGCTTGGCCTCGGCCAGCGGCACGGCCCAGGGCTCGGCCAGGTGGTCGGCGCCGCCGGTGCGGCCGTCCTCGCGCAGGATCAGGCGCGACCAGTCGAGCGCGCCCACCAGCACCCAGGCCGATTGCAGGCGCGCCCGCTCTGCGGCCTCGATCTCGGTGCTGCGCCACTGCTGCCACAGGGCGGCGGCGGAGAAGGTGGCGACCAGGGTCACGGTCAGCATCGCCAGCAGCAGGGCGGCGCCGCGCTGGTGCCGGGACAGGGCAGAAGAGGGCCGGTGCATGCGCTTCATCCCTGCTTCGGCGCAGCGTAGGTGGGCCGCACCCAGTCGCGCTGCACCGCGCTGCTCAGGCCGGCGCCGGGTGGCAGCGCCAGCAGCAGGCGCACGCCGTCGGGCAGCGGGTTGTTCAGGCCCAGGGACTCGGCAGGCACGGCCGCGCTCCAACTGCCGCCGCGGAAGTACGCCAACTGCCAGCCGGCCAGCGGCAGCAGCGGGGTGGCGGCCGCGTCGACCTCGCGCGCGCCGTCCTGCGCCCAGGCGGCGGCCCGTTGCCAGGCCTGCTGCCATTGGTCGCGCGCGGCCAGCGGCGGCGACTGCCAGCGCATCCAGCGCAGGCCCCCGGCGCCCGGGCGCGCGGTCCAGGCCACCACCAGCGCGGCCGGCCGCCCGGCGCCGTCGCTGCCGCGGCGGGTGAGGCGCAGCACCTGGCCGTTCCAGTCCATGGCGGGCAGGTCGCCGTACGGCGTGGCGGCGTCCAGGTCGGCGTTCCACTGCGCCAGGGAGGTCTGCAGCACCAGCACCGCGTCGTCGCGCTCGCGGTGGCCGGCCTGCGCACGGGCCATCGCCTCCAGCCCGCGCCAGCTCACCAGCGCCAGCAGCGCCATCACGGCCAGCGCGACCAGCAGCTCGACCAGGGTGAAGCCGGCGGCGCGCGCGCGAAGGCCGGGGCGCGGCATCAGAACCGCCCCACCACGGTCGACAACCGCAGCACCGGCCACTGGTCGGCGTCGCGCACCTGCACGTCCACGCGGCGGAAGTTGGGGTTGAGCGTGGAGGTGGTGGTGACGGCCACCGTGAAGACCGTGCCGGCCTGCGTGCAGGCCAGCATGCTGTCGCCCACGGCCGGCATCTGCGACGCCAGCCGCACCTTCGCCAGTTCGTTCTCGGCGCACAGCTGCGCCAGCACCATGTCGGACTGCCGCTGCGCGTTGCGGCCGAGCGCATTGACGGCCTGCGTGCCGGCGGCCAGCGCGATCGCGACGATGGCCAGCGCCACCATCACCTCGATCAGCGTGAAGCCGTTGCGGCGCATCGTCGTCACGGCAGGTTCGTGACGGCGAAGGGCCGCAGGCCGTCGGTCGCCACCCGCAGGCGGCGCGCCGGCGGCCCCTCGGTGCTCAGCAGCACCTGCTGTGCGGCGATGATCGGCTCCGGACCCAGTTGCAGCACCGGCACCGCGACGCCGGCGGCATCGAGCGGCAGGGCGCCGACGCCGGCGTGCATCCAGTGGCTGGGCAGGGCCCCGGGGGGCAGGCCGTCGAAGGCGAAGCCTTCCTCGGTGACGCGCCAGCGCACCGTGGCGCCGCTGGCGCGCGACTGCGCGCGGGCCGCTTCCAGCAGCGCGGCCAGGCGCTCGGCTTCGCGGTCCAGGGCGGCCTGCCCGCTGTCGCGCAGCGACAGGCTCACGCCTGCGATGGCGAAGGCCATGATGGCCACCACCACCAGGAATTCGATGAGGGTGAAGCCCCGCGGGGGGCGCGTGGCGCTGTGGCTATTGCCAGCTACCGATGTCGGCATCGTTGCCTTCGCCGCCGGGCTGGCCGTCGGCGCCGAGGGAAAGCACGTCGATCTCGCCCTGCACGCCCGGATTCATGTACTGGTAGGGGCGGCCCCACGGGTCGTTGGGCAGCTTGTCGACGTACGGCTTCCAGTTCGGCGGAACGGGGTTGGCGGTCGGCCGCGCCACCAGCGCCTGCAGCCCCTGCTCGGCCGTGGGGTAGCGCTGGTTGTCCAGGCGGTACATCTTCAGCGCGTTCATCAGGTTGTGGACGTCGGTGCGCGCGGCGGTCACGCGGGCGTCGTCGGCGCGGCCGATGACGTTGGGCACGATCAGCGCCGCCAGCACGCCGATGATGACCAGCACCACCATCAGTTCGATCAGCGTGAAGCCGCGTTGCAGTGTGGGAACCGGACGTTGGCGCATCGCAGGAAGGGAGAGGGGGATCGGGGAAGCGGCGGATCATAATCCGCACCCATGACACAAGCGCACGCCCCGACCCGCTGGCCGGCTGCCGCCACCACCGTGCTGGTATGGGCGGCCGCTGCGGCGAGCCTCGTGTTCTGGGGCCTGCGGCTGGCATCGCCGGCCGATGGCGACCGCCCGCCTGCGGTGTCGGCTACGCCGGCGATGAGCATCGACACCCAGGCCGTGGCGCGGGCCCTCGGCGCGCAGCCGGCGGTGGCGCAGGCCGTCCGCGTGCCCGATGCCGCCAGCCGCTTCGCGCTGCTGGGCGTGGTGGCCGATGCCAACGGCCGCGGCGCCGCGCTGATCGCCGTCGATGGCAAGCCGCCGCGCCCCTTCCGGGCGGGCGCCGCGCTGGCGCAGGGCTACGTGCTGCAGGGTGTGGATGCGCACGGCGTGCGCGTCGGCGCCGGCGTGGATGCGCCCGCGGCCTTCACGCTGCAGGTGCCGGCGCGGCCCGGCGCCGTCAATGGCCCGCCGCGCCCGGCGCCGGCCATGCCGGCGGGCTGAGCCGGTTCTCTCTCAGGCCTGCAGGAACAGCCGGTACGCCGGGTTGCCCGTCTCGTCCACGTAGGGGTAGCCGAGCGCCTCCAGGAAGGCCGTGAAGGCGTCGTTGTCCGCCTCGGGCACCTGCAGCCCGACCAGGATGCGCCCGTAGTCGGCGCCCTGGTTGCGGTAGTGGAACAGGCTGATGTTCCAGCTCGGCCGCATCAGGCTCAGGAACTTCAGCAGCGCGCCCGGCCGCTCCGGGAACACGAACTGCAGCAGCCGCTCGTCGTGCGCCAGGCCCGAGCGGCCGCCGACCATGTAGCGCACGTGCTCCTTGGCCAGTTCGTCGTGCGTGAGGTCCAGCGCACCGAAGCCGTGGGCGCGGAAGGTGTCGGCGATGGCCGCCGACTCGCCGCGGGCGGCGGTGGTCAGGCCGACGAACACGTGCGCCACCTTGGCATCGCTGATGCGGTAGTTGAACTCCGTCACGTTGCGCGAGGCGCCGGGCAGCTCGCCCACCAGTTCGCAGAAGCGCCGGAAGCTGCCGCGCTCCTCCGGGATGGTGACGGCGAAGAGGGCCTCGCGCTCCTCGCCCACCTCGGCCCGCTCGGCCACGAAGCGCAGGCGGTCGAAGTTCATGTTGGCGCCGCACAGGATCGCGGCATAGCGCTCGCCCCGTGCGCCGCGAGCCTCGGCGTACTGCTTGATCGCCGCCACCGCCATCGCGCCCGAGGGCTCGACGATGCTGCGCGTGTCGATGAAGATGTCCTTGATCGCGGCGCACACGGCGTCGGTGTCGACGACGACGAACTCGTCCACCAGTTCGCGCGCGATGCGGAAGGTCTCCTCACCCACCAGCTTCACGGCCGTGCCGTCGGCGAAGAGGCCGACGTCCGGCAGGTTCACCCGCTCGCCGCCGGCCACCGACTGCCTCATCGCGTCCGAGTCGTTCATCTGCACGCCGATGACGCGGATCTCCGGCCGCACCGCCTTGATGTAGTTGGCCACGCCCGAGATCAGCCCGCCGCCCCCGATGGCGACGAACACCGCGTCGAGCGGGCCCTGGTGCTGGCGCAGGATCTCCATCGCGATCGTGCCCTGGCCGGCGATGACCTCCGGATCGTCGAAGGGATGGACGAAGGTCAGGCCCTCCGTGCGCTGCAGCTCGAGGGCGTGCTGGTAGGCGTCGGAATAGCTGTCGCCGTGCAGGTGCACCTCGCCGCCGAGCGCGCGCACGGCGTCGATCTTGACCTGCGGCGTGGTCACCGGCATCACGATCACGGCGCGCGTGTCGAGCCGGCGCGCACCCAGCGCCACGCCCTGCGCGTGGTTGCCGGCCGAGGCGCAGATCACCCCGCGCTGCAGCTGCTCGGGCGACAGGTGCGCCATCTTGTTGTAGGCCCCGCGCAGCTTGAAGCTGAACACCGGCTGCTGGTCCTCGCGCTTGAGCAGGACGGTGTTGCCGATGCGCGCGCTGAGCGCACGCGCCGGTTCGAGCGCTGACTCGACCGCCACGTCGTAGACGCGGGCGGTGAGGATTTTCTTGAGATAGTCGGCGGGCGTCAGAGCCGGCTCCTGGCGGGAGGGCATGGCGGAGGGGGAAGCGTCTTGAGAGGAGCCAGTGATGATAAATCGGCACACGATTTGCTGTCGGCATGCGGCGTGGACACTTTTGTCATCGCCATGCTGACGAGAGTGACCGCAGCCAACGATCCGGCTTTTTCCGAGCGAGCACATCCAGGGAGCGTCGGGCTCCCGGGCGAGCTGACAAGCAGCGAAGCGTCGTCAGACCTTTGTGTCAGAGACCTCGCTTTCCAGTTGCTCGATGCCGAGCGTGCGCGAGTGGCTCGCGGCGAAATCGCCCGGGGCAGTTGGCAGGTGATGGACAACCGGCTGAGAGCGCACATCCTGCCTTTGCTGGGCGATCTGCCGGCGCACCGCGTCGACGCCGCGGCGGGGCAGCGCCTGATCGACCGGCTGGGTGATCAGGGCCTGTCGAGCACGACCCTCTCGCAATACGTGGTGCTGCTGCGCAAGGTTCTCATGCACGGCGTGCTCACCGGCGTGTTGCACGAGTTGCCGCGCTTGCCCAAGGTCAAGGTCCGCAGCCGGCCGCGCGGCAGCTTCAGCGTAGCGGAATATCGGCAGCTCGCTTCCGCGGCGCGGGCGTTGCGCGGACAAGCGCATCCGATACTGGGCACTCTGGACGCCGGCGACAGGTTCTGGATCGCCCGCGACCTGTTGTACATGCCGGACGAGATGTCGTGGCTGATCCGCTGGATGGTCAACACCTTCGTGCGGCCCAGCGACGTCAAGCTCGTCCGACACAAGCATGTCGACGTCGTGCGCGGGCGTCAGCTTTACCTGCGCCTGCGGCTGCCGGAAACGAAGCGGCACGGCCAGCCCGTGGTGAGCCTGCGGCCGGCCGTGCACGTCTATGAGGCGTTGCTCCGGCAGCGGCGCAGCGAAGGCCTGGCTGCGCCCGATGACTACCTGTTCCTGCCGCGCGTCAAGGACCGCAATCAGGCGCTGGCGGTGCTGAACTTCTTTTTCAAATGGGTGCCGCAGCAAACCGGTCTGGAGACGGGGCCGCTGGGGCAGACGCGCACCCTCTACTGCCTGCGCCACACCGCCATCACGCTGCGCCTGCTGTACGGCCAGGGCATCGACATGCTCACCCTGGCGCGCAACGCGCGCACCAGCGTCAACATGATCGAGCGCTTCTACGCCTCGACCCTGAGCGGTGAGATGAACGTGGATCTGCTGCAAAGCCGGCGCGGGAGGAAGAGTGGTCCTTGAATGAAAAAGCCACCCCGCTGTCGCGAGGTGGCCTTGGCCTCCGATCCTGATCTGGCATCAGCCAGCGGGAATCAGAAAGCGTGGCGGATGCCCAGGTCGTAGCCGATGGAGGTCTTCGGGCGATAGTCGCCGCTGATCCAGTTGCCGCGCGCGATGCCGCCCACGGAATAGTCAGCCCCATTCTTGTTCTTGATGTAGGCCACGGTGCCGTACAGAGCCGTGCGCTTGGACAGGTTGTGCACGTAGCCCACGGCGATCTGATCAGCCTTGGGGTTGCCCTGGTTGCCGAAGGCCTGTGCCCAGTAGTCTTTCAGGCTCGGCAGCGGCGCCAGACCGTAGTAATGCACCGAAGGCTTGAGCGTCACGCGGCCGTAGGACGCCTTGATGACGCCAGCGCCCACCGGTGCGGTCAGGCCGATGTGATAGCCGTTCAGACGGCCGTTGGTGACAGCCAGCGATTCGAACGGCGACACGTTCGTGTACTCGCCGTCGGATTTGACGCGGGCGTATTCGCCGACCAGCTTGAGCACGCCGAAGTCGTAGGATGCGCCGACGTTGAAGGTCTTTACGGTGCGGTCGAAACCATCGTAGTAGTCGGACTCGACGTTCTGTTCACCATAGGCCACGGCCACATCCAGCGGGCCGTTGGCGTAGCCGAAGCGGCCTCCCCAATAGCGGCCCGAGCGCGTGTCGCCGTTGGCGGGCGTGAACGTGCCGTCGCTGTACTTGGCCTTCTCGTGGAAGGCATACATCACGTTGCCGTAGAAGCCGCCCAAGTTCCGGGGCAGGAAGTAGCCGACCGAGTTGGAAGCGCGGACGTTGTCGGACTCAAAAGCCCAATCGGAACCGACCAAGTTGCTTGCCGTCAGTGGAGCGGCGCCGGCGGCCTTCTGGATGAGGTTGGTGCCCACGCCCACGGTGCCGAACGGATCGAAAACGGAGTTGTTGGAGAACGTCGGCTTGTAGTCGCGGCCCAGGCGGATTTCACCGAAGGCGCCCGACAGGCTGACGGTGGCGCGGCGGTTGAAGTTCAGTGCGTACGACGCGTCATCGTTGCGGATCGACGATTCCAGCCAGAAGCTGGCCGCCAGACCCCCACCCAGGTCTTCCACGCCACGAAAGCCGAGACGGGCGGACGATTCGTTGCCGACGGTCATGCCGGTCCAGCTCTTCTTGGCGGAATCCGCCTGGAAGATGTAGGCAAGGGGATCGGTCGCCAGGACGAAGGGGTCGGTGACCAGTTGGCTCTTGTTCGAGTAGCTGCTGATGCCGGCGTCCACCACGCCGAACAGCGTCACCGACGATTGCGCCGAGGCAACACCGGCAGCAGCCAGGGCAGCCAGAGCAGCTAGACCGGCCGTTGTGATCCACGGCGCCAAGAAAAAAGCCCCGAGTCTTGCGACTCGGGGCCAAATCCACCAATTGAGAGGGTGGAGGAGACAACCGGTGCGCACCTGGGTGCGCGTTGAAATAAAGTATAGCGAGGTCTTGCTGCGATGCAACAAGGCAATGGTGATTTACCCCACAACCTTTGCGCGAAGTCGACGGCTTTGTGATTTTTGACCGTCACCCGCGTATCTGAACTCGAGAAAGAAAGAGCGATTGCAATGGAGTGCACCGTCAGTTGGACCGGCGCCACAGGAACCCGATCGGCCATGGGTTTCGTCGCTGAAACGGGAAGTGGGCATGTGCTCACAATGGATGGCGCTCCCGACGCGGCCCGGCCCGAGAACGGAGGGCAGAACCTTGCTCCCCGCCCGATGGAGACCGTGCTCGCCGGCACGGGCGGCTGCACCGCCTACGACGTGGTCATGATCCTCAAGCGGGGGCGGCACCAGGTCGAGCGCTGCAGCGTCAAGCTCACCAGCGAGCGGGCCGACAAGGATCCCAAAGTCTTCACCAAGATCCATATGCACTTCACGGTGGCGGGCAAGGGCATTCCTGCGGCGGCGGTCGAGCGCGCGATCGCCCTGAGCCATGACACCTACTGCTCCGCCAGCATCATGCTGGGCAAGACGGCGGAGATCACCACGAGCTTCGACCTGATCGACCTCTGAGCGCCATGTGCTCAGATGCGGTGCGCCACCGTCGTCATGACACGGGCCGCCAGCCGCATCAGCGCCTTTGCCGGGCCGGGCAGCAGCGCGGCGCCTGATTGCTCGGCCCACTCGGCGTGCCGGGCCTCGTCCGCCTTCATCTGCTCCACCACGGCACGAGAGGCCGTATCGCCCTCGGGCAGGCGGCTCAGGTGGCCGTCCAGGTGGGCTTCGACCTGCCGCTCCGTTTCTGCCACGAAGCCCAGGCTCCAGGGATCGCCCAGACGACCGGCCAGCAACCCCAGGCCGAAGGCGCCGGCATACCAGAAGGGATTGAGCCGCGACCGGTGCGTGCCGAGCGCCTCGATGCGCGCCTGGGTCCAGGCGAGGTGATCCGTCTCTTCCTCGGCGGCTTGAAGCAGCTTTTTTTGCAATACGGGATCTCGCGTGGAGGCGGCCTGGGCGGTGTAGAGCGCCTGGGCGCAGATTTCTCCGACATGGTTGACCCGCATCAGCGCGCCGGCTTCGCGCCGCTGCGCATCGGTCAAGGGGCTGGCCGGTCCACCTTGAGGCATGGCGCGATGGGCATGAGGGGTGGCGAACAGAGTTCGCAATGCGGAATCGGCGGCAGCCAGCAGTGGATCGACGGGCGAGAGGGACATGCCCGCATTTGAGCGCAATCCAAGCGCCGGTTCTTTGGCGCAGGGAAAACAGGCCGGGCGAAGGGGCTGCGGTGCTGTTGCAGTGCTACAACGAAACGGACGGGCACTTCCGGATTTCTGCCAATTTGCTTTGCCCTTGTGCGGCGCCTCTGGTGCAATAGCAACAACTTCCCAAAAGGAGGTTGGCCCGGGGCCCGGTGGGAGCACAAGAAGTGCCAGCACGGTGAACCCTTCGCACCGGCGCCCTATGTCTTAACCTTGGAGAAACTTGCAATGAAAAAATCCCTCGTTGCTCTGGCTGCCCTGGCTGCTGCCGGTGTTGCCTCGGCGCAATCGTCGGTGACGCTGTTCGGTATCGTGGACGCCTCGATCAGCAGCGTGTCGAACAAGAGCGAGCTGGTGACCGATCCGTTCACCCTGCTGACCAACCCGTACGCCTACCTGTACCTGCCGGGCTCGCTGAAGACCAGCCGGACCGGCCTGAACAACAGCGCCTACAACTCCAGCCGCCTGGGCTTCCGTGGCGTCGAAGATCTGGGCGGCGGTCTGTCGGCCAGCTTCTGGCTGGAAGCGCCCATCACCAACGATGATGGCGCCACCGGTGTCACCACCTTCGCTCGTCGCTCCACCGTGAGCCTGTCGGGTGGCTTCGGTGAAATCCGCCTGGGCGTCGACTACAAGCCGACGTTCTGGAACTACACGGTCTTCGATCCGTTCGGCACCGTGGGCGCCGGCACCGCTCTGATCCAGCGTGCCACGCCTGCGCTCGAGAACTCCAACGTTCGCGCCAGCAACTCCATCGGCTACTTCCTGCCCAAGAACCTGGGTGGCTTCTATGGCCAGGTGATGTACTCGTTCCACGAGCAACTGAAGGCTGACAACAACCTGCAAGACGCTCTGAACCCGAACAGCCGTGGTGGCCGTTACTGGGGTGGCCGCTTCGGCTATGCCAACGGTCCTCTGGACGTTGCTGTGGCCTACGGCGAGCAGAACAACGAGTCGGACTGGCTGACGGGCTACGACAACACGGCCAAGAACTTCAACGTCGGTGCCAGCTATGACTTCGGCGTCGTGAAGCTGTTCGGCCAGTACGCCCGCGTGAAGAACAAGGACGAGTACTCGGCGAACGAGCCCTGGTTCAATCCGTCGACCAAGATGGACGGCTACCTGCTGGGTGTGACGGTTCCCGTCGGCGCCGGTCAGATCCGCGCTTCCTACGGCCGCGTGAAGTTCAAGACCGATCGCGATCCGCTCGTGGCGCTGCTGGATCCGTACTACCAGTACGCCGATCCGAAGGCTGACCAGCTGGCTGTGGGCTATGTCCACAACCTGTCCAAGCGCACGGCTCTGTACGCGACGGTTGCCTACATCAAGAACAAGAACGGCGCGAACTTCAGCGCTGGTTCGGGCAACATCACCGCTCCGTTCGCGTCGACCTACACCGACACGGTGTTCGGCTCGTCGGGCGCCTATCGTCCGAAGACCTCCATCGGCTACGACCTGGGCATCCGCCACGCCTTCTGATCCCCCGCTGGCTCACGCCAGCAGGGATCGAAAGCCAAGGCCACTCCGCGAAAGCGGAGTGGCTTTTTCTTTTGGCGCATGCGATGGCCTTGTGTCCGAGTTTTTTCGTGCCCTCATTAGGTGCAAACCCCGTGCGCCGCCAGGCTCGGGCACGCGCCTTGCTCTGCTAGCATCCTTTGAAACTCGCTCCACTGAATGCTCGCTTTCGTATTGCGCCGCCTGATCCAGGCCGTGATCGTGATGGTCGCGGTGGCTTTCATCGCATTCCTGCTGTTCCAGTACGTTGGCGACCCGGTGGTGTTCCTGCTGGGGCAGGATGCCAAGCCCGAGCAGATCCGTGAATTGCGTGTGGCGCTGGGGCTGGACCAGCCCTTCTTCGTGCAGTTCTGGCATTTCCTGCTGAACGCGGCCCAGGGTGAGTTCGGCCTGAGCCTGCGCCAGGGCGCGAAGGTGTCGAGCCTTCTGGCTTCGCGTTTCCCCGCCACCTTCGAGCTGGCTCTGGTGGCAGCTGCGCTGGCGCTGCTGATCGGCATCCCGATGGGGGTCTACACGGCGCTGCGGCGCGGCAGCTTCATGAGCCAGGTGTTCATGACGCTGTCGCTGCTGGGCGTGTCGCTGCCGACCTTTCTCATCGGCATCCTGCTGATCCTGGTGTTCGCGGTGCAACTGGGCTGGTTTCCCAGCTTCGGCCGGGGCGATGTGGTGCAGGTCGGCTGGTGGCGCACCGGCCTGCTGAGCCTGAACGGCTGGCACCACCTCGTGCTGCCGGCGGTGACGCTGGCGATCTTCCAGCTCACGCTGATCATGCGCCTGGTGCGCGCCGAGATGCTGGAGGTGCTGCGCACCGACTACATCAAGTTCGCGCGGGCGCGCGGCCTGTCGAACCGGGCCATCCACTTCGGCCACGCGCTGAAGAACACGCTGGTGCCGGTGATGACCATCACCGGCCTGCAACTGGGCGGCCTGATCGCCTTCGCCATCATCACCGAGACGGTGTTCCAGTGGCCCGGCATGGGCCTGCTGTTCATCCAGGCCGTGACCTTCGCCGACATCCCCGTGATGGCCGCCTACCTGTGCCTGATCGCGCTGATCTTCGTGGTCATCAACCTGGTGGTCGATCTGCTCTATTTCGCGGTCGATCCGCGCCTGCGCGTGGGCAAGGCGGGAGGGCACTGAAGATGAGCGAGCTGCGCTACCAGGCCGGCGGCCGTGCGTTCGCGCACATCGCCCGCTTCCACCCCGAATTGACGGCGTTGCGGCGCGACCTGCACGCGCATCCGGAACTCGGTTTCGAGGAGGTGTACACCGCGGCGCGCGTGAAGGAATCGCTGCGCGCCTGCGGCGTGGACGAGATCCACACCGGCATCGGCAAGACGGGCGTTGTCGGCGTGATCCGCGGCCGCACCACCGCCAGCGGGCGCGTGATCGGCCTGCGCGCCGACATGGACGCGCTGCCGATGAAGGAGGACAACGCCGGGCTGCCCTGGTGCTCCGCCCGGCCGGGCCTCATGCACGGCTGCGGCCACGACGGCCACACGACCATGCTGGTCGGCGCCGCGCGTTACCTGGCCGAGACGCGCCGCTTCGACGGCACGGCGGTGCTGATCTTCCAGCCGGGGGAGGAGGGCTTCGCCGGCGCGCGCGTGATGATCGAGGACGGCCTGTTCGAGCGCTTTCCCGTCGACGCGGTCTATGCGATGCACAACTGGCCGGCGATGCCGGCCGGCACGGTGGGCATCAACCGCGGCGCGATGATGGCCGCGGCCGACCGCGTCACCATCGACATCGCGGGCAAGGGCGGCCACGGCGCCCATGCGTACCAGACGGTGGACCCGGTGCTCGTCGCAGCGCACATCATCACGGCGGCGCAGAGCATCGTCTCGCGCAATGTGCGGCCCATCGACGCGGCCGTCATCAGCCTGTGCGCCATGGAAGCCGGCGACCTGGACGCCTTCAGCGTCATCCCCGGCTCGGCGCGGCTGGTGGGCACCGTGCGCACCTTCAACGTGCGGGTGCAGAACCTGGTCGAGCAGCGCCTGCGCGACCTGTGCGCCTCGGTGGCCGCCGCCTTCGGCGCCACGGCCGAGCTGAAGTACGAGCGCATCTACCCGGCCACCATCAACACCGCGCCCGAGGCCATGTTCGCCGGCGACGTGGCGGCCTCGATCGTCGGCCCGCACAACGTGGACCGGCAACTGGAACCCAGCATGGGCGCGGAGGACTTCTCCTTCATGCTGCAGAAGAAGGCCGGCGCCTACCTGCGCATCGGCCAGGACGTGCGCGAGGGCGCCTACCTGCACAACGCGCGCTACGACTTCAACGACGAGATCCTGCCACTGGGCGCCGCCTTGCACGCGGGCCTGGTCGAGCAGGGCATGCCGCTGGCTGACGAGGGCAGCCAGCCACCCGATGCGGCCGCCACCCGCGGCCGGCAGCCCGAGCCCGCCGCGACCGCGGCCACCTGAGTCCGTGAACTGCACGGCAACCACCCGAGGAGTGCTTCCATGAGCTTCAAGAAAAAAGTGGCCGCAGCGGCCGTCCTGTCCGCCCTGGCGACGGCGAGCCTGCTCGCGAGCGCGCAGACCATCCGCATCGCCAACCAGGGCGACGCGCTGTCGATGGACCCGCATTCGCTCAACGAGTCGCTGCAGTTGTCCACCACCGCCAACGTCTACGAGACGCTGACCGGCCGCAACAAGGACCTGAGCCTGGCCCCGCTGTTGGCCACGAGCTGGAAGCAGGCCTCGCCCAGCGTGTGGCGCTTCGAGCTGCGCAAGGGCGTCAAATTCCACGACGGCACGCCCTTCACCGCCGACGACGTGCTCTTCAGCCTGGCGCGTGCCGCGGGCGACGGCTCCGACATGAAGAGCAACACCAACGACATCAAGGAAGTGCGCAAGGTCGACGACTTCACCGTCGACATCGAGACCAAGGCGCCCTTCCCGGTGCTGCCAGATGTGCTCTCGACTGTGATGATCATGAGCAAGAAGTGGTGCATCGAGAACAAGGCCGAGAAGCCGGTGGACCGCCGCAAGGGCATCGAGAACACCGCCTCCTTCAAGGCCAACGGCACCGGTCCCTTCAAGCTGCGCGAGCGCCAGCCCGACGTGCGCACCACCTTCGTGCGCAACAACGACTACTGGGGCAAGATCGAGGGCAACGTGCAGGAGGTGGTCTTCACCCCCATCGCCAACCCGGCCACGCGCGTCGCGGCGCTCATCTCCGGCCAGGTGGACGTGATGGAGCCGATCCCGGTGCAGGACATCCCGCGCGTCAACGCCAGCCCGAACGCGCGCGCCGTGGTCGGCCCCGAACTGCGCACCATCTTCCTGGGCATGGACCAGAAGCGCGACGAGCTGCTGTACTCCAGCGTCAAGGGCAAGAACCCCTTCAAGGACAAGCGCGTGCGCCAGGCCTTCTACCAGGCCATCGACATCAACGCGATCCAGAAGACGGTGATGCGCGGCGCCTCGCGGCCCACGGCCCTGATGGTCGGCCCCGGCATCAACGGCTGGACCGAGGCCCAGGACAAGCGCCTGCCCTTCGATCCCGACGGCGCCAAGAAGCTGCTGGCCGATGCCGGCTACCCGAGCGGCTTCGAGGTCACGATGAACTGCCCGAACGACCGCTACGTCAACGACGCGCAGGTCTGCCAGGCGGTGGCGGCCAACCTGGCGCGCATCGGCGTCAAGATCAACCTGCAGGCCGAGACCAAGGGCACCTACTTCCCGAAGATCCTGCGCCGTGACACCAGCTTCTACCTGCTCGGCTGGACGCCCTCGACCTATGACGCGCACAACGCGATGAATGCGCTGATGCGCTGCCCCGACGACAAGACGGGCGACGGCCAGTTCAACCTGGGCTCGTACTGCAACCCGAAGTTCGACGAGCTGACGGTGAAGGTGCAGTCCGAGACCGACAAGGCCAAGCGCGACGCGATGATCAAGGAGGCCTTCCAGATCCACACCGACGACGTGGGCCACCTGCCGCTGCACCAGCAGTCGCTGGCCTGGGGCGTGAGCAAGAAGGTCACGCTGGTGCAGATGGCCGACAACTACATGCCCTACAAGTGGATGAGCATCAAGCCATGAATTGAACCACCCCCAGTCTTCGCGGACTTCGTTCCGCTACGCCAACCCCCTGCGGGGGCACCGCCTGCGGTCTGGCCAAGCCAGTCCCGCGGCGGTTCCCGCATGGCCTGCTCCGCGGCCTTCAGTGTGTTGGCGGCTCTTGTCGCACCCCGATGAAAACAACCCTCGCCCGCTGGTACGACAGCGACGTTGGCTACAGTTTCCGCACGTCGCCGGTGGCGATCGTGGCGGCGGTGATTGCCTTCGTGTGCATCTTCTGCTCGGTGTTTGCCGGCTGGGTGGCGCCGCACAACCCGTTCGACCTGGCCTCGCTGGACCTGATGGACGCGCGGCTGCCGCCGGCGTGGATGGAAGGCGGCAGCGCCAAGTACCTGCTGGGCACCGACGACCAGGGCCGCGACATCCTCTCGGCGCTGATCTACGGCGCGCGCATCTCGCTGGTGGTGGGCGTGGTGTCGGTGCTGCTGTCGGTCTTCGTGGGCGTGCTGCTGGGGCTGATGGCCGGCTTCTGGGGCGGCTGGCTCGATGCCTTCCTGATGCGCCTGTGCGACGTGATGCTGTCCTTCCCGGCCATCCTGGTGGCGCTGCTGATCGCCGGCGTGGGGCGGGCGCTGTTCCCCGACGCGCACGAGTCGCTGGCCTTCGGCGTGCTGATCTTCGCCATCGCGCTCACGGGCTGGGTGCAGTACGCGCGCACCGTGCGCGGCTCCACGCTGGTGGAGCGCAACAAGGAGTACGTGCAGGCCGCCCGCGTGATGGGCGTGCCGCCGCTGCGCATCATGCTGCGCCACGTGCTGCCCAACGTGCTGGGCCCGGTGCTGGTGCTGGCCACCATCCAGGTGGCCACCGCCATCATCACCGAGGCCACGCTGTCCTTCCTGGGCGTGGGCGTGCCGCCCACCTCGCCCTCGCTGGGCACGCTGATCAACAACGGCAATGCGGTGCTGTTCTCCGGCGAATGGTGGGTGCTGGTGTTCCCCGGCGCGATGCTGGTGCTGCTGGCCCTGTCGGTGAACCTGCTGGGCGACTGGCTGCGCGATGCGCTCAACCCGCGCCTGCGCTGAGGAAGGACGCCCGCCCATGAGCCTTCTTCAAGTCAGGAACCTGATCGTCGAGTTCCCCACGCGCCGCGGCACGCTGCGCGCGCTGGACGACATCTCCTTCGACATCGCGCCGGGCGAGATCCTGGGCGTGGTGGGCGAGTCCGGCGCCGGCAAGTCGCTCACCGGCGCGGCCATCATCGGCCTGCTGGAGCCGCCCGGGCGCGTGGCCGGCGGCGAGATCGTGCTGGAGGGCCGGCGCATCGACACCCTGGGCTACGAGCAGATGCGCCACATCCGCGGGCGGCGCATCGGCGCGATCTTCCAGGACCCGCTGACCTCGCTGAACCCGCTGTACACCGTGGGCCGGCAACTGGTCGAGACCATCCGCACGCACCTGCCGGTGGGCGAGGCCGAGGCGCGCCGGCGCGCCGTCTCGCTGCTGCAGGACACCGGCATCCCCGCCGCCGAGCAGCGCATCGACCACTACCCGCACCAGTTCTCCGGCGGCATGCGCCAGCGCGTGGTGATCGCGCTGGCCCTGGCGGCCGAGCCCAAGCTGATCGTGGCCGACGAGCCGACCACCGCGCTGGACGTGTCGATCCAGGCGCAGATCATCCAGCTTCTCAAGCGCCTGTGCCGCGAACGCGGCGCGGCGGTGATGCTCATCACCCACGACATGGGCGTGATCGCCGAGACCTGCGATCGCGTGGCCGTGATGTACGCCGGGCGCGTCGCCGAGATCGGGCCGGTGCGCGAGGTCATCCACCAGCCGGCGCATCCCTACACCGCGGGGCTCATGGCCTCCATCCCCGACATGGACAGCGACCGCGAGCGGCTCAACCAGATCGACGGCGCCATGCCGCGGCTGAACGCCATCCCCCAGGGCTGCGCCTACAACCCGCGCTGCCCGCGCGTGTTCGAGCGCTGCCGGCAGGCCCGCCCCGAGCTGCTGGCCGCCGGCGCGACGATGGCCGCCTGCTGGCTGCACGACACGCAGGTGCGGCCATGAATGCAGCAGTGAACACCGTGAACACCGCCCCGCTGGTCGTCGCCCACGACCTGGCCAAGACCTTCGACGTCTCGGCGCCCTGGCTCAACCGCGTGCTCGAGCGCAAGCCGCGCACCCTGCTGCACGCGGTGGACGGCGTGAGCTTCGAGATCGAGCGCGGCAGGACGCTGGCGCTGGTGGGCGAGTCCGGCTGCGGCAAGAGCACCGTGGCGCGCCTGCTGGTGGGCCTGTACGAGCCCACGCGCGGCGGCATGCGCTTCGACGGGCAGGACGCGCAGGCCGCCTACGTCTCGCGCGAGGGCCGGCAGCTGCGCCGGCGCATCCAGATGATCTTCCAGGACCCCTACGCCAGCCTGAACCCGCGCTGGCTGGTCGAGCAGATCATCGCCGAGCCGCTGCGCGAGCACGCCATCCTGCAGGACAAGGATGCCATCCGTGAGCGCGTGGGCGAGCTGCTGCGCTCGGTGGGCCTGTCGGCGCTGGACATGGCCAAGTACCCGCACCAGTTCTCCGGCGGCCAGCGCCAGCGCATCTCCATCGCCCGCGCGCTGGCCACCGCGCCCGAGTTCCTGGTGTGCGACGAGCCCACCTCGGCGCTGGACGTGAGCGTGCAGGCGCAGGTGCTCAACATCATGAAGGACCTGCAGCGCGAGCGGGGCCTGACGTACCTGTTCATCTCGCACAACCTGGCGGTGGTGCGCCACGTGAGCGACCAGGTGGGGGTGATGTACCTGGGCCGGCTGGTCGAGCTGGCCGACAAGGCCGAGCTGTTCGCGCGGCCGCGCCACCCCTACACGCGCATGCTGCTGGACGCCATCCCGCAGATGCACGCGGTGGGCCGCGCGCGCACGCCGGTGCAGGGCGAGGTGCCCAATCCGCTGAACCCGCCCACCGGCTGCGCCTTCCATCCGCGCTGCCCGCATGCCAATGCGCGGTGCTCGGCCGAGCGGCCGGTGCTCACTTCCATCGGCGGCGTGCGCGTGGCGTGCCACGCGGTCGAGGAGGGGCGGATCTGAACCTGGAACGGTTCAGGTCAGCAGCCGTCCGCCCGCGCCGATCACCGCCACGTCGACAAACTGGCTGCCTTCGCGGTTGCCGCGGCCGAAGCTGATCTTCATGCCGCCCAGTTCGTAGCCCTCGATGCTCTCCAGCGCCGCCATCAGCTGCGCGCGGCTGGCGCCGGGCCCGGCGCGGCGCAGGCCCTCGGCCAGCACGCGGGCGTTGACGTAACCCTCCAGGCTCGGCAGCGAGAAGGTCTGCTGGCCCGCGGCCAGCATGTCGGCCTGGTAGCGGCGCACGATCTCGTGGCGGGTGGCGAAGGGCGAGGGCACCACGATCGAGAAGCCCAGCCCGTGCGCCAGGTCGCCCATGGCCGAGAGCGAACCGGCCGTGATCGACAGCCCGTAGGCCGAGCTCTTGCCGCCGGCCGCGCGCAGCGCCTTCACGAAGGCCGGCGCGGTGCCCGCGAGCCCCACGATGACCACGTGCGGCCGCGCCTCGGCGATGCGCTTGGCGGCGGGTTCGACCTCCATGCTGATGGTGTTGGGCGTGGTCGCGATGATCGCCGGCTCCAGCTTGGCCTTGGCCAGCGCGGCGTTGAAGCCTGCCAGCAGCGACTGGCCCAGCGGATCGTTGGAGTGCACCAGGCCGATGCGCGTCTGGCCCAGGGTCACGGCCTGCGCGACCAGGCGGTCGATCTCCTGGTCGTAGTTGGCGCGCACCCAGAAGGTGTTGGGCGTGTTCTTCCTGCGCAGCGCCACGGTGCCGGTGTTGGGCCCGACCACCGGCAGGCCGGGCACCGCATCGCTGACCTCCGAGGCCTGGCGCGTGCCCAGCGGATGCAGGATGGCCAGCACGGCCGGGTCGGCGGCGAAGGCCAGGGCGTTGGCCTTGGCCACGTCGGGCTTGAACTGGTCGTCGGCCAGTTGCAGCTCGACCCTGGCGCCGTGGATGCCGCCGGCCTTGTTGATCGCGGCGAAGCAGGCGCTGGAGCCCAGGAACAGGCCGGTGCCGTTGGCCTTTTCGACGCTGCTGTGGTCCAGCGTGACGCCGATGCGCACCGCGCGCGCCTGCGCCAGAGCCGGCAGGCCCAGGCCGGCCGATGCGCCGGCGGCGGCCAGCGTCAGGACGGTCCGGCGGCGCAGCGCGGGCGCAGCAGGGCGGGAAGGGGCGGACGACGACGAACGATCGGGCATGGCTGAACTCCGCAGACGGCGCCGTGGCGCGGCGCCTGGTTCACAAAGTTCAATGCTATGTCAAATCATACGAAAGTCACAATCGGACACATGTATGTGAAATAGTCCACCCGAAGGAGAGCCGCCGGCGCGGCCGTGCCCCTGCTGCCCTCACTGCTCCTCGCCCCAGGCGAAGCCGTCGCGGGCGATCATGGCGCTGGAGGCGCTCGGCCCCCAGGTGCCCGCGGCGTAGGGGCGCGGTCCGGCATCGGTCTGCCAGCTGTCCAGCAGCGGCTCGACCCAGCGCCAGGCTTCCTCCTGCTCGTCGCTGCGCACGAAGAGGTTCAGCCGTCCTTCGATCACGTCCAGCAGCAGCCGCTCGTAGGCGCCGACGCGCTCGGCGCCGAAGCGCTTGTCGAAATCCAGGTCGAGCTGCACCGGCGACAGCGGCAGCATGCCGCCGTGCACGCCGCGGTGCGTGCTCACGCGCTGGTTCTGCGCCTGCGCCAGCAGGTGCAGCTCCAGGCCGTCCTTGGGCTGCAGGTTGATCACCAGCTTGTTCGCGAAGCCCGCCGGTGCGTGGAAGATCGCGTGCGGCGCGGCGCGGAAGTTCACCTCGATGCGCGCGTCGCGCGAGGCCAGCCGCTTGCCGGTGCGGATGTAGAAGGGCACGCCGGCCCAGCGCCAGTTGGCGATCTCGGCGCGCAGCGCGACGAAGGTCTCGGTGCGGCTGACCGGGTCGATGCCGGGCTCGTGCAGGTAGCCCGGCACGCGCTCGCCATAGGCGGTGCCTGCCGTGTACTGCCCGCGCACGGCATGCAGGCCGATGCTCTCGGGCGTCCAGGCCTTGAGCGAGCGCAGCACCTTGAGCTTCTCGTCGCGCAGCGCGTCGGCATGGGCGTTGATGGGCGGCTCCATCGCCACCGCGCACAGCAGTTGCAGCGCATGGTTCTGCACCATGTCGCGCAGCGCGCCGGTCTGGTCGTAGAAGGCGCCGCGCTTCTCGACGCCCACCTCCTCGGCGATGGTGATCTGGATGTTGGCGATGTGCTCGCGCCGCCACAGCGGCTCGAACAGGGCATTGGCGAAGCGCAGCGCGAACAGGTTCTGCACCGAGGGCTTGCCCAGGTAGTGGTCGATGCGGAAGACCTGCTTCTCGGCCAGCACCTCGCGCACGGCCGCGTTGATCGCGTGGTTGGAGGCCAGGTCGTGGCCGAGCGGCTTTTCCAGCACCACGCGGGTGTTCGGCGTGTTCAGGCCGGCGGCCGCCAGTTGCTGCACGGCCTGCGTGAACAGCGAGGGCGCGGTGGCCAGGTACATCACCACGCTGTCGGCCTGGCGCGTGCGCAGCAGGGCGGCCAGGGCCGCGTAGTCGGCCGGCTGCGACAGGTCCATGCGCAGGTAGTGCAGCAACTCGGCGAACTTGCGGAACTCCTCCGGCGTCGGCCGCTTGGCGCCTTCCACCGCCTCGAAGCGGGACTGGATCAGTTCGCGGTACTGGTCGTCGGTGAGTTCGTCGCGCGCGACGCCGATGATGCGGCCGCCCGCGGGCAGGCTGCCGTGGCGGAAGGCCTGGAACAGGGCGGGCATGAGCTTGCGCCAGGCCAGATCGCCCGTACCGCCGAACAGAACGAGATCGAAACTCATCGAAACGCGACTTTCTTGAAGCTGTGCAGGCTGCCGCCCACGTTGCGAACGCCTTGAAACTTTAACGGTAGTTCCACCGATGCTCGATACGTGCTTGCGTGGCGTAAGCTCCCTGGCCGGCCTTGCGAGGCCGTTTTTTTGTTTTACCGTCAGGCAAGAGGCATGCCCATGAAGAACTCCACCAAGACCCTCCTGGCCGGCGCCGTGCTGGCCGCCGCATCGGCCAGCGCCAGCGCGCAGCAGGTCAACGTCATCTGCTCGGTCCAAGCCGACTGGTGCAACATGATCGCCACCGTCTATGCCCGCACGACGGGCGTGAAGATCAACCTGGCGCTCAAGGGCTCGGGCGAGGCGCTGGCCCAGCTCATCGCCGAGCGCGAGAACCCCAAGACGGACGTGTGGTTCGGCGGCACGGGCGACCCGCACCTGCAGGCGGCCGAGCAGGGCCTGACGCTGGAGTACAAGTCGCCCACGCTGTCGCAGCTCTACCCGTGGGCGCAGGACCAGGCGAAGCAGTCGGGCTACAAGACGGTGGGCATCTATTCCGGCCCGCTGGGCTTCGGCTACAACACCGAGCTGCTGGCCAAGAAGAAGCTGCCGGCGCCGAAGAGCTGGGCCGACCTGCTCAAGCCGGAGTACAAGGGCGACATCCAGGTGGCCAACCCGGCTTCCAGCGGCACCGCCTACACCATGATCGCCACGCTGGTGCAGCTCATGGGCGAGGACAAGGCCTTCGATTACCTCAAGGGCCTGCACAAGAACATCGCGGCCTACACCCGCTCCGGCACCGCGCCCATCAAGGCGGTGGCGCGCGGCGAGACGGCGGTGTCGATCAGCTTCATCCACGATGCACCGCAGGAGAAGATGCAGGGCTTCCCGGTCGAGACCGTCACGCCCTCCGAAGGCACCGGCGCCGAGATCGGCTCGATGAGCATCGTCAAGGGCGCGCGCAACATGGAGCAGGCCAAGAAGTTCTACGAGTGGGCGCTGACCCCGGCCGCGCAGGCCTTCGGCGCCGCCACCAAGCAGTACCAGCTGCCCTCGAACAAGAGCACGCCGGTGGACCCGAACGTGCCCGACTTCAAGAAGATCAAGCTGATCGACTACGACTACAAGAAGTACGGCGCCAGCGCCGAGCGCCGGCGCCTCATCGCGCGCTGGGAGAAGGAAGTCAACTCGCTGCCGAGATAAGCGGCGGTGAGGGCGCGCCGACCGAACGCCGCCGCCTGGCTGTGCATCGCCGCCGGGCTGCTGGGCTACCTGCTGCTGCCGTGGTACGCCATCCAGGACACGAGCTGGTGGCAGGCGCTGCCTGGCATCTTCTCCGAGGGTGAGGCGGCCAACGGGCTGCTGCAGGCCTCGCGCCAGGGGCGGCCCTGGCTCTACGCGGGCCTGGCGGGGCTGGGCCTTGCCGCCGTCGGCGCGCTGCTGCGGCCGGGCCGCGCGCAGGGCCGCTGGCTGCTGGCCGGCGGCGCGCTGGGCGCGCTGGGGCTGGCCGCCGCCGGCTTCACCATCGGCGCGCGCGGCTGGAGCATCGCCGCCTTCAACACGCTGTTCGGCGAGCTGTCGGTCAACCAGTTCGGCATCGGCGCCGGCGGCTTCGTCGCCGTCGCGGCGCTGATCCTGCTGGCGGCCTTCGGGCTGGCGCGGCTGGGCTTCTTCCGCGGCGACCTGTTCGTCTCCGGCGCGGTGGTGGGCTGCGCGGTGCTGCTGCTGCTGTTCATCGCCTGGCCGGTGGGCAAGGCGCTGGCCGGCGCCTTCTTCGACGAGGACGGCGGCTGGTCGCTGGCCGCCTTCGCCGAACGCATCTTCACCGCGCGCATCTGGGGGCTGGGCTGCATCGCCGGCGGCACGAGCTGCGGCGTGGCCTGGAACACGCTGCTGCTGGCGCTGCTCACCGCCGCCGGCACCACCTTCCTCGGCACGCTGATAGCGCTGATGGCCGAGCGCGGCAGCCGCCGTTGGCAGGGCCCGCTGAAGGTCATCGCGCTGCTGCCCATCATCACGCCGCCCTTCGTGGTCGGCCTGGGCCTGATCCTGCTGTTCGGCCGCGCCGGCGTGGTCAACCAGTTGCTGGAGGCCTGGTTCGGCATCCAGCCCACGCGCTGGTTCTACGGGCTGCCGGGCATCCTCACGGCGCAGCTCTTCGCCTTCACGCCCATCGCCTTCATGATCATGCGCGGCGTGGTGCAGGGCATCGCGCCGAGCCTGGAGGAGGCGGCGCTGATGCTGCGCGCCGACCGCTGGCGCACCTTCCGCACGGTGACGTTGCCGCTGATGAAGCCGGGGCTGGCCAACGCCTTCCTGGTCGGCTTCATCGAGAGCATTGCCGACTTCGGCAACCCGGTGGTGGTGGGCGGCCAGTATTCCGTGCTGTCCACCGACATCTTCTTCGCCATCGTCGGCGCGCAGTACGACCAGGGCCGCGCGGCCTCGCTGGCCTGGGTGCTGACGCTGTTCGCGCTGACGGTGTTCGCGCTGCAGCGCGGCCTGCTGGGCAAGCAGAACTACACCACCGTGAGCGGCAAGGGCGACGCCGGCATCCCGATGCCGCTGCCGGCGGGCGTGCGCAGCATGGTCTACGCGATCGCCTTTCCGTGGATCCTGTTCACGGTGGTGGTGTACCTCTTCGCCTTCACGGGCGGCTTCGTGCAGACCTGGGGGCGCGACTACACCCTCACGCTCAACCACTTCCGCACCGCCTTCTCGCTGGAGTGGGGGCAGTTCGGGCTGGTGTGGGCGGGCACGGCGTGGAACTCGCTGTGGACCACGCTCAAGCTGGCCGGCATCTCGGCGCCCATCACCGCGGCGCTGGGCCTGCTGATCGCCTGGCTGCTGGCGCGCAACGAGTTCAAGGGGCAGGGCGTCTTCGAGTTCGCGGCGCTGCTGGCCTTCGCCATCCCGGGCACGGTGCTGGGCGTGAGCTACATCCTGGCCTTCAACGTGCCGCCGCTGGAGCTGACGGGCACCGGGCTCATCATCGTGCTGTGCTTCATGTTCCGCAACCTGCCGGTGGGTGTGCGGGCGGGCACGGCGGCCTTCAAGCAGATCGACCGCTCGCTGGACGAGGCGTCGCTGATGCTGCGCGGCTCGACAGCGCAGACGCTGTTCAAGGTGGTGCTGCCGCTGCTCAAGCCGGCGCTGGTGGCGGCGCTGGTCTACAGCTTCGTGCGCGCGATGACGACGGTGAGCGCGGTGATCTTCCTCGTCACCGCCGAGAACGAGCTGGCCACCACCTACATCATCGGCCGCGTCGGCAACGGCGACTACGGCGTGGCGCTGGCCTACTGCACGGTGCTGATCGTGCTGATGTCGCTGGCCACCGCGCTGATCCAGGTGCTGGTGGGCGAGCGGCGGCTGGGGCGGCGCAAGGCCGGCACGGCGGCGGCCACCGTCGCCACGCCGGCGTGAGTCAAGAAAGAACGGGTCTGCACATGAGCAACGGCATCGAATTCCGCAACGTCACCAAGCGCTACGGCACCGACAGCAGCGCGCCGCTGGCCGTCAAGGGCATCAGCTTCGAGGTGCCTCAGGGCACGCTGGCCACCATCCTCGGCCCCTCGGGCTGCGGCAAGACCACCACGCTGCGCATGATCGCGGGCCTGGAGTCGCCCACCTCGGGCCAGATTCTCATGGGCGGGCGCGACGTGACCACGCTCGGCCCCGGCGAGCGCAACGTGTCGATGATGTTCCAGAGCTACGCGCTGTTCCCGCACATGGACGTGCGCGAGAACGTCGCCTACGGCCTGCGCATGAGCGGCATGAAGAAGGCCGACGCGCTGGCGCGCGCCACCGAGGCGCTGCGCGGCGTCGGCCTGGTCGGTTTCGACGAGCGACTGCCCAGCGAGCTGTCGGGCGGCCAGCAGCAGCGCGTGGCGCTGGCGCGCGCGCTGGTGCTGGAGCCGGCGGTGCTGCTGTTCGACGAGCCGCTGTCCAACCTCGACGCGCGGCTGCGCCGCGAGATGCGCGAGGAGATCCGCGCCATCCAGCAGCGCCTGAAGCTCACCGTGGCCTACGTCACGCACGACCAGAGTGAGGCGCTGGCGGTGAGCGACCAGATCATCGTGATGGACCACGGCGTGATCGCCCAGCGCGGCACGCCCGAGTCGCTCTACAACCGGCCCGAGAGCGAGTTCGTCGCCGGCTTCATGGGCGAGGCGCTGGTCTTCCCCGGCATGGCGCAGGCCGACGGCCACGTGACGCTGGGCCCGCTCACGCTGACGCCGCGCTATGCGGTGCCCACCGGCGTGGTCAAGGTCGCGGTGCGGCCCGAGGCGTGGCAGATCGGCGCGGCCATCGGCCTGCCGGCCACCTGCGCCAAGGCCTCGTACCTGGGCAACGGCTACGAGTACAGCTTCGACACTCCGCTCGGCCCGGTGTTCGTGGTCTCCGGCGACCTGATGCGCCCGCTGGCGCCCGGCGCGCAGACCGTGCTGGGCCTGGGGCAGCAGGGCGTATCGGTGGTGCCGCAGCCGGCCGGCTGAAGGGCCCCCGCGGGCCGGAGGACAATGCCGGCCCATGAATGTGGTGTTCGACCTGGGGGCGGTGCTCATCGGCTGGGAGCCCGCGCGGCTGGTGCAGGCGCACTTCCCGGAGCGCGCGGCGGACGAGGCTGCCGCCGCGGCGCTGGCCAAGGCGCTGTTCCATCACGAGGACTGGCTGGCCTTCGACAGCGGCCTGCGCAGCGCGGCGGAGGTCATCCAGCGCAGCGCGGCCCGGCTCGGCCTGCCGGTGGCGGCGCTGCGCGAGCTGATCGAGCCGCTGGGCGAGCGGCTGGCGCCCATCCCCGAGACGCTGGCGCTGCTGCGCGACCTGCGCGCGCGGCGCGAGGCGCAGGGCAGCCCCCGGCTGTTCTACCTCTCCAACATGCCGGCGCCGTACGCGCGGGCGCTGGAGCGGCGCTTCGACTTCTTCGGCTGGTTCGACGGCGGCGTGTTCTCGGGCGATGCCAAGCGGGCCAAGCCGCACGAGGAGATCTACCAGTTGCTGGCATGGCGCCACGGCCTGGCGCCGGCGCGCACGCTGTTCATCGACGATGCCGTCGCCAACGTGGAGATGGCGCGGGCGCTGGGCTGGCGCGCCATCCACTGCACCTCGCCGGCCGCGCTGCCGCGCGAGCTGATGCGGCAGCTCGAAGCGATGGAGGCCGGCGCGGCGCGCTGACCCCGGTGGCGCGGCCTCAGGCCGTCGCGGGCGAGGGCGCGGGGCGCACCACCCGGTCCACGTCGAAGCCCAGGGTGCGTGCGTACTCCAGTTCGGCGTCCAGCGCGGCCGCGTCCATCCGCGGGGCGCGCGAGAGCACCCACAGGCAGCGCCGGTCCGGCGTGCCGACCAGCGCCACTTCGTAGTCGCGGTCCAGCTTGAGGATCCAGTACTCGCCCCAGGCCAGTGGCAGCCAGCCCAGCCAGTCGGGCGCGAAGCACACCTGCAGCCGTCCGGCGCCCGGCAGTCCCGCCACCGGCACCGCGCGGGCCCGGCCCACGGCCTCGTCGACGCGGCCGTCCTCTCGCTCGCAGCGGTTGACGACCCGCAGCGAGCCGTCGGGCTGCGGCGTGTACTCGGCGGTGGCGCGGCCGGCGCAGTCGGCCTCGAAGCGGTTGGGCAGGCGCGCCTGCTCGTGCCACAGGCCCGCATAGCGCTTCAGGTCCACCGGCGCGACCACCTGCAGCGGTGCGCGCATCAGCGGCGCACCGTCCGCCGGGCCGGCCGGCCGGTGCTGCCTGCGCGCGGCGCGCAGCGCATACAGCGCCGCCACGCCGCCCGCGCAGAAGGCCGCCGCCAGCAGGCCGATGCGGTGGCTGGTGGCGTCGTCGTCATGGAAGGCGTCGGGGGGCAGGGTGCGGTCGGGCATGCGGGCTCCAGAGGGGAAGGGCGTGACGAAAAGCAGGCACCTTCACCCTATCGCGGCGGCCGGCGGCGCCGTGTCAGCCGCAGGCCACTGCGCGTGTGCGGCAGGCCCCTCAGCGCGCCGCCGGCGGCGGGCCGCCGCGCCCGGGCGCCACGCCGGCGCCGCGCACCTCCACTCGCACGCTGTCCAGCACGCGGCCCTGCGCGTCGGCCAGTTCGACGACGTGCCGCCCCGGCCAGGGCAGCCACTGCGCGCGCGGGCCGCGGGCGACGGTGCGGCCGCCGATGCGCCACTGCGCGCCGGCGCCGGCCGCATCGGCCTCGAAGCGCACGCGCTGGTGGCGCGGCGGGATGTCCGGGTCCAGCGCCAGCAGCGTGCCGTCCGCCGGCGCGGTGATGCGTGCGGGCGGCGGCTCGCCGGCCGGGCCGGCACCGGCGGCGATGCCCTCCAGCGCGAAGAGGGGCTGCTCGGTGCCGGCGATGAACCACTCGCCGCGCGCCGCCTCGATGGGCTGGCCGCTCCAGTCGCCGAAGCGCACCGCCGCCTGGCGCAGGCCCGGCGGCGGCGCCGGCGCCCGGCTGGGCTCGCGCGCGTGCAGGAAGCGCATCAGTTCGGCCCACACGGGCGCCGCGCCGCTGGTGCCGCTCACGTCCCACATCGGCGCGCCGCCGGCGTTGCCCACCCACACGCCGACCGTGTAGCGCTGGGACCAGCCCACGGCCCAGTTGTCGCGCATGTCCTTGCTGGTGCCGGTCTTCACCGCGCTCCAGAAGCGCGTGCCGAGCACGCTGTCGGGACCGAAGGTGCGCACGCGGGCGTTGGCGTCCGAGAGGATGTCGCCGACGATGAAGGCGGCGCGCGGGTCGAGCGCGGCGGCGAACGCCGGCGCCTCGCCGGCGGCCGGCGGCAGCACGCGCGTGGGGCTGAAGCGCCCCCCGTTGGCCAGCGTTCGGAAGGCGTTCGCCAGTTGCAGCAGCGTCACCTCGGCGCTGCCCAGCGCCAGGCTGTAGCCGTAGTAGTCGCCGCTTTGCGCCAGCGCGATGCCGGCCGCGCGCAACTGCCGCGCGAAGCCCTCGGGCGAGACCATCACCAGCGTGCGCACCGCAGGCACGTTGAGCGAGGCCGCCAGCGCGGTGCGCACCGACACCGGCCCCTTGAAACGACGGTCGTAGTTCTGCGGGATGTACAGGCCGCCGGGCGTGGCGATCTGGGCCGACGAGTCCTCCAGCAGCGAGGCGGCCGTGAGGCGCCGCTCGGCGATGGCCTGCGCGTACAGCAGCGGCTTGAGGGTGGAGCCGGGCTGGCGCGGCGCCAGCACCGCGTCGACCTCGCGGGCGGCGCTCAGCTCGCCCGAGGAGCCGACCCAGGCCAGCACCTCGCCGCTGGCGTTGTCGAGCACGACGAGCGCGCCGTCCTCCACGTTGCGGTCGCGCAGCTCGCGCAGGTGGCGCTGCAGCGTGGCCAGGGCGAAGCGCTGCAGCGGGGCGCGCAGGGTGGTGTGCAGTTCGGTCGGCACGGGGGCGCCGCCGGCGTTCGTCTCGCGGGCCGCGCGCAGCGCCTGCCGCGCCAGGTGCGGCGCGATGCCCTCGCTGGCCTCGAAGGCGCGGCGCTGCAGCGCCGCGGCGGTGAACATGTCGACCGCGGCGCAGTCGGAGAATGTGGCCCCCACGCTCGGCACTTCGTGTCCTCGCTGCCCCCCCAGGGGGCGCGGGCTTGCTTGGGGCGGCCCGGCGCTGCGCCCCGCCGGCTGCATGGCGCGCAGCACCTCGCAGGCGCGCTGCGCCACCCGCGCGGGCGAGGCGTTGGGCGCGCGCACCAGCGCGGCGGCCACCGCGGCCTCGCGCGCCTGCAGGCCGTGCGGCGCCTTGCCGAACAGCGTGCGCGAGAGCGCGTCGATGCCCACCAGCTCGCCGCGGAAGGGCACCAGGTTGAGGTACGCCTCCAGGATCTGGTCCTTGCGCCAGCCGCGCTCCAGCTGCGTGGCGGTGTAGGCCTGGTCGATCTTCTGCCCCAGGCTGCGGCCGCCGCCGGCGCGGCGCAGGTCCTCGTCGAGCAGGCCGGCCAGTTGCATGGTGATGGTGGAGGCGCCGCGCGTGCGCGTGTGCCACAGGTTGGCCCAGGCGGCGGCCGAGACGGCGCGCCAGTCCACGCCGCTGTGCTCCCAGAAGCGCTTGTCCTCGCTCATCACCAGCGCGGTGCGCAGTGCGGGCGAGACCTCGGCCAGCGGCACCCAGCGGCCGCGCCGCACGGTGGCGTCGGTGCGCAGGCGCTGCAGCGGCTCGCCGGCGCGGTCCAGCACCCGGATGTCGGAGGGTCGCCAGGCGGAGCGCACCTCGTCGAAGCGCTCCAGCGCGAAGGCGCCGGCCGCAGCGTGCGCCAGCAGCGCGGCGGCCAGCGCGCGGCGCAGAAAGGTCGAGACGAGGAGTGGCGGGACGGACAACATGGCGCGGGGAATGCCCGGACTGTAAGGCCCGGCCCGCGCCGTTCAGCGGGCCGCGCCTGTCGCGGGCTCCTGCGCGATCTCCGGCGCGCCGGAGGAGGTGGCCTCGGCGCCGCGCGCCGCCGACAGCGACCAGACGCTGTCCACCGGCCCCTGGCGCACCCGCCGCGCGGTGGCGCGCGCCATCCACGCCAGGCCCAGCGCGCCGGCCATCGCCACCGCGTCCACGCCCAGCGCCGCGGCGCTGCCGTGCGCCCAGGGGCCGATGCCGGGCAGCAGCCAGCCGGCCAGGGTGGTCAGCGGGATGGCGGCGGTGCACAGGGCCGCCGCCCACAGCAGCGCCGGCGCCGCACGCGCCGCGCCGCGCGCGAAGGCCCAGCCCACCGCGCCGAGGAACACCGCGTAGTACACGCCCATGTGCCAGGCCTGGAGGTCGTCCACCCGCCCGTGCAGCCACTTGCCCGCCGCCAGCGTGGCCGAGATGCCCGCCACGCAGCCGATGCACACGCCCACCGTCGCCGCGGCCATCAGGAAGGTGGAGCGCTTCTGCACCACCGGTGCGCCCCTGCCGCGGTCGGCCTTGCGGCGCGACTCCACCCACAGCAGGTTGCCGGAATAGAAGAGGAAGGCGCCCGCCAGCCCGAGCAGGAAGTACATCCACTGCACCGGCGTGCCGCCGAAGGTGGCGAAGTGCAGGCTGAAGAAGCTGACGATCGTGGCGTCGGCGGCGGTCTGGCGCCCCGGCAGGTACTCGGTGCTGCGCACCTGGCCGGTGTACGGGTCGAGCAGCGCGAAGCCGCCGTTGACGCTGCGCTGGATGGTGGTGGCGTCGCGCACCCACACGCGCACCGCGGCGCGCGGCGTGGTCGGCTGCACGTAGTCCAGCGCCACCGGCACCAGCGTGGGCGACAGCGCCTGCACCCGCGCCACCAGCTCGGCCGGCGGCAGCATGGTGCCCACGTCGCGCGGCGGGGGCGGTGGGCCCTTGGGCGGCGTGCGGCTCCACAGGCGCTCCCACTGGCCCTGGTAGAGCACCGTGTCCTGCACCGCGTAGATGCCGTCGTGGAAGGCGAACACCGCCGCCGACAGCGCCATGATCACGTGGAAGGGCAGGCTGACGATGCCGATCACGTTGTGCGCGTCCAGCCACATGCGCTTGAGGTTCTTCCCCAGGCGCAGCGCGAAGAAGTCCTTCACCAGCGTGGGCAGCAGCACGATCACGCCCGAGACCAGCGCCACGGCGTACAGCGCGCTGATCACGCCCATCACCCAGCGGCTGGGGTCGTTGTCGAAGGGCAGGCCGACCACGCGGTGCAGCACGTCGATGAACTCGGCCACGCGCGACTGTTTCGTCTCCTCGATCAGCGGCGCGCCGTCGGCCTGCAGCGTGGCGAGGTAGTGGCGGTCGTTCGAGCGGTCGTGGTCGTCGCCGCCCTGGGGCCGCTCGGTCCAGCCCATGCGCGCGGGCACGTGCTCGGTCTCCAGCAGGTGGATCTGGAAGCTCTTGGCCGCCGCCGGGTGCGCGGCCAGCGTGCGGGCGATGAGCTGCGGCGCCTCGTCCAGCGGCACCGCCGCCGCGCCGGGCGAGGGCGCGGCCACCCAGCGGGCGATCGGCTCCTTGAAGACGGTGAGCGCGCCGGCGTAGAAGGCGATGAACAGCGCCATGCCGGCGACGATGCCGGTCCAGGTGTGGACGGTCTTGTAGAGGCGGATGACGTCTGCGCGCATGTGGGGCCCTTTTCTTTTTTTTTCTAGATGAAACGCAGCGCGGCCCAGAGGCCGAACACCGCCGCGTTGGCCGCGCCCAGCCACAGCCAGGCGCGTGCGCCGCTGCCGAAGAGGAAGCACAGGCTCAGCACGCCGAACCACACCGGCGGCACCAGCCACATGGAGAGCTGGCCGCGCGTGGCCAGCGGCAGGGCCTGCGTGGCCAGGTCGAGCAGCCCGCTGACGGCCACCGCCAGGGTGAAGCCCAGCAGGGTGCCGGCGATGCTCTTGGACAGCCAGTCGCGGCGGATCGGCGGCGCCTTCACCTTGGTGTTCATTCCTTCACCTCGTGCAGGTTCCGCAGCGCGCCCAGGTACGGCAGCAGCACGAACAGCAGCATCGCCCAGGTACAGAACACGAACACCGCCGTCACCGGCCGCAGCGCCGCGAACAGGGCCGCCAGCCCGCCGGCCAGCAGCAGCGCGCCGGCGATGCGCGCCGGCCACGCGGGCCAGCGGCGCGCCAGCAGCCGCTGGTGCTCGGCGCCCAGGTACACGCTCAGGCAGCCCGCCAGTGCGAGCGCCAGGCCGAGGGCGAGGGCAGGGGGCATGGCTGCGTCCTCAGAAATCGACCGAGGCCGAGAGCAGGAAGGTGCGCGGCGCACCCAGGATCGCCAGGCCGTCGCGCCAGCTCGCGTCCCAGTAGGCGCGGTTGGTGGCGTTCTGCAGCGTGGCACGGAAGGTGACCGGGTAGCTGGCGAGTTGCGTCGCGTAGCGGGCGCCCAGGTCCAGGCGCGTCCAGGAGGGCGCGCGCTGCGTGTTGGCGGCGTTGATCCAGGCGGCGCTGTTGTAGATCACGGTCCCCGACAGCGTCAGGCCGGCCACGCCGGGCACGTCCCATTCGCCGCCCAGGTTGACCTTCCACTTGGGCGCGCCCGGCGGCGTGTTGCCCTGGTTCACGCCGCGGGCGGTGCGGGTCAGCTCGCCGTCGGTGAAGGCCACGCCGCCCAGCAGGCGCACGCCCTTCGTGACCTCGCCGAACACGCTCCATTCGACGCCGCGGTTGCGCTGCTCGCCCTGGCCGTCGACGTAGTACTGCGTGTCGCCGGTGTAGACGTTGATCGTGCTGGGCCTCTTGATCTGGTAGACGGCCAGGGTGTTGGTCCAGGTGCCCAGGTCCCACTTGACGCCCAGCTCCACCTGCTTGGTCTGCAGCGGCGGAATGACGTCGCCGTAGTTGGTGGCCCGGGTGTCGCTGACCAGCGAGCCGCTGGTCAGGCCCTCGATGTAGTTGCCGTACAGCGCCACGTTGGGCACCGGCTTGAACACCACGCCGAGCATGGGCGTGGTGCGCTTGGCGGCATAGCTGCTGTTGACGGCCACCAGGTTGCTCAGCGGGCTGTTGAGGTTGGCGGACAGCTGCGTGAAGCCCAGCAGCCCCACGCGCTGCTCGCGCAGGCCCAGCGTCAGCTTGAGCCGGTCGTCCAGGAAGGACATCGTGTCGGTGATGGCGTAGCTGTTCAGCGCGGTGCGCGAGCGCGGCAGCGGCAGGTAGTCGGAGCCGGTCAGCGGCACCCGCACCGGGTTGTAGATGTTGGACACGTAGGCTGGCGTGAGGCGGGTCGCGGAACTGCCGTTCTCGATGTCCATGTCCTGGCCGCCGATGTTCCAGTCGTGCCTGACCGGCCCCGTGTGGAAGTGGCCGCGCAGGCCGGCCTCCAGCGAGCGGGTGTCGTTGTAGCCGGTGCCCGGCGGCAGCGTCGTCGGGTTCGTGCAGACGCCGGGCCGCACGCCGCCGCAGAAGTTGCCCAGCGCGTCCACGTTGCGTGCGGCCGTCGAGAGGTAGCCGGTGTAGCGGTGGTGCCGCTGGCCGTAGCCCGCGTAGACCGTCAGGTTGTCGAGGATGTCCACCTCGCCGCGGAACATGCCGCCGCTGTCGGAGGCGTCCATGTAGGTGCCGGGAAAGAAGTTGGTGTTGGCCTTGGGCGCCTTGGGCACCACCGGCGTGCTGAACTGCGCGAAGATGCCGATGCCGTCGTTGGTGCGGAAGCGCTGGTCGTACAGGTCCAGCGAGAAGCGGGTGCGCTCGCCGCGGTAGTCCAGCCCCAGGCCCGCGACCCGCCGGCGGCTGCTCATGTAGTCGGTCGGGGTGTCGCCGCTCATGGTGGATGCGTTGAGGCGCACGCCCCACTGCTTGCGCTCGCCGAAGCGCCGGCCGATGTCCACCGCGCCGCCGAACTGCCGGTCGGTGGCGAGGCTGGCCGTCACGCGGGTGAGCGGGTCGTCCTCCGCCCGCTTGGGCACCACGTTGATCGTGCCGCCCACCGCGCCGGTGGGCGACTGCCCGTACAGCAGCGAGCCCGGCCCGCGCAGCACCTCCACGCGCTCGGCCAGCTCCACCGGGATGCGGCCGTAGGGCAGCACGCCGTACATGCCCGACATCGCGATGTCCTCGCCGTAGGCCAGGAAGCCGCGCAGCTGGTAGAACTCCAGGCCGTAGGCCGAGGGGCTGGCCTGGCGCACGGCCGGGTCGGCCACCAGCACTTCGGCGATGCTGCGCGCCTGCTGGTCCTCGATGGTCTTGGCCGTGTACGAGGTGATGCTGAACGGCGCGTCCATCACGTCCACGTTGCCCAGCACGCCCAGGCGCGCCCCCTTGCCGACCTGGCCGCCGGCGTACACCGGCGGCGCGCCGTACACGGAGTTGGCGGTCACCGTGGTGGCTTCCAGCGTCGGCCCGTCGGTGCCCGCGGCAGCGGCGGTCGCCGCCGTGGCGGCGGGCACGAGCCGGTAGCTGCCGTCGCCCACGGTTTCGGCGCGCAGGCCGCTGCCGGCCAGCAGCCGGGCGAGCGCCTCGTCGACCGGGAGCGAGCCCTGCACCGCCGGCGCCTGCACGCCGCGGGCCTGGTCGGCCGTGAAGGCGATGCGGGCGCCCGTCTGGCTCGACAGGGCGGCCAGGGCACTGTCCAGCGGCTGCGCCGACACGGCGATGGACAGCGCCCGCGGCTGGGCGTGCAGCGCCCCGGCCGCCAGCAGCGCGGCGCACAGGGCGGCCAGGCGCGGCGCCGGGCGGCGGGAACGGGTCGAAACGGGGCGTGCGGCGGGCACGCCGGTGCGCGGCGAGCGCAGGCGACTGGACATCAAGGTCTTCTCCTCTCGGGATGTGCAGGGCACCGGCTGTCTGGCTACGCCGCGCATTGCGCACGGCGGCACCCGTTGTAGATGAGAATAATTCTAATTTGAAAACATCCTCATGACATCCGCCCGGCCAGCGCCGCCGTCAGAACGACACCGTCGCCGACACCCTGAAGGTGCGCGGCGCGCCGGGCATCACGAAGCCGTCGCCGAAGGTGCCGATCCAGTAGTTCTTGTCAGCCACGTTCTCCACGCTGGCGTTGAAGCGCACCGGCGTGGCGGCGATCTGGGTGGCGTAGCTGGCCATCAGGTCCACGCGGTTCCAGGAGGGCAGGCGCAGCTTGTTGCCCGAGTCGGCCCACTGCTTGCTCGTGTAGATCAGTCGGCCGCCCACGGTCAGGCCCTGCACGGGCGTCTGCCAGTCCAGGCCGATGCGGGCGCGCCATTCGGGCACGCCGTAGGTGTCGCGGCCGGTGTTGAGCTGCTCCGACTTGATGTGGGTGATGCCGCCCAGCAGCGACACGGTGTCCGTCAGCTTGCCGAACAGGCTCCATTCCATGCCGCGCAGGCGCTGCTCGCCGCCGTCCACCAGGCGGTTGCCGGCCGCGGCGACGAAGGACGGGCGCTTGATCTGGAAGGCGCTGATGGTGTGCGTCAGCTCGCCGGTCTGCAGCTTCACGCCCAGCTCCGCCTGCTTGGTGACCTTGGGCGGCAGCGCCTCGCCGGCGTTGGCGTAGGTGGAGGGCACCACCTGGCCCGGCTCCAGGCCCTCGGTGTAGTTGCCGAACAGCGAGACGGTGTCGCCCCACGGGCGCACCACGGCGGCCACCATGGGCGAGAAGCGGCTCTCGCTGTAGTCGGAGTAGGGCATCTTCACGCTCTGGTGGCGCCCGCCCACGGTCAGCAGCACCCGCTCGTCCGCGATGCTCATGGTGTCGGCCACGGCCAGCGAGCGGAAGTCGTACTTGCTGGCGACGCGGGCCGATTCGTAGCCCGTCCACAGCGGCGCCGTCGGGAACACCGGCGTCACCGGGTTGTACAGGTTGGTGACGTAGCAGTAGTTGCAGGCCGTGTTGTTGGTGCCTTCCTTGATGCGCAGCACGTTGGCCGAGAACTGCAGGCGGTGCTTGACGGGGCCGGTGTCGAACTTGCCGATCACGCCCGCCTCGGCGGTGCGGCGCTCGGAGCGGGTGTCCACGTTGTAGATGGCGCCGCGGGTGGTGCCGTCCAGCCCGACGACGATGGCCCGCGTGCCGAACATCAGGCCCTGGCCGGTGGAGTTGGAGCCGCCCGCGGCCACGTAGCCCTGCCAGTTCTGCGTGAAGTCGAATTCGGCGCGGGCCAGCGCGCCGGTGTTGTGGTAGCGGCCGTGGGTGCCGCGGAACATGTTGGTGTCGCCGTCGGGCGGCGCCAGCAGCAGGCCCAGCGCGGGTGCCGCCCGCAGCGCCGTGCCTGTCGGCGATGCGGCCGCCGACACCGCCGGCGCTGCCGAGGTGAAGCTGAACATGCCCGGGCTGCCGTTGTCGATCGTGTTCACGCTGTCGTACAGGTCCAGCGAGAAGCGCGCGCGGTCGCCCAGGTAGTCCAGCCCGAGCGAGGCCATGCGGCGCTTCTGCTGCTCGTCCTGGGCGCCCATCTCGCCCTTGCCGTAGACGCCGTTGAAGCGGATGCCCAGGCGCTGCTCCTCGCCGAAGCGCTTGCCCAGGTCGGCATGCAGCTGGCCGTAGGAGTGCGAGCCGTAGGTCATCGTCAGCTCCGCCAGCGGCTTGACCAGCGCGCGCTTGGTCACCATGTTGACGGTGCCCGCCACGCTGGAGGCCGGCGGCATGCCCGAGAGCAGCACGTTCGGGCCGCGCAGCACCTCGACCCGCTCGAACAGCTCGATCGGCACCTGGTTGGCCGGGGCGATGCCGTACAGGCCGTTGGTGGCGATGTCGATCGCCGTCATGTCCAGCCCGCGCAGGTTGAAGTTCTGCAGCATGTGGCCCTTGTTGGTCGTGAAGACGACGGCCGAGTCGTTCTCCAGCACGTCCTGCAGCGTCAGCGCCGACCAGTCCTCCGCCAGTTCGCGCGTGTAGGCGTTCACGTGCACCGGCGCATCGACGATGGAGGTGGCGCCCAGGATGCCCAGGCGGGCGCCCTTGGCGGCCTTGCGGCCCGGCGCCAGCTTCGGCAGGTCCTCGCGCTCGTACCTGTCGCGCACGTAGACCTGTTCGAGCGTGCCGACCGCGGCGGGGTCCGCCGGCGCGGGCTCCGTCTGCGCCGCCGCGAAGGCGGGGATGGCCAGCAGCGCCAGGACGATGGGGTTGGGCCGGGGGCGGCGGTGGACGGATGGCATGGCTTCGGACTCCTCTTCGATGCGGATTCGGGGGCAACCGGGTTCGACGAGGAGGGCGCGCGGCGGCCACGGGGGCGCGGCGGGCGCACCCGTCCGGGCTTTCAGGGCCCGTTCTCCTCGGAGCAGTGGTTGTGGGGTGCTGGCTTGCGGCTACGCCGCGTGTTGCACGCGGCAGCACCCAATGGATGAGAATGATTCTAAATCATAAACAAATGTAAACAACGCCGGCTGCCGCCATCGGCCCTCTTTTCCTCCCTTCCGAGCCATGTCCGACCTGTCTTTCGAGCTTCTGTTGTCGCCTGCCTGCAACATCGTCCGCCGCCGCCTGCTGGGCGCTATCGCCGGGGCGGCCGTCCTGCCGGGCTGTGCCGGCGCACCGCCCGCCGCGCCGCAGCGCTTCGATCCGGCCCGCCGCATGGGCCCGACCGTGTGGGACGAGGGCGGCTCGCGCCACTACCGCTTCGAGCGCGTCGCAGCGGCTGCCGCCAGCGGCCGCCGCTACCGGCTGTGGCTGGCCTGGCCGCGCCGTGCGGCGCCGGCAGGCGGGCATCCGCTGGCCTGCCTGCTGGACGGCAACGCCGTGGCCGATACCCTGGGCGCCGCGCAGCTCGACGCGCTGGCCGAAGCCGGCGATGCGCCGGCGATCCTCGCGATCGGCCCCGACAGCGACCTGCGCTTCGACGTGGCCCAGCGCGCCTACGACTACACGCCGCCGGTGCGCGGCGACGGGCCGACCTGGGACGACGAAGCGCTGCAGCGGCGGGGCGGCGGCGCGGACGCGTTCCTCGACTTCATCGCCGGGCGGGCCCTGCCGGCTCTGGCGGCGCGCGCCCCGCTGGACGCGCGGCGCCACACCCTCTGGGGCCACTCCTACGGCGGCCTGTTCGTGCTGCATGCGCTGCTGCGCCGGCCGCTGCTGTTCTCGCGCTATGCGGCGGCCGACCCGTCGCTGTGGTGGCAGGAGGGCTTCATCCTGCGCGAGGCCGGCCAACCGGCGCCCCTGCCGGCCGGGCGCGAGACCGCGCTGCTGCTGATGCAGGGCGCCTCGGCGGACGAGCGCGGCCCCGCGCCGCCGCCGGCCGGCGCCGACGCGGCACGCGTCGAGCGCATGCGGCGGCAGCGCGCCTCGGTGCCGCCGGAAGCCGGCCGCATGCTGGTCGACAGGCTGGGCCGCCGGCCCGGCATGCGCGCCGAGTTCCGTGCCTTCCCGGGCGTGCCGCACGGTCCGATGCTGGCGGCCTCGCTGCCCGCCGCGCTGGCGCTGGCCGCCCGGGCGCCGGCCGGGATGCAAACGGGATGAACGCCTACCCGCGTTCGGGCGCGCCGTCCGGCGGGCGGCGCGCCGGCGCGGGCTAAGCTGCCACGCGTACCCGTATCAAAGGAGAGATGCAGATGATGAAGCTGACCGCGCTGCTGGCCGCCGGCACCGTCCTCGCGGGCTGCGTGGTGGCGCCCGAGCCGCCCCCGCCGCACCACCACCGTCCGCCGCCCGGCGCCTACGGCGACCGCGACCGGGACGGCGTGCCCAACCGCTACGACCGGGACCGCGACAACGACGGCGTGCCGAACCGCTACGACCGCCGGCCGGGCGATCCCTACCGGCGCTGACGGGCCGGCCCGCCCTCAGCGGGCGGGCTGCTCCACCCGGACGCGCGCGTTCGGCGCCTCGCCGAACATCTCCGGCGCGTACATCGCCTCGACGCGGCTGGGCGGCAGCGTGAAGTCGCCGGCGTTGTTCAGGCGCACCGTGTACTCCATCTTCACCGTGCCCTTGGGCAGGTACTCGTAGTAGCTGCGGAAGGCCTCGAAGCTGCGCTCCTCGAAGGCCGGCCAGCCGGCGCCGCTGCTCTGCTTCTCGCCCTGCGTGGCGATCTGCGAGTCGCGGCCCAGGCCGCTGCCCAGGATGGTCGCGCCGCCCGGGATCGGGTCGGTGATCACCACCCAGGTCATGTCGGCGCTGGCGTTGACTTCCAGCGTCACGCGCAGGATGTCGCCGCGCGTGTACTTGCCGCTGGCGGCCTGCTCGACCGGCGTGACCGTCTTCTTGATCGCGTAGCCGGCCGCGAAGGGTGCCTTCAACTGCACCGCCGCGAGCGACTGCACCGTGAGCCACGGCCGGCCGCTGCCCTGCTGGGTGACCAGCAGCGTGTCGCGGCCGGCGTTGCCCGTGGGCCAGGGCAGGAACATCGTGTTGTTGCGCAGCGTGCCGGGCGAGGCCGGCGCGCCGAACATGCTGCGCCGATGCATCGCGCCGCCGGCATCGCTCGCCTTCACGCGCTCGACCTGGCTCCAGTCCACCTGCGCCTTCGTCTCGCCGAGCTGGGCGGCGGTGAGGCCGGCGACCGGCTCGCTCTCGAAGGTCTTGCTGAACTTCTCCAGCGCCAGGCCGCCCCACAGGTTGGCGGTGGTGGTGTGCCATGCGCCGCGCTGCTGGCGGCCGATGAAGCCGCTGGCCAGGCGGCCCAGGTCGTCCTTCCAGCCCGGATCGTCCATCACCGCCAGCAGCAGCCGTGCGGTGTTGACGTCGCCGTTGGTCATCAGCCACCACCAGTAGTCGTCCTGCTCGGTGCTGAAGATCAGCTTCGTGCCCTGGTACGACAGGCGCGCCTTCAGCACGTTGTTCGCCTCCTCGATGCGCTGCGCGCGCTGCGGCACGTCCTTCACGCGCCTGAGCACGTTCAGCCAGTCGATCACCGCGCTGGTGGGCCACTGGTTGGGCGCGATGGTCAGGCTGGTGGTCATGCCGCCGGTGGCCTTGCCGTAGCGAGACAGCGCCTCCAGCGCGGCCAGCTTGCGCACGTCCAGGTCCTTGCGCGGGCTCCAGAAGCTGCGCTGGATGCGGCCCTCGACGAAGGCGATCAGGCCGCCTTCCATCGGCGCGCGCACGTCGTCGGGCAGGGCGAAGGCCGGGTCGATGGCCGCCGCCTCGTTTGTCGCCGCCAGCAGGTAGCTGGTGAGGATGTCGCTGCCGCGGTTGGCGTCGCCATCGCGCGGCGGGAAGTAGTTCGCCAGGCCGTCGCTGTCGAGGTAGCCCGGCATCTGCGCCACCACCGTCTGCCACAGCTTCGCGTCGCGCAGGCCGATGGACTTGCTGGCCTTCTGCTCCAGGCAGACGAAGGGGTAGTTGGCGAACCAGTCGCGCACGCCGGGCAGGCCCTCGGCCAGGCGCGGCTGCAGCGCGAGCTTGAGGCCGCCCCTCTTTTGCCCGCTCTCGGGCAGGGCGTCGGCGGGCGGGCCGACGTCGAGCGTGAACGGCCCGTCCACCTGTGCCAGCGTGGCCTGCTGCACCGTCAGCGGCACGGCGGGCACGATGCGTTGGCTGAGCTTGAGCGCATCGCTCGCGCCGCCGGCCTGGTCCTTCGCCTCGATCTCCCACAGGATCGCCTCGGCGCGCGTCTGGCCGAGCTGCGCCGGCGCCGTCACGTCCCAGGCCACCTCGCGCGCCTCGTTCGGCGGGATCTCCACCGTCTTCGGCTCCAGCGTCAGCAGCGTGGCGCGCGGCGCCACCTCCACCTTCATCGCCTTGGCCGTGGTGTTGCGCAGCGTGAGCTGGGCGCGGAACTGGTCGTCCTCGCGCACCAGCGGCGGCAGGCCGCTGATGATCTGCAGGTCCTGCGTGCTCTGGATGCGCGCCTCGCCGGTGCCGAACAGGCCCGTGCCCGCGTCGGCCACCGCGACGATGCGGAAGGTGGTGAGCGCGTCGTTCAGCGGCACCGTCACCTGCGCCTGGCCGTTGGCGTCGAGCACCACCTTCGGGTTCCACAGCAGCAGCGTGTCCAGCAGTTCGCGCGTGGCGCCTTTGCCGCCGCCGCCGCCGGCGGGCACGGCCTTCTTGCCGTAGTGGCGGCGGCCGACGATCTCCATCTGCGCGGTCGAGGTCGAGACGCCCCAGCTGCGCCGCTGCATCATGGCTTCGAGCAGGTTCCAGCTCGTGTTGGGCAGCAGTTCCAGCAGCGCCTGGTCGACCGCCGCCAGCGCCACCTCGGCGCCGGCGGCGGGCTTGCCGTCGGGCAGCCTGGCGCTGATGGTCACCAGCGCCTTGCCGCGCACGGTGTAGCTGGGCTGGTCGGTGGCGACCTTCACGTCGATCTGGTGCGCCTGCGTGCCGACGCGGATCTCGGCCATGCCGAAGCGGTAGGCCGGCTTGCTCAGGTCGACCATCGCGGTGGGCGCCACGTATTCCTTGCCCTCGACCCAGAAGGCCGTCCACCACTCGCGCGGCGCCTTCCAGCCCCAGGTGAAGAAGGAGTACCACGGCACCTCGCGCAGCCGCCCGCGCAGCGCCAGCACGCTGACATACGCGTTGGGGCCCCACTCGGGCTTGACCTCCAGGCTGACCGTCGGGTCCTGCCCATTGAGCTGCACCACGTGCGTCTCGACGATGCCCTCGCGCTCCACCGCCACCAGCGCGGTGGCATGGCGGAAGGGGCTGCGCACCTGGAACTTCGCCACCTCGCCGGGCTGGTAGCTCTTCTTCTCGGGCAGCACGTCGATGCGGTCGTGGTCCTCGCCGCCGAACCACAGCTCGCCCTGCTTGGTCACCCACACGGTGCTGGCGGCCTGGCTCTTGCGGCCGTCGCCGTCCGTGGCGGTGGCGACCAGCTCGACCTGGCCTGCCTCCTTGAGCTGCGATTCGCACAGCAGCAGGCCCCGCGCGTCGCTGCTGCCGCTGCACACCACGCCCAGCGGCCTGGTCTCGGTCTTGTTGTCGTAGGTGTAGAAGCCGCCCACCATGCGCTTGCGGCTGGTGGTGGTGATGCGCGCGACGGCGCTCACCTCCAGCTTCGCGCCGGCCTGCGGCTTGCCCGCGAGGTCCAGCGCCAGCGCCTGGAACTTCAGCTTGCGGTCCACCGAGATCCAGTTCTCGGTCTTCAGCCCGGCGACCACGGCGGCCGGCCACAGCGTCTGCACGCTGCGGATCGTCTGCACCTCGCCGTTGGGGTCGGAGTAGGTGGCCTCGATCAGCAGTTCGCGCGGCGTGGCCCGCACCTGCGGCACCTTGTCGATGGTGACACGGCCGGCGCCCTCGCGGTCCAGCGTGACGGGCAGCTTGTCGGCGATGACGCGGGTGTCCTGCGCGGCCTCGGGCTCCTCCTCGCCGGCGGCGGAGGCGGCGTCCTCGTCGCGGCGCGGCGGGGAGAAGCTGAAGCCGTCGTAGTCGGCCCAGTCCAGGTCCTTGCCGCGCACCATGGCCGACACGCGCACCGGCAGGTTGGCCGCCGCGCCGCCCGAGACGTAGTTCACCTGCACCTCGGTCGGCACGCTGCCCACCGCCACCAGCGGCTTCTTCTCGGCCGGGCCGACGCGGCCTTCCAGCACCGGCAGGCGGAATTCCTCGACGCGGAACTGGCCGGTCTGGAAGCTGCGTCCACCGCGGTCCTCGTCATCCTCGTCCCCGTTGCGCTTGCCGTTGCCGGCGGCGCGCAGCTCGATCTGGTAGACGCCCAGCTTGGCTGCGGGCGGGATGTGGAAGCTGTTCTCCGCGCTCAGGCCGCCAGTGGCCGTCTTGCGCCAGGCCAGCGGCTGCGTGAACTCCTGGCCGCTGCCCACGTGGGTGATGACCAGCGTGCCCGGCTGCGTGGCCGGCAGGCCGAAGCCCTGCGCCGTCTGCGTGCGGATCACGTGCTTCATCGACACCGTCTCGCCCGCGCGCAGCAGCGGGCGGTCGAGCACGGTGTGGGCCACCACGTCGGCCTCGGCCTCCTGGCTGGTGGGCGCGTTGAAGCGCCAGGGCTCGATGCCGCGCTGCCAGTCGCTCCACACGAAGGCGAGGTCTTCCACGCCCTTGTCGTCCTTGGCGCGGGCGCTGACGAAGTAGGCCGGCTCGTGGTAGTCGTCCTCGCCGGAGCAGTTGGGCGGCTGCGGCGGCACGCCCGCGAGCTGCGCCAGGCCGTTGGCGTCGGTGCGCGCCGTCGCCACCTCCTTGCCGCGGCAGTCCGAGACGCGCACGGCGGCGTTCGCCACCGGCTTGCCCTTGTCCAGCGTGGTCACCCAGGCCAGCGCGTTCTCGCGGCCCAGCTTGAAGTGCACCGCCAGGTTGGTCGCCAGCGCGGTGGTGCGCACGTACATCGTGCGGCCGGCGCCGTAGCGCTCGTCCAGCAGCGCGTCGCCCAGCTTGCCCGAGGCGATCTCCAGCACGTGGAAGCCGGGCGTGAGCGGGATGCCGACCACCTCGAAGGGGCGCGGGTCGCTGCCGGCCTTGGGCATGTCCAGCGTCTTCGCGCCGGGCTGGCTGCCCAGCAGCGAGACCATGCGCGTCTGCATGTATTCACGCTCGTTGCGGTCGATGACCGGCGGCAGCGGCACCTTGCTGTCCCGGCCGGCGGCGGCGCGCGACACCGTGTAGCCGTCGTAGCGCCGGACCTTGCGGAACCACGCGATGATCTCGGCGTCGGTCTGCGGGTTCAGGTCGCTCACCTTGCCGGGCGTGAGGGCGTGCACCTGCAGGGCGGGCTCCACGCGGCGCACCGTCACCGGCATCATCGCCACGCCATCGGGCTCGGCCAGGCGCTCGACCACGCCGAAGGGCGAGGCGGCGAACTTGGCCAGCGGCGGCATCGCGCCGGTGGCGGTCTGCAGCGGGAAGCTGCCGGGCTCGGCCAGCGTGCGGCCCGAGGCGTCCTCGAAGCCCGAGGGCAGCTCGATGGTGAAGGGCGTCTGTTCGGGGAAGGGTGGGGGCAACGTCACCGAATCGACCACCGCGTCCTCGCTCGCGTTCTCGTCCTCGAAGCGCGGCCTGACGGTCTGCCCGCCGCCCTTGGCGACGATCTTCGCCGCCAGCGCGCGCGTGACGGGCGCATTGAAGCGAAGCTGCATGGGCTTGAGCGGCAGGCAGGCGGCCTGCGCGTTCTCGCGCTCGCAGCTGAAGCTCGCCGCGAAGGGCTCGCGCACCTCGAAGGACAGGCGCCGCTCGACGTTGTTGGCGATGCCCGAGGGCGTCGCCACGCCCTTGCCGTAGACCAGTTGCACGCGGCCGCCCGGCGTGAGGGTGCGGTTGCACTGCAGCGTGAGGAAGCGCAGCGGCTCCTTCTTCGCGGCCTGCTCGTAGCCGCGGGCCTTGAGCAGGGCATCGCGCTGCTCGCCGGTGACCGGCTTCACGGGGATGCGCTCGCCCACCCCGTCGGCCGCGCACCACATGTTCGCCTGCACGCTCTCCGGCGTCGCCGGGCCGTTGAGCTGCAGCAGGAACATCTGCTCCTCGTCGATCTTCCCGTAGCTCGGCCAGTGGCTGCGCACGAAGGGGCCGCCGGTGTTGAAGCGGTAGCTGGCGGGGCCGGTCAGTTCCGCCCCGGACGCCGGCTTGAAGCCCGGCACCCGCGTGACCGTGCAGCGCACGCCCGGCGGCAGGTCGTTCTCGAAGTCGAAGACCCAGCGCTTGTCGGAGGTCCAGCGCCCGGTGCCCTTGCCGGCCTGCGCGTCGCTGCAGCTCACGGCGAGCGGGGCGGGCGCCTTCGGGTCGCCGAAGTTGACGGCCGCCTGGTCGAAGCTGGCCACCACCTGGCGTACGCGCGAGACCTCGCCCTGCGGCGTGAGGCTGGTGATCTGCAGCGCCAGCGCCGGGCCGGCGGCGAATCCCGCGACCGCCAGCGCCCAGGCCGGCAGCGTCATTCTTGTCGTTGTCTGGATGGGTCGGGTCACTTTCCTGGTGCCTCCTCTTGGACAGGGTCCGCAGGGTAGCCGATCCGCAAGGCGCTTCATCCGGCCTCCTAGAATCCGCTTTTCGTCGTGCCGGCCGCCGGGGGTGAAACGCCGACGCCCCCTGCTGTCACGCATGAAACGCCATTGGGAAATCGACGCGCTGCGCGGGCTGATGCTCGTGCTGATGACCGTCACCCACCTGCCGACCCGCTTCACCGACCCGCTGGGCCAGCCCTTCGGCTGGGTCTCGGCGGCCGAGGGCTTCGTGCTGCTGTCGGCCTTCATGACCGGGCTGGTCTACAGCCGCTACGCCCGCCGGGACGGCGTGGAGACGATGCGCCGCGCCTTCTGGCGCCGGGCCCTGAAGATCTATCTGTGCCACGCGGCGCTGCTGCTGTTCCTCTTCACCGCCATCGCCGCCGTCGGCCTGCGGGTGGAGCCGCCGGCGGTGCGCAACCTGCTCTCGTTCTACCTCGCCCAGCCGCGCGAGGGCTTCCTCTGGGGCCTGCTGCTGGTCTACGAGCCGGCGCTGCTGGACATCCTGCCCATGTACATCTTCTTCATGCTGATGAGCCCGTGGGTGCTGGCCTACGCGCTGCGCCACGGCTGGGCCGGCGTGCTGTTGGCCAGCGGCGCGCTCTGGGCGCTGGCGCAGTTCGGCCTGAGCGAGCGGCTGTACGGCCTGGCCGTGGCGTTCACGCACATCCCCGTGCCTTTCCACGAGATGGGCGCCTTCAATGCCTTCGCCTGGCAGTTCCTCTGGTTCGCCGGCCTGTGGCTGGGCGCGCAGCGCAGCGCGCCCGACGCGCCGCCGCTGCGCCTGGGCTGGCCGGTGGTGCTGCCGGCCGCGGCGGTCGCGCTGGCGGGCTTCGCCTGGCGGCACTTCGGCGCGCACGGCCAGGCCCCCTTCGGCGCCGACGTGCAGCTGAACCTGCTGGTCGACAAGTGGCAGCTCGGCCCGCTGCGCCTGCTGGACCTGATCGCCCTGGGCGTGCTGGCGGTGCGCTTCGGCCCGGCCCTGGCCCGGGCGCTGCCGCGCATGCGGTGGCTGGAGATGCTGGGCCGCGCCTCGCTGCCCGCCTTCTGCGCCCACCTGGTGGCGGTGCTGATCGTGCTGGCTTTCTGGGGCGACGCGCTGGACCGCCGCGGCTGGGTGCAGGACAGCCTGCTGCTGGCGGCGGTGCTGCTGTGGATGTTGGCGGTGGCGCGCGTCACCCAGGGGGCCGACGCGGCGCCGCCGGAGGAAAGCGTGCCGGACGCACCGGCCGCCGCCTCCCGCTGACCCCCGCCGGGCAGGGTGTCATGCCCTGCCTCTACCATCGCGCCTGTCGTTCACACCGTCTGGAGAACTGCGCATGCCGGTCGTTCTGGTCGCCAATCCGAAGGGAGGCGCGGGCAAGTCCACCCTCGCGACGAACATCGCGGGCTACTACGCGCGCCAGGGGCACGCGGTGATGCTGGGCGACACCGACCGGCAGCAGTCCTCGCGGCTGTGGCTGGGCCTGCGGCCGGCGCAGGCCGTGCCCATCCGCGGCTGGACGACGGACGGCGACGGCGCGCTGCTCAAGCCGCCGCCGGGCACCACCCACGCCGTGCTGGACTCGCCCGCCGGCCTGCACGGCAAGCGCCTGAAGGAGCTGCTGGCCCTGGCCGACCGCGTCATCGTGCCGCTGCAGCCCAGCCTGTTCGACATCTACGCCGCGCGCGACTTCCTCGACCGCCTGACGGAGCGCACCGCGGGCACGAAGACCCGCATCGGCCTGGTCGGCATGCGGGTGGACGGCCGCACGCTGGCGGCGCAACGCCTGCGCGAGTTCGAGGCGCAGCTGAGCGTGCCGGTGGTCGCCGAGCTGCGCGACACGCAGCTCTACGTGCAGCTGGCGGCGCGCGGGCTCACGCTGTTCGACATCGCGCCGGGCCGGGTGGAGCGCGACCTGGCGCAGTGGGCGCCGCTCACGGCCTGGCTGGATTGAGGGTTTCCCTGGAGCGGGGCTGTCCCGGCGCCGACATGCCGGGCGCCGCCGGGCGCGACAGAATCCGCCGCATGACCAAGAAGACCTTCCAGACCCTTCAGGACCTGGCCGCCTGCGTCGGCCAGGACGTCGCCACCAGCGACTGGCTCACCATCACCCAGGCCCAGGTGAACCAGTTCGCCGAGGCCACCGGCGACCACCAGTGGATCCACGTGGACGTCGAGCGCGCCAAGGCCGGCCCCTTCGGCGCGCCGATCGCGCACGGCTTCCTCACGCTGTCGCTGCTGCCGAAGATCTTCGAGGCCGGCGTGGAGGTGGTCGAGTCGCGCATGGGCGTGAACTACGGCCTGAACCGCGTGCGCTTCATGTCGCCGGTGCCGGTGGGCAGCCGGGTGCGCGGCCACATGAAGCTGCTGTCCAGCGAGCCGATCGATAACGGCGGCGTGCAGATGGTGTGGCAGACCACCATCGAGCTGGAGGGCGCCTCCAAGCCGGCCTGCGTCGCGGAATCGGTGGTGCGCCGCTACCCCTGAGCGGCGCCGCCGAAGCCGTTCTGGCGCCAGGCCTCGAACACCGTCACCGCCACCGCGTTCGACAGGTTGAGGCTGCGCTGCCCGGGGCGCATCGGCAGGCGCAGCAGCTGCGCCGGCGCAAAGCGCGCGCGCAGCGCGGGCGCCAGGCCGCGCGTCTCGGCGCCGAAGACCAGCCAGTCGCCGGGCCGGAAGGTGGTGCCGTGCACGCTGCCGGTGCCGTGCGTGCTCAGGCCGAACAGGCGGTCGGGCGCGGGGTGGCAGGCGGCGAGGAAGGCGTCCCAGTCCGCGTGGCGGCGCACCTCGGCGTACTCGTGGTAGTCCAGCCCGGCGCGGCGCAGCAGCCGGTCGTCCATCGAGAAGCCCAGGGGCTCGATCAGGTGCAGGTCGCAGCCGGTGTTGGCCGCCAGGCGGATCACGTTGCCGGTGTTGGGGGGAATCTCCGGCTCCACCAGGACGATGTGGAACATCGGCAGAGCATAGCGAGTCAAGGCGGGGCGTGCGTGCGTGCCAGCACCAGCGCATCCACCTGCGCCGCACCGGCTTCGCGCAGCGCCTGCGCGGCGGCGGTCAGCGAGGCGCCGGTGGTCATCACGTCGTCCACCAGCAGTACGCGGCGGCCGCGCACGAGGCCGGCGCGCAGCGGCTCCACGGCGAAGGCGCCGTGCAGGTTGCGCAGGCGCTGCGCGCGCGTCAGGCCGCTTTGCGGCGGCGTGTCGCGCAGCCGCAGCAGCAGGGCGGCGTCGCAGCGCTCCGGGGCCAGCCGGCGCGCCAGCTCCAGCGCCTGGTTGAAGCCGCGCTCGCGCAGGCGCCGCGGGAACAGCGGCATGGGCAGCACCCGGTCGGCCTGCGACAGCAGCGCGTCGGCGCCGGGGACGGCCCGCATCAGCGCGCACAGGGGAGCGGCCCAGCCCGGCTCGCCCTGGAACTTGAAGTGCCCGATGCAGTCCGGCCACGGCCACACGTAGTCGCAGGCGGCCAGGCAGGTGTCGAGCGTGCCGGGATGCCGCAGGCAGCCGCCGCAGCGCGCCACGCCGGCGGGCACGCGCAGCGCGCAGCCGCGGCAGCGCGGCACGGCCGGCGCGAAGCGGGCCACGCAGGCCCCGCACAGCGGGCGCCCGGGCCAGGCGCGGCACAGGGCGCACTGGCTGGGCAGGGCATCGAGGCCGCGGCGCAGCAGCCCGCGCGCGGCGGAAGGAATGGACATGGCTTCCTATACTGGCGCGCCTTGGCCAGGCCGCACGCCCCGCAGCGGGGAGGACGCGGCCGCCTTCGTGCGTTATTGCCCATGCCTGCCGAATCCGACCGTCGCCCGCCGACCATCGACCCCGTGGCCGCGGCCCGATGGGCGCGGCTGGCGCCCGGGTCCGCATCGCCATGGCTGCACGAGGAGGTGGGCCGGCGCATGGAGGAGCGGCTGCAGTGGATCACCGCGCGTCCCGCGCGCTGGGCCGACTGGTCGCCCCTGCGCGGCGGGCTGCAGGCGCATGCGCGCGTGGCGGCGCGCTACCCGCAGGCGCAGCGCCACGTGATCGAGCCGGCGCTAGCGCTGCAGCCGGCGACCGCGCAGGCCCTGGCCGCGCCCTGGTGGAGCGCGCGCCGCTGGCGCGGCGGCGACCCGTTCGCGCCGCCGCCGGCGTCCGGCGTCGACCTGCTGTGGGCCAACATGGCCCTGCATGCCGAGGCCGACCCCGAGGCGCTGATCGCCCGCTGGCACCGCCTGGTCGCCGTCGACGGCTTCCTGATGTTCTCCTGCCTCGGCCCCGACACCGTGCGCGAGCTGCGCGCGCTGTACGCGTGCCTGGGCTGGCCGCCGGCGGGCCACGAGTTCACCGACATGCACGACTGGGGCGACATGCTGGTCCACGCCGGCTTCGCCGAGCCGGTGATGGACATGGAGCGCATCGTGCTGACCTGGTCCACGCCCGAGGCGGCGCTGGCCGAGCTGCGCACGCTGGGCCGCAACCTGCATCCCGCGCGCTTCGGCGCCCTGCGCGGCCGGCATTGGAAGCGCGCATTGCTCAATGCCCTGGCCGGCCTGGCCGTGCCCGGCGAGCACGACGGCCGCATCGCCATGACCTTCGAGGTCGTCTACGGCCATGCCTTCCGGCCGGTCCCGCGTGCCAGGGTGGCTGGCGAGACCGCCGTGCCATTGGATGATCTGCGCGCCATGCTCGGGCGCAACCGGCCCGGCTGAGCGAAGACGCTCACGATGCCCACGCTACAATGATTCGTTGCGTGTACCCCGGGGGATGGTCCCCCGACCAGAGCCCGCCGCATGCCCGTGTTGTGCTTGTGCGTCCGGCCCTGCGCGCCCCATCGATCCGCTGAACTCGTACGTGCCGAATCCCGTGTTCCGCTTCGCCACCGTTTCGGGCCAGACCATCCACTGGTTCCTGAAGCGCAACTGCTCGATCACGCCGAGCCAGCTGGGCTGGCTGTACGCGTCGTTGTGCGTGGTGTCGCTGGCCATCGGCTTCGGCTTCTGGGTTCGCGGCGCACGCCTCGTGCTGCCCTTCGCCTGGCTGGAGCTGGCGGCGGTCGGCGTGGCCTTCCTCTTCTACGCCCGCCATGCCACCGACGGCGAACGCATCGCCCTGCAGGAAGGCCGGCTGGTCGTCGAGCTCGAAAACGGCGGCAGCTGCGAGCGCACCGAATTTCTTTCGCATCAGGTCCGCATCGAACCCCAGGCAGGCGACCGCTCGCTCATCGAGTTGTCGGGTCCGGGGTGTGCGGTGCGGGTGGGCCGCTACGTGCGGCCCGAGTTGCGCCCGGCGCTGGCGAGGGAGATCCGCATGGCCCTGCGCGGCGCCTGAGGCGCGCGGGCCGGCGGGGAGACAAGGCCGGTGGATTCAGTTTGGAAGCATTGAACAAGTGAACACGATGAAGAGCATTTGGACCAAGCCGGCGGGCCTGCTGCTGGCGGCCGGCGCGGCATTCAGCGGCGCGGCGCATGCAGTCAACGACCTGCCCGGCGGCCCGGCCGTGCGCCAGCTCAATCTTCCGGTGGGCGTGACCAAGGTGTCCCAGGAGCAGTACACGCTGCACTGGGGCCTGATGATCCTGTGCACGGTGATCTTCATCGGCGTGTTCTCGGTCATGTTCTATTCGATCTGGAAGCACCGCAAGTCGGTGGGCCACAAGGCCGCCAACTTCCACGAATCGGTGGTGGTGGAAGTCGTCTGGACCATCGTCCCCTTCATCATCGTGATCCTGATGGCGCTGCCGGCCACCAAGCTGCTGGTGGCGCAGAAGGACACCACCAATGCCGACCTCACCATCAAGGTGACCGGCTACCAGTGGAAGTGGGGCTACGACTACCTCAAGGGCGAGGGCGAGGGCCTGTCCTTCATCTCCACGCTGCTGCCCGAGCATCGCCGCCTGTCCGACGAGGGCGCGCGCGGCGAGGTGCCCGACAACTACCTGCTGGCGGTTGACAACCCGCTGGTGGTGCCCGAGAAGCAGAAGATCCGCATCATCACCACCGCCAACGACGTGATCCACGCCTTCGCGGTGCCGCAGTTCGGCATCAAGCAGGACGCCATCCCCGGCTTCGTGCGCGACACCTGGTTCCGCGCCGAGCAGACCGGCGACTTCTACGGCCAGTGCCAGGAGCTGTGCGGCAAGGAGCACGCCTACATGCCGATCCACGTGAAGGTGGTGTCCGCGGCCGACTACACCGCCTGGGTCGACCAGAAGAAGAAGGAAGCCGCCGCCAAGCAGGACGACCCGAACAAGGTCTGGACGCTGCCCGACCTGCTGGCCCGCGGCGAGAAGGTCTATGCCGCCAACTGCGCGGCCTGCCACCAGGCCAACGGCAAGGGCGCCGGCCCGATCAAGCCGCTGGACGGCTCGCAGGTGGTGCTGGACGCCGACCACACCAAGCAGATCCACGTGCTGCTCAACGGCCAGAACAACGGCGCCATGCCCTCCTGGAAGCAGCTGAGCGACACCGACCTGGCGGCCGTGGCCAGCTACACCAAGAACAGCTGGTCCAACAAGACGGGCCAGATCGTGCAGCCGGCCGAGGTGCTGGCCGAGCGCGGCAAGTAAGCCGCGGTGACGAGATAGAGCAAGGAAGAGACCCATGAGCGCAGTCCTCGATCCCCACGGTCACGCCGCCCCCGGCGGTCACGCGCACGACGACCACCACGACCACCATGCACCCACCGGCTGGCGCCGCTGGGTGTTCGCCACCAATCACAAGGACATCGGCACGCTGTACCTGCTGTTCAGCTTCACCATGCTGATGATCGGCGGCCTGCTGGCGATGCTGATCCGCGCCGAGCTGTTCCAGCCCGGCCTGCAGCTGGTCAACCCCGAGCTGTTCAACCAGTTCACCACCATGCACGGCCTGATCATGGTGTTCGGCGCCATCATGCCGGCCTTCGTGGGCTTCGCGAACTGGATGATCCCGCTGCAGATCGGCGCCAGCGACATGGCCTTCGCGCGGATGAACAACTTCAGCTTCTGGCTGATGATCCCCGCGGCCATCATGCTCGTGGCCTCGTTCTTCATGCCCGGCGGCGCCCCCGCCGCGGGCTGGACGCTCTACGCGCCGCTGACCCTGCAGATGGGCCCCTCGATGGATGCCGGCATCTTCGCGATGCACATCCTGGGCGCGTCGTCCATCATGGGCTCGATCAACATCATCGTCACCATCCTCAACATGCGCGCCCCCGGCATGACGCTGATGAAGATGCCGATGTTCTGCTGGACCTGGCTGATCACCGCCTACCTGCTGATCGCGGTGATGCCCGTGCTGGCCGGCGCCATCACCATGACGCTGACCGACCGCCACCTCGGCACGCACTTCTTCAACCCCGCCGGCGGCGGCGACCCGGTGATGTACCAGCACATCTTCTGGTTCTTCGGCCACCCCGAGGTCTACATCATGATCCTGCCGGCCTTCGGCATCGTCAGCCAGGTGGTGCCGGCCTTCGCCCGCAAGAAGCTGTTCGGCTACGCCTCGATGGTGTACGCCACCGCGTCGATCGCGATCCTGAGCTTCATCGTGTGGGCGCACCACATGTTCACCACCGGCATGCCGGTGACGGGCCAGCTGTTCTTCATGTACGCGACCATGCTGATCGCGGTGCCCACGGCGGTGAAGATCTTCAACTGGATCGCCACCATGTGGCAGGGCTCGATGACCTTCGAGACGCCGATGCTGTTCGCGGTCGGCTTCATCTTCGTGTTCACCATGGGCGGCTTCACCGGCCTGATCCTGGCCGTCGCGCCGGTGGACATCCAGCTGCAGGACACCTACTACGTCGTGGCCCACTTCCACTACGTGCTGGTGGCCGGCTCGCTCTACGCCATGTTCGCGGGCGTGTACTACTGGATGCCCAAGTGGACCGGCGTCATGTACAACGAGTGGCGCGGCAAGGTGCACTTCTGGTGGTCGCTGATCTCCTTCAACGTCACCTTCTTCCCGATGCACTTCCTGGGCCTGGCCGGCATGCCCCGCCGCTACGCCGACTACCCGATGCAGTTCGCCGACTTCAACGCGATCGCCTCGATCGGCGGCTTCGCCTTCGGCCTGGCGCAGGTCTACTTCTTCCTGTTCATCGTGCTGCCGTGCATGCGCGGCAAGGGCGAGCCCGCCCCCCAGAAGCCCTGGGAAGCCGCGGAAGGCCTGGAGTGGGAAGTGCCCTCTCCGGCGCCCTTCCACACCTTCGAGAACCCGCCGCGCCTGGACGCCACCGCGACCAAGGTGATCGGCTGAGCCCGGGAACGGTCCGCACGACATGCCGATGACGCCCGAACAGAAGAAGGCCAACCGGAAGATGGGGCTGACGCTGGCCACCATCGCGCTGGTGTTCTTCGTCGGCTTCGTGGTGCGCATGGTCTGGCTGGGGCGCTGAGTACATGGGCCTCGGTACCCGTCTTCGCCGCGAGAACGCCCGCATGGTGGGCAAGCTGGCCGTCGTCGCGGCCGGCATGTTCGCCTTCGGCTACGCGCTGGTGCCGCTGTACCGCGCCATCTGCGAGGTCACGGGCATCAACATCCTGTCGCTGTCGGAGTTGCAGGTGCCCGGCGGGGCCAAGGGCGGCGCCGACGTGCGCGTGCCGGCCAACACGCAGGTGGACACCTCGCGCACCATCACCGTCGAGTTCGACGCCAACGCGCGCGGCCTGTGGGAGTTCCATCCTGCGCAGCGCTCGATGGAAGTTCATCCCGGCGAACTGCACACGGTGATGTACGAGTTCCAGAACACGCAGAACCGCCGCATGGCCGCGCAGGCCATCCCCAGCTACGCGCCGCAGCAGGCAGCGCCGTACTTCAACAAGCTGGAGTGCTTCTGCTTCAACCAGTACACGCTGGACGCCGGCGAGAAGAAGGAATGGCCGGTCGCCTTCGTGATCGATCCGAAGATCTCGAAGGACGTGAAGACGATCACCCTGTCGTACACCTTCTTCGAGGTGGGCGGCAGGACGCCGCCGGCGCCCACGGCAGCCGCCTCGACGGCGACGGAGCCGCGCTCATGAGCAGCCGGTCCTCGCTCTGGCAGACCTTCAAGGCCGTCGGCTGGGGTTTCTTCGGCGTGCGCAAGAACAGCGAATACCAGAAGGACATCGCCCGCCTGTCGCCGCTGCACATCGTCGCGGTGGGCTTCGTGGCGGTGCTGTTGTTCATCGGCGTGCTGATCGCGCTGGTGAAGCTCGCCGTGGCATGAACGCCGCCAGCCGCATGCGAGCCCGTATCGATCGATCGAGAGTCAAGAAGAGAAGAGAAAGCCCCAGGAGCTGAAATGAGTTCGACCACCCACGGCGCCACGCCCTACTACTTCGTGCCCGGCCCCTCGCGGCATCCGGTCATGGCGGCCATCGGCCTGTTCTTCGTCATCCTCGGCGCGGCCCAGTGGATCAACGGCCACACCTGGGGCGCGTATTCGCTGGCCTTCGGCCTGCTGTGGTGGTGGATGGTGCTCTACCAGTGGTTCGGCGACGCCGTGCGCGAGAGCGAGGGCGGCCGGTACGGCCACAAGATCGACCTGTCCTACCGCTGGAGCATGAGCTGGTTCATCTTCTCGGAGGTGATGTTCTTCGGCGCCTTCTTCACGGCGCTGTGGTGGACCCGCACCCACTCGCTGCCGGCGCTGGGCAGCCTGGACAACGCGCTGCTGTGGCCCGACTTCAAGGCCGTGTGGCCCACCGTGCAGGCCGGCGCCACCGGTTCGCCGGCCGGCATCGTCGAGCCCTTCCAGACCGTGGGCCCGTTCTGGCTGCCCACCATCAACACCGCGCTGCTGCTGACCTCCGGCGTGACGCTGACCATCGCCCACCATGCGCTGCGCGCCGACCACCGTGCGCAGTGCATCCGCTTCATGTGGCTGACGGTGCTGCTGGGCTTCGTCTTCCTGTGCGTGCAGGGCTACGAGTACTTCCACCTCTACACCGAGCTGAACCTCAAGCTCAGCTCCGGCGCCTACGGCTCGACCTTCTTCATGCTGACCGGCTTCCACGGCCTGCACGTGTTCATCGGCATGCTGATGCTGCTGTTCATCACCCTGCGGCTGATGCGCGGCCACTTCACGCCCGAGCGCCACTTCGGCTTCGAGGGCGCGGCCTGGTACTGGCACTTCGTGGACGTGGTCTGGCTGGGCCTGTACATCCTGGTCTACTGGATGTAAGGCCACGACGCAGGATGACCCGGCAACAAAAAAGCCGCCCACCCCGCCAAGCGGGATGGGCGGCAGCCGGTGTTTCCGGCGCCCTGCCTCAGTAGCGCGGGCCGTTGTTCGGGTAGTAGCTCGGGCTCGGCGGGTAGTACGGCTGCTGGTACTGCTGCTGGTTGTAGTAGTTGCGTTCGTCGACGTTCCGGCCCACCTGGTTGCCGATGATGCCGCCGATCGCCGCGCCGCCCAGCGTGCTGCCGGTGTTGCCGCCGATCGCATGGCCCACCGCCGCGCCGCCCAGGGCGCCGATGCCGGTGCCCAGGTTCTGGTTGGGACCGCTTGCACAGCCTGCCAGCGCCACGACCGACGTGGCGGCCGCTGCGGCGATCCAGAGACGTGTATTGATCATGAGGTCCACCTTTCAGGAGTGATGACCTCATCATGCGCAGCCCGCCCGGCCCCCCGTGTAGGAACCTGCCGCTGCCGCCTGTGCGACGCCCGGGGCGGTGCGGTGTGCGCACGTGCGCCGCCCGCGCGGATGTGACAAATGAAAGGAAATGCAGCCCCCGCTGGCTCAGAGCTGTCTGCTGCGTGCCAGGGGTGGGTTCTGCGCGAAGTAGCGCAGGATGCCGCGCATCAGCGCGTCGGCCAGGTCCTCCTGGTAGGCCGTGCTGCGCAGGGCGGCCTCTTCCTCCGGGTTGCTGATGAAGGCGGTCTCCACCAGCACGCTGGGGATGTCCGGCGCCTTGAGCACCGCGAAGCCAGCCTGCTCGACGCGGGGCTTGTGCAGCCGCGCGCCGATGCCCTTGATCTCGCCGAGCATGGCGGTGCCGAGCTTGAGGCTGTCGTTGATCTGCGCCGTGGTGCTCATGTCGAACAGCGCGCGGCGCACCTGCACCTCGTGCTCGCCGAAGCTGACGCCGCCGACGCGGTCGGACTGGTTCTCCTTGTTCGCCAGCCAGCGCGCGGCGCTGCTGGAGGCGCCGTGCTGGCTGAGCGCGAACACGCTGGCGCCGCGCGCGGCCGGCGTGGTGAAGGCGTCGGCATGGATGCTGACGAACAGGTCGGCCTGCACGCGCCGCGCTTTCTGCACGCGCACGTGCAGCGGCACGAAGAAGTCGGCGTCGCGCGTGAGGAAGGCGCGCATCGGGTTGCCGCCGACGCTGGACTTGTTGATGCGCTCGCGCAGGCGGTGCGCGACCTGCAGCACGATGTCCTTCTCGCGTGTGCCGCGGGGGCCGATGGCGCCCGGGTCCTCGCCGCCGTGGCCCGGGTCCAGCGCGACGATGATGATGCGGTCGGTGCGGCTGGCGGTGGCCGTCACCGGCGGCGGGCGCGTGACGGCGGTGGACGGCGTGGCGGGCACGGGCCGCGCGGGCGCGGCGGCCACCGCCGGCGGCGCGGGGGCGGGCGTGTCCTGCGGCGCCGGCCGCATCGACCGCCGCGCCATCAGTTCGCCCAGCGGGTCGGCCGGGGGCGCCGCCGACGGCTCGCCCGAACGCGCGGCGGGTGCGCTGCCGGCATCGCGCAGGCGCTCGGCGATCAGCGACTCCAGCGGGTCCACCGCCTGCTGCGGGTACAGGTCCAGCACCAGCCGGTGCTTGTAGGCGGCCACCGGCGCCAGCGAGAACACCTGCGGCAGCACCGCCTGCTTCAGGTCGAAGACGATGCGCACCACCTCGGGCGCGTTCTGGCCGACGCGCAGGCCGGCGATGTACGGGTCGTCGGGCTTGACCTTGCCCACCAGTTCGCGCAGCGCCGGGTTGAGCTGGATGCCGGTGATGTCCACCGCCAGGCGCGGCGGGTTGCCCACGACGAGCTGCTGCGTCTGCAGCCGGCCGTCGGACTCGATGGTGATGCGGGAGTAGTCCTGCGCCGGCCACACGCGCACCGCGACGATGGTGGCGCCGCGCGCGATCTCTGCCGTGCCCAGCAGCAGCACCAGGCTGCCGGCCTTGAGCAGCCGGCGCCGCGCGGCGTCCTGCGAAAGAGGAGAGGGGCGCCCCCGCCTCATTGGATAACCTCCGTGCTTCGCACTGCGGTGCGAGCCCCCTTCGGAGCGGCCGGGCGGGGGCTCATGCGCGGCCGTCCATCAGGTCCAGCAGAGCGCGGCCCTGGGCGGTATGGGCGGTCAGCGTGACGCTGCGGGTGTCGTCGTTGTCGCTCATTGCTTCTATTTTAATAGCGATGTCCTCAATGGGAATGCGCCCCGCGGCATTGCCGGGCCATTCGGCGAGTTTCAGCCCCGGTCCGGCGAAGATGTCACGGAAGCCCGCGTCATCCCATTCGCGCGGATCACCGAAGCGGTAGAAGTCGAAGTGGTGCACCGGCAGACCGCCGGCGGCGGTGTGCGGTTCCACGACCGCGTAGGTCGGGCTCTTGATGCGGCCCTGCACGCCCAGCGCGCGCAGCAGGTGGCGCACGAAGGTGGTCTTGCCCGCGCCCAGGTCGCCGTGCAGCGCGATGAACAGGTCGCGCAGCGCCGACCGCTGCGCCATCGCGTCGGCGATGCGATGCGCGAAGGCGGCGGTGTCTTCCTCGTCGCGCCAGTGCGCGTGAAGGGGCGTTCCTAAAATCGGCGGGTGGTCGTCGGCACTCAACTCGTCACTCGGCTCCGTGCATGGGCGCGTGAGCTGGGATTCTCCCAAATCGGTGTGGCGGGCATCGATCTGTCGAGCGCGGAGCCCGGACTGGCGCGCTGGCTGGCCGACGGTTTCCACGGCGACATGGACTACATGGCGGCCCACGGCATGCGCCGTGCGCGTCCGGCCGAGCTGGTGCCCGGCACGGTGAGCGTGATCACCGCGCGCATGGACTACCTGCCGCGCGACACGCCCGGGGACTGGCAGCGCGTCGAGTTCCAGCGCCTGGAGCGGCCAGGCGAGGCGGTGGTGTCCATCTACGCCCGCGGCCGCGACTACCACAAGGTGCTGCGTGCGCGGCTGCAGAAGCTGGCCGAGCGGCTGGCGGCGGAGCTCGGCCCCTTCGGCCACCGCGTGTTCACCGACTCGGCGCCGGTGCTGGAGGCCGAGCTCGCCTCGCGCAGCGGCCAGGGCTGGCGCGGCAAGCACACGCTGGTGCTGGACCGCGAGGCCGGCTCGATGTTCTTCCTCGGCGAGATCTACGTCGACCTGGCCCTGCCGCCCAGCAAGCCCGTCACGGCCCACTGCGGGAGCTGCAGCGCCTGCATCGACATCTGCCCGACGCAGGCCATCGTCGCGCCGCACCGGCTCGACGCGCGGCGCTGCATCTCCTACCTCACGATCGAGCACAAGGGGCCGATCCCCGAGCCGCTGCGCGCGCCCATGGGCAACCGCATCTACGGCTGCGACGACTGCCAGCTCGCCTGCCCCTGGAACAAGTTCGCGCAGCGCAGCAGCCTGCCCGACTTCGACGCGCGCGAGGAACTGGCCGGCAGCACGCTGGCCCAACTGTTCGCCTGGGACGAGCCGGCCTTCCTCTCGCGCACCGAAGGCAGCCCGATCCGCCGCATCGGCCACGAGCGCTGGCTGCGCAACATCGCCGTGGCCCTGGGCAACGCGCTGCGCGCCGGCGAGCCCGGCGCGGGCGAGGCGCTGGCCGCGCGGCGCGACCACCCGAGCGCGCTGGTGCGCGAGCACGTGGCCTGGGGCCTGGCGCAGGCGCCGCTGGCGCAGGCTGAGCCCGCGCACCGTTACCGCAGGCTGAGCGCGAAGGGCAGGCTCGCCATGCCCAGCAGCGTCGACAGCGTCACCAGCCCGGCGACGAAGGGCCCGTTGTAGCCCATGCGCGCCGCCAGCACGTAGGCGCTGGAGGCGGTGGGCACGGCCGAGAAGGCCAGCAGCACGGCGGCCTGCGCCGGCGCCAGGCGCAGCAGGTGCGCCAGCCCCCAGCCCACCAGCGGCAGCAGCAGGTGCCGGATCGACAGCACCGACACCGCCAGCGCCTTGCCGCGCGCCAGGCTGGCGAACTGCATGCCGGCGCCGGCCGCCATCAGCCCGAGCGGCAGCGAGGCGCCGCCGATGCGGTTGAAGGTGGGCGTCAGCCAGGCGGGAATGCCCAGGCCCAGCAGGTTGGACAGCAGCCCCGCGGCGGTGGCGATGATGAGCGGATTGCGCACCAGCTGCCCCAGGAAGCCCGCGCCCCCGTGGCGCGCCATCGGCCACACGGCCGCCACGTTCATCAGCGGCACGCACACGCCGATGAGCACCGCGATCAGCAGCAGCCCCTCGGCGCCGGCCAGCCGCTCGGCCATCGTCAGGCAGATGAAGGAGTTGAAGCGGAAGCCCACCTGCGCGCTGGCCGCGTGGTCGCGCCGGTCGATGCGCCCGCGCAGGCCGGGCAGCCAGGGCAGGGCGTAGGCCATCGCGATGCCCGCCAGGCTGACCCCCACGCCGCCGACCAGCAGGTGCGAGGTCACGCCGAAATCGATCGGGCTGCGCACGATCGAATGGAACAGCAGCACGGGAAAGAGGAAGTAGTACACCAGGCTCTCGACCTGGTCCCAGACGCGGCGGTCCAGTGCGGTGAAGCGGCACAGCAGCCAGCCGCAGGCGATCAACGAGAAATCGGGAAACAGCAGCTGGGCATAGTTCACCCGATCGAGCATAAACCGGCCCACCCTTGGGTAATCCAGGGCATGGCGGGGCCCGCGGAGCCGCTAGCATGCGGCCTGCATCGCACCTGGCTCCCGGGTGCGTTCCTTTTTTCTTCCCGTTCTCCAACCTCTCACAAGGAGCTTCGACGATGCAACGTCGCCAATGGACCGCTCTGGCGGGCGCCACCGTGCTCGCCACCCTGGCCGCAGGCCCCGCCTGGGCCCAGAACTACCCGGACAAGCCCATCGAACTGCAGGTGCCCTTCGCGCCCGGCGGCACCACGGACATCATCGCCCGCGTGGTGGGCGACCCGCTGGGCAAGACGCTCGGCCAGCCGGTGGTCGTGATCAACAAGGCCGGCGGCGGCGGCGTGGTGGGCGCGGCCGAGACGGCGCGCGCGACACCCGACGGCTACAAGCTGGGCGTGGCCACCGTGTCGAGCACGGCCGCCAACCCGGCGATCAACCCCAAGATCCCGTACAACCCGATCACGGACTTCACGCCCATCATCAACATCGCGGCCACGCCCAACGTGATCGCGGTGAACCCCAACTTCCCGGCCAAGGACTACCAGGCCTTCATCGCCGAGCTGAAGAAGAGCCCGGGCAAGTACTCCTATGCTTCCTCGGGCACGGGCGGCATCGGCCACCTGCTGATGGAGCTGTACAAGAGCATGACGAACACCTTCGTCACGCACATCCCCTACCGCGGCGCCGGCCCGGCGCTGAACGATGTGGTGGCCGGCCAGGTGCCGATCATCTTCGACAACCTGCCCTCGGCGCTGCCCTTCATCAAGGCCGGCAAGCTGGTGCCGCTGGTGGTGGCCGCGCCGCAGCGCCTGAAGGACCTGCCCAACGTCCCCACCTTCAAGGAAGTGGGCCTGGAGCCCGTCAACCGCATGGCCTACTACGGCATCCTCGGCCCCAAGGGCCTGCCGAAGGACGTGGTCGACAAGATCAGCGCCGGCACCAAGAAGGCGCTGGAGGACCCGGCCGTCAAGAAGCGCATCGAGGACACCGGTTCCATCATCGTGGCCAACACGCCCGAGCAGTTCGCGGCGCAGATCAAGGCCGAGTTCGACATCTACAAGGAAGTCGTCCAGAAGCAGAAGCTCACCCTGGAATGAGCCCGCGCGCTGCGCGATGAAGGCCGCCTTCGGGCGGCTTTTTTCATCGTCGGGCCGCCCCAAGATGAAAAAGCACCCCCTCGGGGGATCGGCCAACCGTGAAGCGGTTGGCCGAGGGGGGCATTTCCATTTGCTATCGTCAAGCGATGACCGACGCGGCCGCCGCCACGCTCCCCGAGATCGACGAGTTCATCGACGCGCTGTGGCTGGAACACGGCCTGGCGAAGAACACGCTGGCCGCCTACCGGCGCGACCTGGCGCTGCTGGGGCAGTGGCTGGCCGGGCGCGGCCGGCCGCTCGATGCGGCGCAGGAGAGCGACCTGCAGGCCTACATGGGCGCACGCTTGGCCGAGAAGGGCAAGGCCACCTCCGCCAACCGTCGGCTGACGGTCTTCAAGCGCTACTACCGCTGGGCCGTGCGCGAGCGCCGCATCGCTGCCGACCCGACGCTGCGGCTGGTGCCCGCGCGCCAGGCGATGCGCGTGCCCAAGACGCTGAGCGAGGCGCAGGTGGAGGCCCTGCTCGCCGCGCCCGATATCGACACGCCGCTGGGCCTGCGCGACCGCGCCATGCTGGAGCTGATGTACGCCAGCGGCCTGCGGGTGAGCGAGCTGGTGGCGCTCAAGGCCTTCGACATCAGCCTCGCCGACGGCGTGCTGCGCGTGCTGGGCAAGGGCAGCAAGGAGCGCCTGGTGCCCTTCGGCGAGGAGGCGCGGCGCTGGATCGAGCGCTACATGGCCGATGCGCGGCCCGTCATCCTGGGTGGCCAGCAGACCGAGGACTTCTTCGCCACCGCGCGCGGCGCCGGCATGACGCGCGCCATGTTCTGGGTCATCGTCAAGAAGCAGGCGCATGCGGCAGGCATCCACGTGCCGCTGTCGCCGCACACGCTGCGGCATGCCTTCGCCACCCACCTGCTGAACCACGGCGCCGACCTGCGCGCGGTGCAACTGCTGCTGGGGCATGCCGACATCTCGACGACGACCATCTACACCCACGTCGCGCGCGAGCGCCTGAAGCAGCTGCATGCCGCGCACCATCCCCGTGGCTGACGATCCCGGTCTGCGCGTGGGCTGCGCCGGCTGGAGCCTGCGGCGGGCGCTGTGGCCGCGCTTCCCGGCCGAGGGCAGCCACCTGCAGCGCTATGCGGCACGCTTCGACGCGGTGGAGATCGACACCTCGTTCTACCGCCCGCACCGCACCGAGACCTATGCGCGCTGGGCGGCGGGCACGCCGGCGCATTTCCGCTTCGCCGTCAAGCTGCCCAAGGCGGTCACCCACGACGCGCGGCTGCGGGCCGCCGATGCCCTGCTCGACGATTTCATGGGCCAGGTGGCCGGCCTGGGCGACAGGCTCGGCTGCCTGGTGGTGCAGCTCGCGCCGAGCCATGCCTGCGATGCGCCGGTCGCCGGCCGCTTCCTGGGCGCGCTGCGGCACCGCCATGCGGGCGCCGTCGCGCTGGAGCCGCGCCATGCCTCCTGGTTCACGCCCGAGGCCGAGGCGCTGCTGTCGCGCCACCGCGTCGGGCGTGTGCTGGCCGACCCGGTGCTGCACGCCGGCGGCGAGCGGCCCGGCGGCTGGCCGGGGCTGGCGTACCTGCGGCTGCACTGCAGGCCGCGGGTGTACTGGTCGGCCTACGACGACGCGCTGATGGAACGCCTGGCCGTGCGCCTCGCGCTGGCCCGCCGCGAGGGCGCGGCCTGCTGGTGCATCCTCGACAACACCGCCGCCGGAGAGGCCGTCGGCAACGCGCTCACGCTGCAGGCGAAGCTGGCCGGCCTGGCGCACCCGCCCCGCAAGGAGACATCTTCATGACCGCTGCCCGCCCCGACACGCTGTACCTCGAAGACCTGAAGGTCGGCGACCGCTTCACCAGCCCCGAGCATGCGCTGGACGCGGCGCAGATCGTCGCCTTCGCCCGGCAGTTCGACCCGCAGCCCTTCCATCTCGACGACGAGGCGGCCCAGGCCACCTTCTTCCGCGGCCTGGCGGCCAGCGGCTGGCACACTGCCGCGCTGACCATGCGCCTGCTGGCGACCGGCGGCCTGCCGCTGGCCGACGGCGTGATCGGCTCCGGCGGCGAACTGGCCTGGCCGCAGCCCACGCGCCCCGGCGACGTGCTGCGCGTGGAGACCGAGGTGCTGGAGATCGTGCCCTCGCGCTCGAAGCCCGGCCGCGCGCTGGTGCGGGTGCGCTGCGAGACGCGCAACCAGCGCGGCGAGGTGCTGCAGCGCTTCTCGCCGCGGCTGGTGGTGTTCAGCCGGACAGCGCCCGAAGTTCGTCGTCCGTGAACCCGGCGCGCGAGCGCGCCTCCAGGTTGAAGGGAGGCCTCAGGCGCGGCGCCTCGTGCCGGCGGTACAGCACGCGATAGTGGGCCAGCGGGTCCAGCCCCTGGCGCTCGCACAGCCAGCGGTACCAGCGGTTGCCCACCGCCACGTGGCCCACCTCGTCGCGCAGGATGACGTCGAGGATGCCGATGGCCTCGCGCGCGTCGGGCGTGTCCACGCGGCGCAGCTTGGCCTGGATCAGCGGCGTGGCGTCAAGGCCGCGCGCCTCCAGCGTGCGCGGCACCAGGGCCATGCGGGCGGTGGCGTCGTCCTTGGTCTTCTCGCACATGCTCCACAGCCCATCGTGGCCCGGAAAGTCGCCATAGCGCCAGCCCATGCGCTGCAGGTGGCCGTGGATCAGCGTGAAGTGCAGCGCCTCCTCATCGGCCACGCGCAGCCAGTCGCGGTAGTAGCCGGCCGGCATGCCGTCGAAGCGCCACAGCGCGTCCAGCGCGAGGTTGATCGCGTTGAACTCGATGTGGCAGATGGAATGGATCAGCGCGGCGCGGCCCTCGTCGGTGAAGGGTGAGCGCGCGGGCACCTCCTTGGCCGGCACGCGCACGGGGCGCGCCGGGCGGCCGGGCACATCGGCGTCGTCGCCGGCGGCGCGCACCTTCCGGCACCAGGCTTCGTCCTGCACGGGGCCGGCCGCCACCCCGGCCGCGAGCGCGCGCGTCGCGGCCACCTTGTCCGCGGGGTCGGGCAGGCGAAGTGCCTCCAGGGCGCGCAGACGGGGATGAAGAGGGAGCATGCCTAGAATTCTAGGAATCCCCCACATCCACCATCCCACGGAGACGAACACATGGCCCTCTACGAACTCGACGGCGTGGCGCCGCAACTCGGCGAGGGCGCCTGGGTGGCCGACAGCGCGCAGGTGATCGGCAAGGTGACGATGGCCGAAGGCAGCAGCGTCTGGTTCGGCGCCGTGCTGCGCGGCGATACCGAAGCGCTGACGATCGGCCGCAACAGCAACGTCCAGGACCTGTCCGTTCTGCATACCGACGTCGACTGCCCGCTGACCATCGGCGAGAACGTGACGGTGGGCCACCAGGTCATGCTGCACGGCTGCACCATCGGCGACAACTCGCTGGTCGGCATCCAGGCCGTGGTCTTGAACAATGCCCGCATCGGCCGCAACTGCATCGTCGGCGCCGGCAGCGTGGTGACGGAGGGCAAGGAGTTCCCGGACAACTCCCTCATCATCGGCGCGCCGGCCAAGGTGGTGCGCACGCTGGACGACGCGGCTGTCGAGAAGCTGCGCCAGAGCGCGGAACACTACGTGGACAACGCCCGACGCTTCGCGAAGGGCCTGAAGAAGATCGGCTGACCCCCTTGAGCGAACTGCACACCTTCCTTTTCGACGGCCTGCCGGTGCGCGGCATGCTGGTGCGCCTGGACTCGGCGTGGCAGGAGATCCTTGCGCGGCGGGCCTCGAACACGCACACCGGCGCCTACCCCGAGCCGGTGGCCGAACTGCTGGGCGAGATGGCCGCCGCCTCGGTGCTGATGCAGTCCAACATCAAGTTCCAGGGCTCGCTGATCCTGCAGGTCTTCGGCGACGGGCCGGTCAAGCTGATGGTGGCCGAAGCGCAGCCGGACCTGAGCGTGCGCGCCACGGCCAGCGTGGTGGGCGAGGTGGCGCCGGATGCGCGCCTGCCCGACCTGGTGAACGTGGGCAACAAGGGCCGCTGCGCCATCACCCTGGACCCGAAGGAGCGTCTGCCCGGCCAGCAGCCCTACCAGGGCGTGGTGCCGCTGTTCGGCGACCGGGGCGAGAAGCTCGGCCGCCTGTCGGAGGTGCTGCAGCACTACATGCTGCAGAGCGAGCAGCTCGACACCACGCTGGTGCTGGCGGCCGACGCCAAGGTGGCGGCCGGCCTGCTGATCCAGCGCCTGCCGCTGGCGGGCACCGCCAACCTGGCGGGCCGCGCCGGCGAGCGCGACGAGGACCACATCGGCCGCAACGAGGACTACAACCGCATCGCCATCCTGGCCGCCAGCCTGACCCGCGAGGAACTGCTGACGCTGGACACCGAGACCATCCTGCGCCGCCTGTTCTGGGAGGAGAAGCTGCTGCGCTTCGAGCCGCGCACCGGCATGCTGGGCCCGCGCTTCGCCTGCACCTGCAGCCGCGAGCGCGTGGCGAACATGCTGCGCGGCCTGGGCGAGGCCGAGGCCAAGGACATCCTGGCCGAGCGCGGGCAGATCGAGGTGGGCTGCGACTTCTGCGGCAAGCAGTACCGCTTCGACGCGGTGGACGCGGCGCAGTTGTTCACCGCGCCCGGCGGGCAGGTGCCGGGCAGCAGCGTGGTGCAGTAGCCGCTGCCGCTCAGCCGCCCCTGGCGGCGATCAGGTCGGTGAAGAGGCGGTGCTCGCAACGCGGATCGGAGCAGCGCTCGCAGCCGCCCGCCCAGCCGCGCGCGGCGGCGGGAGCGCCGGGCGCGGCATCGTCGATGGCGCCGACCCGGCGTTCGATCGCGCGCCAGGCGCCGGCCAGCCGGGCCGCGGCATCGCGGCCGTGCACCACGGCGTAGTCCACGCCGGCCTGCGCCAGTGCCGTGCGCAGGCGGGCATCTTCCATCTCTTGATCCGGTGAGCCGTCTCCCGGCGCCAGCAGCAGCGTGTGGCAGGGCTGGCCGGCGAGGGGCGGCAACCCGGCGGCGTCGCTGCCCAGCGCAACGACCTCCGCGTGTGATGCGGCGATGCCGCGCTGGCGCAGCCGCAGCGCCAGGGCCTCGGCCAGCGCATCGACCGCGCGCTCGTCGGCCCCGCAGACCCTGATCCGGCTGCCCGGCGGCAAGGCGGGCGTCATCGCGTTGGGCTCCGGCTACTTCGCGATCTGGACCAGCACTTCGTTGGGCTTGACCATGCCCAGCTCCTGCCGGGCACGCTCCTCGACCATCTCCATGCCTTCCTGCAGGTCCTTGACCTCGGAGGTCAGCCGCTCGTTGGCGGCCTGCGCCTTGGCATTGGCTTCCTTCTGCACGGCCAGTTTGCGCTCCAGAGCAGACGTCTCCGGCACGCTCCCGCGGCCGGTCCAGAGCTGGAACTGCAGCAGGGCCAGCAGGATGGCCAGGACCACCGGAACGACGAAGCGGGAGCGCATGGGGCCCGGGCCGCGCGGAAAAAGCCGCGCGCCTTACTTGAGGTTGTAGAAGGCGGCGCGGCCCGGATAGGCGGCGACGTCGCCCAGGTCTTCCTCGATGCGCAGCAGCTGGTTGTACTTGGCCATGCGGTCCGAGCGCGAGAGCGAGCCGGTCTTGATCTGGCCGGCGTTGGTGCCCACCGCGATGTCGGCGATGGTGGAGTCCTCGGTCTCGCCCGAGCGGTGGCTGATGACGGCCGTGTAGCCGGCGCGCTTGGCCATCTCGATGGCGGCGAAGGTCTCGGTCAGCGTGCCGATCTGGTTGATCTTGATGAGGATCGAGTTGGCGATGCCCTTGTCGATACCTTCCTTCAGGATCTTCGTGTTGGTGACGAACAGGTCGTCGCCCACCAGCTGCACCTTCTGGCCCAGGCGTTCGGTCAGGTGCTTCCAGCCGTCCCAGTCGCCCTCGGCCATGCCGTCCTCGATGCTGATGATCGGGTACTTGTCGCACCAGCTCGCCAGCATGTCGGTCCAGCTCGCGGCCGACAGCTGCAGGCCGCCTTCGCCGGCCAGCACGTACTGGCCGTCCTTGTAGAACTCGCTGGCGGCGCAGTCCAGGCCCAGGGCGATCTGCTCGCCGGCGGTGTAGCCGGCCTTGTCGATGGCTTCCAGGATGAGCTGGATCGCCGCCTCGTGGTTCTGCACGTTCGGCGCGAAGCCGCCCTCGTCGCCCACGGCGGTGGGCATGCCGCGCGAATCGATGATTTTCTTGAGCGCGTGGAACACCTCGGCCCCGTAGCGCAGCGCCTCGCGGAAGCTGGGCGCGCCCACCGGGATGATCATGAACTCCTGCAGGTCCAGGCTGTTGTTGGCGTGGGCGCCGCCGTTGATGACGTTCATCATCGGCACCGGCAGCTGCATGCCGCCCATGCCGCCGAAGTAGCGGTACAGCGGCAGGCCCGATTCCTCGGCCGCCGCGCGCGCCACCGCCATCGAGACCGCCAGCGTCGCATTGGCGCCCAGGCGGCTCTTGTTGTCGGTGCCGTCCAGGTCCAGCAGGGTCTTGTCGAGGAAGGCCTGCTCGGAGGCGTCCAGGCCCAGAACGGCCTCGGAGATCTCGGTGTTGATGTGCTCGACGGCCTTGAGCACGCCCTTGCCCAGGTAGCGGTCCTTGTCGCCGTCGCGCAGCTCGATGGCCTCGCGCGAACCGGTGGACGCGCCCGAGGGTACGGCCGCGCGGCCCATCGTGCCGCTTTCCAGCAGCACGTCGCATTCGACGGTGGGGTTGCCGCGGCTGTCGAGGATCTCGCGGCCGACGATGTCAACGATGGCACTCATGCATTGCTCTCCAAAGACAAGAAAATCACAGACCTTCGACGACGACCATGCGCATGATGGCTGCGCCTTGGCGCGCCGCGCGCGCCTTGCCGTACTCGGGCGAGGTGTCGAAGCGCTTCGCCGCCTCGACGCTGGGGAACTTGAGGATCACGAGGCGCTGGGGTTGCCAGTCGCCCTCCAGCACCTCGACTTTGCCGCCGCGCACGCACACCTCGGCCCCGTGCGCCTGCATGGCGGCGCTGGACCACTTCTTGTACTCCTCGTACTGCGCGGGGTTGGTGACTTCGACGTTGGCGATGATGTAGGCGCTGGTCATGCTGTGAAGTTGTCTTCGAGGAAGGGAGTGGACTTGGTCACGCGGTCCAGCGCCACGAGCGTCTCCAGCAGCGCCTTCATGTGCTTCAGGGGCACGGCGTTGGGGCCGTCGGACAGCGCCTTGGCCGGGTCGGGGTGCGTTTCCATGAACAGGCCTGCCACGCCCACCGCCACCGCGGCGCGCGAGAGCACCGGCACGAACTCGCGCTGGCCGCCCGAGCTGGTGCCCTGGCCGCCCGGCAGCTGCACCGAGTGCGTGGCGTCGAAGACCACCGGCGCGCCGGTCTCGCGCATGATCGCCAGGCCGCGCATGTCCGAGACGAGGTTGTTGTAGCCGAAGCTGGCGCCGCGCTCGCAGGCCATGAAGCTGTCTTCGGGCAGGCCCTTTTCCTTCGCGGCCGCACGCGCCTTGTCGATCACGTTCTTCATGTCGTGCGGCGCGAGGAACTGGCCCTTCTTGATGTTGACCGGCTTGCCCGACTGTGCCGCGGCGCGGATGAAGTCGGTCTGGCGGCACAGGAAGGCGGGCGTCTGCAGCACGTCGACCACCTTGGCGGCCTCGGTGATGTCTTCCTCGGTGTGCACGTCGGTCAGCACCGGCAGGCCCAGCTCGCGCTTGACCTTGGCGAGGATCGCCAGGCCCTTGTCGCGCCCCGGGCCGCGAAAGCTCGTGCCCGAGGAGCGGTTGGCCTTGTCGAAGCTGCTCTTGAAGATGAAGGGGATGCCCAGCGAGGCGGTGATCTCCTTGAGCGTGCCTGCCGTGTCCAGCTGCAACTGCTCGGACTCGACCACGCAAGGTCCGGCGATCAGGAAGAACGGCCGGTCGAGGCCGGCCTCGAATCCGCACAGCTTCATACGACAGCCTTCAGCGGCTGCTTGTCCGCGGCCTGGTGCTGCAGCGCCGCCTTGATGAAGGCGTTGAACAGCGGGTGCCCGGCCCAGGGCGTGGACTTGAACTCGGGGTGGAACTGCACGCCCATGTACCAGGGGTGCATGTCCTGCGGCAGCTCGACGATCTCGGTCAGGTGCTCGCGCTGGGTGAGGGCGGAGATCACCAGCCCGGCCTGGCGCAGCTGGTCGAGGTAGTTCACGTTGGCCTCGTAGCGGTGGCGGTGCCGCTCGGTCACCACGTCGCCGTAGATGCTGTGGGCCAGCGTGCCGGGCGCCACGTCGGAGCTCTGCGCGCCCAGGCGCATGGTGCCGCCCAGGTCGGACTTCTCGCTGCGCGTCTTGATGCTGCCGTCGGCGTCCTTCCACTCGGTGATCAGGGCGATGACGGGGCAGCTCGTGTCGGGGTCGAACTCGGTGCTGTTGGCGTTCTTCAGGCCGGCCACATTGCGGGCGTACTCGATGGTGGCCACCTGCATGCCCAGGCAGATGCCCAGGTAGGGCAGCTTGTTCTCGCGGGCGAAGCGGGCGGCGCAGATCTTGCCCTCCACCCCGCGCTGGCCGAAGCCGCCGGGCACCAGGATGGCGTCGTACTTGCCCAGGCGCGAGACGTTGTCGGGCTGGATGGTCTCGGAATCGACATAGTCGATCTTCACCCGCGCATGGTTCTTCAGGCCGGCGTGGCGCAGCGCCTCGTTCAGCGACTTGTAGCTGTCGGACAGGTCGACGTACTTGCCGACCATGGCGATGGTGACTTCCTTCTGCGGGTGCTCGACCTCGTAGACCAGGTCGTCCCAGCGCTGCAGCTTGGCCGGCGGCGTGTTCAGGCGCAGCTTGTCGCAGATCAGGCCATCCAGGCCCTGCTCGTGCAGCATGCGCGGCACCTTGTAGATGGTGTCCACGTCCCACATCGAGATCACGCCCCACTCGGGCACGTTGGAGAACAGCGAGATCTTCGCGCGCTCCTCGTCGGGGATCGGCCGGTCGGCGCGGCACAGCAGCGCGTCGGCCTGGATGCCGATCTCGCGCAGTTTCTGCGCGGTGTGCTGGGTCGGCTTGGTCTTCAGCTCGCCGGCGGCCGCGATGTAGGGCAGGTAGCTCAGGTGCACGAAGGCGCTGTTGTTGGAGCCGGCCTTCAGGCTCATCTGGCGCACCGCCTCCAGGAAGGGCAGCGACTCGATGTCGCCCACCGTGCCGCCGATCTCGACGATGGCCACCTGCACCTCGTGCGGCGTGCCGACGCCGGCTCCGCGCTTGATGTAGTCCTGGATCTCGTTGGTGACGTGCGGGATCACCTGCACCGTCTTGCCCAGGTAGTCGCCGCGGCGCTCCTTCTCCAGCACCGACTTGTAGATCTGGCCGGTGGTGAAGTTGTTGGCCTTGCGCATGCGCGTCGTGATGAAGCGCTCGTAGTGGCCGAGGTCGAGGTCGGTCTCGGCCCCGTCGTCGGTGACGAACACCTCGCCGTGCTGGAACGGCGACATGGTGCCGGGGTCGACGTTGATGTAGGGATCGAGCTTGATGAGGGTGACAGTCAGGCCGCGGGATTCGAGGAGGGCGGCCAGCGAGGCAGAGGCGATTCCCTTGCCCAGGGAGGACACCACACCACCGGTGACGAAGACGTATTTGGTCATTGCCTTGTGGCGAACGCGCAGGTTCGGCAGTGGGAAATTGCAATTGTATAGGCGGTGCCTGCGCCCCGAGGCGCCCCCGCTGCTACAGTGCGCGCCATGCTGGATCTCGCAGGCAAGCACATCCTCCTGGGCCTCACCGGCGGCGTGGCCTGCTACAAGTCGGCCGAGCTGTGCCGCCTGCTGGTCAAGGCCGGCGCCACCGTGCAGGTGGTGATGACGGAGGCGGCCGCCCAGTTCATCACGCCGGTGACCATGCAGGCGCTGTCGGGCCGGCCGGTCTACGCCTCGCAGTGGGACGCGCGCGAGCCCAACAACATGCCGCACATCAACCTCGGCCGCGAGGCCGACGCGATCGTGCTGGCACCGGCCAGCGCCGACTTCATCGCCCGGCTGGTGCAGGGCCGCAGCGACGAGCTGCTGAGCCTGCTGTGCCTGGCACGCCCGATGGAGCGGGTGGCGCTGCTGGTGGCGCCCGCGATGAACCGCGAGATGTGGGCGCACCCCGCCACCCAGCGCAACCTGCGCCAGCTCGACGCCGACGGCGCCCGCGTGCTGGGCGTGGGCAACGGCTGGCAGGCCTGCGGCGAGACCGGCGACGGCCGCATGCTGGAGCCGGCGCAGCTGCTCGAGGAGATCGTCGCGCACTTCCAGCCCAAGGCGCTGGCGGGCGAGCACGTGGTCGTCACCGCCGGCCCCACCTTCGAGGCGATGGACCCGATCCGCGGCATCACCAACCATTCCTCCGGCAAGATGGGCTTCGCCATCGCCCGCGCGGCCCGCGAGGCCGGGGCCCGCGTGACCCTGGTGGCCGGGCCGGTGCACCAGCCGACGCCGCGCGGCGTGTCGCGCATCGACGTGCTGTCGGCCGAACAGATGCTGCAGGCGGCGCAGGGCGCCGTGCAGGACGCCACCGTCTTCGTCGCCACCGCCGCGGTGGCCGACTGGCGCCCGGCCGACCAGTCTGCGCACAAGATCAAGAAGGACGGCAGCGGCCAGCCGCCGGTACTGCGCTTCGTCGAGAACCCTGACATCCTGCTCGCCATCGCGCGCACGCCCCGCGCGCGGGAGGGCGCCCTGTTCTGCGTCGGCTTCGCCGCCGAGAGCGAGAACCTGGTGGAGCACGCCAAGGCCAAGCGCGAGCGCAAGGGCATTCCGCTCCTGGTGGGCAACATCGGCCCGCTCACCTTCGGGCAGGACGACAACGCGCTGCTGCTGGTCGACGCCGCCGGCGTGCGCGAACTGCCGCGCGCACCCAAGCTGCAACTGGCGCGCGAACTGGTGGCCGAGGTGGCCGCCCGTCTGCCGCGCCCGCGGCCCGCGCCATGAACCCGGACTGGAACACTCCGCCGGGCGGCGACTTCGTGCGCTACGTGGAGCAGCTCACGGCCCGCGCGCTGGCCACGGCCGCCCGATCGGGCGGCGCGGTGCTGCTGGGTGACGACGACGCAACGCCGCCGCCGGTCGCCGCCCGCGTGCTGGAGCCGCCGCGCCCCGTTGCCGCGAAGAAGCAGCCGGACGCCGTCGCGCCGAAGCGGTCCGCCCATCTGGGGCTGAAGCTGCTGATCGGCTGGGCCATCGTCGTCGGCCTGTTCGCCTCCGGCCATGCCGGCCTGTGGACCCTGGCCCTGTTCGCCGCCGCGCTGTGGTTCGTCGGATCGCGGTTCAAGCGCCTGCTGACCGGGTTCGCCGAGACGGCGAAGGCCGAGGCGCGGCGACGCCAGGCCGGGCGCGGCAAGCTGCCCGGCTGAATTCCTCCAAGACGGAAGACAAGGGACCCATGAAGATCGACGTGCGCGTGCTCGACCCCCGGATGGCAGAGCACCTCCCGCAATACGCCACACCCGGCAGCGCCGGCCTGGACCTGCGCGCCTGCCTGGCCGAGCCCCTGGCCCTGGCGCCCGGCGCCTGCGAGCTGGTGGGCACCGGCATCGCCATCCACCTGGCGGACGCCGGCTACGCCGCGCTGATCCTGCCGCGCTCGGGCCTGGGCCACAAGCACGGCATCGTGCTGGGCAACCTGGTGGGCCTGATCGACAGCGACTACCAGGGCGAGCTGAAGATCAGCGCCTGGAACCGCGGCCGCGAGCCCTTCGTCATCCAGCCCCTGGAGCGGCTGGCGCAACTGGTGGTGGTGCCGGTGGTGCAGGCGCAGTTCAATCGGGTCGACGAATTCCCGCCGAGCGAGCGCGGCGAGGGCGGATACGGCTCCACCGGCACGCGTTGAGCCGCCGTTGCATCGGTGAGCAGCAGGTAAAGGCCGGAACCGCCGACGCCAGCCCGGCTCCGATGGAGGTTGACCCGTCATCGCCGCGCGCCCGGCGGCGTTGATGACAGGCAAGGTGAATTGCGGGCCGCATGCCCGCGCGTGGAGTTGAACGTCATGTCCAGGCTGACCCGTCCTCTTTCCGTTGCCGCCGCCGTGGTGGCGGCCTCCCTGCTGGCCACCGCCTGCGTGGCGCCGGCGCCCTACTACTACCCGGCCTACCACCCGGGCTATGCGCAGCCGTACCCGGCCGCCGGCGCCTATCCGGCCCAGGTGGCGCCCACCGGCTACGTCGAGTACGGGCAGGTGGCGAACATCGAGGTGGTGCAGGGTCGCACCGCCGGCTACGGCCCCACCGGCGGGGGCGCCATCGCCGGCGGCCTGATCGGCGGCGTGGTGGGCAACCAGATCGGTCACGGCAGCGGCCGCGCCGCCGCCACCGCGCTGGGCCTCATCGGCGGGGCGCTGGCAGGCAACGCCATCGAGGCGCAGACCAACGCGCCGCGCGTCTACCAGAGCTACCGCATCTCGGTGCAGACGGACCACGGCGCCTGGCGCGTCTTCGACGTGCCGCACCCCGGCGATCTGCGCATCGGCGACCGGGTGCGGATCGAGAACGGCCAGATCTCGAGGTACTGAGTGCCCCCAGGGCCGGGCTGCGCCCAGCCCGCCCCCCGTGGGGGGCAAGAAAACTTGGGGCGGCCCGGCGTTTTCTTGAGAGCCGCCCGGCAGCCAGCGGCTCAGTGCAGTTGCTGGCCGCCCGGCGCCATCGGCTCGACGCGGAAGAAGCCGGTGCCGGCGGTGCCGCGGCCGATCTCCTCTTCCGTCGCCTCGCGCACCGAGCGCACGGTGAGCGACAGGCGCAGGGCGATGCCGGCCAGCGGGTGGTTGCCGTCCAGCACCAGGTGGTCCGGGTAGATCTCGGCCACGGTGTACAGGCCCTGCTTCGGGATCCCGGCGCTCACGCCCTGCGGCAGCGCGGCGCCGTCGAAGGTCATGCCTTCCTCCACCTCGGCCGGGAAGAGGGCGCGCGGTTCCAGGAAGAGCAACTGGTCGTCGAAGTCGCCGAAGGCTTGCTCGGGCTCCAGGTGCAGCGAGACCACGTCGCCCGCCTTGTGGCCCTGCAGCGCCTGCTCGATGGCGTCGAAGAGGTCGTTGCCGCCGACCAGGAATTCCACCGGCTCGTCGAGCACGTCGAGCGTGTCGCCCAGGGTGTCCTTGAGCGTCCAGGTGAGGCCGACCACGCATTGGGGGGTGATGTCCATGGACGAGAATTCTCCCACCATGGACATCACACGACCGCTGCCGCTGCTGGGCGGCCTGAGTCCCGAGCGCTTCATGCGCCGCCACTGGCAGAAGAAGCCCCTGCTGGTGCGCGGCGCCATGCCCGGCGCGCTGCCGCCGGTGCCGCGCGCGCGGCTGTTCGACCTGGCGGCCGCCGAGGACGTCGAGTCCCGCCTGGTGCAGCACGACGCGAAGCGCGGCTGGCAACTGCGCCACGGGCCGTTCGCGCGGCGCGCGCTGCCGCCGCTCTCACGCCCCGGGTGGACGCTGCTGGTGCAGGGCGTCGACCTGCACGACGAGGCGGCCCATGCGCTGCTGGCGCCCTTCGCCTTCCTGCCCGCGGCCCGGCTCGACGACGTGATGATCAGCTACGCCAGCGACGGCGGCGGCGTCGGCCCGCACTTCGACAGCTACGACGTGTTCCTGCTGCAGGTGAGCGGTCGGCGGCGCTGGTCGTGGGGACGGCAGAAGGACCTCGCGCTGCGCCCCGGCCTGCCGCTGAAGGTCCTGGAGCATTTCGAGCCCGAGGACACGCAGGTGCTGGAGCCCGGCGACATGCTCTACCTGCCGCCGCGCTACGCGCACGACGGCGTGGCCGTGGGCGGTGACTGCATGACCTGCTCCATCGGCCTGCGCGCCGCGACCGATGCCGAGCTGGCTGCCGACCTGCTGGCGCGCCTGGCCGATGCCGCCGGCGACGAGGCGGACGGCGGGCGCCGCTACGCCGACCCTGCGCAGGCGGCGGTGGAGGCCACCGGCGCCGTGCCCGAGGCGTTGCAGCGCTTCGCGCGCGATGCCGTGCGCCGCCTGCTCGCCGCCGATGCGGACATCGACCGCGCGCTGGGCGAGTCGCTCACCGAGCCGAAGCCGAACGTTTGGTTCGAAGGCGCGGCCGCGCCGGCGCCGCTGCGCGGCGTGCGGCTGGACAGGCGCACCCGCATGCTCCACGATGCGCGCCACGTCTTCATCAACGGCGAGAGTTTCCGCGCCGCCGGCCGCGACGCGCGGCTGATGCGGCAGTTGGCCGACCGGCGCCGCCTCGGCGCCGCGGAACTGCGCCTGGCCAGCGAGGAGGCGCAGGCGCTGTTGGCGGACTGGTGCGAAGCGGGGTGGCTGCATGGCGAATGACAACGACGGTACGGCGCTGCCCGAGGGCGCCTTCGACGGCCCGGCCGAGTTCGGCGGCCATGTCCGCGCGGCCCTGGCGGCCGCGGCCGGGCAGGGCTGGACCGAGATCGTCCTGAGCGACCCCGACTTCGCCGACTGGCCGCTGGGTGAGCGCGCCGTCGTCGACGCCCTGCAGGCCTGGGCCGCCTCCGGCCGCAGCCTGAAGATGCTGGCGCACCGCTTCGACGTCTTCGAGCGCCACCATGCGCGCTTCGTTCACTGGCGCCGCATGTGGGACCACATCGTGCAGTGCCGCGCGCTGCCGCAGTGGAACGCGGGCGACGTGCCCAGCGCGATCTGGACCCCGGCCTGGTCCCTGCGGCGCATCGACCCCGAGCGCAGCCGCGGCGTGTGCGGCGTCTCGGCGGCCGACCGCGTCGCCTTGCGGCAGCGCCTCGACGAGGGTTTTCAGGCGGGGCGGCCTGGGTTCCCGGCCTCGGTGCTGGGTCTTTGAATCAGACGTCCAGCCACGGGCTGCCACCGGCGGCATCCGCGGTGAGCATCTCTTCCTCGCGGGCGCCCAGCGCCTCGGCCAGCGCATGGCGCACGATCTCCGGGCGGTTGTTCTGCTCGCTCAGGTGTGCGGCCAGCAGGTGCTTCAGGCCGGCGTGGTGCACCGCCTGCGCGATGGCGGCCGCGGCGCCGTTCGACAGGTGGCCGAAGTTGCCGCCCACCCGCCGCTTGAGGAAGGGCGGGTAGCTCGAGCGGGCCAGCAGGTCCGGGTCGTGGTTGCACTCCAGCACGAGGGCGTTCAGGGCCGCCAGGCGCGTCATCACGTACGGGCTGGCGTGGCCCAGGTCGGTCAGCACGCCCAGCGTGCGGGCGCCGTCGGAGCAGCGCAGCTGCAGCGGCTCGCGCGCGTCGTGCGGCACGGTGAAGGGCATCAGCTCCAGCGTGCCGCCGACGTCGATGGGCTGCCCGTCCCGGGCGAAGTGCAGGCGCCCTGCGTAGTCGGGCGCGCCTGTGGCCAGCCAGGTGCCCTCGCTCATCCACACCGCCACGCCGTGGCGCTGCGAGAGCAGGTGCGCGCAGCCGATGTGGTCGCTGTGCTCGTGGGTGATGAAGACGGCGTCCAGCTGGGACGGCGCCAGCGACTCGCGCGCCAGCCGCGCCTCGAGCTGGCGCAGGTTGAAGCCGCAGTCGATCAGCAGGCGCGAGGTGCGCGTGCCGCTGCGCGCCTCCACCAGCAGGGCGTTGCCGGTGCTGCCGCTGCCCAGGCTGCGGAAGCGCAGCATCCTGTTCAGCCGCAAACGGCGGTGAGCCGCATCGCCATGGTCAACGCAGGATTCATCATGGCCTGAGCCTCAATGCGGCGAGCGCAGCGAAGCCCTCGCGGAAGCACCCGCGGAACCGGCTCTGCCGGGCCACCGGGTGCGCCCCTTGAGGGGGATTCGAGCACACGAAGTGAGCGAGAAACGGGGTGGTCTATTTCAAGTCGTCCGCGATGACCTGGACGATGCGCTGCGCGTTGTTGGAGGTCTCGGGCGCGCCGGCCTCGTCGAGCACCGACACCGTGCTCGTCTCGCCCTGGCTCTTGACCAGGATGCGGTACTTCATCGGCTTCTCGGCGCTGCTGCTGGAGCGGCTGAAGAGCTTGCCGAAGAAGCCCGGCTCCTTGCGGTCGGCGTTGGGCGTCACGTAGCGCACGAAGTAGATGCCGGCGCTGCGGTCGCGGTCCTCGACGGTGAAGCCGGTGCGGTCCAGCGCCAGGCCGACGCGGCGCCATGCGCGGTCGAAGCCGTCGCGCACCTGCACCACCGGCCGGCCGTCGACGGTGGCGACCGTCGCCGAGCGGGCCGCGGGCGCTGCCCCGACGGACGCCGCCTGCTGCTTGGACTGCTCCTGCGAGACGCCGAGCTGGACCATCAGGCGGCGCAGGAATTCGGTCTCCAGCTCCGGATCGACGGGGCGCGGCTGCCATGTGGTTTGATCCTGCTGGCGGGTGGTGTAGACCTCGACCATGCCGCGGTGGCTGATGTAGATCTCGGTGCCGTTCGGCGTGCGCTCCATGCGGGTGCGGAAGCGGTCCAGCTCGCCGGTCGAGTAGACCGAGTCGATGAGCTTGCCCAGCGTGGCGCGCAGCACGTCCTGCGGCAGCTTGGCGCGGTTCTCGGCCCAGTCGGTTTCCATGATGCCGAGGTTGCGCTGCTCCATCGACAGCAGGAAGCCGCTTTCCATCCAGAAGTCGCGGACCTTGTCCCACAGCTGCTCGGGCGTCTGGTTGCTCACCACGATCCAGCGCTCGTTGCCGGCGCGCTCCATGCGCACGTCGCCGATGCTGCTGACGGCGGTGGGGATGCCCGGCGCATTGGCACGGCCGGCCTCGTAGGCGTTGGCCGAGACGGCGCCGCCCGGGATGGCGTAGCGGTTCTCGCGCGAGAGCTGGGTCAGGTCCGGCGGCACCTCCAGCGAGGGCGCCTTGCCGGCGCTCTTGTAGTCGATCTTGTCGGACTCCAGCACGGAGCAGGCGGCCAGGCTGGCGGCCAGCGCCAGCAGGGCGAATCGCTTGAGGGTGTTCACTCGTTGTCTTCCTTCGGCGGATGAATGCTTGTCGGGGGAGGGCGGGCGGAGCCGCCGTCTTGGAGTGCGCCGGCACCCGAAGGTGCCGTGCGCGAAAGAAAAGTTCGTCCTCAGCCTTCGAGCAGCCCGCAGGCCTGGAGCGCCGCCTCGACCGTCGGCCGATGGGCCTCGGACAGCTCGGTCATCGGCAGCCGCAGCGCGCCGCCCATGCGGCCCATGCGCGCCAGCGCCCACTTGACGGGGATCGGGTTGGGCTCGACGAACAGGTTGCGGTGCAGCGGCATCAGCTCGAACTGCAGGCGCATCGCCGTGCGCGCGTCGCCGGCAATGGCGGCCACGCACAGCTCGTGCATCTTGCGCGGCGCCACGTTGGCCGTGACGCTGATGTTGCCTTGGCCGCCGCACAGCATGAGCGCCACCGCGGTCGGGTCGTCGCCCGAATAGACGGCGAATTCCTTCGGCACCTCGCGGATGAGCCACTGCGCGCGCTCGATGTTGCCGGTGGCTTCCTTGATGCCGACGATGCCGGGCACCCGGGCCAGGCGCAGCACGGTGTCGTGCGCCATGTCCGCCACGGTGCGGCCGGGCACGTTGTACAGCACCATCGGCAGGTCGCCCACGGCCTCGGCGATGGCCTCGAAGTGGCGGTACTGCCCTTCCTGCGTGGGCTTGTTGTAGTAGGGCACGACCTGCAGCTGCGAGTCGGCCCCCACGCCCTTGGCGAAGCGGGCCAGCTCGATCGCCTCGGCCGTGGAGTTGGCGCCGCAGCCGGCCATCACCGGCACGCGGCCGGCCGCCTGCTCGACCGAGACGCGGATGATCTCGCAGTGCTCTTCGACGTCGACCGTGGGCGATTCGCCCGTGGTGCCCACCACGCCGATGCAGTCGGTGCCCTCGGCGATGTGCCAGTCGATCAGGCGCCGCAGCGCGTCGTAGTCGACACTGCCGTCTTCATGCATCGGCGTGACGAGCGCGACGATGCTGCCAGTCAGTTGCTCCAAGGAGGTCCTGCCTTTGTCGGAAAAAGGTAAACCGCGATTCTACTGAGGCCCGGAAGGGGGCTTCAGAGGGTATCGCGGGGGGCTGTCCGGCGCCCCATCGGCCTCGCGCACGGCGGCGATGCGCTGCACGAAGCGGGGCGCGCCGGCGTCGAGGAAGCCGTCCTCGTACGCCACCACGCGCAGGCCGGCGGCCGCGGCCTGGCGCAGCAGCTCGCCGGGGGCCAGCAGGAACTCGGGGCGCGCCGGCCGGCCGATGCTCTCCTGCCCGCGGGCGAAGGTCTCGTACAGCAGCACGCCGCCCGGCGCCACGGCGGCGGCGATCTCGGCCAGGCGCGCGCGCCAGAGGTAGTTCGTCACCAGCACCGCTTCGAAGCCGCGGCCGGCGAAGGGCCAGGGGCCGTCCTCGATGTCGGCCTGCACGATCTCGGCGCCGGCCGCCGCCAGCGGGGCCAGGGCAGCGATGGCGGCAGGGTCGCGGTCGACGCCGGCCACCCGGAAGCCTTGTGCGTGCAGCCAGTACAGGTGCCGGCCGGCGCCGCAGGCCACGTCCAGCACCCGGCCGCCGGGGGCGATCAGGTGCGCCCAGCGCAGCAGCCAGTCGGAAGGGGCGGGCAGCGGCTGCGGCGGCGTGGGCCCGCTCATCCGAAGCAGGCCCAGATCATGTTGCCGAGCATGACGAGGAAGTCCGGCTGGCGGTAGAGCAAGAACACGCCGCCCAGCACCGCGGCCACCGCCGCGGCCGCGCCCACGCGCGGCCACAGGTGCGGGCGGGCGTTGGGCGAAGCGGGCGTTTCGGACATGGCAATGCAGTGGCAGGCAGGTCAGGCCGGCTGCGGCGCGCCGCGCTGGATGGCGCCTTCCTTGACCGGCAGGTTCACCAGCGCCGCGAACACGCCCAGCGCGATGGCGATGTACCAGACGATGTCGTAGCTGCCGGTGCGGTCGTACAGATAGCCGCCCAGCCACACGCCCAGGAAGGAGCCCACCTGGTGGCTGAAGAACACGAAGCCGCCCAGCATCGACAGGTGCGCCACGCCGAAGATCTGGGCGATGATGGCATTGGTCGGCGGCACCGTCGAGAGCCACAGCGAGCCGATCACCGCGGCGAAGACGTACACCGAGACCGGGCTGAGCGGCGCCCACAGGAACAGCGCGATCGCCACCGCCCGGCCCAGGTAGATGAAGGCCAGGATCTTGCGCTTGGCGAGCCGCTGCCCCAGCGAGCCGGCCGCGTAGGTGCCCACCACGTTGAACAGGCCGATCAGCGCCAGCGCGTAGCTGGCCACCTGCGGCGGCAGACCGTGGTCCTTCAGGTAGCTGGGCATGTGCACGCCGATGAACACGACCTGGAAGCCGCACACGAAGTAGCCCGCCATCAGCAGCCGGAAGCTGGGGTAGCGGAAGGCCTCGGCCACGGCCTGGGCGATGGTCTGCTCGCGCCGCACCGCGCCGGTGGTGTGGGCCGGCTCGCGCAGGCCGAAGGCCAGCGGCACGATGACCAGGGCCAGCACCGCCAGCGCCAACAGGGCGTTCTGCCAGCCCGTCTGCAGGATGAGCTGGCCCTCCACCGGCACCATGAAGAACTGGCCGAAGGAGCCGGCCGCGGCGGTCACGCCCATGGCCCAGGAGCGCTTGTCGGCCGGCAGCTGCCGGCCGATCACGCCGTAGACCACCGCGTAGGTGGTGCCGGCCTGCGCCGCGCCGATCAGCACCCCGGCCGTGAGCGCGAACAGCAGCGGTGTGGGCGACAGCGCCATGCCCGCCAGGCCCAGCGCGTAGCAGGCGGCGCCGATCAGCAGCACGCGGAAGGCGCCCAGCCGGTCGGCCAGCATGCCCGCGAACACGCCGAACACGCCCCACGAGAGATTCTGGATCGCGATGGCGAAGGAGAAGGTCTCGCGCGTCCAGCCCTGGGCCTGGGTGATGGGCTGCAGCCACAGGCCGAAGCCGTGGCGGATGCCCATCGACAGCGTGACGACGAGCGCGCCGCAGATCAGCACCTGGCGCATGGATAAGGGGGCGGGAGAAGGCATGGAACGGCGGGTTGTCGTGGAAAGGGCCGGGCGGCGGCCGGAGCAGCGCGCGATTGTCGGCGCTTTGGCGATGCCGTGCCGGCACGGCATCGGACGGCGGCCGGCCCGGATCGGCCATGCGGCCGTGTCCACGGGATGACTGGATGTGCATCCAGCGTTTTGCATGGTGGCTGACTACAATCCGCCGCCATGGCAACCCCCCCCAAGACAGCACCGGCCTACTCGGAGGCGTCGATCCGCGTCCTCAAGGGACTGGAGCCGGTCAAGCAGCGGCCGGGCATGTACACCCGCACCGACAACCCGCTGCACATCATCCAGGAAGTGCTCGACAACGCCGCCGACGAGGCGCTGGCCGGGCACGGCAAGAAGATCAAGGTCACGCTGCACGCCGACGGTTCGGTGAGCGTGGAGGACGACGGCCGCGGCATCCCCTTCGGCCTGCACCCGGAAGAGGGCGCACCCGTCATCGAGCTGGTCTACACCCGGCTGCACGCCGGCGGCAAGTTCGACAAGGGCGCCGGCGGCGCCTACAGCTTTTCCGGCGGCCTGCACGGCGTGGGCGTGTCGGTGACCAACGCGCTGTCGAAGAAGATGGAGGTGCTCACGCACCGTGAGGGCCAGGTGGCCCGGCTGGTGTTCGCCGCCGGCGACGTGGCCGAGCCGCTGCAACTGCGTCCGCAGGCCGCAGGCGACCGCAGGCAGGGCACCACCGTGCGCGCCTGGCCCGACGCGAAGTACTTCGAGTCGGCCGCCCTGCCGATGCACGAGCTGGTGCACCTGCTGCGCAGCAAGGCCGTGCTGATGCCCGGCGTCACCGTCACGCTGGTCAACGAGAAGAGCGGCGACCAGCAGCAGTGGCTCTACAAGGGCGGCCTGCGCGACTACCTGATGCAGACGCTCAGCGCCGACCCGGTGATCCCACTGTTCGAGGGCGCCGGCCACGCCGACCGCAATGCCGACAACTTCGCCGAGGGCGAGGGCGCCGAGTGGTGCGTCGCCTTCACCGAGGAAGGCCAGCCGGTGCGCGAGAGCTACGTCAACCTCATCCCCACCAGCGCCGGCGGCACGCACGACAGCGGCCTGCGCGACGGCCTGTTCAACGCCGTCAAGAGCTTCATCGAGTTGCACTCGCTGCTGCCCAAGGGCGTGAAGCTGCTGCCCGAGGACGTGTTCGCCCGCGCCAGCTACGTGCTCAGCGCCAAGGTGCTCGACCCGCAGTTCCAGGGCCAGATCAAGGAGCGCCTGAACTCGCGCGACGCGGTGCGGCTGGTCTCCAGCTTCGTGCGCCCGGCGCTCGAACTCTGGCTGAACCAGCACGTCGACTACGGCCGCAAGCTGGCCGAACTCGCCATCAAGGCGGCGCAGACGCGCCAGCGCGCCGGCCAGAAGGTGGAGAAGCGCAAGGGCTCCGGCGTGGCCGTGCTGCCCGGCAAGCTGACCGACTGCGAGAGCAAGGACACGGGCCACAACGAGCTGTTTCTGGTCGAGGGCGACTCGGCCGGCGGCAGCGCCAAGATGGGCCGCGACAAGGAGTGCCAGGCCATCCTGCCGCTGCGCGGCAAGGTGCTCAACACCTGGGAGGTCGAGCGCGACCGCCTGTTCGCCAACACCGAGATCCACGACATCTCGGTAGCCATCGGCGTCGATCCGCACGGGCCCGACGACACGCCCGACCTCTCCGGCCTGCGCTACGGCAAGGTCTGCATCCTGTCGGACGCCGACGTCGACGGCTCGCACATCCAGGTGCTGCTGCTCACGCTGTTCTTCCGGCACTTCCCCAAGCTCATCGAGGCCGGCCACGTGTACGTGGCGCGCCCGCCCCTGTTCCGCGTCGATGCACCGGCGCGCGGCAAGAAGCCGGCCGCCAAGCTCTACGCGCTGGACGACGGCGAACTCACCGCCATCCTCGACAAGCTGCGCAAGGACGGCGTGCCCGAAGGCAAGTGGAGCATCAGCCGCTTCAAGGGCCTGGGCGAGATGAGCGCGGAACAACTGTGGGAAACCACGCTCAATCCCGACACCCGCCGCCTGCTGCAGGTGCGCCTGGGCCGCTTCGACTTCGGCGGCACCCAGGGCGAGATCACCAAGCTGATGGGCAAGGGCGAGGCCGCCGCGCGGCGCGAGCTGATGGAGCTGCGCGCGGACGATGTGGAAGTGGACGTCTGAACGTCCACGACCGCGGACACCCGACCAACCGACGCCTTCCCGCGCTGCCGAGAACGGGAAGGCGATGCCGATGAAACTGCCTGCCGTCCTGTCGTCGCTGAGCCTGGCGCTGCTGCTTGCCGCGGCAGGCCCGCGCGCACATGCCGACATCTACGGCTACGTCGACGAGAACGGCACGGCGCACTTCGCGGCCGAGAAGGTGGACGAGCGCTACCAGTTGTTCTTCAGAAACGGCCAGAGCTTCGACACGGCCGACGGCCTGCGCGTGCTGCCCAAGGGCCGCCTGGGCCGCGGATCGTCCGGCGCCGCCGCGGGCGGCAGCCCGCCGCCGGCCTCGCAGGCGCTGCTGGCGCTGTTCGAGAAGTCGCCCAGCTACAAGGTGGCCAAGTCGGCGCTGCAGGAGGCCTCGCGGCGCCACGCCATCGACTACGAGCTGCTGCAGGCGCTGGTGGCCACCGAGTCGGGCTTCGACGCCGGCGCCATCTCGCCCAAGGGCGCCATCGGCCTGATGCAGGTGATGCCGGCCACCGCCGCGCGCTACGGCCTGCAGGGCGACCGCCGGCGCACGGCCGAGGCCAAGCTGCACGACCCGCGCCTGAACATCGCCACCGGCAGCCGCTACCTGCGCGACCTGATCCACATGTTCGACGGCAGCCTCGAGCTGGCCCTGGCCGCCTACAACGCGGGCGAAGGCGCGGTGCAGCGCGCCGGCAACCGCATTCCGAACTACCGCGAGACGCAGAACTACGTGAAGACCGTGCTGCAGCTCTACGCCTACCTCAAGCCCGGCGCCATGAACATGGCGCGCGGCGGTGGCAAGGTGCCCGGGCGCGTGCGCATGGAGCTGGCGGGCGCCGGCACCGGCGACGACGCTTCGCCCGCCGCCGACCGCCCGGCGGCGCTGCGCCTGGACACCACGCGGCCGCGCCGCGCGCCGGCCCCCTGAATTCCCGAACCGAAGCGACGATGGACGACGATCACCAACCCACCCTGGACCTGCAGGAACCCGAGGATCCGAACGCCCTCACCCTGGCCGACTACGCGCAGACCGCGTACCTCGAATACGCGCTCAGCGTGGTCAAGGGCCGCGCGCTGCCCGACGTGTGCGACGGCCAGAAGCCGGTGCAGCGGCGCATCCTCTATTCGATGGAGCGCATGGGCCTGGGCTACGGCGGCGCCAACGGCACCGTCGGCGCCAAGCCGGTCAAGAGCGCCCGCGTGGTGGGCGACGTGCTGGGCCGCTTCCACCCGCACGGCGACCAGGCCGCCTACGACGCGCTGGTGCGCATGGCGCAGGACTTCTCGCAGCGCTACCCGCTGATCGACGGCCAGGGCAACTTCGGCAGCCGCGACGGCGACGGCGCGGCTGCCATGCGCTACACCGAGGCGCGGCTGGCGCGCATCACGCAGCTGCTGCTCTCGGAGATCGACGAGGGCACGGTCGACTTCATCCCCAACTACGACGGCTCCACCGAGGAGCCGCGCCAGTTGCCGGCGCGCCTGCCCTTCGTGCTGCTCAACGGCGCCAGCGGCATCGCCGTGGGCCTGGCCACCGAGATCCCCAGCCACAACCTGCGCGAGGTGGCCGACGCCTGCGTGGCGCTGATCAAGAGCAACGGCAAGCTCGCTGACGAGGAGCTGTTCGGCCTGATCCCCGGCCCCGACTACCCCGGCGGCGCGCAGATCATCAGCAGCCCGCAGGACATCGCCGAGGCCTACCGCACGGGCCGCGGCTCGCTGAAGGTGCGCGCGCGCTGGAAGATCGAGGACCTGGCGCGCGGCCAGTGGCAGATGGTCGTCACCGAGCTGCCGCCGGGCGTGTCGGCGCAGAAGGTGCTCGAGGAGATCGAGGAGATCACCAACCCCAAGGTCAAGGCCGGCAAGAAGGCGCTGACCACCGAGCAGCAGCAGCTCAAGGCCTCGATGCTGGCGCTGCTGGACGGCGTGCGCGACGAGTCCAGCAAGGACGCGCCGGTGCGCATCGTCTTCGAGCCCAAGACCTCGCGCATCCCGCAGGAGGAGTTCGTCGCCACGCTGCTGGCGCAGACCTCGCTGGAGACCTCGGCGCCGATCAACCTCACCATGGTCGGCATCGACGGCAAGCCGGTGCAGAAGCCGCTACGCCAGATCCTGCTGGAGTGGGTGGCCTTCCGCGAGCAGACGGTGCAGCGTCGCTCGCAGCACCGCCTGGACAAGGTCGACGACCGCATCCACATCCTCGAAGGCCGGCAGCTGGTGCTGCTGAACATCGACGAGGTGATCGCCATCATCCGCGCGTCCGAGGACCCGAAGGCCGCGCTGATCGAGCGCTTCCGCCTCAGCGACCGGCAGGCCGAGGACATCCTGGAGATCCGCCTGCGCCAACTCGCCCGGCTCGAGGCCATCAGGATCGAGCAGGAGCTGGCGAAGCTGCGCGAGGAGAAGACGAAGCTGGAGGAGATCCTCGGCAGCCCGGCCGCGCTGCGGCGCCTGCTGGTCAAGGAGATCGAGCAGGACGCCAGGACCTTCGAGGACCCGCGCCGCACGCTGATCCAGGCCGACAAGCGTGCCGTGGCCGAGGTGCGGGTGGTGGACGAGCCCGTCACCGTGATCGTCTCGCAGAAGGGTTGGGTGCGGGCGCAGAAGGGCTGGAATCCGGAGAAGGCCGAATACAGCTTCAAGGCCGGCGACGGCCTGTACGGCGCTTTCGAATGCCGGACGGTGGATACGCTCCTCGTCTTCGGCACCGCCAAGGACAAGTCGGTGCGCGTCTACACCGTGCCCGTGGCCAGCCTGCCGGGCGCGCGCGGCGATGGCCAGCCCGTCACCACCATGATCGAACTGGAGGCCGGCACGCAGGTGGCGCACTTCTTCGCCGGGCCGCCCTCCGCGCAACTGCTGCTGTCGAACACCGGCGGCTACGGCTTCATCGCCGCGGTGGAGCACATGGTGTCGCGCCAGAAGGGCGGCAAGGCCTTCATCGACGTGGGCGAGGGCGAGCAGCTTACGCGGCCCTCGCTGGTGGGCGGCGCGGGCGGCGCCGAGCCGGTGCCGGCCGCCACGCATGTGTGCTGCGTGGCGAGCGACCGCCACATCCTCACCTTCGACATCGCCGAACTGAAGACGCTGCCCAAGGGCGGGCGCGGCCTGACGCTGATGGACCTGGCGCCGAAGGCGAAGCTGGCCGGTGCCGCCGCCTACACGCGCAGCGTGCGCATCGAGGGCGACTTCCGCGGCAAGCGGCGCGACGAGCAGCTCGACATCCGCACGCTCAACAACGCGCGCGGCACGCGCGGGCGCAAGGGCAAGGCGGGTTCCTTCACCTTCACGCCCGACGTGGCGCAGCGGGTGGAATGAGATGGGCGGCCTGGACATCAGTGCCATCGGCCTGCTGATCGGCGCGGTCGCCGGCGTGTTCAGCTTCTGGCTGGGCCGCCGCCTGCGCGGCAAGCGCCTCGCCCGGCGGCGCGAGAAGGAGCGCGCGCAGCAACTGGCGAACGAGACGCGGCAGCAGCGCCGCGCCCGGGAGCGGCGCGAAGGCCGGCGCTGAGCGTGCCCCCAGGGCCGGACTGCGTCCGGCCCGCCCCCGAGGGGGATGAGGAAACTTGGGGCGGCCCGGCGTTTCCTCACGCACGCGGCATGGCAGGCAGAATGCAGGCCCATGCCGGCTGATCTCCCGTCCGTGCTGGATGTCCGCTCCATCACCGCCGTGTCGGGCGTGCTGGGGCTCGTGATGTCGGCCGTCACCTTCTTCATGTGGCGCAGCTTCCCGGCCAGCATCCGGGGCCTGCACGAGTGGGCCTGGGCGCCGCTGCTGGGCTTCGTCAGCGCGATGCTGTTCGCCGGGCGCGGCGCGCTGCCGGACCTGCTGAGCGTGGTCGGCGCGAACATGCTGCTGTTCATTGCCTCGCTGCTGTACTACGCCGGCAGCCAGCAGTTCCTGCTCGGGCACAGCGACATGCGCCGCTGGATCGGCGTGAGCCTGGCGGTCGGCGCCTGGCTCCTGTGGTTCACCCACGTGCAGCCGGACTACCCGGCGCGGCTGGCGGGCGTGACGCTGATGGTGTGCGTGCTCTACGCCCGGCATGCCGTCCTCTACCTGCGCCAGCCTCCCCGCATCTTCGGCATGCGCCTGATGACGGCGATGCTGCTGGTGCAGGCGGCGGCGGCCGGGCTGCGCCTGGTCAGCGTGGGGCTGGGCGTGGCCGGCAACGGCCTGCTGGAGCCGAACTGGGTACAGATGGTCTACATCACCTCCTACGCGGTCACGGTGCTGATGATGTCCATCACCGCCGTGCTGATGAGCACCGACCGGGCGCGCATGGAGTTCGAGTCGCTGGCGGCGCACGATCCCCTGACCGGCGCGCTCAACCGCCGCGCGCTGCGCGAGGCGGCGCAGGCCGAGCTGCAGCGCGCCCGGGCCAACGGCACCAGCCTGGCGGTGCTGATGCTGGACATGGACCACTTCAAGCCGGTCAACGACCGCTTCGGCCACCAGGCGGGCGACGCCGTGCTGTGCGAGGTGGTGCGCCGCGTGCAGGAGGTGCTGGGCGGGCGCGGGTTGCTCGGGCGCCATGGCGGCGACGAGTTCGTGGTGCTGCTGTCCGGCGCCTCGCGCGAGGCCGCGATGGCTCTGGCCGAGCGCATCCATGCCGCCCTGGCGCGGCCCTACCCGCTGCCGGGCGGGGAGCAGGAGGTGGCCTCGCTGTCCGTGAGCATCGGCATCGGCATGGCCGCCGGCGAGGCGGTCACCGGCGTCGACACCCTGCTGGCGCGTGCCGATGCGGCCCTGTACCAGGCCAAGGCCGGCGGGCGGGCGCGGCTGGCCACGGCCTGCTGATGAGGCTGCGCGGGACACGCTTTTCCGCGCCGGACGGCATTACGACACATTCGGCGACATAGGCCGCCCTCCCGTGAAGGCACACTCGCCGGGCCCGGCCGGGCGCCGCACCGCGGGCCGGCCCGGGTACGTGGGCGACATGCGCTCATCCATCCACCATCTCGAAGGGAGTTGTCCGATGAAAAGGACCCTTGCACTGATTTCCATCACCGCCGTGCTTGCCGCCTGTGGCAAGCAGGAAGCGCCTGCGCCGGCCCCCGCGCCGGCGCCTGCTGCCTCGGCACCTGCACCAGCCCCGGCCCCGGCTCCCGCTGCCGCGGCCCCTGCCGCGCCGACGGTCAGCGACAGCGGCAACGTCCTGCCGCAGGAATGCCAGGCATACCTGGAGAAGGTGAGCGCCTGCGTCGCCAAGCAGAGCGGTGCCGCCGCCGACGCCATGAAGACGAGCGTGGAGCAGGCCAAGGCCGCCTGGGCGTCCTACGGTGCCGACCAGGCGCAGCTCTCGGCGGCCTGCAAGGCCAGCAGCGATGCCTTCGCCGCGCAGGCCGCGGCGATGAAGTGCTGACGAACTGAGCCCGGTGCGGGCGGGGCCGCTCAGCGCAGCCCCTCCCACCAGCGCCGGTTCTCGCGCGGCTGCCCCACGGTCAGCACCTCGCCGATCACCGGCGTGGCCAGTTCGATCCCGCGCTGCCCGGCCAGCGCGGCCAGCCGCTCCATCGGCTCGCGCCAGGGGTGGAAGGCCAGGTCGAAGGTGCTGTTGTGCACGCCGTACAGCACCTTGCCCCGCACGTCCTCGAAGGCCTGCACCGACTGCTCCGGCGTCATGTGGACCGAGGGCCAGTCGTCGGCGTTGTAGGCGCCGTTCTCCATCAGCGCCAGGTCCATCGGGCCCAGGCTCTGGCCGATCTCCCTGAAGCCGGGGAAGTAGCCCGAGTCGCCGCTGAAGAAGATGCGCTGGCCGCCGGCTTCCAGCACCCACGAGGCCCACAGCGTCGTGTCGCGGTCGGTCAGGCTGCGGCCCGAGAAGTGCTGGGCCGGCGCGGCGGTCAGCCGCACGCCCGCGTGCTCGGCGGCCTGCCACCAGTCGAACTCGGTGATGCGCTCGCGCGCCACGCCCATCTGCACCAGCCGCGCCGCCACGCCCAGCGGCACGAAGTAGCGCTGCACCGAATCGCGCAGGTGCTCGATGGTGGGCCGGTCCAGGTGGTCGTAGTGGTCGTGCGAGAGCACCAGGCCTTCGATCGGCGGCAGCGCCTCCAGCGCCAGCGGCGAGGGGTGGAAGCGCCGCGGCCCGGCGAAGCTGAAGGGCGAGACGCGCTCGCCGAACACCGGATCGATCAGCCAATAGCGGCCCTGCAGCTTGAGCAGGTGCGACGAGTGGCCCAGGCGCACGACGTGGTTGGCGTCGGCCGGCAGCGCGTCGAGCTGCGCGCGTGCGAGGGTCTGCACCGGGATCGGGTCCACCGGCACCGTGTCCTGCTTGGTACCGAACAGGAAGCGCGTCCAGATCAGCGCCGCGTTGCGCGAGGCCCGCGCGTCGGGGTTGGGCAGGTTGCGGAAGCGCCCGTCGGCCGCCGAGTACTGCGGCGAGGCGACCAGACGGCGGATGTCGTCCTCCGGCGCCGCGGCGGCGCAGCCCGCGACGCAGGCCGCGGCGACCATCCAGCCGCCGCGCAGCCGGCGCCAGCCGCCGCCTGTCGCGGGTACGGTGGAAGCGGGCGGCGGCGGATCGGCGGGCAGGGCAGGGGGCGTCGGCATGGCGCGATGATGCGTGAAGGCGGTTGCCGCCGCGTTGCAGCCGTGTTTCGCTGCGTCGCGCTTTTTGTCGCCGGGCCGCCCCAAGACAAAAAAGCATCCCCTCGGGGGATCGGACAAACGCGAAGCGGTTGACCGAGGGGTCTTTTTCTTGCGCCTGAACCAGCCCGGGGGGCACCTCCCCACGCGGTGGCAGACCCGCCGCCATAGACCGTTTGCGCAATGGTGCCACGGCGCGATCCGTGGACCATTGCCGGCTCTGGCTGCCGCTGATGGACGAGACGATCGCACACATGGTCCGGCAGCGCCGCGAGGCGCTGCACGGCCGCGACGACGGGCACGGGCCCTGGGGGCTGGCGCTGTCCGGCGGCGGCATCCGCAGCGCCACCTTCTGCCTGGGGCTGCTCAAGGCCCTGGCGCGCCGGCGTCAGCTGCTGCGCTTCGACATCGTCTCCACCGTCTCCGGCGGCGGCTACGCGGGCGCCGCCTGGGGCCGGCTGTGCACCCGCGCCGGCTCGGCCGACGACATGCGCGCCATCGAGGGCGGCCTGGCCGAGATGGATCAGGTGCGCCTGGGCTGGTGGCTGCGGGCCAACGGCCGCTACCTCATCCCCGGCGGCCTGCGCGACACCTTCTTCGCCGTCGCGCTGTACCTGCGCAACCTGCTGGGCACGCACATCGAGATCGCCATCGCCGCGCTGCTGGCCGGTGCGGCGCTGGCGCTGGTCAACCTGTTGGCCTGGGAAGGCATGGCGGCGGCGGTCGACCTGGACGGCGCCGAGACGGCCGCCGCCGTGCCCGCGCCGGCGCTGCTGGCCACGCGGCTGCCGACGCTGTGGCTGCTGCTGGTGGTGCCCTGGGTGCTGTCGATCGTGCTGGCGCAGGCGTATTGGTCGGTGCGCGAGCGGCCGTCGCGGGCCTTCCTGGCCTGGCAGCTCGGCCTGTGGGCGCTGGCCGGCGCCGCCGCCTGGTGGCTGCGGCCGCTGCTGCAGGCGCACTTCGGCGCGCCACCCTGGCTGGTGCCGCTGTTCGCGGCCTTCGCCGCCGCATGGGTGGTGGCGAGCGCGGCCGTGTTCGTGCTGCACCGCGACCCGCGCGGCGCCGGCACGCTGCGCAACCGGCTGACCGACGCGCTGGCGACGCTGCTGACCTGGAGCGCCGCGATCGTGCTGCTCGGCCTGCTGGACTGGACGGGCTGGTGGTTCGCCGTCCACACGCAGGAGACGCGCGCCTCCTGGGGCGGCTGGCTGCTGGCCGCGGCGGCCGGCCTGCGCGCGGTGCTGCCGGTGCTGCTGAGTGGCCAGCGTCAGGCGCCGGGCCTGGGCGGGCGCTTCGCGATGGGGCTGGCCAGCCTGGCCGGGCTGGCGGTGGCCTTCTGCCTGGCCGCCTGGTGGGTGGGCGTGGTGTACGCGGTGGTGCTGCGGCCCGTGTTCCAGCCGCAGGGCCTGGACTTCGGGCGCGGCTGGGTGTGGCTGGCGCTGGTGGGCGGCGGCGCGCTGGCCTATGCGCTGCTCACCGGGCGCAACTTCGCCTTCCTCAACCTGTCGTCGCTGCACATGTTCTACAAGGCGCGCATCGTGCGCGGCTACCTGGGCGCCGCCAATGCCGGCCGGCTGGGCGGCGACCCGCTCTCGCCCGCGCCGGTGCTCGGCCCGCCGGAGGTGCCGGTGGGGCAGGTCCACGACGACGACGACCTGCCCATGCAGGCCTACGCCCCGCATCGCCGCGGCGGGCCGGTGCACCTGGTCAACGTGTGCATCAACCAGACGCACGACCCGAAGCAGCGCCTGTTCAACCGCGACCGCAAGAGCCTGCCGCTGGTGGTCGGCCCGCAGGCGTGGATGCAGGCCGGCGGCGCGCCGTGGACGCAGGCGCGCGGCGACGGCGCGCTGACGCTGGGCGCCTGGGCCGCGATCTCCGGCGCGGCCTTCGCGCCGGGGCTGGGCCGGCTCACGCGGCGCGGGCTGGCGGCGCTGTCGATGTTCGCGGGCCTGCGCCTGGGCTACTGGTGGAACAGCGTGGCCGCCGGCGTGGCGCAGCTCGGCGCGGGCCGCCGCCGGCGCTTCGCGCCGCTGCGCAAGACGCGCTTCCTGCTGTTCGAGTGCATCGGCGCCTTTCCCGGCAGCAGCTCGCCCGACTGGTACCTGAGCGACGGCGGGCACTTCGAGAACACCGGCGCCTACGCGCTGCTGCAGCAGGAGGCGCAGCTCATCGTCATCGCCGACTGCGGCGCCGATCCGGAGTACCGCTTCTGCGACGTCGAGAACCTGATCCGCCGCGCGCGCATCGACCTGCATGCCGACATCTGCTTCCTCAAGCCGTGCACCAACGCCGGTGTGGGCATCGACGGTGTCTTCGGCTCGCTGGGCGACCTGACGTCGCAGAACAGCCAGGCCTGCCTGGCGCTGGCCGAAGTCACCTACGCCAGCGGCCGTACCGGCCGGCTGGTGCTGGTCAAGCCCAACATGTCGGCGGCGCTGCCGGTGGACCTGGTCAACTTCAAGGCCGCCAACCCGCTCTTTCCGCAGCAGCCCACCACCGACCAGTTCTTCGACGAGGCGCAGTGGGAAAGCTACTTCCGCCTGGGCACCGAGATCGGCCGGCGGCTCGAGGGCGTGACGCTGACGCGGCTGGCGCAGGGCGTGGAGGGCCTCTTCATGCCGGACGACGGCCAGGCGGCCGCGCCCGCCGCGCCGCCGGCCGAGGCAGCGGCCGCCAAGCCCTCTGCCGCCGGCGAGGCTTCGGTGGCGGGTGTGGCGGCCGCGGCCGCCACCCGGCTGCAGGCGCGGGTGCTGCGCGCCGGCGCGGTCACCGCCTCGCTCGGGCTGGGCACGGCCCTGACGCTGGGCGTGGCAGCCTGGCAGGGCATCGAGGCCTGGCGCACGCAGACGGCGCAGAAGCAGCAGGCGCAGAGCCTGGCCTTCAAGGACCTCACCGAGCGCTGGTCGCGCCTGCGCGTGGACGCGCCGCCGGGCGAGGCGCCGGCTTCGCTGGCGGCCGAACTGCTGCGCACCGGCGACCTGCTGTGCCGCCAGGGCGGCGAGAACTTCATGGCGAACTTCCGCCTGTCGGTGCGCATCGTGGACGACGCCCGCGCCGCCTGCCGCGAGGCGCTGGAGCGGGCCGGCGGCGCCACGGCCGATCCTGCCTCGGGCCTGAGCAGCAACCCGGCCTGCGCGCGCCTGCTCGATCCCGGCAGCGGCATCGACTGCCTGCAGTCGGCCCAGCCGGCGGCCTGCGCGCCGCGCTACTGGGCACGCGACTACTCCGGCGCCACGCCGCCGCAGGCCAACTGCAGCGGCTTCGCCTCCGGCGCCAGCACGCTGGCCGGGGCGCTGTGGAAGCGGCTGCGGGCGCCCTTCGAGGTGCGCTTCCGCGAGGCGGCCGTCGTCGCTGCGCCGGACGGCGGGGGCGCGGTCACGACGGCGCCATCCGCGCCGTCCGCGATGCCGGTGCCGGTGCCGGTGCCGGCGCCGCCGTCCTCCCCGTCCTGGGCGCCCGCGCCTCCCACCGCGGCCGCACCGCCGGCGCCCGAGCCCGTGCCGCCGGACGCCTGCCGCGGCCGGCGCGTCTACATCCAGATCCACGGCCCGGCGCAGCAGGCGCAGGCGGCGTCGATGCGCCCGCCGTGGCGGCGGCTGGGCGCCGTCGTGCCGCCGGTGGAGGACGTGCTGGCCAGCGCCCGCGCCGCCGGCCGCGCACCGCCGGCGGGCTATGCGCGGCCCACCATCCTCTGGCACGACGCCGGCTCGCAGGCCTGCGCACGGCTGATGGCGCAGCGCCTGCCCAGCCCGGTGGGCGGCGCCTGGCAACTGCGCGCCCTGCCGGCGCGGCTGGTGCCGACGCCGGGCACGCTCGAGGTCTGGCTGCCCCGGCCCGACCTGGCATCGGCCGCCGCCGGCGAGCGCGCCGGCCAATAGGCGTCCGCCGGTGGGTGGAATTGCCAGATTGAGAATTACTCGTAAATAGAATCCCGCGCTCCACCCGTGCGCCGCACCGCGCCGGCCCGGGGTTGCCGCCTGCCGGCCCGCCCCGCATCCATCACCCAATCCTGGAGGAGCGCTGCATGAAGCCCCTGGCCCTGGCCCTGGCCGTCTCGACCCTGACCGTCCCGCTGTTCGCGCCGCCGCAGGCGCTGGCGCAGCAGCAGCCCGCCGCGCAGGCGGCGCCGGCGGCGGCCACGCCGGCGCGCGTGGTGGCGCACTACGCCCGGCTCGTGCACGCCGGCTACGAGGACTCGCTGGCCGGCGCGCAGGAACTCCAGAAGGCGATCGCCGCCTTCACCGCCGCGCCCTCGCAGGCCGGCCTGGAGGCGGCGCGCAAGGCCTGGCTGGAGGCGCGCGAGTTCTACGGCCAGACCGAGGCCTTCCGCTTCTACGGCGGCCCCATCGACGACGACAAGGGCCCCGAGGGCCGCATCAACGCCTGGCCGATGGACGAGTCGTACGTCGATTCGGTCGAGGGCAACCCGACGGCCGGCATCATCAACGACCGCAAGGTGAAGATCACCAAGCAGCAGCTCGCCGGCCTGAACGAGAAGGACGGCGAGGAGAACATCGCCACCGGCTGGCACGCCATCGAGTTCCTGCTGTGGGGCCAGGACCTGAGCGAGACCGGCCCCGGCAACCGCTCCTTCGAGGACTTCGTGGACGGCAAGACGCGCAACGCCGACCGCCGCCGCCAGTACCTGACGGTGGTGACCGAGCTGCTGGTGGACGACCTGCGCTTCCTGGTGCGCGCCTGGGCGCCGGGCCAGAAGAACAACTACCGCGCGAAGTTCGAGCGCGGCGGCAACGAGTCGCTGCGCAGGATGCTGGTGGGCCTGGGCTCGCTCTCGCGCGGCGAACTGGCCGGCGAGCGGCTGGAGGTCGCCCTGGCCAGCCAGGACCAGGAGGACGAGCACTCCTGCTTCTCCGACAACACGCACCGCGACGCGGTCGCCAATGCCAAGGGCATCCAGAACGTGTGGACGGGCAGCTACCAGCGGCGCGACGGCAGCACGCTGGCCGGGCCCTCGCTGCGCGACCTGGTGGCGGCGAAGAACGCGGCGCTGGCCGAGCGCGCGACGGCGCAGATCGCCGCCTCGGTGGCCGCCACCGAGGGCATCCAGGCACCCTTCGACCGCGAGATCGTCGGCGGCAAGGACGCCCCGGGCCGCCAGCGCGTGCAGAAGGCGATCGACAGCCTGACGCAGCAAAGCAAGGACATCGTCGAGGCGGCCGGTGCCATCGGCATCACGCGCCTGACGCTGGTCAACCCGGAGTGAGCAGGCCCGGACCCCGCTGGCGGCGCCGGCTGGCCGCGATGGGCGCCGCCGCGGCGTTCGTGGGCCTGCCGCCGGCAGCCATCGCGACCGCCGAGGCCGAGGTCTCCGAGGAGGAGCGCACCGGCGGCGCCGCCACGGTGCATGCCACGGGGCGCAACGCCTTCTCCTTCCCGGCCGCCAACCTGCCCGACGCCGAGCGCACGCGCTTCGTCATCGGCAACTCCTTCTTCCGCCGCAACTGGGTGCAGGCGCCGGCCTCCACCAAGGCGCGCGACGGGCTGGGGCCGCTGTTCAACGCGCGCTCCTGCGGCGGCTGCCACGTGCAGGACGGGCGCGGCCAGCCGCCGGACTTCACGCGCGGCCTGTCCGAGCAGCCGGTGGCGCTGCTGATGCGCCTGTCGGTGCCGGGGCAGGGGCCGCACGGCGGGCCGGTGGACGAGCCGACCTACGGAGGCCAGTTCCAGAACTTCGCGGTGCAGGGCGTGCCGCCCGAGGGCCGCGTCGACATCCGCCACACCACGGTGCGCGGGCGCTTCGCCGACGGCACGCCCTACGAACTGCTCAAGCCCGAGTACCGCCTGAGCCGGCTGGCGCATGGCCCGCTGGCCAAGGGCACCATGCTCGGCCCGCGCATCGCGCCGCAGGTCATCGGCGTGGGGCTGCTGGAGCTGATCCCGGTCGCCGAGATCGAGCGCAACGCCCGCGAGCAGGCGGCGGCGCCCGGCCCGATCAAGGGGCGCGTCAACCGCGTGTGGGACGCGCCCTCGCAGCAGGTGCTGATCGGCCGCTTCGGCTGGAAGGCCAACGCCGCCACGCTGGCGCACCAGACGGGCGCGGCCTTCCGCGACGACATCGGCATCACCTCCGCCGCCTTCCCGGAGGAGGGCTGCACTCCGGCGCAGAAAGCCTGCGCCGCCGCACCGCGCGGCGCCCAGGGCAAGGCGCCCGAGATCGACGACAAGACCTTCCGCGACGTGGTCTTCTACCAGGCCACGGTGGCGCCGCCGGCCCGGCGCGATGCGCGCGACGCGCAGGTGCTCAAGGGCCAGCAGCTCTTCCGGCAGGCGCAGTGCGCCACCTGCCACCGGCCCAGCTACACCACCGCCGGCGAGCTGTTCCCGCCGTTGTCCGAGCAGGTCACCAGCCGCGCCCTGACCGGGCAGGCGATCCACCCCTACACCGACCTGCTGCTGCACGACATGGGCGAGGGCCTGGCCGACGGGCGGCCCGACTTCCTGGCCGGCGGGCGCGACTGGAAGACGCCGCCGCTGTGGGGCATCGGCCTGATCCCCGAGGTCAACGGCCACCAGCGCCTGCTGCACGACGGCCGCGCCCGCGGCGTTCTGGAGGCCATCCTCTGGCACGACGGCGAGGCGCGCGACGCGCGCGAGGCGGTGCTGCGCATGGACAAGGCCGAGCGCGAGGCGCTGGTGCGCTTCGTCAACTCGCTGTGAACCGATCGAATGGAGCCTTCCCGATGACACCGGCACCCAGCCGCAGGCGATCCGGCCTGCATCGCCGCGCCGCCTGCTGCGCCCTGGTCCTCGGGGCCGTTCTGGTGGGCGGCGCGCGGGCCCAGGTCCCCGATCCCGTGCCCGCGCCGCGGCCGGGCACGGTCGACATGCTCTCGGCCGCCTACGCCACGCGCCTGGCGCCCGCCGCGCAGGCTTTCGCCCGCGCATCCGCCGAGCTGACCGGCGCGGTGGCCCGCTGGTGCGAGGGCGAGGCGGCCCAGGGCGCCGCCGGCCTGGAGGCGGCACGTGCGCAGTGGCTGCGCACCACCGCCGCTTGGGACCGCCTGGCCGGCGTGGCCGTCGGCCCGCTGGTCAAGCGCCGCGCGCTCACCGCGCTGGACTTCAACCCCACGCGCCCGGCCACCATCGAGCGGGCCATCAAGGCCGCGCCCAGCGGCCCCGAGGCGATGGAGCGCATCGGCACCCCCGCCAAGGGCCTGCCCGCGCTGGAATGGCTGCTGTGGACGCATGCGCCGCAGCCGGGTTCGCCCGGCTGCCGCTACACCCGCGAGGTGGCGGCCGACCTGCAGCGCGAGGCCGGCGCCATCGCCGCCGACTTCGCGCAGCAGGCGGCCACGCCCTGGGCCGACGACCACACGAAGACCTACCTGGCCCTGCAGGAACTCATCAACCAGTGGCTCGGCGGCGTCGAGCGCCTGCGCTGGACGCAGATCGACAAGCCGCTCAAGGCGGCCGAGACGGGCAGCCGGCCGCCGGCCTTCCAGCGCGCCGCCAGCGGCGCCACCGGCGCCACCTGGGCCGGCCAGTGGGAGGCGCTGCGCGGCCTGGGCGGGCCGGTGGCCGACGCGCTGCGCGCCCGCGGGCAGGGGCCGCTGGCCGAGCGGCTGGGCCGGACGCTCGCCCAGGCCGACGCGGCGATGGCGAAGGCCGACCCGGCGCAGCCGGCCACGCTGGCGCCGGCCGTCAGGGAACTGGGCGCCCTCAAGAAACTGATCGAGGCCGACGTCGCGCCGGCGCTCGACGTCACCATCGGCTTCTCGGACGGCGACGGTGATTGAGGCCCTGCCGAACCGCCGTCGCTGGCTGGCGCAGGTCGCGGCGCTGGGCGCGGCCGCGGGGCCCGCCGCCTGGGCGGCGGGCGCGCAGGACGACGGCCCGCTGCGCATGGCCGCCGCCTGGGAGGCGCTGGACGCCGCCGGCGGCTACCGCGTCGGCGTGCTGGAGCGCCGGGGCACGCGCATGGCCGTCGCTTCGGCACTGGAAGTACCCACCCGCGCGCACGGCGTCTGGGCGGAGCCCGGCGGCACGCTGCTGGCGGCCGCGCGCCGCCCGGGCGACTGGCTGGTGCGCCTGCGCGCGGCCGACGGCAAGGCGCTGGCCTGGAACTGGATCGAGGGCGGCCGCGCATTCAACGGCCACGTCATCGCCAGCGCCGACGGCCGGCACCTCTACACCACCGAGACCGACCTGGAGACGGCGCAGGGCCTGGTCGGCGTGCGCGATGCGGCCTCGCTCGAGAAGGTCGACGAATGGCCGACCCACGGCATGGACCCGCACGAACTGCTGCTGGACGCCGACGGCAGCCTGCTGGTGGCCAACGGCGGCATCCCGACCCTGCCCGAGACCGGCCGCGTCAAGGTCGAACTGCACCGCATGGATGCATCGCTGGTGCGCCTGGCCGCCGGCGACGGCCGCCTGCGCGGCCAGTGGCGGCTGGCCGACCGGCGCCTCAGCCTGCGCCACATCGCCTGGGGCGAGGCGGGCGGCCGGCGCGTGCTCGGCATCGCCCTGCAGGCCGAGCACGAGGACGCCGCCGCCCGGCGCGGCGCGCCGCTGCTGGCGCGCTTCGACGGCCGGCAGCTCACGGCGCACGGCGCCGGCCATCTGCTCAACGGCTACGGCGGCGACATCGCCTTCGCCGCCGGCCGCTTCGCCGTGAGTTGCCCGCGCGCCGACGGCGTGGCGCTGTGGCAGGCCGACGGCCGATGGGACGGCTTCGCGCCCTTGCCCGAGGCCTGCGCCCTGGCGGCCGGCCGCGGCGGCGCCGCGTTGTGGGCCGGCGGACGCGACGGTGCGGCGCAGTTGCCCCGGCCGGCGGACGGCCCTGCCATCGAAGGCCTGCGGGTGGACAACCACTGGCTGATGCTGGGGTAGGGGCGAGCGCCTCCGCCGCGCCTCATTCGAGAAACGATTCGTTGACAAATTCGCTGGCAGCAGCGAATCGTTTGATAATGAGAACGGTTTTTGTTCATATTCAATTTTTCTTTTCCGACCGATGCACGCTGCCGGCCTGACGACTTTCCGACGCCTCCCCATCACTTTGGCCGCCGCCGCCCTGGCGGCTGCCGCGGCACCGGCCGCCGCCCAGACCGCCGAGCCGCCCCAGACGCCGGAGAACACCCTGCCGGTGATCCGCGTCGATGCGCAGGCCGAGCGCGAGACCGCCACCTCGCCGGTGATCGGCTACCGCGCCCGCAACGCCGCCACCGCCACCAAGACCGACACGCCGCTGGCCGAGACGCCGCAGTCGGTCACGGTGGTCACGCGCGACCAGATCGTCGACCAGGGCGCGACCAACCTGCAGGACGCGCTGACCTACGCCGCCGGCGTGCGCTCCGACGGCTACGGGCTGGATTCGCGCGCCGACAGCTTCATGGTGCGCGGCAGCGAGCCGTCGCTCTATCTGGACGGGCTGCAGATGTACTCGTCCGGCTGGTACACCGCGACCGCGCGCCCCGACCCCTACACGCTGGAGCGCCTGGAAGTGCTGCGCGGCCCGGCCGGCATGCTGTTCGGCGCCGGCACCGCGGCGGGCGTGGTCAACATGGTCAGCAAGCGGCCGCAGCCGGTGGCCTCGCGCGAGGTGGGCGTGCAGTTCGGCTCCTGGGGCCGCAAGCAGATCCAGGCCGACCTGACCGGCCCGCTGACGGCCGACGGCACCTGGTCGTACCGCCTGGTGGCGCTGCACCGCAAGGCCGACACGCAGGTGGACCACGTGCCGGACGACCGCTCGCTGGTCATGCCCTCGCTCACCTGGCAGCCCAGCGCGGCGACCTCGCTGACGCTGCAGGGCCTGTGGCAGAAGGACAAGACGGGCAGCACCTCGCAGTTCTTCCCCTGGCAGGGCACGATCCTGCCGAACGTCAACGGGCCGCTGCCGACCAGCCGCTTCATCGGCGAGCCGGGCGACGGCTACGACACCGAGCGCAAGACCTTCGGCTGGCTGTTCGAGCACCGCTTCAACGACCAGTGGACCTTCCGCCAGAACGCGCGCTTCGCGCGCACCTTCAACGACTCGCACTACCACTGGGCCGATTTCTTCTCGATCACCGGCGGCTGGGGAGAGGACCCCTTCGGCCAGCGCCTGCTCGGCCGGTACAACGACAAGTCGCTGACCTGGACGCGCATGGCCGGCATCGACAACCACGTCGAGGGCCACTTCGACACCGGCCCGGTGCGCCACACGATGCTGATCGGCGCCGAGTACTCGCGCCAGCGGCAGGACAAGCGCGAGGGCTCGGTGTTCAGCGTGATCGACGCCTATGCGCCGGTCTACGGCCTCGGCTACGTGCCGGTGACGGAGCTGACCGACCAGCCCCGCACCACGCAGCGCAACGCCGGCATCTACGTGCAGGACCAGATGAAGTGGGGCAACTGGATCTTCGTGGCCGGCCTGCGCCATGACCGCAGCACCGCCGGCACGGCGGGCAGCGCGTCGGAGACGACCAAGGCCACGACGCGCCGCCTGGGCGCGATGTACGTGCTGCCCTCGGGCTGGTCGCCCTACCTGAGCTACACCGAGTCCTTCACGCCGCTGGCCGGCACCGACGCCAACGAGCGCCTCTTCAAGCCGCTGCGCGGCGAGCAGGTGGAGGCGGGCGTGAAGTACCAGCCGGTCGGCTCGGACACCAGCTTCACCGCCTCGGTCTACTCGCTCAAGGAGAAGAACCGCATCGTCTCCGACCCCACCAGCCCGAACGACGGCCGCCAGCTCGACGCGACGAAGAACAAGGGCCTGGAACTCGAGTTCAAGACCACGCTGGCGCGCGACGTCGACCTGATCGCCAACTACAACTACATCGACGCCGATCCCAAGCTCGGCGGCATGCCGCGCAACCAGGCCGCGGTGTGGGGCAAGTACCGCTTCGCCATCGCCGGCGTGCCGGGCTTCTCGGCCGGCGCCGGGGTGCGCTACATGAGCGCGTTCCGCGACGGCATCGGCGCCGAGGCGGGCCCGCGCGTGCCCTCGGTGGCCCTGCTCGACCTGATGTTCGCCTACGAGTCGGAGCAATGGCGCCTGGCCCTGAACGTCAACAACGCCACCGACAAGGTGTACTTCAGCACCTGCCTGGCCCGCGGCGACTGCTGGTGGGGCGCGCGCCGCAACGTCGTCGCCACCGCGACCTACAAGTTCTGACGGCGATCGCCAGGGAGAATCCGGCCATGTCCATGACCACCCGCACCATCAAGACCTGGGCCTGGGTGCACAAGTGGAGCAGCATCGTGTGCACGGTGTTCATGCTGCTGCTGTGCATCACCGGCCTGCCGCTGATCTTCCACCACGAGATCGGGCACCTGCTCGGCACGGAGGTGGAGGCGCCGAAGATGACCGAAGGCACGCCGCACACCAGCCTGGACAAGGTGCTGGAAGTGGCGCGCGCCAAGTACCCCGACCGGGTGGTGCAGTTCGCCTCCAAGGACGAGGACGACGACAACCTGTGGTTCGTCACCCTCACGCCCACGCCGGCGCCCACCGACGACTTCCGCTCCGTCGCCGTCGATGCGCGCACCGCCGAGGCGCTGCCCACGCCGCGCTTCGACGAGGGCTTCATGTGGATCATGTTCAAGCTGCACGTGGACCTGTTCGCCGGCCTGGCGGGCAAGCTCTTCCTGGGGTTGATGGGCCTCTTGCTGCTGGTGGCCATCGTCAGCGGCGTGGTGCTGTACTCGCCCTTCATGCGCAAGCTCGACTTCGGCACCGTGCGCCGCGACAAGCGCACGCGCCTGAAGTGGCTGGACCTGCACAACCTGCTGGGCATCGTCACGCTGGTGTGGCTGTTCGTCGTCGGCGCCACCGGCATGATCAACACCTGGGCCGACCTGATGATCAAGTACTGGCAGTACGACCAGCTCAGCACGCTGCTGGCGCCGTACAAGGGCCAGCCCACGGTGCCGGTGGCCGAGCGCGCCTCGGTGCAGCGTTCCATGGAAGTCGCGGCGGCCCAGGCGCCCGGCACCAAGCTGGCCTTCATCGCCTTCCCCGGCACGGCCTTCTCCAGCCCGCACCACCACACCTTCTTCCTCAAGGGCAACGAGCCCTTCACCTCGCGCCTGCTGCAGCCGGTGCTGGTGGACGCGAAGACGGCCGAGGTGACGGCCGCGCCGAAGCTGCCCTGGTACCTCACGGCGCTGCTGGTGTCGCAGCCGCTGCACTTCGGCGACTACGGCGGCATGCCGATGCAGATCATCTGGGCGCTGCTGGACATCGCCACCATCATCGTGCTGGGCAGCGGCCTGTACCTGTGGCTGAAGAAGGGCAACCCGGTGCACGAGCACAAGCCGCGCACCGGCCCCGAGGCGGCCGCGCCGCCGCCGCATGCGCCGGCGCCGGGCCAGGCGCCGCAGCCGGTGGGTGCCAATGCCGCGGCGCGGCTGGAGGGGGCGCCATGAACACCCCCGCGCAACGCAGCAGCAATGGTGTGTGGGCCATGTGGGGCTGGCCCATCGTGCTGGGCGTGCTCACCGCCGTCGGGCTGGTGTCGGCGCTGTTCAGCGACGGCGGCGCCGGCGATGTCGTGGCCTGGGTGACACTCGGCATCCCGGTGGCGGTCTGCGTCTGGTACGGCTGGCTGCGCCGCAGCCGTTCCTGAGCGCCCCTGCCACGCAGGCGCCCCGGCGCCCATCGCGGGCAACCCTGTGCCGCGGCCGCGGCCCGGCATGACAACATGCGCGCATGTCGTCGTCGTTCCGGAGCCCGTTCGCAGGCTGGCCGCTGTTCCTCCTGCCCGGCCTGGTGCTGGCGCAGCCCGCGCCCGAGGTGCAACAACTGCCCGCTGTCACCGTCAGCATGCCGCGCGGCGAGGTGGTGCCCTTCGAGGTGCCGGGCTCGGTGGAGCGGGTGGAGGGCAGCGAGATCCGTGACGGTCGCCTGCAGTCCCAACTGAGCGAAGGCCTGGCGGGCGTGCCGGGCCTGCAGCTGCAGAACCGCTACAACTACGCGCAGGACCTGCAACTGTCCATCCGCGGCTTCGGCGCACGCTCCACCTTCGGCGTGCGCGGGGTGCGCCTGTACGTGGACGGCATCCCCGCCACGCTGCCCGACGGCCAGGGCCAGACCTCCAACATCGACATCGCCTCGCTCGATCGCATCGAGATCCTGCGCGGGCCCTTCTCCGCGCTGTACGGCAACTCCTCCGGCGGCGTGGTGCAGGCCTTCACCGCCCGCGGCGAGGGCCCGCCCCGGCTGGCCTACTCGGTCGCCGGCGGCAGCGCCGGCACCTGGCGCCAGGGCGTGCAGGCCAGCGGCTCGCAGGGCCGCGTGGACTACCTCCTGAGCGCCAACCGCTTCCACACCGACGGCTGGCGCGATCACAGCGCCGCCACGCGCGACCTCGTCAATGGCAGGCTGGGCATCGCCCTGGACAACGGCAGCCGCCTGACGCTGGTGGCCAACCGCGTGCGCATCGACGCGCAGGACCCGCTGGGCATGACGGCCGAGCAGTTCGCCCGCGCCCCGCGCGCGGCGCCCCTGGCCGAGCAGTACGACACCCGCAAGAGCGTGCTGCAGAGCCAGGCCGGCCTCTTGTGGGAGCACCGCCTCGACCAGCGCCAGCAGCTACGCGTGATGCTCT
>NZ_JQKD01000021.1 GCF_000745855.1 Xenophilus azovorans DSM 13620
TGCCACCAAAAGCAGCAGGTTAGGGTTCTTACGTGGGTCAGATTTGGATGGAAATTACCGGGCCAAGTGGGTCAGTTCTGGATGGAAATCAACAAGCTATCACCTTCGACAGTTGAGAGGGCGGATTTCTCATGGTCAATGAAGGCGCCATCAAGAGCAAGCAATCCAGGAAGGAGCGGACAGTCGACGATGGTAGCTATGACCTTCACACCCCTGTAGCGGAATGGGCGGCGCTCAAGCCCTGGCTGCCGTTTTTCCTGTAAGAAGAAGCCAGTCCTTATAGATGGCTGGGTTCCACTACGGACGCTCCGGCGCTCAGGGTCATGCCGTGCGAGGACGAAGTCCCAAGTATAAGGAAACAGCCCGAATTGAGGGCTTGGAGCAGTCAAAAACATTGTTCTTTCACCGCAGGTGTAAGGTGTCCCGCGTCGGCAATTTGTCAGGCTATGTGCATGGTTGCTCAGGCAACTTCTGCGACCCGCCTACTTGATCATCATTGCCGCCAGCACCGCCTGAATCCGCTCAAGCGGCACCCGGATGGACTACCATCTGCGCCCCGCACTGGAGGGCGTTGAAAATGTCGAAGACTTGGATGATTCGAGGGGAGCGTGGCCGTCTCTATGACACCTTTCGCGATCGCTCTATCGTCGCCATTGGGTGGGGCGAGATCGCAGGTGAGGTTTCGCCCGGGATGACGAAGGCTGAAATCAAGACTCTGTATGCGCAAAGACACCCGGAGCTAAAGCGGGGCACCGTAATTGCAGGTGCTGCGCAAATCTGGCGCTTCTTGAATGAAATTCAGGTCGGCGATGAAGTCGTCACCTACTCGCCAGATAATCGCACCTATCTTTTGGGGACAGTGCAAAGTGGCGCGACATACCAACAGGCCACAGCCGTTGATGGTCTGGCGCTGGTTCGGACAGTTCAGTGGCTGCCCGTCGAGATCGAGCGGGATCGCCTACCGACAAAGACCAAGAATTCCCTCGGCTCCACCTTGACCGTCTTCGTCGTCCCGGAAGAGGCGGCCGCAGAAATCCGGGTGGCAGCTCAATCCTCCGAGGGCGCTTCGGGGGGGATTCTTGTCTCGGACGATGACGATGCAGAGTTGGAAGAGGCCGCAGGTGCCGGCGCCCCTGCGGCGCTAGCTGTTGACCCCCTCTCGGGCATCGAGTCGGTCGCTCTAGAGCGCATCAAAGACATTGTGGCCAAGCTTGATTGGGATGACATGCAAGACCTTGTCGCCGGAATTCTCCGGGCGATGGGCTACAAGACCCTCGTCTCACCGCCGGGTCCTGATCGCGGTAAGGACATCGTCGCGTCACCAGATGGGTTCGGATTCGAGCACCCACGCATAGTTGTTGAGGTGAAGCATCGTAGTGGTCAGATGGATAGCAGGGCCATTCGTAGCTTTCTAGGGGGCAGGCACCAGGACGATCGCGGTCTCTATGTCAGCACTGGCGGTTTTAGCCGAGACGCGTTTTATGAAGCTGACCGTGCGGCGGTTCCGCTCACCTTGTGGACCATGGATACCGTAGTCAGGGCCCTGATAGAGCACTACGACAACACTGACGCCGAGACGAAGCGTCTAGTGCCGCTGAAGCGGATGTACATACCTGCGTAAGACAACGCTCCCCGGGAGCGGCCGCTGATGGATGATTCGTCGTCAGAGCGCAATTCACCTATTCCCGGTCGCGCTCAGCAAGCGCTGCAAATGGTCTTGAACGAGTTGCAGCTTCGGGCGCACGTCCTCGACGGTCAGCTCCACATAGTGTCGGTGCAGCACGTCGCCCTTGGGCGGGGTGTGATTCAGAATCCGACGCAGCACTGCATCGCCCACCCCCAGGCGCTCGCCCACAGTCGCCATCAGCTTCCGGAGGTCGTGCAGCATGAACGCTGGTGAGCCCACCCGAGCCATCATCTTCGACAGGTGCCCAGCCGCGACCCCGGCGAACAGTTCGCCGTCTGCTTCCAGTCCCCTGCAGCGCCGTTCCAGCACCTCGCGCATCGCCGGGGTGATGGGCAGGGTGTGCCCCTTCCCGTTCTTGGTTTCAGGGACGCTCAGAACGCCGCCAGCGAGGTCAATTTGAGCTCGACGTAGCCCCCTAGCTTCGTCGCGTCGGAGCCCCGTGTAGAGCACCAGGAGGAGAAAGTCGCGTTGACGCTCCCCGAGCTGGTCGAGGGCGCGCTTCCATGCGGGCAGATCGGCCTCCTGCAGCACCCGGGCGCGAGGCTGAGCCCGATCTGGCAGCAGCCCCACTGCTGCGAGCTTGACAAAGGGTGAGTGCAGCTCCAGGCCGTGCATTGCGCTCGCGTACTTCAGCACTGCGCCGAGGACGCCTCGGCCCATCTCGACCAACGCCGCGCCGCGGGTGCTGGCGAAGGCCTGGCAGTGCGCAGTGAACTCCGGCAGTGCAAGATCCGACACCGGGCGCTCCTGCCAATGTGCAAAGTGCGTGCGGAACAGCGAGTCATAGCGTTGCCGGCTGGATGCCTTGATCCCCTTGGCATCGCAGTAGGCTGCGACCACTTCACGCAGCGGCGGCAGCACCTTGGGCGCCATCGCACGTGCGGGTTGCTCCCCGCGCCGACACTGAGCCAGCACCTCCATTGCCCGCGCCCGTGCCTCGTCAGCACTCATCAAGGGCCAATACCCCAGGTTCATGCGGAACTGTTTGCCCGCGATGCTGGTGGCGACTCGGAAGGTGCGCTTCCTGGCATTCATGCGCACGCAGAAGCCGCTGAGCTGCCGGTCGCGCAGGATGGTGCCGTCCGAGAGAGCGCTGCGACGCAGCAGGGAATCGCTGATCAGTACAACAGGCATCGGCCTTCCTTGGTCAAGGGCCATCCTATGACGCCTCGTTCGACCAGGCGATTGTTCGGCGGTGAGCGCCGCTTCGTTTGGCTGCTACTTGGAGGCAGCTTGAATCGCGCTATGAATACGAAGCACCTCGTCGACAAAGGGTAGGCATCGATCCGAGAAGAACTCTCGAGCGCTGTGGATGCGGAACGGGTCGAGCAGATTGTGGAGTGCCTTCTCTAACTCAGAATAGTTTCCGGTTTCCTGCTGAAGAATTACGCGAAAAGGTAGGGCCGCGCTGGTGTTGAACAGCTGCTTGATGCGTTGCTCAACTGAGCCTGCCGTGATCCCGATCTTGACGATCTCGAACCCTTCATTGGTATATGTCTGGGTGCCCAGGACATACAGCGTTCCGACGCCCGCTTCGAGCTTTGCGATGGTCTCGGCGCTCATGAGTGGGACTTCTGCCTCTTCCTCTGCTATCAAAGCTGGAGCAGGGCCTGACGTAGGGCCCGGTGTGTCCGCTTTTGCCCAGAAGAGGCGCATTGGCTTCACCGTTTTGTCGGCCTCAACTCCCTCCACCCTCGGGTACAAGAAGTAGATATCCGCCTTCAAGGCGTGGTCCAAACTCGTGACGGTCTTCTTGGCCAGTGATTCGCGGTGCCGCGGCGTGTTGTAGAGGTGCGGCATCTCGCGCTTCATCACCTCCACCATCTGTGCTGGAGACAGGCCCGTGGGATGCTGCTGGAGCACACGTCGGATTGCTTCGGTCAAGGTCACTTGAAATCTCCTGGGGCGTCGCTACAGGCAGAGCCTGTGTCTGCGCGGGGCGGGATGGTGATAGGTTGCTCGACGAACGTCAACGCTCTGGGCGGCCCTGGTGGTCAATACAATCGGCATCAGTTTCCCCCAGGCAAAACGAGGACCAACGCCTCGCAGGATCGCCGGCACGAAGCGCTCAGGCTGGCAGATTTCGGCCAGCTGCGCCAGGCGCGGATCGGGCACCTCGACCACGCCCACGTTGGGCTCGATGGTGCATAAGGGGTTGTTTTCAAAGGAATTTCCATGAGCCTCAAGTGCGGCATCGTCGGCCTGCCCAACGTGGGCAAGTCCACCCTCTTCAACGCGCTGACCAAGGCCGGCATCGCGGCCGAGAACTACCCCTTCTGCACCATCGAGCCCAACGTGGGTGTGGTCGAGGTGCCCGATCCGCGCCTGGCGCAGCTGGCCGAGATCGTGAAGCCCGAGCGCATCCTGCCGGCCATCGTCGAGTTCGTCGACATCGCCGGCCTGGTGGCGGGCGCGAGCAAGGGCGAGGGGCTGGGCAACCAGTTCCTGGCGCACATCCGCGAGACCGACGCCATCGTCAACGTGGTGCGCTGCTTCGAGGACCCGAACGTCATCCACGTCGCCGGCAAGGTGGACCCGATCGCCGACATCGAGGTGATCCAGACCGAGCTGTGCCTGGCCGACCTGGGCACGGTCGAGAAGGCGCTGCAGCGCTACACCAAGGCGGCCAAGAGTGGCAACGACAAGGAGGCCGCGGCGATGGTCAAGCTGCTCGGCCCGGTGCAGGCGGCGCTCAACGAAGGCAAGCCCGCGCGCGCGCTGCAGCTGAGCAAGGATGAACAACTGCTGCTCAAGCCGCTGTGCCTGATCACCGCCAAGCCGGCGATGTTCGTCGGCAACGTGAGCGAGGACGGCTTCGAGAACAACCCGCTGCTCGACCGCCTGAAGGAGTACGCCGCCGGCCAGAACGCCCCGGTGGTCGCCATCTGCGCCAAGATCGAGGCCGAGATGGCCGACATGGACGACGAGGACAAGAAGATGTTCCTCGAGGAGATCGGCCAGGACGAGCCGGGCTTGAACCGCCTGATCCGCGCCGCCTTCCGGCTGCTGGGCCTGCAGACCTACTTCACCGCCGGCGTGAAGGAGGTGCGCGCCTGGACCATCCATGTCGGCGACACCGCGCCGCAGGCGGCCGGCGTGATCCACGGCGACTTCGAGCGCGGCTTCATCCGCGCGCAGACCATCGGCTTCGACGACTACATCGCCCACAAGGGCGAGCAGGGCGCCAAGGATGCCGGCCGGATGCGCAGCGAGGGCAAGGAGTACGTCGTCAAGGATGGCGACGTGATGAACTTCCTGTTCAACGTGTAGCTTCCGCCGCCCGGCGGGCGCATGTCGCTGCCGGCGCGGCTGCGGCGCCGCGGCCCGTCAGCGCAGCACGTGGTGCACGGCGTGATGCACCGCCAGCCCGCCGACCAGCAGCCAGCCGAACAGCAGCGACGCCAGCACCATCGGCCGCATGCCCGCGCGCCGCAGGGCCGACATGTGGGTCGTCAGCCCGAGCGCGGCCATGGCGGTCGCCAGCAGCAGGTCGTCCGCCGCGATGGCCGGGCCCTTCCAGGCCGGCGGCACGGGCAGGACGGAGTTCAGCGCGATGACGGCGATGAAGCCGAAGGCGAACCAGGGCACGGCGATGCGCGCGCGGCCTCCCGCCGGCGCGCCCGGCGACGGCCGGCTGCGGGCCAGCAGGAAGGCCACCAGCATCAGCACCGGCGCCAGCATCATCACGCGCACCATCTTCGTGATGACGGCCGCGTCCGCGGCCTCCGGCCCCAGCGCGCGGCCGGCGACCACCACCTGTGCCACCTCGTGCACGGTCGAGCCGACGAAGACGCCGTAGTCCTGCGCGCTCCACTGCAGCAGCCCGTGCTCGGCGCCGATGCGGTAGACCGCGGGCCACGCGAACATGGCGAGCGTGCCGAAGACCACGACCGTCGCCACCGCGATCGTCGCGTGCTCGGCGCGTGCCTTCACCAGCGGCTGCGCGGCCATCACGGCTGCCGCGCCGCAGATGGAACTGCCGGCGCCGATCAGCAGCGCGGCCTCCCGGTCGAGGCGCAGCACCCGCGTGCCGAGCCAGTAGGCGGCCAGGTAGGTGCTCCCCAGCATCAGCGCGTCGATGAGCAGTCCGGGCAGGCCGATCGAGGCCACGTCCGCGAACGTGAGGCGGATGCCATACAGCACGATTCCGGCGCGCAGCAGCGTCGTCTTGGAGAACGCGATGCCGTCGTCGACGCGGGCCTGCAGCCGCGGATAGACGGTGTTGCCGATCAGCATGCCGATCACGATGGCCAGGGTGAGCGCGCTCAGGCCCCTGTCCTGGAACCAGGGCAGCGCGCCGAGGCGCAGCGCCGCGAAAGCGATGGCGCCCGCGAGCGCCAGGCCGGGCAGCAGGGAGGGCGAGACCGGAAGGATCGCGCGGCGCAGCGAAGGGGCTGCGCTGCCGCCGGATGCAGGCATGAGGCTCTCTTTCTTCTTTTCCTGAAAGGAGCCCGATCTTGGCGGCGCGGCGCTCTAATGAAAAACGAGTTATATGAATATGATCAACTCATCTTATGAATAAAGCGACCCCATGAGGCTGACGCTCAGACAGCTTCAGATCTTTTCCGCGATCGCGGAGTCGGGCAGCACCACCGCGGCCGCCGCCAGCATCCCCCTGTCGCAGTCGGCCACCAGCGCCGCGCTGGCGGAACTGGAATCCCTGCTGGGCGCGCCGCTGTTCGACCGCGCAGGCAAGCGCCTGCTGCTCAACGAGACGGGGCGCGCGCTCCACTCGCGCGCACGCGCGGTGCTGAGCGCGGCGATGGAGATCGAGCGTGATTTCGGTGTGGACGGCGCCGCCGGCCGGCATGGCGCCCTGCCCGCGCACATCCGGCTGGGCGCGAGCACCACCATCGGCAACTACGTCATGCCGGCCCGCATCGCGCAGTTCCAGCGCGAGCGGCCGCGTGTGACGGTGGAGATGCGCATCGGCAACACGCAGGACATCGTCGCCGCCGTGCTGCGCACGGATGTCGACGTGGGCCTGATCGAAGGGCCCTGCCATTCCGACGAGCTGGATGTGCAGGCCTGGGGCACCGACGAGCTGGCCATCGTGTCCGCGGCCGGGCATCCGCTGGCGGTGCGTGCCGCGGCGGCGAGCTTGGACGAGCTTCGCGCAGAGCGCTGGCTGCTGCGCGAGGCCGGCTCCGGCACGCGCGAACTGCTCGACCAGCTGCTGCTGCCGCATCTGGGCGGGTTCGAGTCCACCACCCAACTGGGTGACACGGAGGCGATCAAGCAGGCGACGGCGGCGGGGCTCGGGATCACCTGCCTGTCGCTGCATGCCGTGCGGGATCAACTGGCGCTCGGGAGGCTGGCCGTCCTGCACACGGTGCTGCCGCCGCTGCACAGGCCGTTCTACCGGATCCGCCAGCGGTACAAGCGCGGCGTTGCGGCACTGGACGATCTGCTGGCCGGGCATGTGGGCGACGCGCTGGAGGCGGATGCGCCGGCCGTGTCGTGAGCGCAGGCCCTAGCTGTCGGGCCAGATGTACAGCAGCGCCACCGTCATCACCACGTAGCGCCCGAACTTGCCGATGGCCATGTAGAGCACGCAGGGCCAGAACGCCAGGCGCAGCCAGCCGGCCACGGCGCACAGCGGGTCGCCCACCAGCGGCAGCCAGCTCAGCAGGCAGGCCTTCGGGCCCATGCGCTCCAGCCACGCGAGTGCGCGCAGGTGATGGCTGGAGTGTGCGTACTTGTCGGCCATCTTGTGCGCGCCGTAGCCCATCCACCAGCTCAGGGCGCCGCCCAGCGTGTTGCCGGCGGTGGCGACCAGCACCGCCGGCCAGAACATCTCGGGGTTGAGCTTGAGCAGCCCGAACAGCGCCGGCTCCGAGCCCATGGGCAGCAGCGTGGCCGAGACGAAGGCGACGACGAACAGCGTCGTGAGGCCGTACTGCGGCAGCGAGAGCAGGGCGAGAAGGGAGTCGAGCCAGACTTGCATGGAGGACGATGGCGGCGCGGCAGTATAGGAAGCACTGCCCGGCCATCGCTGTCGGAAGCCGGGCCGAAAGCAGGGGAGACGAGCGCGCGGCAGGGTGCAAATCGTTTCAGTCGCTGAAATCGCCGCTGGCTAGAATCCTTGCCTCATTTTTCAGCAACCCGGGCGCGCCCGCCCGTTCCTTCCGCCACCATGCACATCGGCCCCATCGCGCTAGAGAACCGGCTGTTCGTCGCGCCCATGGCCGGTGTGACGGACCGGCCCTTCCGCAAGCTGTGCCGCTCGCTCGGCGCGGGCTACGCGGTCAGCGAGATGGTGACCTCGCGCAAGGACCTGTGGAATTCGCTGAAGACCTCGCGCCGCGCCGACCATGCCGGCGAGCCGGGCCCCATCTCGGTGCAGATCGCCGGCACCGACGCGGCCATGATGGCCGAGGCCGCGCAGTACAACATCGACCGCGGCGCGCAGATCATCGACATCAACATGGGCTGCCCGGCCAAGAAAGTGTGCAGCCGCTGGGCCGGTTCGGCGCTGATGCGCGACGAGCCGCTGGCGCTCGCCATCGCCGAGGCAGTGGTGGCCGCCGCGGCACCGCACGGCGTGCCGGTGACGCTGAAGATGCGCACCGGCTGGAGTGCCGAATGCCGCAACGCCGAAAAGCTGGCGCGCGACTTCGAGCGCGCCGGCGTGCAGATGCTGACCGTGCACGGCCGCACGCGCGAGCAGGGCTACAAGGGCCAGGCCGAATACGACACCGTCGCCGCGGTGAAGGCGGCCGTGCGCATCCCGGTGGTGGCCAACGGCGACATCGATTCGCCCGAGAAAGCGCGCGAGGTGCTGGCCGCCACCGGCGCCGACGCGGTCATGATCGGCCGCGCGGCACAGGGACGGCCCTGGATCTTCCGCGAGGTGGGCCACTTCCTCGCGACCGGCCAGCACCTGGCGCCGCCGCTGGTGGCCGAGGTGCAGCGGCTGCTGCTGGAGCACCTGCAGGAACACCATGCGCTGTACGGCGAGCGCAGCGGCGTGCGCACCGCGCGCAAGCACATCGGGTGGTACGTGCGGGCGCTGCCGGGCGGCGAGAATTTCCGCGACCGCATGAACCGCATCGAGGATGCGCGCGAGCAGCTTCAGGCGGTCGCCGACTTCTTCGATGCGCTCGGCCGGTGCATGGACCGGCTGCCTGCGGCAGCGCCGGTGCTGCCCGACGAGCAGGACGAGCACGAGGCGCACTGCGGCAGCCTGCACTGAAGCGAGCGCCGGCGGCCTGCGTGCCGCGACGCGGCCCAAGGACGACAACACGAGAACGAGATGAGCAAGAAGCAGATCGAGGAGTGCGTACGCAGCAGCCTGGAAGGCTACTTCAAGGACCTGCGCGGCACCGAGCCGGACGGCATGTACGACATGATCGTCAACGTGGTCGAGAAGCCGCTGCTGGAGGTGGTGATGTCGCGCGCCGAAGGCAACCAGTCGCGCGCCGCCCAGTGGCTCGGCCTGAACCGCAACACGCTGCGCAAGAAGCTCGTCGAGCACAGGATCTTGAAATAGCCCCCAGTCTCCGCGGACTTCGTCCGCTCCGCCAACCCCCTTGCAGGGGGCACACCCTGCGGCCCGGCAAAGCCGGCTCCGCGGGTGTCCCCGAAACGGCTTCGCTGCGCTCGCCCCGCTTCACGAGCGTCACTTCCCACTCACCCGCAATCCAACCTCATCATGGCGCTCACGGCCCTTCTCTCCGTCTCCGACAAGACCGGCATCCTTGACTTCGCGAAGGCGCTCGACGCGCTGGGCGTGAAGCTGCTGTCCACCGGCGGCACCGCCAAACTGCTGGCCGACGCCGGCCTGCCGGTGACCGAGGTGGCCGACCACACCGGCTTTCCCGAGATGCTCGACGGCCGCGTGAAGACGCTGCACCCGAAGATCCACGGCGGCCTGCTGGCGCGGCGCGACCTGCCGGCGCACGTGGCGGCGATCGAGCAGCACGGCATCGACACCATCGACCTGCTGGTGGTCAACCTCTATCCCTTCGAGGCGACGGTCGCCAAGCCGGGCTGCACGCTGGAGGACGCGATCGAGAACATCGACATCGGCGGCCCGGCGATGGTGCGCAGCGCGGCCAAGAACTGGAAGGACGTGGCGGTGCTGACCGACGCCTCGCAGTACGCGCAGGTGCTGGCCGAGCTGAAGGAAGGCGGCAAGGTGAGCGACCGCACGCGCTTCGCCCTCTCGGTGGCCGCCTTCAACCGCATCGCCGACTACGACGGCGCCATCAGCGACTACCTGTCCGCCATCGACTTCGAGGCCAGCACGGGCCAGGCCGCGCCGGTGCGCTCGCTGTTCCCGGCGCAGAGCAACGGCCGCTTCGTCAAGCTGCAGGACCTGCGCTACGGCGAGAACCCGCACCAGCAGGCGGCCTTCTACCGCGACCTGTACCCGGCGCCTGGCTCGCTGGTGACGGCGAAGCAGCTGCAGGGCAAGGAGCTGAGCTACAACAACATCGCCGACGCCGACGCCGCCTGGGAATGCGTCAAGAGCTTCGACGAGCCGGCCTGCGTGATCGTCAAGCACGCCAACCCCTGCGGCGTGGCCGTCGGCAAGGACGCGCTGGAGACCTACGCCAAGGCCTTCAAGACCGATCCGACCTCCGCCTTCGGCGGCATCATCGCCTTCAACCGGCCGGTGGATCTGGCCGCCGCGCAGGAGATCAACAAGCAGTTCGTCGAGGTGCTGATGGCGCCCGGCTACAGCCCGGAGGCGCTGGCCGTGTTCCAGGCCACCAAGGCCAAGCAGAACGTGCGCATCCTGCAGATCGACCTGCCGCCGGGCGGCGCCACCGACTGGGACAACGGCCGCAACGCGATGGACGTCAAGCGCGTCGGCTCGGGCCTCTTGATCCAGACCGCCGACAACCACGTGCTGAAGGCGGCCGACCTCAAGGTGGTGACGAAGAAGCAGCCGACGCCCGAACAGCTTCAGGACCTGCTCTTCGCCTGGCAGGTGGCGCAATACGTCAAGAGCAACGCCATCGTGTTCTGCGCCGGCGGCATGACGCTGGGCGTGGGCGCCGGCCAGATGAGCCGGCTCGACTCGGCGCGCATCGCCAGCATCAAGGCCGAGCATGCCGGCCTGTCGCTGGCGGGCTCCGCTGTGGCCAGCGACGCCTTCTTCCCCTTCCGCGACGGGCTGGACGTGGTGATCGACCACGGCGCCACCTGTGTCATCCAGCCGGGCGGCTCGATGCGCGATCAGGAGGTGATCGACGCGGCCGACGAGCGCGGCGTGGCGATGGTGTTCTCAGGCGTGCGCCACTTCCGCCACTGAAAAGTTCGCCGCTCGGCTACTGCGCGGCGCCATCTCGCGCCTGCGGTCCTCGCCGTACGTCAGTACGGCTGCGGTCCTCGGCGCGACCTGGCGCCGCTCGCTACGCCGCTCGGCGAACTTTTTTCGGCGTCGCGCGGCGCGTCAGGCCACGCGCGCCTTGCGCCGCGGCGCGGCCACCGCGGCCTGCGCGTCGTTGCTGGCATCGGGCGCCGCACCGGCCAGCGCCTCGGCCAGCGGCCGGTCGCACTGCGCGTCCTGGATGCGCGTGGGCAGGCCCATGCGGTCCATCAGCGCCAGCAGGGGCTGCGGCGGCAGCTCCTCGACGTTCGCCATGCGGTGCACGTCCCAGGTGCCGTCGGCGATGAGCAGCGCCGCCGCCACGGCCGGCACGCCGGCGGTGTACGAGATGGCCTGGCTGCCCACCTCGCGCCAGCAGGCCGCGTGGTCGCACACGTTGTAGATGAAGACCTCGCGCGACTGGCCGTCCTTGGTGCCGCGCACCTTGTCGCCGATGCACGTCAGGCCCTGGTAGGTGGGCGCCAGCGAGGCCGGGTCCGGCAGCACGGCCTTGACCACCTGCAGCGGCACCACCTCGCCGCCGCCGGGGAGCGCGACCGGCTTCTCCGACAGCAGGCCGAGCTTGTTCAGCACGGTGAAGACGTTGATGTAGTGGTCGGAGAAGCCCATCCAGAAGCGGATGCTCGGCACGTCGAGCAGGCTGGACAGCGAGTGCAGCTCGTCATGGCCCGTGAGGTAGGTGGTCTGCGTGCCGACGGCCGGCAGCGTCCATTCGCGGCGCACCTCGAACATCCTGTTGGCGGTCCACTGCCGGTCCTGCCACGACCAGACCGTGCCGGTGAACTCGCGGAAGTTGATCTCGGGGTCGAAGTTGGTGGCGAACCAGCGGCCGTGCGAGCCGGCGTTGGTGTCGATGATGTCGATCGACTCGATGCGGTCGAAGAACGCGTCCTGCGCCAGCCGGGCGTAGGCGTTGACCACGCCGGGGTCGAAGCCGATGCCCAGCACGGCCGTGACGCCGGCGGCCGCGCAGGCCTCGCGGCGCTTCCATTCATGGTTGGCGTACCAGGGCGGCGTCTCGCAGACCTTGTCCGGGTCCTCGTGGATGGCGGTGTCGATGTAGGCCGCGCCGGTGGCGATGCAGGCCGACAGCACCGCCATGTTGAGGAAGGACGAGCCGGCCTGGATCACGATGCGCGCCTTGGTCGCGCGGATCAGCGCCGCCGTGGCCTGCACGTCGAGCGCGTCCAGCGCGTGGGCCTGCAGCACGCCGGGCTGCTGCAGGCTGCGCCTGTCGAGCACCGACGCCACGATGGCCTGGCACTTGGCCACCGTGCGCGAGGCGATGTGGATGTCGCCCAGCGCGCGGTTGTTCTGCGCGCACTTGTGCGCCACCACGTGGGCCACGCCGCCGGCACCGATGATGAGGACGTTCTTTTTCATGGCTTGCTCTCCGTTCTCCTGCAAGGGGTAGGGGACGTGGGCGATCAGCCCAGGCTGTCCACGTAGTCCTGGTAGCCGAACTCGCGCACGACGCGCGTCCGGCCGTCCAGTTCCTTCACGGCGATCGCCGGCATGGCGACGCCGTTGAACCAGTTCTTCTTGACCATCGTGTAGCCGGCCGCATCGCGCAGCGAGATGCGCGAGCCCGGCACCAGCGGCTCGGGGAAGTCGTACTCGCCGAACACGTCGCCGGCCAGGCAGGTGCGGCCGCAGACCATGTAGCGGTGCGGTCCGGCATCGGGCTCCACGCGCGCGCTGAGACGGTAGATCAGCAGGTCCAGCATGTGCGCCTCGGTGGCGGCGTCGACCACGGCCAGCTGCTTGCCGTTGAGGAGCGTGTCCAGCACCGTCACCTCCAGCGAGGCGCTGTCCTGCACCAGCGCCTCGCCGGGCTCCAGGTAGACCTGCACGCCGTGGCGCTGCGCGAAGGTGCGCAGCCGCTCGCCCAGCGCCTCGAGCGGGTAGCCCGGCGCGGTGAAGTGGATGCCGCCGCCCAGGCTGACCCAGTTCGCGCGCGCCAGCAGCGGCGCGAAGCGCGCCTCCGTCTCGCCCAGCAGCTGGTTGAAGCGCGCGAAGTCGCGGTTCTCGCAGTTGTTGTGGATCATGAAGCCGTCGATGCGGTCCATGACCGCCTCGACCCGCGCCGCGTCCGACTCGCCCAGCCGGCTGAAGGGCCGGGCCGGATCGGCCAGGTCGTAGCCGGCGGCGCTGACCTGCGGGTTCAGCCGCAGCCCGCGCGGGATGGCGGCGGCGCGATCGCCCAGCCGCTGCAGCTGCGAGACGGAGTTGAAGATGATCTTGTCGGCGTGCGCCACGGCCTCGTCGATCTCGTGGTCCGACCAGGCCACGCTGTAGGCGTGCGTTTCCCCGCCGAACTTCTCGCGGCCCAGCTTCAGCTCGAACAGCGAGGAGGAGGTGCTGCCGTCCAGGTGCTCGCGCATCAGGTCGAACACCGGCCAGGTGGCGAAGCACTTGAGCGCCAGCAGGATCTTCGCGCCCGACAGTTCGCGCAGCCGGGCGGCCTGCCGCAGGTTCTCCTGCAGGGCGGCCTTGTCGATGAGGTAGTAGGGCGTCTGGATCATGAAGGGAAGCAGGCCGTGCGGCGCCCCGCGCACCCTGGCGCGGGAAACCGACGGACGAAGCAGTGATGGAAAGCGCAGCGGCCGATGCCGCGGGGAACAAGGGGCGCGTGCGGCGCCCCGGCGAACGAGCGAGCGCCCGGCGCGCCGCAGGGGGCGCGCCGCGGCGCTCAGGCCGGCGTTCGGCTATGACAGACCTGATCCTGCATCGGGTGCAGCCGCGCGGGCATGCGCTGCCGCGATGCATTCGATGACGACGATCGGATCGATGCGCAGCGCGGGGCCGCGTGCGCGCGTCGCCGTGGGCGACGGAAGTGTTCTTCCTCTTGGGAGGTGTTCAGGTCAACTGGAACGATCCCCAATTGGAAGAGGGCGTCGATGGGCATGGCGTCCTCCCCAACCAGCAGATGAAACCCCCGCGGGCGCGGGCGAACGGAGCATTTTAGCGGCGGATGCCGACGGCCAGGGTCAAAGCCCGCGAAATGCCTCGCGCGCCGCCTCCAGCGTCGCTGCGATGTCGGCATCGCCGTGCGCGGCACTGACGAAGCCGGCCTCGTACAGCGCCGGCGCGATGTACACGCCGCGCGCCAGCAGGCCGTGGAACAGGCGGTTGAAGCGGGCGCCGTCGCTTTGCATCACCTGGCCGTAGTTGACCGGCAGCGCCGGCAGCAGGAAGAAGCCGAACATGCCGCCCTCGCAGTCGGCGCTGAAGGGCACGCCTTCCGCGGCCGCGGCGGCTGCGAGGCCGTCGACCAGCGTGCGCGTCTTCGCCGCCAGCGATTCGTAGAAGCCCGGCCTGGCGATCTCCCGCAGCGTCGCCAGCCCGCAGGCGGTGGCCACCGGGTTGCCCGAGAGCGTACCGGCCTGGTAGACCGGCCCCAGCGGCGCCAGCTGCTCCATGATGGCGCGCGGCCCGCCGAAGGCGGCCAGCGGCATGCCGCCGCCGATCACCTTGCCCAGCACGGTGAGGTCGGGCGTGATGCCGAGCACGCCCTGCGCGCCGCGCGGCCCGACGCGAAAGCCCGTCATCACCTCGTCCACCACCAGCAGCGCGCCGTACTGCGTGCACAGCTCGCGGCAGCGGCGGGCGAACGCGGGCGTCGTGCGCACGAAGTTCATGTTGCCGGCGATGGCCTCGATGATCAGGCAGGCGATGTCCCTGCCGTGCAGCGCGAAGGCTTCCTCCAATTGCGCGACGTTGTTGTACTCGAGCACCAGCGTGTGCTGCACGACCTCCTCCGGCACGCCGGCCGAGGTGGTCTGCCCGAAGGTCGCCAGCCCGGAGCCGGCCTTGACCAGCAGCGCGTCGGCATGGCCGTGGTAGCAGCCCTCGAACTTGATGATGCGCTTGCGGCCGGTGGCGCCGCGCGCCAGGCGCAGCGCGCTCATCGCCGCCTCGGTGCCGGAGCTGACCAGGCGCACCATCTCCATCGAGGGCATCAGCGCCAGGATCGCCTCGGCCAGTTCGATCTCGCGCTCGGTCGGCGCGCCGAAGGACAGGCCCTCGGCCACCGCGCGCTGCACCGCCTCGATCACGGCCGGGTGGCCATGGCCCAGGATCATCGGCCCCCAGGAGCCGATGTAGTCGATGTACCGGGTGCCGGCGGCATCCCACATGTAGGGCCCCTCGGCGCGGGCGATGAAGCGCGGCGTGCCGCCCACCGCGCGGAAGGCGCGCACGGGCGAGTTCACGCCGCCGGGGATGACGGCGCGGGCGCGCTCGAAGAGCTGGTCGTTGATGTCGGTGGTCATGCGGTCAATGTCGGGTCTCGTGGGGCGGCAGGGCGAAGTCGGACGGCGCGGCCTCGTCATCGTCGCCCTCGGTATCGGGTTGCGCCCAGAACAGGCGGTCGGGCAGCACGTGGCCCATGCCGGGGCGGAAGCCCGCGTCCAGGCAGCGGTCCATGTAGGCCAGCGCCTCGGCGGTGGCGGCGGCCAGGTCGGCGCCGGTGGACAGCAGCGCCGCCAGCGCGGCCGACAGCGTCTCGCCGGCGCCGGAGAACACCGCCTCCAGCCGCTCGTACTTCTCGCTGGCGACGACGGCCTGGGGCGACGCCAGCGTGTTCTCGATGGCGCCGTCGGGGCGCACCTGGCCCGTCACCAGGGTGTAGGAGACGCCGTGCTCCCCGGCCGCCCGGGCGATGTCGCGCGCCAGCGGCGGCCGGTCGCCGCTCCAGTCGGGCAGCAGCCAGCGCCACAGCGTGCTGTGGTTGCCCACCAGCACGGCGGTCTGCGGCAGCACCAGCTCGGCGAAGGCGTCCAGGTAGCTCTCGATCTCCTCGTCGCTCCACCAGGACAGGTGCGGCATGTAGGCCACCACCGGCACGTCCGGGTGGTCCGAGGCGGCTTCCGCGATGCGGCCCAGGTTGTCCGGGCTGCCGGCGAAGCCGACCTTGATCACCTGCACCTGCACGTCCTCCAGGATGGCGCGCGCCTGTTCGGCCACCTGCTCCTCGTCCAGGGGGAAGTGATCGAACACCTCGGCCGTGTCGCGGGCGAACACACCCGTCACCACGCCCAGCATGTGAGCGCCAACCGACGCGATCGCCAGGGCGTCGCCGCTCAGGCCGCCGGCGCCGCTCGGGTCGCTGGCGTTGAACACCAGCACGCAGGGCGGGCGGCCGTCGTCGTCCGCCGCTGCGTCAAGGTCGGCCGTATCCGGCTCGTTACCATTGCCGGGTTCCGGCGGGCCTTCCGGTGGTAGTAAGTACGTATTCATTGGCTTCGGAAGGGCGCCGCCGGGTGGCGTATGTGAGACGTCTTGCACAGCTTTGCTTGAGACGTCTAGATACAATCGTTGCATTCTATGTACAAGGCTCGTAAGCTGCGATGAACACGAAAACCTGGATGTGCCTGATCTGCGGGTGGATCTACGACGAAGCGGCGGGCTGGCCGGAGGATGGTATTGCGCCTGGCACGCCGTGGGAGCAAGTGCCCATGAACTGGACCTGCCCCGAGTGCGGTGCCCGCAAGGAAGACTTCGAAATGGTCGAGATCTGATCCGCCGAGGATCGCACATCGCCAGGCGTGAGGTGCGCCCGCTGGCGCACAGGGCCCAGGGGGTACGTTCAACGAGGATGAGGTGCCGATGAGCACGAGTGGATCCGGTTACAAGGTGCTGGTCATCGACGACAGCAACACGATTCGGCGCAGCGCCGAGATCTTCCTCAAGCAGGGCGGCCACGAGGTGCTGCTGGCCGAGGACGGCTACGACGCGCTGTCCAAGGTCAACGACCACAAGCCGCAGCTGATCTTCTGCGACATCCTGATGCCCCGCCTGGATGGCTACCAGACCTGCGCCATCATCAAGCGCAACGCGCATTTCGCCAACGTCCCCGTGGTGATGCTCTCGTCCAAGGACGGCGTGTTCGACAAGGCGCGCGGCCGCATGGTCGGCTCGCAGGAATACCTCACCAAACCCTTCACCAAGGAACAGCTGCTGCAGGCCGTGCAGCAGTTCGGCGCTGCGCAACAGGAAGCCTAAATGCCCATTCGCAAAGTCCTCGTCGTCGACGACTCCAAGACGGAACTGATGTTCCTGTCCGACCTGCTCCAGAAGAACGGCTTCGCGGTCCAGACCGCCGAGAACGCCGACGATGCCATGCGCCGCCTGGAGGCCGACAAGCCCGACCTGATCCTGATGGACGTGGTCATGCCCGGGCAGAACGGCTTCCAGCTCACCCGGGCGCTGGCGCGCAATCCGCAGTTCGCCGAGGTGCCGATCATCCTGTGCACCAGCAAGAACCAGGAGACCGACCGCGTGTGGGGCATGCGCCAGGGCGCGCGCGACTACATCGTGAAGCCGGTCGAGCCCGCCGAGCTGCTGGCGAAGATCCGCGCCCTGAACTGAGCGCACGCCGTTCCCTAGCGCATGGCCGCCCGCGAAGCCCTCCGCGAATTCCAGGCCCGCCTCGCCGACCGTCTGCAGACGGCCCGCACGGCGGGCGTGTCCGCGTCCTGGCTGGCCGTCGAGGCCGGCGACGCGGGCTACCTGCTGCCCCTGGGGCAGGCAGGAGAGATCTTCCCGTGGACGCCGCCGCAGGCGGTGCCCTACACGCTGCCCTGGTTCCTGGGCGTGGCCAACCTGCGCGGCGGGCTGTATGGCGTGGTGCAGCTGTCGGCTTTCGCCGGCGGCCAGGCTGCCGCGCCGGCCGGCGAGGCCGCGCGCGGGCAGTCGCGCCTGGTGGCGCTCAACGAGGCGCTGGAGGTGAACTGCGCCCTGCTGGTCGACCGCCTGGCCGGCCTGCGCGGCGTGGAGGCCTTCGTCACCTCCGAGGCACCCGCCGGCGGGTCGCCGCCGTGGCAGGGCGATACCTACATCGACAGCGCCGGGCGGCGCTGGCAGGAGATCCAGCTCGCCGCCCTGGCACAGTTGCCTGAATTCCTGAGCATTGGCGCCTGAGCCTGGCGGCGCCGCTTTCACTCCATCGAAGGACCGACCGTGAACTCGATCGCTGACAAGTTCAAGAAGTTGTTGCCCACCCGTGAGGACGGCGTGCCCGCGAACGGCGATGCCGCGGCGCTGGCGTTCGACAACCTCGAGACGCTGCAGCCACCGGAGGACAAGACCGTCTACATCCCGCGCGAGGCCGCCGCGCCTGCACCGGCCCCCACGCCGGTGGTCGAGGCGCCGGTGGAGCTGCGGCCCAGCCGCGACGAGGCCGAGGCTGCCGCCGCGTCCGCGGAGGGCGGCTCCCCGGTCGCGCCGGTGCCGGTGCCGCCGGTGACCCGCTCCGCGCGCCAGCAGCGCCTGCTGTCGATCGTGCTGGCGGTGCTGGTGCTGCTGCTGCTGCTGACGGCCGGCTCGGCCATCCTGCACGCCGACCGCGTCGCGCAGCAGGTGGCGGCCACCGGCCAGTCGCTGATGCAGTCGCAGCGCCTGGCCAAGTCCGTGTCGCAGGCGCTGGTGGGCACGCCCGCCGCCTTCGACGAGGTCAAGGACAGCGCGGACGACCTGCTGCGCCAGGTGCGCGGCCTGGCCGGCGGCGACGAATCGCTCGGCCTGGCGCGCGTCGGCGCGCAGTACGACGGCGAGATGCAGAAGATCGAGCCGCTGGTCAACCGCGCCGAGAGCAGCGCCAAGGTGGTGCTGGACCAGAAGCAGATCCTGACCCAGGTGGGCACCGCCCTGCGCACCATCAACCGCCAGTCCTCCGACCTGCTGGAGATGGCCGAGACCGTCGCCTCGCTCAAGATGCAGCAGAACGCCACGGTGCCCGAGATCTCGGCCGCCGGCCAGCTGGTGATGCTGACGCAGCGCATCGGCAAGTCGGCCAACGAATTCCTGACGGTGGAAGGCGTGAGCCCCGATGCCGTGTTCCTGCTGGGCAAGGACCTCAACAGCTTCCAGGACATCGCCCGCGGCCTGCTCGACGGCAACGCGCAGCAGCGCCTGCCCGGCACGCGCGACGCGCAGACGCGCGAGCAGCTCGACGCCATCCTCAAGACCTACGAACAGACCCGCACGCAGGCCAGCGCCATCCTGGGCAACCTGCAGGGCTTGGTGGCCGCGCGCGAGGCGCAGTCCACCATCCTGGCCGACAGCGAGCCGCTGCGGACCTCGCTGGGCACGCTGCAGACCGAGCTGTCGGACCAGAGCGGCCTGGGCGCCGGCACGCTGCTGATGCTGGTGGTGCTGGCGGTGGCCGCGCTGGCGGTGGCGGCCGCCATCGGCTACGTGCAGGTGCGCGAGGGGCGCGAGCGCGCCGCCGAGGCCGAGCGCGAGCGGCTGGAGGCCGAGCGCGCCAGCGAGGAGGCCAACCGCATCAACGCGGCCAACCAGGCGGCCATTCTTCGCCTGATGAACGAATTGCAGACGGTGGCCGAGGGCGACCTGACGCACGAGGCGACGGTGACGGAGGACATCACCGGCGCCATCGCCGACTCGGTGAACTACACGGTGGAAGAACTGCGCCTGCTGGTGGGCAACGTGCAGAACACGGCCACCCGCGTGGCGCAGACGACGTCGCAGGTGGAAAGCACCTCTACCGAGCTGCTGGCCGCCTCCACCGAGCAGCTGCGCGAGATCCGCGAGACCGGCCAGTCGGTGCTGACGATGGCCGAGCGCATCAACGGCGTGTCCTCGCAGGCGCAGGAATCCGCCTCGGTGGCGCGCCAGTCGCTGCAGGCCGCTTCCTCGGGCCTGCAGGCGGTGCAGAACGCGATCGGCGGCATGAACTCGATCCGCGACCAGATCCAGGAGACCTCCAAGCGGATCAAGCGCCTGGGCGAATCCTCGCAGGAGATCGGCGAAATCACCGAGCTGATCTCGGACATCACGGAACAGACCAACGTGCTGGCCCTGAACGCGGCCATCCAGGCAGCGTCCGCCGGCGAAGCGGGCCGCGGCTTCTCGGTGGTGGCCGAGGAAGTGCAGCGGCTGGCCGAGCGCTCCGCCGACGCCACGCGCCAGATCTCGGCGCTGGTGAAGGCCATTCAGACCGACACGCAGGACGCGGTGGGCGCCATGGAGCGTTCGACGCAGGGCGTGGTGGAAGGGGCCAAGCTGTCCGACAACGCCGGCACGGCCCTGTCGGAGATCGACCGCGTGTCGCGCCGCCTGGCCGAGCTGATCGAGCAGATCTCGCAGTCCGCCTCGCGCGAAGCCGAATCGGCCAACGTGGTGGCCGCCAACATCCAGCACATCTTCGCCGTGACGGAGCAGACCGGCGAGGGCACGCGCGAGACGGCCAAGCAGGTGCGCGAACTCTCGCACATGGCCGAGGAGCTGCGCCAGTCGGTGGCCCGCTTCAAGATCGCCTGACGACAGACATCCTCTTATCGCGAGCAGCCACGTGTCGAATCGCCCGTCCGCCAACGCCCCGGTCGCGGGCAACGCCCCCGCTTCCGAAGACCTCGGGCCGCTGGCCTGGGTGATCGGCGAAGTCCAGAAATCGATCGAGACCGCCGGCAAGTCGCTGCGGCGCCAGGCGCGCGAAGGCGCGTCCGAGCAGGACAGCGGCCCGCTGCGCATGGCGCGCCAGCAGCTGCACCAGGCCGTCGGCGCGCTGCAGATGGTGGGCCACGCGGCGCCGGCGATGGTGCTCGGCGCCATGGAGTTCGCCGTCCAGAGCTTCGTGCTGGAGCCGGCCCGGTGCACCGACGCCGCCGTGCAGAAGGTGGAGCAGGCCGGTTTCGCGGTGGGCGACTTCCTCGCCGCCGTGCTGGCCGGCAAGGCCGTCTCGGCGGTGGCGCTGTTCCCGCAGTACCGCGAGGTGCTGGAGCTGGTGGGCAACGAGCGCGTGCACCCGGCCAACCTGTGGACCTATCCCTGGGTCTGGGCCGAGGTGCCGAAGCCGACCGGCTTCCGCACCATGATTTACGACCCGGCGGTGCGCACCCAGCTCGACCGGGACGTGCTGAAGGTGGTCAAGGGCGGCGACGAGGCGGCGGCCCGGCGCCTGTCGGTGGTATGCGCCGGCCTCGGCCGCGGCGCGGCGCAGCCGCGGGTGGCCAGCTTCTGGATGCTGGCCGGCGGCTTCTTCGAGGCGCTGTCGCTGTCGCTGCTGCCGCCGGACATCTACGTCAAGCGCGCCGCCTCGCGCGTGCTGCTGCAGTACACGACGCTGGCCCGCGGCGACACCACCGTGTCCGACCGGCTGGGCCAGGACCTGCTGTTCTTCTGCGCCCAGGCCGTGCCCACGCCGCGCGACGAGGCGCCGCTGCTGCGCGCCGTGCGCGTGGGCTGGGGCGTGTCCAACCACGAGCAGGTCGACTACGCCACGGTGCAGTTCGGCCGCTTCGATCCGAACGTGCTGGCCCAGGCCCGCAAGCGCATCGAGACCGCCAAGGAGATGTGGTCGGCCCTCTCGGGCGGCGATCTCTCGCGGCTGCGCCAGGTGGCCGACACCTTCGCGCAGCTCGGCGAGTCACTGCTGAAGGTGCATCCGGCCAGCGCGCCGATGGTGCAGGCGCTGCACAACGCGGTAGACGCCTCGCTGCGCTCGGGCCGCGCGCCCTCGACCGAACTGGCGATGGAGGTGGCGACCTCGGTGCTGTACCTGGAGGCGGCCTTCGAGGACCTCGACCCGCAGGACCGGCAGCTCACCGCCCGCACCGTGCAACTGGCCGGGCGCATCGAGCGCGCCCGCGAGGGTGGCCGCCCCGAGCCGCTGGAACCCTGGATGGAGGAGCTGTACCGCCGCGTCAGCGACCGCCAGACCATGGGCACCGTGGTCGACGAGCTGCGCGCGCACCTGTCCGAGCTGGAGAAGTCGCTCGACCAGTTCTTCCGCCGCCCCACCGAGATGGGGCTGCTGCGCACCGTGCCCAACCAGCTTCTGCAGATGCGCGGCGTGTTCTCCGTGCTCGGGCTGGAGCAGGCCGCGCGCACCGTGCAGCGCATGCGCGACAACGTCGACCACCTGATGGCCGGCGGCAGCGCGGCGGGCGGGCAGCACGTCGAGTCGCTGGGCAACAACCTCGGCGCGCTGGGCTTCCTGATCGACATGCTCGGCTACCAGCCGGCGCTGGCCAAGCGCCTGTTCGTGTTCGACGACGAGGCCGGCGAGCTCAAGCCGCTGATGGGCCGGCAGGTCGATGCCAGCGCGCCCATCCACGGCATCGGCGCCGACCTGGTGGCCGCGCCCTCGGGCACCGTGGTGCAGGCCGACACCGTGCTCAGCGTGGACGAGGTGGACGCGCAGATCGCGGCCCGCCTGGCGGCGCTGGCGGTGCCGAAGCCCGGCGCCTCGGCCGCGCCCGCGCTGGAGGAGTTCAGCCGTGCCGCCGAGAGCTGGACCGCCAAGATCACCGGCCCGGCGCCGCTGGAGGTGCTGCCCGACACCGAGGTCACCGAGCTGGAGGAGGACGACCTCCAGAACATCTTCCTGGAAGAGGCCACCGAGGTGATCCAGGGCGGCCAGGCCGCCATCGGCAACCTGCGCGACAGCGCCACCGACATGGGCGAGCTGACCGTGCTGCGCCGCGCCTTCCACACCCTCAAGGGCAGCTCGCGCATGGTCGGGCTGATGGAGTTCGGCGAAGCCGCCTGGGCCTTCGAGCAGGTGCTCAACACCTGGCTGGCCGACCAGCGCCCCGCCACGCCGGCGCTGCTGGACGGCACGGCCGCTGCGCTGGGCCAGTTCTCGCAGTGGGTGGAGGCCATCGCTTCCGGCCAGCCGCACGCCTGGCAGGCCGCGCCGATGCGCGCCGCCGCCGAGGCGCTGGCCAACGGGGACGAGGTGCCCGCGCCTGCGGCCCCGGCCCTGCCGGACGCCGAGGCGCTCGCCGTCGCGGCGCGGCAGATCGCCGCCGAGCCGCCCGTCGTGGAGCCGCCCGCCGTCGACCGCGCGGATGCGCCGACCGACCTCGCGCCGCTGCACGAGCTGCCGCCGCTCGACCTGGACTTCGACATCGAACCCCTGCCGGGCGAGCGGGAACCGGCCGCCGCGACCGAAGGCACGCCGCCCGACACCGATTGGGGGCACGACGACTTCGCCGTCACGGACATCCTGCCGTCGCGCAAGGGCCCCGCAGCGCCGGCGGCGCCGGCCGCGCTGGCGGGCGGCGAGGACATCGACTTCCTGGCTGCCGCCCCGGTGCCGGTGCCGTCCGCGGACGCGCCGCTGGACTTCGAGCTGCCGCTGGAGCCGGCCGCCGAAGCTGCCGACGAGGCCGTGCACGACGCGCCGCCGCCTGCGGAGCAGCCCGGCGTGTCGGCCGAGGCCGAAGAGGACGCCGCCGTGCCCGCGCAGCCCGAGCCGGCACAGGCCGAGGCCGAGCCGGCCGAGCCGGCCCCCGCGGAGGACCTGGCGATCGCCGAGGCCGAAGCCGCCGAGGAGCAGGTCAAGGTCATCGGCCCGCTGCGCATCGGCATTCCGCTGTACAACGTCTACCTGAACGAGGCGGACGAATGGTCCCGCCAGCTGGCCATCGACGTCGGCGAGTGGGCCGCCCAGCCGGGCCAGCCCATCGGTGAATCCAGCATCGGGCTGGCGCACTCGCTGGCCGGCAGCTCGGCCACGGTCGGCTTCCATGGCCTGTCGAACATGGCGCGCCTGGTCGAGACGGCGCTGGACCACCTGCACACGATGGGCCGCGGCACCGAGGCCCAGGGCCAGGTGCTGGTGGCCGCCGCCGAAGAGGTGCGCCGGCTGCTGCACCAGTTCGCCGCCGGCTTCCTGAAGGAGCCGCAGGCGTCCGTGCTGGACGATCTGCGCGAACTGGCGTCCTCGCCCCTGTCCGCCGCGCCTGCTGCGGAAACGGCCGAGGCGCCTGCGCCGGTCCTCGCGCCCGCTGCGCCCGCCACCCTGGCGCAGGCCATCGCGGCACCGGCAGAGCTGGACGAGGACGGCGACGACACCATCGACCTCGCCGACGCGGTCGATCCCGACCTCTTCCCCGTCTTCGAGGAAGAGGCGACCGAGCTGCTGCCGCGGCTGGGCGCCTCGCTGCGCGCCTGGAGCCACCATCCCGACGATGGCCAGCACCGCGCCGCGGCGCTGCGGGCCCTGCACACGCTCAAGGGCAGCGCGCGGCTGGCCGGCGCCATGCGCCTGGGCGAACGCGCGCACCGCATGGAGTCGGCGATCGAGGGGATCGCCGTCGACGCCGGCGAGCGCGCCGCCATCGAGGCCCTGCTGGGCCGCTTCGACATCCTGCAGAACACCTTCGACCGCCTGCGCGCGGCCGATTCCGCCGGCCAGGCCGAGCTGGTGCAGCGGGCCGCCGCCGCGGTGGCGGCCGCGCCCGCGGTGCCGGCCATCGTGGTCGAGAAGGCCGAGGCCGCCGAGCCGGCTGCCGCGGCGTCCGCGCCCGCCCGGCCCCTGCCGCGCCCGGCCCAGCCGGTGGCGCTGCCGGCCCGCGCCGGCTCGGGCCAGACCGTGCGCATCCGCGCCCAGTTGCTCGACCGCCTGGTGGCCCAGGCCGGCGAGGTGATCATCACCCGCTCGCGCCTGGAGGCCGAGCTGGCCCAGTTGCGCAGCTCGCTGGGCGACCTGACCGGCAACCTGGACCGCCTGCGCCAGCAACTGCGCGACATCGAGGTGCAGGCCGAGAGCCAGATGCAGTCGCGTCTGGCGCAGGCCAAGGACACGCAGCAGTCCTTCGACCCGCTGGAGTTCGACCGCTTCACCCGCGTGCAGGAACTCACCCGCATGATGGCCGAGTCGGTCAACGACGTGGCCACCGTGCAGCGCACGCTGCAGAAGGCGGTGCAGGCGACGGAAGACGACCTGTCGGCCCAGGCGCGCCAGACGCGCGAGCTGCAGCGCGGCCTGCTGCGCACCCGCATGGTGGAGTTCGAGGGCCTGTCCGACCGCCTCTACCGCGTGGTGCGCCAGGCGTCGAAGGACACCGGCAAGCAGGTGCGCCTGGACATCACCGGCGGCACCATCGAGATGGACCGCGGCGTGCTCGATCGCATGACGCCCGCCTTCGAGCACCTGCTGCGCAACTGCGTGGCCCACGGCATCGAGGACGCGGCCGCGCGCGAGCGCGCCGGCAAGGAGCCGGCCGGCCTGATCACCATCGACCTGCGGCAGGAAGGCAACGACGTGTCGGTCGGCTTCCGCGACGACGGCGCCGGCCTGCCGCGCGAGCGCATCCTGGCGCGCGCCCGGGCGCAGGGCCTGGTGGCGGCGGGGCAGGAGCCGAGCGACGAGGAAGTCGCCGAACTGATCTTCCGGCCCGGCTTCTCCACCGCCGCCGAGGTGTCGGAACTGGCGGGCCGCGGCATCGGCATGGACGTGGTGCGCTCCGAGGTGGCCGCGCTGGGCGGCCGCATCGAGACCCGCAGCGCCGAGGGCAAGGGCACCGAGTTCAAGCTGGTGCTGCCGCTGACCACCGCCGTCACGCACGTGGTGATGCTGCGCGCGGGCGAGGTCTCGGTGGGCGTGCCGGCCAACCTGGTCGAACTGGTGCAGCGCGCCGGCGCCGACGACCTGGCGCGCGCCTACGCGAGCGGCCACCACGTCTTCGGCGGCGAGGAGGTGCCCTTCTTCTGGGCCGGCGCGCTGCTGCAGTCCTCCGCGCGCAGCGAGCGCCCGGCAGGCCGGACCAACACCATCGTCGTGGTGCGAAGCGCCGCGCAGCGCGTCGCGCTGCACGTGGACGAAGTGCTGGGCAACCAGGAAGTGGTGGTCAAGAACCTGGGGCCGCAGCTGGTGCGCGTGCCGGGCCTGGCGGGCATCTCGGTGCTGGCCTCCGGCGCCGTGGCGCTGATCTACAACCCGGTGGCGCTGGCCGCGCTGCACGGCGACGCGGCGCGGCAACTGCAGGCCGGCGCGCTCGTGCCCCGGCCCGCTGCGGCGGAAACGGTGGCGCCCACGGCCGCGGCCGACCAGCCCCAGGGGCCGGCGGCGGCGCTGGCCCTGCCGGCGCACGCCGAGGTGCCGCTGGTGCTGGTGGTGGACGACTCCATCACCGTGCGGCGCGTCACCCAGCGCCTGCTGCAGCGCGAGGGCTACCGCGTGACGCTGGCCGCCGATGGCCTGCAGGCGCTGGAGCGGCTGCAGCAGGAACGCCCGGCCGTGGTGCTGTCCGACATCGAGATGCCGCGCATGGACGGCTTCGACCTGGCGCGCAACATCCGCGCCGACGAGAAGCTGGCCGGCCTGCCGATCGTGATGATCACCTCGCGCATCGCCGAGAAGCATCGCGAGCATGCCAAGCAGCTCGGCGTGGACCACTACCTGGGCAAGCCCTACTCGGAAGAGGAGCTGCTGCGCCTGGTGCGCCTCTTCGCGGTGGCGCAGCCGGCCGAGGTGGCCTGAGCCGAAGGCGGCGCCTTTCGAGCCGAACCGCTCCCGACGCCCGCCACTGCCGTGGCGGGCGTTATTTCTTGGGCCGCCTGCGCCGGGCGGCGGGCGCGCCGCCGTCCTGCCGGCCGCGCACGGCCGCGTAGCGCGCCAGCGTCTGCTCGCGCGCCTGCGCATGGTCGACCAGCGGGCGCGGGTAGGTCTCGCCCAGCTGCACGCCGGCCGCCTCCAGCTCCAGCGGCGAGGCCAGCCAGGGCGCATGGATCGCCGCGTCGGGCAGCCGCGCCAGCTCGGGCACGTAGCGGCGGATGAAGCGGCCCTGCGGGTCGAAGCGCTCGCTCTGCGTCACCGGGTTGAAGATGCGGAACCAGGGCTGCGCGTCGCAGCCGGTGGAGGCGGCCCACTGCCAGCCGCCGTTGTTCGACGCCAGCTCGAAGTCGTTGAGGTGGTTGGCGAAGTACGCCTCGCCGCGCCGCCAGTCCAGCCCCAGGTCCTTGCTGAGGAAGCTGGCCGCCACCATGCGCAGCCGGTTGTGCATGTAGCCCGTCTCGTTGATCTGGCGCATCGCCGCGTCGACCAGCGGGTAGCCGGTGCGCCCCTCGCACCAGGCGGCGAAGAGGCCGTCGGCGTGCTTGCCGTGGTGCCAGGCGATGCGGTCGTATTCGGGGCGGAAGCTCCTGCCCTCGGCGAGGTCGGGCCGGTGCGCCAGCACCTGCATGTAGAACTCGCGCCAGATCAGCTCCGACAGCCAGGCGGCGGCGCCCTGGTTGCCCTCCAGGCTCAGCCGGTGCGCCAGGCCCGCCGCCTCGCGGATCGACAGCGTGCCGAAGCGCAGGTGCACGCCCAGGTAGCTGGGGCCGCGCACGGCCGGGTAGTCGCGCGCCACGTGGTAGCGGTCGATGCGCTCGAAGAAGTCGGCCAGCATGCGCTGCGCGCCCTCGGTGCCGGGCGGCAGGTCCAGCGCGCCCAGGTTGGTCGGCGCGAAGCCCAGCGCGGCCAGCGAGGGCAGCGGTGTCCTGTGCGCGGCGGGCAGCGGCGCGAGCGTGTCGGCATGGTGCGCGATCGGGTAGGGCCGCAGGTAGAAGTCGTTCAGCTTCGCCAGCCAGGCCCGCTTGTAGGGCGTGAAGACCGAGAAGGGCAGGCCGGTCTGGGTCTGCACCTCGTCCTGCTCGAACACGGCCTGGTCCTTGTGCAGGTGCAGGCGGACGCCGGCGTCGGCCAGCGTGCCGAGCGCCTGCGCGTCGCGGGCCAGGGCGGCCGGCTCGTCGTCCCGGTTGGCGAACACGGCCTGCACCTCCAGCGCCCGGGCCAGCGCGGCGATCTCGTGGCCGGCCGCGCCGTGCCGCACGGCCAGGCCGCCGCCCATCGCCTCCAGCTGCTCGCCCAGCAGGCGCACCGACGCGTGGATGAACTCCACACGCCGGTCCGAGCGCAGGCCGTCGGCACGCGGCACACGGTCCTGCCCGGGCAGGGCGTCGAGGATGTCCGTGTCGAAGACGAAGGCACAGAACACCTCGCGGCAACTGCGCAGCGCGTGGTACAGCGCCGCATGGTCGTGCGCCCGCAGATCCCGCCGGAACCACACCAGCCCGCGGGGGTAGACCTTGTCCGCGGCCAGTAAAATCGGCGGCATGGCCAGCGATTCTGCCCGGATCAACCTCACGCATCACTTCCTGATCGCGATGCCGGGCCTGCAGGACCAGTCCTTCAGCCGCAGCGTCGTCTACCTGTGCGAGCACAGCGAGCGCGGCGCGCTGGGCCTGATCATCAACAAGCCGGCCGACATCAAGCTCAGCGGCCTGTTCGAGAAGGTCGAGCTGCACCTGGACCGGCCCGACCTGAGCGACGCCCCCGTCTTCCACGGCGGCCCGGTGCAGACCGAGCGCGGCTTCGTGCTGCACGAGCCGGTGCGCCCCACCCCCGTGGCAGGGGGCGACGACGTGAAGAAGAGCGATGGCGAGGACGAGCCCACGGTCTACGCCTCCACCCTCACGATCCCCGGCGGGCTGGAGATGACCACCTCCAAGGACGTGCTGGAGGCCATGGCCACCGGCGCCGGCCCGCGCAAGGTGCTGGTCACGCTGGGCTACTCGGCCTGGGACGAGGGCCAGCTCGAATCCGAGATCGCCGAGAACAGCTGGCTCACCGTGATGGCCGATCCGGCCGTCATCTTCGACACGCCGGTGGAGCAGCGCTACGACAAGGCGCTGTCGCTGCTGGGGCTGGAGGCATGGAAGCTCTCGCCGGAGGCGGGGCACGCATGAGCGGTCCGGCAGCCTCCATCGTCGACGTCCCCGCGCGCTTCCAGTCCTTTCTCGCTTTCGACTTCGGTACCAGGCGCGTCGGCACGGCCACCGGCAACCGCCTGCTCAGGAGTGCCACGCCGCAGCCCACCATCGCCGCGCAGGGTGACGCGCGCTTCGCGCAGATCGAGGCGCGCATCCGCGAATGGCAGCCCGACGCGCTGGTCGTCGGCGTGCCCTTCCACCCCGATGGCGCCGAACACGAGAACACCCGCGCCGCGCGCCGCTTCGCGCGGCAACTGCACGGCCGCTTCGGCCTGCCGGTGTACGAGGTGGACGAGCGCTACAGCACCACCGAGGCGCTGGCCGGCGGCGCGAAGGACGCCGACGCCGCCTCCGCCTGCATCATCCTTGAACAGTTCCTGAGGACCCTGCCGTGAGCAATGAAACCCCCACGCTTCCCGCTTCGCGTGGTGCGCTGCCCCCCGAGGGGGCGCTTTTTCATCTCGGGGCGGCCCGGCGATGAAAACGACCACCCTGCCCGACGCCCAGGCGCTCTATGCGGCGCTGCTCGACGGCGTGAAGGGGCTGCTGCGCCCCGCCACCCGCCTGGTGGGCATCACCTCCGGCGGCGCCTGGCTGGCCGAGCGCCTGCAGCGCGACCTGGGCCTGCCCGGCGAGGCCGGCGTCGTCTCCTCGGCCATGCACCGCGACGACTTCGCGCGGCGCGGCATGGCCGCCAGCGCGCAGACCGTGCTGCCCTTCGAGGTCGAGGGCGCCGACGTGCTGCTGCTGGACGACGTGCTCTACACCGGCCGCACCATCCGCGCCGTGCTCAACGAGCTGTTCGACTTCGGCCGCCCGGCCTGCGTGCGCCTGGCGGTGCTGGTGGACCGCGGCGGGCGCGAGCTGCCCGTGGCCGCCGACTTCGCCGCCGCGCACCTGGCGCTGCCCGAGACGCAACTGCTCGCCCTGGCGCGGGGCGACGACGGCAGCCTGCGCTTCACCCTGGAGGACCAACGCTGATGCTCGCCCGGCGCAATCCGCAGCTCAACCGCAACGGCGAGCTGATCCACCTGCTGTCCATCGAGGGCCTGCCCAAGGACATCCTCACCCACATCCTCGACACCGCCGCCAACTTCGTCAGCGTGAGCGACCGCGAGGTCAAGAAGGTGCCGCTCTTGCGCGGCAAGAGCGTGTTCAATCTCTTCTTCGAGAACAGCACGCGCACCCGCACCACCTTCGAGATCGCGGCCAAGCGCCTGTCGGCCGACGTCATCAACCTCGACATCGCGCGCTCCTCGGCCAGCAAGGGCGAGTCGCTGCTCGACACCATCGCCAACCTGAGCGCGATGGCGGCCGACCTGTTCGTGGTGCGGCACAGCGAGTCGGGCGCGCCCTACCTGATCGCGCAGCACGTGGCGCCGCACGTGCACGTCATCAACGCCGGCGACGGGCGGCATGCGCACCCCACGCAGGGGATGCTCGACATGTACACCATCCGCCACTACAAGAAGGACTTCTCCAACCTCACGGTGGCGATCGTGGGCGACGTGCTGCACTCGCGCGTCGCCCGCTCCGACATCCACGCGCTGACCACGCTCGGCGCCGCCGAGGTGCGCGTGGTGGGGCCCCGCACGCTGGTGCCGGGCGACATGGCGCCGATGGGGGTGAAGGTCTTCCACTCGCTGGAAGAGGGCATCGAGGGCTGCGACGTGGTCATCATGCTGCGCCTGCAGAACGAGCGCATGAGCGGCGCGCTGCTGCCCTCCAGCCAGGAATACTTCAAGACCTACGGCCTCACGCCCGAGAAGCTGCGGCGCGCCAAGCCGGACGCGATCGTGATGCACCCGGGCCCCATCAACCGCGGCGTGGAGATCGCCTCCGAGGTGGTCGATGGCGAGCAGAGCGTGATCCTGCCGCAGGTCACCTTCGGCATCGCCGTGCGCATGGCGGTGATGAGCATCGTGGCGGGTAACGAAGCATGAAATGGCGCCCGCTCGGCTACTGCGCGCACCGATCTCGCACCTGCGCTGCTCGGCGCAACCTCGGCGCGCTCGCTGCGCCGCTCGGCCGCCATTTGCCTGAACTGAGAAGAACATGAACCTCCTCATCTCCAACGGCCGCGTGATCGACCCGGCTTCGGGCTTCGACGGCATCGCCGCCGTCGCCGTGGCCGACGGCAAGATCGCCGCGCTCGGCGAGGCGCCCGCCGGCTTCAAGGCCGAGCGCACCCTCGACGCCACCGGCTGCCTGGTGCTGCCCGGCCTGGTGGACCTGGCCGCGCGCCTGCGCGAGCCCGGCTACGAGCACGAAGGCATGCTCGAGAGCGAGACGGCCGCCGCGGTGGCCGGCGGCGTGACCAGCCTGGTGTGCCCGCCCGACACCGACCCCGTGCTCGACGAGCCCGGCCTGGTGGAGATGCTGGCCTTCCGCACCGGCAAGCTGCAGCGCTGCCGGCTGTTCCCGCAGGGCGCGCTCACCCGCGGCCTGGCCGGCGAGGTGCTGACCGAGATGGCGGCGCTGACCGAGGCCGGCTGCATCGGCTTCGGCCAGGCCGACGTGCCGCTGCCGAGCACCGTCGTGCTGCAGCGCGCGCTGCAGTACGCCAGCACCTTCGGCCACACCGTCTGGCTGCGCCCGCAGGACCGCGACCTGGGCCGCGGCGTGGCCGCCAGCGGCCCGCTGGCCACGCGCATGGGCCTGGCCGGCGTGCCCGTGGCGGCCGAGACCATCGCCCTGTTCACCATCTTCGAGATGGTGAAGTCCACCGGCGCGCGCGTGCACCTGTGCCGCCTGTCCAGCGCCGCCGGCGTGCAGCTGGTGCGCGAGGCCAAGGCCGCCGGCCTGCCGGTGAGCTGCGACGTCAGCATCAACTCGCTGCACCTGGTCGACACCGACATCGGCTACTTCGACAGCCGCGCGCGCCTGTCGCCGCCGCTGCGCCAGCAGCGCGACCGCGACGCGCTCTCGGCCGGGCTGGCCGACGGCACCATCGACGCGCTGGTGTCCGACCACACGCCCGTCGACGCCGACGAGAAGACGCTGCCCTTCGCCGAGAGCGTGCCCGGCGCCTCCGGACTGGAACTGCTGCTGCCGCTGGCGCTGCAGTGGGGCGAGGACAGCGGCGCCGGCCTGCGGCGCGCCGTCGAGGTGGTGACCGCGGTGCCGGCGCGCCTGATCGGCCGCGCGGCCATCGGCCGCATCGAGGCCGGCGGCGAGGCCGACCTGGTGGTGGTCGACCCCACGCACGCGTGGCAGGTGCTGCCCGAGACGCTGAAGAGCCAGGGCAAGCACACGCCCTTCGGCGGCCATGCGCTGCGCGGCCGCGCGCGCGCCACGCTGGTGGGCGGGCGCCTCGTGCACGAAGCGCTGGCCGAAGAAGCGGCCTGACGCCCCGCCCGTGCGCACCCTGCGCGCCATCGCCCGGCTGCTCCACGCCATCGCGCACGCGCTGCGCGGCTGGTGGATCATCCGCACGAAGTTCCAGTGGATGGACGACGCGGCGCGCGGCCGCGAGGTCGAGCGCTGGGCCCGCCGCATGCTGCAGGTGCTGGGCATCCGCCTGGTCGTGCAGGGCACGCCGCCGGGCGAGGGGCCGCTGCTGCTGGTGTCCAACCACATCTCTTGGCTGGACATCCTGACCCTGCACGCGGCGCGGCACGTGCGCTTCGTCTCCAAGGCGGCCGTGAGGCACTGGCCGCTGATCGGCACGCTCTCCACCGGCGCCGGCACGCTGTACATCGAGCGCGAGAAGCGCCGCGACGCGATGCGCGTGGTGCACCACATGACGGAGGCGCTGCGGGGCGGCGACCGCATCGCCGTCTTCCCCGAGGGCACCACCAGCGACGGCCGCGTGCTGCTGCCCTTCCACGCCAACCTGCTGCAGGCCGCGATCTCCGCCGGCGTGCCGGTGCAGCCGGCGGCGCTGCATTTCGTCGACGCGGCCAGCGGCCAGGCCAGCCTCGCGCCCCGCTACATCGACGAGGACACGCTCGTCAGCTCGCTCTGGCGCGTGCTGCGCGCGCCGCCGCTGGCGGCCATCGTGCGCTTCGGCGAGCCGCAGGACCCGCACGGCCGCGAGCGCCGCGGCTGGGCCCTGAGCCTGCACGCCGACGTGATGGCGCTGCGCGACGCGGCGCAGTTGGAAGAAGACGCGCCGCTCAGCGGTCCAGCCCGCCCAGGCACAGGTACTTGATCTCGAGGAACTCCTCGATCCCGTACTTCGAGCCCTCGCGCCCCAGCCCCGACTGCTTGACGCCGCCGAAGGGCGCCTCGGCGGTGGAGATCAGGCCGGTGTTCGCGCCGACGATGCCCGACTCCAGCTGCTCGGCCACGCGCCAGATGCGGCCCACGTGGCGGGCGTAGAAGTAGGCGGCCAGGCCGAACTCGGTGTCGTTGGCCATCGCGATGCCCTCGGCCTCGGTGTCGAAGGCGAAGACGGGCGCCAGCGGGCCGAAGCTCTCCTCGCGCGCGAACAGCATGTCCTGCGTCGCGCCGGCCACCACCGTCGGCTCGTAGAACAGGCCGCCCAGCGCATGGCGCCTGCCGCCGGTGAGCACCCGGCCGCCCTTGGCCACCGCGTCGGCCACGTGCTCCTCGATCTTGGCCACCGCCTTGTCGTCGATCAGCGGGCCCTGCGTCACGCCGGCCTCCAGCCCGTTGCCGACCTTCAGCGCGCGCACCTTCTCGACCAGCTTCGCGGTGAAGGCCTCCAGCACGCCGCGCTGCACGTAGATGCGGTTGGCGCACACGCAGGTCTGCCCGGTGTTGCGGTACTTGGAGATCATCGCGCCCTCGACCGCCGCATCCAGGTCCGCGTCGTCGAACACCAGGAAGGGCGCGTTGCCGCCCAGCTCCAGCGAGAGCTTCTTGACCGTGTCGGCCGACTGCTTCATCAGCGTACGGCCCACCTCGGTGGAGCCGGTGAAGGTGAGCTTGCGCACGATTGGGCTGGCCGTCATCTCGCCGCCGATGGCGCTGGCCGAGCCGGTGAGCACCGACAGCAGCCCGTCGGGCAGGCCGGCGCGCTGCGCCAGCTCGGCGAAGGCCAGGGCGGAGAAGGGCGTCTGCGTGGCCGGCTTGACCACCATCGCGCAGCCGGCGGCCAGCGCCGGGCCGGCCTTGCGCGTGAGCATGGCGGTGGGGAAGTTCCAGGGCGTGATGGCGGCGGTGACGCCGATCGGCTGCTTGAGCGCCAGGATGCGCTTGTCGGCGCCGGGCGCGGGGATGGTGTCGCCGTACACCCGGCGCGCCTCCTCCGCGAACCATTCGATGAAGGAAGCCGCGTAGGCGATCTCGCCCTTGGCCTCGGCCAGCGGCTTGCCCTGCTCGCTGGTCATGATCAGCGCCAGGTCGTCGGTGTTCGCCAGCATCAGGTCGTTGAGCCTGCGCAGGATGGCGCTGCGCTCCTTGGCCGGGCGCGCGGCCCAGGCGCGCCAGGCGCCCTCGGCCGCCTCGATGGCGCGCCGCGTCTCGGCCGCGCCGCACACCGGCACGGTGCCGATGGTCTCGCCGGTGGCGGGGTTGGTCACCGCGATCGTCTTGCCTTCGTCGGCGTCGATCCATGCGCCGGCCAGGAAGGCCTGCTGGCGGAAGAGGGAAGGGTCCTTCAGGGGGAGTGCGCTCACGAGGGGTCTCCGTTGTCGTATGCGAGGGGGCGGCCGGGCCGGTGCGTCGGCGAGGCTTCCAGCTTAGCGGGACCGGCGCGAAGCCGCTGTCGGTTAAAGTCGCACCCCTCCCGTCTCCGTAGTTCAATGGATAGAACGGCCCCCTCCTAAGGGGCAGATGCAGGTTCGATTCCTGCCGGGTGCGCCAGTGACAAACCCAGATCAGTCCAAAGACGTCTGGGTTTTTTCATTTCTCCCTCTGTGGGAGAGGCTTTTCAATCCAGAGGCGTCCAGCGAAGTCTATCTCAATCAAAAATATTTGGGGGTAGTTTTCTTCCGGCTGGTTCGCAAATCTGGGGTATCGGCCCATCAGCCCCCCACCGCCTTGCACATCAGCACCAGTTCGGCGTCGCCCGAGCGCGGGTTGATGATGCTCTGGATGTCGTACAGCGTGCCCTCGTGGTCGATGCGGTCGGCGCTGGTGATGTCGTCGCGGTAGCGCATGCGGATGCGCGTGGTGACTTCGGATTGGGCGGCATCGGCGGCGAAGAACTCCCGGCCGTTCAGCGGCTCCACGGCGGCCCAGACGGTGGCCAGCGTCACCCACTCATTGATCGGCTGCCCGATAGGCCCCTGGCCTTGCACCAGGCGCTCGATGACCACGCGCTGGCCCAGCTTGCCGGCCTGCATCACGCCTCCATCGCCCGGTAGGGGTCCAGCAGCCGCGTGAACAGGCGGTTCTCGATGATGGGCCGGTCGGACTGGCTCTCGCGGTTCATGTACAGGCTGCCCACCAGCATCAGCGCAGCGGCATGCACCGGGGCCGCCTCGGGCAGCTCCTCCAGGTTCAGGTAGTCCAGCACTGCCGCCTCGGCCGCATTGATCATGGCCTGGATGGCGGCGTCCTCTTCGTCTTGGTCCACGCGAAGATGCAGCTTGGCTTCTTCAAGGTCGATGATGCTCATGTCGTTCTCCGAATAGGGGCCAGTCGCGCGGGGTGGAAAGGGTCGCCCACTGCGGTACGTGTGCCCCTGTCGCGGGGAGCACCACAGCCGCGCCGGTAGTCCCGCCACTGGCATCTCGGTGTTTTGCTGAAACGCGGCACGGCCCGAGTAATCCGCGTCCTGGTTATCGCTTTCGCGGCCCCCAGGCCAGGCACGTCAAACAAAGGTGAAGGCATCGGCGCTGTGCTCCTGGCCTTCCTCGGCGCGGGCAGCAACACCCATCGCCATCGCAAGGGCCTGCATCCCGTCGATGCGCCCGGTGGCCCGGCTCTTGTCCAGCTTCCTGGCGCCGGTCGGGTCTTTCGTGACCACGGCATTCGCGGCGCACATCGACAGCACCGGGTGCATGCCGTGGGCGATCCGCCCATTCAGCAGCTCGGCCTCCAGCGCATCCAGGGCAGGGGCCATGTCCTTGTAGCCCTGGCCCCACTCCACCAGCGGCAGGTCGGCGCCGAGCTTGTCCAGCTCCTTGCGCAGCAGATCGAGGCGCCAGCGGTCGAACGCGATGGCCTGCACGTCCAGGTCGGCCAGGATGGCGAGCATGTCCTGCGCGACGATCTCATAGTCCACCGTGGCGCCTGCGGTCGTGTGCAGCAGCCCTTGCCGTGCCCACACGTCATAGGGGGCGCGGTCCCGCTTGGCGCGATCCGTCAGCCCCTGCTCGGGCGTCCAGAAATGCGGCACCACATGCCACACCCCATCCACCTTGCCGACGATCACCAGCGCCGTGAGGTCGGTGCGCATGGACAGGTCCAGGCCGGCGAACACCGGGCCGTCACTATCCAAATTGGAAAGTGAGCCGCACGCCTTCCACACATCCGGAGACACGAACGGTGATTCGGTCGATACCCGCTGGTTCAGCAGCAGGTTGCGCGCCGTGTTCTCCATGCTGGGCATGCGCTGGGCCTGCTTCATCTGCTCGCGCAGATCGTCCTCCGAGCGGAAGATGCCCAGGGCCGGGTTTGCTGCCCGCCATGCCGCTTCGTCCAGCAGGTCGCAGCCCTCGGGCGCGGCGTACAGGTGGCACACGATGCGCGGGTCATCGCTGGCCTTGGCGTCATCGATCCAGGTGGACAGCAGATCCGCGTCCGATGCCGCCTGCGTGCTGATGGCGATCAGCAGCGGCTCGGCGTGGGCGCCCTGGCTGGTGGTGATGGCGTCGATGAAGTCCGACTGCGGCCCGCGCACCTGGCCCACTTCGTCCAGGATGGCGAGGACGGGGGACAGCCCGTGTGCCGTGCGGCCATCCGCCGCCAGCGCCCGGAACTCGGTGTTCAGCGGCAGGCCGATCAGGCGCTTGCCGGACGGGATGATGCGCACCAGCTTCGTGAGCTTGGGCGACTGCTGCACCATCTTGCTGGCAAGGTTGAACACGAGCCCCGCCTGATCCCGGCTCATCGCACCCGACACCAGTTGCGCATTGAGCTTCGCCTCGGGGCCGATCAGATGCGCCAGCAGCAGCCCGGCGATCAGGCCCGACTTCCCGTTCTTGCGCGACACCGACAGGATGGCCCGGCGCGTGCCGGCCGGGTTGTCGTACACCTCGCGGATGAACTTCTTCTGGAACTCGGCCAGCACCAGCGGCTTGCCCACATCCGCGCCCTCGGGCGTCACACAGTAACGCTCGATGAACTGGATGATGGCCTCGGCGCGGGTCATGATCGTGGGCGCAAAAGTCAGCCGACGACGCGCAGGGTAGGAATGAGCGGGTCGTGCTCTTGCCGGGCCTCGCGCTCCAGGGTTGCAGCGTTCACCATGTCGGCGGCGCGGCCCACCGTGGCGGTGGCATGCACGCTGATGGAACGAGACAGAGCCATCGCCAGCCGGGTGAGCTTGGCGTGTTCATCGCTGCCCACGTCGGCGGACTCGATGGCATGCTGCGTGCGGGCGAGATTGGCGGCCAGCACCAGATCGGCATCGGTCCAGGTGTCACGCGGGCGGCTGGTCACAATCGCGTCCCAGAACGGTTTGCACTGCTCGGGCAGGGTGACGTATGCAGGCGGTGCAATCGGGCCTTGTGCGGCGTTCTGCGCGGCCTGCACGGCAGCCTTGGCGCTGTCGCTGCGATGGCGCTTGGGCGTGGTCTTCATGGTTGCCTATTTATTGAGCAGGTTGCGGTAATTCGAGAGGAACCGGGCGGTCTAGCGGCCCCGGTTGCCCGTGATTTCTGGCTTGCGCAGCAGGGCGGCGACGGGCTTGTCGGCGTTCCACGGGTGGCGCAGGTCGATGGGCCAGCCGTCCAGCCCGCAGCCCAGGCTCACCCTCTTGCCCTTGTCCATCGCCGTCTTGATCGAGTGGCACGAGTGGCACAGGGGAGCGAGGTTCTCCATCGTGTTGTCGCTCGGATCACCGCTGATGTGGTCCACGTCCGTTGCAGGCTCATGCACACCACGCTGGATGCATGCCCTGCACAGGGGCTCACCCGCCAGCACAGATGCGCGCAGGCGCTGCCATGCGGCCGAGTTGAGGGGCAGGGTGCGGCGAGGGTCTGCATCGCGTCCCGACCGCTTGGCGCGAGGCGTCTTGAGCGTGGGGAGGCGATCAGGCAGCGTCTGCAAGCGTGGCTGCAGCATCTTGAGCTTCGGGCGCGTCATGCGGCCTCCTTCTGCTTGCTGGGGTAGGGCTGCGGCGCAGGGGTCGGATTTGGCGTCTGACCCTCGACCGATGCGTCATCAATGCCCTCGATGCTCGGCAGGTTCTCCAGCTTGCGGGCCTCGGACTTGAGCATCCATCCCGAGGTGATGCCCGATGCGTAGAAGGCGGAACGGTTGGCACTGTCGCCGCGCAGCATCCCTTCCACGTTGTGCTCGGGGTAGTAGATCCGTCGCCCTGCATCGGTCAGGCACTTGGCGCTGATGGCCGATTCCCACATGGTCAGGTGCCGGCGCATGGTCAGCGTGACGAACTGGCGGGCCAGCTCCACGCTGTTGCTGTAGTTGGCGCTCTCCATGCTCTGCACGATCACTGGAGGCACACGGAACAGGCGGCACACCTCGATCACCGACAGCTTGCGCGCCTCGATCCATTCGGCATCCTCCAGCGTCATGCTGACGGTCTGGTAGTCGACGCCTTCCTCCAGGATCGCGGTCTTGCCGGCATTGCTGCCACCGGCATGCTGACTGGCCCACGATTCGCGGATGGCCGTGCGCTGCTCGGGCTTGAGCTTGCCGGGGAACTTGAGCACGCCCAGCAGGCGGGCACCGTTGCGGAAGGTGTTCACACCATGCTCGCCCTCGGCAATCGCCAGCTCCACCACACCACGCGCGGCCTGAATCGGGCTGATGCCCATCACGCCGTCGTCGGCGAGGCGGTGACGCAGATGCAGCACTTCCTCGGGCAGCAGGCGATGCATCCGGCCCATCGTGTCGGCGTACTCGTAGGCCAGCCGGCCGGAGTCCAGGCGCAGCACCGTCATGCGGTCGGGGCTGATGGGCCACAGCTCGCGCACCTGGCCGTCGTAGCCGCGCACGATCTTGGCGAAGGCATTGCCGCGCAGCAGCACGCAGGCAGTGAGATATTCCCGGCCCTCCATCGCGGTCTGCTCGGGGTTGAACTGGTCGTTCAGCACGCGGTACAGCGGATGGTCGGTGGCCTTCTCGCGGTCGTCGCCCTTGTTGCGGTACAGCGGCAGGGGCAGCGTGGCAGCCGTCTCGCTGATGGCCTGCACGCAGGCATAGACGGCGCTGACGCCTTGCGCGGTCTGGTCGTTCACGGGACCCGTGCGCAGGGCCTGGAAGGCGCCCCAGGTGTCGTTCGGGTTGGTGGCCCGGCGCTCCAGGCCGACAAGGTGCAGGGCGCGGTCGAGGATGTTCATTCGCAGGTTTCCAGCCACAGGCGCCGGGTGTCGGTCAGCACCAGCGCAGGACGGTTGCGCAGGGCCACAGTTGTGTCGGCATAGGCCGGGTCACTGGTCAGGGTGATTTCGGCCAGGTCCACGCTCAGCAGTTCGCGCACGAGCTGCGCGCCGCGCTGCTCCCATCGGTCGCCGCCATCGGCCACGCGAAACCCGAATGAACACCCAGCCACATCACCACGATCCACCAGCACAGCCAGGTCACGGCCGTGGGTGGTGTCCGGCAAAGCCAGTGTGAAAGCCAGTCCATGCGTGTCCTCCCGAAGTTGCAGCGTGCCGCCGCGCGTCGTGCCCAGCAGCGCATCGCCCTGGTGGTGGTACAGGGCGCGAATGTTGGAGCCGCTTTCCAGGGTCTTGCGGAAGGCACCATTGCGGATCACCTCAACGAAGCCCCCCAGGTCGGCCTCGCTGTTGAACACCGCCGCATACCCGCGCAGGGTCTTGCCCTCGCTGCGCAGGCTGCCGGTCGAGCGGATCTCCAACATTCGCAGCTCCTTATTCCTCTTCGGGGAACTCCAGGGCCACGTCCGCCACCGACAGGAACGCGGTGGGGTGGCGCACCACGGCATCCATCGTGTGCAGGATGCGCAGTTGCACGTCGCCCTTCTCGTAGTAGCCGGCGGCATAGGGGTTCGCCAGCACTTCCGTGGCGCCCCATTCGCCGATTACCAGTTGCGAGAAGTCGCCCATGACCAGGCGGCCCGTGGTGGCGTCCACGTCCGTCAACTGGTTGGTCGTGTGCGTGGTCAGCCCGTTGATTCGCCCGCCTTCCAGCAGGTACGACGAGCCGGCCGTCGCGTCCTTGAGCGTGGCTTGCAGACGGGTGGCGGTCTTGGGCGTGATGAGCGCGGCATTCGGGGCCGTGTTCGCGGTGGCGAACTTCTCGAACAGGCCCAGGATGGACAGCCAGTCCACCGTCGCCAGCGAGCCGGTCAGGATGCCCGACACGTTCAGGATGCCGACGGGTTGCTTGGCAACCGCAGTGCCCGACAGCAGCGCCTTGTCCACGGCCAGCGACACCACGGCCGAGAAGTCGTCGCGGATCAACTGCTCGATGGCCGGGTTGCTCTGCTGGATGAGCTGGCGGCTGATGCTCGACAGCGCGCCGACGTGCTTGGGCTCCAGCTTCACGCTGGAATAGGTCGTGTTGCTCTCGGTCAGCGAATCGCCCTCGGCGAGCCAGTACGCGGTCGCGGCGGTGGCTTGCTTCGGGATCACGGTATCGCCGCGCAGACCCGTCAGCACGCGGGCGCCGAGTTGCTTCACGATCAGCGAGTTGCGCAGCAGGCCGATGAACTGGTCCGCCTTGAAGTCGTCGGGGACGATGGCAGCGGCGCCGCCGGTGGTCAGGGTCGTGCGCTTCTCGAAGATGGACGTGGGCAGCAGGATGCCGCCCTTCTTGGGCTCGATGCCCTGGCGCTTGGCTTCCTGCTGGAACTCGGCCAGCGCGCCGGTGACAGCGCGGTTCTCCACCTGAGCGGCGATGGCGTCCAGCACGTTCACGCGCGACTCCATGTCCTTGCGGGACTTGTCCACGGGCGTGCCGGTGGCGCGGCGCTCCATGTCCTCGATGAACTGCGCCCGGGCCTCGTCGGCTTCCAGGGCGGTGATTTCGGCTTTGAGGGCGTCGAACTTGGCCTTGGCCTCGGGCGTGAGGGTCTCGGCAGACAGCAGGGTGCGGGCTTCGGCCACCTTGGCGGTGCGGGCTTCGCGGATCGCGGCGAGTTGCATAGCGGGGTCTTTCATGAATTGGCCCACGCTATCGGCGGGCAGATTGAGATAGTAGAAACACTATCACAATTCAGAATCGATAGCAAATATCTATCGAACTGGCGAAAAAAAAGCGCCGGAAGGCGCCGAGTTGCAAAAGTTGCGCAGTTGCGTTGCCTAAGGGGCGCAACTGCGCAACTTCTCTACTGCACCCACGGCGGCGGCTCGAATGCGGGCTGGATGGTCAGCACCCGGCCCGGCGGCACGCTGGACTTGATCCGCTTCTGCGGCATCGCCCAATAGGTCCTGCCGTCGCTTTTCATCACGCGCACCAGCATGTCCTCGGCGGCGAGAACAATGTCATTCCAGAGCAACCCGGCATCCTTCGCGGCGGCCAGGATCGACGGCACCGGCACGATGTGGTCGGCGAGGAACTCGCGCAGCCATTGGCGGGGATCGGGCGTGGGGTCGTTCGCGGCATCTTCGGAAGTTGCGCAGTTGCGCTCCCTAGGCAACGCAACAACGCAACTTTCCTCGATGGCATCCAGCAGGGCATCACGCAGGCTCATTGCGGAATCTCCTCGATGTCGTCCTCGGTCTGGTCGGAGTTGCGCAGTTGCGTTGCCCTAGGGAACGCAACAACGCAACTTTTCTGGCCGGCGGCCTTGACGGGGGGCTTTTCGGGCTGGATCAGGCCCAGCTCGCGCGCCTTCTTCAGCGCGCGGCTGATGCTGGACTTATTGAGACCCAGTTCCACGGCAATGTCACCTTGTCGCAACCCGTCGTTCGCCAGCCGCACGATTCGGTCGAAGTTGCTGCCCTCGGCGGTGTTCCAGGCCCATGTCGCGCGCCGCGAGGCGTCATCCACCACCAGCTTCAATTCCAGGCTTTCCGCGTCCTCGCCGATCAGGTTGCGGCCCTTGGTGAACTCCATGACGAACACGGAGCCTTCGCGCGGGTCATAGTCGGCGGGGCGGGCCAGCTTGACGACGGTGTCCAGCAGATCCTCCTTCTTGCTGGTGCCGCGCTGGTCGCCACCCTTGCCGGCGTGGTGGACCAACAGCACGGCGATGCCTCTGCGGCGCAACGCCAGCAGCCATGCCGCAATAGGGGTCCACGAGTCGGCGTCGTTCTCCTTGCCGCCGCCGCGCGCCCAGGCGCTCAGGTTGTCCAACACCACCAGAGCGGTGTCGTCGTCGATCATGCTGTTGATGATGTCCTGGCCGTCGGCGCGGGCCAGGTCGGGCAGCGTCTGACCGTCGCCGAGAAGGTCCGGGGTGAACACCCGAAAGAAGCCGGGTGCAGGTTCCACGTCCGGCAGGTGCATGGCAAGGCGCTTCTGCATGACCTGGCCGGGCAGTTCGCCGTCGAGATACAGCACCTTGCGCGGCTCGCGCGCCGTCCAGCGCAGGAATGTCCCGCCCGTGGCCGTCGCAAACCCAGCGGACAGCGCCCAATGCGTCTTGCCGATGCCGCGCCCGGCGTAGACCATCATCAAGTCTTGCGAGTGGATCAGGTTGCCCAGCAGCGGAGTGCGGGGCTTGAACTTATGGCGTGCAAGATCGTGAAGGTCCAGGGCATGCACGGGGGGCGCAGCGGGCAAGCCGGCCTCCACGTCCAGCACGGCGGCCATCGCTTCGTAGTCGTCCCGCTTCATGCGAATGCCTCCGCGATGCGGTTGATGCGTCCGACGGCCACCATCAGCCGGGCGCGGTCGGCGTCGGTCAGGGCCAGGCCCTTGGCGATGTTGCCGGCCGCCACCGCCGTCAGGGTGGACTCGAAGTTCAGCACCTGGATGGCCTGGCGGGCGGGCAAGGGGGTGGCCTTGTGCCGGGTCTCGGGCTTGCCGTCCTCGATCCACGCGCCCAGGGCCTTGGCCGCGCTGATGAAGTCGGCGCCCGTGGTCGCCATCTCGTAGGCCAGCACGTCGCCGCCCTTGGCCGCGCAGGACATGCACACCCACGCGCCGGTCGCGGTGTTGATGCGCATGCTGTCGCTGCCGTCGTGGAACACGCAACGCGCCGAGCGCCATTTGCCCTTGGGGGTCAGCTTCAAGTCCTGGTGTTCGAAGTAGCTCAGCGGGTCCGGGAGCCGGTTGCGGTCGAAGCTCATGGCCGGCCCTCCAGGTGGTGGGCCAGTTCGGCGTTCAGGTAGTCGGCCACCCACTCGCGGTTCTCGCGCCAGTGCGGGCCGTGCTTGGCCTCGCACATCGCCATTTGCCTGGCGAACCAGGCGCGGGCCTTCGGACGCAGCTCAACGGGGATTGCGTCCTCGTTCAGCAGGCAGGTGTCGTCGGGTGCGGTCGGGCTGACCGCCTCGTGTTGGACGATCTCGTGCATGACGGCCTCCCGCTCACAGGGATGCGATCAGGCGGTCGATGTCGCTGCGGCGCCAGCAGGTCGTCTTCGGCCCCAGCTTGATGCCGGGCGGGAAGCGGCCTTCCTTGACGCCTGCCCACCAGCCTGCGCGGCTGACAGGCACACGGGCCAGGACTTGAGGGAGACGCAGCAGGGCGTCGTCGAGTGGTTGGGCTTTTGCCTCGGTGGTCATCGCTATCCTTTTCATAGTGCGATATGTAAAAACCACCAGAGCCGTGGAGCGGGTCACACCCCAAGTCAACTACGGTTGACCGGGGTATGTGCCGACCCATAAACTGCGAGTCCTCTCCATGCTAAGAAGAGTGGGCTCTAGGTTTCGGCCTGGTGTCCAAGAAGGCCCCTTGAGCTTGCCGGCTCTCGGGGCCTTCGCCTTTTTGGACCACTGGATGTCCAAAAAGCGCAACGAACTATATCTAGGGGGGAATGAGGGTTCAAGGCACTAGATGTAGTGTTTTTCACGAACGTCACAGTACAGGCGGTGCGCATCGCTAGCGCCTCTCCCAACACAACCGTCCGCCAGGCCAATAGCCATGCGGGTGTCTATTCAGAAACCCAGCATCCATGCGGGCTAGCGGGCGGTTTTGGTCCAGAGGGTGCATAGCCGTTTCCTCTCTGGTCGCCGAATTCATAGTGAAATTCAGTTGACAAATGCAGTGAGCGGAATCCTTTCCCGATAGAAAAAATTCAGCGCGCGTTACCTTTTTGAGCATGATCTGCACCTTGTCGACGCGGAAGTCGTCGTGCATGTCGTCGAACGCGGGGTGTACATGTCACACGGCATGTCGTAGCCCATCCAGGTAGTCGGCCCACCACTGCATGAGCTTCTGGCGTTCTTGCAGGCGAATGCCCCGGTCGTAGGCGGCGCGCACCTCGTTGCGTTCGGCGTGGGCCAGGGCGCGCTCGATGGCATCAGCGTTGTGGCCCGCCTCGTTGGCGATGGTGCTGAAGAGGGACCGGAACCCGTGGACCGTGGCCTCGCCGAAGCCCATCCGCGCCAGCATGCTGTTGAAGGTGTTCTCCGACAGTGACTTGCTGGGGTAGTACGGGCTGGGGAAGATCAGCTCACGGTCGCCCGTCAGAGGCTTCATCGCGTCGAGCACTTCCAGGGCCTGGCGGGACAGGGGGATGACATGATCCCGGTCCATCTTCATCCGTGCGGCCGGGATGCGCCATATCTTCGCGTCGATCTCGGCCCAGCGCGCACCCCTTGCCTCGCCGCTTCTGGTCGCGGTCAGGATCAAGAACCACATCGCGTTCTTCGTGTGCGGGTCACCGCCGTAGCTGCCCAGCTTGCGCAGGAAGTCGGGCAACTCCTCCAGGGCGATGGCGGCGCGGTGCTTGACCTTGTACGGCTTCAGGATCTCCGACTGCACCAGATCCAGCATGGGGTTGTGCTTGATCTTGTCGTGCGTGACGGCGAAGCGGAATACAGCCTTGATCCGCTGGAGCACCCGGCCGGCCATGTCGCGGGCGCCGGTGCTTTCCACACCCTTGACCACCGCCATCACGTCACGGGCGGCAAGGTTTGCAATGGGGCGTGAGCCCAGGGTGGGGTAGGCGTGCGTCTCCAGGGATGCCTTGATGGCGGCGGCGGTGTCCTCGCTCCAGCGGCTGCGCTGGTGGTCCATCCACTCGATGGAAACCGACTTGAAGGTGTTCTCGGCGTTGAAGGCGATCAGGGCCTTGGCCTGCTTTTTCAGTTCACCAGGGTCCACGCCCTCGGCGAGCGCGCGGCGGGCGTCGGTGCGCTTGTCCCTGGCCTGCGCCAGCGTCACCTCGGGATAGGTGCCCAGCGCCAGCAGCTTCTCCTTACCGCCGTAGCGATATTTCAGCCGCCAGTACTTCGCGCCCGTCGCAGCGACAAGCAGGTACAGCCCTTTGCCGTCGGCGTGCTTGCCGACTGCCTTGAGATTCTTGACCTTTACGTCCGATAGCTTCACGGGTCGTCACCTTGGGGGTATGAACGGGGGTAAATTCTCCCGCCATTTCGGTGACGCCTAGGATTGATGCCGCTTCCCGGCTAGTCTTTGGTTACTGCCGGGGCACCACCTCCGCCGCCGCTGCCCGCACGTCGTACGTTCCGTAAAGGAGGGTACGCCTTCCGGCGCATGTCGCGCCGGCGACCTCGCTCCCTAGAATCGCCGCTCTTCAACGTGGAGCCGGGTCATGAGCTGGGAACTGACGATCGAACTGTTCTGCGCCGTGGGCATCGTGTGGATGAGTTTCGCGATGCCGTTCTATCGCGGCTGGCGGCCGCTGAACGAGCGCATGGAGGATTGCATCAGGCAGACCGTGCGCGCGCTGGAGCGGCCGCTCTGCTGAGCCTTCGGCCTTGAAAAAAAGACGGCCCGCCGAAGAGGCGGGCCAAGAGACCGTCGGCCAGACGGGACAGACGTGGCGCAAGGCCATGCCGGCGGTCGGCATCCACTGTCGCGCCATCCGCCTGAACGGCACCTGACCGCTGAGGCCGTGCAGTCGGTCAGTCGTACTTGACCGTGTAGATCAGGTCCACGCCGCTGTGCAGGCCGGCCTGGCCGCGCAGCGTCAGGTTGCGCGTGAGGTCGTAGAAGATGAACAGCGTGCCCAGCGTGCCGGCCAGGCTGCGTTCGTAGGTGACGTAGAAGTCGTCCGACAGCCGCTTGCCCAGCGTGACCGCAGCGTCGCCGATACCGCCGTTGCTGCCCGGCCCCTTGAAGCCGATCTCGTCCAGGCCGAAGCGGCTGGCCAGCCCGCCGCCGCCGGCACCCTTGCCCAGGCCGCCCAGCAGGGCCAGCGCCGCCTGCTGCATCAGCAGCGCCTCGCCGCCGCTGGTGGCCGAGGCCCGGCCCAGCACCACCCACGACAGCGTCTGCGCATCGGGCAGCGCCGGGTCGGAATAGAGCTTGACGCGCGGCGCCTGCGCGGTGCCGGTGACCTGCACGCCGGCGCGCTGCGTGATGTTGGGGCGCAGCGCCAGGATGTCGAGCTGCGGGTTGTCCACGGGGCCGTTGAAGCGGGCGATGCCGCTTTCCACGTCCAGCGCCTGCCCGTAGGCGCGGTACTGGCCCTGCACGGTGCGCACCTCGCCGGTGATGCGCGGCAGCGCGGCGAGCTGCCGACTGGTGACGTTGAGCGTGCCTTCCAGCCGCGTGGTGATGCCGCGGCCCTGCACGGCGAAGTCGCGGCCGAGGTCGAAGTCGACGGCGATGTCCGGCGGGCGCGACAGCAGCGGCTGGTTGGGCCGCGCCTCGGCCTCCTGCCGGCGCTCGCGCGCGCGCGCCTCGCGCTCGGCCTGCTCGCGCTGCTCCGCCGCCCGAGCGGCGGAATGGACCACCACGTCGCTGCCCAGGCCGGGCGCGGTCTCGTCGGGCAGGATGATGACGGCGCGGTCGGTGGTGATCTTGCCGCGCACCGTGAGCTGCCCGGCCGCCAGCCGGGCCTGCACGTCGCCCGAGACGGTGACCTGGCGGTCCGAGCGCACCAGCGCGCGCAGGCGCTGCACCTCGCCGCGCATGTCCATCGACAGGCCGGACTGCCCGGCCTGCGCCGCGCCCCAGCCGGCCTCGCCGCGGAAGCTGACGCGGCCGCCGTCGGCCGCCGCCTCGCTGGCCGCGGTGCTCAGGTTGCCGCTGCGCCCCGGGATGCGCACGCTGCTGCCCGGCCCGCCGTGCAGCACGAACTCCTGCAGCACCAGACGGTTGCCGGCGAGCTGCGCGCGCAGCCGGCCGTCGCGCAGGTCCAGCCCTTCGACCGCCGCCTTGAGCGACAGCCGGTCGGCCGCGAGCGTGCCGTTCCAGCGCGGGTCGCCGCGCGTGCCGGCCAGGGTGGCGTTGGCCTCCAGCGTGCCGGAGACGCGCCAGCCCGGCGGCGCCAGCATCGACCACACGCCGAGCTGCGGCAGGCTGGCCTTCACCCGGCCGCCCAGCGGCGCGTCGGGCGCCCACTGCCAGCCGCCCGCGCGCTGCGCCAGACGGGTGTCGGCCTGCACGTCGATGCGGCCGGCGCGCTCGCTGTCCCAGGCCAGGCTGGCGCGCACTGCCTCGCCCTGCGCGTCCAGGCGCAGCTCGGCCTGGCGCAGCCCGGCCGGGGTGGAGGGCGCGTTGTCGGTGGAGTCGGTGGTGATCTCTTTCTTCGTGCCGGTGCCGCGGCTGTCGATGCGCCGCACCAGCGCCGCTTCGCCCGCCTGCAGGCGCAGGTCGCCGCCGGCGCGGGCCACGCGCACCTGGGCGCGCAGCTGGTCGGCGGCGTCGATGTCCCAGTCGCCGTCGAACACCAGGTCGCCGCTGATGCCCATCTCGCGCAGGCTGGTGTCGCCGCCGAAGGCGCGGCTCCAGGCCATCGGCAGGCCCCGCATGCGGCCCTTGGTCTGCAGCCGGAAGACGGCGCCGCCCGCGCTGGCGCTCTGGCGCAGGCGCAGCGGCTCCCAGTCCAGCCGCACGGTGCCGGGCACCGGGCCTTCGAGCGTGGCGCCGCCGGCCGTGGTCTCCAGTTCGAGGCTGCCGCCGCCGGCGCGCAGGGTGCCGCTGAACTCGCGGGCCAGGGCCAGCGTCCACGGCGCTTCCTGTCCGCGCGCGGTGTCGTGCATCTGCGCGCGCAGGTGGGCCAGGGACAGCCGCCAGCGCTGCTCGCCCGCCAGGCCGCCGCCGGCGCGGGTGTCGAGCGTGATCTGCCGCGTGCCCTGGCGCGCCTCGCCGCGCAGCGCCAGCGTGGCGTTCGCCAGGCTGCCGTCCAGCGTGGCCCGCAGGCCGCGCAATTCGACCTCCTGCGCCTCGGGCCGGCGCAGGACCAGCCGCGGCGTTTCGAGCGTCGCGTTCAGCGTCGGCTCGGCGCTGCCGCGCAGCGGCGCGGCGGGCGACGCGATGCGCTGCTGGATCGTGCGCCAGCCGCCCTGCCAGCGCGCCTGGAGCCGCGCGCTGCCCTGTGCGGAGGCGCCGCCGAAGGCCTGTCCCAGCCCCGGCAGTCCTTCCAGCCACTGCTGCAGCGCCGCGGCGTCGTCCACGCGCGCCGACAGTTCGCCGCCGCCCTGCGTCGGCGCGATGCGGCCCTGGAACTGCGCCGAGCCGCCGGGCAGCGTGGCGCGCAGGTCGCCGCGGCCGGCCTGGTCGGCCACGTGCAGTTCCAGTTTGCCCTGGAGGCTGGCGCGTTCGGCGTCGATGCGAAGCTGCGCCAGGTCCAGCACCTGGTCTGCCCATCGGCCCTGGGCCAGCGCGCGTTCCAGCTTCAGCCCGTTCAGCGCGCGCGTGCCGCCGCCGCCCTGGGCCTGCAGCGCCACGTCGAAGTCGATGCCCTCGCCGCGCTGCTGCGCCTTGGCACGGCCGCTGATGGGCGCACCCGCCAGCCCGGTGTGCAGCTCGCCCGGCCGCACGTTCTGCAGGGTGGCGTCGATGCGCCACGGATCGGGCGCCGGGCTCCAGGCTCCGTGGGCCTCGATGCGGCCGTGGCCGGCATGCACGGTGGCCTGCTCGACCTGCACGCTGCGGCCGTCGTAGCCGATGCCGGCCTGCAGTGCCTGCACCGGCAGGCGGCCTTCGTCCCAGGGCCCGGGCTCGGCGTTGACGATGTCGGCGCGCAGCTTCCACGCCTGCGCGCCGGTGGCTGGATCGGGTTCGACCGCCGCCTCGCCGGTGAGCAGCGTGCGAGGCCCCTGCGGCCACAGCAGCGCGACGTCGAGGCGGCGCATCTTCGCCAGCGCATCGATCACGGGCTGCGGCGCCCAGGGCGCGATGCGGGCCTCGACCTGCACGTCCATCGGCTGGGTGCCGTCGGCCTGCTCCGTCGGCGCCGCCTGCGCCTGCACCGCCAGGCGCGCGTCAGCGCCGGCGAGGGTGCCGTCGGCGGTGGCGTGCACGGCCAGTTCCATGCTGCGGCCTTCCTCCAGCGGCGCGGGCAGGCGGCCGTCCAGGGCCAGCTTCAGCGCCATCGGCGCGGCGCCCTGCAACTGCGCCTCGGCGCTGTAGTGGCCCTGCACGGGGGTCGCCAGGTCCACGCCGTCGATCTTCAGCCGGTGGTCCTGCCCGTCGAAGACGTAGCGGCCGGCCAGGCCGGTGGCCTGCACGGGGGGCGGGCCCTTCCACTGCAGGTCGTCGACGCGGAAGGGCAGCTCGATCTGCACCGGCAGCGCCAGGCCCGTCAGCGGCTCGGGCGGCGGGCTGGGTTCTTCCTTCGGCCCGCGCGGCTCGATGACGATGCGCGCCGCGTGCACCTCGCCCAGTTGCACGCGCCGCTGCAGCAGCGGCCCCAGGCTCCAGCCGATGCGTGCGCCCTCGACCTCCACCGCCATCGTCGGGCTCTGCCAGCGCAGGTGGCCGATGGCGCCGCCGCGGCGCAGCGAGCCGCTGACCTCGCGCGCCTCCAGCGTCTGGCCGGCCGGCAGGTAGCGTGCGGCGCGATGGAGCACGGCGGCCAGCGAGCTGTCGGTGCCGATCCACCACCAGCCGAGGGCGAGCACGGCCGCCAGCAGCACCAGCAGCGCGGCCATGCTCCAGGCCGCGGCACGCAGCACGCGCCGCGGCCACGGGCGGCGCGGCGGCGTTCGGGCGGTGTCTGGGGCGTTCCCTTCCATCAGCAGTCTGCGCTCGTGTCCATTCCAAAGGCCGCGGAGCAGGCCATGCCAGTGCACCCGTGGAACCGGCTTTGCCGGGCCACCGGGTGCGCCCCCTCGAGGGGCTGAAGGCCGCGGCTCCAAGCCTGCCTGCGCAGGCTTGGACGGCCTGAAGGGCAGCCGCATCCGGCGGTTGCTCGGATGAGACCTGCGAAGTCCGGGAGAAACGGGGGTGGGCTCATCTACCTCTAGAAGTTGTAGCCCAGCCGCAGGTGCAGCCGGAACTTGCGCACGTCCACGCCGTAGGCCAGGTCGGCCTGCACCGGCCCCACCGGGCTGCGCCAGCGCACGCCCGCGCCGACGCCGACCTTCCACTTGTTCAGCTCGCTGGCCTTGTCGGCCACCGTGCCGGCATCGATGAAGACCGTGCTCTCCCAGTCGGTGAGTTTGCCGTCGCGCACGATCGGCTTCTGCCACTCCACGCTGGCCACGCCCATGAAGCGCCCGGCCACCGTGGCGCCGTTCGCATCGAGGGTGCCGATCTCGCGGTAGGCATAGCCGCGCACGGTGGTGTCGCCGCCGGTCAGGAAGCGCAGCGTGGCGGGAATCAGCGCTTTCTCCCTGGCGGTGATGGCGCCCAGCTCGGCGCGCAGCGCCAGGCGCGAGCGGCGCGCATTGGCCGGCTCGTCGCCCGGCTGCTCGCGCCCCAGCGGCACGATGCCCAGCCAGCGGCCGTAGGCGCGGGTGAAGGGCAGGCGCTCGCCGGTGAGCGTGTAGCCGGCGCCCAGCTCCAGCGCCAGGCCCCAGCCGCGGCGCGGGTTGGCGGCGTCGTCGAAGTAGCGCGCCGTCCAGGTCCAGTTGGCGCTCAGCGCCGAGGCGGAGGGGTAGGGGGCCTCGCTGCCCACGTACTCGGCGTAGTCGTACTGGAGGAACCAGGCGCGGGCGATGTGGCCGTCGTCCTTGCTCAGGCCGTAGCGCAGCCGGCCGCTGTTGACGTCGTAGGTACCGGCCTTCTCCTGCTTGAGTTCGCCCAGGGTGCCCCAGCGCCAGCCGTTGTCGCCGGGCACCGAGGTCCACTCGGTGTTGAGCACGCGGGTGTCGCGGTCGACCGAGAGCTTGGAGACCGCGCGCCAGCCCAGGAGCGGCATGCGGTTGTGGACATGATCGACCGACAGGCGCGGACCGCTGTCGGTGGTGAAGCCCACGCCCAGCACGACCTTCTGCAGCGGCGCCTCGCGCACCTGCGCGACGACGGGGGCGAAGGGCGGCGGCTGCTCGGTGTCGAGCGTGAGGAAGACCGAGTCGTAGTAGCCGCTGCCGGCCAGGCGCTGCTGCGCATCCAGCAGCTTCTGCTGGTCGTAGTCTTCGCCGATGGGCACGCGTGCGATGCGGCGCGCGGCGTCCACGTCGTAGCGCTCGGCGCCGCGCACCTGCAGCGGGCCGAAGCGGTACGCCGGGCCGGACTGGTACGTGACCGCCAAGCGCGCCGTGGCGGCGTCGGCGTCGATGTCGGCGCGGCTGGTCTGCACGCTGCCGGTGGGGAAGCGCTGCGCCGTCAGCGCGCGCAGGCCCTGGGTCTTGGCGCCGTCCCAGACCTGCTGGCCGAAGGGCTTGCCGGGGCCCAGCGTCCAGCCGCTGCGGATGGCCTCGCGCTGCTGCTGCACGGCGGCGTCGGCGCCCGGCTCGGCGATCGCTCCGGCGAAGTCGATGTCCACGTCGCGCACCGTGGTGCGGGGCCCCGGCTCCACGGTGATGCGCACCGCGTGCGGCGCCTTGGCCTCGGGCGTGTCGACCAGCTCCAGCGTGAGGTGCGGCGTGAAGTAGCCGAGGGTGCCCAGCAGTTCGCGCGCATTGGCCTCGGCCGCCACCATCAGGCGCGAGATCTCCGCCACGCCCAGGTCGTCGAGCTGGCGGTAGCGCTGGATCTCCAGGTGCTTGTCGAGCAGCTCGCGCGCCTCGTCGGGCCCGCGCACCTCGACGCTGAAGCCGTGCCGTTCGTCCGCGCTGTCACTGCTGCCGCTGCCGCCCTGGACCGCGCTGGGCGCGTCGTCGGCCGGCTTGTCGCGCTTCCAGGGCACCAGGCTGCAGCCCTGCAGCAGCAGGCACATCAGTGCCAGAACAAGTATGGCCCCTCGGTCAATCGCTGCGCGCTTGCCCGATCCCCCGAGGGGATGCCTTTTGTCTTGGGGCGGCCCGGCGACAAAAAACGACGCCGGCCCGCGCGCCGGCGTCGACGAGGAGGGCTCCACCCTGAACATGCGGGCATTCTGACATCGGCCGCGCGCGGGCCGTGTCGGAGGCCGCCGACCGCGAGGGCCTATTTGGACAGCAGGCGCATCGCGTCCTCCAGCCCCTTGAGCGTGAGCGGGAACATGCGCTGGCTCATGAGCTGCTGGATCACGGAGATGCTCTGGCGGTACTGCCACACGCCCTGCGGTTCGGGGTTGATCCAGGCGAACTTGGGGAAGGCGTGCGTCAGGCGCTGCAGCCACTCGGCGCCCGGCTCCTCGTTGTTGTATTCCACGCTGCCGCCGGGCTGCAGGATCTCGTAGGGGCTCATGGTCGCGTCGCCCACGAAGACCAGCTTGTAGTCCTTGTTGTACTTGCGGATGATGTCCCAGGTGGCGAACTTCTCGGAGAAGCGCCGGCGGTTGTTCTTCCACATGAAGTCGTAGACGCAGTTGTGGAAGTAGTAGAACTCCAAGTGCTTGAACTCGGTCTTGACGGCCGAGAAGAGTTCCTCCACCCGCTGCACGTGCTCGTCCATGGTGCCGCCCACGTCCATCAGCAGCAGCACCTTCACGTTGTTGTGCCGCTCCGGGCGCATCTTGATGTCGAGGTAGCCGGCGTTGGCGGCGGTGCGGCTGATGGTCTCGTCCAGGTCCAGCTCGTCCTCGTGGCCCTCGCGCGCGAAGCGGCGCAGGCGCCTGAGCGCCATCTTGATGTTGCGCGTGCCCAGTTCCTGGCTGTCGTCGTAGTCCTTGTAGGCGCGCTGCTCCCACACCTTCACGGCGCTGCGGTTCTTGCCCTGGCCGCCGATGCGGATGCCCTGCGGGTTGTAGCCGCCGTGGCCGAAGGGCGAGGTGCCGCCGGTGCCGATCCACTTGCTGCCGCCCTCGTGGCGCTCCTTCTGCTCCTCGAGGCGCTTCTTCAGCGTCTCCATCAGCTCGTCCCAGCCCATCTTCTCGATGGCGGCCTTTTCCTCGGGCGTGAGCTCCTTCTCCAGCACCTTGCGCAGCCAGTCCAGCGGCACTTCCTTGGTGAAGTCGGTCAGCATCTCCACGCCCTTGAAGTAGGCGGCGAAGGCGCGGTCGAACTTGTCGAAGTGCTTCTCGTCCTTCACCAGCGCGGTGCGGCTGAGGTAGTAGAAGTCGTCCATGCCGAAGGCGCCGTCCGAGTTCGGCCCGACCACGTCGGCCTGCAGGGCCTCCAGCAGCGTCAGGTATTCCTTCACCGACACCGGCAGCTTGGCGGCGCGCAGGGTGTAGAAGAAGTCGATCAGCATGGCGGATCTCCTTGGTTGCGCGCTCAGCCGCGCGGCTTGTCCAGCAGGTACAGCAGCTGCGCCTTCACCTCCGGCCACTCGCCGCTGCGCAGGCTGTACATCACGGTGTCGCGGATGGTGCCGTCGCGCCGCAGCGCGTGGCCGCGGATCACGCCGTCCTTCCTCGCACCCAGGCGCTCGATGGCGGCCTGCGATGCGAAGTTGAAGTTGTCGGTGCGCCAGCCCACCACATGGCAGCCGAGCGTCTCGAAGGCATGCTGCAGCATGAGCAGCTTGCAGGTGGTGTTGACGTGGGTGCGCTGCACGCGCCGGGCGTACCAGGTGTAGCCGATTTCCACGCGCTTCACGGCCGGCACGATGTCGTGGTAGCTGGTGCTGCCCAGCACCGTGCCGCCGGCCTCGTCGGTCACGGCGAAGGCGAAGCGGTGGCCTTCCTCGCGCATCCTCAGCGCGGCCTCGACGTAGGCGCGCGTCTCCTCCGGCGCGGGCACCGAGGTCACGCGCAGCCGCCACAGCTCGCCGTCGGCCGCGGCCGCGGCCAGGCCGGCCTCGTGTGCCAGGGCGAGCGGCACCAGCCGGACGCCGCGCAGGGAGAGTTCAACGGGTTCGACGAAAGCCATGGTGCGTGTTCAGCAAGGCGGACTCAGGGAGGCGGTGCGCCGTACCTGCGGCGGTGCCATGCGCGGGCCAGCTGCGCGCCGGCTCCGCCGCCCAGCCCCAGGAGCAGGATGCCCAGCATCGCCGGCGTGTCGTAGCCGTTGGGGCCGAAGGCGTCCCAGCCCAGGGCCAGGCCCAGCCAGCGGCCCAGCAGCGCACCCACGAAGAAACCCGCTGCCTGGGCGATGCCCAGCACGAGCAGCTGGCCGGTGGGAGGGGCCTGGCGGGCCATGTCGGCAGCCTCAGCGGTTGTGCCGCTGCATGAAGACCAGCTTCTCGAACAGGGTCACGTCCTGCTCGTTCTTGAGCAACGCCCCCACCAGCGGCGGCACCGCGACCTTCTCGTCCTTGGCCTGCAGCGCCTCCAGCGGGATGTCCTCGGCCACCAGCAGCTTGAGCCAGTCCAGCAGCTCGCTGGTCGAGGGCTTCTTCTTCAGGCCCGGCAGCCCGCGCACGTCGTAGAAGGTCTTCATCGCCGCGCCGAGCAGTTCCTGCTTCAGGCCGGGGAAGTGCACCTCGACGATCTTCTTCATCGTCTCGGCGTCGGGGAACTTGATGTAGTGGAAGAAGCAGCGGCGCAGGAAGGCGTCGGGCAGCTCCTTCTCGTTGTTGGAGGTGATGAACACCACCGGCCGGTGCTTCGCCTTGACCAGCTCGCGCGTCTCGTAGCAGTAGAACTCCATGCGGTCGAGCTCGCGCAGCAGGTCGTTCGGGAATTCGATGTCGGCCTTGTCGATCTCGTCGATCAGCAGCGCCACCGGCTCGTCGGCGGTGAAGGCCTGCCACAGCACGCCCTTGACGATGTAGTTGTGGATGTCCTTGACGCGCTCGTCACCCAGTTGCGAGTCGCGCAGGCGGCTCACCGCGTCGTACTCGTACAAGCCCTGCTGCGCCTTGGTGGTGGACTTGATGTGCCACTGCAGCAGCGGCAGCCCCAGCGCCGAGGCGACCTCCTCGGCCAGCATCGTCTTGCCGGTGCCGGGCTCGCCCTTGACCAGCAGCGGACGCTTGAGCGTGATGGAGGCGTTGACTGCCAGCATCAGGTCCTGCGTGGCGACGTAGTTCTGCGAGCCTTGGAATTTCATGGGAAGGACGGAAAGGGGAAGGATGGGGAAGCGGCGCCCGGGGCCGGCGCGGCGGAGCGTGGCCCGGGACCCACCGCTTATACTCAGCAGTTGACCCCAAGACTCGCATCCTCGGTGGATTGTGCGCGGAAAATGAACAAGCTGTTGACCACGATGATTAGCCTCGCCGGCCTCGCTGTCGCTTGTGCGACGGCCCCGGCCCTGGCCCAGAATGTGACGCCGAATGCCGAGGCGGGCGGCAGGAAGGTGCAGATGTGCGTGGGCTGTCACGGCATCGTCGGCTACCAGGCCAGCTTCCCCGAGATCCACAAGGTGCCGATGATCGCGGGCCAGAGCGCGTCGTACATCACCGCCGCGCTCAACGCCTACAAGGGCGGCGACCGCAAGCACCCGACGATGCGCGCCATCGCCGACTCGCTGAGCGAGCAGGACATCGCCGACGTGGCGGCCTACTACAGCACCCTGGGTCTGGCCGAGGGCGACGCTCCGCCCGAAGCGGCGGCCAGGCAGCCCAGCGAGAAGGTGCAGGCCCTGATCGCGCGCAACGCCGACAACAACTGCACCAAGTGCCACGGCGCCAACTTCAACACGCCCAACGACGGCACCGTGCCCAAGCTGGCCGGCCAGCACGCCGACTATCTCTTCGTGGCGCTGAAGTCGTACCGCGCGAACCACGTCTACCTGGGCCGCTCCAACGCGGTGATGGGCGGGCAGGTCAAGCCCTTCAGCAACGCCGAGCTGAAGGAACTGGCGAACTACATCAGTTCGCTGCCGGGCGAACTCAAGACGGTGCCCGAGTCGCGCATCCACCACGCCAAGTGAAGTGACGCGGCGGCGGCCCCACCGCCTCCGCCGGGCAAAGAACGAGATGCCTGCCGGCCACCCCGGCAGGCATTCTTCTTTCAGGCCGCGAATTCCTCGGTGTCCACTTCCTGCGTGGCCTGCGGCGCGTAGCGCGGGCCGGTGACGGTGTGCTGGTTGATCAGTTCGCCGGCCCGGCGCACGGTTTCCGGCGGGAGCGCGACGCCGGCCGCGCCCAGGTCTTCCTGCAGGTGGTCCAGGCGCGTGGTGCCGGGGATGGGCACGATGTCGTCGCCCTGGTGCAGCAGCCAGGCCAGCGCGAGTTGCGCCGGCGTGCAGCCGGCCTCGCGCGCCAGCGCCCCGAAGGGCGGCAGCAGCTGCAGGTTGCGTGCGTAGTTCCCGGGCGCGAAGCGCGGCATCGGCCGGCGGATGTCCTTGGCGTCCAGGCCGTCCACGTCGGTGAGCGTTCCCGTCAGGAAGGCGCGCGCCAGCGGGCTGAAGGCGACCAGGGCGGCGCCGATCTCGCGGCAGGCGGCCAGCACCGCGATCTCCGGGTTGCGCGTCCACAGCGAGTACTCGGTCTGCACGGCCGTGATCGGGTGCACGGCGTGCGCGCGGCGCAATGTGGCGGCCGAGACTTCCGACAGGCCGATGGTGCGCACCTTGCCCTGCTCGACCAGGCGCGACAGTTCGCCCACCGAGTCCTCGATGGGCACCTGCTTGTCCCAGCGGTGCAGGTAGTACAGGTCGATCACGTCGGTGCGCAGGCGGCGCAGGCTGTCCTCGCAGTTGCGGCGCAGCGCGGTGGGGCGGCCGTCGATCACGCGGCGGGTCACGCCGTCCTCGCCCTTCACGCCGGCCATGCCGCCCTTGCTGCACAGGGTGATCTGCTGGCGATGGGGCTGGAGCACGCGGCCCACCAGCTCCTCGTTGGCGCCGAAGCCGTAGAGCGCCGCGGTGTCGAACAGCGTCACGCCGGCATCGAGTGCCGCCAGCAGCAGGCGCTCGCCCTGCTCGGGCGGGGGCGGCGTGCCGTAGGCGTGGCTCAGGTTCATGCAGCCCAGGCCGATGGCCTGGACGGTGAAGGGTCCGATCTGGCGTTGTCGTTGCATGGCCGGCACTATAGGGCGGCAGGTGCCCGCGCGAGAGGTGCCGGCGCGGGAGGCCGTGCCGGCATTGGGGCGAACGTTCAGTCGTGCGCAGCGAACTCGCCGCGCCCCCCGTCCTGCAGGGCGCGCAGCGCGCTGTCGCGGAAGGCCGTGGGCGTCACGCCGGTGTGCTTGCGGAAGAAGCGCCCGAAGTAGGCTTCGTCCACGAAGCCCAGGCGCGCCGCCACCTGCTTGATGCTGCTCACGGTGTACACCAGCTCGCGCTGCGCCTCGTGCACCACGCGGGCGTTGATCACGTCCAGGCTGGACATGCCCAGCACCTCCTGGCACAGCCGCGTGAGCTGGCCGGCCGTGACGCCCAGCGCGGCTGCGTAGGCCGTCACCGGCAGGTGCTCCCGGAAGCGCTCGTCCACCGTGCGGCGGAAGGCCTCGATCTGCTCGGCCTTGCGCGTCAGCGGATGGCCCGGCGCGGCCGGGCCTTCGCGCTGCAGGCGCGCGATCTGCACGGCCAGCGCCGTCAGCAGCGCCAGGGCGGCGGCGACGTGGCCGGTGTCGCCCTGGCGGTGTTCGCGCTCGACCGCGAGGAACAGGGGCATCAGCTGCTCCAGCCCCTCGGGCGCCAGCGGCGTCACGCGCGGCGTGCGCACGGTCTGCACCAGTTCCGGCATGACCAGCGCGGCCAGCGACTCCAGCGGGCGCTGCGCGGCCGTGATCACCGGGCCGTTGGTGTCGGGCGTGAAGCGAAAGCCATGCACGGTTTGTGCGGGCACGACGATCAGGCAGGGCGAGGCCATCTCGATGCGCGCATGGTCCAGGTGCACGGTGCCGCCGCCGCTGGTGAGCATCAGCACCTGCACGAAGGCGTCGTGCGTGTGCGGCTGGATGTCCCAGTTGTAGGGCTTCGAGCGCTGGGGAATCCACTCGAAGTCGAAGGTCGACAGCCAGGCCGGCCGGGCCTGGTCGCCGTAGAGCGCGTAGTTGGGGATGGCGCGTGCCATGGGGTGTGCAAGGGCGCGGAAAAGGGCCGGACGCCCGGCCCGGGCTTCTTGCGCGAATTGTCCGGGCCTTGGCTGGAATCGTCAAAGGCCGGCGCGGCACCGGCCACCAGAATTTCGCCACACCACATTCCAAGCATCAGGAGACAGCTTTCATGACAGCCACCCCATCCTCCGGCGGGACGCACTGGCTCGGCCTGGCGGGCGAGGCCTGCGTGGTCAGCGGCGCGGGCAGCGGCATCGGCGCCGCGATCGCGCGCGGCCTGGCGCAGGCCGGCGCCCGCGTGGCGCTGCTCGACCGCGACGCCGAGGCCGGCGAGGCACAGGCGGCCGCGCTGCGCGCGCAGGGGGCCGCCGCGCTGGCCGTGCCTTGCGACATCGCCGACGCCGCGGCCGTCGCGGCGGCCGCGCGCACCGTCGAGGCCGAGTTCGGCACGCCGTCGGTGCTGGTCAACAACGCCGGCCTGTTGCGCGCGGGCGCGCTGGCCGAGGTGGACCTGGCGCAGTGGAACGAGGTGCTGTCGATCAACCTGACCGGCTACCTGCTGTGCGCGCGCGCCTTCGGCGCCGGCATGCGGGCGGCCGGGCGCGGCAGCATCGTGCACGTGGCCTCGATCGCGGGCCTGTTCCCGCAGACCGGCAGCGGCGCCTACAGCGCCAGCAAGGCGGGCGTGCTGCTGATGTCGCGCCAGCTCGCCGTCGAGTGGGGGCCGCAGGGCGTGCGCAGCAACGCCATCTGCCCCGGGATGATCCGCACGGCGCTGTCGGCGAAGTTCTACGAAGAGCCGGGCTTCGAGGCGCGCCGCGCGGCCGTCACCGCCAGCCGGCGCATCGGCGAGCCGCAGGACATCGCCGACGTGGCGCTGTTCCTGGCCAGCCCGCGCTCGGGTTACGTCAACGGCGCCGAGATCGTGGTCGACGGCGGCATGTCCAGCATGCTCATGGACATGGTGCCGCGCCCCGGCTTCAACTGAACACAAGGAGACACAACACATGGAACAGCAGCAAGAGCGCGATCTCATCGTCGTCGGCTCCGGCGCGGCCGGTCTGACCTGCGCCATCACCGCCCGCAAGCGCGGGCTCGACGTCGTGGTGCTGGAGAAGGAGCCGGTGTTCGGTGGCACCACCGCCCTGTCGGGCGGCGTGCTGTGGATCCCCATGGGCCCGCACGGCCGCCAGCAGAACCCGGCCGACACGCGCGAGGCGGTGCGCACCTACCTCATGCACGAGAGCGGGCGCTTCTACGACCAGGCCGCCGCCGATGCGCTGATCGACAAGGGCTCGGAGATGGTCGAGTTCCTGCAGCGCGAGACGCAGATGCAGTTCGTGCCCACGCTCTACCCCGACTACCACTGCGACGCCCCCGGCGGCGCGCAGGTGGGCCGCTCCATCCTGGCCGCGCCCTACGACATCCGCGGGCTGGGCCCGGACATGGCGCGCCTGAAGCCGCCGCTGGAGACCATCACCTTCATCGGGATGATGTTCAACTCGTCCAACGCGGACCTGAAGCACTTCTTCCGCGCGACCAAGTCGCTCACCTCCTTCCTGTACGTCGCCAGGCGCCTGGCCACGCACGTGAAGGAGCTGCTGCTCTACCGGCGCGGCGTGCAGGTGACCAGCGGCAACGCGCTGGCCGCGCGGCTGGCGCGCTCGGCGATGGACCTGGGCATTCCCATTGAGACCTCGACGCCGGTGCGCCAGCTGGTCGTCGAGGGCGGCCGCGTGGTCGGCGTGCGGGCCGAAGGGCCGGGCGGCACGCGGCGCCTGCGCGCGCGCCACGGCGTGGTGCTGGCCTGCGGCGGCTTCCCGCACGACCTGAAGCGCATCGCCCAGGCCTATCCGCACGTGGCGCGCGGCGGCGAGCATCTGTCGCCCACGCCGAAGAGCAACACCGGCGACGGCCTGGCCCTGGCCGAGTCCGCCGGCGGCGTGGCCGACATCCGCTATGCCGACAGCGCGGCCTGGATGCCGGTCTCGCGCGTGCCGCTGGGCAACGGCCGCGAGGGCGTCTTCCCGCACCTGCTCGACCGCTACAAGCCCGGCGTGATCGGCGTGCTGAAGAACGGCCGGCGTTTCACCAACGAGTCCGAGTCGTACCACGACGTGGGCGCCGCCCTGGTGCGCGCCTGCGAGGGCCAGGAGGAAACGGTCATGTGGCTGGTCTGCGACAAGGCCTGCCTGGCCAAGTACGGCCTGGGCTACGTCAAGCCCGCGCCGATGCCGCTGGGCCCGCACCTGCGCAGCGGCTACCTGCTGCGCGGCGCCACGCTGGCCGAGCTGGCGCGCAACGCCGGCATCGACCCGGCCGGCCTGGAGGCCACCGTGCGCGCCTACAACGAGCATGCCGTGCGCGGCGAGGACCCGGCCTTCGGCCGCGGCAAGAGCGCCTTCAACCGCTACCTGGCCGACCCCGAGCACGGCCCCAACCCCTGCGTGGCGCCCGTGCAGCAAGGCCCCTTCTACGCCGTGCGCGTGGTGATGGGCGACCTGGGCACCTTCGATGGCCTGCAGACCGGCCTGACGGGCGAGGTGCTGCGCCGCGACGGCTCCGCCATCGCCGGCCTGTACGCGGTGGGCAACGACCGCGCCAGCATGATGGGCGGCAGCTATCCTGGGGCCGGCATCACGCACGGGCCGAACATGGTGTTCGCCTACGTGACCGGCCAGCACATCGCCGACCGGGCCGCCGCACCCGGCACCGCCGCGTCCGCCATTCGCACCGAGCAAGGAGTCCCCGCATGACCGTCATCGCCACCGCCCCCGCCCGTCCCTGGGTGGACCACCGCGTCTACACCATCGCGCTGCGCAAGATGCCCGAGTTCCTGCAGGTGTTCAACGAGCTGGCCATGCCGGTGCTGCTGGAGACGCTGGGCCACCCGCTGGGCTTCTGGACCAGCGTGGTCGGGCCGCAGAACCAATTCACCCACCTGTGGGCCTACGAGGACCTGGCCGACTACGAGCGCCGCTGCCGGGCGCGCGACACGCACCCGGACTTCCCCAAGTACCTGGCCGCGTCCGGCCACCTGATCACGGCGCAGGAGACGCAGCTGATCCGCGCCGCCGCCATGCCGGCCTGGGTGGCGCCTTAAGCGGCCATCAGCGCGCGCAGCGCCGGCGTGACCTCGGGCGTGACGCCGAACCACGCCGCGAAGCCCGGCCGGGCCTGGCTCAGCAGCATGCCCAGGCCGTCGGCGGCCGGGTTGCCGCGCGAGCGTGCGGCCGCCAGCAGCGGCGTCTCCAGCGGCGTGTAGACCACGTCGGACACCATCGCCGTCCGCGGCAGGCGCGCCAGCGACAGTTCCAGCGAGGGCTTGCCCTGCATGCCCTGGCTGGTGGTGTTGACCAGCAGCGCTGCATCCTCCAGCAGGGCTTCGCGTTCGGACCAGTCGTGCACCGTCGCCACCGGCCCCAGGCTGGCCGCCAGCGCCTCCGCCCTGGCGCGCGTGCGGTTGGCGATGCGCAGCGCCGGCACGCCCTGCGCCACCAGCGCGGCGCCCACCGCGCGCGCCGCGCCGCCGGCGCCCAGCATCACGGCCGGGCCGGTGTCGGCGCGCCAGCCGGGGTGCGCGTCGCGCAGGCCCTGCAGCCAGCCCTCGCCGTCGGTGTTGCGGCCGAGCAGACGGCCGTCGGGCAGCACGACGATGGTGTTGACGGCGCCGATCAGCCGCGCCATCGGCTCCACCTCGTCCAGGTGCGCCATCACCGCCACCTTGTGCGGGATGGTCACGTTGCAGCCGGCGAAACCCAGCGCGCGCAGGCCGCGCACGGCCTCGCCCAGCCGCTCGGGCGGCACCGGCAGCGGCACGTACGCGCCCGCCAGGCCATGTTCGGCCAGCCAGTGGCCGTGCAGCCGCGGCGAGCGCGAATGCGCCACCGGCCAGCCCATGATGCCGGCCAGGCGGAACGTTGCGGTATCGCTCATGCCGCGTCCTCCGCAGCGGTGAAGTGGGCCGCGTCCATCACGCGCAGCGGCTCGGCCACGCGCGGCGCGAAATCCATCTGCGCCAGCACGTCGCGCGCCAGGTCGATGCCGGGCGCGATCTCGAACACCTCCACGCCCTCGGCCGTGAGCCGGAAGCTGGCGCGCTCGGTGAGGTACAGCACCTCCTGGCCGCGCCGCAGCGCCTGCGGGCCGCTGAAGGTGATCTGGTCCACCCGGCGCACCAGCTTCCGCACGCCGCCCTGCTGCAGCACGCGCATGCGGCCGTCGCCGGTGGCCAGCTTCACGCCCTTGGCCGCCAGCGTGCCGCAGAACACCACCTTGCGCGCGTTCTGCGCGATGTCGATGAAGCCGCCCGGGCCCACCGTCACGCCGCCCAGGCGCGAGACGTTGACGCTGCCTTCCTCGTCGAATTCGCCGAAGCCCAGGAAGGCCACGTCCAGTCCGCCGCCGCCGTAGAAGTCGAACTGCGTGGCGGCATCGAGCATGGCCGTCGCGTTGCGCGCGTAGCCGAACAGCACGCCGTCCATCAGCGTGCCGCCGTAGGTGCCGTGCTCGATGGTCTGGTAGATGCGGTGCTGTTCGTCGCGCGCCGCGATCAGCTTGGCCACGGCGTCGGGCACGCCCACGCCGTAGTTGATGACGGGCCGCGCCTTGCCGGTGTTGAACAGCTCCACGGCCGCGCGCCGCGCCACCGCCTGGCGCTCGCCAAAGGCTTCCTGCGCGGCGGCCCGCTCGCGGGCGTGGTCGGCCGCCTCGCTCTCGCGGCGGGCGGCGCCGGTCAGCTCGCCGCTGAAGGCCGGGTCGAAGGGGATGTCGTAGCTGGTGCGCTGCTGCGGATCGACCACGACCGCATCGACCCAGGCCGAGGGGATGCGCACCTCGCGCGCCTTGAGCGCGCCGCGCGGCAGCCGCTCGGCCACCTGCACGATGACGGTGCCGCCGCTGTTGCGCGCGGCCAGCGCGAGCGACTGCGCGTCGAGGTTGGCGGCCTCGTGCTCGAAGCTGATGTTGCCGTCCTCGTCGGCGGCGCTGGCGCGCACGATCGCCACGTGGATCGGGAAGGGCTTGTAGCGCAGCCACTCGCGCCCGTCGATGGTGACGACCTCGGCCAGGTCGTCCTTGGCCGCCGCGTTCATGCGCCCGCCGCCGTGGCGCGGGTCGCACACCGTGCCCAGGCCGACGTGCGAGACCAGGCCCGGCCGGCCGGCGCCGATCTCGCGCATGAGCTGGCTCGACACGCCGCCGGGCAGGATGTAGGCCTCGATCCTGTTCGCCAGCGCGAGCTGCTGCATCGCCGGCGACCAGACCCAGTGGCCGCCGATCACGCGCCTGACCAGCCCTTCGTGCGCGAAGCAGTTCATGCCCTTGGTCTTCTTGTCGCCGATGCCCAGAGCGTGGACCAGCGTGAGATTGCGCGGCTGCTGCGTGGCGAGGAAGCGCGCCTGCACCGCCTCGAACAGGTGCGTGGCCTCCATCAGCCCGCCGCCGCCGCCCATCAGGCCCACCGTGTCGCCGTCGCGGATGAGGGCCGCCGCCTCGGCGGCCGTCATGAACTTGCCGTCTGCCATGGACGCCTCCTCAGCGGTGGATGTCGAACAGCACGGCGCCCTTCTTCAGCGCCGCCTTGGCGATCACGCCGCGGTGGATTTCGCTGGTGCCGTCGAAGATGCGGAAGATGCGCGCGTCGCGGTAGTAGCGCTCGATGGGCAGCTCCTTGCAGAAGCCCATGCCGCCGAAGACCTGCACCGCGCGGTCGACCACGCGGCCCAGCGTCTCGGCCGCGTGCACCTTGACCATGGCGATCTGCTCGCGCGCGTCCAGGCCCTGGTCCAGCATCCAGGCGGCGTGGTAGACCATCCAGCGCGCCGCGTTGACTTCGATGACGCTGTCGGCCAGCATCTGCTGGACCATCTGGAAGTCGCCGATGCGGGTGTCGAACTGCCGGCGCTCGCCGGCGTACTGCAGCATCAGCTCGCACACGTGGCTGGCCTTGCCCACCGCGCGCGCGCCCACCTGCGCCAGGCGCACCACGTTGAGCGCGCCCATCGCCAGCTTGAAGCCCTGGCCGCGTTCGCCCAGCAGGGCCGCGTCGTCCAGCGGCACGTTGTCGAAGAACAGCTCGACGTGCGGTGTGCCGCGGATGCCCATCATCGGCTGGTCCTTGCCGACGGTGAAGCCGGGCAGGCCCTTGTCGACCATGAACATGGAGATTTCCTTCTCGCCCGTGCGGGCCGAGACCAGGAAGAAGTCGCTCCACTCGCCGTCGCTGATGAAGTGCTTGCTGCCGTTGAGCACCCAGCCCGTGTCGGTCTTCTTCGCGTGGGTCTTGATGCCGGCGGCGTCCGAGCCGGCGCCCGGCTCGGTGATGGCGATGGCGGCGGTGCGCTCGCCGCGCACGGAGGGGGCCAGCCAGCGCTCGATCTGCTCGCCGCGGCAGTGCAGCAGCGGTTCGTAGACGTTGCCGAAGGCGCGGCGGATCAGCTGGTCGCTGGTGTGGCCGAACTGCTCCTCGCACAGGATGCGGTCGAGGTTCGACAGGCCGCCGCCGCCCAGCTCGGCCGGCATGTTGAGGGCGTACAGGCCGAGGGCGAGGGCCTTGCCGTGGATCGCCTGCGCCGTCTCGCGCGCCAGCGCGCCGTCGGCCTCGAGGCGGTCTTCCAGCGGCCGCAGTTCCTCGGCGATGAAGCGACGCACCGTGTCGATCATCATCTTCTGTTCGTCATTGAGGGTGAAGTCCATGGGGTATCTCGATGAATGGTTCCGATCAGATGGCCGCGGAGCAGGCCATGCCAGCGCACCCGCGGAACTGGCTTTGCCAGGCCGCGGGGTGCGCCCCTTGGGGGGTATGGGCCGGCCACACGCAGTGAGGCCGGCCAAACGGCGGGAAGCCTGTTACGCGCTGCTGAACCAGCGGGCGCCGAAGAAGAAGGGCAGGCGGTCCATGCCTACGTCCCCAGGAACGGCCGGCTGGCCGCCAGGCATGCCGCGGCCCAGGCGTCGGGCGAGGCGTCGCGCTCGCGCTCCTCGTGGATCACCTCCACGCTCACCGGCAGGTCGGCCGGCAGCGCGGCGAACAGGCCGGCCAGGTCGATGCCGCCCTCGCCGGGCATCAGGCGGGCGCAGCGCGCGGTGTGGATCATCTCCTCGGTCGTGAAGTGCGTGCCGGGCGCGCCGTCGCAGATCTGCGCGTAGTGCAGCAGCTCGCGGGGGAGGGCGCGGATGTCCTCCAGCGAGGTGTGCGAGCGGCCGAAGTGCAGCGCGTCGACCAGGATGCCGGCGTTGCCCGGCGTGCCCGCGTTGCGCACGATCCGCAGCGCCGCCTGCGCGTCGGGCACGCCCGTCCAGGGCATGAACTCCAGGTCGGCCGTCATGCCGAAGGGGCGCATCGCTTCGCACAGGCGGGCGTAGTGCTGCGTCAGGCGGGCCTCGTCGGTGTCGTCACCGGCCACCAGGATGGCGCGCGCGCCCAGCGCCGCGCCGGCCTCGTACAGCGCGGCCCAGCGGCTGGCGTCGAAGTCCGCGCCGATGCGGATGAGTTCCAGGTCGAACACGCCGACGCCGGTGTCGCGCAACGCGGCCTGCGTCTCGCGCAGCACGTCGGGCCGGCCCAGCAGGTGCTGCTGCGGCCCGCCCGGCGCGTTGGGCCACAGGCGCAGGCCGACGAAGCCGTAGCCCTGGCGCGCGGCCAGCGCCACCGCCTCGGGCGGCGTGCAGCGGTGGGAGGTGAGGTAGGCGAGGGAGAGGGCGCGGGTCATGTCAGTGCCGCCCGGCCGCCCGAAGGCACTGACGCACCCCCTTGGGGGGCAGCGGACCGCGCGAAGCGGGGAAGCGTGGGGGTTGTTTCATGTCGGGCCTTTTCACTGCATCGGCGAGACGGAGGTGGGCAGGGCGATGGTCGAGACCATGTCCGTGGTCAGGTGCGAGGGGCCACCCTTGGGCGGCCAGAGGCCTTGCGCCACGGCGTCGGCGCGCGCTTGGCTGCGCGCGTCCAGGCTGGGGTAGGCCCAGATGTTGGTGAAGCGCGGCGCGCCGTCCAGGGCCACCATGGCGACGACGCAGGGCGAGATCGCCTCGCGCGCCGGCAGGTACTGCTGCCACAGGTCGATGGTGGGCTGCGTGCCGCCGGGCCGGATGCCGTAGGTGCGGATCTCGTAGACCGGCCCGGCGATGCCCGATTCGGCGCTGGGGCGCGCCGGCTTCATCCACGGGAAGCCGCGGTAGCTGGCCAGTTCAAGGTGCTGGTAGAGATCGCCGCAGCCGAAGGGACTGGCCGCGCGCTGCGTGCGCTCGCGCTCGGCCTGCAGCGCGGCCAGGTCGGCGAAGCCGCGCAGCACGATCATGCGGTTGAGCGCGCCGATGTCGGTGGACCAGCAGGCGAGCAATTCGCCCTGGGCCTCGGGCGCGGTGGCGAAGGCGTGGACCTGCGTCGCGGCCTGGGCCGTGGTGCCGAAGGGCAGGGTGAGGGTGGCGAGTTCGTAGTACATGGGTGCTTGTCCGGTTCAGTGCAGGTCGGCCCCGGCCGCGTGCCGCGCGGCCAGGTGGCCGAAGGTCATGGCGGGGCCCAGGGTGATGCCGCCGCTGGGGTAGCGTCCGCCCATCAGGCTGTTCATGTCGTTGCCGGCCGCGTACAGGCCGGGGATGGGCGCGCCGGACGCATCGAGCACGCGCGCGTCGGTGTCGGTCTTCAGGCCGGCGAAGGTGCCCAGGCTGCCGGGCACCACGCGCACGGCGTAGAAGGGGCCGCGTTCGACCGGCGCCATGCAGGGGTTGGCATGGCCGGCGGCGGCGTCGCCCTGCACGCGGTTGTAGGGCGTCTCGCCCTTCGCGAAATCGTCGTCGCGGCCGGCGGCGGCCATCGCGTTCCAGCGCGCCACGGTGGCTTGCAATCCGTCGGCGTCGATGCCGCAGGCGCCGGCCAGTTCGGCCAGCGTGCGGCCGCGCCGCAGGTAGCCGCCGGCCAGCCAGCCGCGCAGGGGCAGCGGCGCAGGCTTGGCGGCGCCCAGGCCGTAGCGGCGGATGAAGGCGTGGTCGCAGACCAGCCATGCCTGCACCGGCCGGCCGGCCGGCGTGGCCGCCAGCAGGGCTTGCATGAAGTCGTAGTAGGAGTCGGCTTCGTTGACGAAGCGCCGGCCGTCCTCGCGCACCGCGATCAGGCCGGGCTTGGCGCGCTCGATCAGGTGCGGGAAGTGCGCCACCGTGCCGTCGGCATGCGGCACCAGCGACACGGGGGCCAGCGCGGCCGCGCTCGTCTGCGAGGCATCGACGATGCCGCCGGCCGATTCGCCCAGGCGCAGGCCGTCGCCGGTGGCGGCCCAGACGGCGGCCGAGCAGTGTTCCGTGCCGCTCGGCGCGTGCGGCAGCAGCGCCTTCTTGCGCGCCGCGTCGTGCGGGAAGCCGCCGCAGGCCAGCACCACGCCGCGCGCCGCCTCGACGCGCAGTGGGCCGTCCGGGCCGTCGAGCACGGCGCCGTGCACGCGGGCGCCGTCGCGCAGCAGCCGGCGCGCGGCGTGGCGCGTGCGGACGTCGACGCCCGCCTCGAAGGCCGAGGCCGCCAGCGCACCGGCCAGCGCGTGCCCGTTGACCAGCCGCATGGCCTGCCGGTGCAGCAGCAGGTCGCGCCCGTAACCGAGCACGCGCCGCGCGACGTAGGCGAAGGAGGCGGGCTTGCGCAGCGCGTTCAGGAAGTGCCGCAGCTCCGCGCCCGACGCGATGCCCATGCCCCACAGCGTGGTCTCGGCCAGCGGCGGGCGCAGCAGGCCGCGGCGCGCGCCCAGCCGGCGCGCGTCGAAGGGTGCGGCGCAGACGGAGCGCCCGCCCGTCGCCGCGTCCGGCGTTCGGCCGTGGAAGTCGGGAATGGCGTTGCCGTCGATGAACTGCAGCGCGGTGTGGCGGCGGAAGAAGTCCACCATGCGCGGCGCCGCCTCCAGGTAGGCGCGGGCACGCGCCTCGTCGAAGCGCTCGCCCAGCTCGTGGCGCAGGTAGGCCAGCGGGCGCTCGATGTCTTCGCCGATGCCGGCTTCGCGCGCCAGCGGGTTGCGCGGCACCCACATCCAGCCGCCCGACCAGGCGGTGGTGCCGCCGATGAGCGGCTCCTTCTCGGCCAGCACCACCGCGAGGCCCAGGTGCGCGGCCGTGACGGCGGCGGCCAGCCCTCCGGCGCCGGAGCCCAGCACGAGCAGGTCGCAGGCGATCGACGGCGTGGTGGCGGGCTCGGGCATGGAGGCTATTCGGCGTAGATCGGCCGCCGCCCGGGCGCCGCCTGGCGCGCCTGCGACGAGCGCTGGAAGAAGGGCGAGGTGCCGCTGGCGGCGGCCATCTGTTCGGCGATGGCCAGCAGCTCGGGCGCCAGCGCGTGCATGCGCGCCTCGGTGAAGCGGGCGGTGGGCCCGGCGATGGTGATCACGCCGATGGCCGGCTGGCCGGCCAGCCGCACCGGCGCGGCCATGGCCGACAGGCCGGCGGAATAGGTGTCCACGGTGACGCTGTAGCCGCGCTCGCGCGCGGCGTGGACCATGGCCAGCATCTCCTGCAGCGTGCGCGGCGCATTCGGCCCGAAGTCCTCGGGCCGGCCCAGGCCCTGGCGCGAGGCCAGCGCGATCGCCTCCTCGTCGCTGAGCGAGGCCATCCACGCCAGCCCCGAGGAGGAGCAGGACAGGCGGGCATCGCTGCCCATGTCGGGGTCGTAGCGCAGGCCCCGGCGCGCGCCCTGCGCGCGCGCCACCCAGGTCAGCCGCTCGCCGTCGACCACGCCCAGGCGCACCAGCTCCCCCGAGATCTCGGCCAGCCGGTCCAGCAGCGGCTGCGAGAAATCGACGATGCCGCTGTGGCTGAGGAAGGACAGGCCCAGCGAGACCAGCTTGGTGGTCAGCATGTAGCTGCCCAGCTCGCGCGGCTGGCGCACGTAGCCGGTGCGCACCAGGTCGACCAGCAGGCGGTGCGCCGCGCTGCGCGGCATGTTGAGCTGGTCGGCGATGGAGGCCAGCTCCAGGCCCTCGCCGTGGCGTGACAGCAGTTCGAGGATGCCCAGGGTGCGGTCGAGGACGCTGCTCATGACGGGTCTTCCGTGTCGTTCGTGGAGCGGCGAGGGTACGGCATCGATTCAGGCGGCACGGGCCGCAGCAGCCAGCACGGCGCGGGTGGCCGCGAGGGTGCGCAGGCCGTCCTCGGCGCTGCACACGGGCTCGGCGGCATCGCCTTCGATCAGGGCGAGGAAGTGCGCGAGCTGGCGCGTGTACGGGTCGGCCGCGTGCACCACGGTCTGCTCGCGCGTCATCTCGGCGTGCCAGCTGCGCTCGCCGGCGTAGCGCCACAGCGTCAGGTCGGGCAGCGAGAGCGAGCCTTCGGTGCCCGACAGGTAGTGCGACTGCACGGCCTGGCGCGGGTACTGCGGCTGCTCGCCGGCGCAGAAGTCCCAGCACCACGGCGAGACGGCGGCGTCGGACGCCAGCACCGTGCCCAGCGCGCCGCCGGCGAAGCGCAGCACGGCGGCGGCCGTGTCCTCCACCGCGAAGCCGCGCACCGCGCTGCTGGTGGCCGAGATCACGTCCTCCACCTCGCCGGCCAGGAAGCGCAGCAGGTCGATGTCGTGGATCAGGTTGATCAGCACCGGGCCGCCGCCGGGCTCGCGCCGCCAGGCCACGTCGAAGTACGCGTCGGGCTTGAGGAAGGTGGCCTGCGCATGCACGGCGACCAGCCGGCCCAGGCGCCCCTCCTGCACCAGGGCGCGGGCGCGCTGAACGATGGGGTTGTGCCGCCGGTGGTGGCCGACCAGCACCGGCACGCCGCTGGCGGCCTGCGCCTCGACCAGCCGGCGTGCGTCCTCCACCGTGTCGGCCACGGGCTTCTCGACCAGCACCGGGATGCCACGGGCCAGGCAGTCCAGCGCCACCGGCACGTGCAGCGCGTTGGGCGTCGCCACGATCACGCCGGCCGGGCGCACGCGCGCCAGCATCTCGCGGTGGTCGGCGAAGCAGGGCACGCCGGCCGCCTCGGCCACGGCGCGGGCGCCGGGCGCGGGATCGGCGATCGCGGCCAGGACCGCGCCGTCGCTGTGCGCCAGGCGGTCGATGTGGGTGCGGGCGATGACACCCGCGCCGACCAGGGCAATGGGAGTGCGAACCACGGTGTCTCCTTGGAATGGAGGCGACTGTAGTCGAAAACTGAATCAAATTCAATTCTTGAACATGATTCCAGTTTTATGTAGGATCGCGCTCCATTCAAGGAGACAACAGCGTGGCGGACACCGACATCCGGCTGAGCGGGGCGACCCGCGTGCACTTCATCGTGGGCGACCCGATCGCGCAGGTGAAATCCCCCCAGGGCGTGACCCAGGCCTTCCAGGCGCGCGGCCTGCAGGCGGTGGTGGTGCCCGCGCATGTGGCGCCGGACGATCTCGCGGACTGGCTGCGCGGCGTCTCGCTGGCGCAGAACGTGGACGGCGTCATCGTCACCGTGCCGCACAAGTTCGCCAGCGCCGCGCTGTGCGCCACGCTGTCGGAGCAAGCCGCCTTCCTGGGCGCGGTGAACACCCTGCGCCGGAATGCCGACGGCCGCTGGCACGGCGACATGTTCGACGGGCTGGGCTGCGTGCAGGCGCTGCGCGCGCACGGCTGCGACCCGGCCGGCCGCCGCGCGCTGCTGGTGGGCGCCGGCGGCGCCGGCACCGCCATCGCGCATGCGCTGGTGCTGGCGGGCGTGGCGCAACTGGCGGTGCACGACGGCGACGCCGCGCGGCGCGACGCGCTGGTCGGGCGCCTCGCCGGCCTGGGCCGCTGCCCGGTGGCCGCCGGCTCGGCCGATCCGGCCGGCTTCGACCTGGTGGTCAACGCCTCGCCCGCCGGCATGCGCGAGGACGACCCGCTGCCGGTGCAGGTCGAAGGTCTGGCGCCCGGCACCTTTGTCGCCTGCGTGGTCACGCAGCCGGCCGTCACGCCGCTGATCGCCGCGGCCCGCGCGCGCGGCCTGGACACCAGCACCGGCAACGACATGTTCGCCTGCGTGCGCGACCTGATGGTGGACTTCCTGGCGGAGGCGGCGGCATGAAGCGGCTGGACACGCTCCAGGCCCTGCCCGGGGACGCGGCCTTCGACCTGCTGGTGGTGGGCGCCGGCGGCGCCGGCCTGGCCGCCGCGCTGTTCGCCGCGCTGCGCGGCGCCAGCGTGCTGCTGGTCGAGGCCACCGGCCACGTCGGCGGCACCACGGCGCTGTCGGCCGGCACCAGCTGGATTCCCGGCACGCGGCAGGGTGCGCAGGTCAATCCCGACGACACGCCGGCCGAGGCCGCCCGCTACCTCGACAACGCCATCGGCGAGCATGCCGGCCGCGCGCTGCGCGAGGTGCTGCTCGCGCAAGGGCCGGCCACGGTGGACGAGCTGGAGGCGAAGACGGAGATGCGGTTCCGCGCCTATCCGCGCCACCCCGACTACATCTCCGACCTGGGCGGCTCGACCCTGGCCGGCCGCGCGCTGGAGCCGCTGCCCTTCGACGGCCGCCGCCTGGGCGAGCTGTTCGCCCTGCTGCGCCCGCCCATCCCCGAGTTCACCGTGCTCGGCGGGATGATGGTGGACCGCACCGACATCAACCACCTGCTGGGCATGACGACGTCGTGGGCGTCGCTGCGCCACGCCGCCCGGCTGCTGGCGCGGCACGCGCGTGACCGGCTCGGCCACCCGCGCGGCACCCGCCTGGTGATGGGCAACGCCCACGTGGCGCGGCTGCTGTACTCGCTCGCGCAGCGCGCGGAAGCGACGCTGGCGCTGGACACCCGCCTCGTCGAACTCGAACGTGGCGCGGCGGGCGTCGATGCCGCCGTGCTGGAGCAGCGCGGCGAGCGCCGCCGGGTGCGCGTGCGCGGCGGCGTGGTGCTGGCCAGCGGCGGCTTCAACCGCCACCCCGAGCGGCGCCGCGCCCTGCTGCCGGGCATCGACATCGGCTGGTGCCCCGGCGCCCCGGGCCACACCGGCGAGGCGCATGCGCCGGCCGAGGCCGTCGGCGCGCGCTACGGCGAAGGTGCGATGAGCCCCGCCTTCTGGGCGCCGGTGTCGCGCCGCACGCGGCCCGACGGCAGCGCCGCCGTGTTCCCCCACTTCGTGATGGACCGCGCCAAGCCCGGCGTGCTGGCGGTCGACCCGGCCGGCGAGCGCTTCGTCAACGAGAGCACCTCCTACCACCTGTTCGGCCTGGCGATGCAGCGCGCCGGCGCCGTGCCGGCCTACCTCGTCTGCGATGCCGCCGCGCTGCGCAAGTACGGGTTGGGCATGGTGCGCCCGGGCGGCAGGGGGCTGGCACCCTTCCTGGCCGACGGCTACCTGGTGCGCGGCGAGACGCTGGCCGACCTGGCGCGCGCGCTGGCCATCGACCCGGCGCGCCTGGCCGCGACCGTCGAGCGCTTCAACGCCCACGCCGAGGCCGGCCACGACCCCGACTTCCATCGCGGCGAGACCGCCTACCAGCGCAACCTGGGCGACCCGGCCTGGCCCGGCCCCAACCCCAGCCTGGGGCCGCTGACGCAGGGGCCGTTCTACGCCGTGCGGCTGTATCCCGGCGACATCGGCGCGGCCCAGGGCTTCGCCACCGACACCGAGGCGCGCGTGCTCGATGCGTCCGGCACGCCCATCCCCGGCCTGTACGCGGCGGGCAACGACATGCATTCCGCCATGGGCGGCGTCTACATGGCGCCGGGCATCACGATCGGCCCCGGCCTGGTGTTCGCGCGGCAGGCCGCGCGCCACGCCGCGGCGCGCGCCCCGGCTTCGGGAAAGCCCTGAACGCGCATGCACGAAACGTCCGGTCATTGGCTGAAAACGTCAAGCCGCCAAGGCGGCCGACGGCCAAGAATCCGGCGCCATGCAAGCGCATCGCGCATGCGCGCCAGCAAGAGAGAAAAAGGAGACGACCGCCATGCCTTCCCCCTTCCCGCCCCCGTGCCGCCCGCGACCCGCGCGGCGGCCGTCGCGTGCCGTCCGGCATGCCGGAATCGGCCGGCATGGCGCCGTCGCCGCGCCGCCGCGATGAGCGCTGCGGCCATGGAAGGGCGCGTGGCCCTCGTCACCGGCGCGGCCGACGGCATCGGCTGGGCCGCCGCGCGCCGGCTCGCCGCGCAGGGCGGGCGGCTCGCGCTGCTGGACCTGCGCGCCGACGCCGCCCGCGCCCGTGCCGCCGAACTCGGCGCCGAGCACCTGGGCCTGGGCTGCGACGTGGCCGACGCCGATGCCGTGCGCGCGGCGGTGCAGGCCGCGCAGGCGCGCTTCGGCCGCATCGACGCGCTGGTCAACAACGCCGGCATCGCAGAGCAGGCCGGGTCCACGCTGGAACAGACGGCCGAGGGCTTCGACCGCGTGCTGGCGGTGCACCTGCGCGGCACCTTCCTCGTGACGCAGGCGGTGCTGGCCGTCATGCGCGGGCAGCCGCGCGACGCACGCGGATGCCGCGGCGCCATCGTCAACCTCGGTTCCATCGCCGGCCTGGGCGGCATCCCCGGGCGCAACGCCTACAGCGCCGCCAAGGCCGGCGTGCTCGGCCTGACGCGGGCACTGGCCGCCGAGTGGGCGCGCGAGGGCATCCGCGTCAACGCGGTGGCGCCCGGCTACGTGCGCACCGCACTGGTGGCGCAGCTGGTGGCGCGCGGCACGCTCGACGGCCGCGCCCTGGCCGCGCGCACGCCGCTGGGCCGCATGGCCGAGCCGGAGGAGATCGCCGACGCCATCGCCTTCCTGGCCTCGCCGGCGGCCAGCTACGTCACCGGCGCCACGCTGGCGGCCGACGGCGGCTGGTCGGCGCTGGGCGCGCCGGAAGCCGCCCTGGGCCCGCTGCCGGGCGACCTGCCAACGACTGGAGACAACCCCTCATGCTGACCATCAACCTCTTCAACGGCCTGGTCTACGGCGCCCTGCTGATCGTCATGTGCTCGGGCCTGGCGCTGATCTACGGCCTGCGCCGCGTCATCAACTTCGCGCACGGCTCGCTCTACATGCTGGGCGCCTACATCGGCTACACGATCGCGCTCAAGACCAACTTCTGGGTGGCGCTGGTGGGCGCGCCGGCGGTCATGGCGCTGTTCGGCGTGCTGCTGGACCGCTACGGCTTCCGCCTGCTGCAGGACCGCGACCCGCTCACGGTGGTGCTGGTCACCTTCGGCCTGCTGCTGGTGATCGAGGACTTCGTGCAGACCGTCTGGGGCAAGAGCAACCTGACGGTGGACGCACCGGCCGCGCTGTCGCGCTCGGTGGACTTCTTCGGCACGCCGCTGCCGGCCTACCGCCTCGCGGTGGTGGTCATCGGCGCACTGGTGGCGCTGGGCCTGACGGCCTGGCTGCGCTGGTCGAAGGCGGGGCTGTTCGTGCGGGCGGCCAGCACCGACCCCGTCACCACCGCCATGCAGGGCGTGAACACCGACGCGCTGTCGGCCGGCGTGGTCGGCCTGGGCACGGCGCTGGCCGGGCTGGCCGGCGTGGTGGCCGCGCCCTTCCTGTCGCTGTCGCCCTCGATGAGCAGCGACGTGATCATCGATTCCTTCGTCGTGGTGGTGATCGGCGGGCTGGGCTCGCTCGGCGGCGCCTTCGTCGCGGCGATGGTGCTGGGCATGGTGCAGGCGCTGGGCGCCGTCTACCTGCCCGACCTGTCGGCGGTGCTGCCCTTCGTGATCATGGTCGCGGTGCTGATCTGGAAGCCCGCGGGCTTCGCCGGCAGCCGCACCTGAGCGCCGCCGCTTCGGACCCTTCAGGAGACTTGGAATGACGATCGTTCGGATCGGGCTGGCCGCCGTGGGCGCGCTGGCCGTGGGGGGCGCGGTCGCCGCGCTGGTGGGCTCGGGCACGGTGCTGTCGCTGCTCACGCAGGCGGTGATCTACGCCGTGTTCGCCAGCGGCGTCGGGCTGCTGCTGCGGCAGAACGGCATGGTCAGCTTCGGCCACGCCCTGTACTTCGGCCTGTCCGGCTACGCGCTGGGCATCGTGCTGCAGCTCGGCTGGATGCCGGCCGAGCTGGCGCTCGTCGCGGTGCTGGCGGCCATCGGGGCGGTCGCCTTCGTCGTCGGCCTGGTCATCGTGCGCGTGCCCGGCGTGGCCTTCAGCATGATGACGCTGGCCATCGGCCAGATGCTGTTCCTCACCGCCTCGCGCTCGCGCGGGCTCACGGGCGGCGCCGACGGCATGAACATCAACTGGCCGTCCACGCTGTTCGGCGTGCCGCAGTCGCTGCTGCTCAAGCCGGCCGTGCTGTTCCTGGTGTGCTGGTGCGTCATGGTGCTGGTGGTGGCCGGCCTGGCGCTGCTGCTGCGCGGACGCTTCGGCGCCGTGACCGAGGCGGTGCGCGACAACGAGGAGCGCGCCCGCTTCATCGGCCTGCGCACGCTGGCGCCGCGCGCCGCCATCTACGCGCTGTCGGCCGTCATCGCGGCGCTGGGCGGTGCGCTCTCGGCGCTCAACACCGGCTTCGTCTCGCCCGAGGCGCTGCACTGGAGCGTCTCCGGCGTGGCGCTGATGATGGTGGTGGTGGGCGGCTACCGGGCGCTGTGGGGCCCGCCGCTGGGCGCCATCGTGTACTTCCTGTTCAAGGACGTGCTGGGCGACTGGGCCAGCCACTGGATGGCCATCTTCGGCATCGCGCTGATCACCGTGATCGTGTTCTCGCCCACCGGCCTGGCCGGCGCGCTGGAGCGCCTCGGGCCGGCGCGGCGCAAGCGGGCCGCCGCCGGCCGCCCGGCCTCGGCGCATTGAGCGCCGCTCTTTCCCGACGAGGACGCAGACCATGAGCGACTACGTATTGCAGGCCGAGGACGTGGCCATCCACTACGGCGGCGTGAAGGCGCTGGACGGCGTGGCCCTGACGCTGGAGCGCGGCCAGATCCGTGGGCTGATCGGCCCCAACGGCGCGGGCAAGTCGACGGTGATCGACGCCATCACCGGCCGGCGCCGGCTGACGCGCGGGCGCGTGCGCCTGGGCGGCGAGGACGTCACCACCCTGGGCCCGGTGGAGCGGCGCCGGCGCGGCCTGTCGCGCAGCTTCCAGCGCACCAGCGTCTTCGGCCAGATGCGCGTGCGCCGGCAGGTGGAGCTGGCCGCGCACAGCATGAACCCCGAGGGCAGCGAGGCCGACGCCGAGGCCTCGCTGCGCGAGCTGGACCTGCTGGCCCGCGCCGACGACGTGGCCGAGGACCTGGGCTACGGCGAGCAGCGCCGGCTCGACCTGGCGCTGGCCCTGGTGGGCCGGCCCACCGTGCTGCTGCTCGACGAGCCGATGGCCGGCCTGTCCGTCAAGGAATCGCTGGACCTGGCACAACACCTGAAGGCGCTGACCTCGCGCTGGAACGTCTCGGTGCTGCTGGTCGAGCACGACATGGACGTGGTGTTCGGCATCTCGGACGTCGTGACCGTCTTCGAACTCGGCCGCGTGATCGCCAGCGGCGAGCCGGCCGCGGTGCGCGCCGACCCGCGCGTGCGCGAGGCCTACCTGGGGAGTGCCGCATGAGCGCCGCCCGGCCGCCCGAAGGCGCTCGCACCGAAGCCCGGCAGGGCGAAGGTAGTCCAGTGAGCCGCACGGCCGCTCCGAAGGGGGCTCGCGCCGAAGCCCGCAGGGCGAAGGATTCTCAATGACCGATCTGCTCGAACTCGACAAGGTCGACGCCTACTACGGCGCCGCCCACATCCTGCATGGCCTGAGCCTGGCGGTGCGCGCCGGCGAGCGCGTGGCGCTGGTGGGCCGCAACGGCGTGGGCAAGACCACCGTGGTCAACACGCTGCTGGGCCTGGCCTCGCTGCGCGGCGGCACGGTGCGCGTGGGCGGCAAGGCGCTGCCGCGCCCGCGCACCTACCAGGCCGCGCAGCAGGGCGTGGTCGTCGTGCCGCAGGGCCGGCGCATCGTCGCCAACCTGACGGTGGAGGAGAACCTGCTGCTGGGCGCCGCCGTCGGCCGCAAGGGGCCGTGGAGCGTGCCCGAGGTCTACAGGCTGTTCCCGATCCTGCAGGAGCGGGCGCACACGCCGGGCACGGCGCTCTCGGGCGGCCAGCAGCAGATGCTGGCGGTCGGGCGTGCGCTGATGGCCAACCCCTCGCTGATCCTGCTGGACGAGCCCACCGAGGGCCTGGCGCCGGTCATCGTCGACCAGCTCGCCGACATCTTCAGCCGCGTGGCCGACCAGGGCACGGCGCTGCTGCTGATCGAACAGAACATGAGCCTCGTCGTGCGCGTGGCGCACCGCTACTACGCCATGGCCAAGGGCGCCGTCGTCGCGCAGGGCGAGGTGCAGAACAGCCGCGAGAGCCTGCACCAGCTCGAGGCCCACGTGATGGTCTGAGCCTGCTTTCGCGTTTCTTTTTTTCCGCCATCGGCCGCCGGACCGCCTCCGGCCTTGCATCCGTCATCACCAAGGAGACAGCCATGCTGAACAGAAAACAGTTTTCCGAACTCGCCCTGGCCGCCACGCTGGCGCTGGGCATGGGCCTGCCCGCCGCCGCCTGGGCGCAGGCCAAGGAGCCGGTGAAGATCGGCCTGGTGTCGTCCAAGTCCGGCGTCGCCGCGCAGCAGGGCGAGGAGGCGATGCGCGGCGTGCGCTTCGCGGCCGAGGAGGCCAATGCCGCCGGCGGCGTCGACGGCCGCAAGGTCGAGATCGCCGAGGGCGACGACGAGGGCACGCCCGACGCCGGCCGCCGCGTGGCCGAGAAGCTGGCGCGCGACGGCAACAACCTGCTCATCGGCCCCATCCTGTCGTCGATCTCGCTGGCCATCGCGCAGAACCTCGACCGCTGGGACGCCGCCTACTTCAACATCGTCAGCAAGTCCGACAAGCTGACGGGCGACACCTGCCGCGCGCGCAGTTTCTTCACCAACCACTCGGACCGGATCGACATCGCGATGATCAACCAGTGGGCCAAGGAGCTGAAGGAAAGCTCCTTCGCCGTGCTGGCCGCCGACTACGCCTGGGGCCGCGACTCGGGCGAGTCGTTCAAGAAGGCGGTCGAGGCGAACGGCAAGAAGGTGCCGCTGTCGCTCTACGTGCCGCTGGGCACCAAGGACTTCTCGCCCTACATCGCGCAGCTCAAGGCCGCCAACGTCGAGGCCGTCTGGGTCGCCGAGACCGGCCGCGATGCCATCGCCTTCGTCAAGCAGGCCGAGGAGTTCGGCCTCATCCCGAAGACCAGGCTGATCGGCCACGCGCTGATCCTGAACTTCATCATCAACGCCACCGGCAAGGCGCTGGAGGGCACGCCGGGCACCACCGAGTACACCGCCGGCATCGACAACCCGCGCAACAAGGCCTTCGTGGCCGCGTGGCAGGCCAAGTTCAACCGCCTGCCCACCGACAACGAGGCCCTGGGCTACCACGGCACGCAGGTCATGTTCGCGGGCGTGAAGAAGGCCGGCAGCGTCAAGCCGGAGGCGGTGTCCAAGGCCCTGCGCGGCGCGCAGATCGAGACCATCTACGGCCCGGCGACGATGCGCGCGGCCGACAACCAACTGCTGCTGCCCAGCTACGTGGCCCGCGCCAAGTCCGTCAACGGCACGATCGTGCCGGTGATCGAGGAAGTGTTCCCGTCGTCGATCATTCCCGCCCCGCAGTCCCAGTGCAAGATGTGAGCGGCGGTGCGCCGCGCATCCTGCTGACCGGCGCGGCCGGCTTCCTCGGGGCGCGCATCGCGCGGCGGCTCGCCGCGCGCGGGCTGGCCCTGCGCCTGTTCGACGTGCCGGCGGCGCAGCCTGCGCTGCAAGACCTGGCCGCCGAACTGGGCGACGCGCAGGCCGTGGCCGGCGACATCCGCGTGGGCCATGACGTGCGCGAGGCGCTGCACGGCTGCAGCGGCGTGGCGCACCTGGCCGGCGTGCTGACGCCGGTGTGCAGCGCCGACCCGGTGCTCGGCGCCGAGGTCAACCTCATCGGCACCCTGCACGTGTTCGAGGCCGCGCGTGCGCAGGGGCTGGACCGCGTGGTCTACGCCAGCAGCGCCGGCGTGCACGGCCCCGACGGCTTCGAGCCGCGGCCGGTGACGCACTACGGCGCCTTCAAGCTCGCCACCGAGGGCGCGGCGCGCGCGAGCTGGCGCGAGCATGGCCTCGCCAGCGTCGGGCTGCGGCCCTTCGTCGTGTACGGCCCCGAGCGCCTGAGCGGTGTCAGCGCCGGCCCCAGCCTGGCCTGCCGCGCGGCGGCGCTGGGCGAAGCCTGCACCATCGGCTACACCGGCGCCGCGGGCCTGGTCTACGTCGACGACGCGGCCGGCGCCTTCGAGCACGCGCTGCTGGACGCGCCGGCCCGCGGCGCCGAGGTGTTCAACCTGGCCGGCACCGTGCACACCGTGGACGAGGTCATCGCCGAGATCCGCCGCCAGGTGCCCGATGCGCGCATCGGCGCCAGCGGCCCGCCGCTGGGCATCGCGGCCGGCATCGGCGAGGACGGGCTGGACGCATGGTTCCCGCATCGTCCGCGCACCTCGTTGGCCGAAGGCATCGCCGCCACGCTGGCCCACTACCGCCGGCAGGCGCAAACCGCGCAGAAAGAGCCCGCATGACGCGCACCGTGCACGCCCTGGTCACCGGCGCCACCGGCGGCATCGGCCGTGCGATCTGCCTGGCCCTGGCCGCGCAGGCGCGCCGCGACGGCCACGCGCTGCATCTCAGCGCCGCCGCCTCGCGGCCCGGCGAGAAGCTGGACCGCCTGGTCGCAGAACTGCGCGACGCCGGCGCCGAGGCCACGGGCCTGGCCGCCGACCTGACGCAGCCGCCCGACTGCGCCCGCCTGGTCGACGAAGCCCAGCGCGCCGGCGGCGACCTGGACGTGCTGGTGTGCAACGCCGGCGCCTCCGGCCCCGGCCGGCTGGCCGACCTGCCGCTGGCGCAGTGGGAACGCAGCTTCGCGCTGAACACCCGCAGCGCCTGGCTGCTGGCCCAGGCCGCGCGGCCGGGCCTGGTGCGCACGCGCGGCAACATCGTCGCCATCGCCTCCATGTCCGGCCTGGCGCCACACCCCGGCTACGGCGCGTACGCGGCCACCAAGGCCGCGCTGATCATGCTGTGCCGGCAGATGGCGCACGAGTGGGCCGCCGACGGCATCCGCGTGAACACCGTGAGCCCCGGCATGATCCGCACCCCGCTGACCGAGGCGGTGTACCAGGACGAGGCCGTGCGCGCGCAGCGCGAGGCCCTGGTGCCGCTGGGCCGCATCGGCCGCGGCGAGGACGTGGGCGAGGCGGTGGCCTGGCTGTCCAGCCCGGCGGCCGGCTACGTGACGGGGCAGAACCTGACGGTCGACGGCGGCGTGGCGGACCACATGCTGGCCATGATTCCGGGACGGCCGGGCAAGGCGCCGGTGCAGGGCTAGGAACACGGGCCGCGGCCGCGAAGCCGCCATCTTGTGCGGGTAAGCTCGCGGGCCATGAAGCGCAGCAGCACCCCCAGGTCGTCCGGCGGCAAGGCATCGGCGCCGGGCCCCGAAGGTGCGGGCGGACCGGCCTTCGCCGTACTGGCGCGCATCGAGGCGCTGTGGTCCTCGCTCGGCCCGGTGGGCCAGCGCATCGCGGACTTCATCGTGAAGCACCCGCGCGAGGTGGTCCACATGTCGGTCAGCGAGGTGGCCGAGCGCACCGGCTCGAGCGAGGGCAGCATCGTCGGGCTGTGCAAGAACCTCGGCGCCACCGGCTTCCAGCAGGTCAAGATCGCGCTGGCGCAGGAGATCGTGCGGCCGGTGCAGTTCATCCACGAGGACCTCGATCCGCAGGACACGGCCGGCGCCGTGATCCGCAAGATCTTCCAGAGCAACGTCCAGACCCTGCATGACACCCAGGCCACGCTGGACGCCGCCGCGATGGAGCGCGCCGTCAGGCTGCTGCGCGAGGCCGAGCGCATCGAGATCTACGGCATCGGCAGCTCGGCCACCATCGCCGAGGACGCGCACTACCGCATGCTGCGCATCGGCCTGAACGCCAACGTGGTGGTCGACTCGCACGTGCAGGCGATCAGCGCCTCGCTCACCGGCCCGAAGGTCGCGGTGCTGACCATCTCGCACACGGGCAGTTCGCACGAGACCGTGACCGCCACGCGGCTGGCCAAGGAGGCGGGCGCCTCCACCGTGTGCATCACCAACTTCGGCAAGTCGCCGCTGCAGGCCTTCGCCGACGTGGTGCTGTTCACCATGGCGCGCGAGACCCACTTCCGCACCGAGGCGATGACCAGCCGGCTGGCGCAGCTCGCGATCATCGACGTGCTGATCGCCTGCCTGGCGCTGGCGGACTACGACACCGCGGTGCGCACGCTGCGCCAGACCTTCGACGTGCTGTCGCTCAAGCGGTACTGAGGCTGGCGGCGCCGGCCGGCGCGAAGGGCGCGTGCACCGGACCGCCGGACGCGAGCAGCCCCGCCACCGAGGGCGCCAGCGCCCCGGGCGCATCGCCCACCAGCACGCAGGCCAGCCCCAGGCGCGCCGCGCCGGCGGCGTCGGTGGCCGGGTTGTCGCCCACCACCACCGTGCTCGCGGGATCGGCGCCCAGGCAGCGCAGGCCCTCCTCGAACAGCAGCGGCTCGGGCTTGCCGACGATGCGCCAGGGCTGCACGCCGCTGGCGGCGGTCACGGCCGCCAGCAGCGCGCCGGTCTCGGGCACCACCCGGCCCCGCAGGCCCGGGTGGGTGGCGTCGGCGTTCGCCACCAGCAGCCGCGCGCCGCGCAGCAGCTCGTTCGCCACGGCCGCCAGCCGCGCATGGCTGAAGCGCACGTCGAGCGCGAGCAGCACCACCTCGGCATCGGCTGCGACGAGCTGCAGGCCCAGCGCGCGCGCATGGCGCTGCAGGGCGGCGCTGCCGAACACCATCACGCGGGCGGCCGGCCGCTGCCGCGCGAGCAGGCCGGCGGCACGCTCGCCCGCGAGCACGATGCGCTCGGCCGGCACGCGCAGGCCCAGGCGGCGCAGGCGCAGCGACAGCCCCTGCGCGGTGTGGGTGGAGTTGTTCGAGACGATCGCGAAGCGGCCCGCGAAGCGCTCGAGCAGCCGGGCCGCGCCGTCGATGGCCTCGTTCTGGCGCACCAGCGTGCCGTCGAGATCGAGCAGGAGGTGGCGCGCATGCGCCAGCGGATCGCCGCCGGGCGGCCCGCCCGGGCGCTGCGGCAGGCGGGTGGAATGGGCAAGGTGGTTCATGGATCGTCGGATGCGGGCCGCAGCGCAGGCGCGCGTCAGCCGTGGGCCGCGATTGTATTGAACAATGCTCAGTCAATTTGGGAATATGAAATGAATTAATTTCATTTGCCTGTCATCTTCGCTTCCTAAGCTCAGCGGCATTCGAGCGGTGCATCCGCTCGCGAACGTCCCCCGCAACGAAGGAACCGATCATGAAGAACCTCCTGGCCATCGCCGCTGCCGCCGTCTCGCTCACCGCGGCACTGGCTTTCCCCTCGCATGCGCAGTCCGTGGCCGACGGCTCGCGCGAGCACCCGCTGCGGGTGCTGCTGATCCCCGCCGACGGCGGCACCGAGACCGGCACCAAGGCCGACTACGCGCCGGTGTTCAACGCGGTGAGCCGCGCCACCGGCCTGCACTTCGACCTCAAGGTCGGCCAGTCCTACGGCGCGGTGGTCGAGGGCATGTGCAACCAGCTCGCCGACATCGCCTTCTTCGGCCCGGTGTCGTACGTGCAGGCCCACAAGCGCGGCTGCGCGCAGCTGCTGGCTGTGGGCGTGGAGAAGGGCGCTTCGGTCTACTACGCCGGCATGTTCGCCAAGGCCGATGCGCCGATCGCCTCGATCGCGGACGTGAAGGGCAAGCGCGTGGCCTTCGGCGACGTGAACTCGGCATCGAGCTTCACCTTCCAGGTCGCGATGCTGCTGGACGCCGGCATCGACCCGGCGCGCGATCTCACCGCCATCCGCATGACCGGCAGCCATGCCAGCAGCCTGGCGGCGCTGGTGCAGGGCCAGGTCGACGTGGCCTCGCTGTCCTTCGACTCCTACGAGAAGGCGGTGAAGCAGGGCGCGGCCGATCCGAAGGCGATCAAGGTGATCGCCAGGAGCATGGCCATCCCGTACCCGCCGCTGGCGCTGAACTCGAAGCTGCCGGAGGCGCTGAAAGCCCAACTCAAGGACGCCTTCCAGACGGTGAACAAGGCACCCGGCGTGACGCCCGAGATGATCCGCGGCTACGGCGGCGCCAGGATCGACGGCTACGACACGAAGTTCTCGGAGGCGGAGTTCAACGTCGCCGCCGAAAAGCTGGCGCTGCTGACCGACGAGCTGAAGGGGCGCATCCTGTCGAAGGCGGCCGAGCGTTGAGCGATCGTCCCGCCGCCGGAGACCCGCCCATGCTGCGCTTCGAATCGGTCGCCCTGCGCCATGCCGACGGCACGCGCGCGCTCGGCGGCGTGTCGCTCGAGGTGCCCGCCGGCCAGTTCTGCGTGGTGCTGGGCGCCTCGGGCGCCGGCAAGTCCACGCTGCTGCGCACCGTCAACGGGCTGGCCAGGCCGACCGGGGGCACGGTGCGGGTGGAGGGCACGGCGATCGGGCCGAAGACGCTGTCGCGCATCCGCCCGCGCATCGGCATGATCCACCAGCAGTTCAACCTCGTGGCGCGCTCGACGGTGGCCGAGAACGTGCTGTGCGGCGCCCTGCCCGCGATGCCGCTGTGGCGTGCGCTGCCGGGGCTGTTCACCGAGGCGGCGCGGCGCAAGGCCTGCGCGCTGGTCGAGGCCGTGGGCCTGGGCGAGGAGCACCTGCTGCGGCGCGTGAGCGAACTCTCGGGCGGGCAGCAGCAGCGCGTGGGCATCGCGCGCGCCTTCATGCTCGACCCGCCGCTGGTGCTGGCCGACGAGCCGGTGGCCAGTCTCGATCCGCAGACCAGCCACGACGTGCTGTCGCTGCTGCGCCGCCAGGCGCGCGAGCGCGGCGCGACCGTGCTGTGCAGCCTGCACCAGCTCGAGCTGGCGCGCGAATTCGCCGACCGCATCGTCGCGCTGCGCCGCGGCGTGGTGGTGTTCGACGGGGCGCCGAGGGCCTTCGGCGCGCAGGCGTTCGATGCGGTCTACGGACGGCATGCCGATGCACCCCCTGCCGATGCCGCCGATCCCGCGCCCGCATGGCAGCCGCCACCTTCGTCGCCACCGCAGCCGCTGCCCGGCGGCCTGCTGGAGCTCGCACCATGAACGCACCCGCCACCCTCGCCGCCGGCACGCGGCCGTCCTCGGACTGGACGCTGCCGCGGCCCTTCGGCCTGCGCACGCTGCTCGTCCTGTGCGCGCTATTGGCGGCCGGCCTGTTCGCAGGCCAGCGCGTCGAACTCGGCCGCATGCTCTCGCTCACCGGCGAAGGCGTGCTCGCGGCCGTCGGCCTGCGCGAGCAGTCGCAGGTGCTCTCGGGGCTGGGCACCATCGCTCGCTCGCTCTTTCCGCCGCAGGTCTCGGAGCGCACCGAGGTCGCGCGCATCGAGGGCTTCGACCGCGAGCGCCTGCCCTGGTTCTCGCACCTCGAGACGGTCGAGACGCGCGAGCCGCGGCTGAACCCGCAGACCCTGGCGATGGAGGAGCGCGTCGAACGCCGCGAGGTGCTGGTCCAGCCGCTGGGCTACCTGTGGCACGTGGCGGCGAAGATGCTGGAGACCTTCGAGATCGCGGTGTGGGCCACGCTGATCGCGATCGTGCTGAGCGCGCCGCTGGCCTGGTGCAGCGCGCGCAACTACGCGCCGAACCGGCTCGTCTACGGCGCGGCGCGCGCCGTGGTGGGGCTGCTGCGCGCGGTGCCCGAACTGGTGAGCGCGCTGTTCCTCGTGCTGGCCTACGGCTTCGGCCCGATCGCCGGCGTGCTCGCGCTGGCGCTGCATTCGGCGGGCTTCCTCGGCAAGTTCTACGCGGAGGACATCGAGACCGCCGACGACCGGCCGCAGGAGGCGCTGCGCGCCATCGGCGCCGGCAAGCTGGAGGTGATGCGCTTCGCCGTGCTGCCGCAGGTGATGCCGGGCTTCATCGCCTACACGCTCTACGTGCTCGACCGCAACGTGCGCATGGCCACCGTGGTGGGGCTGGTGGGCGCGGGCGGCATCGGCCAGGAGCTGAAAGGGCGCTACGACATGTACAACTACGCGCACGTCGGCACGATCCTCATCGCGATCTTCCTGACCGTGCTCCTGCTCGACCGCGTGGCCGCCCGGCTGCGCCGCCGCTATGGCTGAGCCCTGACGCCTGCGGGCGCCGCCTTCGCGGCCTCCGTCCTCAAGCCCCTTTCTGCCCGGACTCCCCGCGCGGCCTGCCGCCGCGCGGAGCGGCTTCGGCCGCGCCTTCTTCCTCTTCTTCTCCCTCACGTCCCCCCGATCCGAAAAGGAACCCTCATGAAGACAGCATCCTCCCGGTACGGCCTCGCTGCGGCGGGCCTTCTCCTGTGCCTGGGCCTGGCCGCCTGCGGTGGCGGCGGCGGTGGTGGCGGCGGCGGCCTGCCGATCCTGCCGCCGGGGCAGACCCCGCCGCCCGGCGACGGCGGCGGCAATCCCCCGCCTTCCGGCGGCGGCGACAACCCGCCGGCCCAGCCCACGCTCAAGTGCGCGCCCTGAGCGGCCGCCGGACCCCTCCGCAGCCTTCCTTCCGCCCCCCTTCGTCTTTGCGTTGAAAGACCCCCATGAAGAACACTTCCCGTCGCGATTTCTTCCGCACGTCGGCCGGCGCCCTCGGCGCGGCCTCGGCCCTCGGCATGATCCCGCCCTCGATCCGCAAGGCGCTCGCCGTCGAGGCGGCGGTCGACACCGGCACCATCGAGGACGTCAAGCACATCGTGATCCTGATGCAGGAGAACCGCAGCTTCGACCACTACTTCGGCACCCTGCGCGGCGTGCGCGGCTTCGGCGACCGCTTCCCGATCCCGCTGGCCAGCGGCAAGCCGGTGTTCTACCAGCCCAACCCCAGCGGCGGCGCGGAGATCCCGCCCTTCCGCCGCGACTCCAGGGTCGCCAACGCGCTGATCGGCTCCGGCACGCCGCACAACTTCCCCGACCAGCAGGCCGCGTGGAACCAGGGGAAGATGGACCGCTGGATCCAGTTCAAGAACCAGGCGACGATGGGCTTCTACCTGCGCGAGGACATCCCGTTCCAGTTCGCGCTCGCCGACGCCTTCACGCTCTGCGACGGCTACCACTGCTCCATCCTCACCGGCACCGACCCGAACCGCATCATTTTCTGGTCGGGCTCCAACTTCAATCCTGAACTGCGCCAGCGGGGCATCAACAGCACGGACACCGACTCCGAGCCCGTCAACTCGCGCTGCTGGCCCAACCCGTCCAGGTGGGTCGCGGGCCGGGAGCAGCAGGCCGACGGCTCGGGCCAGATCGATCCCGCCACGGGCGCCTACAACTACAAGTACACCAACAACGCCTTCAAGTGGGACACGTTGCCGGACGTCCTGCAGAAGGCGGGCATCAGCTGGCACATCTACCAGAACATGAACAACAACTGGACGGGCGCCATGCACGGCTGCCTGGCCTTCGAGAGCTTCCGCACCGCGCAGCCGGGTTCGCCGATCTACGAGCACGGCCTGACCGGTGGCCCCGAGGCGGCCGACGGCGCCGTCAACTTCCTGGCCCAGCTCAAGCACGACGTGATCAACGGCACGCTGCCGCAGGTGTCGTGGGTGCTGCCCACGCAGGCCCTGGCCGAGCATCCCGGCAGCAGCGAGGGCGTGGCCGGCGCCGCCGACTTCATCGCGGACGTGCTGGACGCGCTGACGGCCAATCCCGCGGTCTGGAGCAGGACGGTGCTGTTCGTGACCTTCGACGAGAACGACGGCTTCTTCGACCACCTGGCGATGCCGGCCGTGCCGTCGTACGACGCCGGCGGCAACCTGATGGGCAAGTCCACCGTGCCGCTGGACGGCGAGTACTTCGACGCCTCGGTGGGCAGCTACCTCAACGCCAACGACACCACCAGCGGCAAGATCCGCCCCTGGGGCCTGAGCTCGCGCGTGCCGATGTACGTGGTGTCGCCGTGGAGCAAGGGCGGCTGGGTCAACTCGCAGGTGTTCGACCACACCTCGGTGGGCCGCTTCCTGGAAAAGCGCTTCGGCATCACCGTGGAGGCCATCAGCCCGTGGCATCGCGCGGTCTGCGGCGACCTCACCTCCTGCCTCGACTTCGCCACCCCGAACGATCCGGTCTTCCCCGCGCTGCCCGACACCAGCAACTTCCCCGCGATCAACGCGGCGCAGCGGCTGCTGCCCACGGCCCCCGTGACCACCGCGCCCGCCACGCCGCAGCCGCTGTACCAGGAGACCGGCACACGCCTGTCACGCGCGCTGCCCTACGAGCTGCACACGAGCGCGCGCATCGAGCCGCGCGGCCTGGTGTCGCTGATCTTCAGCAACACCGGCGAGCAGGGCGCGGTGTTCCACGTCTACGACAAGCTGCACCTCGACCGCATCCCGCGCCGCTACACGGTGGAGGCCGGCAAGCAGCTCCAGGACTACTGGAACACCGACGCCGGCGACGGCGGGAAGTACGAGCTCTGGGTCTACAGCACCAACGGCTTCGTGCGCAGCTTCCAGGGCGATGCGCTGGCCCACGACGCGGCCGGCTTCAAGCCCGAGGTGCAGGTGTGCTACGAGCCCGCGAACGGGCAGGTCTACCTCAAGGTGCACAACGGCGGCACGGCCGCCGGCAGCGTCACGGTGACGGCCAACGCCTACCGCACCGACGGCCCCTGGGCGCTGGACGTGGCGGCCGGCGAGACCGGCACGCTGCACTGGAACCTCGACGACAGCGGCCGCTGGTACGACTTCACCGTGACCGCGGGCGCCGTCGAGCGCCGCTTCGCCGGCCGCGTCGAGACCGGCAAGCCGGGCGTGAGCGATCCCGCGATGGCGCTGCACCTGACGGCCTGAGCGCCGCATCCGCGCAAGGGCAACGGAAACAAAGACCATGAACGCAAGAAAGAACACGCGGCGCGCACCGCGCCGCGCGGCCCTGCTCGGGCTGGCGGTCGCACTCGGCACCGGCGCCGGCCTCGCCGCCGCGCAGCCGGTGGCCTGGGACCCCGCCAAGGGCAACCTCGGCATCGGCGAGGGCGCCGGCAACACCGGCGTCACCGGCAACAACAACCAGGCGGTCGGCAAGAACGCCGGCAACAACGTCGGCACCAACTGGAACCTGGCCATCGGCGAGGCGGCCGGCACCAACGTGAGCGGCGGCAACGCCAACGTGGCGGTCGGCTTCAACGCGGGCCAGAACGTGCAGGGCGGCTGGAACCAGGCGATCGGCCGCAGCGCCGGCCAGAACGTGACCGGCAACTACAACAACGCCACCGGCTTCTGGGCCGGCACCGGCGTGACCGGCTCGTACAACAACGCCTACGGCAACAACGCCGGGCGCACCGTCACCGGCAGCAACAACCAGGCCTTCGGCAACGGCGCGGGCAACAACGTGGGCACCAACTGGAACCTCGCCATCGGCGAGGGCGCCGGCTCCAACGTGTCGGGCAAGAACGCGAACCAGGCGATCGGCTACTACGCGGGCACCAACGTCGAGGGCGGCTGGAACCAGTCGATGGGCCGCAGCGCCGGCCAGGACGTGACGGGCGACTACAACAACGCGGTCGGCTTCTGGGCCGGCACCAACGTCACCGGCAGCAACAACGAGGCCTACGGCAGCAACGCCGGGCGCGACGTGGTCGGCAGCGGCAACCAGGCCTACGGCGCCGGCGCCGGCCAGGGCGTGAACGGCAGCAACAACCTCTCGACGGGGCTGGGCGCGGGCGTCGGCGTCAGCGGCTCGGGCAACCAGGCCTCGGGGACGATGGCCGGCGCGCAGGTCTCGGGCAACAACAACCTGGCGATGGGGCAGGCCGCCGGCGGCGGGGTGCAGGGCAGCCGGAACCAGGCCTTCGGCGACGCCGCCGGGCAGGGTGTGGCGGGCGACGGCAACATCGCGCAGGGCAGCGGCGCGGGGCGCAACGTCGTCGGCAGCAACAACATCGCGATCGGCGCCGAGGCGGGTGTGTACGTCAACGCGAGCCAGGCGGTCTCGCTCGGCACCGCGGCGCGTGCCAGCGCCGACGACGCCATCGCGCTCGGCACCAACGCCACCGCCGCGCATGCCGGCAGCGTGGCGCTGGGGGCGGGCAGCGCGACCACGCGCGGCGCGCAGGCCGCCTACACCGCGATCGGCCTGGCGGGCGTGCAGTCCTCGGCGGGCGAGGTGGCGCTGGGCCAACGGCAGATCACCGGCGTGGCGCCGGGCAGTGCGCCCACCGACGCCACCAACGTCGGCCAGGTGCAGGGCATGGTGCAGGAGGGCGTGGCATCGGCCAACGCCTACACCGACACGGTGGCGGCGCAGGGCCTGCCCATCGGCAAGGCCTACACCGACATGACGGCCAACCGCCTGCAGGGCCAGATCGACGAGACCGCCCGGCGCGCCTACGCCGGCATCGCCAGCGTGGCGGCGCTGGAGGCCGCGCCGCTGGTGCCCGGCAAGCTCAGCTACGCCGTGGGCCTGGGCAACTACCGCAGCGAGAGCGCGATCGGCGGCTCGGTCCGCCACACCACGCAGGACGGCCGCTACAGCTTCACGCTCGGCCTGGGCGCGAGCAGTTCGGGCGTGGTGACGCGGGTGGCGCTGACCGGCGTGTTCGACTGAGCATCGTTATCGGCTTCGGCAGGAAAAAGCCGCCCGCTCGGTAACGAGGGGCGGCTTTTTTCGTGCGCGGGAAGCGGCTCCCGAGAAGCGAGGACTCAGCCCTTGTCGAGCTGCTGCTCCAGCTGATCCAGCACCTGGTAGCAGGGCAGCACCTGCGCGATGCTCGAATTCGGCTCGCGCCCTTCGCGGATGGCGGCGAAGAACTCGCGGTCCTGCAGCTCGATGCCGTTCATCGACACGTCCACCTTGCTCACGTCCACCGGCGTCTCGGGGCCCTTGCTGTGCGACTGCACCAGGTCATCGTAGCGCGCGATATAGGTGGCGGTGTCGCCGATGTAGCGGAAGAAAGTGCCCAGCGGGCCGTCGTTGTTGAACGAGAGGCTCAGCGTGCAGATGGCGCCGTTGGCGGCCTGCAGCTGGATGCTCATGTCCATCGCGATGCCCAGGTCCTTGTGGATCGGGCCCTGCACGGCGTTGGCCTTCACGATCGGGCTGCCGGCCTGGTAGGCGAACAGGTCCACCGTGTGCGCGGCGTGGTGCCACAGAAGGTGGTCGGTCCAGCTGCGCGGCTGGCCCAGCGCGTTCATGTTGGTGCGGCGGAAGAAGTATGTCTGCACGTCCATCTGCTGGATGTTGAACTCGCCCGCGGCGATCTTCTTGTGCACGTACTGGTGGCTGGGGTTGAAGCGGCGCGTGTGGCCGACCATGGCGACCTTGCCCGTCTTCTTCTGCAGGGCCAGCACTTCCTCGCCTTCCTTGAGCACGTCGCACAGCGGGATCTCCACCTGCACGTGCTTGCCGGCCTCCAGGCAGGCCCTGGTCTGCGCGGCGTGCATCTGCGTGGGGGTGCAGAGGATGACGGCGTCCACCTCCTTGAGCGCCAGGCTCTCGGCCAGGTCGGTCGTCACGTGCCTGATGCCGTACTGGTCCGCGACCTCCTTGGTCTTGCCCAGGTCGCGGCTGATCAGCGAGACGACCTCGACGCCGTCGATGTTCTTGATGCCGTCCAGGTGCTTGATGCCGAAGGCGCCGGCGCCGGCCAGGGCTACTTTGATGGTCATGTCGGGTTCCTTTTCCGGATTCAGGTGGATTCTTCGAGGATCAAGTGGCCCACGGCCGTGTTGGAGGCGGGCACGTGGAAGAAGCGGTGCGCCACCTTCGGCGGCGGGCCCTCGCCGTTCACGTCGGCCATGGCGCCGCGGGCGATCAGCCACATCACCAGCTCGATGCCCTCGCTGCCGGCCTCGCGCACGTACTCGATGTGCGGCACCTTGGCGAGTTCCGCCGGCTCGGCGATCAGGCGGTCGAGGAAGCGGTTGTCCCAGTCGGCGTTGATCAGGCCGGCGCGCGCGCCCTGGAGCTGGTGGCTCATGCCGCCGGTGCCCCAGATGTGCACGTTCAGGTCCTCGTCGTAGCTCTCGACGGCCTTGCGGATCGCGCGGCCCAGGTTGAAGCAGCGCTGGCCGCTGGGCACCGGGTACTGCACCACGTTGACGGCGAAGGGGATCACCGGGCAGGGCCAGGCGCCTTCCTTCGGGTCCTTCTCGCCGCACATCAGCGACAGCGGCACGGTCAGGCCGTGGTCCACGTCCATCCGGTTGACGAGGGTGAGGTCGAAGTCCTGCTGGATCACGCTCTGCGCGATGTGGCTGGCCAGCTCGGGGTGGCCGACCACCTTGGGCACGGGGCGCGGGCCCCAGCCTTCGTCGGCGGGCTGGTACTCGGCGGCGGTGCCGATGGCGAAGGTCGGGATCATCTCCAGGCTGAACGCGGTCGCGTGGTCGTTGAAGACCAGGAAGACCACGTCCGGCTTGTTGTCCTTCATCCACTGCCTGGAGAACTCGTAGCCCGCGAACAGGGGCTTCCAGTAGTCCTCCTGGGTCTTGCCCAGGTCCATGGCTGCGCCGATGGCCGGCACGTGCGAGGTGTAGACGGATGCGGTGATGCGGGCCATGTCAGTCTTTCCGGTGGTGGTGGGCCGCGCCCTGCGGCTGGTTCTGCGGCTGCGCGTCGCCGCTCTCGCCCAGGTGGCGGTTGCCCTCGACCGAGCGGCCGCCGCGGATCATCATGTCGCGGTACTCCAGCTCGGTCATGCCGGTCATGCTGCCGGCCATCTGCTGGAAGCTCTTGCCGTCGGTGGCGCCGATCTTGGCCAGGAAGTAGATGTTGCCGCCGGTGCGCATGCACCAGTTGAGGTCGCGCGCCAGCACGGCCTGCTTCTGCTCCTCGGTCATCGGCCACTCGTCGAGGTAGGCACGCTCGTCGGCCTTGAAGCGTTCGCGGTTCTCGGCCTTCATCAGGCTCATGCAGAACTGGTTGAGCCAGTAGCCTTTGCGGCTCTGCTCGGCGTCGAAGATGATCGTGCCGGGCACGTCGAGGTAGGGTTTGTCGAGGGACATCGGGGCCTCCTGCTTACTTCGTTTCTTCGGGCCAGTACAGGCGCATCGGGTTGTCCACCAGCAGCTTCTTCTGCAGCTCGGCCGTCGGCGCGATGTGCGGGATGAAGTCCACCAGCAGGCCGTCGTCGGGCATGTGGCCCTTGAGGTTGGGGTGCGGCCAGTCGGTGCCCCACAGCACGCGGTCGGGGAACAGCTCCACCACCTTGCGCGCGAAGGGCACCACGTCGCGGTAGGCATTGCGTTCACCGTCCAGCGCCGGCGGGCCGGCGACGGACAGGCGCTCGGGGCAGCTCACCTTGCTCCATACGTTGGGGTGCTCGCGCATGAACTTCAGGAACAGCTCGAACTCCGGGCCGTCGATGGGCTTGGTCACGTCGGGGCGGCCCATGTGGTCGACCACCACCGTGGTCGGCAGCGCGGTGAAGAAGTCCCACAGCTCGGGCAGGTCCACCGCCTCGAAGTAGATGACGACGTGCCAGCCGAGCTTGCCGATGCGGCCGGCGATCTCCATCAGCTCGTCCTTGGGCGTGAAGTCCACGAGGCGCTTGACGAAGTTGAAGCGCACGCCGCGCACGCCGGCCTCGTGCAGGGCCTGCAGCTCGGCGTCGCTGACGCTGCGCCTGACGGTGGCGACGCCGCGCGCCTTGCCCTCCGACGACTGCAGCGCATCGACCAGCGCGCGGTTGTCGGCGCCGTGGCAGGTGGCCTGCACGATCACGTTGCGGGCGAAGCCCAGGTGGTCGCGCAGCGCGAAGAGCTGCGCCTTGCTCGCGTCGCAGGGCGTGTACTTGCGCTCGGGCGCGTAGGGGAACTGCTCGCCGGGGCCGAACACGTGGCAGTGGGCGTCGACGCTGCCCGGCGGGACCTGGAATGCCGGCTTGCTCGGGCCGGTGTACCAGTCGAGCCAGCCGGGCGTCTTCTCGAAGGGGCCGGAGGTGGGTTTGCTCATGTCGTCTCCTTCAGTCCAGCGAGATGTCGGCCTTGCGGATGACGTCGCCGAAGCGCTGCGTCTCCGTCTTCAGGGTGGCCTGGAACTGCTGCGGCGTGGCCGGGAAGGGCTCGTAGCCGAAGGTCTTGAACTTCTCGGCGAAGTCCTTGTCCTTGAGCACCTCCACCAGGTCCTTGCGGATCTTGTCGGTCACCGCGGCGGGCAGGCCCGGCGGGACGGCCACCACGTTCCAGCCCGTGACCTCGAAGTCCTTCGGGCCGCCCGACTCGCCCACCGTCGGGATGTCGGGGAAGTCCGGCGACCGCTGCGGTGCGGTGAAGGCCAGCAGCCGCAGCTTGCCGGCGCGGTACATCGGGCCGGCCGTGCCGGCGCTGCCCAGCGCGAAGTCGATCTCGCCCGTGGCCACCGAGGTGTAGAGCTGCGTGGTCTCCTTGAAGATCACGTGCTCCATCTGGGTGCCGGTCATGCTCTCGAACAGCTCGGAGCCCAGGTGCACGGGGTTGCCCACCGACCAGGAGCCGTAGTTCAGCTTGCCCGGATGGGCCTTGGCGTCGGCAATGATGTCGCCCACGCTCTTGTACTTGCTGTTGGTCGGCACGGTGAAGAAGAAGTGCGTCTTGAACAGCGGCTGGGCGATGGTGAAGTCCTTCACCGGGTCGTAGGGCAGCTTCTTGAACAGCGTGGGGTAGGCGGCCAGGTGCACGTTGTCGAGGATCAGCAGGTCCGTGCCGTCCTTGGCGCCGCGCTTCCAGGCGTCGATGGCGATGAAGCCGTTGCCGCCGGGGCGGTTGTCCACCGTCACCGGCTGGCCCCACAGGCGCGAGAGCTTGTCGGCCGCCAGGCGGGCCACGCCGTCGGGGCCGCCGCCCACGGGGAAGGGCGTGATGATGCGCACCGGCTTCGTCGGGTAGGCGCCCTGGGCGGCGGCGCCGAAGGGCAGGGCGGCCGCGAGGGCGGTGCCGGCCAGGGCCAGCAGGCCGCGGCGGATCGGGGATGTCATGGGATGGAGGCTCCTGGGTTCGGGAAATCGGTGGTGGGCGCTCAGTCGATGTACTTCAGCCCCGCGGCCGCCAGCGGCTCGCGCATCTTGTAGTAGTCCAGGCCCAGGGTGCCGCCGGCGAAGATGTCGCGCTTGCCGCCTTCGTTGGCCTCGCGCTTGCGGGCGGCTTCCAGCGTCCGGGCGGCGATGGCGCGCGGCACGCAGACCACGCCGTCGTCGTCGGCCACGATCACGTCGCCGGGCGTGACGAAGGCGCCCGCGCAGACGATGGGGATGTTCACCGAGCCCGGCGTGGCCTTGATGGTGCCCTTGGACGACACGTAGCGGCTCCAGACCGGGAAGTGCATCTCGCGCAGCACCTTGGTGTCGCGCACGCCGGCCTCGATGACCAGCGCGCGGGCGCCGCGGGCCTGGAAGCTGGTGGCCAGCAGGTCGCCGAAGTAGCCGTCGCTGCATTCCGCCGTGACGGTGGCGACCACGATGTCGCCGGGCCGGATCTGCTCGGCCGCGACGTGCATCATCCAGTTGTCGCCGGGCTGCAGCAGCACCGTGACGGCCGTGCCGGACACCGCCACGTCCTGCTGGATCGGGCGCATGTAGGGCTTCATCAGCCCCACGCGGCCCATGGCCTCGTGCACGGTGGCCGAGCCGAAGGCGGCCAGCGCGTCGGCCGTCTCGCGGTCGGTGCGCTCAATGTTGCGGTAGACAACGCCGAGTTCATACATGTCTTATCTCCTTGGGATCACTTGTTCTTCGCCTTGAGGGCGGCGTCCAGGCGCGGGAAGACGCGGCGCGCGTTGCCCTCGAACACCTGGTAGCGCTCCTCGTCCGTGAGGTTGGCCGTGGCGTTCACGTAGCGCTTGGTGTCGTCGTAGTAGTGGCCGGTGGTCGGGTCGATGCCGCGCACCGCGCCGATCATCTCGCTGGCGAAAAGAATGTTCTTGACCGGGATCACCTTCGTCAGCAGGTCGATGCCCGGCTGGTGGTAGACGCAGGTGTCGAAGAAGATGTTGTTGAGGATGTGATCATGAAGCAGCGGCTTCTTCATCTCCTGCGCCAGCCCGCGGAAGCGGCCCCAGTGGTAGGGCACCGCGCCGCCGCCGTGCGGGATCACGAACTTCAGCGTCGGGAAGTCCTTGAACAGGTCGCCCTGGATGCACTGCATCACCGCGGTGGTGTCGGCGTTGAGGTAGTGCGCGCCGGTGGTGTGGAAGCACGCGTTGCAGCTCGTGCTCACGTGGATCATCGCGGGGATGTCGTACTCCACCATCTTCTCGTAGATGGGGTACCAGTGGCGGTCGGTCAGCGGCGGGCTGGTCCAGTGGCCGCCGCTCGGGTCGGGGTTGAGGTTGATGCCGACGTTGCCGTACTGCTCCACGCACTTCACCAGCTCGGGGATGCAGGTCTTCGGGTCGACGCCGGGGCTCTGCGGCAGCATCGCGGCCGGGATGAAGTTGTCGGGGAAGAGCTGGCTGACGCGGTAGCACAGCTCGTTGCAGATCGCCGCCCAGGTGCTGGAAACCTCGAAGTCGCCGATGTGGTGCGCCATGAAGCTGGCGCGCGGGCTGAAGATGGTCAGGTCGGAGCCGCGCTCCTTCATCAGGCGCAGCTGGTTGCTCTCGATCGATTCGCGCAGCTCGTCGTCGGAGATCTTCAGGTCCGAGACCCTGGGCTTGGCCGACGGGTCCTTGATGCCGGCGATCTGGGCGTTGCGCCAGTTCTCCAGCGCCTTGGGCGCGGTGGTGTAGTGGCCGTGGCAGTCGATGATCATGCGGGTCCTTCGTGCGATGTGAGGGGTGAATCAGGCGGGTTCCATGCCCTGGCGGCGCTTGGCGCCGGCGGCGTCGGGCGAGGCCATGAAGGCCAGCAGGCGGCGCACCGTGTCGGCGTGCGGCGTGCCGGCCACCACGCCGCCCGAGAACACGGTGTCGATGGCGATGTCCGCCGGCAGCGGGCCGAGGATGTCGATGCCTTCCACGTGGATCAGCTCGGAGCGCTGCTGGAAGCCCAGCGCCACCTCGCCGCGGGCGATCAGCGTGCCCACCGGCACGCCGGGCGGCGCCTGCACGGTGCGCTGCTTCACCTCGTCGGCGATGCCCCAGCGCGCGAAGAGCGCCTGCAGCGCCACGCCGCTCGGGCCGGTGGAGTAGCCGATGCTCGGCGCGGCCAGCACGGCCGCGCGCAGCGCGTCGCCGGTGCCGATGTCCGGGCGCGGCGCGCCCGCGCGCACCGCCGCGACGGTGCTGGAGCGCACCAGGTCCACCTTGCTGCCCGCGGCCACGCGGCCGGCGGCCTGCAGCCTGTCGATGGCGTCAGAGGCGAGGAAGACCACGTCGAAGGCTTCCTCGCCGGCCTGCACGCGCCGGGCCGCGTCCACGCCGCCGACGGATTCGATGGCCACCGCCGCGCCGCCCTGCGCCTGCCAGGCGGCGGCCAGGTCGGCCAGCACCTGGCGCGTGGCCATGGACGAGATGCCTTGGAGGGGATGGGTCATGCCGGGTGTCTCCGAAGGGCCTGTGCGCGAGAGAGGGCGGCCCGTTGCTCGAGGAGGCATTCTGCGAAGCGCCGGGCCCGGCGGGAAGTCGCCGCCGCCGCTATCAGCTAGAACAAATCGGCATATCCAGTGGTATGGTTCGCTTTTCTGCGATACCTCTTGTCACCGTTCGTGGACCTCAAGCAACTCGAATACTTCGTGCGCGTGGCCGAGCTGGGCAGCTTCACCCGTGCCTCGCAGGCGCTGGACGTGGCCCAGCCCGCGTTGTCGCGCCAGGTGCGGCTGCTGGAGGTGGAGCTGCGCCAGAACCTGCTGGTGCGCAACGGCCGCGGCGTCACGCTGACCGACGCCGGGGCGCTGCTGCTGGAGCACGGGCGCGGCATCCTGCACCAGGTGGCGCGCGCGCAGGAGGAGCTGGCCGGCGCCCGCGGCGGCCTGGCCGGCCGGGTGGCGCTGGGCCTGCCGCCCAGCGTGGCGCGGGCCTACGCCGTGCCCCTGACGCGCGCCTTCCGCCAGCGGCTGCCGCAGGCGCAGCTGTCGATCACCGAGGGCCTGTCCGTCGGCATGCAGGAGGCGCTGACGGCGGGCCGGCTGGACATCGCCGTGCTCTACAACGCCCGCCCCGCCGCCGGCCTGGACATCCTGCCGCTGATGGCCGAGGCGCTGGTGCTGGTGCAGCCGCGGCCGCCCGGCCTGGCGGAAGACCCGCCCCCCGCGCCGCTGCCGCTGGCGGCGCTGGCCGGCCTGCCGCTGATCATTCCCAGCCGGCCGAACGCGATCCGCATGCAGGTGGAGTCCGAGCTGGCCGCGCTGGGCCTGCGCCCGCAGGTGGCGCTGGAGATCGACGGCGTGCCGGCCATCCTCGAACTGGTGGCCGAGGGCCTGGGCAGCGCCGTGCTCACGCCGCATGCGGTGGCCAGCTCGGTGCGGCCCTCGGCCTTCACCGTGCGCGCCATCGGCCAGCCGCCGCTGACGGTGCAGGCCTGGCTGGCCACCAGCGCGCAGCGGCCGGTCACGCACACGCAGCAGGCGGCGCTGGACCTGCTGCGCAAAGTGGTGGGCGCGCCGGCGGCCGGCTGAATCCCGCTACAGCTTCTGCAGCTTCGCCTTCGCGATCACCTCGTCCCAGCGCCGGATGTCCGCGGCCAGGAAGTCGCGCAGTGCGGCGGGGCTGCTGCCCCTGGCCGTCATGTTCAGCGCCTGCAGCTGCTGCTTCACGTCGGCCTGCGCGACGGCGTCCTGCACCGCGCGGCTGAGGCGCTCGACCACCGCGGGCGGCGTCTTCGCCGGGGCGGCCAGGCCGTTCCACGAACTGACGTCGAAGCCCGCCAGCGGGCCGCCGCTCTCGCGCACGGCGGGCACGTCGGGCAACTCGGGCGCCCGCTCGCGGCCCAGCACCGCCAGGGGGCGCAGGACCTTGCCCTGGATGTGCGGCATCAGCGGGCCGAGGATGTCGACCAGCACGTCGATCTCGCCGCCGCGCACGGCCGTCACCACCGGCGGCGTGCCGTTGAAGGGCACCACCTGCGCATCGATGCCGGCCGAGAGCTTGAACAGCTCGGCCGCCAGGTTCTGCGTGGTGCCGATCTGCGGCGTGCCCACGTTGAGCTTGCCCGGGTTGGCGCGGGCCCAGGCCAGCAGTTCGCCCAGCGTCTTGAAGCGGCCGTTCGCGGCGACGGCGATCGCCAGGTCGAAGCGCGCCATCTGCGAGACGGGCGCGAAGTCGGCCAGCGTGTCGAAGGGCAGCTTCTTGAACAGGGCCGCGCTGACAGCACTGCCGCTGGAGATCAGCAGCAGCGTGTGGCCGTCGGGCTCGGCGCGCGCCACCTGCTCGCCGGCCACCACGCCGCCGGCGCTGGGCTTGTTGTCGATCACCACCGGCTGGCCGAGCGCGGCGGCCATCTTCTGGCCGACCGCGCGCGCCGTCAGGTCGGCGGCGCCGCCGGCGGCGTTGGGCACCACGATGCGGATGGGCCGCGAGGGAAAGGCCGGCTGGGCGGTTGCGATGCCGGCGGCCGTGCCCAGGGCCAGCGCCCCGGCGCCCTGCAGCAGGCGGCGTCGTTCGAGGGTCATGCTTTGTCTCGGTTCATTGCAAAGGTTCGCAAGGCCGCGAAGCGGCTTGGGGGGTGCTTCATTCTCGTGTTGCGTGCCGCTGCACGCAGTCGACATAGGCGTCGCCGTCGGGCGGGCGGCCGGCGCGCTGCGCCTCCCACATCATCCGGCCCAGGCACTCCATCGCCTCGTGGTGCGCCTCCAGCAGCGAGCCGCGCCGGGCGGCCAGCAGCTCCACCGCCTGGCGGATGCCGCGCGGCTGGTCGATCGAGCACTGCTCGCTGATCGACAGGTGCATCGACAGGTGCAGGAAGGGGTTCTCGCGGCCGTCCTGGCCGTCGTAGACGCGGGCCGCCGCCGCGTCGGCGTCGGCCAGGTCGGCGTGGTACTCGGGGTGCTGGTCGATCCACTCGCTGGCGATGATCTCCAGCGCCTCCATCGGCTGGCCGGCGCGGTGCTTGGCGTAGCAGCGGCAGAAGAAGCGCCGCACGTCTTCCTGGGTCGGGTTGAACATGGTGCGGCGAGGGTAGCACCGGCCCGCCGATGCCGCCGGCGCGCAGGGCGCGTCACTCGGCTCGGGCAAGATGGCGGGTTTGGCGCTTGTCCGCCCGGCCCCGCTGCATGACCGACCACCCTCCCGCTCCGCTCTCCTGGACCCGCGACCTGCGCCAGCGCGCGCGCGAACACTTCTGGCTCAAGTTCATCGGCACCGTGGTGTGGGTGTGGGTCTTCTTCATCGGCTATTTCCACCTCCTGCGCAACCCCGTGTACCCCGTCACGGTGATGCCGCTGACGGCGGTGGACCGGTGGATGCCCTTCCAGCCGGGCTGGCTGGCGGCCTACCTGTCGCTATGGGTGTACGTGGGCATCGCGCCGGGGCTGCAGCGCGGCTTCGCGTCGCTGCTCGCCTACGGCTTCTGGTCGGCGGCGCTGTGCGCCACGGGGCTGGGCATCTTCTGGCTGTGGCCCACGCAGATCCCGCCGATGGACGTGCCGGCCGGCGCGCCGGGCTTCGCGCTGCTGCAGGGCATCGACGCGGCCGGCAACGCCTGCCCGTCGATGCACGTCGCCATCTCGATGTTCACGGCGGTCTGGCTGGAGAGCATCTTCCGCCGGGCTGGCGCGCCGGCGGCGCTGCGGGTGCTGAACCTCGCCTGGTTCGCCGCCATCGCCTGGTCGACGATGGCGGTGCGCCAGCACGTGCTGTGGGACGTGCTGGCCGGTGCCGCGCTGGGCGCCGTGTTCGCCTGGGCCTCGCTGCGCTGGCGGCCCGCGGAGCCGCAGGTCGAGCGGCTATCATGACCCGACACCGACGAAGACGACAACACAGCCGCCCATGAGTTCTTCGCTGAAGGAATTGCAGGACCTGATCCAGGAGAAGTACGGCATCGATCCCGCCACGCTCGACCCGAACGAGTCCATGCGCGACAAGGGCTTCGATTCGCTGGCGCTGGTGGAATTCCTGTTCGAGATCGAGGACCGCCTGAAGATCTCGCTGCCCGACCCCGACCCGAGCATCGAGACGCTGGCCGGCCTGGCCGCCGTGGTGGACCGCGTGCGCGCCCAGCAGGCCGACGCCGGCGAGCCGGCCGCCGACGCCTCCGCCGCCTCGTGAGCGCGGTCGCCGTCACCGGGCTGGGCGTGGTCTCGCCGCACGGCGAGGACCCGCAGGCCCTGTTCGACGCCCTGCTGCGCGGCGAGTCAGCCGTGCGGCCCATCTTCCCCGAACTGGCGAAGCCTGCCGCCGCCGCGACCGTGGCCTTCGACGAATCGCGCTGGTTCACCAGGCTGCAGCTCGCGGGCGTGGACCGCGTGAGCCAGATGGCCGTGGCCGCCGCCGACCTGGCCGTGAAGGACGCCGGCGGCCTGCACGGCGCCGCGCCGGAGCGCGTCGGCGTCTTCGGCGGCTGCGGCATGGGCGGCGCCGTGGCGCTGGAGGCCGCCTACCGCAGCGGCATGGCCACCGGCGCCGGCCGCGTGCCGCCGCTGACGGTGCCGGCCTTCATGCCCAACGCGCCGGCCTCGCACGTCGCCATGCGGCAGCAGGCGCGGGGGCCGGTGTTCACCTACTCGGTGGCCTGCGCCTCCTCGGCCGTGGCCATCGCCGAGGCGGCCAAGGCGGTGCAGCGCGGAGAGGTGGACGTCGCCATCGCCGGCGGCAGCGAGGCACTGATCGTGCCCGGCGTGGTGATGGCCTGGCAGGCCATGCAGACGCTGGCGGCCTTTCCGGCCGGCGACGCGCAGGCCGCGGCCACCGCCGTCAGGCCCTTCGCGGCCGACCGCAGCGGCTTCGCGCTGGGGGAGGGCGCGGCCTTCCTGGTGCTCGAATCCGAGGCCCGGGCGAAGGCGCGCGGCGCCCGCGCCCACGCGCTGCTGGCCGGCTGGGGCCACAGCTGCGACGCCACCCACCTGACCAAGCCCGAGGCCGCCGGCCAGGCGCGCGCGCTGCGCATGGCGCTGGATGCCGCGGGGCTGGCGCCGGCCGAGGTCGGCTACTGCAATGCGCACGGCACCGCCACCAAGATCGGCGACCCGATCGAGCGCGACGCCCTCGCGCTGGCGTGGGGCGGCGACCTGGACCGGCTGAAGGTCAGCTCCACCAAGGCGCTGCACGGCCACCTGCTGGGCGCCGCCGGCGCGCTGGAGGCGGTGATCACCGTGCTGGCGCTGGCGAAGCGCCGACTGCCGCCCAACGCGCACTGCGACGCGCCCGACGCCGCCTGCGCGCTGAACCTGGTGCGGCCCGGCGCCGTCGGCGCGCCGGACCTGGAGGCGGCCGTGAGCAGCTCCTTCGCCTTCGGCGGCAGCAACGCCGTGCTCGTCTTCCGGCGGGCGTGATGCGAAGCCGCCTGCTGCTCGGCACATGCGCGGCGGCCCTGGGCGCCGCCGCCTTCGCCGCCGCTGCGCAGCAGCCGAGCTGGGGCGCCATCGCCAGCGCCTATCCGGCCTGGGGCTATGCCTACGAGCACCCCACGCGCGAGGCCGCCGAGCGCGAGGCGCGCGCCCAGTGCGAGCGCGCCGGCCGGCGGCGCGGCGCCTCGTGCGAGGTGCGCGTGACCTTCGAGCGGACCTGCGGCGCCATGGCGCAGGGCAACTACGGCGAGTGGGGCGTGGCGACCGCGTCCACCGCGGCCGAGGCCGCTCGCGCTGCCGCGCGGCAGTGCGACAACCACCTGCCCACCGAGCCCTGCCGGGTCGTGGTGCGGGCCTGCTCGCCGGGTGGATGATCGAGCCCTGGCCGGCGCGTGCCGCCAGAACACCGAATTTCAAGGAGAGCTTCCATGACCACCCTCGACGCCTTCATCTGCGACGCCGTTCGCACCCCCTTCGGCCGCTACGGCGGGGCGCTTGCCAGCGTGCGCACCGACGACCTGGGCGCCGTGCCGATCAAGGCGCTGATGGAGCGCAACAAGGAGGTGGACTGGCAGGCCGTGACCGACGTGATCTACGGCTGCGCCAACCAGGCCGGCGAAGACAACCGCAACGTGGCGCGCATGGCCGCGCTGCTGGCCGGGTTGCCCATCGAGGTGCCCGGCGCCACCGTCAACCGCCTGTGCGGCTCGGGCCTGGACGCCGTGGGCAGCGCCGCGCGGGCCATCAAGGCCGGCGAGGCGCAGCTGATGATCGCCGGCGGCGTCGAGAGCATGAGCCGCGCGCCCTTCGTCATGCCCAAGGCCGAGAGCGCCTTCAGCCGCGCCAACGCCGTGTACGACACCACCATCGGCTGGCGTTTCGTCAACAAGCGGATGTTGGCGCAGTACGGCGTCGATTCGATGCCCGAGACGGCGGAGAACGTGGCCACCGACCACAAGATCGAGCGCGAGGCGCAGGACCGCATGGCCCTGGCCAGCCAGCAGCGGGCGGTGGCGGCGCAAAAGCGCGGCTTCTTCGACGCCGAGATCGTGCCGGTGAGCATCCCGCAGAAGAAGGGCGACCCGGTGGTGGTGAGCAAGGACGAGCACCCGCGCGACACCAGCCTGGAGGCGCTGGCCAGGCTCAAGGGCGTGGTGCGCCCGGACGGCACGGTGACGGCGGGCAACGCCAGCGGGGTGAACGACGGGGCCTGCGCGCTCTTGATCGCCGGGGAGCAGGCGGCGACGAAGCACGGCCTGAAGCCCAGGGCCCGCATCGTGGGCATGGCCACGGCGGGCGTGGCGCCGCGGGTGATGGGCATCGGGCCGGCGCCGGCGACCGAGAAGGTGCTGGCGCTCACGGGGCTGAAGCTGGAGCAGATCGACGTGATCGAGCTGAACGAGGCGTTCGCGGCGCAGGGGCTGGCGGTGCTGCGGATGCTGGGGCTGAAGGACGAGGACCCGCGGGTGAACATCAACGGCGGGGCCATCGCGCTGGGGCATCCGCTGGGCGCCAGCGGGGCGCGGCTGGCGACCACGGCGGTGAACCAGCTGCACAGCGGCGGCGGGCGCTACGCGCTGTGCACCATGTGCATCGGGGTGGGGCAGGGCATCGCGCTGATCCTCGAGAAGGTCTGAGTTTTCTTCCCCTTCCCGTCGGCCGCAGCGTCCCGAGGCGCTGCGGCCGATGTCTTTTCCGCGGCGGTCAGGCCTCCTCGGCTTCCACGCCCTCGCCGCCGCCCTGCGCCTCGTCCACCTTCTGCATGTTCTCCAGCAGCTTGAGCAGGTAGTGCAGGCTGTGCGTGGTGTCGTTGATCGAGAAGCCCTCCAGCACCTGCGCGTAGTAGGCGTGGATCTTGGGCAGCGCCTGCTGCTGCCATAGCTGCCGCCCCTCGGGCGTCATCGAGACGATGCGCGCGCGCCGGTCGCGTGCGTCCTGCGCCATGCGCACCCGGCCGTCGCGCTCCATGCGGCCGATCAGCCCCGAGAGGTTCTGCCGGCTCACCTTCAGGTAGCGCGCCAGCTCGCCCACGCTCATCCCCGCGCCGGCCTCTTCCCGCGAGAGCGCGCCCAGCACCGCCCACTGCTGCGTGGTCAGCCCTTCGGCTTCCACGGCGCGCGTCCCGGTTTTATGCAACATATTTGCACATTGGTACAGCCTGAAGAACAGGCGGTTGGCGAGTGCCATGCGCGCTTTTTCATCGTTTTCATTAGGGAAAACCATAAAAGTATCCGTTCACGAAGCAGAGGGTCGAAGGCTTGCGAAAAGCCATTTAAGACAATATATTGTCATATATCGGATCGGCGGAGGCCGCCGATCCATGGACGATAGCAAGCACGCCAGGAGAGATTTGCATGCAGCGATTTGAAGACAGGACCGTGGTCGTCACCGGCGGCGGCGGCGGCATCGGCGGCGCAGCCTGCCGGCGCTTCGCCCGCGAGGGCGCGAAGGTGGCGGTGTTCGACCTGAACGAGGAGGCCGCCGCGCAGGTGGCCGGGCAGATCCGCGAAGCGGGCGGCCGCGCCGAGGCCGTGCGCTGCGACATCACCGACCGCGCCAGCGTCGATGCCGCGGTGGCGCAGGCGCAGGCCCGGCTCGGCGCCATCGACGTGCTGGTCAACAACGCCGGCTGGGACGTGTTCAAGCCGTTCACCAGGACCACGTCCGCCGACTGGGAGCGGCTCGTCGCCGTCAACCTGACCGGCGCCCTGCACATGCATCACGCGGTGCTGCCGGGCATGGCGGCGCGCAAGGCGGGCCGCATCGTCAACATCGCCTCCGACGCGGCGCGCGTGGGCTCCTCGGGCGAGGCGGTGTACGCCGCCTGCAAGGGCGGGCTGGTGGCGCTGTCGAAGACGCTGGCGCGCGAGCACGCGCGCCACGGCATCACCGTCAACGTGGTGTGCCCCGGCCCCACCGACACGGCCCTGTTCGCCGACTACAGGGAAGGCGCGGGCAACCCCGAGAAGCTGATGGAGGCCTTCACCCGCTCCATCCCGCTGGGCCGCATCGGCCAGCCGGAGGACCTGCCGGGCGCCATCGCCTTCTTCGCCAGCGACGACGCGGCCTTCGTCACCGGGCAGGTGCTGTCCGTGTCGGGCGGCCTGACGATGGCCGGCTGACCTTCCCCGCATCGACATCCAAGGAGAGATCGACATGGACTTCGAGGACATCCTCTACGAGGTGCGCAACCGCGTGGCCTGGATCACCATCAACCGGCCCGAGAAGCTGAACGCCTTCCGCGGCACGACCTGCGACGAGCTGATCAAGGCGCTGAACCGGGCCGGCTACGACCGCGAGGTGGGCTGCATCGTGCTGGCCGGCGCCGGCGACAGGGCCTTCTGCACCGGCGGCGACCAGTCGGCGCACGACGGCAACTACGACGGCCGCGGCACCATCGGCCTGCCGATGGAGGAGCTGCACACCGCCATCCGCGACGTGCCCAAGCCGGTCATCGCCCGCGTGCAGGGCTACGCCATCGGCGGCGGCAACGTGCTGTGCACGATCTGCGACCTGACCATCTGCTCCGAGAAGGCCGTCTTCGGCCAGGCCGGGCCGAAGATGGGATCGGTGGACCCCGGCTACGGCACCGCCTTCCTGGCCCGCGTGGTCGGCGAGAAGAAGGCGCGCGAGATCTGGTACCTGTGCCGCCGCTACAGCGGCCAGGAAGCGGTGGCGATGGGGCTGGCCAACGTCTGCGTGCCGCCCGAGAAGCTGGACGAGACGGTGCAGCAGTGGGCCGAGGAGATCTGCGAGAAGAGCCCCACCGCCATCGCCATCGCCAAGCGCAGCTTCAACATGGACACGGCGCACCAGTCGGGCATCGCCGGCATGGGCATGTACGCGCTCAAGCTGTTCTACGACACCGACGAGTCGCGCGAGGGCGTGAATGCGCTCAAGGACAAGCGCAAGCCCGAGTTCCGCAAGTACGCGAAGTAGGGGCCGGGCATGAACCCGTACATCGACGAGGACCTCGCAGCCATCGGCGAGCAGGCCCGCCGCTTCGCCGCCGCCCGGGTGGCGCCCGGCTTCCAGGAACGCGACCGCAGCCGTGTGCTGGACCGCGCGCTGATGCGCGAGATGGGCGAGATGGGCTTCATCGCGCCCGAACTGCCCGAGGACGCGGGCGGCCAGGGCCTGGGCTGCCTGGCGGCCGGCGTGATCCACGAGGAGATCGCGCGCGCGGACCTGTCGATCAGCTACATCAACCTGCTGGCCTCGCTGAACGGGCAGATCCTCGCCGAGCACGGCCGGCCCGAGGTGGCGCGCCCGTGGCTGAACAGGCTCACCCGCGGCGAGGCGCTGCTGGCCATCGCCCTGACCGAGCCGCGCGGCGGCTCCGACGCCGCCAACCTGCGCTTGAAGGTCGAGCGCGTGGGCGGCCACTACGTGCTCAACGGCGAGAAGACCTCGATCTCTGCGGCAGACCAGTGCGACGCGGCGGTGGTGTTCGGGCGCACCGGTCCGATCGAGTCGCAGGCGCACGGCGTCACCGCGCTGCTGGTGCCGATGGACCTGCCCGGCATCACACGCAACCGCTTCGACTGCCACGGCCAGCGCGCCATCGGCCGCGGCTCGCTGTTCTTCGAGAACGTCAGGGTGCCGGTGGACCACCGCCTGGGCGACGAGAACAAGGGCTTCGTGCAGGTGATGCAGGGCTTCGACTTCTCGCGCGCGCTGATCGGGCTGCAGGTGCTGGCGGTGGCGCGCGTGGCGTTGGAGGAGACGTGGGCGCACGTCGCCCAGCGCGAGGCCTTCGGCCGGCCGCTGTCGGCCTTCCAGGGCGTGTCGCATCCGCTGGCCGACTTCGATACGCAGGTCGAGGCGGCACGCCTGCTGTGCCTGCAGGCGCTGTGGCTGAAGGACCGCGGCCTGCCGCACAGCGCCGAGGCCGCCATGTGCAAGTGGTGGGCGCCGAAGCTGGCCTACGACACGGTGCACCAGTGCCTGCTGATGTTCGGCCACGGCGGCTACGACCGCGGGCCGATGGAGCAGCGCCTGCGCGACGTGCTGGGCTTCCAGATCGGCGACGGCACGGCCCAGATCATGAAGACCGTCATCGCCCGCGCGCGCGCGGGGCGCGAGGCGGTGCCGATCTGAACGACACACCAACGAGAGGAGACGAGACACCATGGACTTCGATGCCATCCTGCTGCCACCCCGCCGCGCCGCCAGCGTCGCGCAGGGGCTGTGGGCCGACCGCACCATCAACGACGAGCTCGACGCCTGCGTCGCCTCGTGTCCGGACAGGATGGCGCTCGCGGCGCTGCGCGCCGAAGGCGGCGAGGACCGCCGCTTCACCTACCGCGAACTCGCTGCCATGGCCGACCGCGTGGCCGTGGGCCTGCATCGCCTGGGCGTGCGCCGGGGCGACGTGGTCGCCATGCAGCTGCCCAACGGCTGGCGCTTCACGGCGCTGTACCTGGCCTGTTCGCGCATCGGCGCGGTGCTCAACCCGCTGATGCCGATCTTCCGCGAGCGCGAACTGGGCTTCATGCTGCGCCACGGTGAGGCCAGGGTGCTGGTGGTGCCCAAGGTCTTCCGCGGCTTCGACCACGAGGCGATGGCGCGCGGCCTGCAGAAGGAGCTTCCGCTGCTGCAGCACGTGCTGGTGGTCGGCGGCGGTGGCGCCGACGACTTCGACGCACTGCTCGCCGCGCCGGCGTGGGAGAAGGAGGCCGACGCGGCCGCCATCCTCGCCGGCAGCCGCCCCGGGCCGGACGACGTCACGCAGCTCATCTACACCTCGGGCACCACCGGCGAGCCCAAGGGCGTGATGCACAGCGCCAACACGCTGATGGCCAACATCGTCCCCTACGCCGAGCGGCTGCACCTGGGCGCCGGCGACGTGATCCTGATGGCCTCGCCGATGGCGCACCAGACCGGCTTCATGTATGGCCTGATGATGCCGGTCATGCTGCGCGCGCCGGCCGTGCTGCTGGACCTGTGGGACCCGGCACGCGCCGCGCAGGCGGTGCGCGAGGAGGGCGTCACCTTCACCATGGCCTCCACGCCCTTCCTGACCGACCTCACGCGGCAGGTGCGCGAGAGCGGCCGGCCGGTGCCCACGCTGCGCACCTTCCTGTGTGCCGGCGCACCCATCCCCGGGCCGCTGGTGGAACAGGCGCGCGAGGTGCTGGGCACCAAGATCGTCTCCGCCTGGGGCATGACGGAGAACGGCGCCGTCACGCTGATCCGGCCCGAGGACGACGACGAGCGCGCCTTCACCACCGACGGCTGCCCGCTGCGCGGCGTGGCGCTGAAGGTGGCCGACGAGGCGGGCGCCGAGCTGCCGCGCGGCGAGGTGGGTCGGCTGCTGGTGCGCGCCGCCTCCAACTTCGGCGGCTACCTCAAGCGCCCGCAGTGGAACGGCACCGACGCCGAAGGCTGGTTCGACACCGGCGACCTGGCGCGCATGGACGAGGCGGGCTACATCCGCATCAGCGGGCGCAGCAAGGACGTGATCATCCGCGGCGGCGAGAACATCCCGGTCTTCGAGATCGAGTCGCTGCTGTACCGGCACCCGGCGGTGGCGCAGGTGGCCATCGTCGCCTATCCCGACGAGCGCCTGGGCGAGCGCGCCTGCGCCGTGGTGGTGCCCAGGGCCGGCCAGGCCATCGACCTGCCGGAGGTGGTGCGCTTCCTCAAGGAGCAGAAGGTGGCGGTGCAGTACATCCCCGAGCGGCTCGAGCTGCGCGAGGCGATGCCGGCCACGCCCTCCGGAAAGATCCAGAAGTTCAGGCTGCGCGAGGAGCTGAAGGCCTGAGCAACCGTCTTGCTCGTCAAGCGCAATGCATAGTCGAATCCCACATCGAGCCATGTTTGGCGATGGCGTTGAGCATCGTCAGCAGCTTGCGCATGCAGGCGACCAGGGCGACCTTCTTGCGCTTGCCGGCCATCAGCAGGCGCTCGTAGCACGCCTTGAGCGCCGGGTTGTACCGCACTGCCGTGAGGGTGGCCATGTACAGCGTTCGTCGCACATCGGCGCGCCCACCCCAGATGCAACGCTGCCCGCGCATCTGGCCGGAGTCGCGATTCAAAGGCGCCACGCCCACCAGCGCGGCGATGCGGCGCCGGTCGAGCTTGCCCAACTCGGG
>NZ_JQKD01000022.1 GCF_000745855.1 Xenophilus azovorans DSM 13620
CGCCTTCGCGCTGGCCCGTGTCACGCTCGTGCTGACGCACCCAGTTCAACAGCGTCTGCGGCGTGCTGCCGATCTTGCCGGCGATCGATACGACCGCCGCCCACTGCGACGCGTGCTCCCCTCGATGCTCGAACACCATGCGCACCGCACGCTCGCGCACCTCCGGCGAAAACTTCACTGACTTCCTCATGATGGCTCCATCTTCTCAAACGAGGGAGCCTCCGCGAAAGCCGGGGCGGTTCAGGCTGGGCCTGCTGGACGGCCGCAACCTGGCGACCTCGCTGGTGCTGATGCCGCTGGCGCCGCTGGGCGTGTGGGCCGGCGTGCGCGTCGCGCGCCGCATCGATCCTGTCTGGTTCTACCGCTGCGTCTACGCTGGCATGCTGCTCACCGGCCTGAAGCTGGTGTGGGACGGCTTCCTCGCCTGACGGCCTTCTTCTTTCCGTTCATCCCTTCTGGAGACTCCTCATGGCCTCTGCCGCCGCCTCCCTGTTCATCCTCACCGGCGCCTCGCGCGGCATGGGCCGCGCCATGGCTTCGCAATTGCTCGCGCGCGGCAGCGGCGTGCAACTGCTGTGCATCTCGCGGCGCACCGACGCGGCGCTGGAGGCCGAGGCCGCGAGCGCCGGCAGCCAGGTGGTGCAGTGGTCGCTGGACCTGGCCGACCCGGTGCCCGCGGCGCAGCAGCTCGGGCAGTGGCTGGCCGGGCTGGACGGCGCGGCCTTTGGCGCCGCCACGCTGATCAACAACGCCGGCACCGTGGGCGACCCGGCGCCGCTGGCGCAGGCCGCGCTGCCGGCGCTGTCGCAGGCGCTGCGCGTGGGGCTGGAGGCGCCGCTGCTGCTGACGGCCGCCTTCCTGCACGCGACGGCGGGCTGGGCAGGGCGCCGGCAGGTGCTCAACATCTCCTCCGGGCTGGGCCGCAACGCGATGGGCAGCCAGGCGCCGTACTGCGCGGCCAAGGCGGGCATGGACCACTTCTCGCGCGCGGTGGCGCTGGAGTCGGGCGGCGCGCGCATCGTCTCGCTGGCGCCGGGCGTGATCGACACCGACATGCAGGTGCAACTGCGCAGCGCCGACGCGGCGCTGTTCCCCGACCGCGGACGCTTCGAGAAGCTCAAGAGCGAGGGGATGCTCGACTCGCCCGAGTCGGCTGCGCGCAAGGTGCTGGCGTGGCTGGAGCGGCCGGACTTCGGCGATCAGCCGGTGGCCGACGTGCGCCAGGGCTGATCAGAGATAGATTTTCTGCAGCAGGCGGATCAGCGTCTCGCGTTCGCGTGCGGTGAGCTTGGCGCTGGCGTCCTGTTCGAGCTGGACGACGGCTTTTTCGGCCTCGCGCACCAGCTCTTCGCCGGCCGGCGTGAGGTGCAGGCCGACGGCGCGCCCGTCGTACGGGTGGGGGCGCCGTTCGATCAGGCCGCGCTTGTCCATGCCGGCCACGATGTTGACGAAGTTGGGCGGCAGGATATCGAGCTTGGCGCACAACTGGCGCGAGGTGGCGCCCGGGTTGTGCGCCAGCAGCGAGAGCACGGAGAAATCCACCGGCTTGAGGCCGTAGTCGGCCATGCGTTCGGCGAACACCGCGCTGATGACCAGGTAGGCGCGCCGCGTGTTGTAGCCGACCAGGCTTTCGAGCAGGCCGCTGTCCAGCAGATCGGGGGTGTTGGCGGAGCGGGGGGCGCCGGGCGCTGTTTTTCTTGTCGTCGATGTCGATGCCATGGCGCGCAGGCTACCGTAGCCCGGCCGCCGCGCACGCAGGGCTTCCCTGGGGGTGGGGGCGTCGGACGGGCTCACCGGAATACCTTCGCGCTACGGCACTGGCACGCAATGCTCATGCCGCCTCGCAGGCCTTCTTGACGATGCCGGCGCGCAGCTCGAACTCCGGCAGCACCCAGCGGCGGAAGGCGGCGGCCGGGCGCGCCCAGCGCGCGGCGTCGGCGCCGGGCGTGGCCTCGATGCGCGCCCAGGCCCAGGCCATCATGGCCAGCATCGCCAGGCGCAGGTAGTCGTCGGCCACTTCGTAGGGCAGGCGCGGCCTGGCCTGGGCGGCCATGGCGACGTTCGTCGTCAGGTAGCGCAGCTGCGCCAGGCGGCGCTGGGCGTCGGCATCGGCCTCGCGCGAGGCGTCCAGTTCGTCGCGCAGCGCCAGCAGCGTGGCGGCGAAGCCGGCGCCGGCGTCGGGCAGCACCTTGCGCACCAAGAGGTCGATCGCCTGGATCTCGTTGGTGCCCTCGTAGATCATGGTCACGCGCGCGTCGCGAAGCACCTGCTCGATGCCCCACTCGCGCACGTAGCCGTGGCCGCCGAAGACCTGCAGGCAGGCGCTGGCGCCCTCGAAGCCCTGCTGCGTGCAGGCGGCCTTGAGCACCGGCGTGACGTAGCTGCACCACTGCTGCGCCGCCTCGCGCGCGCGGGCGTCGACGGCGTGGCGGGCCACGTCGAGCTGCACGCCGGTGCGGTAGGCGATCAGGCGCGCGCCATCGGCCCAGGCGCGCTGGGTGTCGAGGATGCGGGCGACGGCGGGGTGGTCCTCGATCAGGCTCGGCTCGCTGCCGGGCGCGCCGGGCGCCGAGGCAGCGCCGGGCCGCCCCAAGCTGCCGAGTCCCCCTCGGGGGGCGCCGCCGGCATCGCCGGCGGCTGGGGGCGCTTTCATCTGCCGCCGCTCGGCGGCATAGGCCGCGGCCTTCTGCAGGGCGGCGTCGAGCAGGCCGATGCCCTGCAGTGCTACGTGCAGGCGCGCGCTGTTCATCATGACGAACATGGCGGCCAGCCCGCGGCCGGGCTCGCCGACCAGCCAGCCGGTGGCCTCGTCAAAGCGCATCACGCAGGTGGGGCTGCCGTGCAGGCCCATCTTTTCCTCGATGCGCTCGCAGTGCACCGCGTTGCGGCTGCCGTCCTCCAGCACCTTGGGCACCAGCGCGAGCGACAGGCCCTTGGGGCCGGGCGGGCCGTCGGGCAGGCGGCACAGCACCAGGTGGACGATGTTGTCCGTCAGGTCGTGCTCGCCGCCGGAGATGAAGATCTTGGTGCCGGTGATGCGCAGCGAGCCGTCGGCCTGCGGCTCGGCGCGCGTGCGCACCAGCCCCAGGTCGCTGCCGGCGTGGGCCTCGGTCAGGCACATGGTGGCGAGCCATTCGCCGGTGGCGATCTTTCCGAGGTAGCGCGCCTTGAGTTCGTCGCTGCCGTGGTGCTTCAGGCACTCGTAGGCGCCGTGCAGCAGGCCCGGCGCCATGGTGAAGCCGTGGTTGGCGCCGCTGAGCCATTCGTACAGCACCGCCTCCAGCACGGCCGGCAGCCCCTGGCCGCCGTCGTCGGGGTGGGCCGAGAGGGCCGGCCAGCCGCCATCCACGAAGGCGCGGTACGCCTCGCGGAAGCCCGGCGGCGTGCGCACGCTGCCGTCAGCCTCGCGGCGGCAGCCGGTCTCGTCGCCCTCGCGGTTCAGCGGCGCGACCACCTCGCCGACGAATTTGCCGGCTTCATCCAGCACCTGCTGCACGAGTTCCGCATCGACTTCGCCGAAGGGCGCCAGCGCCTGCAGCGCGGCCGGCGCAGCCAGCACGTCGCGCAGCAGGAACAGGGTGTCGTCGGGGAGGGGGCGGTAGTCCATGGTGCGGCGGAGAAGGGGTTCAGGAAGCGCGGCAGGCGAAGCTGGCCGCCTGCTCGGGATCGCCGCCGACGTAGCGGGCCACGCGCGGCCAGGCGCACAGCGGGCGGCTGCGCTGCGGCGACCAGTCCGCCGGCACCTCGGGGTTGGGCTGCGGCGTGCCGGCGCCGCGGGCGCGGGCTTCCACCGCGTCGGGCGCGCGGCCCTGTTCGACCCAGGCCACCAGCGGCGCCAGCAGGTCGAACTGGTCGGTGGACGGGCCGCCGCGGCAGTGGTTCATGGCCGGCACGGGGAAGTAGCGCGCGAAGGCCGCGGCCCGGCCGCCGTGGGCGGCGTCCAGCTCGCCGTACCAGCGCGCGGTGTCGCTGGGGGAGAACACGCCGTCGGCAGTGCCGTGGTAGACGATCATCTTCGCGCCGCGGCCGCGCAGCGCGGCCAGGTCGCCGGCCGGCGGCAGCATGAAGTCCAGCGCCGATTCGCGGTAGGTGGCGTCGCGGGCGGCGATGCGCGGCGCGTCGCGGTCCATGTCGAAGCCCAGCGCGAAGGGCAGGCCCTGCGGCCGGTCGGCCAGCGGCGGCGTGCTGAAGATGAAGGCCACCGCGGCGGCGTCGCGCGTGCCCGGCGAGGCGAGCTTCCAGTTCCGCCAGTCCTGGCCGGCCAGGCCGGGATCGAACGGGAAGGCGCTGTACAGGGCCTTGCCCCGGCTGTCGCGGGCGCCGGCGAAGACGCGCGCGAGCGTGTCCTTCTGCGCCGGCGTGAGGCACCGGCCGGTGCGCTCGCCGGCGCAGGCCGGCACGTCGCGCGCCACGTCGAAGCGCGCCTGGCAGGCCTGCACGTCGCCCACGATGCCGTCGGCCAGGCCGTCCAGCGCGTCGCAGCGGGCGCGGATGCGGCCGGCGACGAAGGTCAGCTCGTCCGGCGTGAAGGCGGTCTGCAGGTCGGGCTGGCCGGCGGCGGTGCGGCCGGTGGCGATCCGTGCGTACTGCTGCGCCCCCCACAACTGCGCGACGGCGGCCCTGGGCAGGTTGAAGCCCGGGTTGCCGGCCAGCACGCCGTCGTATTCGCCGGGCAGGCGCGCGGCGGCCACCATGGCGTGGCGGCCGCCGTTGGAGCAGCCGGCGATGTAGGAGCGGTCGGGCCCGCGCCCGTAGGCGGCGGCGACGAGCTGCTTGGCCACCGGCGTGAGCTGGGTGACGGCGTCGTAGCCGTAGTCCCGCCGCGCCTGCGGATCGAGGCCGAAGCGCGGGTTCTGCGCGCCGCTGTGGCCGGCGTCGGAACTGACCACGGCGAAGCCCTGCTGCAGGGCCGTGTGGGTCGGCGCGCCGCCGCCGATCGTGCCCATGGCGGGCACCACCGCGCCGTCCAGGCCGCCGTTGACCTGGTGCAGGAAGCGTCCGTTCCAGGCGTCCGGCAGCCGCAGCTCGAAGCCGATGGCATAGCGCTGGCCGTCCACCGGGCTGGTGCGTTCGTTCAGCCGGCCCTGCACCAGGCAGTGGGCCGGCACCGCAACCGGGCTGTTACCCACCGTGACGGTGTCGGCCGCCACCGGCTCGGCGCGCGTGAGCACCGTGCCGGCGGGCAGGGCGCCTTGCGCCAGCGCCGCGCACTGGTGCAGCGCGCCCGGCCGCGCGGCGGCCAGGCGCGGCAGGCTGGCATCTGCATCCGGCCGGCTGCCGCAGGCGGCCAGGAGCAGGGCGGCACTGCCGGCCGCCACGGTCAGGCGCATGCCCCGCATGGCGCTCAGGATTCCGCCGTGAACCCGATCTGCTTGACCAGCGGACCCCAGCGCTCGTACTCGGCCTTCTGGTCGGCCGCCATCGCCTGCGGCGTGCTGCCGTGCGCCACCAGGCCCACCAGCGCCAGCGAGTCGACGACCGACTTGTCCTTCAGCGCGGCGGTGATGGCGGCGTTGGCCGCGGCGATGGTGGCGGCAGGCGTCTTCGCGGGGGCGAAGAAGCCGAACCATTCCTCCGAGGTCACGTCCGGGTAGCCCAGCTCGGTGAAGGTGGGCACGTCGGGCAGGTAGGGCGAGCGCTGCTTGCCCGAGGTGGCCAGCACGCGCACGCGGCCGCTCTTCATGTACTGCAGGTAGTCGCCGCTGGGGTTCATCGCCGCGGCGATCTGGCCGCCCACCAGGTCGGTGATGCTGGGCACCGTGCCGCGGTAGGGCACGTGCTTGAGTGCCACGCCCGAGCGCAGGCCGAGCAGCGCGCCCAGCAGGTGCGGCATGGAGCCGGCGCCGGGCGAGCCGTAGCTGGCCTGGTCCGGGTTGGCCTTGGCCCAGGCCAGGAAGTCCTTGAGCGTTTTCACCTCGGCCGGCACGGCCGGGCCCACGGCCAGGCCGTGGAACATGATGGCGCCGATGGACACTTGCGTCACGTCCTCGGGCTTGTAGCTGAGCTTGGGGTAGATGTACGGGTAGACCGAGAGGGCCGACACCGGCGCCAGCGTGAGCACCGAGCCGTCGGGCGGCGAGTTCTTCAGCGCCTCGACCGCGATGCGGCCGCCGGCGCCGGGCCGGTTCTCCACATAGCCGGGGTTCTTGCTGTAGGGCGTGCCGCCGATCTTCTCGGCGACGCGGCGGGCGACGCTGTCGCCCGCGCTGCCGGCCGGGAAGCCGTACATGATCTTCACCTGGTCCAGCGCCTGGGCCAGCGCGGAAAGCGGTGCGAGCGCGCCCAGCGCGGCGGCACCGCCGAGGGCGTGGAGGAGGAAGTGGCGACGGTCTTGCATGGTCTGTCTCCTTTGGTGGCGGGGGCGGGTTATCGGGGCGACATGCGCAGCGCGCCGTCCAGGCGGATCACCTCGCCGTTGAGGTGGCCGTTGGTGACGATGTGGCAGGCCAGCTCGGCGAACTCCGAGGGCTTGCCCAGGCGCGGCGGGAAGGGGATCGAGGCGGCCAGCGACTGCTGCACGGGCTCGGGCAGCTCCAGCAGCAGCGGCGTGGCGAAGATGCCGGGCGCCACGGTGCACACGCGGATGCCGTGCTGCGCCAGGTCGCGCGCCATCGGCAGCGTCATGCCCACCAGGCCGCCCTTGCTGGCGCTGTACGCCTGCTGGCCGACCTGCCCGTCGAAGGCCGCGACCGAGGCGGTGAACATCATCACGCCGCGCTCGCCGCCGTCCAGCGCATCGAGCTTCGCGCAGCGCGCGGCGAACAGGCGGCTGATGTTGTAGGTGCCGATCAGGTTGACGTTGACGACGCGCGCGAAGTCTTCCAGCGGCGCCGGGCTGCCGTCCTTGCCGACGATGCGCTTGGCGCTGCCGATGCCGGCCACGTTCATCAGGATGCGCGCCGGGCCGTGCGCCGCCTCGGCGCCGGCCAGCGCGGCCTCGACGCTGGCGGTGTCGGTGATGTCGCAGGCGAAGGCTGCGCCGCCGATCTCGGCCGCCACCTTCGCTGCGAGTTCGGCGTTGCGGTCCAGCACGGCGACCCTGGCGCCCAGCCGGGCCAGCTCGCGGGCGGTGGCCTCGCCCAGGCCGGATGCGCCGCCGGTGACGAGCGCGCTCTGTCCTTCGATCTTCATGTCTCGCTCCTTTGCGTCATTGCCATTGCGGCTTGAGGGTGAAGGGCAGCGCGTCGGCGTGCAGCGCCTGCACGGCGGCGTCGCGGTGCTTGAGCACGGCGCGCTGGTTGATGGAGCCCTTGTCCGTCACCTCGCCCTTGTCGATGGAGGGCGGCTCGGCCATCAGCGCGGCGCGGGCGATGCGGTTGGCGCTGCCGGTGGCGTCGCCGGCCAGCCGGTCGACGACTTTCTGGAAGTGCTGCTGCACCGCCTCGCTCTCCAGCACCTGCTGCATCGGCGCGCCTGGCGGCAGGCCGGCCAGTTCGCGCACCGCCTGCGTCGGGAAGATCAGCGCGCCCACTTCCTTCATGTTCAGGCCGGTGAGCACCACGTCCTGGATGTAGGGCGCGCCGAAGGCGATCACCTTGGCGCGCAGCGGCCCCACGCTGACGAAGGTGCCGGTGGCGAGCTTGAAGTCTTCCGCGATGCGGCCGTCGAAGCGCAGGCCCAGGTGGATGTTGTCCGGGTCGATCCAGGCCACGGCGTCGCCGGTCTTGAAGAAGCCTTCCTCGTCGAAGGCGTCGTGCGTCGCCTCGGGCATGCGCCAGTAGCCGGGCGTGACGTTGGGGCCGCGGTAGCGGATCTCGACCTTGCCGTCGGTCGGCACCAGCTTCACTTCCATGCCCGGCGTGGGCAGGCCGAGGTCGCCGGTCTGCACCTGCGGGCGGGTGATGTACAGGCCGAAGGGGCCCGATTCGGTCATGCCCAGGCCGGTGCCCATCACCAGGCGCTCGCCGATCTCGGCCTCCTGGATGCGGTGGAGCTGGTCCCACACCGCCTGCGGCAGCGCGGCGCCGGCGTAGAAGAACATGCGGCAGCGCGACAGCAGGCGCTTGCGCAGCACCGCGTCCTCTTCCATCGCGTTGGCGATGTACTCGAAGCCGGTGGGCACGTTGAAGTACACGGTGGGCGCGATCTCGCGCAGGTTGCGCAGCGTCTCGGCGATGCCGGCAGGCGTGGGCTTGCCGTCGTCGATGTAGAGCGTGCCGCCGTTGTCCAGCACGATGCCCACGTTGTGGTTGCCGCCGAAGGTGTGGTTCCACGGCAGCCAGTCGACCAGCACCGGCGGCTCGTCGCCCAGCGCGGGGATCGAGGCGCGCAGTTGCGCCTGGTTGGCGCACCACATGCGGTGCGTGTTGATCACCGCCTTGGGGTTCTTGGTCGAGCCCGAGGTGAAGAGGAACTTGGTGATGGTGCCCGGGTGTGTGGCGTGCATGGCCGTGTCCACCGCAGCGGTGGGCTCGGCGGCCAGCAGCTCGGCGAGCGGCGTGGTGCGGCGGCCCTCCAGCGTGCCGCCGGCCAGCACCACCTCCACGTCCTGCGGCACGGTGGCGGCGATGGCGGGGGCATAGCGCGTGTCGGCCGCGAACACCAGGCCCGGCGTCAGCGTGCCCAGCACGTGGCGCAGCTTTTCGTAGTCCTTGCTCACCAGCGAGTAGGGCGGCGAGACGGGGCAGTGCGGGATGCCCGCGTACAGGCAGCCCAGCGCCAGCAGCGCGTGCTCGATGCCGTTCTCGCTCAGGATGGCGACGGGGCGCTCTTCCGACAGGCCACGGTCGAGCAGCGCCTGGCCGATGGCGCGCGCCTTCGCCAGCGCCTCGCGGTAGGTGACGCGGATCCAGTCGCCGGTGCTGCCGTCGGCGTTGCGCGCGCGGCGGGCGATGAAGGTGCGCTCCGGCGCCACGGCCGCCCAGTACACCAGGCGGTCGGTCATGCGGTGCGCGTAGGGCCCCAGGGGCCGCTCGGCCGCGAGGTACTGCACGCCGTCGCCGCCCTCGCGCAGCACGCCGCGCGTGACGCCGAAGGCCAGGGGGCGGTAGGCCGGCGCAGCCGCCCGTGTCGTCTCCGTCATGTCGATCTCCGTCGATTGAAAAAGGGGGCCGGGCCTCAGCCCTTGGCGACCTTGGCGGCGCGGCCTTCGAGGAAGGCGCGCACGCGCTCCTTGGCGTCCGGCGCGTCCTGCACGATGCCGGACATCAGCGCCTCGGTGAAGAAGCCATGGTCGGCCGGCTGCTCGGCGATGCGCGGCAGCGCGTGCATCAGGGCGTAGTTGGTCAGCGGTGCGTTGGTGGCGACGCGGCGCGCCAGCTCCAGCGCCTTGTCGAAGGCCGTGCCCTCGGGCACCAGGTACTGCGCGAAGCCGGCGCGCTCGCCTTCCTCGGCGTTGTAGACGCGGCCGGTCATCATCATGTCGGTCATGCGCGCCACGCCGATCAGCCTGGGGATGCGCACCGAGCCGCCGCCGCCGACGAAGATGCCGCGCGAGCCCTCGGGCAGCGCATAGAAGGTGCTCTCGTCGGCCACGCGGATGTGGCTGGCGCTGGCCAGCTCCAGCCCGCCGCCGACCACCGCGCCATGCAGCGCCGCGATCACCGGCACCGGACCGCCCTGGATGCAATCCAGCGCCTGGTGCCACATGCGCGAGTGCTGCACGCCCTGGCTGGCGTTGCGCTCGCTGATTTCCGAGAGGTCGAGCCCGGCGCAGAAGTGCGGGCCCTCGCCGTCGAGCACCGCCGCGCGCACCGTGCCGGGCAGGTTCTGGAAGGTGTCGCGCAGCGCGAGGATCAGCCCGTCGTTGAGCGCATTGCGCTTGGCCGGACGGGTCAGGCGGACGATGGCGATGTCGTCCTGGATGTCGAGGCGGAGGTCGGGGTTCGGCGTCATGATTGCAGTCCTTGCTGGAATCGATTATGGTTATGAAAAATAACCAACTCAAGCACCGCCGCGCCTGATTGGATCGGTATTTACCCTAGCCCGGAGACAGTCCATGGACATCGCCAACCTCATCGCCATCGACACGCACACCCATGCCGAGGTGAGCTGCTGGAACCCCTTCGACAACTACGGCGAGGAGTACGACCGCGCGGCCGACAAGTACTTCAAGTCCGGCCGCCGCCCGACCATCCAGGAGAGCATCGACTACTACCGGGAGCGGAAGATCGGCATGGTGATGTTCGGCGTGGACAGCGAGTCCAACCTGGGCCGCCGCCGCATTCCCAACGAGGAGATCGCCGAGGCGGCGCAGAAGAACCCCGACGTGCTGATCGCCTTCGGCAGCATCGACCCGCACAAGGGGAAGATGGGCGCGCGCGAGGCGCGGCGGCTGATCGAGGAGCACGGCGTACGCGGCTTCAAGTTCCACCCCACCGTGCAGGGCTACCACCCCTACGACCGCATGGCCTGGCCGATCTACGAGGTGATCGCCGAGCACCGGCTGCCGGCGGTGTTCCACACCGGCCACAGCGGCATCGGCTCGGGCATGCGCTGCGGCGGCGGCCTGCGGCTGGAATACAGCAACCCGATGCACCTGGACGACGTGGCGATCGACTTCCCCGACATGCAGATCGTCATGGCGCACCCGAGCTTCCCGTGGCAGGACGAGGCGCTGTCGGTGGCCACGCACAAGCCCAACGTGTGGATCGACCTCTCGGGCTGGAGCCCCAAGTACTTCCCGAAGCAACTGGTGCAGTACGCCAACACGCTGCTGAAGGACCGCGTGCTGTTCGGCAGCGACTGGCCGCTGATCTCGCCCGACCGCTGGATGAAGGACTTCCAGGAGGCCGGCTTCAAGCCCGAGGTGATGCCGGGCATCCTGAAGGACAACGCCGTCCGGCTGCTCGGCCTGGGCGGCTGAGCGCGCTCAGCGCGGCACGGCGTCGGCGGTGGTGGTGGTCACCGCCGGCGGATCGTCGTCTTCATCGGCCTGCAGGTGGGCGGTGATGGCGTCGTGCCACAGCCGGTAGCCGGCCTGGTTCATGTGCAGGCGGTCGGGCAGGAACAGCTCCGCGCGCGGGCGGCCGTCCTCGTCCACCATCGGCGTGTAGATGTCGATGAAGTCCGCATCCGCCTGCGTGCGCACGTAGGCCGCGATGATGTGGTTGGCCTCGCGGATCTGCGGCAGCAGCCGCTCGCGCGAGGGGCTGGGCTTGATCGAGATGTAGCTGATGCGCGTGTCGGGCAGGGCCTCGCGCACGGTGTGGGCGAACTGCGCGAAGGCCTCCAGCACCTGGATCGGCGTGCGGCCCAGCATCAGGTCGTTGTCGCCGGCGTACACCAGCACGTGGCGCGGGCGGTAGCGCACCACCAGGTCGCGCGCGAGCACGCTGCATTCGGCCATGGTGGAGCCGCCGAAGCCGCGGTTGATGACCACCGGCAGCTCGCTGAAATCCTGCGCCAGGCGGCTCCACATGCGGATGCTGGAGCTGCCGAAGAACAGCACGCCGCCGCTCTCGGGCATCCGCGTCCGGTCGGCCGCGGCGAAGGCGTCCAGCGAACTCTTCCAGCGCAGCTGCGCGGCCAGGTAGGCGGGCGAGAGGCCCGGATCGGGCGCCGGCTGCTCGGCGAAGGCGGCTGCTGCGCCCCACAGCGCGGCGGCGCAGACCAGCAGGGACGGCGCCAGCCGGCGCGCAGCGGACATGGGAAGGCGAAACGGCATCACGTGGTCGGTACGACAGATACGGGGAAGAGCCAAGGCCATGCAACCCTCGAGCCAGCCGGCCGGTTGACAGCGCAGCGCGGAGCGAGGCCAAAAATCTTAACGGGCGTTCCTGACAGCGCCGCGTCGCCGCGACGGCCGGAAGCGCGCCGCCGCCGATTCAGGAAACAAAATGACACATATACTCCGCCAGATCAACAGGGGGAACGAGCCCCATGCACGGAGCACCCATGCCCAATCCGGCTCTCGACGACGAGGACAGCCTGCCCGCCCCGGCCCCCTTCTGGCATCGGCTCAACACCTTCTTCGGCCTTCCGCTGCAGGGCACGCCGCTGCTGTATGCGCTGGCGCTGGCGGCGTCCAGCCTGCTGGTCCTGCCGCTCGGCGCGGTCATCGGGCTGCCGCTGGCCATCGTGGTGGTGGTGCTGGGGCTGCTGCTGGCCGTCAGCCGCTACGGCTTCAAGGTGATGGCGCTGGGCGCGCGCGGCATCTTCCGCGCTGCCGACTATCCGCACCGGATGGAGGAGGACGTCACCGCGCTGCCGTGGAAGCTGTTCCTCGTGCTGCTGGCGCAGGGCTTCGCCGCCGGGCTGGTGCAGCGCCTGTTCGGCGAGGGGATGGGCCTGCTGGCCACCGGCGTCGTCTCGCTGGTGATGCCGGCCACGGTGATGGTGATCCTGCTCACCGGCAGCGGCATGGCAGCCCTCAACCCGGCACGCCTGTGGGACACCATGACAGTGGTCGGCTGGCCCTACCTGCTGCTGTTCTTCTTCCTGTATTTGCTCAATGGCGGCATGGGCTTCGGCGCCGTGTTCGTCGTCACCAAGATCGGCCGCACCATCGCCATCCCGCTGCTGAGCTTCGTCGTCATCTACTTCAGCTGGGTGATGTTCGCGCTGCTGGGCTACGTGATCTATCAGCACCACCGCGCCTTCGGCATCGACCTGCTGCCCGGCGGCGAGGCCGACGAGGGCCGCCCGCAGCTCACGCCCGAGCAGCAGGCCCAGCGCGCCGCCGACAAGGAGGTGGCCGGTCTTGTCGCTGCCGGCGACGTGCCCGCCGCGCTGGCGCTGGCTTACGAGGCGCAGCGCATCGACCCCTACTCGCTGCCGGCGCAGCGCCGCTACCACCGCGTGCTGCTGCTCGCGGACGACAAGACGCCCACGCTGCTGGACCACGGCCGCCGCTTCATCGAGCAGTTGGTGCAGCAATCGCAGGTGTCGGAGGCGCTGCGCGTCTACCAGGCCTGCCGCGGCAAGGACGAGGCCTTCATGCCCGAGGGCAGCGCCAGCACCTTCGCGCTGGCCCGCCATGCCTGGCAGGGCGGCGACGCGAAGGAGGCGCTGCGCCTGCTCAACGGCTTCGACAAGCGCTTCCGCGGCGACCCGCTGATCCCCCAGGTCTACGAACTCGCGGCGCGTGCGCTGGTGCAGGGCCTGGGCAAGCCGAAGATGGCGCTGCCGATCCTGCAGCAGCTGGAGCGCAAATATCCCGAGAGCGAGGCGGCGCGGGAGGTGCGGTGGATGCTGCGGGAGGTGGTGGATGAGGGGCAGGCAGGGGCGGCGCCGGCACAGGCTTGAGGCCTCCGCGGCAACCTCGGAACGATCATGAGCCGCGTGACCATCTCGATCCGGCCGTGCCAGCCGACTGCCTCGTTGATCGGTCGCATCCGCTCCATCACGAAGCTGGGCATCGCCGACGTGCGCGACCGTCTCGCAGGCGGTGAGCCGCTGTTCGATCAAGAGATCTTCGGCAACCGGGCGGAAGATCTCTTTGCGCAGGCAAGAGGCCTTCTGCTTGCGCTGGAGGAAGAGGGACAGCAACCGCTGGTGAGCGAAGCCGGTCGGCCGATCACGGCGCAGATACTGCGAAACATCCTTCAGGCGTCCGAAGCGTCGGCGGAGGAACTGCGGCGCCTGGACGATCTGGGGCATGTCTAGGTCCGGCCCACCCGCCCTCAATCCCCCAGCAGTTCCCCCACCGGCCGCAAGTCCTCCACCCGGTCGCACACCGCCTTGACGACCATGAGGATGGGGATGCCCAGCAGCAGCCCCCACACGCCCCAGAGCCACCCCCAGAAGATCACGCCGACGAACACGGTGACGGGGTTCATGCGCGCGGTGCGGCTGGTCAGCCAGGGGGCCAGCAGGTTGCCGACCAGGGTGTGGATGAGCAGCGAGCTGCCGGCCACGGCCAGGGCCATCTCGATGCTGCTGAACTGCAGGAAGGCCACCAGGCCGGCGGCGGCGAGCATGATCACCGAGCCGACGTACGGGATCAGGTTGGTGACGCCGGCGAGGATGCCCCACACCGCCGCGTTGGCCAGCCCCAGCGCCCAGAAGGTCAGGCCGGTGGCCACGCCGACGACCGCGCTGGTGAAGATCTGCACCATCAGGTAGCGCTCGATCTGCCGCGTGATGTCGTCCAGCACGTGCACGGTGATCCTCTTGCGCTGCAGGCCGTGGCCGGTGATCTTGACCAGCTTGCGGCGGAAGGTGTCGCCCGAGCACAGCGCGAAGTAAGTGAGGAAGACCACCAGCGTAAGCTGGCTGGCGGCGCCGAGCAGGCCGACGGTGCCGCTCCACAGGTAGTCGCGCACGTTGAAGGGCGGGCGCTCGATGATGACGCGCTGCACGCCGCGGCGCGGCGGGGCGGGGGTGGCGTTGTCCTGGGCAGCGCGCTCCAGCTGCGCCGCCGCGGCCTGCACGGTGTCGAGCGGGCTGGCCTTGGTGCTGCGCTCGCGCACGGCGGCGCGCAGCTTCTGCGCGGCCACGGGCAGGGCATCGATCACCTCGGCGGCGCTGCCCGACAGCGAATAGCCTGTCCATCCCAGCCCGCCGCCCAGCGCCACCAGCAGCAGCGCCGCGCCCAGCCAGCGCGGCAGGCGCCAGCGCTCCAGCCGGTCGACCACCGGCGCGAGCGCATAGGTCAGCATCAGGCTGAGCATCAGCGGGATGAACACCGCCGCCGCCCAGCGCAGCGCGAACACGCAGGCCAGCACGGCCAGCACCGCCAGCGAGATGCTGCGCACGTCCACCGGCATCTGCAGAACGACCGGCGGGCCGTCGGCGGGCGGGGGCGGTGCCGGCGCGTCCGGCGGAGCGGCCTCCTCCGCGACTTCCGAAGTGGCGGGCGGCTCCTCGTCGGCGGCGGGGCCGGCGTCCGGGCCGGGGCTGGGTTCGGGCGGCGGTGGGTTGTTCATGGGTTCCTCACGGCCTCGCGCACGCCGGCGAGCATGCGGCGCGAGACCATCACCAGCTCCGGCACGCCGGCCAGGCGCAACGCCCAGCCCTCGGTGTCTTCCTCCTGGTCGTAGTGGCGCTCCAGCGCGCGGATGGCGCTGCGCGCGACCAGGGTGCTGCGGTGCGCCCGCACGAAGCGCTCGGGCCAGCGCTCCTCCAGTTCGCCCAGCGTGCCGTCCATCACCAGCGAGCGGGTGGCGGTGCGCACGGTGATGTACTTCAGCTCCGCGCGCAGGTAGATCACCTCGGCCAGCGGGATGCGCTCGGCGCGCCCGCGGTCCTGGATCAGCAGGTGCTCGGCCGGCGCCGCCGCGCCCTGCGCGGCACGGCGTTCGCGCAGCACGCGCTCGGCCTTGGCCAGCGCCTGCTGCAGCCGCTCGGCGCGCACCGGCTTGGTCAGGTAGTCGACCGCCTCCAGCTCGAAGGCGGTGACGGCATGCTCCGCGTGCGCGGTGACGAAGACCACCGCCGGCGCGTCGGGACGCTCGCGCAGCAGCCGTGCGAGCTCCACGCCGTCGATGCCGGGCATGTGGATGTCCAGCAGCATCACGTCGAAGGGCTGGGCGTCCAGCAGCGCCAGGGCCTCGCTGCCCTGGGCCGCCTCGCCGCCGATCAGCGCGGCGGGCGTGCGGCACTCGCCCAGCAGGGTGCGCAGGCGGGCGCGGGCGAGGGTCTCGTCGTCCACCACCAGGGTGCGCAGCGCGTGCGAGAGCGGGCGGGCGGCGGGAAAGGATTCGGGCGGCAGGCTCATGGTTCTTCTTCTGCGGGGATGTCGATGCGCACGCGGTAGTGGTCTCCGTCCACCCCGGCGCGGAAGCTCGCCTGCACGTCGTGCAGCAGCTTGAGCCGGTCGCGTACGTTGTTCAGCGCGATGCCATGGCCGCGCGGCAGCGGCGCGTCGGCCCAGTACAGCGGCGGCAGGCTGTTGACCACCTCGATCACCACCTTGGCCCCGCGCCGCTCGGTGCGGATGCGCAGCTTGCCGCCCTGCGGGCTGGGCTCCACGCCGTGCTTGACGGCGTTCTCCACCAGCGGCTGCAGCAACAGGCGCGGCAGCCGCGCACCGTCGGCCCGCGGGTCGACCGCCCAGCGCACCCGCATGCGGCGGCCGAAGCGCACCTGCTCGATCGCCAGGTAGCGCTGCGCCAGCGCGATCTCGTCGCCCAGGGTGGCCGGCTGGTCCGGGTCGGCCAGCGCGGAACGGAACAGCTCCGACAGGTCTTCCAGCATCGTCTCGGCCTGGGCCGGCGCCTCGCGCACCAGGGCGATGGCGCTGTTGAGCGTGTTGAAGAGGAAGTGCGGGCGGATGCGCTGCTGCAGCTCCTCCAGCCGCGCCGTGGTGGCGGCCGGCGTGCGGCCGCTGGCGCGCAGTGCCATCGCCACCATCGCGCTGCCGGCGAAGGCCGCGCCGGCCAGCGCGCTGGCCAGCCACGAGGCCGAGGGCATGACGCCGGTGAAGCGCAGCAGCGCGCAGCCGTAGGCGGCCGAGGCGGCGCCCAGCAGCACCCCCGCGGCGTACTGCAGCCGCCGCGGCCAGCGCGCCATCGGCCGGCGCAGGGCGCACACCGCCACCAGCCACAGCAGGGTGGCGGGCAGCGCGCCACCGGTGACGGCCGCCGCCAGCCCCAGCCAGTCGACGAAGCCGGGGGCGACGAACAGGGTCGTGATGGCCACCAGCGCCTGCACCGCCAGCACGGCGCGCAGCACCACGCCGATGCGGCAGGCGTCGAACAGCAGCGGCTGCGCCGCCGGCCGCTGGGGCGCGGGAGCGGACGCGGCGGCGGGCGGCCGCAGCGGGGCCGGCATCGTCGAATCGACGCCGGGGTCGGCCGATAAAATCGATGGGTTTCGCATCCCTCGCGAGGCGGTGGGCAGGCAGCGGGCCATTATTGCTGCGCCCGCCGCCGTTGCCGCCTCCGGCCGCCCCTTCCCGCCCTGCCTGCCGTGCACTCCGTCATGACCCAGAACCAACTCGACAAGAAATCCGAAGCCTGGTCGGCCCTTTTTTCCGAGCCGATGAGCGAGCTGGTGCAGCGCTACACATCGAGCGTGTTCTTCGACAAGCGCCTGGCGCATGCCGACATCGAGGGTTCGCTGGCCCATGCCGAGATGCTGGCGGCACAGAAGATCATCTCCGCGCAGGACCTGGCCGATATCCGGCGTGGGATGGCACAGATCCAGGGCGAGATCGACGCCGGCAGCTTCGAGTGGAAGCTGGCGCTGGAAGACGTGCACCTGAACATCGAGGCGCGCCTGACGCAGCTGGTCGGCGACGCCGGCAAGCGCCTGCACACCGGCCGCAGCCGCAACGACCAGGTCGCCACCGACGTGCGCCTGTGGCTGCGCGGCGAGATCGACCTGATCGACGGCCTGCTGGCCGACCTGCAGAAGGCGCTGCTCACGATCGCCGGGCAGAACGTGGACGCCATCCTGCCCGGCTTCACCCACCTGCAGGTGGCGCAGCCGGTGAGCTTCGGCCACCACATGTTGGCCTACGTGGAGATGTTCGCCCGCGACGCCGAGCGGCTGGCCGACGTGAGGAAGCGCGTGAACCGCCTGCCGCTGGGCGCGGCGGCTCTTGCCGGCACCACCTACCCGCTGGACCGCGAGCGCGTCGCGAAGACGCTGGGCATGGAGGGCGTGTGCCAGAACAGCCTGGACGCGGTGAGCGACCGCGACTTCGCCATCGAGTTCACCGCCGCGGCCAGCCTGTGCATGGTGCACATCAGCCGCTTCAGCGAGGAGCTGATCCTGTGGATGAGCCAGAACTTCGGCTTCATCCAGATCGCCGACCGCTTCACCACCGGCAGCTCGATCATGCCGCAGAAGAAGAACCCCGACGTGCCCGAACTGGCGCGCGGCAAGACCGGCCGCGTGGTCGGCCACCTGATGGGCCTGATCACCCTGATGAAGGGCCAGCCCCTGGCCTACAACAAGGACAACCAGGAGGACAAGGAGCCCCTGTTCGACACCGTCGACACGCTCAAGGACACGCTGCGCATCTTCGCCGAGATGGTGGGCGGCATCACCGTCAAGCGCGAGGCGATGGAGGCCGCCGCCCTCAAGGGCTACGCCACCGCCACCGACCTGGCCGACTACCTGGTGAAGAAGGGCCTGCCCTTCCGCGACGCGCACGAGACGGTGGCGCACGCCGTCAAGGCCGCGATCTCGCACAGCGTGGACCTGTCGGAACTGCCGCTCGCGGTGCTGCAGGGCTTCAACCCCGGCATCGACAAGGACGTGTACGACGTGCTGAGCCTGCGCGGCTCGCTCAACGCCCGCAACACGCTGGGCGGCACCGCGCCGGCGCAGGTGAAGGCGCAGATCGCGCGCCACCGCGCGCGCCTGGGCTGATCGGCCGCCCGCTCCCGGAACGACGACCACCCGACCCGCGCCGGCGCCCACCCGCCGCATCGCGCCGAGCGCATGTTCTACGCCATCCCGCTGGAGAACCCGCCCACCTGGCGCAACCCGCCGTGGATGACGGTGCTGCTCATCCTGCTGAACGTGCTCGTCTGGTGGGGCCCGCAGCGCAGCGAGCACAAGGCGCACGAGCGTGCCGCCGCCTTCTACGCCAGGAGTGCGCTGCCGGCGCTGGAGATGCCGGCGTATCTCGACTGGCTGGACGCCACCGGCGCGAAGCACGCCCGCCAGGCGCGGCGCGCCTACGAGCGCAAGCAGTACGCGCCCCTGCTCGACGCGATGAACCAGTCCGCGCCCTTCCTGGCGAAGCTGCGCGCCGACGAGGTCGTCACCCCGGCGAACCCCCGCTACGAGGAGTGGGCGAGCGCCCGCCGCCAGTACGACGCGATGCTGCCCGCGCCCTTCACCGCGCGCTGGGCGATGGACTTCAACCCCGACACCGAATGGCGGCCCGTCACCCTGCTCACGGCCGCCTTCCTGCACGGCAGCACCGGGCACCTGCTGGGCAACATGCTGTTCCTGTTCCTCTTCGGCTGCACGGTCGAACTGGCGCTGGGCCGTGCGACCTACCTCGGCTTCTACCTGCTCGGCGCGGTGGGCGCGTCGGCCATGTCCACCTGGTTCCACATGGGGCAGGGCGGCCTGGGGCTGGGCGCCTCGGGCGCCGTCTCGGCGCTGATGGCGATGTACGCCGTGCTCTACCGCATGCGGCGCATCCGCTTCTTCTACCAGCTCTTCTTCTATTTCAACTACGTCAGCGCGCCGGCCCTGCTGCTGCTGCCGGCGTGGATCGCCAACGAGCTGCTGCAGCAACTGCTGTCCGACGGCGGCGTCGACTACATGGCGCACCTGGGCGGCCTGCTCACCGGCGCCACGCTGATGGCGCTGACCCTGGCCGTGCGCCGCGTCGAGGCGCCCCGCGCGCCGGTACCGGCCGAGGCCGACGACGGCCATGCGGCGCAGGTCGCGCTGGCGCGCCGGCTCACCGGCGAGATGCAGTTCGAGCGCGCGGCCGCGGCCTGGAAGGCGGCGGCCAGGCTGCGCCCGCGCGATGCCGAGACGCTGCGCCAGTGGTTCAACCTGGCGAAGCTGTGGCCGGCCGGCGAGGACTTCCACCGCTGCGCGCGCATGATCTTCGCGCTGCCCGGCAAGGACGACGCGACGCTGGCGCTGCAGCACGCCAGCTACCGCACCTACCTCGACACCGCCAAGCCCGGCGCCCGGCTGCAGCCCGACGACATGGTGCGGCTGGTGCGCCGCTTCGTGCGTGCGCGCGAGTTCGCCGACGCCGAGAAGCTGTGCCAGGCGCTGATCCGCACGGCGCCCGCGCATCCGCGCCTGGCCGACACGCTGGGCATCTGCGCCACGGGGCTGCTGCAGGCCGGGCAGCACGAGCGGGCCCGGGCGTGGCTGCCGCAGTTGCAGCGGTTTGCGCCAGCGGAACAAGTCACGCGCTTGCTGGCGCAGGGGTGATGTGCCGGAGCGGGGCGCTCGCCGTGGCAAGGGGGCCGCGGTGCGGTGGGTCCACAACTTCCGTTCGGGCTGAGCTTGTCGAAGCCGTGCGCCGCGCTTCGACAAGCTCAGCGTGAACTGCGGGTGGATGGTTCAAAGGCTGCATCGAGCCGCCCGGGCCCGGCACCGAGATCGCCAACGCCCCAGGGGCCCGCAATCAGCCCGTATTGCGCAGCCCCGCCGCCACCCCGTTGATCGACAGGTGGATGCCGCGCTGCAGCCGCTCGCCGCCGTCGCCGCTGCGGAAGCGGCGCATCAGCTCCACCTGCATGTGGTGCAGCGGGTCGATGTAGGGGAAGCGGTGGCGCACCGAGCGCTGCATCTCCACGTTGCCCTCCAGTCGCTGCTTCGCGCCGGTGATGAGCGTGAGCGCGTCGGAGGTCCTGTGCCACTCGGCCTCGATCATCGAGAACACCTTCTGGCGCAGCTTGCGGTCGCCCACCAGTTCGGCATAGCGCGTGGCCAGCGCCAGGTCGCTCTTGGCCAGCACCATGTCCATGTTCGACAGCAGCGTGCGGAAGAAGGGCCACTGCGCGTACATGCGCTGCAGCAGCGCCTCGCGCTCCTTGCGGCCCTTGGCGTCGGGCGCGCCCTCGACGAAGCGCACGACCGCGCTGCCGAAGCCGTACCAGCCGTTGAGCGTCAGGCGGCACTGGCCCCAGCTGAAGCTCCAGGGCACGGCGCGCAGGTCCTCGATGTTGTGCTTGGGGTTGCGCGAGGCGGGGCGCGAGCCGATGTTCAGCTCGGCGATCTCGCGGATCGGCGTGGCGCCGAAGAAGTAGTCGACGAAGCCCGGCGTCTCGTACACCAGCGCGCGGTAGGCGGCCATGCTGGCGCGCGAAAGCGCCTCCGCCGCGTCGAGGAAGGCCGCCGGCGCGGCCTTGTTCGGCGTGAGGAAGGTCGCCTCCAGCGTGGCGGCCACCAGCGTCTCGAGGTTGCGCCGGCCGATCTCGCTGTTGGCGTACTTCGAGCCGATCACCTCGCCCTGTTCCGTCAGGCGCAGTTGCCCGCGCACGGTGCCCGGCGGCTGCGCCAGGATGGCCTGGTAGCTCGGTCCGCCGCCGCGGCCCACGGTGCCGCCGCGGCCGTGGAACATGCGCAGGCGGATCGGCCGCTCCTGCCCTGCATTCAACTCGTCGAACAGCTTCACCAGCGCGTTGCCGGCGCGGTACAGCTCCCAGTTGCTGGTGAAGATGCCGCCGTCCTTGTTGCTGTCGCTGTAGCCGAGCATCACGTCCTGCTCGGCGCCGGAGCGCTGCACCATCGCATGCACGCCCGGCAGGCCGTAGAAGGCGCGCACGATGGGCGCGGCGTTGCGCAGGTCCTCGATGGTCTCGAACAGGGGCACGACGATCAGGTCGCACACGGCATCCTCGTTCAAGGTGCCGCGCATCAGGCCCACTTCCTTCTGCAGCAGCAGCGCTTCCAGCAGGTCGCTCACCGTCTCGGTGTGGCTGATGATGTAGTGGCGGATGGCGGCGCGGCCGTAGCGCGCGTGCGCCGTGCGGGCCTGCGCGAAGATGGCCAGCTCGCTCACCGTGAGCGGCGCGTAGGCCGCGTCGGGCACGTGCAGCGGACGGGCGTCGTCCAGCAGGCGCAGCAGCAGCGTCTGCTTGGCGTCTTCCGCCAGCGCGGTGTAGTCGGGCTCGATGCGCGCCACCTTCAGCAGGTCGGCCACCACCGCCTCGTGCTTGTCGGAGCTTTGCCGCAGGTCCACCGTGGCGAGGTGGAAGCCGAACACCTCCACCGCGCGGATCAGCGGCTTCAGGCGCGGTTCGACCAGCGCGGCGCCGTGCTTCTCGCGCAGCGATTCCTCGATGGTGCGCAGGTCGGCCAGCAGGCCCTGGGCGTCGGGATACGGGTTCTGCGGCGCCACCGCGTGGCGTGCCGCCACGCCGCCGGTCAGCTCGCGCAGCGTGGCCGCCAGGCGGGCGTAGATGCCGATGAGGGCGCGGCGGTAGGGTTCGTCGCGGCGGTGCTCGCTCGGGTCGGGCGAGGCCTCGGCCAGCGCCTGCATCTCGGGCGACACGTCCACCAGCGCGGCCGACAGCGACAGCTCGCCGCCCAGGTAGTGCACCTCGGTCAGGTAGTGGCGCAGCGCCAGCTCGCACTGGCGGCGCAGCGCGTAGTCCAGCGTCTCGGCCGTCACGTTGGGGTTGCCGTCGCGGTCGCCGCCGATCCACTGGCCCATGCGCAGGAAGGGCGCGATGTCCTCGCGGCCCAGCGCTTTCTCCAGGTCGGCGTACACGTGCGGGATCTCGCGCAGGAAGGTCGCCTCGTAGTAGGACAGCGCGTTCTCGATCTCGTCGGCCACCAGCAGCTTGGTGAAGCGCACCAGCCGCGTCTGCCAGAGCTGCGTGACGCGCACCCGCAACTGCGCCTCGTTGTCGGCCAGCTCGCGCGGCGTGAGCGCGTCCTTGCCGCCGGCGTACAGGCGCTGGCGCTGGCGGATCTCGTCGCGCGCGGCCAGCAGCTGCGCGATGCCGCGCTCGGCGTCGAGGATGCTCTTGCGCTGCACCTCCGTCGGGTGCGCTGTGAGCACCGGCGAGAGATAGCTGTGCGCCAGCGCCTGCGCCACCTGCGCGTCGCCGATGCCGGCCTTGCGGATGCGCGCCAGCGCCACCTCCAGGCTGCCCTCGATGGCTTCGCCGGCGCGCTCGGCCTCGGTGCGGCGGCGGATCTGGTGGCGGTCCTCGGCCAGGTTGGCCAGGTGGCTGAAGTAGGTGAAGGCGCGGATCACGCGCACCGCCTCGTTGGCCGAGAGGCTCTTGAGCAGGTTCTTGAGCGCGCGGTCGGCCGAGTGGTCCTGGTCGCGGCGGAAGGCCACCGACAGGGTGCGGATCCGCTCCACCAGCTCGAAGGTGGCCGCGCCTTCCTGCTCGCGGATCACGTCGCCGAGGATGCGGCCCAGCAGGCGGATGTCCTCGATCAGCGGCTGCTCGTCGGCCTGGCGCCGGGGGGCGGCCGGCTTGGCCGGGCTGGGGCTCTTCCTGGTCTTCGCGGGCGGGGTCCTGCGGGCGGCGGTGCTCATCCGGGTGGCTCCTGGGTAGGGGACATGGCGCGTGCAACGGCGTTGCTGCGGCGCAACATGCTAGCATCGTCAGCCCCCGAAGCCTGCGTTCCTCCACCCGTGAAACCCATCGTCATCGCCACGCGCGAAAGCCGCCTGGCCCTCTGGCAGGCCGAGCATGTGAAAGCACTTCTGCAAGAACGGGGCCACGCCGTCGAACTGCTGGGCATGACCACGCGCGGCGACCAGATCCTGGACCGCACGCTCAGCAAGGTCGGCGGCAAGGGCCTGTTCGTCAAGGAGCTGGAGACGGCGCTGGAGGAGGGCCGCGCCGACATCGCGGTGCACTCGCTCAAGGACGTGCCGATGGAGCTGCCCGAAGGCTTCGATCTGGCCTGCGTGATGGAGCGCGAGGACCCGCGCGACGCGCTGGTCTCGCCAGGGTACGCCTCGCTCGACGAGGTGCCGCAGGGCGCGGTGGTCGGCACCTCCAGCCTGCGCCGCACGGTGCTGCTCAAGGCGTTGCGGCCCGACCTGCGCATCGAGCCGCTGCGCGGCAACCTCGACACCCGCCTGCGCAAGCTCGACGAGGGGCAGTACGCCGCCATCGTGCTGGCGGCGGCGGGCCTCAAGCGGCTGGGCCTGCAGGCGCGCATCCGCCAGGTCTTCGAGCCCGAGGCGATGCTGCCCGCGGCAGGGCAGGGCGCGCTGGGCATCGAGATCCGCGCCGGCCGCGACGACCTGCGCGCCGCCCTGGCGCCGCTGGCGCACCAGCCGACCTGGCTGGCGACCGCCGCCGAGCGCGCCGTCAGCCGCGCGCTGGGCGGCAGCTGCTCCATGCCGCTGGCCGCGCATGCCCGCACGGGTGCGCAGGGCCTGCATCTGGCCGCCGCCTGGGGCGACGCCGAGGGCAGCGGCGCGCTGGTGCGCGCGCAGGCGGCGGAGGCCGTGACCGACCTGGCCGGGGCCGAGGCGCTCGGCATGCGCGTGGCCGGCGCGCTGCGCGCCGGCGGCGCCCGCTAGCGCCGGCATGGCCACGGCGGTGCGTCCTTCGGTGCTGGTCACGCGGCCGGCCGGCGAGGTCGGCCGCTGGGTGGATGCATTGCGCGCTGCCGGCATCGAGGCCGAGGCGTTTCCGCTGATCGAGATCGCCGCGCAGTTGCCCGGCGCGATGGCGCCGCTGCCGCCGGCGGACGCGCACGACGCGCTGATGTTCGTGAGCGCCGCCGCCGTGGCGCACTTTTTCCGGCTGCGGCCGATGCAGGCGGCCGGCCTCGGCGCCGCGCGCTGCTGGTGCACCGGCCCCGGCACGGCGGCCGCACTGCAGGCGGCCGGCGTGCCTGCGGAGCGCATCGATACGCCGCCCGAGGCGCAGGCGCGCTTCGATTCGGAAGCCCTGTGGGAACAGGTCGAGACGCAGGTGCGCCCCGGCCTGCGCGTGCTGCTGGTGCGCGGGGCCGACGCGCAGGGTCGGCCGGCGGGGCGCGACTGGCTGGCCCGCCGGCTGGAAGCGGCGGGCGCGGCGGTGCAGACCGTCGCCGTCTACCGGCGGCTGGCGCCGCAGTTCGACGAGGCTGCGCGCCGACGGGCGCAGGCCGCCGCGCGCGACGGAAGCTGGTGGCTCTTCAGCAGCTCCGAAGCCGTGGGCAACCTGCGGGCCGCACTGCCGGGCCAGGACTGGGCCGGGGCGCGCGCGCTGGCGACCCATGAACGCATCGTGGAGGCCGCGCGCCAGGCCGGTTTCGGACGGGTGGAGGCGGTTTCGCCGCGCCTGCCGGAGATGGTCGCCTCGATAGAATCCCTTCGATGACGGCCGCCTCCGTGTCCGAAGAATCCTCCCCCGGCACGGCGCCGCCCCTGGCCTTGCCGGCGCCGGTGGCTGTGGTGCCCGTCGCGGTCACGGCGCAGGGCGTGCGGCTGGCCTTCGGCGTGCTGGCGCTGCTGACCGGCATCGCGCTGCTGCTGGCGATCCTGCTGTGGCAGAAGGTCTCGGGCATGCAGGAACAGCTCGCCCGCCAGAGCGCCGATGCCACCGTCCAGGCCACCGAGGCCCGCGCCCTGGCCCGCCAGGCGCAGGAGACGGTGAGCGACGCCGCGGCGCGCCTGGCGCTCTTGGACACCCGCGTGTCCGAACTCACGCTGCAGCGCGCCCAACTCGACGAACTGATGCACAGCCTCTCGCGCTCGCGCGACGAGAACCTGGTGGTCGACATCGAGTCCGCCGTGCGCCTGGCGCTGGAGCAGGCCCAGGCCACCGGCAACGTGCAGCCGCTGCTGGCGGCGCTCAAGGCCGGCGAGCAGCGCGTGGCGCGCGCGGCGCAGCCCCGGCTGGCGCCGCTGCAGCGCGCGTTGCAGCGCGACGCGGACCGCATCCGCGCGACCGCCAGCGGCGACGGCGGCGAGGCGCTGTCGCGCCTGGACGAACTGCTGCGCGGCGTCGACGACCTGCCCACCCTCAACCAGCTCGCGGTGCGCGGCGCGGCCGCGCCCGACGCCTGGGCCAACGAGGCCGTGCCGGCCGACGCGCCGTGGTGGCAGCGCTTCCTGATGACGGTGCGGGGCGAGCTGCGCTCCCTGGTGCGCGTCTCGCGCATCGACCGGCCCGAGGCGGCGCTGCTCGCGCCCGACCAGACCTTCTTCCTGCGCGAGAACCTCAAGCTCAAGCTGCTCAGCGCGCGGCTGGCGCTGCTGTCGCGCCAGGCGGACAACGCGCGCGGCGAGCTGGCCGGCGTGCAGGCGCTGATCAACCGCTATTTCGACCCGGCATCGCGCAAGGTGCAGGTCGCCGCGACCCAGTTGCAGCAGGTGCAGTCGCTGGTCAGGGCGTCGGCGCCGCCGCATGTCGACGACACCCTGGCGGCTCTTGCTGCCGCTGCTGCCGGCCGATGAGCAACCCCTGCCGCCCCGCGAGGGAGACCCCCTGATGCGCGCCGCGCTCTGGCTGCTCGCGCTGTTCGGCATCGCCGCCGCGGTGGCGCTGTTCGCCGGCAACAACCAGGGCACCGTCACGCTGTTCTGGCCGCCCACGCGCATCGACCTGTCGCTCAACCTGGTGCTGCTGGCGCTGGGGCTGCTGTTCGTGGTGCTGCACCTGGCGCTGCGCGCGCTGGCGGCCCTGTTCTCGCTGCCGATCCAGGCGCGGCAGTGGCGCCTGCAGCAGAAGGAGCGGGCGCTGCACGCGGCGCTGCTCGACGCGATGGTGCAACTGCTGGCCGGCCGCTTCAGCCGCGCGCGCCGGGCGGCGCAGGCGGCCCTGGCGCAGGAGCGCATGCTGGCTGCGCTGGAAGCCCCGCTGCCCCAGGCGCCGCAGGTGCGCGCCCTGGCCCACCTGCTGGCGGCCGAGGCCGCGCAGTCGCTGCAGGACCAGCCCGGTCGCGACGCGCATCTGCACCAGGCCCTGCAGGAAGGCGACGACGCCCGCGCCGCGGCCGGCCTGGCGCCCGAGACGCGCGAGGGTGTGCAACTGCGCGCCGCGCGCTGGGCCCTGGAAGACCGCGATCCCGCCGCCTCGCTGGCCCGGCTGGCCGAACTGCCCCAGGGCGCCCAGCGCCGCACGCTGGCCCTGCGGCTGCGGCTGAAGGCGGCGCGCCAGGCCGGCCGGCCGCAGGACGCGCTGGACACCGCACGGCTGCTCGCCAAGCACCGCGCCTTCTCCGCCGGCGCCGCCGCCAGCATCCTGCGCGGCCTGGCCGCCGACCTGATCGGCCAGGCGCACGACACCGGGCAGTTGCGCCAGGCCTGGGCGCGGCTGGAGCCGGCCGAGCGCGAGATCCCCGAGGTCGCCATCCAGGCGGCGCAGCGCATGATCGCCCTGGGCGGCGAGCCGGCCACGGCCCGCGCCTGGCTGCTGCCGGTGTGGGAGCGGGCCGTCGCGCAGCCGCGCGCGATGGACGAGGGCTTGCGCATCAAACTGGCGCGCGCGCTGGAGGCCAGCCTCGACACCGTCGATGCCGACTGGCTGGCGCGCATCGAGGCGGCCCAGCGCGCCGACCCGCGCAACGCCACCCTCCAGTACCTGGCCGGCATGGCCTGCATGCGCCGCCAGCTCTGGGGCAAGGCGCAGCAACTGCTGGCGCAGGCCGGCACGGCGCTGCAAGACGCCGAACTGCACCGGCGCGCCTGGTCGGCCCTGGCCGAGTTGGCCGAGATGCAGGGCGACCCGGCGCGGGCCGCCGAGGCCTGGAAGCAGGCCGCCCTCGGCCGCTGAGCGCGGCGCCGCGCCCCCGTCCTTTCACTCCTTCCCTCCCCCGAGTTCGCTGCGGCCGCTCACGGCAGCCGCCGCCCGCCTGCACCCGCCGGTATCCCTCATTAGTTCTATTTACTTAAAAAAATTGAAACCGGCCGAGCTTGTGGAGTACAGTGTTAACTGTTTCCAAAAGTATTACTTTCTTCCTTGGTCGAGGCGAAAAGTGAAAAGTAACGCATTACTCGGCTGGCGAAGCGGGCTGCTGGCCATCCTCGTCATCCTGCAGGGCTGTGCGGCCGCACCGGGTTTCAACAGCGTGCCGGAATCCCTGGCGCCGCCCCCTTCGGCGGACGGCGACCGGCCTGCCGAAGGCGCCGTCACGCCGATCACGCCGGAGCTGATCCTGGCGCAGCGAGCCAGCCACCCGAGGACGCTGGGCGACGACGTGCAGCAGTTGCTGGGCACGCCCGCGTCCTACCGCATCGGCCCCGGCGACGTGCTGGGCGTCACCGTGTACGACCATCCCGAGCTGACATCCAGCTTCATCCCGCCCACCACGGTGGCCGACCCGGCCAGCATCGCGCCCGCGCCGGGCTTCGTGGTGTCCGAGACCGGCCAGCTGAGCTTCCCCTACGTCGGGCTGTTCAAGGCCGAGGGCATGACGGTCCAGCAGGTGGAAGACCACCTCAAGAAGAACCTGGCGCGGGTCTACAAGGACCCGCAGGTCACGGTGCGCATCCAGGCCTTCCGCAGCAAGCGCGTCTTCGTCGAGGGCGAGGTGCGCGCGCCGGGGCTGCAGGTGTTCACCGACATCCCCATGACGCTGCCCGAGGCCATCAGCCGCGCCGGCGGCATCCTGCCGGAGGGCGACCGCTCGTCCGTGATGCTCACCCGGGGTGGCAAGAGCACGATCGTGGACATGGTCGCCCTGGCCCAGACGGGCGTGGACCCGACCCGTATACCGCTGCAAAGCGGCGACATCGTCTACGTGCGCAACCGCGAGGAGCGCAAGGTCATCGTGGCCGGGGAGGTGCTCAAGCCCTCGGCCGTGCTGATGCGCAACGGCCGGCTGAGCCTGAGCGACGCGCTGGGCGAGGTGGGCGGCGTGGACCTGGCCACGGCCAACCCGCGCCAGATCTACGTGGTGCGCAACGAGCCGGCGGGCGGGCAGAAGATCTTCCACCTCGACGCCCGCACGCCGTCCTCGCTGGCGCTGGCCGACGGCTTCGACCTGGAGCCCAAGGACCTCGTCTACGTCGACCCGGTCGGCCTCGTGCGCTGGAGCCGGATCATCAACCTCATTCTGCCGAGCGCGCAGAGTGCCAACCTGATCCGTGGCACCTACAGGTAAGCAGGAGTCGTGGCCATGAGTTCCACCTTCAACACCCCCTCCACGGTCGTTCCCGTCACGCTGCAGCCGGTGGATTCGCCCTCCGACGAGCCGCTGCACGTGGGCCAGCTGCTGGACGTCTTCGTCTCCAACCGCGGGCTGATCGTCGGCATCGTGCTGGCCAGCCTGCTGGCGGGGCTGGCCGTGGTGACCTTCTCCAAGAAGACCTACGAGACCAACATCCTGGTGCAGGTCGAGGACTCCGAGAGCAGCTCGGCGACCAAGAGCTTCCTGGGCGAGGCGTCGGCGCTGTTCGACGTGAAGACGCCCACCAGCGCCGAGGTCGAGATCATTCGCTCGCGCGCCATCCTGGGCAAGGCCGTGGACGCCACCCGGCTCGACCTGGTGGCCGAGCCGCGGCTGGTGCCGCTGGTGGGCAACTGGCTGGCCGAGCGGGCGACGGGACTGTCGAAGCCGGGCATCTTCGGCCTGGGCGGCTATGTGTCCGGCAAGGAGTCGATCAGCGTGGCCCGCTTCGACGTGCCGCCCGCCCTGGAGGGCGAGCCCTTCGTGCTGACGGCCGGCGAGGACGGCGCCTACGCACTGCGCGCCGAGGGCATCGACGAGGTGATCGGCCGGGTCGGCCAGCCGCTGACCGTGTCCACCCCGGACGGCAGGCTGGAGCTGGAGGTCACGGCGCTGGCCGGCCTGCCCGGCGCCGAGTTCAGGCTGGTGCGCCACCGGCGGCTCGACACCGTCAACGGGCTGCAGCGCAGCCTGACGCTGCAGGAGCGGGGCAAGCAGTCGGGCGTCATCGACGTGTCGCTGCAGGGCACCGACCCGGCGCGCATCGCCCAGGTGCTCAACGCCATCGCGGCACAGTACGTGCGCCAGAACGTCGAGCGCAAGGCCGAGGAGGCGCAGAAGACCCTGTCCTTCCTGGATTCGCAACTGCCGGTCTTCAAGCGGCAGCTGGAGGAGTCCGAGGAGATCTACAAGCGCTACCGCAACCAGCGCGGCACCGTGGCCCTGGAGGAAGAGGCCAAGCTGATCCTGGAAACCGTGGTCGAGCGCCAGACCAAGCTGCTGGAAGCCCAGCAGAAGCGCCGGGAGATGGAGTCGAGGTTCACCAGCCAGCACCCGCAGATGCAGATGCTGGACGCGCAGATCGCCGCGCTGCAGGCCGACATCGGCGGCATCCAGACCCGCATCAAGGCGCTGCCCGGCATCCAGCAGGACGCCGTGCGCATGGAGCGCGACGTGAAGGTCAACACCAGCCTGTACCAGTCGCTGCTGAGCCAGGCGCTGCAGCTGCGGCTGGTCAAGGAGGGCAAGGTCGGCAACGCGCGCCTGCTGGACACGGCGCCGGTGCCGATCAAGCCCATCAAGCCCCGCAAGCCGCTGATCCTCGCGCTGGCGCTGTTCACCGGCCTGCTGCTGGGCAGCATCGCCGCCTTCGTGCGCAACGCGCTGGTGGAGCAGCGCATCAAGGACCCGGACGAGCTGGAGGACCACATCGGCCTGCCGGTGTTCTCCACCATCCCCCACAGCGCGCTGCAGACCAGCGTGGCGACCCGGCGCCTGACCGGCCCCACGGGGGCGCGGCTGGTGGCGCTGGAGATGCCGGAGGACCCGGCCGTCGAGAGCCTGCGCACCCTGCGCACCGCCATGCAGTTCGCGATGCTGGGCGCCTCCAACAACCGCGTGCTGATGACCAGCCCGGCGCCCGGCGCGGGCCAGAGCTTCGTGGCCGCCAACTTCGCCACCCTCATGGCCATGGCCGGCAAGCGCACGCTGCTGATCGACGCCGACCTGCGCCGCGGCCACATGCACCAGTACTTCGGCCTGCAGCGCCACGGCGGCCTGTCGGAGCTGATCGCCGGCAGCCTGACGATCCAGCAGACGGTGCACCGGCACGTGGTGGACCAGCTGGACTTCCTGGCTACCGGCCAGCTGCCGCCGAACCCGGCGGAGCTGCTCACCTCCTCCGCCTTCAAGGAGGTGATGGAGCGGCTGTCGGAGCTGTACGACCTGGTCATCATCGACAGCCCGCCGGTGCTGGTCGCCTCGGACACCGCCACCATCGCCTCGCATTCGGGCACGGTGCTCATCGTGGCACGCGCCGGCGTGTCCACCATGGGCGAACTGCGCGAGAGCACGCGCCGGCTCTCGCTGAGCGGCAAGTCCGCCACCGGCGTGCTGCTGAACGCGGTCGAGGTGAAGAAGGGCAGCTTCGGCAACTACAAGTACGGCCGCTACCGCTACACCAACTACAACTACGAGAGCATCCTGCCCGACGAGCAGTGATGCCGCGGGGCCGGTGCGCCCCGGCCCTCACGTGACAACGCCCACCCCGTCCGATGACGAGGTGGGCGTTGTGCTTTGAGGGGCCGCGGCGGCGCCGCGCCGCCGGTCAGGTGCTGGCCGCGCCCGACGATGCCTCGAAGGGCAGGACCACGCCGGCCAGGTCCTTGCGCGTCTCGACCAGGACCAGCGGGCCGTCGTCCAGCACCGGCAGCGGCGGGCGCTCGCGCGGCACGTGGACCGGGCGGGGCTCGGCCGCGATCGCGGCGCGCACTTCCGCCACGCGCTGCGCGTTCGAGTTCACCCAGATCAGGCCGGCGTCCTGCGCCACGCCTTCCAGCGTGGTGGTGGGCAGCTCGAACGGCGCGACGCGCGGCAGCGGGGCGCGCTGCGATCCCGACGACGCGGCGGGCGCCGCTGCGGCCACGGGCGCAGGCTCGGCCTGCGCAGCGGCGGCGGCAGGTGCCGACACCGGCAGTGCGTCGGGCTCCGCAGCAGGGGCCGGGCCACGGCCGGATGCCTCGCGGAAGTCGTCGCGGCCTTCGCGGCCGTCGCGGCCGTCTCGGCGGTCACGGCCGTAGCGGTCGCGCGAGCGGCCCCGCCGTTCCTCGCCCTCGGCACGGGGTGCACGCTGTTCGGCCTCCGCACCCTCTGCGGTCACCGGTGCAGCGCTGCGGTCCGCTTCCTCGGTCGGACCGGCACCTTCGGGTCGTGCCCGCTCGGAGCCGCCCCGGCGTTCGCGGCGCTCCTCGCCATTGCGGCGCGGCGCGTCGGCGGACCGGCCTGCCGCCGCCTCGCCCTGCTCGCCGGCCGTGCGGTTCTCGCGCGCTGCCTCGCCGCCGCGGGCCTCGCCCGGCTGCCGCTCGCGCCGCTCGCCGCGGCTGCGCGGCGGGCGGGCTTCCCCTTCGGCGCCGGTGCGCGGTGCGTCGGCCGAAGCCGTCGCCAGGCCGGCGTCCTCGGTGCCCGGGCGGGCGTCGGCATCGCGGCGGCCCCGGCTGCGGCCGCCGTTGCCGCCCTGCTGGCGCTCGGCGTCGCGGGCCTCGCGGCCGGATTCGCCCCGTTCGCCGCGCTCGCCGCGGCGCTCTCCGCCACCGTTGCGCCGCTCGCCGTCGCGCCGCTCGCCCGAGCGGGCGCCGCCACGGCCTTCGCCGTCACGGTCGCGCGAGCGTCCGCCGCGGCGTCCGTCGCCGCCGCGGCCTTCGCGCGACTGCTGCGTCTTCGCCGGCTCGGCCGGCGCAGCGACGGGCGCCGCTGCCGGCGCCTCGGCGGGCGCACCGCCGAAGAGGCCCTTGAGCCAGGCGAAGAAGCCGCCTTCGGCCGGCGCCCGGGCTGCTGCCGCGACCGGCGCGGCGGCCACGGGTGCCGGGGCTGCCGGCGCGGGCGCCACCGCCTCGCGCGGCGGCACCACCGGTGCCGGCGCATCCGGCAGCACGCCCTTGATCACCGGCGTCTGCTTGTTGGTGGGCTCCTGCGAGCGGCGCGTCACGCGCGTCGGGTCCTCGAACTCGTCGGCCATGCTGTAGCTGGCGCGCAGTTGGTCCAGGCGGGCGTCGTCGTGCTTGAGGCGCTCCAGCCTGTAGTTGGGCGTCTCCAGCGTCTTGTTCGGGATCATCAGCACGTTCACGCGCTGCTTGATTTCGATCTTGGCGATCTCGGTGCGCTTCTCGTTGAGCAGGAAGGAGGCCACCTCCACCGGCACCTGCACGTGCACGGCGGCGGTGTTGTCCTTCATGGACTCCTCCTGGATGATGCGCAGGATCTGCAGCGCGCTCGACTCCGTGTCGCGGATGTGGCCGGAGCCGCCGCAGCGCGGGCAGGGGATGGAGGCGCCCTCGCTCAGCGCCGGCTTCAAGCGCTGGCGGCTCATCTCCATCAGGCCGAACTTGCTGATCGAGCCGAACTGCACGCGGGCGCGGTCCTGGCGCAGCGCGTCGCGCAGGCGGTTCTCGACCTCGCGGCGGTTCTTCGACTCGTCCATGTCGATGAAGTCGATGACGATCAGGCCGCCCAGGTCGCGCAGGCGCATCTGGCGGGCCACCTCGTCGGCGGCCTCGAGGTTGGTGCGGGTGGCGGTCTCCTCGATGTCGCCGCCCTTGATGGCGCGCGCCGAGTTGACGTCGATCGACACCAGCGCCTCGGTGTGGTCGATCACGATGGCGCCGCCGCTGGGCAGCTGCACCGTGCGGGCGTAGGCCGACTCGATCTGGTGCTCGATCTGGAAGCGGCTGAACAGCGCCGCGTCGTCGCGGTAGCGCTTCACGCGGGCGGCATGCTCGGGCATGACGTGCGCCATGAACTGCTGCGCCTGCTCGTAGATGTCGTCGGTGTCGATCAGGATGTCGCCGATGTCGTGGTTGAAGTAGTCGCGGATCGCGCGGATCACCAGCGACGACTCCTGGTAGATCAGGAAGGCGCCGCGGGCGCCCTTGGCGGCGCCGTCGATGGCGCTCCACAGCTTGAGCAGGTAGTTCAGGTCCCACTGTAGCTCGGGCGCGGTGCGGCCGATGCCCGCGGTGCGCGCGATGATGCTCATGCCCTTGGGGTATTCGAGCTGGTCCATCGCCTCCTTCAGCTCGGCGCGGTCCTCGCCCTCGATGCGCCGGCTGACGCCGCCGCCGCGCGGGTTGTTGGGCATCAGCACGACGTAGCGGCCGGCCAGGCTGATGAAGGTGGTCAGCGCCGCGCCCTTGTTGCCGCGCTCTTCCTTCTCGACCTGGACGATCAGCTCCTGGCCTTCCTTGATCGCGTCCTGGATCCGGGCCTGGCTGGCCGAGACGCCTTCGGCGAAGTACTGCCTGGAGATTTCCTTGAAGGGCAGGAAGCCGTGGCGGTCCTCGCCGTAGTCGACGAAGCAGGCCTCCAGGCTGGGCTCGACGCGGGTGACGACGGCCTTGTAGATGTTGCCCTTGCGCTGCTCGCGCCCTTCGATCTCGATTTCGTAGTCGAGGAGCTTCTGCCCGTCGACGATGGCCAGGCGGCGCTCTTCGGCCTGCGTGGCGTTGATCAGCATCCGTTTCATGGGAGTGCGTGTCCTTTGTTGTTCGTTGTCTCTCGATGGTCCCGGAGGACCTTCGATGCACGGAGGACGACGCGGCGAAACGGGCGGAACGACCGGTGCGCACCAGGCTGCCGACAGGGGAGAGGGGGCGCCGGGCCCACCCTCCGGGTCAGTTCGGCAGCAACCGGGGCGGTGGGGGCGCGAGGATGGGCGCGAGGCCGATCAGGCGCTGCGAAGCCACCTTCTCGATGGCCTGGGGCGCAGCAGTGACGGGCGCTGCGGGCGATTCAATGCCGGAGGGCGCTGGCATCAGCCAGCGCAGGCACCATTGAACAAGCCACATCAGCACCGGGGCACTCGTCTCGATCCGCCGGCCGGCACCTGCTGCATTCGATTGCGGGGCGCCGGCTGGCATGTATTCCGTTGGGGGTTTCGTCGGCGTCGGCCTCATTGCCTTGCCTGGGATGCCGCGAGGGGCAAGCCATGCGCCGCAGCGGCATCGACCTGCCAGGCGATGGGTGGGTGCTCTAAACTTCCCGTTCAATCAAGCACTTGCACGATCGCGCTGGTGAAAAACATTATAGGTGCGAAGCCGGCCGGCCGGTCTGCCGCGCCGCCGGCCGCGGCGGCGCAGCAGGTGCGCTTTCTCACGGTGGACGAGGAATCGGCCGGCCAGCGGCTGGACAACTACCTCTTCCGCCACCTCAAGGGCGTGCCCAAGACGCACGTGTACCGCGTCATCCGCTCCGGCGAGGTGCGGCTGAACAAGGGCCGCGCCCAGGCGGACGCGCGCGTCGCCCCCGGAGACGTGGTCCGCTTGCCGCCGCTGCGCGTGGCCGAGCCGGCCGCCGCGCCGCCCGCGCCGGCGCGCGCCTTCGACCTGCTGTACGAGGACGAGGCCCTGATCGCCGTGAACAAGCCCGCCGGCGTGGCGGTGCACGGCGGCAGCGGCGTGAGCTTCGGCGTCATCGAGCAGCTGCGCGCCGCGCGGCCGCAGGCGCGCTTCCTGGAACTGGTGCACCGGCTGGACCGCGACACCTCCGGCGTGCTGCTGGTGGCCAAGAAGCGCAGCGCCCTCACGGCGCTGCAGGCGCAGTTCCGCGGCCGCGAGACCGGCAAGACCTACCTGGCGCTGGTGGAGGGCGACTGGCCGGCCCGGCTGAAGGTGATCGACGCACCGCTGGCCCGCTACCTGCTGGCGCCCACGCCCGGCCAGGCCGAGGGCGAACGGCGCGTGAAGGTGGTGCCGAAGGACCATCCCGACGCGATGCGCGCCCTGACGCTGGTGCGGGTGCTGGCGCGCCTCACGCTGCCGGGCGACGCCGCGCCGATGACCCTGCTGGCGGTGACGATCAAGACCGGCCGCACGCACCAGATCCGCGTGCACCTGGCCTCTTCCGGGCACCCGATCGCCGGCGACGACAAGTACGGCGACGCCGAGCGCCGCCGCGCGCTGGCGCGCCTGGGCCTGAAACGCATGTTCCTGCACGCCTGGCGCCTGTCCTTCGACCATCCCGCCAGCGGTGAGCCGGTCGCCCTGCAGGCGCCGCTGCCGCCGGAACTGGCCGACCTGCTGCCGACGCCGGCCCGCGCTACCCTTGAGACGAATGACGAACCCCACTGACCCGCGCCCGCTGCGCTTCGACCTCATCGCCTTCGACTGGGACGGCACGCTGTACGACTCCACCGCCGTCATCACGCGCTGCATCCAGGCCGCGGTGGTGGACGTGGGCGGACGCCGGCCGGCGGAGCGCGATGCCGCCTGGGTCATCGGCCTGGGCCTGGCCGAGGCGCTGGCCAAGGCCGCGCCCGACGTGCCACCGGCGAAGTACCGCGAACTGGGCGAGCGCTACCGCCACCACTACCTGCGCCACCAGGACGACCTGGTGCTCTTCGACGGCGTGTTGCCGATGCTCGATGCGCTGGCGGCGCGCGGCCACCGGCTGGCGGTGGCCACCGGCAAGTCGCGCCGGGGGCTGGACGCCGTGCTGGACAGCATCGACTTGCGCCATCGCTTCGACGCCTCGCGCACCGCCGACGAGACTTTCGGCAAGCCCCATCCGCGCATGCTGCTCGAACTGATGGAGGAGCTTCAGGTCCCGCCCGAGCGCACCCTGATGATCGGCGACACCATCCACGACCTGCAGCTGGCGCGCAACGCCGGCTGCGCCGGCGTGGGCGTGAGCTACGGCGCCCACGAGCCGGCCGGCTTCGAGGCGCTGGCGCCGCTGCACGTGGCGCATTCCGTGCAGGACCTGTCCGACTGGTTGCTGACGAACGCCTGATCCACCTGCCGATGACCGAGGAAGCCATCCCTCTGTGCAACAGCCGCGACCTGGTCGACGGCGGCCTGGCCGTGGGCTTCGACGTCGTCTACGGCGGGCAGACCTGCCGCGCCTTCGCCATCCGTTTCGAGGGCCGCGTGCACGCCTTCCTCAACCGCTGCACCCACGTGGCGATGGAGATGGACTACCAGGAAGGCCGCTTCTTCGACGACACCGGCCAGTGGCTGCTATGCGCCACCCACGGCGCCGTGTACCGGCCCGACACCGGCGAGTGCGCCGGCGGCCCCTGCCGCGGCGGCCTGGTGCGCATCGCCCTGTCGGAGCACGACGGCGTGGTCCGCTGGCATACTGACTGGAACCTGCAGCCCGTCGCCTTCTGACCGGGCGCACGGCCCTTGCACCTCTTCCCATGAGCGATTCCGACCGCCGCGAACCTTCGGGTTTCGAACCCTTCGCGCCCGCCCCGGGCGCCGCCGCACCCGCCGCACCCGCCGCGGCCCCTGCCGACCCTGCCGCCAAGCCCGGCTGGGAGCGGGCCGCCCTCGAGAAGCTGGCCTTCGCCGCACTGAAGGAGCAACGCGCCGCGCGGCGCTGGAAGACCTTCGTGCGCCTGGCTTGGCTGGCCTTCTTCATCGCCCTGCTGTGGCTGGGCTTCTCGCGCACCCAGCCCTCGGCCACGACCAGCACGGCCCACACCGCCGTGGTCGAGATCGAGGGCGAGATCGCCAATGGCGGCGACGCCAGCGCCGAGTTCGTCGTCGCCGCCATGAAGAACGCGCTGGAGGACCAGGGCGCCAAGGGCCTGGTGCTGCTGATCAACTCGCCCGGCGGCAGCCCGGTGCAGGCCGGCATCATCAACGACGAGATCAAGCGCCTGCGGGCCAAGCACAAGAAGCCCATCTATGCCGTGGTGGAGGAAAGCTGCACCTCGGCCGCCTACTACATCGCTGCCGCCACCGACAGGATCTACGTCGACAAGGCCAGCCTGGTGGGCAGCGTCGGCGTGCTGATGGACGGCTTCGGCTTCACCGGCACCATGGACAAGCTGGGCGTGGAGCGGCGGCTGCTCACCTCGGGCGAGAACAAGGGCTTCCTCGACCCGTTCAGCCCGCTGAGCGAGACGCACCGCCAGCATGCGCAGCAGATGCTCGACCAGATCCACGCCCAGTTCATCGACGTGGTGAAGAAGGGCCGCGGCGAGCGCCTGAAGGCCGACACGCCGGGCCTGTTCAGCGGCCTGTTCTGGACCGGCCAGCAGGCCGTGGACCTCGGCCTGGCGGACGGGTTGGGCAACGTCGACTACGTGGCGCGCGAGGTGGTCAAGGCCGAGGAGGTGATCGACTACACCCGCCGCGACAACGTCGCCGAGCGCCTGGCCAAGCGCTTCGGCGCCGCCTTCGCCGACGTGACGCTGCGCGGCATGCGCGCGGGTCCTTCAGTCCGCTGAGGGCACCGGGGCGCGCGTTCCGCCCCCGGCCGCCCGCGCGGCGCGCGGCGCCGCCACGGCCAGCGCCATCGCGAACAGCACCACCACCGCCAGCGCGGCCGTGAGCGAACTGGCCCGCGCGAGGAAGCCGATCACCGGCGGCCCCGCCATGAAGCCCAGGTACGCCGCCGCCGACACCGCCGCGATGCCGCGCGCCGGCTCCACCCCCGGCACCTGCGCCGCGGCGGCGAACAGCACCGGCACCACGTTGGCGAAGCCGATGCCCACGCCGGCGAAGCCCGCCAGCGCCACCCACGGCGAAGGGGTGAGCAGCACCAGCGTCATCGAGGCCGCCGCCAGCAGCGCGCTGGCGCGCAGCAGCGGCGCCGGCGCCAGGCGCGCGCGCAGCGCGTCGCCGCCGAAGCGGGCCGCCGCCATCGCCGCCGAGAAGCTGGCATAGGCCAGCGCGGCCTGCTGCTGCGGGCTGCCCAGCTCCTGCTGCAGGTAGAGCACGCTCCAGTCGTACATCGCGCCTTCGGCGACCAGGCCCAGCGCCGCCAGGACGCCCAGCACCAGCAGCGCGGTGCGCCGGCTCCCGGACAGGCGCGGGGCGCCGCCGGCCGGCGTCTCGCTGGCGGTGAGCGCGGCCGGCAGCATCCAGCGGGCGGCCGCCACCACCGCCACCGCCATGACGCCGGCCACCAGCGCCAGGTGCCAGGCCGGCGCCAGCCCGGCGGCCAGGGCCGCGCCGCCGCTCACCGCGCCCGCCATGCCGCCCAGGCTGAACATGCCGTGCATGCCGCTCATCAGCGGCCGCCCGTCCAGGCGCTCCAGTTGCGAGGCCTCGGTGTTGATCGCCACGTCGAACACGCTGGTCGTCAGGCCGAAGGCCACCAGCAGCGCCAGCAGCCCGGTGTACGAGGGCATGTGGGTGAGCAGGGCGATCATCAGCGCATAGACGCCGCCGGTGACCAGCGCCATGCGCGCCGCGCCGAAGCGGCCGATCCAGCGGCCCGCCCGGCTGATGCCGAACAGGGCGCCGAAACCGGCGGCCAGCATCGCCAGCCCGAGCCCCGCCTCGTCGATGGCGTAGTGCGCCTTCACGGTGGGAATGTGGACGCCCCAGGTGGCGAAGATGAAACCGGAGCAGAAGAACTGCGTGCGTGCGGCCCAGCGGGCGGCGGGGTGGAAGGGGGCGTGGGTCAAGGTTCGATGTCAGCGGCCGATGGCGAAGACGGCGGGGAGCCGTTCCGGGGCCGGGGAAGGTTGCGCGCGCCAGGTCTTGACGCTGTGGCTGTGCACGGTCGCCTGCGCCAGCGTCAGTCCGCTGGCCACGGCCAGCCGCGTCTCGGGCTTCAGCGTCTGCACCAGCGCCTGCAGCAGCGCGGCGTTGCGGTACGGCGTTTCGATGAAGAGCTGCGTTTGTCCCGTGCGCAGCGCCAGGGCCTCCAGCTCGCGGATGCGCTGCTGGCGCGCCTGCGCGTCCTGCGGCAGGTAGCCGACGAAGGCGAAGTTCTGCCCGTTCAGGCCGCTGGCCGCCAGCGCCAGCAGCAGCGAGACCGGGCCGACCAGCGGCACGACCGCGGCGCCCATCGCGTGCGCGGCGCGCACCACCGAGCTGCCCGGGTCGGCCACCGCCGGCATGCCGGCCTCGCTCAGGAGGCCCATGTCGTGCCCTGCCGCCAGCGGGGCGAGCAGGGCGCGGATCGCCTGCGCGTTCGCCCCGGCGCCGTCGTGGTCGCCCTTCTTGTGCACCTCGCGCGGCAGTTCCTGGATCGCCATCGCCTGCAGCGGCGCGGCCAGCGGCACCATCGCGTCGATGCGCTTGAGGTAGGCGCGGGCGGTCTTGGCGTTCTCGCAGATCCAGTGCGTCAGGCGGGCGGCGGTGGCCAGCGTGCCCTGCGGCAGCACGTCGGTGAGCGGCGCCTGCGGCTCGCAGCCGAAGTCCAGCGGGGCGGGGACGAGGTAGAGCGTGGCCATCAGAGCAGATCGACGCCCGCTGCGCGCAGCATGCGGCAGGTGCGGATCAGCGGCAGGCCGACCAGGGCGGTGGGGTCGTCGCTGTCGATGGCCTCCAGCAGCGCGATGCCCAGCCCCTCGCTCTTGGCGCTGCCGGCGCAGTCGTAGGGCTGCTCGATGCGCAGGTAGCGCTCGATGGCGTCGTCGCCGAGTTCGCGGAACACCACCCGCACCGGCGCCAGGTCCTGCTGCACGAAGCCGGTGGCGCGGCAGACCACGGCCACGGCTGTCTGGAAGACCAGGGTGCGGCCGCTCATGCGCCGCAGTTGCGCACCGGCCCGGGCATGGTCGCCGGGCTTGCCCAGTGCCTCGCCGTCCAGGTCGGCCACCTGGTCCGAGCCGATCACCACCGCCTCGGGGAAGCGCTCGGCCACGGCCTGCGCCTTGGCCAGCGCCAGGCGGGCGGCCAGCGCGGCGGGCGTCTCGCCGGGCAGGGCGGACTCGTCCACTTCGGGCGCCTGCACGTCGAAGGGCAGGTGCAGCCGCTCCATCAGCGCGCGGCGGTAGCGCGAGGTGGAGCCGAGGATCACGGGGCGTTGCATCGTTCTATTGTCCGTGACGCCCGGCGAAGGGCCGGGCGCCTTAGACTGCCGCCGATGAAAGCCAAGGACTTCGATGCCGGCCGCCTGGACGTGCCGGCCTTCGCCCAGGCCGGCGCCGTGCTCTCGGCCGAGGAGCCGCTGGCCGCCTTCCCCCGCCTGGCCGCCGAATCCGCCGTGCCCGATGCCGCCGGCACCGTGCGCTGGCAGGTCCGGGGCGAGCTGCGCACCCCGGCCGGCGGCGCGGCCGTGCCCTGGCTGCACCTGCAGGCCGATGCCGGCGTGCCGCTGGTGTGCCAGCGCTGCCTGACCCCGGTGGACACGCCGCTGCATGCCGACCGCTGGTTCCGCTTCGTCGCCGACGAGGACACCGCTGCGCTGGAGGACGAGGAGGCCGAGGAGGACGTCCTCGTCGCGAGCCGCGACTTCGACCTGCGTGCGCTGGTCGAGGACGAACTGCTGATGGAACTGCCCATCACCCCGCGCCACGAGACCTGCCCGGTGCCGGTCGCGCTGTCGGCGGCCGACCCGGATTTCGATGCGGCGGGCGAGCGGCCCAACCCCTTTGCCGCGCTGGAGGCGCTCAAGGGTGGGAAGGGCAGCGGCTAGCCCGGTGGCGGCGCTCGCACGCAGGGCTGGCGCAGGTCGGCCGCGCCGGGCTATAATCGCGGGCTTCGCGCGCTCATCTCCACGGAGCATATGGGGCGCGACCCAGCGGCAGGCGGTCACTTTCTTGAGCGTCTTGCGGGCCCCGGCGGCGCTGCCCCGGTCCCGGCCGCACCGCCCACCAACCGTACCGAATACCTCAGGAGCCATCATGGCCGTTCAGCAGAACAAGAAGTCGCCGTCCAAGCGCGGCATGCACCGCTCGCACAACGCCCTGGGCGTGCCCGGCATCGCCGTGGAGCCGACCACCGGCGAAACCCACCTGCGCCACCACATCAGCCCGAACGGCTTCTACCGTGGCCGCAAGGTGCTCAAGACCAAGAACGAAGGCTGACCCGCCCTCTCAAGGCCAAGGCCCGAAGCTACTTTCCACGTAGCATCGGGCCTTTGTTTTGATGCCCACGACTCCCACGACGAACCCCGCGCCGGGGCCCGAGGCGATCACGCTGGCCGTCGACTGCATGGGCGGCGACCACGGCCCGCGCGTCACGCTGGCGGCCTGCCGCGGCTTCCTGGAGCGCCACCCGCAGGCCTCGCTGCTGCTGGTGGGCGTGCCGGAGGCGCTCGGCACGCTGCGGCATCCGCGCGCGCGCATCGTCGCGGCCACCGAGGTGGTCGGCATGGACGACCCGATCGAGGTCGCCCTGCGCAAGAAGAAGGATTCGTCCATGCGCGTGGCGATCCAGCAGGTCAAGGACGGAGCCGCCCATGCCGCCATTTCCGCCGGCAACACCGGCGCGCTGATGGCCATCGCCCGCTACCTGCTCAAGACGCTGGACGGCATCGACCGCCCCGCCATCGCCACCCAGCTGCCCAACATCCGCGGCGGCGCCTCCACAGTGCTGGACCTGGGCGCCAACGTCGATTGCGACGCCGAGGACCTGCTCCAGTTCGCCGTGCTGGGCTCGGCGCTGGTGGCGGCGCTCACCGGCAACGACGCACCTTCGGTGGGGCTGCTGAACGTCGGCGAGGAAGTCATCAAGGGCAGCGAAACCATCAAGAAAGCCGGCCAACTGCTGCAAACGGCTGCCAACTCGCAGGATCTGAATTTCTACGGCAACGTCGAGGGCAACGACATCTTCAAGGGCACGACCGACATCGTGGTGTGCGACGGCTTCGTCGGTAACGTCGCGCTCAAGGCCACCGAAGGCGTGGCCTCGATGATCGTAGACTTCATGAAGCAGGAGTTTTCTGCCGGTATCTTCAGCAAACTCGCGGCGATCATCGCTTATCCGGTGCTTCGTGCGCTGAAGAATCGGCTCGACCACCGGCGCTACAACGGCGCCGCCCTGTTGGGCCTGCGCGGCCTCGTGTTCAAGAGCCACGGCTCGGCGGACGAGGTGGCGTTCGGCCATGCGCTGGATCGCGCTTATGATGCCGCCCGCAACAACCTGCTCGACCGCGTCCGCGCCCGCATCGCCCACGCCGCGCCCCTGCTGAAGCGCGCCGAGGCCCCGGAGAACTCCGAGCGCGCCCCGGCAGCACTCCAGGCCTGATGAGCACCCCTTATTCCCGCATCACCGGCACCGGCAGCTACCTGCCGCCGCGCCGCGTGACCAACGACGACCTGGCCCGCGAACTGGCGGGCCGCGGCATCGAGACCTCCGACCAGTGGATCGTGGAGCGCACCGGCATCCGCGCGCGCCACTTCGCCGAGCCCGACGTCACCAGCAGCGAGCTGGCCCTGCACGCCAGCCGGCATGCGCTGGAGGCCGCCGGCCGCAGCGCCTCGGACGTGGACCTGATCATCGTCGCGACCTCGACGCCCGACATGGTCTTCCCCTCGTCCGCCTCGATCCTGCAGCACAAGCTGGGCGTGGCCGGCTGCCCGGCCTTCGACGTGCAGGCCGTGTGCAGCGGCTTCATCTACGCGCTGACCGTGGCCGACGCCATGATCCGCACCGGCACCGCGCGCTGCGCGCTGGTGGTGGGCGCGGAGGTGTTCTCGCGCATCCTCGACTTCAGCGACCGCACCACCTGCGTGCTGTTCGGCGACGGCGCCGGGGCTGTGGTGCTGGAGGCGAGCGACACGCCCGGCATCCTGGCCAGTGACATCCATGCCGACGGCTCGCACGTCGGCATCCTGTGTACGCCGGGCCACGTCTCCGGCGGGCAGGTGACGGGCACGCCGCTGCTGCACATGGACGGCCAGGCCGTCTTCAAGCTGGCGGTGCGCGTGCTGGAGGACGCGGCGCGCACCGTGCTGAAGAAGGCCGGCAAGACCGACGCCGACATCGACTGGCTGATCCCGCACCAGGCCAACATCCGCATCATGCAGGGCACGGCGCGCAAGCTGAAGCTGCCCATGGACAAGCTGGTCGTCACCGTGCACGAGCACGGCAACACCTCGGCGGCGTCGATCCCGCTGGCGCTGGACGCCGCCGTGCGCGACGGCCAGGTGAAGAAGGGCGACACCGTCATGCTCGAGGGCGTGGGCGGCGGCTTCACCTGGGGCGCGGTGCTGCTCAACATGTAGCCTCGCGGCGCCCCGCGGGCGCCGCGGCTTGACCCGGAGACACAAGACATCATGACTTCCTTTGCGTTCGTCTTTCCCGGCCAGGGATCGCAGGCCGTGGGCATGCTCGACGCCTGGGGCGACCACCCCGCCGTGCGCGAGACGCTGGCCGAGGCCTCCGAGGCCCTCGGCGAGGACGTGGCCAGGCTGATCCACGAAGGCCCCAAGGAGGCGCTGGCCCTCACCACCAACACCCAGCCCGTGATGCTGGTGGCCGGCGTCGCCGCCTGGCGCGCCTGGCTGGCCGAGGGGGGGGCGAAGCCTGCCGCGGTGGCGGGCCATTCGCTCGGCGAATATTCCGCCCTGGTGGCGGCCGGCGTGCTGACGCTGAAGCAGGCCGCGCCACTGGTGCGCCTGCGCGCCCGTGCGATGCAGGAGGCCGTGCCGGTGGGCGCCGGCGCGATGGCTGCCATCCTCGGCATGGCGTCCGAGAAGGTCGCGGCCGGCTGCGCCGAGGTGACGGCGGGCTTCCCGGCCGGCAGCGGCGAGGTGGTCGAGGCGGTGAACTTCAACGACCCGATGCAGACCGTGATCGCCGGCAGCAAGGCCGCGGTGGAGAAGGCCTGCGAGGCGCTCAAGGCCGCCGGCGCCAAGCGTGCGCTGCCGCTGCCGGTGTCCGCGCCCTTCCATTCCAGCCTGATGAAGCCGGCGGCCGAGGCGCTGCGCGCCGCGCTGGCGGACGTGGAACTGGCCGCGCCGGCGATCCCGCTGGTCAACAACATCGACGTCGCGGTCGAGGACGACCCGGCGCGCATCCGCGACGCCCTGGTGCGCCAGGCGGCCGGCCCGGTGCGCTGGGTCGAGTGCGTGCAGGCGCTCCAGGCGCGGGGCGTGACGGCCATCGTCGAATGCGGGCCGGGGCGCGTGCTGTCCGGCATGGTCAAGCGCATCGCGCCCGACGTCGCCAACCCGGTCATCCTCGATCCGGCCACGCTGGCCGAGACGAAGCAGTCGCTGGCCTGAAGAGGCACCTCCCCATGAGCACACCCACCATCCAGGGCCAGGTGGCCCTCGTCACCGGCGCCACGCGCGGCATCGGCGCGGCCATCGCGCTGGAACTGGCCCAGCGCGGCTACAAGGTCGTCGGCACCGGCACCACGGCCGAGGGCGCCGCCAAGATCACCGCCGCGCTGTCCGCCCACCGCGGCCAGGGCCAGGTGCTGGACGTGACCGACGGCGCGGCCGTGGAGGCGCTGGTCGACGCCATCGTCAAGGCGCACGGCGGCCTGCATGTGCTGGTCAACAACGCCGGCATCACGCGCGACATGCTCGCCATGCGCCTGAAGGACGAGGACTGGGATGCCGTCATCGACACCAACCTCAAGGCCGTGTTCCGCCTCTCGCGCGCGGCCATCCGGCCGATGATGAAGCAGCGCTTCGGCCGCATCATCAGCATCACCAGCGTGGTCGGCGCCTCGGGCAACCCGGGCCAAGCCAACTACGCGGCCGCCAAGGCCGGCGTGGCGGGCATGACCCGCGCCCTGGCGCGCGAGCTGGGCAGCCGCGCCATCACCGTCAACTGCGTGGCGCCCGGCTTCATCGAGACCGACATGACGGCCAGCCTGCCGGAGGCGCAGCAGCAGGCGCTGCTGGCGTCCATCCCGCTGGGCCACCTGGGCAAGCCGGCCGACATCGCGCACGCGGTGGCCTACCTGGCCTCGCCGCAGGCCGCCTACGTGACGGGCCAGGAACTGCACGTCAACGGCGGCATGTACATGTAAGTGCGGCGCTGCGCAAGGCGTTTCCCCCGGCCCCGACCGGGAAGACGCCACACCCCGGCCCGTTAAAATCCACCGATTGTCTATAACCCTCAGAGGGAACCAAATGAGCGATATCGAAGCACGTGTCAAGAAAATCATCGCCGAGCAGCTCGGCGTGGAAGAGTCGCAGGTGACCAACGAAAAGGCCTTCGTGGCCGATCTGGGCGCCGACTCGCTCGACACGGTCGAACTCGTGATGGCCCTGGAAGACGAATTCGGCATCGAGATCCCCGACGAAGACGCGGAGAAGATCACCACGGTGCAGAACGCCATCGACTACGCCTCCAAGAACCAGAAGGCCTGAGCCTTCGGTCCTCCCCGTGGAGGCCGGCCGCGCGGCGCCATGACCGCCTGACCTCGGCCGCGCGCTCCGCCCGTTTTCCCCTGGAAAGGTTCATGGCATGACCCAACGCCGCGTCGTCGTCACCGGGCTCGGTTGCGTTTCTCCCGTCGGCAACACCGTCGCCGACAGCTGGGCCGGCCTGCTCGCCGGCCGCTCGGGCGTCAGCACCGTCACCCGTTTCGACGCCAGCAACCTGGCCTGCCGCTTCGCCGGCCAGGTGCAGGACTTCGACATCACGAAGTACATCTCCGAGAAGGAAGCGCGCCACATGGACCGCTTCATCCACCTCGGCATGGCGGCCGCCATCCAGGCGGTGGAAGACAGCGGCCTGCCCACCGGCGAGGCGCTCACGCCCGACCTGGCCTCGCGCATCGGCTGCAACATCGGTTCGGGCATCGGCGGGCTGCCGATGATCGAAGAGACGCACGGCGAGCTGGTCAACCGCGGCCCGCGCCGCATCTCGCCCTTCTTCGTGCCGGCCTCGATCATCAACATGATCTCCGGCCACGTGTCGATCAAGTACGGCTTCACCGGCGCCAACATCGCGGTGGTCACGGCCTGCACCACCGGGCTGCATGCCATCGGCCTGTCGGCACGGCTGATCCAGGCCGGCGATGCGGACGTGATGGTCGCCGGCGGCGCCGAATCCACCGTGTCGCCGCTGGGCATCGGCGGCTTCGCGGCCGCGCGTGCGCTGTCCACCCGCAACGACGACCCGGCCGCCGCCTCGCGCCCCTGGGACAAGGATCGCGACGGCTTCGTGCTGGGCGAGGGTGGCGGCGTGATGGTGCTCGAGGAGTACGAGCACGCCAAGGCCCGCGGCGCGAAGATCTACGCCGAACTGGTCGGCTTCGGCATGAGCGCCGACGCCTATCACATGACGGCGCCCAACGTGGACGGCCCGCGCCGCTCGATGGAGGCGGCGCTGCGCAACGCCGGCGTCAACGCCGACCAGGTCCAGTACCTGAACGCGCACGGCACCTCCACGCCGCTGGGCGACCTGAACGAGACCAACGCCATCAAGAACGCCTTCGGCGACCACGCGAAGAAGCTGGTGGTCAACTCCACCAAGTCGATGACGGGCCACCTGCTGGGCGGCGCCGGCGGCATCGAGTCGGTCTTCACCGTGCTGGCCGTGCACCACCAGAAGAGCCCGCCGACCATCAACATCTTCAACCAGGACCCGGAGTGCGACCTGGACTACTGCGCCAACGAGGCGCGGGACATGAAGATCGACGTCGCCGTGAAGAACAACTTCGGCTTCGGCGGCACCAACGGCACGCTGGTGTTCAAACGCGCCTGACGCGCACCGGCCTTCCTTTCATGCACAGCGCCCCATCGGTGAGCTATCCGGTGGGGCGCTCGCGCTTTGCGGCCGGGCTCTTCGCCGCACTGTGGCTGGCCGGCGCGGCCTGTGCGGGGCTGTGGCTCCACCAGAACCCGGCCGACCCGGCGCGCGCGGCGGCCCTGGCGACCGCGCTGGCATTGACGGCCCTCGCCGCGGTCCACGCGCTGGGTCGGGTGCCGCCGAGCCCGCTGGCATGGGACGGCGCGTACTGGCACCTGGGCACGGACGGCGCAGCCATGCGCATGGCGACGGCGGCTGCGGGACTCGACCTGCAGGGCGTGCTGCTGCTGCGCCTGGCGGAGCCCGGGCAGGCGCCGCGTTGGCTGTGGCTGGAGCGTGGCTGGGCGCCCGAGCGCTGGAACGCCCTGCGCCGTGCGGTATATTGCCGCCCCCCGTCGCCCGAAGCGGCGCCGGTGCCCGCCGCCGATGCCGGCGCGCGGCGCGTCCCGCCTGCTGCATGACCGCATCCCCCCCGCCCCCGCCCGAGAACGACGGCCCTGCCGCCGGGCGGCCGGTCGACCCGGATTTCCAGCTCGTCCAGCGCACGGTGGCCGGCGACCAGAAGGCCTACGAGCTCCTGGTGCTCAAGTACCAGCGCCGCATCGAGCGGCTGATCGGCCGGATGGTGCGCGACGTCGACCTGGTCGAGGACATCGCCCAGGAAACCTTCATCCGCGCCTACCGCGCGCTGCACCAGTTCCGCGGCGAGGCGCAGTTCTACACCTGGCTGTACCGCATCGCCGTCAACACGGCCAAGAAGGCCCTGGTGGACATGAAACGCGACCCGACGGTGCCCGAGGCGGCGCTGCGCGGGGCCGACGACGACGATGAAACTTACCGGGGCGGAAACGAACCAATCAGCGACGAAACCCCCGATTCCGTGCTGGCGGCGCAGGAGATCGCCGCCGCGGTCAACGCCGCGATGGAGGCGTTGCCGGCCGAACTGCGGCAGGCCGTGACCCTGCGGGAGATCGAGGGTTTGAGCTACGAGGAAATCGCCGAGGTCATGAATTGCCCGATCGGTACGGTGCGCTCGCGCATCTTCCGGGCGCGCGAAGCGATCTCGGCGCGGGTGAAACCCCTGCTGGACAACCAGTCGGGCAAGCGGTGGTGACGATCAGGTGAACGACATGGACGAAGGCATGAAGCAGGATCTCGAGCGTGTATCCGCGCTGGCGGACGGGGCGCTGCACGGCGAAGCTTTCGCCCGGGCGGTGGGCGATCTGGGCGTGCGCGAGGACTTGCGGCGCGAATGGCAGGTGGTGCACCTGGTGGGCGACGTGCTGCGCTCGGGCACGCATGCGCCGTGCTCCGACTCGGCCGCCTTCCTGGCACGGCTGCGCGAGCGGCTGGCGGCCGAGGTCGTCCGCCCCGGGGCGGCGCAGCCGGCGCCGGGGGCAGAGCTGCGCATGGTGCGCGCCGAGGCGGCCAACGAGCCGGTGTTCCGCTGGAAGGTGGCCGCCGGCGTGGCCTCGGTGGCGGCGGCGGCCGCGATCGGCTGGGCCTGGATGGGGCAGGGCGGCACCGCGCCGGCCGGCGCCCAACTGGCGCGCAGCACGCCGCAACTGGTGGTGCCGGGCGCAGCCGGCCAGCCTCCCGTGCTGGCCGCGGCGACCCAGGGTGGGCAGCCGGCCCGCTCGCGCGTGGTGATCGGCAACGGCGCCCCGCAGATCATGCTGCGCGACCCGCGGCTGGACGAACTGCTCCAGGCCCACCAGCAGGCCAGCGGCGCCTCCAACATGCCGTCGGGTTTCCTGCGCAACGCCACCTTCGAAGGTCCTTCGCGCTGAGGCATGCCAAGTCGCGCTGGTAACCCGCCGACCGCGCTGCTGGCGCCGGCACGCCCTTTCCGCTCGATCGCCGCCGCGCTGCTGCTGGCCGGCGGGCTCGGCGGCCTGCCGGTCCATGCCCAGGATACGGCCCCCGAGGCCGCTTCCCCGGCCGCGGCGCCGCAGGACCCGGCGCGCCTGGGCGTGCTGGACTGGCTGCGCCGCATGCACCAGGCGGCCCGGCAGACCAGCTACGTCGGCACCTTCGTGGTGTCCGCCGCCACCGGCGACCTGTCCAGCGCGCGGATCTGGCATGCCTGCGAGGGCGATCTGCAGATCGAGCGCGTCGAGGCGCTGAGCGGCCCGCCGCGCTCCACCTTCCGCCGCAACGACCTGGTGCTCACCTTCCTGCCCGAGCTGGGCGTGATCCGCAGCGAGCGGCGCGACAACGTGGAGGTGTTCCCCAACCTGCTCGGCGCGTCCGAGTCCTCCATCGCCTCTCTGTACGGCGTGCGCCTGCTGGGCAAGGGCCGCGTTGCCGGCATCGATGCCGACGTGGTGCAGATCGTGCCGCGCGACGACCTGCGCTTCGGCTACCGCGTCTGGAGCGAGCGCCGCTCCGGGCTGGTGCTCAAGCTGCAGACGCTGGATGCGGAGGGCGGCGTGGTGGAGCAGTCCGCCTTCTCCGAAGTGCAACTGGATGCGCCGCTGCAGGTGCGGGCGCTGGACCAGATGATGTCCAGCACGAGCGGCTACCGGATCGAGAAATCGCAATTGCGGCGCACCACCGCCGAGGCGGAGGGCTGGGCGCTGAAGGCGCCGGTGCCCGGCTTCAAGCCGGTGAGCTGCTACCGCCGCGCGCTCGGCAGCCGGGCCTCGGACGGCGAGCGTACGGTGCAGTGGACCTTCTCGGACGGCCTGGCGACGGTGTCCCTGTTCATCGAGCCCTTCGACCCGCAGCAGGCCGGGCCCGAGACCGTGATGCAGCTCGGCGCCACCTACACGCTGACCCGGCGCCTGCTGGCCGAGGACGGCGGCTGGTGGCTCACCGCCGTCGGCGAGGTGCCGCCCCGGACGCTCGAATCCTTCGCGCAGGCGCTGGCGCGCACGCGTTGACCGGCCCCTGCGATCCGCGGCGCCGGCCGACGGCCGGGAACCGATCCGGCCCCGACAATTCGAAGGCTGCGCTTCCCCTTTCCGTTCACCATCACCCGACAAGAGAGAGATGACGATGTTCCAAGCCGAAGGCAAGACCGGACTCCATGCCTGCCTGCTGGCCGCCGCGCTGGCGGTGACGGGCTCCGCCGCACTCGTCCCGGCCGCGGCCCAGGCGCAGCAGCCCGCCGCGGCGGCGCGCGTGCTGCCCGACTTCACCGACCTGGTGGACCAGGTCGGCCCGTCCGTGGTCAACATCCGCACCACCGAGCGCGTGGCGCGCGGCGGCGCCTCCGCGGAGATGGACGAGGAGATGCAGGAATTCTTCCGCCGCTTCTTCGGCCAGCCGCTGCCGGGCATGCCGCGCCAGGGGCCGCGCCGCGGCCAGCCGCAGGAGGAGGAGCGCCCGCGCGGCGTCGGTTCCGGCTTCATCCTCACCGCCGACGGCTACGTGATGACCAACGCGCACGTGGTCGAGGACGCCTCGGAGGTGATCGTCACCCTGGCGGACAAGCGCGAGTTCAAGGCGAAGATCGTCGGCAGCGACAAGCGCACCGACGTGGCGGTGGTCAAGATCGACGCGACCGGCCTGCCGGCCGTGAAGGTGGGTGACATCTCGCGCCTGCGCGTGGGCGAGTGGGTGATGGCCATCGGCTCGCCCTTCGGGCTGGACAACACCGTCACCGCCGGCATCGTCAGCGCCAAGCAGCGCGACACCGGCGACTACCTGCCCTTCATCCAGACCGACGTGGCGGTCAATCCCGGCAACTCGGGCGGCCCGCTGATCAACATGCGCGGCGAGGTGGTGGGCATCAACAGCCAGATCTATTCGCGCTCGGGCGGCTTCATGGGCATCTCGTTCGCGATCCCGATCGACGAGGCCATCCGCGTCAGCGAGCAGCTGCGCGCCTCCGGGCGCGTCACGCGCGGACGCATCGGCGTGCAGATCGACCAGGTCACCAAGGACGTGGCTGAGTCCATCGGGCTGGGCAAGCCGCAGGGCGCGCTGGTGCGCGGCGTGGAGACCGGTTCGCCCGGCGACAAGGGCGGCATCGAGGCCGGCGACATCATCCTCAAGTTCGATGGCACGGCCATCGACAAGCCGAGCGACCTGCCGCGCCTGGTGGGCAACACCAAGCCGGGCACCAAGAGCACCGTCACCGTGTTCCGCCGCGGCAAGACGCGCGACCTGACCGTGACCGTCGCGGAGCTGGAGCCCGACAAGCCGGCCCGCGTGCCGGGCAGCCGCGAGGAGCCGACGCCGTCTTCCGCCTCGGCCGCCGCCAAGTCGCTCGGCCTGGCCGTCAGCGAGTTGAGCGCCGAGCGCAAGCAGGAACTGAAGCTGCGCGGCGGGGTGCGCGTGGACGCCGCCAGCGAGGCGGCGGCCCGTGCCGGGCTGCGCGAGGGCGACGTCATCCTCGCCGTGGGCAACGTGGAGGTGGCGAACGTGCGCGAGTTCGATGCGGCCCTGGCGAAGATCGACCGCTCCAAGCCGGTCAGCGTGCTGTTCCGCCGCGGCGAGTGGGCGCAATACGCCCTCATCCGCCCGTCGCGCTGAGCTTCGCGACGGCGTCAAGTGGCCCCACCCGTCAGTCGGGTTTGGGGTCTTTTTTTGGCGACAAAGCCGCCGGACGCCGCGCGCGGACCCACTTCAATTGAAGTTTGCATCTACTAACTTTGTCTGAGCCCTTGGATGGGTTTCGGTAGAATGCGTCGCCCGGATGCTCTTTCGGCGGCATAACAGAGGGGTCGGCCACCACGATACGAGATGGTCACGCGGCATGCACCGCTGCTCCACAGATCGCCCACAAGTTGTTCATGAAGTCACCCACAATGCCTGTGGATAAGCTGTTCATATAATTCCTGTTGCTGCCCTGCAACGAGCCTTCGGCTGCCCTTCCTGCCTGTACGCGCCCCCCGATTTGCCTACAATGAAGCTCCAACTACTGCAGTTGCCATTGCTTGTTGGTTCAGGGCGCGTCCTTCGAAGACGCGCCCTTTTTTCTTGTGCTGTGCCGCCTGTGTGCGAGTGATTTCAAGTACTTAAGCGTTCCCGTTGATGAACCACATCAGAAATTTCTCGATCATTGCGCACATCGATCACGGCAAGTCGACGCTGGCGGACCGCCTCATCCAGCGCTGTGGTGGCCTCGCCGAGCGCGAGATGCAGGCGCAGGTGCTCGACTCGATGGACATCGAGAAGGAGCGTGGGATAACCATCAAGGCGCAGACCGCCGCGCTGCACTACAAGGCGCGCGACGGACAGGTCTACAACCTCAATCTCATCGACACGCCGGGCCACGTCGACTTCTCGTACGAGGTCTCGCGCTCGCTCTCCGCATGCGAGGGCGCGCTGCTCGTCGTCGATGCATCGCAGGGCGTGGAAGCGCAGACGGTGGCCAACTGCTACACCGCGCTGGACCTCGGCGTCGAGGTGCTGCCGGTACTCAACAAGATGGATTTGCCGCAGTCCGATCCCGAGCGCGCGAAGGAAGAGATCGAGGACGTGATCGGCATCGACGCGAGCGATGCCATCCCGTGTTCGGCGAAGACCGGCATGGGCGTGGACGAGATCCTGGAGGCGATCGTCGCCAAGGTGCCGCCGCCGCGCGGCAAGGCGGATGCGCCGCTGCGCGCCATGATCATCGACAGCTGGTTCGACGCCTACGTGGGCGTGGTGATGCTGGTGCGCGTGGTCGACGGCCGCCTGGGCAAGGGCGACCGCATCAAGCTGATGGCCACCGACGCGCTCTACAACGCCGACAACCTGGGCGTGTTCACCCCGGCCAACGAGCCGCGGACGAGCCTGGAAGCGGGCGAGGTGGGCTACATCATCGCCGGCATCAAGGAACTGCAGGCGGCCAAGGTGGGTGACACCATCACGGTGGTGCGCACGGCGCAGGGCGCCAACACCACGCCGGCGGCCGAGCCGCTGCCGGGCTTCAAGGAGATCCAGCCGCAGGTCTTCGCCGGCCTGTACCCGACCGAGGCGAGCGAATACGACCAGCTGCGCGACGCGCTGGAGAAGCTCAAGCTCAACGACGCCTCGCTGCACTTCGAGCCGGAGGTGAGCCAGGCGCTGGGCTTCGGCTTCCGCTGCGGCTTCCTGGGCCTCTTGCACATGGAGATCGTGCAGGAGCGGCTGGAGCGCGAGTTCGACCAGGATCTGATCACCACCGCGCCGAGCGTGGTCTACCAGGTGCTCAAGAACGACGGCGAGCTCATGATGGTGGAGAACCCCTCCAAGATGCCCGACATCGGCAAGACGGCCGAGATCCGCGAGCCGATCGTCACGGTGCACCTGTACATGCCGCAGGAGTACGTCGGCCCGGTGATGACGCTGGCCAACCAGAAGCGCGGCGTGCAGATCAACATGGCCTACCACGGCCGCCAGGTGATGCTGACCTACGAACTGCCGCTGGGCGAGATCGTGCTGGACTTCTTCGACCGGCTCAAGTCCGTCAGCCGTGGCTACGCCAGCATGGACTACGAGTTCAAGGAGTACCGGCCGTCCGACGTGGTCAAGGTCGACATCCTGCTCAACGGCGAGAAGGTGGACGCCCTGTCGATCATCGTGCACCGCAGCCAGTCGCAGTACCGCGGCCGGGCGGTGGTGGCGAAGATGCGCGAGATCATCAGCCGCCAGATGTTCGACGTGGCGATCCAGGCGGCCATCGGCGCCAACATCATCGCCCGCGAGACCGTCAAGGCGCTGCGCAAGAACGTGCTGGCAAAATGCTACGGCGGCGACATCACCCGCAAGCGCAAGCTGCTGGAAAAGCAGAAGGCCGGCAAGAAGCGGATGAAGCAGATCGGCTCGGTCGAGGTGCCGCAGGAAGCCTTCCTGGCCATCCTGCAGGTCGAAGAATAAGCAAACCTCATCTCCCCAAGCGATGGCACTCCTGACTTCCCTGATCCTCGCCGCGTTCGCCGGCTACATCGGCGCCTGGTACCTCGACGCGGTCGAAGGCAACTTCGCCCTGCTGCTGTTCCTGGCCACCCTGATCACCGGCGCCTACTGGCTGGCCGAGCGTTTCTGGTTCCTGCCCCGGCGGCGGGCGGCCGCGGCGGCGTTCGATGCGGCCGGCGCGCAGCGGCGCGAGGAGCTGACGCGCCAGGGCATCACCCAGTTCGACCGCGAGGACGGCCAGGCACGCGAGAAAATCCTGGCGCAGCCCTGGTGGCTGGACTGGACGGCGGGGCTGTTCCCGGTGATCCTGGCCGTGTTCCTGCTGCGCTCCTTCGTCGTCGAGCCGTTCAAGATCCCCTCCGGCTCGATGATGCCGACCCTGCTCACCGGCGACCTGATCCTGGTGAACAAGTTCACCTACGGGCTGCGCCTGCCGGTGGTCAACACCAAGATCACCGAGGGCACGCCGCTGGCGCGCGGCGACGTGGTGGTGTTCCGCTACCCGCCCAAGCCGAGCATGGACTACATCAAGCGCGTGGTCGGCATCCCCGGCGACGAGGTGGCCTACCTGAACAAGCAACTGACCATCAACGGCCAGCCGGTTGCCAAGGAGGCGGTGCCCGACTACTTCGACGAGGACGTCATGCGCTACTTCAAGCAGTACCGCGAGGACCTGGACGGCCGCACGCACATGCTGCTCAACGACGACAGCCGGCGGGCGGGCCTGTCCGACGCGGAGGTGATGGACTTCCCCGGCCGTGAAAATTGTCGTTACAGTGTCGAGGGCGTGGTCTGCAAGGTGCCGCCGGGTCACTATTTCATGATGGGCGACAACCGCGACAACTCGCTCGATTCGCGCTACTGGGGCTTCGTGCCGGACCAGAACGTCGTGGGCAAGGCCTTCTTCATCTGGATGAACTTCGGCAGCCTGGGGCGCATCGGTTCGTTCCATTGAGCGGCTGAGCGGCCGCCATTTTTCAGGGAAAGAAAAGAGGGTATGAGGGAAATCCAATCCGAACGCCGGCGCCAGCGCGGCATCTCGTTCATCGGCCTGCTGTTCGTCGCCGTGGTGCTGGCGTGCGTGGGCGTGGTGGTGGCGCAGGTGATCCCGACGCTGATCGAGTACCAGGCCATCCTGAAGGCGGCCAACAAGGCCAAGGAAGGCACGACGGTGCCCGAGGTGCGCGCCATCTTCGACCGGGCGCAGGCCATCGACGACTTCCAGGCCGTCGCCGGCCGCGACCTCGAGGTGCGCAAGGACGGCGAGAAGGTGGTCGTCGCCTTCGCCTACGACAAGGAAATCCACCTCTTCGGCCCGGCCTACCTGCTGCTGAAGTACAAGGGCGAATCCAACTGAGCCCTCAACTGAGCGCCCTGCAACGCACGTGAAAGACAGCGCTCTTGCGGGCCTGCAGGCGCGCCTGTCGCACCGCTTCTCGGATCCCGTCCTGCTGCAGCGCGCGCTGACGCACCGCAGCTACTCGTCCGACCACAACGAACGGCTGGAATTCCTGGGCGATTCGGTGCTGAGCCTGGCCGTCTCGCACCTGCTGTTCCGACGCCTGGCGCAGTTGCCCGAGGGCGACCTTTCGCGGGTGCGGGCCAACCTCGTCAAGCAGGACACCCTGCACCGCCTGGCGCTGAAGCTGGAGCTGTCGCCCCTGCTGCGCCTGGGCGAGGGCGAGGCGAAGTCCGGCGGCGCGGCGCGGCCGTCCATCCTGGCCGACGCGCTGGAAGCGGTGATCGGCGCCGTCTACCTAGACGCCGGCTATGCCGCCGCGCAGGCGCTGGTGGAGCGCCTGTACGAGGCGGTGGAGATCAACCCCCGCATGGAGGCGGCCGGCAAGGACGCCAAGACGGAATTGCAGGAGTGGCTGCAGGGCCACAAAATGAAGCTCCCCGCCTATCGCGTGGTCGCCACGCTCGGCGCGGCCCACAAGCAGACCTTCGACGTCGAGTGCGAGGTGGCCGAGCTGGGCTTCGTCGAGCGCGGCATCGGCGGCTCGCGCCGGGCAGGCGAGCAGGCGGCCGCCGCGGCGATGCTGCTGCGCCTGAAGGCCCATCGACCCTGAAGAACACCGCCATGGCTGAACATCCCGACGCAGAAACCCCCGCGACCGACGCCGCGCGCCGCTGCGGCCTCGTGGCCATCGTCGGCAAGCCCAACGTCGGCAAGTCCACGCTGCTCAACGCGCTGGTGGGGCAGAAGATCAGCATCACCTCGCGCAAGGCGCAGACCACGCGCCACCGCATCACCGGCGTGCGCACCCTGCCGGAACTGGAGGGCGGCGGCACGCAGTTCGTGTTCGTCGACACGCCCGGCTTCCAGACGCGCCACGGCAACGCGCTCAACCGCTCGCTCAACAAGACGGTGCTGGGCGCGGTGGCCGACGTGGACCTGGTGCTCTTCGTGGTCGAGGCCGGCCGCTTCACGCCGGCCGACGCGAAGGTGCTGGGCCTGCTGGGCAAGGACGCGCCGGTCCTCCTGGTGGCCAACAAGCTCGACACCGTGCACCGCCGCGCCGACATCGCACCCTGGCTGGCCGAGATGCAGAAGGAACACGCCTTCGCGGAGTTCGTGCCCATGTCGGCCAAGAACCCGAAGGACATCGAGCGCCTGTTCGGCATCTGCGCGAAGTACCTGCCCCAGCAGGACTGGTGGTACGACGAGGACGAGCTGACCGACCGCAGCGAGAAGTTCCTGGCCAGCGAGACGGTGCGCGAGAAGCTGTTCCGCCTGACCGGCGACGAGCTGCCCTACACCTCCACGGTCGTCATAGACAAGTTCGAGGAGGAGCCGCCGCAGAAGAAGGGCCAGAAGCGCCTGCTGCGCATCGCCGCCACCATCGTGGTCGAGCGCGACGGCCACAAGGCCATGGTGATCGGCGACAAGGGCGACCGCATCAAGCGCATCGGCACCGAGGCGCGGCAGGAACTGGAGAAGCTCATGGACGCCAAGGTCTTCATCGAGCTGTGGGTCAAGGTGCGCTCGGGCTGGGCCGACGACGAGGCGCGGGTCCGCTCGTTCGGCTATGAATGAAGCGCAGCTCCGTCCTGCATGAGCCGGCCTATGTGCTGCACCGCTACGACTGGAGCGAGTCCAGCCTGATCCTCGAGGCGCTGACGCGCCACCACGGCCGCATCGCGCTCGTCGCCAAGGGTGCCAAGCGGCCCAGTTCCAGCTTCCGGCCGGTGCTGCTGCCGCTGCAGCCGCTGCAGCTGGGCTACGGGGGCGACGCGGAGATCCGCACGCTGAAGTCCGCCGAATGGATGGGCGGGCACGTGATGCCCACCGGTGAGGCCCTGCTGTCGGGCTACTACCTCAACGAGCTGCTGATCCGCCTGCTGGCGCGCGACGATGCGCATCCTCAGCTCTTCGATGCCTATGCGGGGGCCGTGCAGGTGCTCGCCGCCGCGCCGGAGGGCAGCGCGCAGGCCAGCGTGCAGGCCTCGGCCCTGCGCGCCTTCGAGCTGCTGCTGCTGCGCGAGGTGGGCCTGCTGCCGGCGCTGGACGTCCAGACCTCGACGCTGGCGCCGCTGCAGGACGCCGTGCCCTACGCGCTGCTGGCCGAGGCCGGCCTGCGCGAGGCCGGCGAGGGCGAGCCGGCGCTGGCCGGCGGCGCCTGGCGCACGCTGCACCGGTCGCTGGACGACAGCGCCCCCTTCGCCGCCACGGTGCGCGCCGTGGCCGAGCTGCCCGCCGGCGCCAGCGCCGCGCTGCGCGCGCAGCTGCGGCAACTGCTCAACTACCATTGCGGCGTCTCCACGCTGCGCACCCGGCAGCTGATGCGGGAGCTGCAAGACTTATGAGCGTCGTCATTCCTTCGTCCCGTACCTCCCTGTCGGTCAACCTGAACAAGGTGGCGCTGGTGCGCAACACGCGGCACCTGGGCATCCCCAGCGTGACCTACGCCGCCGCGCTGTGCCTGGATGCCGGCGCCCACGGCATCACGGTCCACCCGCGGCCCGACGGGCGCCACATCCGCGCGCAGGACGTGGCCGACCTCTCCGCCCTGCTGCAGCGCGACTGGCCGCGGGCCGAGTTCAACATCGAGGGCAACCCCTTCCACAACCTGATGGACTTCGTGCGCGAGTTCCGGCCGCACCAGGCCACCTTCGTGCCCGACAGCGAGGACCAGTTCACCAGCGACCACGGCTGGCGCTTCCCGGAGGACCTGGCCCGCCTGAAACCCCTGGTGGCCGAGGCCCGCGCGCTGGGCGTGCGGGTGAGCCTGTTCATGGACCCGGAGCCCGAGCAGATGGCCGAGGCACGCGCCACCGGCGCTGACCGCGTCGAGCTGTACACCGAGGGCTACGCCGCCTCGCGCGGCACCTCGCGCGCCGGGCCGGTGCTGTCGCAGTACGCGGCCGCCGCACGCGCGGCGCAGGCCGTGGGCCTGCAGGTCAACGCCGGCCACGACCTCAGCCGCGACAACCTCACGCTGTTCCTGCAGGCGGTGCCGGGCATCCGGGAGGTGTCGATCGGCCACGCCTTCATCGCCGATGCGCTGGAGTCTGGCTACGCCGCGACCACGCGCGACTACCTGCGCTGCATCGACGAGGCCTACGGCGGCGCCGTCGCATGATCCACGGCATCGGCACCGACCTGTGCGACATCCGCCGCATCGAGGCGACCTTCCGGCGGCAGGGCGAGCGCTTCGCGCTGCGCGTCCTGGGCGATGCGGAGCTGGCCGTCTGGCGCGCCCGCAGCGCCCGCTGGCCGAAGCGCGGCCTGCGCTACCTGGCCACGCGCTTCTCGGCCAAGGAGGCCTTCAGCAAGGCCATCGGCCTGGGCATGCATGCGCCGATGGGCTGGCGCCTGTGCGAGATCCTCAACGAGCCCGGCGGCAAGCCGCGCATCGTGCTGCACGATCCGCTGAAGGGCTGGTTCGAGGCGCAGGGCCTGGCGGCGCACGTGACGGTGACCGACGAGGCGGACTACGCGGCCAGTTTCGTCGTGGTCGAAAAAACATGACCCACCCCAGTCTGCGCGGATTTCGTTCCGCTTCGCCAACCCCCTTCCAGGGGGCACGCTCAGCGGCCTGGCGGAGCCAGTTCCGCGAGCGTTCCCGCATGGCCTGCTCCGCGGCCTTCTGTTCCGTTGCGCTTCGTGTGCCGTGGGTGGTGCGGCGTGTCACGGATGACTGACATGAGCGAGTTTTTCCACCGTCCCCTGATCATCGACGTCGCCGGCACCGCGCTGACCGACGACGACCGCCGGCGCCTTACGCATCCGCTGGTCGGCGGCGTCATCCATTTCGCGCGCAACTGGGAAGGCCGGGCGCAGATGACGGCGCTCAATGCCGAGATCAAATCGCTGCGGCCCGACCTGTTGATCTGCGTGGACCACGAGGGCGGACGCGTGCAGCGCTTCCGCACCGACGGCTTCACGCGGCTGCCCTCCATGCGCTCGCTGGGCGAGGCGTGGATGCAGGACCCGATGCGCGCCACGCAGCAGGCCAGCGCCCTCGGCCACACGCTGGCGAGCGAACTGCGCGCCGTGGGCGTGGACTTCAGCTTCGCGCCGGTGCTCGATCTGGACCACGGCGAAAGCAGCGTCATCGGCGACCGCAGCTTCCACCGCGACCCGCGCGTGGTGACGCTGCTGGCCAAGAGCGTGATGCACGGCATGCTGCGCGCCGGCATGTCCTGCTGCGGCAAGCACTTTCCCGGCCACGGGTACGTCCAGGCCGATTCGCACGTGGCGATCCCCGTCGACCGGCGCAGCCTCAAGGCCATCCTGGCGGAAGACGCGAAGCCGTTCGAATGGCTGAGCGACACGCTGGGCGCCGTGATGCCGGCGCACGTGATCTACAGCCGGGTCGATCCGCGGCCTGCCGGGTTCTCGCGCCGGTGGCTGCAGGACATCCTGCGCGGCCGGCTCGGCTTCGAGGGCGCGATCTTCAGCGACGACCTGAGCATGGAGGCCGGCCGCTACATCGAAGGGCGCGTCCTGAGTTTCGCCGAGGCCGCCTGCGCCGCGCTGGAGGCCGGCTGCGACCTGGTTCTTCTGTGCAACCAGAGCCCGGCCGAGGGTGGGGTGCTGGACCGCTTTCTGGACGACATGGACAGGAGGACGGCATCCGGCGAATGGGCGCCAGCCGCCGATAGCGAGATCCGGCGGCGGCAGTTGATGCCGCGAAGAGGCCTGGAATGAACACAGCGAACAGGTTGTCGCTTCAGCACATCGATCTGGTCGTGCCCTACAGGGAGGCGTCGGCAGAGCGCCGCGACAACCTCTATGGCGTGCTGCGTCATCTGGTGGCCACCTACAGCGACTGCCGCATCTGGCTCATGGAGGCGGATGCACGCCCGCATTTCGAGTGGGCGCGCATCGGGGATGCTTCGGTCCGCCATGTCTTCGTTCACCACGACGGGCCGTTTCCCAAGGCGCGTCTGTGCAACATGGGCGTGCGGCTGGCGAACAGCCCCGTCGTCTGCCTGCACGACGCCGATTCCGTTGCCATGCCAACGGCGCTGGCGGGTGCGGTGAATGGACTGCTGCACGGCGCAACGTCCGACGCCATCTGTCCCTACTGGCCGGTCGTCAATGTCGAGGGCTCGCTCAGGCAGCGTTTCCTGGAGACAGGAGATGTCGGCGCGCTGCATTCGCTCGATCCCGCGGCGTTGCCGCCGGAAGCCGCATTGCTGTATGCCTCGGCCAACGGTGGCGTGGTGCTGTTCAAGCGTCAGGACTACCTTCGCGTGGGCGGCTACAACGAACGCCTGGAAGGCTGGGGCGGCGAAGACGACGAACTGCTGAACCGGGCCACGCGGCTGGGTGTGCGTTGGCATTCCTTCACCCCGCCGCTGATCCATCTGCACCACGATACCGCGTCTCGCAGCGAATGGATTCAAGCCACCCGCGACAGCGATAACATCCGGCACGCCGATGCCATTCAGAGCATGTCGGACGAGGCGCTGCAGGCGCTGGTGACCGAGTTGTCGACCCAGTTCGGACCGGTCGATCGCATCGCGCCGCCGGTGGAATTCAGCAAGCCCGGCGACTGACGCGGGCCTGATCCCAAGGGTGGGTCGCCCAGACGCGCTGCGTGGGCAGATAGCGCATCACGCCGTCGTCGACGCCGGCACGGGACATGCTGCTCACCTCGAAGCGCTCCTCCGGCAGGCACAGCATGTCGAAGGAATAGTCGTTGAAGATGTCGTCGCTGCGCCCCAGCCAGTTGGAGGCCCAGAACATCGGCGTGATGTAGTACCAGCAGACGTAGCCTTGCGGCTCCAGCAGCGCCACGACGGCATTGCGCACTTCCTGGGTGTTGATTTCCACGTAGACGGCCGGACGGCAGCGTGCAAGGGTCTGCGTCGCGCCTTCCAGTACCTCGACCTCGAAGCCCTCCACATCGGCTTTGAGCAGATCAAGGCGATCGAGTGCGAGGGCGTCGATGGAAGTCAGGGCAACGGTCTCGGTGGCTCCTGCCCAAGGCTTCTTCGCAGATGCGCCACCGAAATTGAAAGGCTGCCCGGGATCGGGCAGCGGGAACTCGACCCGCCCCGGTACAGAGCCCACCGCCTGCTGCACAGCCCGCACGTTCAGGCAGTCGTTGGCCACCAGATTGGCGCACAGCAACTGGAAGGTATGCCGCGCGGGCTCGAAGGCGTATACCGTGCCCGCGGAGCCCACGCGCTGCGAGAACCAGAGCGTGTGAGAGCCGATGTTGGCGCCGGCTTCCAGCACCGTGTCGCCCGGCAGCACCATTTGATCGAAGAGCCGGATCTCCGCCTCCGACCATTCGCCGTAGAGCCGCAGGCTTTGGCCGATGTACAGATCGTTGGGATTGACGAAGAAACGGCCGTGGCGGGCAGCCACGAGCCGGTAGAACGGCATCTTGGCGGACATGGCTTCAGCCTTCGCGCCGCAGGGCGGGAAACAGGATCACGTCGCGGATGCTGGGCGAATCGGTCAGCAGCATCATGAAGCGGTCGATGCCGATGCCGCAGCCGCCGGTGGGCGGCATGCCGTATTCCAGGGCGCGAACGAAGTCGTGGTCGAAGTACATCGCCTCGTCGTCGCCGGCGTCCTTGGCGTTCACCTGAGCATTGAAGCGGGCGGCCTGGTCCTCGGCGTCGTTCAGTTCGGAAAAGCCGTTGCCGAACTCGCGGCCGGTGATGTACAGCTCGAAGCGCTCGGTCACTTCCGGCCGCTCGTCGTTGGCGCGCGCCAGCGGCGAGATCTCGGTCGGGTGCTCCATGATGAAAGTGGGCTGCCAGAGCTTCTCTTCCACCGTCTCCTCGAAGTACATCACCTGCAGGCTGGCCAGGCTGCGCGCGGCGAGGCGGTCCTTCTCTTCCGAGAGGCCCTGCTTCCTCAGCGCGGCGATCAGCCAGTCGCGGTCGTCCACCCTGTCGCCGGCATCGGTGTGCTTGAGGATGGCCTCGCGGATGGTCAGGCGCTCGAAGGGCGCGGCGAGATCCACCGGCCTACCCTGGTAGCTCAGCTGCAGCGTGCCCACGGCTTTCTGCGCCGCGTCGCGGATCAGCGCCTCGGTGAAGTCCATCAGGTCGCGGTAGTTCCACCAGGCCGCGTAGAACTCCATCATCGTGAACTCGGGGTTGTGGCGGACCGAGATGCCTTCGTTGCGGAAGTTGCGGTTGATCTCGAACACGCGCTCGAAGCCGCCGACGATCAGGCGCTTGAGGTACAGCTCCGGCGCGATGCGCAGGTACATCTCCTGGTCCAGCGCGTTGTGGTGCGTGACGAAGGGCTTGGCGTTGGCGCCGCCGGGAATGGGGTGGAGCATGGGCGTCTCCACCTCCAGGAAGCCGTGCTCGACCATGAAGGCGCGGATGCCCGACACCGCCCTGCTGCGCGCCACGAAGCGCGCGCGCGCGGCGTCGTCGGTGATCAGGTCGACATAGCGCTGGCGGTACTTCTGCTCCTGGTCGGCCATGCCGTGGAACTTGTCCGGCAGCGGGCGCAGGCTCTTGGTCAGCAGGCGCAGCGTCGTCACCTTGACCGACAGCTCGCCGGTCTTGGTCTTCATCAGCGTGCCCTCGGCGCCGAGGATGTCGCCCAGGTCCCACTTCTTGAAGTCGGCGTACACCTCCTCGCCGACCGCGTCGCGCGTGACGTAGAGCTGGATGCGGCCGGTGGCGTCCTGCAGCGTCGCGAAGCTGGCCTTGCCCATCACGCGCTTGAGCATCATGCGCCCGGCGACGCTGACGGCGACCGGCGCCGCCTCCAGCGCCTCGGCGCCCGTGTCGCCGTGGGCCGCCAGCAGAGCGGCGGCGCGGTCGGCGGGCTTGAAGTCGTTGGGGAAGGCGACGCCCTTGCCTTCGGCCTGGCCTGCCCGCAGGGCCCTGAGTTTTTCGCGCCGTTCGGCGATCAACTGGTTGTCATCGGGCGGGCTGGCGGGGGCGTCGGACATGAGAAGGAAAAACCGGGTGGCGTCGAAAAGCGAACCCGCCATTTTATCGGCTGCGGGGTCCGGGCAGCTATCAAGAAAAGGTGCCTCGGTCAATCGCTTCGCGCTTGCCCGATCACCGAGGGGGATGCTTTTGTCTTGGGGCGGCCCGGCGACAAAAAAAGAGCGCTATTCCTTGACGATGCCGGTGCGCGCCAGCAGGTCGCTCACCAGTTCCAGCCGCATCAGCGGGCTGCCCAGCTCCATCAGCCGCTGCTTCAGCTCGGGCTGCAGCGGCAGCAGCTCGCACCAGCGGTTGGCGACCCAGCCGCAGTCGTCGAAGTGGTAGGGCGGTGCGACGGGCAGGCGGACCGCGGCGTTCTCGTGCGCCTTGCGCTCCTCCAGGGTGCGCACGAGGCGGCGCAGCGCGTCGGCCGCATGCTGCAGGTCCTGCGGCACCGGCATGGACACGTCGTCCGGCATCGGTTCGACCTCGGCCGTCCACAGGCCGTGCTTGTGCAGTTCGCTGCCGCGGATGCGGAAGCGCCGCGTGCCCACGCATTCGATGTGCATCAGCCCCGGCTGCGGCGAGGCGAGCTGCGAGATCGTCGCCAGCGTGCCGATGCTGGCGAACTGCTCGGCCTCGGCGCCCGGCACGCGCACTTCGGCGCCCTGGGTGAGCCCAACCACGCCGAAGGGTAGCCCCGCCTTGTGGCAGCGGCCGATCATGTCCAGGTAGCGCACCTCGAAGATGCGCAGCGGCAGCAGGCCGCCGGGGAACAGCACCGTGCCCAGGGGGAACAGCGGGATGGAGAGCGGGGGTGGGGAAGAGGCGGTCATGGGCGAAGGGGCGTGGCTATCATCGCACTCCCTTCCCCTGCGCGCCGCTGATGTTCTACCAGATCCCATCCTTCCTGCTGGACGTGATCGTCGGCCTGCTCGGCTGTGCCTGCCTGCTGCGGCTGTACATGCAGTACCACCGGGTGCCCTTCGGCAATCCGCTCGGGCGCTTCGTGTTCGCGCTCACCGACTGGATCGTGGTGCCGCTGCGCCGCATCGTGCCCGCTGCCGGCAAGTGGGACCTCGCCAGCGCCATCGCCGCCTGGCTGCTGGTGATGGCGAAGTACCTGCTGCTGATGCTGCTGTTCGGCGCGATGCGGATGACGGTGCTGCCGCTGCTGTCGCTGTTCGGGCTGATGCAGCTCGCCGTCTCGGGGCTGACGGCGCTGCTGGTGGTCTACGCGGTGCTGTCGTGGGTGCCGGGCGCCTCGCCGCTGCTCAAGGACCTGGTGGACCGGCTGGCCGAACCCCTGGTGCGGCCGCTGCGGCGCTTCATCCCGCTGGTGGGCGGGGTGGACCTGTCGCCGCTGGTGGCCATCGTGCTGCTGCAGGTGGGCGCGATCGTCCTGGGCAACCTGCTGACGAGCGTCTACTCGCTCGGTCGCTGACGGCCGTCAGCTCACCGCGTCCGCCGGCTGCCGCGTGAGCATCGCCAGGATGTCGGCCACCTTCCTGCGCAGCTCGCGCCGGTCGCAGATGAAGTCGATGGCGCCCTTTTCCTGCAGGAACTCGGCGCGCTGGAAGCCTTCGGGCAGCTTCACGCGCACGGTGGATTCGATCACGCGCGGGCCGGCGAAGCCGATCAGCGCCCTCGGCTCCGCGATCACCACGTCGCCGACGAAAGCGAAGCCGGCCGACACGCCGCCCATGGTCGGGTCGGTCAGCACGCTGATGTAGGGCAGGCCCTTCTTGGCCAGGCGGGTGAGGGCGGCGTTGGTCTTGGCCATCTGCATCAGCGACAGCAGGCCCTCCTGCATGCGGGCGCCGCCGGTGGCGGTGAAGCAGAGGAAGGGCACCTTCTGCTCGATGGCGGTCTCGACGCCGCGCACGAAGCGCTCGCCCACCACCGAGCCCATGCTGCCGCCCATGAAGTCGAACTCGAAACAGGCGGCCACCAGGTTGATGCTGTGCACGCAGCCACCCATGACGACCAGCGCGTCGGTCTCGCCGGTGGACTCCAGCGCTTCCTTCAGGCGCTCGGGGTACTTGCGGCTGTCCTTGAACTTCAGCGCATCGACCGGCAGCACCTCCTGCCCGATCTCGTAGCGGCCCTCGGCGTCGAGGAAGGCGTCCAGGCGGGCGCGCGCACCGATACGGTGGTGGTGGCCGCAGCTCGGGCAGACGTTCTGGTTCTGCTCCAGGTCGGTCTTGTAGAGCACCGTGTCGCAGCTCGGGCACTTGATCCACAGGCCCTCGGGCACCTGGCGGCGCTCGGCCGGGTCGGTCTGGGCGATCTTGGGGGGAAGCAGTTTCTCAAGCCAGCTCATGGACGGGGCTCCAATCGAAATTCAGGGCAGCGCATCGGCGGCGGGCGCCGGCATCTGCGCGGCCCTGCGTCTCGTCATGCGAAAAGCAGGGCCGCAAGGGCGTGCGGATTATCACGCCTTGGGCAGTGCATCCAGCCCGGCGCGCACGCCGGCGAGGAAGTCGCCCACGGCAGGCACCACCGCCTCGCGCGGCTGGCCTTCGATGAGCTGGATGATCTTCGTGCCGATGACCACCGCGTCGGCCGTGGCGCCGACGGCGCGCGCGCTGGCGGCGTCGCGGATGCCGAAGCCCACGCCCACCGGCACCTTCACGTGCCGGCGGATGCGCGGCAGCATCGCCGCCACCGCCTCGGTGTCGAGGTGGCCGGCGCCGGTCACGCCCTTGAGCGAGACGTAGTAGACGTAGCCGCTGGCGATGCGCGCGACCTGGGCCATGCGCTCGGAGGTAGAGGTGGGCGCCAGCAGGAAGATCAGGTCCATGCCGTGCGCGCGCAGGGCGGCGGCGAAGTCCTCGCACTCCTCGGGCGGGTAGTCGACGATCAGCACGCCGTCCACGCCGGCCTTCGCCGCGTCGCGCACGAAGGCGCCGGCGGCGTGCTTCTGGTCATAGCGCTCCACCGGGTTGGCGTAGCCCATCAGCACCACGGGCGTGGCGTCGTCCTGGTGGCGGAATTCGGCCACCATCGCCAGCACCTGCGCCAGGCCGACGCCCAGCGCCAGCGCGGCTTCGCCGGCCTTCTGGATCACCGGGCCGTCGGCCATCGGGTCGGAGAAGGGCACGCCCAGCTCGATCACGTCGGCGCCGGCGGCGACCATGCCGTGCATCAGCGCGGGCGTGATGTCGGCGTAGGGGAAGCCGGCGGTGACGTAGGGGATGAGCGCCTTGCGGCCCTCGGCCTTCAGCTTTTCGAAGGTGGCAGCGATGCGGCTCATTGCTTGCCTCCTTTCACGGCCAGGCCGCGCATCGAGGGCCGGTCGTAGAAATCGACACCCGCCAGGTCGGCCACCGTGCCGATGTCCTTGTCGCCGCGGCCGGAGAGGTTGACCAGGATCGACTGGTCGGGCCGCATCGTCTTCGCCAGCTTCAGCGCATAGGCCATCGCGTGGCTGGATTCCAGCGCGGGGATGATGCCCTCCGTGCGGCACAGGTGGTGGAAGGCGGCCAGCGCCTCCTCGTCGGTGACGCCGACGTATTCGGCGCGCTTGGTGTCGGCCAGCCAGGCGTGCTCGGGGCCCACGCCGGGGTAGTCCAGCCCCGCGCTGATGCTGTGCGTCTCGGTGATCTGGCCGTCTTCGTTCTGCAGGATGTAGGTGCGGTTGCCGTGCAGCACGCCGGGGCTGCCGCGCTGGATCGAGGCGGAGTGCTTGCCGCTGTCCAGGCCCTGGCCCGCGGCCTCCACGCCCACCAGCCTCACGCCGGGGAAGGGGATGTAGGGGTGGAAGACGCCCATCGCGTTGCTGCCGCCGCCCACGCAGGCGACCACCACGTCCGGCTGGCGGCCTTCCGCCTCGCCGGTGATGCCTTGCGCCGCCAGCATGGCCGGCATCTGCTCGATGCACTCGTTGCCGATCACGCTCTGGAAGTCGCGCACCATCGCCGGATAGGGGTGCGGGCCGGCCACGGTGCCGATGATGTAGAAGGTGTTCTCCACGTTCGTCACCCAGTCGCGCATCGCCTCGTTCAGCGCGTCCTTCAGGGTGCGGCTGCCGGATTCGACCGGCACCACGGTCGCGCCCAGCAGGTTCATGCGGTAGACGTTGGGCGACTGGCGCTTGACGTCCTCGCTGCCCATGTAGACCACGCACTCCAGCCCGTAGCGGGCACAGATGGTGGCGGTGGCCACGCCGTGCTGGCCGGCGCCGGTCTCGGCGATCACGCGCGGCTTGCCCATGCGGCGCGCGAGCATGGCCTGGCCGATCACGTTGTTGATCTTGTGGGCGCCGGTGTGGTTGAGGTCCTCGCGCTTGAGGTAGATCTGCGCGCCGCCGATCTCGCGGCTGGTGCGCGCGGCGTGGTACACGGGCGAGGGCCGGCCGACGAAGTGCTTGAGCTCGTAGGCGAACTCGGCCTGGAAGGCCGGGTCGTCCTTGTAGCGGTCGTAGGCGTCGCGCAGCTCGGCGATGGCGTGGGTGAGCGTCTCGCTCACGAAGCTGCCGCCGTAGGGGCCGAAGTGGCCGTGGGCGTCAGGCTGCTGGTAGGGGGTCGACATGGCAGATGCCTCCGGGAGCCGCGCGGCCCGCAGGCGGCCACACGGCAGGTTCAACGATGGGATGCGAGGCGGTGGGCGGCGTCGGCTTCGCGCACGGCCGCCACGAACTCGCGGATCTTGCCGGCGTCCTTGATGCCTTTGGCCGATTCGACGCCGGAACTCACGTCAACGGCGAGCGAGCGGCCCGCCGTGCGCAGGGCACGGATGCCCTCGCCCACGCTTGCTGGTGCGAGTCCACCACTCAAGACGAGGTGAGCGTCGACGGCGGGTGGAAGAAGTGACCAATCGAATGCCTTGCCGCCACCGCCATAGCCTTCGACATGGGCGTCGAGCAGGATGGCCTGGGCGCGGTTGAACCGAGCCGCGAATTCTACGAGGTCGAAGCCCGAACCGGCCGTTCCCAGGGGAATGCGCGCCGCCCGCAGGAAGCGGTGCCGGCCCTCGCCGCTGGCCTGCCAGCACTGGCCGGGCGACTCGTCGCCGTGGAACTGGGCCATGGCGCCCGCCACGGCCGCGAGGGCGGCCCGTGCGGCAGCGGGCTCCTCGTTGACGAACAGCAGCACGGGCGTGACGAAGGCCGGCAGCCGCCGCGCCAGCTCGGCGGCGCGCCCGGCCGTGACGGCGCGCGGGCTCTTCGGGTACAGCACGAAGCCGACCGCGTCGGCGCCCGCGGCGACGGCGGCGTCCACGTCCTGCTCGCGGGTCAGGCCGCAGATCTTGATGCGGGTGCGTGGTGTGGAGACGAGCACCCCGCCGCCGGGCCGCCCCAAGGCGGGGTGGGCCCCCTCGGGGGGCAGCGAACCACGCGAAGCGGGGAGCGTGGGGGTCATGTTCATGGCGGCCCATCATAGGCAGCGGCGCTGCCCAGCGTGACTTCGTCGGGCAAGCCCCACTGCGCGTCGTAGAGCGGGCCGAGGAAGTACAGGCCGTCGGGCGCGAAGGTCGGCGCCGCGGCGTCGCGGCTGCGCGCGGCCAGCACCTCGCGCATCCATCCGGGCGGCGCATGGCCCTGGCCGATGCGCACCAGGCAGCCCATGATGTTGCGGATCATGTGGTGCAGGAAGGCGTCGGCTTCGAACTCGAAGTGCCAGCGGCAGCGCGGGCCCTCGCCGTGGCGGCGGACCTCGATGCGACGCATCTGCTTGACCGGCGAGCGCGCCTGGCAGGCCGAGGCGCGGAAGGAGCTGAAGTCGTGCTCGCCCAGCAGCGCCGCCGCGGCCGCACGCATCGCCTCGCCGTCCAGCGCGTGCATCGACCAGCCGACCCGGCCGGCGTCCAGGCTGGGCCGCACCGGCGACTGCGACAGCACGTACAGGTAGCGCCGCCCGAGCGCGCTGGAACGGCAGTGGAATGCCGCCGGCACCGGATGCGCCCACTGCACCGCGATGTCGTCCGGCAGGAAGCGGTTGGTGCCGCGCACCCAGGAGAAGGGCGCGCGCTCGATCTCCGTGTCGAAGTGCACCACCTGCATCCAGCCGTGCACGCCGGCATCGGTGCGGCCGGCGCACAGCGTGCCGATGCGCGGGCCGGCGGTGAAGCGGGCGAGCGCCTTTTCCAGGTGATCCTGCACGGTGCGGCCCGAGGGCTGGCTCTGCCAGCCGTCGTAGGCGCCGCCGTGGTAGCGGATGCCGAGCGCCCATCGCATCGTCGTTCGGTTCTTTCGCGCGGTCGGGGGAGACAAAAAGAAAAAGGGCCGCGGCGATCGCCGCGGCCCCGGATTGTCGCCGGGCCAGGCCCGGCCCTGCTCAGCGCAACTGGGCCAGCAGCTGCTCGGCCTGGTGGCGCAGGTCGCCGGCGCTTTCGCTGGCGACCTCCTCGACCAGCGAGCGGGCGCCCTCGGTGTCGCCCAGGGCCTGCAGCTCGCGCGCCAGCGAGAGCTTGATGGCATGCGGGTTCTCGCCGGCGCCATCGTCCAGCTCGCTGTTGCGGGTCACCGGCTCCAGCGCGCCGGGGCGCGTGTCGCCGCCCTTCGACTCGATCGAGGCCATGGTGCTCATGTCGAACTCGATGAAGCCCGAATCGCCCGGCAGGCCGGCCCGCAGGGTGGCGGGGTGGGTGCGCTCGTCGTCGTCGAGGGCGGGGCGGGGCATCTCCAGCTCGGCCGGCGCGGTGTCGAAATCGTTGTCCAGCGGGGGCAGCGCGCCGTTGCCGGACAGCGGCGAACGGGCGGTCGGCGCGAAGGAGGACGACTCGTTCAGCGGGGCGCGCGCCGTGGGCGCGTAGGCGGCCGTCACGGGGGCCGGCGCCGTCACCGGCGGCTCGGGCCGTGCGGGCGGGGCGGCATCGGCGGCGGCCAGCGGCGCGGCGTCCGAGGGCTTGGCCAGGTCCAGGTCGAAGTCCAGCGGCGCGACGGAGGGCACGAACGGCGGAGGCGGCGGCTCGGCCGGCGCATCGGCCAGCGCGGCGGCCGTGGCTGCTGCCGCCGCGGCGCCACCGGCGGCCAGCGGGATGGTCTTCTCGGCGTCGGCCAGGGCGGCGGCGCTGCCCTGGTACAGCGGGTTGCCCGGGTCCAGCTCGCGGCCCATGTCCATCACGCGGCCCCAGTCGGCGCCGCTGCCGTTGGTGAGCTTGTGCACGTCCTGCGCGAGCGCCTCGAAGGCCCGCAGGTCGCGCCGCTTGGCGTGGATCTCGAGCAGCTTGAGGTGGATGGCCGTGCGCTCGGGCGTGGTGCGCAGCGCCTCGCGCAGGATCTCCTCGGCCTGCAGGTCGCGGCCGTAGGCGAGGTACACGTCGGCCTCGGCGACCGGGTCGACGTCGCCGGCGTCCAGCTGGCTCGGCGAGTACGACAGCGAGGACACCATCGAGCTGCTGTTGCGGTTCTTGGTGTCGACCGATTCGCCGCCGGTGGCGCCGAAGAAGGAATCCTTCGGCAGGCGGCTTTCGGGGAACACGCTGTCGCCTGCATCGGCCGCGGTCTTGCGGCTGCGCGCGCGGTACGCCAGGAAGCCGAGCAGCAGCAGGACGATGGCGCCGCCGCCCAGGACGAGCGGGTTGCCCACCAGTTGCTCGAAGAAGCCCGGCTCGGGCGGAGGCGGCGGCACGACCTTGGGCTTGGCCTTGGCCGGCGCGGCAGCCGCCGGGGCGGGGGCTGCCGCGGGTGCGGGTGCGCTGGCTTCGGGGGCCGAGGTCGCCGCTGGCGCGGGCGCCGCGGCGGCGGCCGGCGGTGCGTCGGGTGCCGGTGCTGCAGCGGTGCTCGTCGCGGACGGGTCTGCAGCGGCCGGCGCGGCAGCCGGGCTTGCGGCAGCCGGCGCCGGGCTCGCCGCTGCGGCAGGGGCGGGTGCCGGTGCGGCGGCCGGGGCCTGGGCGGTGCCGCCGGCCGGTGCGGCGGACGGCGCCGCTGCGGGTGCCGCCGGGGCACTGCCGCTGGCGCCCTGCAGCTTGTTCAGTTCCTCGATGTTGCGCGACAGCTCGGCCACGCGGTTGGTCGTTTCCTGGGCCTGACGGGTCTGCGCCAGCTTTTCCTCGGCGGCGGCACCCTTGGCGCTGCCCTGCGAGATGGTCAGCTTGTCGGGCGAGGCCGCGGCCGCCTTGCGGTCCTCCACGTTCGCCTGCAGGCGTCCGGCGGCCTGGCGGTCGGCGGCGTCCGTCCGGGCGGCCGGCGCGTTCTCGGCCAGGCGCTGCCGGTAGGTGTTGAAGTCGCGGCTCTGGGCCACCACGGTCCGCCGGGCCTCGGCCGCCGGGATGGCGGCGGCGGCGCTGGCGCTGGGAACCTGCAGCACGGCACCCGCCTTGACCCGGTTCACGTTGCCGCGGATGAAGGCGTCGGGGTTGGCTTGCAGCAGGGCCACCAGCATCTGGTCGAGCGACACGTCGGCCGGCTTGAGGCTCGCCGCGATGCGCCCGGCGGTGTCGCCCGGCCGCACCGTGACCTGCTGCTCGCCGCTGCTCTCCGCGCGCACGGGCGCGGGCGCCTGTGCCGGCGCGGACGCGGCGGCCTGCGCGGCGCGGGCGCGGCGCGCGGCGCTTTCGTCGGGCGCCGTGCTGCGGGCCGCCCGCGGCGCCGGCGCGATTTGGGGACCGGCGGGAGCCACCGGCTCGGCCTGCGCCTGGCGGGTGACCGGCGGGTCCAGCAGCAGGGTGTAGTCCCGCACGATGCGGCCGCTGGCCCAGTTCGCCTCCAGCAGCAGGTCGACGAAGGGCTCGTTCAGCGGGCGCGAGCCGGTCAGCCGCACCACGTAGCGGCCGTCGGCACGGCGCTGCAGGGCGGAGCGCACGTTGGCGAGCGCCTCGTTGTAGGCGACGCCCGCGGCCTGGAAGGCCTCGCGCGAGGCCAGGCCGACCTGCAGGCCCTCCGCCTCGGCAGCGCTGATCTCGGTGACGTCGATCTCGGCGCGCAGCGGCTCGCCGAGCGCCGACTGCACGTTCAGCCGGCCCAGGGCCAGGGCATGGGCGTCGATGCTCGCGCCGCCCAGCGCAGCCGCCGCGGCAGCGGCCAGCAGCGACATCTGCCAGCGCGCGGCAAACAAGGAAATCGGGCGGTCTGCCGGGGCGGCAGTCGCGGGCAACGGATGTCTTGTCATGCTGGGAAGGGGCAGAACGCCCAAAATGTAAGAGGACGTTAACATCATCCCGACGGGAATGACAAGGAAAACGGCCCATTTGAACCAGTGCGCACCAACTTCGGCACGTTCCGGCCGTTGTCAGCGTGCAACGCGGGGGCGCTGAGGCCCCCGGTGGCTGGTCAGGGGGGCGGCGTCAGGCCGCCAGCAGGATGCGCAGCATGCGGCGCAGCGGTTCGGCCGCGCCCCAGAGGAGCTGGTCGCCGACGGTGAAGGCGCCGACGTACTCCGGCCCCATCGCCAGCTTGCGGATGCGGCCGACCGGAATGGTCATGGTGCCGGTCACCGCCACCGGCGTCAGGTCCTTCATGGTCGCCTCGCGGGTGTTGGGCACGACCTTCACCCAGTCGTTGTCGGTGGCGATCATGGCTTCGATGTCGGCCAGCGGCACGTCCTTCCTGAGCTTGAAGGTCAAGGCCTGGCTGTGGCAGCGCATGGCGCCCACGCGCACGCAGAAGCCGTCGACCGGGATGGCGGGCGTGCCGAAGCCCTCGCCCAGGCCCATGATCTTGTTGGTCTCGGCCATGCCCTTCCATTCTTCCTTGGACACGCCGTTGCCCAGGTCCTTGTCGATCCAGGGGATCAGCGAGCCGCCCAGCGGCACGCCGAAGTTGGCCACCTCGTGGCCCGACAGGGCGCGCTGCTTGCCGATCACCTTGCGGTCGATCTCGAGGATGGCGCTCTTCGGGTCGTCCAGCAGCGCCTTGACCTCGCCGTAGAGGGTGCCGTACTGCGTCAGCAGCTCGCGCATGTGCTGCGCGCCGCCGCCGCTGGCGGCCTGGTAGGTCTGGGTGCTCATCCACTCGACCAGGCCGGCCTTGTAGAGCGCGCCCACGCCCATCAGCATGCAGCTCACGGTGCAGTTGCCGCCGATCCAGTTGGTGCCGCCCTTGGCCAGGGCGTTCTTGATGACGGGCATGTTCACCGGATCGAGCACGATGACCGCGTCGTCCTTCATGCGCAGGGTGGAGGCCGCGTCGATCCAGTGGCCCTTCCAGCCGGCGGCGCGCAGCTTGGGGAAGACCTCGGTGGTGTAGTCGCCGCCCTGGGCGGTGATGACGATCTCGCAGCGCTTGAGCTGCTCGATGTCGAAGGCGTCCTGCAGCTTGGTCTCGTTCTTCGCCATCGCGGGCGCCTGGCCGCCGGCATTGGAGGTGGAGAAGAACAGGGGTTCGATCAGGTCGAAGTCCTTCTCGGCGGCCATGCGGTCCATCAGGACGGAACCGACCATGCCGCGCCAGCCGACAAGGCCTACCAACTTGCTGCTCATTTCAATGCCCTTTCAGTGTCAATCAGTCAGAAAAAGAAGACTTCAGACCGCGCCGAAGGGGCTGTCCGCCTGGCTCGTCCGTGGGCCAGGGGAAGGCGCGCGCGACGAACCAGGCTGGGTCAGCCCTGAATGGTCGTCGTGGTTTTGGCGGAGGATGCGCGCGCGCCCGTGCCGGCCGGGGCGGCAGGCAGGAGGTTCAGGACGAACGGGCGGGCGGCAGTCATAGCGCCCTCGATTGTAGCGGAAGGGCCCTCAGCCCAGCGCCTTGAGCACCGCGTCGCCCATTTCGCGGGTGCCGACGCGGGTGGTGCCCTCGCTGTGGATGTCGGGCGTGCGCAGCCCCTGCGCCAGCACCTTCTTCACCGCGTTCTCGATGCGCTGGGCGGCCTCTTCCTGGTTGAGCGAGAAGCGCAGCATCATCGCCGCGCTGAGGATGGTGGCCAGCGGGTTGGCCACACCCTGGCCGGCGATGTCGGGCGCGCTGCCGTGGCTGGGCTCGTACAGGCCCTGATTGCTGCTGTTCAGGCTGGCCGAGGGCAGCATGCCGATGGAGCCGGTGAGCATGGCCGCCTCGTCGCTGAGGATGTCGCCGAACATGTTGCCGGTGACGACCACGTCGAACTTCTTCGGCGCCTTCACCAGCTGCATGGCCGCGTTGTCGACGTACATGTGCTCCAGCTCGACGTCCGGGTAGTCCTTGTGCACATCTGTCACCACGTCCTTCCAGAACTGGAAGGTCTCCAGCACGTTGGCCTTGTCGACGCTGGTGACGCGCTTGCTGCGCTTGCGGGCCGCCTCGAAGGCGACGCGGGCGATGCGCTCGATCTCGGGCCTGGAATAGCGCATGGTGTCGAAGGCTTCCTCGGCGCCGGGGAAGTGGCCGTCGGCGGCGGTGCGCCGGCCGCGCGGCTGGCCGAAGTAGATGTCGCCGGTCAGCTCGCGGATGATGAGGATGTCCAGGCCCGCCACCAGTTCGGGCTTGAGGCTGGAGGCGTGGGTGAGCTGCTCGTAGCAGATGGCCGGGCGGAAGTTGGCGAACAGGCCCAGGTGCTTGCGCAGGCCCAGGATGGCCTGCTCGGGGCGCAGCGGGCGGTCGAGCTTGTCGTACTTCCAGTCGCCCACGGCGCCGAAGAGCACGGCATCGGCTTCCTTGGCCAGCTTGAGGGTGGATTCGGGCAGCGGGTGGCCGTGCGCCTCGTAGGCGGCGCCGCCCACGAGGGCGCTTTCCATCTCGAACTTCAGGCCGAGTGCGTCGAGCACGCGCACGGCTTCCGCGACGATTTCTGTGCCGATGCCGTCACCGGGCAGGACTGCGATTTTCATGGTCGTTGTGGATGGCGTTGGGAAAAAGGGGGAGGGCTCAGCTCACCATCTGGTGGGCGAGCCAGGGCTTGGCGGCAAGGCGCTCGGCCTCGTAGGCCTTGATCTTGTCCTTGTGGCGCAGCGTCAGGCCGATGTCGTCCAGGCCATTCATCAGGCAGTAGCGGCGGAAGGGCTGGACCTCGAAGGCGATCTCCTCGCCGTCCGGCTTGACGACCACCTGACGGTCCAGATCGATGGTCAGCTCGTAGCCGGGGAAGGCCGCCACCTCGTCGAACAGCTTCGCCACCGTGGCCTCGGGCAGCACGATGGGCAGCAGGCCGTTCTTGAAGCTGTTGTTGAAGAAGATGTCGGCGAAGCTGGGCGCGATGATCGAGCGGAAGCCGTACTGGTCCAGCGCCCAGGGCGCGTGCTCGCGGCTGGAGCCGCAGCCGAAGTTCCTGCGCGCCAGCAGGATCGAGGCGCCCTGGTAGCGCGGCTGGTTGAGCACGAAGTCGGGGTTGGGCTTGCGGCTGGCCGGGTCCATGCCCGGCTCGCCGTGGTCGAGGTAGCGCCATTCGTCGAACAGGTTGGGGCCGAAGCCGGTCTTGCGGATGGACTTGAGGAATTGCTTCGGGATGATCGCGTCGGTGTCGACGTTCTCGCGGTCCATCGGGGCGACGAGGCCCTTGTGCACGGTGAATTTCTGCATGGTCGTTCTTTCTTCCCGCCTCAGGCGATGGTGCGCACGTCGATGAAGTGGCCGTTGATGGCCGCCGCCGCCGCCATCGCGGGGCTGACGAGGTGGGTGCGCCCGCCGGCGCCCTGGCGGCCTTCGAAGTTGCGGTTGCTGGTGCTGGCGCAGCGCTCGCCGGGCTCCAGCCGGTCGGCGTTCATCGCCAGGCACATGGAGCAGCCGGGCTCGCGCCACTCGAAGCCGGCGGCCTTGAAGATCTCGTGCAGGCCTTCGCGCTCGGCCTGCTCCTTCACCAGGCCCGAGCCGGGCACCACCATGGCGAGCTTGACGTTCTTCGCCACCTTCTGGCCCAGCTTCTTCACCACGGCGGCGGCCTCGCGCATGTCCTCGATGCGGCTGTTGGTGCAGCTTCCGATGAACACCTTGTCGACGAAGATGTCGTTCATCGCCTTGTTGGGCTCCAGGCCCATGTAGGTGAGCGCGCGCTCGATGGCGCCGCGCTTGCTGGCGTCCTTCTCCTTGTCGGGGTCCGGCACGCGGGCATCGATGGGCAGCACCATCTCGGGCGAGGTGCCCCAGGTCACCTGCGGCTTGATGTCGGCGGCGTTCAGTTCGACCACGGTGTCGAACTTCGCGTCCGGGTCGGAGTGCAGCGTCTTCCAGTAGGCGACGGCCTGGTCCCACTCCACGCCGGTGGGCGCCAGCGGGCGGTTCTTCACGTAGTCGATGGTCTTCTGGTCCACCGCCACCAGGCCCGCGCGCGCGCCGGCCTCGATGGCCATGTTGCACACCGTCATGCGGCCTTCCATGCTGAGGTCGCGGATGGCGGAGCCGCCGAACTCGATGGTGTAGCCCGTGCCACCGGCGGTGCCGATGCGGCCGATGATGGCCAGCACGATGTCCTTGGCGGTGCAGCCCAAAGGCAGCTTGCCCTCCACCTTGACCAGCATGTTCTTCGCCTTCTTGGCCAGCAGCGTCTGCGTGGCCATGACGTGCTCGACCTCGCTGGTGCCGATACCGTGCGCCAGCGCGCCGAAGGCGCCGTGGGTGCTGGTGTGGCTGTCGCCGCACACCACCGTCATGCCCGGCAGCGTGGCGCCGTTCTCGGGGCCGATCACGTGCACGATGCCCTGGCGCTTGCTCAGGAAGGGGAAGAAGGCCGCCGCGCCGAACTCGTGGATGTTGGTGTCCAGCGTGGTGACCTGCTCCTTGCTGATCGGGTCGGCGATGCCGTCGTAGCCGCGCTCCCAGCCGGTGGTGGGCGTGTTGTGGTCGGCGGTGGCCACCACCGAACTGACGCGCCACAGCTTGCGGCCCGCCTCGCGCAGGCCCTCGAAGGCCTGCGGGCTGGTCACTTCGTGCACCAGGTGGCGGTCGATGTAGAGCACGGCGGTGCCGTCCTCCTCGGTGTGGACGACGTGTTCGTCCCAGAGCTTGTCGTAGAGCGTGCGTGCCATGGTCGGTGTTGTCTTCGTGGGGAAAGGTGAAAAAGAGGGTCGGTCAGGCGGCGAGGGCCTCGGGCGCTGCCGCCTCCGGCGCGCGCAGGTGGTTGACCAGCGTGCGCGCCGCCACCGGCAGGGTGGAGAAGTCGCGCGCCACCAGGCGGATCTCGCGCTGCGCCCAGGCGTCTGTGAGCGGCACGCTCACGAGCCGCTGGCCGATGCCGCCGCGCATCAGTTCGAAGGCCCGTTGCGGCATCACGCCGATGCCCAGGCCGTTGTCGATCATGCGGCACATCGCGTCCAGCCCGGTGACGTGGATGCGCAGCCGCACGCTGCGCCCGGCGGCCAGCGCCGCCTGGTGCATGGCCACGTAGATCGAGCTGTTGGTGTGCAGGCCGACGTGGTCGAAGTCCAGCGAGGCCGCGAAGTCCAGTTGCGGCGCCGAGGCCAGCGGGTGGCCCAGGGGCAGCACCAGCGCCAGGCGGTCGCTGCGGTAGGGCAGGGTCTGCAGGGCATCGGCGTCTGCGGGCACGTGGCAGATGCCCAGGTCGGCCGCGCCCTCCTGCACCGCGCGCACCACCTCGCTGGACAGGTGCTCCTCCAGGTCGATCTTGATGGCCTCGTGCGCGCGCGCGAAGGCGCCCAGGTCTTCCGGCAGGAACTGCACGATCGCCGAGATGTTGGCGTGCACCCGCACGTGGCCGCGCACGCCATCGGCGTATTCGGACAGCTCGCCCTGCATCTTCTCCAGGCTGTAGAGCATGGCGCGGGCATGGTGCAGCAGGCTTTCGCCGGCCGGCGTGAGGTCGACGCCGCGCGCGTGGCGGTACAGCAGGGCGGTGCCCAGGGTGGCCTCCAGGTCCGACAGCCGCTTGCTGATGGCGGAAGCCGCGATGAACTCGCGCTCGGCGGCGCGGCCGATGCTCCCCAGCTCGCACACGGCCACGAACAGCTGCAGCGACGTGAGGTCGATGCGGCGCGCGAAGCTGCGTTCTGATGTGCTCATGGGGCGGTGGGGAAGTCATCGCGTTTTGCGATGAGATGACCATTTTCCCCCTGTTTTTGACCCGTATCCATCGCGGTACGCGATGGCATCGTTGCCGGGCGGCGACGGGGCGCGGGCGGCCGCCCGGTGATGCCCTACAGGAGGAGGAGCGCGTCGGCGCTCATGACTACTCTTTATGTAATTGAATCATTCTGTTGCAAATATTAAATTGGCCCCCTTTTTCGTTGGGGTCGGCGGGATGAACCGTGCTTATCGCATTGTCTGGAATGGAGCCCTGGGTGTCTGGCAGGCCGTGTCGGAACTTGTCGCGTCGCATGCGGGGCGTGCAACGACGGGCGGGCGCCGCAGGACGAAGCGGCTTGCGGCGGCGGTGTGCCTGTTCGCGTTGGCAGGTGTATCCGGCATAGCTTGGGCGCAGGCCAGCGGCGGGACTGCATTTGTCGAGGGCGGTGGCACGGGCGGCCGGGGCGGCGCGGGCAATGGCAGCGGCGGAGTTGGCGGTGGTGTCGGCGAGTTCCCCGGCCTCGATGGGCTGCCTCCGTCGGGTGGCAATGGAGGAAACGGCCGCGACGGAGCTGCCGGGCCCGGCGGAACAGGCGGCGCAGTCGGAGCAACCAGCGTGACCGGCTCGGTCACCGGCGGCTCGGGAACCGATGGCGCTCCTGATCCGGATCCGGTCTACGGCGCGGGTGGCGGTGGCGGGGGCGGTGCTGCCGTGTACACCTCCGACGCTGGCATCAACATGGGAGGAGGCACCACCCTGCAGGGCGGCCATGGCGGTGCCGGCGGCAGCGGGCGCCTGTCCGGCGGCGGCGGCGGTGGCGGCGCGGGCCTGCAATCCGTGGCGGCCGGCGTCACCCTGAACAACGCGGGCCAGACGATCGGCGGCAACGGTGGCGCGGGTGCCGTCGGCCAGTGGGCCGGCGGCGGCGGTGGGGGCGGAGACGGCATCGTGCTGCAAGGCGGGAGCGCCACTGTCGTCAACACCGGCACGGCCACCGGCGGGAACGGCGGGAATGGCGCCGTGGCCACTATCGGCAGCATGGTCGGCGGCGGCGGCGAAGGCGGTGCCGGCCTGGCGCTGGAGTCCAGTGGCAATTCGGTGCTCAACACCGGGGCACTGGTGGGGGGCGCGGGCGGTGCCGGCGGAAACAACACTGCCAACGGCATCGGAGGCGCAGGCCTGCGCATTCGCGGCAATGCGAACAGCATCGTCAACAGCGGCACCCTGACAGGCGGCGTGGGCGGCGACAGCGTCACGCGCGGCGACGCGGTGCGGATCACCGGCAACGACAACCAGCTCGAATTGCGCGCCGGCTCCTCGATCACCGGCCTGCTGAGGGTGACTTCCGGCACCGGCAACGTGCTGAGGCTGGCCGGCGACACGACCGACGGCACCACTTCGCTCGGCGCCGCCACCTACAGCGGCTTCGCGCGCTACGAAAAGACGGGCGCCAGCACCTGGACGCTGACCGGCACCACCACCGAGTCGACGCCATGGACCGTGCGCGGCGGCGCGCTTTCCATTGCCGACGACGGCGCGCTCGGCAACTCGGGCGGCGCGCTCACGCTCGACGGGGGCACGCTGAACGTCTCCGGCGACACCACGGCGACGCGCACCGTCTCGCTCGGCTCGGGCGGCGGCACCTTCGACGTGAACCTGATCCGCACGCTGACGCTGAATGGCGAAGTCTCGGGCGGCGGGACGCTGCAGAAGACCGGCCAGGGCACGCTGGTGCTGGGTGCGGCCAACGCGTACACGGGCGGCACTTCGGTGGCCGCCGGCAGCCTGCAGGCGCTGGCGACCGGCGCACTCGGCAGCGGGCCGGTGTCGGTGGCCGGCAACGCCTCGCTGATCTTCGGCAGCAAGGCCGACGCGAGCGGACTGACGATCACCGCCGCCGCGCGGGGCCCCCTGCTCACGGACAACGCCGGCTTCGTGCAGTTCCGCGACAGCAGCTCGGCGGGCAATGCCCACCTCGTCATGAACCAGGATGCGTCGGCCGAGTTCAGGGACAACGCCTCCGCCGGCAATGCCGTCATCGAGAACCGCGGCGGGCTGACCAACATCTGGTTCAGCGCAACGGCGGGCAATGCGCGCATCACCAACTTCTCGGGCGGCCAGGTCAACCTGCTGGACGACGCCAGCGCGGGCCAGGCGACCTTCGTCAACGAAAGCGGCGGCCTGATCGACATCTTCGACCGCGCGAGCGCCGACCAGGCCACCGTGGTCAACAACGCGGGCGGGCGCCTGCGCATCCGCTCGCTGACCGCGGCGGGGATCTCCATCGGCTCGCTGTCCGGCGCGGGCGATGTGATCCTCGGCGCCAAGGCCCTGACCACGGGCGGGCTGAACGCCAGCACCGAAGTCTCGGGCGTGATCTCCGGCGCCGGCGGTTCGCTGGTGAAGGTGGGTGCCGGCACGCTCACGCTCTCGGGCGCGAACACCTACACCGGCGGCACTGCGCTGCGCCAGGGGCGCCTGAACCTCGGCCACAGCCAGGCGCTGGGCACAGGCACGCTGTCGATGGACGACGACACGACGCTGGGTTTCAGCGTCGACGGGCTCACGATCGCCAACGCGATCCAGCTCACGGGCAGCACCGATCCGGTCATCGACACCGGCGCGTTCGACGCGACCCTGAGCGGGGCGATCAGCGGCGGCGGTTTCATCACGAAGGAGGGCGTCGGCACGCTGACCCTGTCCGGCGCCAACAATTACACCGGCGCCACCCATGTCGCGCAGGGCACGCTCAAGGCGGGTGCCGCCAACACCCTCAGCGCGGCGTCCGCGCACAGCGTGGCTTCGGGCGCCACGCTCGACCTGGCCGGGTTCAGCCAGAGCGTCGCTTCGCTGGCCAACGGCGGCACCGTCTCGCTCGTGGGCGCGACCGGGGGCACCACGCTGACGGTGACGGGCGCGTACGTCGGCAGCAACGGCGTGCTCAGGCTCGGCACCGTGCTCAACGGCACGGGCCCGTCCGACCGCCTGGTGCTCGACGGCGCCGCCGCAGCCGCCAGCGGCAGGACGACGGTGCAGATCACCAATCTGGGCGGCCTGGGCGCGCTCACCAGCGGCAACGGCATCGAGGTGATCACGGCGAGGAACGGCGCCACCACGACGGCACAGACCACCCAGGACGCGTTCAGCCTGGCCAACGGCCACGTGGATGCCGGCGCCTACGAGTACCGCCTGTACGCCGCCGATGCCAATGGTGCCGGCGAGAACTGGTACCTGCGTTCGAGCACCACGGCGGCCCCTGCCGCGCCGGTGGTCACCTATCGCGCCGAGGCCCCGCTCTACGCCGCGCTGGCAGGCCAGCTGCGCCAGGGCAACCTCGCGATGCTGGGTGACCTGCGCAAGCGCGTGGGCGACGACGACGTCGAGGGCGCCACCGCCACGCCGGGTGCTTCGGATCGCCGCGCCTGGGCGCGCGTGCTCGCCACCGACATCGATGTCCGGCAGGGCGGCGCGGTCGCGCCGGGCAGCAAGGGCCGCCTCACCGGCTTCCAGGCCGGCACCGACCTGCTGGCCATGCCGAACCGGCGTGCGGGCATCTACGTCGGCCAGCTCGACGGCGACGTCAGCGTGCGGGGTTTTGCCAGCGGCATCCAGAACCTGGCCGTGGGCCGCAACGACCTGCGCAGCCAGTACATGGGCGTGTACGGCACCTACACCGCCGACAGCGGCTTCTATGCCGATGCGGTGGTGCAGTCGGGCCGCCACCGCTACACGGTCGAGCCCCTGGCGAGCCACGGCAGCGGCGGCAAGGGCAACAGCCTGCTGGGCTCCATCGAAGTGGGGCAGTCCTTCGCGCTGGGCGGCAGCGGCTGGCGCATCGAGCCGCAGTTGCAACTGATCCACCACCACATGGACCTGGACAACGCCGCCATCGTCGGCGCCGTCGTCCAGCCGCGAGTCGACAGCGGCTGGATCGTCCGCGCAGGCGTGCGGGTCAAGGGCCGCGTCGACACGGGCGTCGGCGCGCTCCAGCCGTACGGCCGCTTCAACGTCTACAGGACTTCCAGCGGCGCGGACGTCGCGCGCTTCGTGAACGGCGCCACCGCCACCGACATCCTGGCGCCCACGGGCGGCACGAGCACCGAGCTCGCGGGCGGCTTCACGCTGGCCCTGGCCGGATCGACGAGCCTGTACGGCGAAATCGGCAAGCTCTGGGCGAGCGGGGGCAACGCCAAGGTCCGGAGCTCGGTGAACGGCTCGATCGGCATGCGCGTGAAGTGGTGAAGGGCGATGGCGGTCAGCCCGCCGGAACCGGATGCCGCCTTTGGTCGCCTTCTCCTTGTCCTGCGGATTCGAGGAGACGGCGATCTGCAGGCAAAAAAAAGCTGCCCGAGGGCAGCTTCTTTCATGGCTGGGCGGATGACGCGGATCAGCGGGCCGAGATCGGCTTCACGTCGCGCTTCGGCGAGCCTTCGAACAGCTGGCGCGGGCGGCCGATCTTGTATTCCGGGTCGCCGATCATCTCGTTGAGCTGGGCGATCCAGCCCACCGTGCGGGCCAGCGCGAAGACGGCGGTGAACAGGCTGACCGGAATGCCGATGGCGCGCTGCACGATGCCCGAGTAGAAGTCCACGTTCGGGTAGAGCTTGCGCGAGACGAAGTACTCGTCTTCCAGGGCGATCTTCTCCAGCTGCTTGGCCAGGGCGAACAGCGGGTCCTTCTCCAGGCCCAGCTCGGTCAGCACCTCGTTGCAGGTCTCCTGCATCAGCTTGGCGCGCGGATCGTAGTTCTTGTAGACACGATGACCGAAGCCCATCAGCTTGACGTTGGAGTTCTTGTCCTTGACCTTCTTGATGAACTCGCCGATCTTCTCCACGCCGCCTTCCTTCTGGATGTCGTAGAGCATGTTCAGCGCCGCCTCGTTGGCGCCGCCGTGGGCGGGGCCCCAGAGGCACGCCACGCCGGCCGCGATGGCGGCGAAGGGGTTGGTGCCGGAGGAGCCGCACAGGCGCACGGTGGAGGTGGAGGCGTTCTGCTCGTGGTCGGCGTGCAGGATGAAGATGCGGTCCAGCGCGCGTTCGAGCACCGGGCTGACCTTGTACTCCTCGCACGGCGTGGCGAACATCATGTGCAGGAAGTTGCCCGCGTAGCTCAGGTCGTTGCGCGGGTAGATGTACGGCTGGCCGACGTTGTACTTGTAGGCCATCGCCACCAGCGTCGGCATCTTGGCGATCAGGCGGATCGCGGCGATGTCGCGGTGCTCGGGATTGTTGATGTCCGTGCTGTCGTGATAGAAGGCCGACAGCGCGCCCACCAGGCCGGTCATGATGGCCATCGGGTGCGCATCGCGGCGGAAGCCGCGCAGGAAGAACTGCATCTGCTCGTTGACCATGGTGTGGTTGGTCACGAGCCTGGTGAACTTCTCCTTCTCGGCGGTGTTGGGCAGCTCGCCGTTGAGCAGCAGGTAGCAGGTCTCCAGGTAGTCGCAGTTCGTCGCCAGCTGCTCGATGGGGTAGCCGCGGTACAGCAGCTCGCCCTTGTCGCCGTCGATGTAGGTGATGCTCGACTGGCACGACGCGGTCGACATGAAGCCCGGGTCGTAGGTGAACATGCCCGTCTGCGCATAGAGCTTGCGGATGTCGATCACGTCCGGGCCGAGCGTGCCCTTGTAGATCGGTAGCTCGACGCTCTGCCCGCCGTTGCTGAAGGACAGGGTGGCCTTGTTGTCGGATGCTTTCATGTCGACTTTCTCTCGATGGGTTGATTGGAACGCGAGGGAGAGGGGAGGGAAGAAGAGGAGGCCGGCAGCTGCGCGCCTTCGGCGCGCATCGACCCGAGCAGTGCCGTCACGTCGGCCCCGGCCCATCCGGGCTCGGGCTCCTTTCTGGCGAGCAGCAGGTCGAGCAGGTCGTTGTCCGACAGGTCCATCAGCACCTCCATCGCGCGTGCCTGCCTCACGGTCAAGCGAGATTCATGCCGCTCGAAGAAGCGGGCGATGAAGAGGTCGTTCTCCAGCAGGCCGCGCCGGCAGCGCCACTTCAGCAACGCGGCCGCGCGTGCGTCCAGCAGCGCGTCGTCGTCGGGGGCGGGGCGGGTGTCCTGCATGGCACGGCGGTGGGCTTGGAGGGGGTCAGACGGCCCGGCGGACCATCAGTTCCTTGATCTTGCCGATGGCCCGCGTGGGGTTCAGGTGCTTGGGGCACACATCCACACAGTTCATGATGGAATGGCAGCGGAACAGGCGGTACGGGTCTTCCAGGTTGTCCAGGCGGTCGCCGGTGGCCTCGTCGCGGCTGTCGGCGATGAAGCGGTAGGCCTGCAGCAGGCCGGCCGGGCCGACGAACTTGTCGGGGTTCCACCAGAAGCTCGGGCAGCTCGTGGAGCAGCTCGCGCACAGGATGCACTCGTACAGGCCGTTGAGCTCCTCGCGCTCCTCGGGCGACTGCAGGCGCTCCTTCTCGGGCGCGGGCGTGTCGTTGACGAGGTAGGGCCTGATCGAGTGGTACTGCTTGAAGAACTGCGTCATGTCCACGATCAGGTCGCGGATGACGGGCAGGCCCGGCAGCGGCTTCAGGACGATCGGGTCCTTCAGCGTGTTCATGTTGGTCAGGCACGCCAGGCCGTTCTTGCCGTTGATGTTCATCGCGTCCGAGCCGCACACGCCCTCGCGGCAGGAGCGGCGGAACGAGATGGACGGATCCTGCGCCTTGAGCTTGACCAGGGCGTCCAGCAGCATGCGCTCGTGGCCGTCGAGCTCGATCTCGACGGTCTGCATGTAGGGCTTGGCGTCCTTTTCCGGGTCGTAGCGGTAGATCTTGAAAGTGCGCTTCATCGTGGTGGAACCTTGTTCAGAACGTGCGGACCTTGGGCGGGACGGAGTCCACCGTCAGCGGCTTGAGGTTGACGGGCTTGTAGCTCAGGCGGTTGCCTTCGCTGTGCCACAGCGTGTGCTTGAGCCAGTCCTTGTCGTTGCGGCCCAGCGGGCAGTCGGGGTCGTCCGCCGGACGCTCGTAGTCGTCGACCGTGTGCGCGCCGCGGCATTCGTGGCGGGCGGCGGCCGAGGTCATGGTCGCCTGGGCCACCTCGATCAGGTTGTCGACCTCCAGCGCCTCCATGCGGGCGGTGTTCCACACCAGCGACTTGTCCTGCAGGGCGACGCCGGCCACGCGCTCGCGGATCGCGTTGACCTTGGTGACGCCCTCGTCCATGCTGGCCTGCGTGCGGAACACGCCGGCGTGCTGCTGCATGGTGTTGCGGATGTCGCCCGCGATGTTCTGCGCGTACTCGCCGCCGGTGGATTCCTGCAACTGGTTCAGGCGCGCCAGCGTGCGGTCGGCGCCGTCGGCCGGCACCGGCTTGTGCTCGCCGCTGCCCTTGACGAAGTCGACGATGTGCTTGCCGGCCGACTTGCCGAACACCAGCAGGTCCAGCAGCGAGTTGGTGCCCAGGCGGTTGGCGCCGTGCACCGACACGCAGGAGCATTCGCCCACCGCGTACAGGCCGTTGACGACCTGGCTGTTCACGTCGCCGTTCTGCACCACCACCTGGCCGTTGATGTTGGTCGGGATGCCGCCCATCTGGTAGTGGATGGTCGGCACCACCGGGATCGGCTCCTTGGTGATGTCGACGTTGGCGAAGTTGTGGCCGATCTCTTCCACCGAGGGCAGGCGCTTGCGGATGGTGTCGGCGCCCAGGTGGTCCAGCTTCATCAGGATGTAGTCCTTGTTCGGACCGCAGCCCCGGCCTTCCTTGATCTCCTGGTCCATCGAGCGCGAGACGAAGTCGCGCGGCGCCAGGTCCTTCAGGGTGGGCGCGTAGCGCTCCATGAAGCGCTCGCCGTTGCTGTTGAGCAGGATCGCGCCCTCGCCGCGGCAGCCTTCGGTGAGCAGCACGCCCGCGCCGGCCACGCCGGTGGGGTGGAACTGCCAGAACTCCATGTCCTGCAGCGGGATGCCGGCGCGCGCCGCCATGCCCAGGCCGTCGCCGGTGTTGATGAAGGCGTTGGTGCTGGCCGCGAAGATGCGGCCGGCGCCGCCGGTGGCCAGCAGCACGGCCTTGGCCTGCAGCACGTACAGCTCGCCGGTCTCCAGCTCGATCGCGGTCACGCCGACCACGTCGCCGTCGGCGTCGCGGATCAGGTCCAGCGCCATCCACTCGACGAAGAAGTTGGTCTTGGACTTGACGTTCTGCTGGTACAGCGTGTGCAGCATCGCGTGGCCGGTGCGGTCGGCCGCGGCGCAGGCGCGCTGCACGGGCTTCTCGCCGTAGTTGGCGGTGTGGCCTCCGAAGGGGCGCTGGTAGATGGTGCCGTCCGGGTTGCGGTCGAAGGGCATCCCGAAGTGCTCCAGCTCGATCACCACGTTCGGCGCCTCGCGGCACATGAACTCGATCGCGTCCTGGTCACCCAGCCAGTCCGAACCCTTGATGGTGTCGTAGAAGTGGTAGTGCCAGTTGTCCTCGGACATGTTGCCCAGCGATGCCGACACGCCGCCCTGCGCCGCCACCGTGTGCGAGCGGGTGGGGAAGACCTTGGACAGGCAGGCCACGTTCAGGCCGGCGCGGGAGAGTTCGAGCGAGGCGCGCATGCCGGAGCCGCCGGCGCCGACGATGACGACGTCGAACTTGCGCTTGTTGATCTTTTCCTTGGTGTACGTCACGGCTCAAACCCTCCAGAGCACTTGAATGGCCCAACCCGCGCAACCCACAAGCCAGACGATGGTGAAGATCTGCAGCGCCAGGCGGATGCCGACCGGCTGGACGTAGTCCATCCACACGTCGCGCATGCCCACCCAGGCGTGCCACAGCAGCGAGGCGATCACCACGAAGGTGAGGACCTTCATCCACTGCGAGGCGAAGATGCCCGCCCACTTGTCGTAGCCGATCGGGCCGCCGCCGATGAGCAGCTGGGCGAGCACGATGAGGGTGAAGAGGGCCATCACCAGCCCGGTCACGCGCTGCGAGAGCCAGTCCCGAAGACCGTAGTGCGCGCCGACGACGGTGCGCTTGGAGCCGTAGTTCACTGCCATGATGAAGTGCTCCTCCCGATCAGTACACGCCGAACAGCTTGGCGCCCAGCACCACCGTCAGCAGCAGGCTGACCGTGAGCACTGCGAGGGCGGAGCTCTTGCCGAATTCCTTGCTCACCGCGTCGTGGCTCACGTCCATCCACAGGTGGCGCAGGCCGGCGCAGAAGTGGTGCAGGTAGGCCCAGATCAGCGCCAGCGCCACCAGCTTGAGGAACCAGCCCGGAACGAAAGCAAGGCCGCTGTTGAAGGCGGCCTTGAAGCGTGCGAACGAGATCTCGGAGGACACGGAGGTGTCGAACATCCAGATGATGAAGGGCATCAGCAGGAACATCAGCACGCCGCTGACGCGATGCAGGATCGACACGAAGCCCGCAGGGGGGAGCCGGTAGCCGGTGAGATCGCTGAAGACGTTGATGTTGCGGAATTCGCGGCGTGGCCGCGAGGATGTTGCAAGCTCTGTCATGGGGAGGCTTTCGTTGTTTGTTCGATGAAGGCTGCTTGTGCTGGCGGGGCGAATATGCAAACAGTCGAAAATTCTATTGCAATGCACCATGACGCACGCGCTGCGCCGGGCTCATCGCACCAATGTGCTCGGGTGCTATCCATTCAATAGCGTGAGATGCAGGCGCGGATGGCGCTGCGGGCTTTTCGCCGTGCGGTGCATTCATCCCAGCTCGTTGCGATAGTGGTGCGTGTCGGTGCGGTACAGGCCGCGGCGCCATTCCATCGGCGCGTCGTTGTAGGTGTGCGCGACGCGCTCCACGCTCAGCAGGGGCGTGGCCGTCGTGACCTCCAGCAGCAGGGCCTGCTGGGCGTCGGGCAGCACCGCGCGGATCTTCTCCTCGGCGCGCACCATGCGCACGCCGAATTCCGTCTCGAACAGCGAATACATCGGGCCGTGCCACGCATCCAGCCGTTCGGCCGTGAGGCCCTTGAAGGGGCCGCCGGGCAGCCACAGGTCTTCCAGGATGGTGGGCGTGCCGGCGTAGGCGAGCACGCGGCGCACCTGCAGCACCGGGTCGCCGGTGCGCAGGCCCAGTGCGCGGGCCACCTCCGCGCTGGCGCGCAGCCGGCGGCAGTCGACGATGGTGCGCTCGGCGGGCCCTTCCTGCGCCGGCGTGCCGTTGTCGGGCACCAGCTTGAGGAAGCGGTACTGCACGTGCTGCTCGGCATGGGTGGCGACGAAGGTGCCCTTGCCCTGGCGCCGCACCACCAGGTTGTCGGCCGCCAGTTCGTCGATCGCCTTGCGCACCGTGCCCTGGCTGACGCGAAAGCGCGTCGCCAAGTCCATCTCGCTGGGGATCGGCTCGCCCGGCTTCCACTCGCCCGCCTCCAGGCGCTGCAGGATCAGCGACTTGATCTGCTGATACAGCGGACTGAAGGACGGGGCGGCCGGCTCGGCGGCAAGGGGGTCGGACATGGTCGTGTGGGGCGGCGCGGCGGCCGCAAGGCCAGGGGTCAATCTTATATAAGACATAAGACAAGCGCTATGGTTTCGGCCTAGAATGCCCAGTTCGGATGCGCAGCCCCGCGCGCGCGTCCCCGGTGCCCCTGGCGGCGCGGCCTCGCGCCTTCATTCTTCATTCCTGGAGTCTTCCCATGAGCAAAAAGCCCGTCCGCGTTGCCGTCACCGGTGCCGCAGGCCAAATCGGTTACGCCCTCCTGTTCCGCATCGCCTCCGGCGAGATGCTCGGCAAGGACCAGCCGGTCATCCTGCAACTGCTGGAGATCCCGGACGAGAAGGCGCAGAAGGCCCTCAAGGGCGTGATCATGGAGCTGGAAGATTGCGCCTTCCCGCTGCTGGACGGCATCGTCGCCACCGGCGACCCGGAAGTGGCCTTCAAGGACGCCGACTACGCCCTGCTGGTGGGTGCCCGTCCGCGCGGCCCCGGCATGGAGCGTGCCGACCTGCTGGCCGCCAACGCCCAGATCTTCACCGCGCAGGGCAAGGCGCTGGACAAGGTCGCCAGCCGCAACGTCAAGGTGCTGGTGGTCGGCAACCCCGCCAACACCAACGCCTACATCGCCATGAAGAGCGCGCCCAGCCTGCCGCGCGAGAACTTCACCGCGATGCTGCGCCTGGACCACAACCGCGCCGCCAGCCAGATCGCCGCCAAGACCGGCGGCAAGGTCGGCGAGATCGAGAAGCTCACCGTCTGGGGCAACCACTCGCCCACCATGTACGCCGACTACCGTTTCGCCACCATCGGCGGCAAGTCGGTCAAGGACGCCATCAACGACCAGGTCTGGAACGCCGAGGTGTTCCTGCCCACCGTGGGCAAGCGCGGCGCCGCCATCATCGACGCGCGCGGCCTGTCGTCGGCCGCCTCGGCCGCCAACGCCGCCATCGACCACATGCGCGACTGGGCCCTGGGCACCAACGGCAAGTGGGTCACCATGGGCGTGCCCTCCAACGGCGAGTACGGCATCCCCAAGGACGTGATCTTCGGCTTCCCGGTCACCACCGAGAACGGCAAGTACAAGATCGTCGAGGGCCTGGAGATCGACGCGTTCAGCCAGGAGCGCATCGACAAGACCCTGGCCGAGCTGCAGGGCGAGCAGGACGGCGTCAAGCACCTGCTCTGATCGGCACCCGAGGCCGGCGCTCATGGTGGACTGGGATCCCACGCTCTACCGTCGCTACGAGGACGAGCGCACCCGTCCCGCGGCGGAGTTGCTGGCGCGCGTGCCGCTCGCGCAGGCGGCACGCGTGGTCGACCTGGGCTGCGGCCCGGGCAACTCCACCGCGCTGCTGGCCGAGCGCTTTCCGGGCGCGCAGGTGTTGGGCATCGACAGTTCCGAACCCATGCTCGCCGAGGCGCGCGAGCGCCTGCCGCAGGCCCGCTTCGAGCAGGCCGACATCGCGGCATGGGCGCCCGAAGGCCCGGCGCCGGACCTGATCTACGCCAACGCCGCCCTGCAATGGGTGCCCGATCACGAAAGGCTGGTGCCCCGGCTGTTCGAGTTGCTGGCACCCGGCGGCGTGCTCGCCATCCAGATGCCCGACAACCGCCAGGAACCCACCCACCGGCTCATGCGCGAGCTGGCCGGCCGTGCGCCCTGGGCGGCGCACATCGGCGACGCCGACCGGGTCCGCACCGAGCTGCTGCCCATCGGCGGCTACTACGACCTGCTCGCACCGCGCGCAGCGGCCGTGGACGTCTGGCACACCGTCTACCAGCACCCCCTGGCCTCGGCCGCGGCCATCGTCGAGTGGGTGCGCGGCACCGGGTTGCGTCCCTTCGTCGATCCGCTGCCGCCTGAATTGAAGAAGAGCTACCTGGCCGAGTACGAGCGCGGCGTCGAGGCCGCCTACGCCCCGCGCGCGGACGGCCGGCGGCTGCTGGCATTCCCCCGCATGTTCATCGTGGCGCGGAGGCCCGCATGAGCGTTGCCCATCCCGCCGAAGTCCTGCTCGGCGCACAGGCCGGCGCCGTCGCGCTGCCGGTGTGCGACCACTATTCCGGCGTCGAGGCGCGCATGCGCAAGAGCCTGGCGCTGCAGGCCGAGATGGCGGCCGAGTTCGGCGCCTGCGTGTTCGACGTGACGCTCGATTGCGAGGACGGCGCCCCCGTAGGCGGCGAGGCCGAGCATGCCGCGCTGGTGATCGAGCTGGCGCTGGCCGCCGCGCCCGACATGCGCGTCGCCGCCCGCGTGCACCCGGTCGACCACGCCGCCTTCCAGGCCGACGTGGCCACCATCGCCGGCGGGGCCGGGCACCGCCTGTGCCACCTGATGGTGCCCAAGGTCGAGTCCGTGGCCGACGTGCAGGCGGCCGTCGCCGCCGTGGACGCGGCCGGCGCCGCGGCGCTGCCGCTGCACGTGCTGATCGAGTCGCCGCTGGCGGTGCGCAATGCCTTCGACATCGCCGCCCACCCGCGCGTGCAGTCGTTGAGCTTCGGGCTGATGGATTTCGTCTCGGCGCACGGCGGCGCCATCCCGGCCGAGGGCATGGGCGTGCAGGGCCAGTTCAGCCACCCGCTGGTGGTGCGCGCCAAGCTGGAGATCGCCTCGGCCGCGCACGCCCACGGCAAGGTGCCTTCGCACTGCGTGGTCACCGAGTTCGGCGATGCGCAGGCGATGCGCACCGCCGCCCGTCGGGCGGCGAACGAGTTCGGCTACACGCGCATGTGGAGCATCCACCCGGGCCAGATCCGTCCCATCCTGGAAGCCTTCGCGCCGGGAGAGGAACAGATTCACATGGCTACAAAAATCATCGCCGCGGCCGCCCAGGCCGAGTGGGCCCCGGTCAGTTTTGATGGCACATTGCACGACCGCGCGAGCTACCGGCATTTCTGGCAGGTGCTGGCGCGTGCGCATGCCACGGGGCGTGCGCTTCCCGCCGAGGCGCAGGCCTGGTTCACCCCGGGCGGCACCGGCTCCACCCACTGATCCACGCACATCACTCCATGAAGACCCCCGCACTCCTGGCCGCACTGGCCCTGGCCCTGACCACCGGCGTGGCCGCCCAGGCCGCCGACACCACCAAGCCGCCCCTGAAGGAGCGGGCCAAGACCACCGTCAAGAAGGCGACGCAGAAGGTCGTGCCCAAGCGCGTCATCAAGAAGGTGGAGGAGAAGCAGCCCATCGCCGTGGACGACGGCCCCTACGCCGACCTGACCGAGGCCGACCTGAAGGTGGCCGAGCAGGTCTTCACCGGCGCGGTGGACTGCGAACTGGGCGCCAACGTGAAGATCGAGCCGGACCCGAAGAAGACCGGCTACTTCCGCCTCATCCACGCCGGCGTCAACTACCGCATGCACCCGGTGGAAAGCCGCACCGGCGCGGTGCGCCTGGAGGATGCCCAGCGCGGCGCCCTGTGGCTGCAGCTGGGCAACAAGTCCATGCTGATGAGCCAGAAGCAGGGCCAGCGCCTGGCCGACGAGTGCAAGGTCGCCAGCCAGGCCGCCTTTGCCGAAGAGATGAAGAAGAACCCGCCCCCTTCGCTGCTCGGCGACGTCGACACGACGACGAGCAAGTCGCCCAAGGGCAAATAGAACCCTCACCCCACGGGCGCGGCGCGCGCCTTGCTTGACCGCCGCCGTCGCCCCTCGATGATCGTCTGGAGAAAAGAAGATGCTGCAAGCCTACCGTGACCATGCTGCCGAGCGCGCCGCGCTGGGCATCCCGCCGCTGCCCCTCGACGCCAAGCAGGTCGCCGAACTGATCGAACTGATCAAGAATCCGCCCGCCGGCGAGGAAGCCTTCCTGCTGGACCTGCTGACGCACCGCGTGCCGCCGGGCGTGGACGATGCGGCCAAGGTCAAGGCCAGCTTCCTGGCGGCCGTGGCGCACGGCGACATCCAGGTCGGCCTGATCTCCAAGGCGAAGGCCACCGAGCTGCTGGGCACCATGGTGGGCGGCTACAACGTGCATCCGCTGATCGAGCTGCTGGACGACGCCGAGGTCGCCGGCGTGGCCGCCGAGGCGCTGAAGAAGACGCTCCTGATGTTCGACTTCTTCAACGACGTCGCGGCCAAGGCCAAGGCCGGCAACGTCAAGGCCAAGGAAGTGATGCAGTCGTGGGCCGACGCCGAGTGGTTCACCTCGCGCCCCGAAGTCCAGAAGAAGATCACCGTCACCGTGTTCAAGGTGCCCGGCGAGACCAACACCGACGACCTCTCGCCCGCGCCCGACGCCTGGAGCCGCCCGGACATCCCGCTGCACTACCTGGCGATGCTCAAGAACACCCGTCCCGACGCGGCCTTCAAGCCCGAGGAGGACGGCAAGCGCGGCCCCATCCAGTTCATCGAGGACCTGAAGAAGAAGGGCCACCTGGTGGCCTACGTGGGCGACGTGGTGGGCACCGGCTCCTCGCGCAAGTCCGCCACCAACAGCGTGATCTGGGCCACCGGCGCCGACATCCCCTTCGTGCCGAACAAGCGCTTCGGCGGCGTCACGCTGGGCGGCAAGATCGCGCCGATCTTCTTCAACACGCAGGAGGACTCCGGCTCGCTGCCGATCGAGGTGGACGTGTCGAAGATGGAGATGGGCGACGTGCTCGACATCTTCCCGTACGAAGGCCGCATCGAGAAGAACGGCGAGAAGATCGCCGACTTCGCGCTCAAGAGCGACGTGCTGCTCGACGAGGTGCGCGCCGGCGGGCGCATCAACCTGATCATCGGCCGCTCGCTCACGGCCAAGGCGCGCGAGGCCCTGGGCCTGCCCGCCTCCACGGCCTTCCGGCTGCCGCAGGCGCCGGCCGAATCCAGGGCCGGTTTCACGCTGGCGCAGAAGATGGTCGGCCGCGCCTGCGGCCTGCCCGAAGGCCAGGGCATCCGTCCCGGCACCTACTGCGAGCCGCGCATGACCACCGTGGGCAGCCAGGACACCACCGGCCCCATGACCCGCGACGAGCTGAAGGACCTGGCCTGCCTGGGCTTCTCCGCCGACATGGTGATGCAGTCCTTCTGCCACACGGCCGCCTACCCCAAGCCGGTGGACGTGAAGACCCACCGCGAGCTGCCGGCCTTCATCAGCAACCGCGGCGGCGTGGCCCTGCGCCCGGGCGACGGCGTGATCCACTCGTGGCTCAACCGCCTGCTGTTGCCCGACACGGTGGGCACCGGCGGCGACTCGCACACCCGCTTCCCGATCGGCATCTCCTTCCCCGCCGGCTCGGGCCTGGTGGCCTTCGGCGCGGCCACCGGCGTGATGCCGCTGGACATGCCCGAATCCGTGCTGGTGCGCTTCAAGGGCGAACTGCAGCCCGGCGTGACGCTGCGCGACCTGGTGCATGCGATTCCGCTGTACGCCATCAAGGCCGGCCTGCTGACGGTGGCCAAGGCCGGCAAGAAGAACATCTTCTCCGGCCGCATCCTCGAGATCGAGGGCCTGCCCGACCTGAAGGTGGAGCAGGCGTTCGAGCTGTCGGACGCCTCGGCCGAGCGCTCGGCCGCCGGCTGCACGATCAAGCTCAACCCCGAGCCGATCAAGGAGTACCTCACCAGCAACGTCGTGCTGATGAAGAACATGATCGCCGACGGCTACCAGGACGCCAAGACGCTGCAGCGCCGCATCGAGAAGGTCGAGGCCTGGCTCGCCAAGCCCGAGCTGCTCGAGGCCGACAAGGACGCCGAGTACGCCGCCGTGATCGAGATCGACCTGGCCGACATCCGGGAGCCGATCGTCTGCTGCCCCAACGACCCGGACGACGCCAAGTTCCTGTCCGAGGTGGCCGGCACGAAGATCGACGAGGCCTTCATCGGCAGCTGCATGACCAACATCGGCCACTTCCGCGCGGCTGCCAAGCTGCTGGGCGGCCAGCGCGACATCCCGGTCAAGCTGTGGGTGGCGCCGCCCACCAAGATGGACCAGAACGAGCTGATCAAGGAAGGCCACTACGCCGCCTTCGGTACCGCCGGCGCGCGCACCGAGATGCCCGGCTGCTCGCTGTGCATGGGCAACCAGGCGCAGGTGCACGAGGGCGCGACGGTGATCTCCACCAGCACCCGCAACTTCCCCAACCGGCTGGGCAAGAACACCAACGTGTTCCTGGGCTCGGCCGAGCTGGCCGCCATCGCCTCGCGCCTGGGCCGGCTGCCCAGCAAGGAGGAGTACCTCAAGGAGATGGGCGTCATCGACGCCGACAAGGCCAGCGTGTACCGCTACATGAACTTCGACCAGATCGAGGAGTACGCGGACGTGGCCAAGGGCGTGGCGGCCTGACGGCTGCCTGATCCGCGGGCCGCATCGACGGCTCGTCGGAACCCCCGCCGGGCGGAAGTCCGGCGGGGGTTCCGTCTTTCCGGGACGTCTGGCGGCCCGCTCTCAGCCCCGCCCCGCGCCGTTGGCGCGCTGCCCGAGCCAGATGCTGCCGATGACCAGCAGCACGCCGGCGGCCTGCGCCACGCTCAGCGCCTGGTTCAGGAACACCCAGCCGAGCAGCACGGCCGTCGTCGGGCTGAGGAAGCCCAGCAGCGACACGGCGGCCGGGTCGATCCGCGAGATGCCGCGGAACATGAGGAAGCAGGTCAGGGCCGCGCCGATCAGCCCGAGCCAGGCCAGGCCGAACAGGTTGCCCGCCGTGGGCACCGGGATGGCCGGATCGAGCGCCCAGGCCACGGGGATCAGCAGGAGCCCGCCGGCGGTCAACTGCCAGGCCGTGAAGGTCAGCAGCGACACCGGCGGCTGCCACTTGCGGGTCAGCACGGTGCCGAAGGCCATCGAGACGGCGCCGGCCAGGCCGGCCGCCACACCCACTGCATCCAGCGACGCCCGCGGCGTCAGCACCAGCAGCGCGACGCCCGCCAGCCCGAGCGCCGCGGCGAGGACGGCCGGCCACCGGAGCCTGCTGCCCAGCAGGGCGGCGGCGATGAAGACGACGATCAGCGGCTGCACCGCCCCGACCGTGGCCGCGACGCCCCCCGGCAGGCGGTAGGCCGAGATGAACAGCATGCTCCAGAAGACCGAGAAATTGAGCGCGCCGAGCACGAAGACGCGCGGCCACCAGCGTCCTGCCGGAAGCTGGCGCACGATCAGGAGCAGCAGCAGGCCGGCGGGCAGGGCCCGCAGCAGCGCCACCGTCATCGGCGGGAAGCCCGGCAGGAACTCGGTGGTGACGATGTAGGTGCTGCCCCAGATGGCGGGCGCGATCGCCGTCAGCAGCAGGTCGGAGGTGCGCGCCTTCATGCCATGTCCAGCACCTCGGCCAGCGGCCGCCGGGGCTTCTGGGGCCAGTTGCCGGGCGCGGCGCGGCCGACCGCGACGAGCATCACCGGCACTTCGTCGTGGGCCAGCCCGAACTCGCGCGCGACGCCGCCGGCGTCGAAGCCCGTCATCGGCCCGCAGGCCAGGCCCAGCGCCTGCGCCGCGAGCATCAGCGTCGCCGCGCCCAGGGTCGCGGAGCGGACCGCCTCGTCCTGCGCCGCGCGCGGATCGCCGTACTGCCCGGCCGCCGCCGCCTGCCAGGCCGAGGGCATGTCGGGCGGCATGAACCCGGCCTCGATGGAGGGCCGCAGCCGCTCGGGCAGGGCGCCCGCGTCGGGCCGCACACCGCAGACGATGAAGGTCGCCGCCGCCGCTTCCACCTTGGGCTGGTTCCAGGCCAGCCTGCGCAGGCGGGCCTTCCCCTCGGGCGAGCGCACGGCGATGAAACGCCAGTTCTGCAGGTGGTAGGCCGTGGGCGCGCGCACGGCCAGGCGCACCAGGCGCTCGATCTCGCCGTCGGAAAGCCGGTGCGAGGCGTCAAACAGGTTGGCGGAGAAGCGCTGCTCGATGAGCGCGATGGTGGGGTGGGTCATGCCTGCCATTCCTGACGATGGGTTGTCGGAATGGAGGTTAAGAAATTCACCGCGAATTGATAATTGCCGATGTTGGAATTGAAAAATTCACCAATAGAAAATAATGGATCGCTTCACCGCACTGACCGTGTTCCGCCACGTGGCGGAGCTGAACAGCTTCGCGCAGGCCGGGCGCCGGCTCGGCCTGTCCGCGCCGGCGATCAGCAAGAACATCGCCGAGCTGGAGGCGCGGCTGGGCGCCCGGCTCATCCATCGCACCACGCGGCGCATGGCGCTGACGGAGGAAGGGCGCATCTACCTGGAGCACGTGGTGCGCGGGCTCGACGCGCTGGCCGAGGCCGACCAGGCGCTGTGTCCGGTCAAGGCCGCGCCGAGCGGCGTGCTGCGCGTCAGCGCACCGATGACCGTGACGCTGACGCGCCTGTCGACGGCGATCCCCGCCTTCCTGGCGCGCCATCCGGCCCTGAGGCTCGACCTCGACCTGGACGACAGGCGCGTGGACATCGTCCGCGAGGGCTTCGACCTCGCGATCCGCGGCAGCGACCACCTGGAGGACTCCAGCCTGGTCGCGCGCCGGCTCGCCGTCATGCCGCACGTGCTGTGCGGCGCGCCGTCGTACTTCGCGGCGCACGGCGTGCCCGCGTCGCCGGCCGAGCTGGGTGCGCATGCCTGCATCCGCTTCAGCCTCTCGGGCCATGCCGACACCTGGGAGTTCCGCCAGGACGGCCGCGTCGAGCGCATCGCCGTCGATGCGCGCTATTCGGTCACGTCGAGCCTGGCGGTGCGCGATGCGCTGCGCGCCGGCCTCGGCCTCAGCCTGATCCCCCGGCCCTATGTCGAGGAAGACCTGGAGACGGGCCGCCTGCAGGCGGCGCTGGAAGACTGGCGCACGGTCGAGACCACGCTCCACGCGGTCTACCCGTCGCGCCAGCACGTGGCGCCGAAGATCCGCGCCTTTCTCGACTTCCTCATCGAGGTGTTCGGGGAATCCGGGCCCGGAGGCGGGCCGCCGGCCTACGACACCTCCACCCGGTAGGCCGCCGCGCTGCCTTCCGGCTCGGGCCGCAGCGTCCAGCGCCGCTGGTGGTGCGCGCCCAGCGTGCGGCGGTGCGCGATCGAGACCAGGCCGCCGCCGGCGCGCCGCACCGCCTCCACCAGCCGCTGGTAGATCGTGGCTTCCGCCTCCTCGTCCAGCGCGCTGGTCGCCTCGTCGGCCAGCAGCCAGGCCGGCCGCTTGAGCAGCACGCGCGCGACGGCCAGGCGCTGGCGCTCGCCGCCGGAGAGCTTCTGGCCCCATGCGTCTTCGCGGTCGAGCTGGTCGGCCAGGTGCGGCAGCAGCGCGTCCTCCAGCGCCTGGCGCAACGCCTCGTCGCCGTACTGCCCGGCCGGCTCGGGATAGGCCAGCGCGTCGCGCAGCCGCCCGTCGGGGAAGTAGGGCTGCTGCGGGATGAACATGGTGTCGGCCGGCAGCGCCACCCGGCCGCGCGCATGCGGCCAGATGCCGGCCAGCGTGCGGAACAGGCTGGACTTGCCGCTGCCCGAGGGGCCGTGCACCAGCACCGTGTCGCCCGGCGCGACGTGCAGCGTCGTCCGGTCCAGCAGGCGCCGGCCGCCGGGCAGGTCGATGGCGATGCCGCGCGCGTCGATGGCGCCCGGCGCGGTGGTGGCCTCGAAGCCCTCGCGCCGGCCCGACTGCGCGGCCAGGCTGTGCTCGAAGCCCGAGAGGCGGTCCGTCGTCGCCTTCCACACCGCCAGCGACATGTAGTTGTCGACCAGCCACGAGAGCGATTCCTGCACGCGGCCGAAGGCCGAGTTGATCTGCATGAGCTGGCCGAGCTGGATGGCGCCGCTGAAGTAGCGCGGCGCGGCCACGATCAGCGGAAAGATGATCGCCGCCTGTCCGAAGAAGCTGCTGAACCAGGTCAGGCTCTTCTGGTTGCGGATCAGGCGCAGGTAGTTGTTCATCACCTCGGTGAAGCGCAGGTCCAGTTGCGGGCGCTCGGCGCGTTCGCCGCCGTCCAGCGCGATCGCCTCGCTGTACTCGCGGATGCGGATCATGTAGTGGCGGAAGTTGGCCTCCAGCATCTGCTGCTGGAAGTTCAGGCGCACCTGCGGCTTGCCGATCCAGTGGGCGATGGCGCTGCCCGCCACGCAGTACAGCACCGCGGCCCAGACCATGTAGCCGGCGATCTCCCAGGTGCCGCCGCCCGGCAGGGGCACCGTCAGCGAGCCGCTCAGGGTCCACAGGATGCCGACGAAGCTGACCAGCGTCACCGCGGCGTTGAGGATGCCCATCGACAGCGTCACCGTGTAGGTGGTGAACAGGTTCAGGTCCTCCTGGATGCGCTGGTCGGGGTTGTCGGGCAGGTCGTCGCTGCCGGCGGTGTAGCGTGCCAGCTCCAGCCGGTAGAAGGCCTTGTCCGCCAGCCAGCGGCCGACATAGTGGTCCGTCATCCACACGCGCCAGCGCAACTGCAGCAACTGCGTCAGGTAGAACTTGTAGACCATGACCACGATGTAGATCAGCGCCAGCCAGCAGAAGCGGCCGATCTGCTGCCAGAACACCACTTGGTCCCTGTTCTGCAGCGCGTCGTAGAACACGCGGTACCACTCGTTGATCTGCACCAGCATGTACACCGCGCCCAGGTTCAGCAGCACGATGGCCGCGAGCAGGCCGCGGGCCTGCCATTTCTCTTCCGAGCGGAAGTAGGGCGCGGTGAGCGCGCCGATGCGGCGCAGGGTGGTGGCCAGGGAGGGCTTGGCGTCGGTCATCGTGGGGCTTTGTGGGCGTGCGGGAAGCCGGCCGCTGCCGGCCGGGCGCGTGGGCGCATCCTAGCGGCGGCCGACGCGCGAAAGCTGAAGCCGGGCTTAGGGCGCCGCGTTGTGCGCGGCCGTTGCCCCGCGTAGGATGGCCCGCATGCGCAGAAGACTACCGAGACACCTGCTGCCGCTGGCGCTGCTGGCGGCCCTGGCCTGGCTGGTGGCCGCCTGCGACGACAAGCCCCGGCCGCCAGGCGCGCCGGTGCCCAAGGCGGCCTCGGCCCCGCCGCACTGAGCCGGGCCATGGCCGAGGCCGGCGATCCCTGGCGGCTGCAGCGCTTCGTCGAAGCGCAGGCGCCGGTGTTCGAGGCCGTGCGCGCCGAACTGGCGGCCGGGCGCAAGCGCACCCACTGGATGTGGTTCGTGTTCCCGCAACTGGCCGGGCTGGGGCACAGCGAGATGGCGCGGCGCTACGCGATCGCTTCGGCCGACGAGGCGCGCGCCTACCTGGCGCACCCGCTGCTCGGGCCGCGGCTGGCCGAGTGCGCGGGCCTCATGCTGCGCACGCCGACGGCCAACGTGCGCGACGTGCTCGGCCCGCCCGACGACCTGAAGTTCCGCTCCTCGATGACGCTGTTCGACGCGGTGGCGCCGAACGGCGCGTACGGCGCGTGCCTTCAGCGCTTCTTCGCGGGCGGGCGCGACGAGGCCACCGTGCGCCTGCTGGCCGGCGGCTGAGCGGGCCGGCGCCGGCTGCTCGCCGCTGCCGCCGCCACGTTGCGCACGCCGCTGGCCACGTGCCCTGCCGGCACGTGCCGCGCGGCCGAGCTGACGTGGCCCGTCTGGTCGTCGAAGAAGAAGTCCGGCTCGAACTCGCGCAGGAAACCGCCCTTGTCCAGCCCGCCGAGGAACATCGCCTCGTCCACGCGGATGTTCCAGCTCATCAGCGTCTGGATCGCGCGGCGGTGCGCCGGCGCGCCGCGCGCCGTGACCAGCGCGGTGCGGATGCGCATGCCGGTGCTGGCCGCCTGCTGCAGCCGGTGCAGCGCGACCAGGAAGGGCTTGAACGGCCCGGCGCCCAGCGGGATCGCGGCCTTGTCCACCTCGTTGGCCTGGAAGGCCTCCAGCCCCTGCGCCTGGAAGACTTGCTCCGCCTCGTCCGAGAACAGCACCGCGTCGCCGTCGAAGGCGATGCGCACCTCGTCGGGGTGCAGGCTGCTGGCCTGCGCCGCCTCGACGTTCACGTGCGCGGCCGGAAAGCCCGCCAGCAGCGCCTCGCGCACGTCCTCCGCGTTGGCCGAGAGGAAGATGTCGGCGTTGAGCGGGTGCAGGTAGCGGAAGGGCGGACGCCCCTGCGTGAACACGCCGCGCTGGATGCGCAGCTCCGCCGCCGCGCCGGAGTTGAAGATGCGCATGCCCGAGGCCGGGTCGTTGCGCGAGAGGATCACCACCTCCACCCGCTGCACGCCGTCGTCGTTGAAGCGCAGCAGCTTGCGCACCAGCGAGTAGGCGATGCCCGGCGCGGCCGGCACGTCCAGCCGCTCGAGCTGCAGGCGCATGTAGGCATCGGGGTCGCCGCCCTCGAACAGGCGGTTCTCCTCCTCCAGATTGAACAGGGCGCGCGAGGAGATCGCGACCACGAGCTTGTCGTCCAGGGTGACGGGCATGGGCAGGCAGGGAAAGGCTGGGCCAGCGCGCATTGTCATGCGGCCGCGGCGCGGGTTGTGATGTTGGCGACAGGCGCGGCGGCCGGGCTTTGCCACCATTGCCGCTTCCCCGGAGACACACCATGACCTCGCCCTTCTCCTCCACCGCACTGCACCTGTGCGGCCCGCTGCGCCAGCCGCGCCAGATGCTGGCCGAGCAGCGCTACGACGGCCACAAGTCCATCCACGACGACGCCATGGCCGAGGGCCTGGGCCTGCGCGCCGGGCCCATCGAGGGGCCCACGCACTTCAGCCAGTTCGATCCGCTGCTGTTCCACCTCTTCGGCCGCGCCTGGTTCGAGACCGGCTGCATTAGCGCCCACTACCAGAACATGGTGGTGGAGGGCGAGTCCGTGCGCGCCTTCGTCGAGCCGCCCGCGCCGGGCGCCGCCTTCGTGCGCCTGCACGCCGAGAAGGCCGACGGCACGCCGGTGCTGACCGGCACCGCCTCGGTGGGCGATGCCTCGCCGCATCCGCACGAGCTGCAGCAGCGTATCGCGAAGCTGCGGCCGCCCAAGGGGCTGGTCATCAACCGCGACCTGAAGGTGGGCCAGCGCGGCGCGGTGGTCGAGAAGATCCGCATGGGCTACGACCAGCACATGGGCGACCACTACCCCTTCACCCTCGCCGACAAGCTCGAGGCCATCACGGAGCCCTGCGACTGGTACACGCCCGAGGGCGGCAAGGCCTCGCCCTGGGGCCGGCCGATCATCCCGACCGAGATGATCAGCGTGCTGCTCGGCTCCACCATCGCCGACGCGCAGCTCGGCGGCCGCAAGCCGGCGGTGGGCCTGTTCGCCGGGCAGGAGATCCGCCTGATCCGGGGCCCGCTCTTCGTCGACCAGGACTACGAGCTGGAGCGCGAGATCATCGCGCTCTCCGAGAGCGCGCGCACCGAGTCCGTGTGGGTGCGCACGAAGGTCTACGAGAGCCCCACGCGCACGCTGGTGGCCGAGATGATCCTCAACGGCGCGACCATGAAGGCCTCCTACCCGGACTACGAGGCCGAGGCGAAGCAACTCGGCCTGGCCTGAACGCCCCAGGAGAAAGAACGGATGGCAGACATGCTCGACACCGGCACCCCCGACCTGCTGGCGCGCCTCGACGACGGCGTGCTCACCCTCACCCTGAACCGCCCCGAGGCGCGCAATGCCATGACGCGCGCGATGAACGAGGCGCTGGCGCGCCAGCTCGCCGAGGCCGAACTCGATCCGGCCGTGCGCTGCGTCGTGCTCACCGGCGCGGGCAGCGGCTTCTGCGCCGGCGGCGACGTCAAGGGCATGGCCGCGGCCGGCGACGGCACCGTGGGCGCGCTCACCATCGACGAGGCCATCCATCGCCAGCGCGTCAACCAGCGCGCCACGGCCGGCAGGCTGTACCGCATGCCCAAGCCCACCATCGCCGCCCTGCCGGGCGCCGCGGCCGGCGCCGGCCTGGCGCTCGCGCTGGCCTGCGACCTGCGCGTGATGGCCAGCAGCGCGATCATGACCACCGCTTTCGCGCGCGTCGGCTTCTCGGGCGACTACGGCGGCAGCTACTTCCTCACCCGCCTCGTCGGCGCGGCCAAGGCGCGCGAGCTGTACTTCTTGAGCGAGCGCGTGACGGCCGACGAGGCGCTGCGCCTGGGCCTGGCCAACTGGGTCTGCACGCCGGAGGAACTGGCCGAGCGCACCGAGGCCGTCGCCCGTCGCCTCGCCGCCGGCCCCACCGTCGCCTACCGCTACATGAAGGAGAACCTGAACCGCGCGGTGAACGGCGAACTGGACGACTGCCTGGACCTGGAAGCCACCCACCACATCCACTGCGGCCAGACCGAGGACCACCGCGAGGCGGCGCGCGCCTTCGTCGAGAAGCGCGAGCCGGTGTTCAAGGGGCGGTGAGGCGGCGGAGCCTGTCCGGCCGGACGCTCCGAGCCGTCAGGCCTCGACGCCGATGTGCGTCAGCAGGCTGCGCATCGGCGGCGACAACCGCTTCCAGTCCTGGTAGCAGGCGCACAGCCGCCGCTGCGCCCAGCGCTCCTGCATGCCGAGCACCTCGAATCCATGGCGGCGCCGAAGCCTGCGGGCGGTGGCGCGGGGGATCACGCCGACGCCCACCCCGTGCGCGACCATCGTGCACAGGCCGTCGAAGGTGAGCATCCGGACGCGCACGTCCAGGCTGCCGCCCAGGCGGCGGGCATGCTCCTCGAGGTGGTCGTGCAGCGCGCTGCCCGGCGCCGACGCGACCCAGGGCTCGCGCAGCGCGTCCGCGAAGCTGGTCGACGTGCCCTTCGCCAGCCGATGCCCCGGCGGAACGATCAGCACCAGGTGATCGGCCGCGACGGGCCTGACTTGCAGGCCGCAGGTGTCCACAGCGTCCGAGACGATGCCCGCCTCGGCCAGGCCGGCCGCGACGGTGCGGACGATCCCGCTGCTCGTGCGCTCCCTCAGTTGCACGTCCACCCGGGGATGGCGCCCCAGCCAGGGGGCCAGCCGGCCGGGCAGGAATTCGGTGAGCGCGGCCGTGTTGGCCAGCAACTGCAGGCTGCCGCGGCGGCCTCGCGCGAAGTCCTGCAGTTCCTGCTCGAGCAGTTCCCTCTGGCGGAGCATCTGCCGTGCATGCTGGGCCAGAGCCTCCCCGGCTTCGGTGGTGACCACGCCCCGGTGGCGCCTTTCGAGGAGCCGGACGCCTGCATGCTCCTCGATGCTGCGCAGCCGCTCGCTGGCGGAGGCCAGCGCGAGATGCGCCGCCTGCGCGCCGGCGGTGATGCTGCCGGCCTCCACGATCGACAGGAAAAGCCGCAGGTCCGAGAGATCGAGTCGCATGGGGGAAAGGCGCCGGTTCAGCCTTCGGAACATCCGGAGGCTTGCTGCAAAGTTCCGCATTGTGCGGCAGCGGGCGCGTGCGTCCAATGCGGCGCATGCCCGAAATCTCCCTTGCCTCCTTCGTCGCCCTGAGCGCGACCTTCCTGGCCGCCGGCTGGGTCAAGGGCGTCACCGGCATGGGGCTGCCGACGGTCGCCATGGGCGTGCTGGGCGCGTGGCTGTCGCCGGTCGTGGCGGCCTCCCTGCTGCTCATCCCGTCCTTCGTCACCAACCTGTGGCAGATGCTGGCCGGGCCCGCCGCGCCGCGCCTGTGGCGCCGGCTGTGGCCCATGATGGCGGGCATCGTCCTGGGCACCACGCTGGGGGCCGGCCTGCTGGTCCGTGCCGACGCGGCGTGGTCGGCCGCCGCGCTCGGCACGGCGCTCATCGCCTATGCGTGCTGCGCCCTGGCCATGCCGCGGCTGTCGATCGCGCCGCGCGCCGAACGCTGGCTGTCTCCCGTCGCGGGCGCGCTCACCGGCGGCATCACGGGCGTGACCGGCGTCTTCGTCATCCCGGCCGTTCCCTTCCTGCAGTCGCTGAACCTGGAGAAGGACGAACTGGTGCAGGCGCTGGGCCTGTCGTTCACCGTGTCGACGCTGGCGATGGCGGCGGGGCTGTTGTCACATGGCGCGCTGCGCATGGGCCAACTGGGCCTGTCCGCCTACGCCATCCTGCCTGCGCTGGCGGGGATGTGGCTGGGCCAGCGCGTGCGCCACCGCATTGCGCCGAAGACATTCCGGCTGTGCTTCCTGCTGTTCCTGCTGCTGCTCGGCATCGAACTCGTCTCGCGTCCTTGGCGCTGACGGGCGCCGGCGTGACCCGGCCTCACGACCTATGGCCGTTCCCGACAAGGAGATATCCATGCCTTCCATCCGATCGAACACATCGGCCGCCCGCCGCCTGCTGCGCAGGGGTGCGGTTCTCGGCCTCGCGCTGACGCTCGCCGGCTTCGCCGGCGCCGATGAATCCCTGATCGCCACACCCGAGCAACTGCACCAACTCGCTCTGGAGGCGCGCTCGGCGCGCGACTACCAGGCCATGATGGCCTTCCTGCGCGCGGCAGCGCGGGCAGGCGACGTCGCTTCGCAGGAGCTGCTGGCCACGCTGCTGGTGGCGGGGCCGGCCCTGCACGGCGCCGCCGTTCCGGTCGACCTGTGCGAAGCGTCCCGCTGGGCGCGCAGCGCGCTCGCGCAGGGAAGCTGGCTGGCCAGGCACCAGTTGTTCGTGCTCAGCGGCGCGCGGCAGTCGCAGCCGGCCGCGGCGCGATGCCTTGCGCCGTAGGCGTCGATCAGCCAAACAGTGAGCGCGTCAAGGCTCGCAGGTATCGCCGTTGGGACTGGTCGTCGAGCTTCCAGAGCGCGCCTTGTTGTACTGCATGTACCGTTCAGCACGCTGGCGCGTGTTGGCCGTCATGGCCTCGATCTGCCCTGCCAGCTTGGAGAAGTCCGAGTATTCAGGGAACTGCAGCATGCCGCATTGGGACGATGCGGCCAGACCTTCGCCGGCACGTTGCAAGGCATCCTTGTCGTCAAGGCTGACCACTAGAGTGCGTTGGGTTGCTCTGGCATCCTGCATGAGTGCCTTCGTCTGTACATCGCTGAGCTTGAGCGAATGAATCCACGCTTCGATATCGTCACGCACGCCGTTGCTGTTGGCGTCGGGTCCGGCAAGGTCCGCGGAGCGGTCCAGCTTGGGGTTGGCGCCGCCTTGCTCAAGTGCGGCGATTTGGTCGCGCAGGGTGGGCGGATGGGCGCCAATGTCCTCAGTGCATCCGAATGGGGACATTGCGATGAGCACCGCCATGCTCAGTCTTCGCAAGTGTTACCCCTGGGATTTGTCGTCGAGCTGCCGGATCGAGCTGCGTTGTATTTCATATAGCGCTCGGCACGCTGGCGGGTGTTGGCTGTCATGGCCTCGATCTGCCCTGCCAGTTTGGAGAAGTCCGAGTATTCGGGGAACTGCAGCATGCCGCATCGGGAGGATGCGGCCAAGCCTTCACCGGCACGTTGCAAGGCATCCTTGTCGTCAAGGCTAGCCAGCAGAGTTTGCTGGAGGGTGCGTGCCTTCTGTAGAAGCGCCTTCTTCTGCGATTCCGACAGAGCCTGGGCGGCGATCCACGCCTCGATGTCGTCGCGCACGCCGTTCGCATTGGCGTCAGGGCCGGCAATGTCGGTGGAACGGTCCAGCTTGGGGTAAGCGCCGCTTTGCTCCAAAGGCCGGGTTTGCGCATCTGCAAACCACGGCAAAGCCCCTGCGCTGCACGCCAAGGCGAGAGCCAACGCACTGCTCCGAGCAGCGGATGGTGCACGTATCACGGCTCGCACGTGTCGCCGTCCGGCAATGTGTTCGAGGTTCCAGAAGCCGCCTTGTTGTAGAGCATGTACCTCTCCGCGCGTTGGCGCGTATTGGCGGTCATTGCTTCAATCTGGCCGGCAAGCTTGGAATATTCTCGATAAGGAGAGATGAACCGCCCCGGTTTTCGCGGAGGCTCCCTCGTTTGAGAAGATGGAGCCATCATGAGGAAGTCAGTGAAGTTTTCGCCGGAGGTACGCGAGCGTGCGGTGCGCATGGTGTTCGAGCACCGAGGGGAGCACGAATCGCAGTGGGCGGCGGTCGTATCGATCGCCGGCAAGATCGGCTGCACGGCGCAGACGCTGCTGAACTGGGTGCGTCAGCACGAGCGTGACACGGGCCAGCGCGAAGGCGTGACCACGGCCGAGGCCAATCGCGTCAAGGAACTGGAGCGCGAAGTGCGCGAGCTTCGCCGCGCCAACGAGATCCTCAAGCTGGCCAGCG
>NZ_JQKD01000023.1 GCF_000745855.1 Xenophilus azovorans DSM 13620
CCGCAGCGGCCCTCGACATCCAGTTCCATCAGGCGCTGGGCCATGAACTGCACCATCTGGCGCAGCACGTCGATGTCGGCTCCCTTCTCGGCAAGCTCGGTCAATGCCATAGTGGCGTTGGTCATCGTGATTTCCTTCGAGGACAGGTTTGGTGGGTCGCACCTCAAACCTTATCCGGACCTCACGATGGCCACCCCGAACAGGAGCGCCGCCGCTGGGCGGCAAGCCGCTTCGGGCTACGCCCTACGCGCCTTGCCGCCCAGCGAGTGAAAGAAGACTTACACCACTTCCTGGGACATCAACCGGCCTCGCGGCCGCACGGCAGGCCGTCCGCGCCGTCGCCCATCAGCTCCTCAAACAGGTAGAAGTCGGCGAACACGGTGCCGAAGAGCTGCCGGTATTCGTCGCGCGTGGCATCGGTCACCACCTGGCCGTCGAGCAGCACCTGGCCGCGCTGCGGCGCATACAGCCCGAGCAGCAGCTTCACCAGCGTGGTCTTGCCCGAGCCGTTCTCGCCCACGATGAAGACGATGCTGCCCTTCTCGATGCGCAGGCTCAGCGGCCCCACCTCGAAGCAGGAGGACGGCGGCGGCCCCGCGCGCCCACCGCCCTCGCCGTCATCCGCGACCTCCTCGTAGCCATAGCCGATGCCGCGCAGCTCGATGCAGTCGTGCAGCTCTGCGCGCGGCGCCGGGCCGCCGGCCGGCGCAACCAGCGGGATCGGCTCGACCGTGGAGAAGCGCGTGGACAGGTCGGCGATGCGCTCCAGCGCCACCCAGGCGCGGCCCATCGCGGGCAGGATGCTCGCGATCTGGTCGAGCGGCCCCTTCAGGTACAGCAGCACCAGCACGAAGCTCCCGAGCACCGCCGGCTCGGGCAGGCGCTGCATCGCCCAGGCCATCACCAGCGAGATCAGCAGGAAGTACAGCGCCGAGCCGAAGGCGTTGGCGGCCACGAAGGCATTGGTGGCGCGGATGTTGACGCGGCTGATCTCCTCGATCGTGCCCTTCACGTCGTTCTCGTACACGTACTGGCGCCGCCGCCGGTGCAGGCGCAGCTCCTTGGCGCCCTCGCCCAGGCTGCGGTAGGCCTTGTGCAGACGCTCCTCGGCCTGGCGCGCCTTCTGGAAGCCCGACAGCCCGCGCCGCTGCGCCAGGCGCTGGACGAGGACGCCGCAGGCCAGCGCCAGCAGCAAGAGGCCGAACATCGGCAGCGACAGCCAGGCCAGGTAGAGCAGGCAGCCGCCGGCCACCGCGCAGGCGATCGCCAGGGCGGCCAGCGCGAACACCGTGCTGCTGATGGTGTCGATGTCGTGCGTGAGCACGGGGATCAGCCGGTGCACGCGGTAGCGCTCCAGCGCGTCGATCGGCGCCGCCAGGATCTTGCGCGCCAGCGCCTGCCGGATCTGCGCCACCACCCCCTGCCCGACCCAGTTGGTGAGCAGCAGCGACACGGCGCGGCCCACCAGCGTCAGCACGCTCAACCCCAGCACCGCCAGCAGCAGGCCACCGGCGATGTGCTCGGGCTCGCGGATCACCTCGGTCAGGCGGGCCAGCAGCGCCACCGTCGCCACCCCGGCCAGGGTGCCGGCCAGCGCCGAGAGCAGCAGCCAGCCGCCGTAGGGCCGCAGCAGTGCGCCCAGTTCCCACAGCGTGGCGGACACGGCGGCGCGTGGAGGGGAAGGATGGACCTTCCGGCGGGAGGAGGAGGAGGAAGAAGCCGGGGAGGCGTTGTCCGCTGCCACGCGATGTCCAGTCTGTGAAGTGTCCAATGGGTCGATGACGCGTCCGCTGGAAAGGCTGGTAGGTGGCGGCGGCTGGATACGTGCGGCTGCCAACGGCATGTCAGATATTGTCAAAAATTATTACATGATGATCGCCCTTTGGGAATGGCTGTCCACATCCTTCCAGCCGTCGAGCCGGAACAGGGCGGAATCGGGGATCATTTCGCCATGTGTTCGACGCATGGCCTTGTCACCTCCGACCGCCCGCTGCCCGGCCGCCGCCGGGTGCTCGGCCTGCTGGCGGCGCTGGCCGGCGGCGCCTGGCGGCCGGCCAGCGCCCTGCCGCCGCGCACGCTGGCCTTCCCGCACGACCACGGCAGCCACCCGGACCTGCGCACCGAATGGTGGTACGTCACCGGCCATGCGCAGGCCGCTCAGGGCGGCCGGCGCTTCGGCTTCCAGATCACCTTCTTCCGCTCGCGCGTCGATGCGGCACAGGGCCTGCGCTCGGCCTTCGCGGCGCGGCAGCTGGTGTTCGCGCATGCGGCGGTGACCGACCTGCAGGGCCGGCGCCTGCTGCACGACCAGCGCATCGCCCGCGCCGGCTTCGGCATCGCGCAGGCCGGCGAGGCCGACACCGACGTGCGGCTGCGCGACTGGTCGCTGGTGCGCAATGCCGCCGACGGCAGCTACCGCGCCGAGGCGCCCGGCGAAGGCTTCGCGCTGTCGCTGCGCTTCGCGCCCACCCAGCCCGTGCTGCTGCAGGGCGATGCGGGGCTCTCGCGCAAGGGCCCGGAGGCCGCGCAGGCCAGCCACTACTACAGCCAGCCGCAGCTCGAGGCAGCGGGCCGCATCGTGATCGAGGGCCAGGGCCGCTTCGAGGTGCGCGGCTGCGCCTGGCTGGACCACGAGTGGAGCGAAGCCCTGATGCACCCCGAGGCCGTGGGCTGGGACTGGATCGGCATGAACCTGGACAACGGCGCGGCGCTCACCGCTTTCCGCCTGCGCCGCGCCGCCGGCAGCGCGCTGTGGGCCGGCGGCTCATGGCGCGCTGCGGGCGAGGCGACGCGCACCTTCTCCGCGGAAGAGGTGCGCTTCGAGCCGATGCGCACCTGGACCAGCCCGCGCTCCTCGGCGCGCTACCCGGTGCAGTGGACGGTCGACACGCCCGCCGGCCGCTTCGCCGTGCAGGCGCTGCTGGACGACCAGGAACTGGACAGCCGCGGCTCGACCGGCGCCATCTACTGGGAAGGGCTGAGCGATCTGCTCGATGCGCAGGGCCGCCGCGTCGGCAGCGGCTACCTGGAGATGACGGGCTACGCCGCGCGCCTCAGGCTCTGAAGGCGGGCACGCCACGAGGATCAGTGGCCGCCGCCCGCCTGAGCGCGCTTGCCGCCGCGCCCGAGCAGCGCGATGGCCTCGCCCATGATGCCGCGGCGGAAGGCCAGCACGCACACCACGAAGATCAGCCCGGTGACGATGGTGACCGACTCGCCCAGGGTGTTGAACCACTCCACCCGCGTGATGCTGGCCAGCAGGTGGCCCAGCTCGCCGATCTTGTTCTCCAGCGCCACCACCACCGCCGCGCCCACCAGCGGGCCCGACAGCGTGCCCAGCCCGCCCAGCAGCGTCATCAGGATCACCGAGCCGGAGGAGGACCAGTGCACGTCGGTGAGCGTGGCGAAGCCCAGCACCAGCGTCTTGAGCGAGCCGGCCAGCCCCGACAGCGCCGCCGAGATGACGAAGGCCAGCAGCTTGAAGCGCCCCACGTCGTAGCCCAGCGAAACGGCGCGCGGCTCGTTCTCCTTGATGCCCTTGAGCACCTGCCCGAAGGGCGAGTGGATGGTGCGCACGATCAGCAGGAAGGCCGCCGCCACGATCACCAGCGCCACGTAGTACATGGTCAGGTCGTCCTTCAGGTCCAGCACGCCGAACAGCTTGCCGCGCGGCACCGCCTGCAGGCCGTCCTCGCCGCCGGTGAAGGGCGCCTGCAGCGCGATGAAGAACACCATCTGCGCCAGCGCCAGCGTGATCATGGCGAAGTAGATGCCCTGGCGCCGGATGGCCAGCACGCCGAACAGCCAGCCCAGCAGCGCGCCGGTGGCGGTGCCCAGGACGAGGCCGATCTCGGGCGTGACGCCCCAGACCTTCATCGCATGCCCGGCCACGTAGGCCGAGCCGCCCAGGAAGGCCGCATGGCCGAAGGACAGCAGCCCGGTGTAGCCCAGCAGCAGGTTGAAGGCGGCGGCGAACAGGGCGAAGCACATCAGCTTCATCATGAACACCGGGTAGGCGCCGACGAAGGGGGCGGCCAGCAGCGCCGCGAACAGCAGGCCGTAGCCGATGAAGGACTTGTTCATGGTGGCGGTCCCGCTCTCACTTTTCCTTGCCGAACAGGCCCGCGGGCCGGATCAGCAGCACGATCACCATGATCACGAACACCACGGTGGAAGACGCCTCGGGGTAGAACACCTTGGTCAGCCCCTCGATCACGCCCAGGCCCAGGCCGGTGAGGATGGCGCCCATGATGGAGCCCATGCCGCCGATCACGACCACGGCGAACACCACGATGATCAGGTTCTGCCCCATCAGCGGCGAGACCTGGATCACCGGCGCGGCCAGCACGCCGGCGAAGGCCGCCAGCGCCACGCCGAAGCCGTAGGTCAGCGTGATCATCAGCGGCACGTTCACGCCGAAGGCCTCCACCAGGCGCGGGTTCTCGGTGCCGGCGCGCAGGTAGGCGCCGATGCGCGTCTTCTCGATCAGGAACCAGGTGACGAAGCACACCACCAGCGAGGCCAACACCACCCAGGCGCGGTACTTGGGCAGGATCATGAAGCCGAGGTTGAAGGCGCCCGAGAGCGCGTCGGGCGTGTCGTAGGCCAGGCCCGAGACGCCGTAGGCGGAGCGGAAGATGCCCTCGATCAGCAGCGTCAGGCCCAACGTCAGCAGCAGTCCGTACAGGTGGTCCAGCTTGTAGATCCAGCGCAGCAGCAGCCGCTCGATCAGGATGCCGAACGCGCCCACCACCACCGGCGCCACCAGCAGCATCACCCAGTAGTTGACGCCCAGGTAGTTCATCGCCATCCACGTGAGCACGGCGCCCATCATGAACAGGGCACCGTGCGCGAAGTTGATGACGTTCAGCAGTCCGAAGATCACCGCCAGCCCCAGGCTGAGCATCGCGTAGAAGGAGCCGTTGACCAGCCCAAGGAGGAGCTGGCTCAGCAGGGCGGGGAGCGAGACGGACATGGATCGGCTGGGCGGCGGACGTTGGGTTGCTCGGTCAGGGCAGCGGCGAGGCGTCGCTCACTTCCACAGGGCGCACTTGGACTCGGCCTTGGTGGTGAACACCTGGTCGCCGGGCAGCTTGGCCACCACCTTGTAGTAGTCCCAGGGCTGCTTGGACTCGGCGGGCGACTTCACCTGCATCAGGTACATGTCGTGCACCATGCGTCCGTCGGCGCGGATGAAGCCCTTGGCGTAGAAGTCGTCGATCTTCATGCTCTTGAGCTGCGCCATCACCTTGTCGGCGTCGGTGGTCTTGGCCGCCTCCACCGCCTTCAGGTAGGTCATGGTGGCCGAGTAGTCGGCCGCCTGCAGGTCGGTGGGCATGCGCTGGGTCTTGTCGAAGAACTTCTTGCCGAAGGCGCGCGTCTTGTCGTCGAGGTTCCAGTCCCAGCTGGTGGTCAGCAGCAGGCCCTCGGTGTTCTTCAGGCCCAGGCTGTGGATGTCCGACACGAAGACCAGCAGCCCGGCGAGCTTCATGGTCTTGTTGATGCCGAATTCCTTGGCCGCCTTGATCGCGTTGATGGTGTCGCCGCCCGCATTGGCCAGGCCCAGGATCTGCGCCTTGGAGTTCTGCGCCTGCAGCAGGAAGGAGGAGAAGTCGGACGCGTTCAGCGGGTGCCGGACGCTGCCCACCACGGTGCCGCCCTTGTCCTTGACGACCTTGCTGGTGTCGGCCTCCAGCGCGTGGCCGAAGGCGTAGTCGGCCGTCAGGAAGTACCAGCTCTTGCCGCCCTGGTCGACCACCGCGCCGCCCGTGCCCTTGGCCAGGGCCACGGTGTCGTAGGCGTAGTGCACGGTGTACGGGCTGCACTGCTCGTTGGTCAGCGCCGAGGTGCCGGCGCCGTTGACGATGAAGACGCGCTTCTTCTCCTGCGCCACCTTGGCCATCGCCAGGCCGGTGCTGGAGGTGGTGCCGCCGAAGAGCATCGTCAGGTTCTGCGTGTCGATCCACTCGCGCGCCTTGGAGGCGGCGATGTCCGCCTTGTTCTGGTGGTCGGCGGTGAGCAGTTCGATCGGCATGCCCAGCACCTTGCCGCCGAAGTCGTCGATGGCCATCTGGATGGCCGTGGCGCCCCCCTTGCCCTCGACGTCGGAGTACAGGCTCGACATGTCGGTGATGAAGCCGATGCGGACCTTGTCCTGCGCCTGCGCGGCGCCGGCCGCCAGGGCCAGCCCGCAGGCCAGCGCGATCGGGGTGATCCAGTGCTTTTTCATGGTGTTCTCCGGAACTCTCGGGACAGGGGGTTTCAGGCGCTCACTTCCAGAGCTTGCAGGTGCTCTCTTCCTTGGTCGTGTAGACCTGGTCGCCGGGCACCTTCTTGACGATCTTCAGCAGGTCCCAGGGGCCCTTCGATTCGGACGGCGCCTTCACCTGCGCCAGCAGCATGTCGTGCACCATCCGGCCGTCGGGGCGGATCACGCCCTTGGCATAGAAGTCGTCGATCGGCGTCTTCTTCATGTACGCCATCACCTTGTCGGCGTCGGTGGTCTTGACCGCCTCCACCGCCTTCAGGTACGCCATGGTGGCCGAGTAGTCGGCCGCCTGGATGTCGGTCGGCTTGTTCTTGGTCTTGGCCTCGTAGCGGGCCGCCCATTTGCGCGATGCGTCGTCGCTGTCCCAGTACCAGCTCGTGGTGTGCAGCAGGCCCTGCGTGGCGGCCAGGCCCAGGCTCTTGACGTCGGTGAGGAACACCAGCAGGCCGGCGACCTTCATCGACTTGTCGATGCCGAATTCCTTGGCGGCCTTCATGGAGTTGACGAAGTCGCCGCCCGCATTGGCCAGCCCCAGCACCTGCGCCTTCGAGTTCTGCGCCTGCAGCAGGAAGGAGGAGAAGTCCGATGCGTTCAGCGGCGCCCTGACGCCACCGACCACCGTGCCGCCCTTGGCCTTGACCACCTTGGCGGTGTCGGCCTCCAGGGCGTGGCCGAAGGCGTAGTCCGCGGTCAGGAAGAACCAGCTCTTGCCGCCGGTGTCGACCACCGCGCCGCCGGTGCTCTTGGCCAGCGCGACGGTGTCGTAGGCGTAGTGGATGGTGTAGGGGCTGCACGCGGCGTTGGTCAGCGCCGAGGTGGCCGCGCCGTTGGTGATGAACACGCGCTTCTTCTCTTCCGCGACCTTGGCCGTGGCCAGCGCGACGCCGGAGTTGGTGCCCGCGAAGATCAGCGTGGCGCCGGCCGTGTCGATCCACTCGCGCGCCTTGGCGGCGGCGATGTCGGGCTTGTTCTGGTGGTCGACCGCCAGGATCTCGACCGGCTGCCCCAGCACCTTGCCGCCCATGTCGTCGATGGCCATCTGGATCGCCGCCTGGCCGCCCTTGCCTTCCAGGTCCGCGTACAGGCCGGAGAGATCGCTGATGTAGCCGATCACCACCTTCTCCTGCGCCACGGCGGCGTGACTCGCCAGACCGGCCACGCCCAGCGCGACCGCCATCAGCTTGAGGTTGGATTTCATGGGTTCTCCTTGGGTTGAAACGGACGTGCGAACGAACAGGGTGATGGCAGCGCGAGACACGAACCCCGGCGCCTGCTCACACGCCCAGCAGCTCGTTGAGGACGGGCATCTTGGCCTGCAGCTCGGCCGCGCCGAAGCGCTCCACGATGCGGCCGTGCTCCATCACGTAGAAGCGGTCGGCCAGCGGCGCGGCGAAACGGAAGTTCTGCTCCACCATCACGATCGTGTAGCCCTTGGCCCGCAGCGTGGTGATCATGCGCGCCAGCGCCTGCACGATCACCGGCGCCAGGCCCTCGGAGATCTCGTCCAGCAGCAGCAGGCGCGCGCCGGTGCGCAGGATGCGCGCCACCGCCAGCATCTGCTGCTCGCCGCCCGACAGCCGCGTGCCCTGGCTGGCGCGACGCTCGGCCAGGTTGGGGAACATCGCGTAGATCTCCTGGACCGACATGCCCGGCTCGCTGCCCTTCAGCGGCGGCGGCAGCAGCAGGTTCTCCTCGGCCGACAGGCTGGCGAAGATGCCGCGCTCCTCCGGGCAGTAGCCGATGCCGTAGTGCGCGATCTTGTAGGTGGGCAGGCCGATGGTCTCGTGGCCGTTGACCCGGATGCTGCCCTTGCGCGTGCCGGTCAGCCCCATGATGGCGCGCAGCGTGGTGGTGCGCCCGGCCCCGTTGCGCCCCAGCAGCGTGACCACCTCGCCCGGCTGCACCACCATGTCCACGCCGTGCAGCACGTGCGATTCGCCGTACCAGGCCTGCAGGTCCTTGATTTCCAGTGCCGGACTTGCCATGTCAGTGGGCCCCCTGGAGCTGGCCGTCGGTCGTGCCCATGTAGGCCTCCATCACCTGCGGGTTCTTCGACACCTCGCCGTACGGCCCCTCGGCCAGCACGGCGCCGCGCTGCAGCACGGTGATCACGTCGGCGATGGTGGAGACCACGCTCATGTTGTGCTCCACCATCAGGATGGTGCGCCCGGCCGACACGCGCTTGATCAGCTCGGCCACGCGGTGCACGTCCTCGTGGCCCATGCCCTGGGTGGGCTCGTCCAGCAGCATCAGCTCGGGCTCCATCGCCAGCGTGGTGGCGATCTCCAGCGCGCGCTTGCGGCCGTAGGGCAGGTTCACGGTCAACTCGTCGGCCAGGTCCTGAAGGCCCACCTCGGCCAGCAGCTCGCGGGCGCGGGTGTTCAGCGGCAGCAGGCTCTTCTCGCTCTTCCAGAAGTGGAAGCTCGTGCCCAGCGCGCGCTGCAGGCCCAGACGCACGTTCTCCAGCACCGTCAGGTGCGGGAACACGGCCGAGATCTGGAAGGAGCGGATGATGCCGCGCCGGGCGATCTGCGCCGGGCGCTCGCCGGTGATGTCCACGCCGTTGAAGAGGATGGTGCCGGAGGTCGGCTCCAGGAACTTCGTCAGCAGGTTGAAGCAGGTGGTCTTGCCCGCGCCGTTCGGGCCGATCAGTGCATGGATGGAGCCGCGCCGCACCTTCAGGTCGACCTGGCTGACCGCGGTGAATCCCTTGAATTCCTTCGTGAGTTGGCGCGTCTCGAGAATGATGTCGCTCATTTCGCTCCGGCGCCCGGGTGCTGGCGGGAAAGGTCGGTCATGCGGTCCGCTGGTGTGCGTTGCTGAATGAAGCGCTTCGGGGTGGTGAAGCGAATCCATTCATTGTTGGCACGTCCCCTGGCATTGCGTACTGGGGCAAATGCGGATGCTGCGGTGCAATGCGCCGGCAGGCGGGAAGCACCAAGAAAAAGGCCCGCATCGCGGGCCTGGAAGAACATGCCGTGCAGCCGTGCCGCTAGTGCGCGCCCGCTGCCGCATCGGCGCCCGCGCCGCCGCGCACCGGCCGCGCCAGCCAGATCACCGGCACCAGCAGCAGGAACAGCAGCGCCGAGCCGTAGAACAGGTCGGCGGTGGCGAGCATGAAGGCCTGCTGGTCCACCAGCCGGTTGATCTGCGCGAGCACCTGCTCGGGGCTGAAGCCGGCGCCGGCCAGTACGCCCATGGTGTGGCTGGCCGCATGGCTGCCCTGGTTCACCGCCTCGGCCAGCTGCACGTGGTGCAGCGTCGCGCGATCCTCCCACAGCGTGGTGGCGATGGAGGTGCCCATCGCGCCGGCGGTGATGCGCGCGAAGTTCGACAGGCCCGAGGCCGCGGGGATGCGGTCGGGCGTGAGGCCCGAGAGCGTGATCGTCACCAGCGGGATGAAGAAGAAGGCCATCGCGACGCCCTGGATCAGCGTCGGGATCATGATGGTGGTGAAGTCGGTCTGCGTGTTGAAGCGCGAGCGCATCCACAGGATCAGCGCGAACACCACGAAGGACAGCGTGGCGTAGCGGCGCGGGTCCACCCTGCCGACCGTCAGGCCCACCATGGGCGAGAGCACGATCGCCAGCAGGCCCACCGGCGCCAGCACCATGCCTGCCTGGGTGGCGGTGTAGCCCATGAACTGCTGCAGCCACAGCGGCAGGATCACCACGTTGCCGAAGAACAGGCCGTAGCCCACCGCCGTGGCCAGCGTGCCCGACCAGAAGTTGCGGCGCCTGAACAGCGACAGGTCCACCACCGGATGCTTCTCGGTCAGCTCCCACACCAGGAAGAAGGCGAAGCCGACCACCGCCACCACGGCCAGCGTGATGATCTGCGCCGAGTGGAACCAGTCCAGCTCCTTGCCCTTGTCGAGCATGAGTTGCAGCGAGCCCACCCACAGCACCAGCAGCGCCAGGCCGATGGTGTCGATGGGCACCTTGCGCGTGGGGCTCTCGCGCTTGCGGTAGATGCCCAGCGTGAGGCCGGCGGCCATCAGCCCGACCGGGATGTTGATGTAGAAGATCCAGGGCCAGGAGATGTTGTCGGTGATCCAGCCGCCCAGCAGCGGCCCCATCACCGGCGCGACGAGCGTGGTCATCGACCACATGGCCATCGCCAGCCCAGCCTTGGCGCGCGGGTAGCTCGACAGCAGCAGCGTCTGCGACAGCGGGATCATCGGCCCGGCGACGAAGCCCTGCAGCGCGCGGAAGGCGATCAGCATCGTCATGTTGGGCGCCAGCCCGCACAGCCAGGAGCTGATGACGAACAGGATGATGCTGGCCATGAACAGGCGCACCTGGCCGATGCGCTGCGTCAGGAAGCCGGTGAGCGGCACGGCGATGGCGTTGGCCACGCCGAAGCTGGTGATGACCCAGGTGCCCTGCGTCGGGCTCACGCCCAGGTCGCCGGAGATGGCGGGCAGCGACACGTTCGCGATCGACGAGTCGAGCACGTTCATGAAGGTCGCGGCCGACAGCGCGAGGGTGCCCCACACCCGCGCCGCGCCTTCGAGCGGCGCCGGCGGGACGTAGGGTGTCGATGGACTGGACATGCAGCAGCGCCGTTCAGGCCGCCTTGCCGCCCAGCGCCAGGTGGGCGCCGCCCGGCACCGGCGCCGGGCCGTGCGGCTCGCGCTTCGCGGCCGGCTGCACCTCGCGGCCCAGGTTGGCCTCGATGATGCGGCGCACCTCGGCCTCGGCGCCCTTGTCGAGCGCGCTGTAGACCTGGGTCTGCGCCACGGGCTCGCGGCGCGGCGCCTCGGCCAGCATGCGGCCGCCGCGCTCGCGCACGTCGACCTCGGCGTCCATCGACAGGCCCACGCGCAGCGGGTTGGCCTTGACCTGCTCGGCGTCCAGCGAGATGCGCACCGGCACGCGCTGCACCACCTTGATCCAGTTGCCGGTGGCGTTCTGCGCCGGCAGCAGCGCGAAGGCGGCGCCGGTGCCGATGCCCAGGCCCTCGACCTTGCCGTCGTAGGCGACCTTCTTGCCGTACAGGTCGGCGGTGAGCTTCACCGGCTGGCCGATGCGGATGTTGCGCAGCTGCACTTCCTTGAAGTTCGCGTCGACCCAGACCTGGCCCAGCGGCACCACCGACATCAGCGGCGTGCCGGGGCTCACGCGCTGGCCGAGCTGCACGGTGCGCCGGGCGACGTAGCCGTCCACCGGCGCCGGCATGGCCACGCGCTGGGTGGCGAGGTACGCCTCGCGCAGCCTGGCGGCGGCGGCCTGCACGCTCGGGTGCTCTTCCACGCGGGTGCCGTCGGTCAGCGAACGGTTGCTCGCCAGGCTCTCGCGGGCGGCCACCACGCCGGCCTGCGCCGCGGCCACCGCGCTGCGGGCATTGGCCACCGCGGTCTCGGCGTGGTTCAGCTCTTCCTTCGATACGGCGCCGTTGCCCGAGAGCGCCTTGCGGCGCTGCAGGTCGTCCTGCGCGCGCGCCAGCTCGCTCCTGGCCTTGACCACGTCGGCCTCGCGCAGTTGCACCTGCGCGGCCAGCGAGCCGTTGTTGGCGTAGAGCGTGCGTGCCTGGCGCACGGCCTGGCCCAGCGCCGCCTCGGCCTGCTCCAGCGCCACGCGGGCGTCGGCCGGGTCGAGCTGCACCAGCGGCTGGCCGGCCTTCACGAAGTCGGTGTCGTCGGCGCCGATGGCCATCACGGTGCCGGCGATCTGCGGCGTGATCTGGATGACGTTGCCCTGCACGTAGGCGTTGTCGGTGCCCTCGTAGTGGCTGGCCACCAGCCATTCGTAGGCGGCCCAGCCGGCGCCAGCCAGCACGACGATCGCCGCCAGGGTGCCCAGCGCGCGGCGGCGCTTGCCGTTGCCGGCCGCTTCGGGGACCGATGGGCCGGCCTGCGCGGCCGGGGTGGAGGTGTTGTTCTCGCTCATGGTGTGGTTCTCGCGCGCGATGCGGCGTTTCTGCTGAGTCAATGAGAGGAGGTGGCGGCGGCGGCCGCCTGCCGGTCGCCGGCTTCGCCCTGCCAGCCGCCGCCCAGCGCGCGCGCCAGCGCGACCTGGGTGTCGAGCGCACGCGCGGCCAGGTCGACCGCCTGGCGGCGCTGGGCCAGCACGGCGGTCTCGGCCGCCAGCACGTTCAGGTAGTTGCCCAGGCCGGCGCCGTAGCGCTGCACGGCGATCTCGTAGGCGCCCTCGGCGGCGGTCTGTGCCTGGCGCTGCTGCACCTGCTGGCGGGCGATGGACCGGATGCTGCTGACCTGGTCCGCCACGTCGCGCACCGCGTCGAACACGGCGGCGTTGTAGCTTTCGATCGCGGCATCGCGGTCGGCGGCCTTGGCGCGCAGGTTGGCGCGCAGGCGGCCGCCTTCGAAGATCGGCAGGCTGACGGCCGGGCCCACGCCCCACTGCGCGCTGCCCGACTTGAGCAGGTTGTCCAGCCCCAGCGACTGCAGGCCGACGAAGGCGGTGAGGTTGACGTTGGGGTAGAACTGCTTGCGCGCGTAGTCGACGTCGTGCGTGGCCGCCTCGGCACGCCAGCGCGCGGCCGCGATGTCGGCGCGGCGGCCCAGCAGGTCGGCCGGCAGCACCGGCTGCAGCGGGATCGGCTGCAGCGCCGCCAGCGCCGGCGCCGTCATCGATTCGGCCAGGGCCGGGCGGGCCGCCAGCGCGTCGATGGCGTGCTGCGCGATGGCGATCTGCTCGTCCAGCGCCTCGATCTGCTGGCGCGCCTCGGGCAGGCCGCCCTCGCTCTGGCGCAGCTCCAGCCGCGTGTCCAGGCCGGCCGAGACGCGGTCGCGCACCAGGCGCAGGGTCTCCTCGCGCTGGGCCAGCGTGCGCTCGGCCACGGCGCGCTGCGCCGCCAGCCGGGCCCATTGCAGGTAGCTGCGCGCCACGTTGCTGGCCAGCAGCACCTGCGCGGCCTCGGCGTCGGCCTGCGCGGCGCGGGCGTTGCCCACAGCGGCCTCGATGGCGGCGCGGTTCTTGCCGAAGAAGTCCAGCTCCCAGCTCGCCCCGAGCTGCAGCAGCCCGGTGTTCTGGATCGAACCGCCGAGCGGGTCGGGATAGATGTAGTTCTCGGAGTACAGCGAGCGGCTGACCTGCAGGTCGCCCTTGACCTGCGGCAGCTCGGCCGCGCGCGTGGCGCTCACCGCGGCCCGGGCCTTCTCCAGTCGCGCACGCGCCACCTGCAGGTTGGGGTTGCCCTGCAGCGCCTGCTCGACCAGGCGGTCGAGTTGCGGGTCGCCGAAGGCGCGCCACCACTGCCGATCGACGGCGGCGACGGGTGCCGCGTCGGCGGCCGGCAGGCCGGCCTCGGTGGCGCCGACGGATGGCGCCGGCGCGTCGACGCGGCCCATGTCGGCGCAGCCGGCGAGCGCTGCAACGACGGCGATGGCAGCCACGGAACAGGCCATGCGGGAACATCCGCGGAACTGGCTTTGCCAGGCCGCAGGATGTGCCCCCTTGAGGGGGTTGGCGAAGCGGAACGAAGTCCGCGAAGACTGGGGGTGACTCATGATTTCCGGGCGGCGCAGGCCGTCGTCGCGTTGTCGAGGATGCGGCGCAGGTAGCTCTTGAGCTGCTGCCACTCCTCCTGGCTGAAGCCGGAGAGGAATTCGTTCTGCACCCGGCACAGCACGTGCGGCACGCGCTGCGCGTGGGCAGCGCCCTCCTCGGTCAGTTCGATGTGCACGACCCGGCGGTCGGCGACGGAGCGCACCCGGCGCACCAGCCCCTTGGCCTCCAGCCGGTCGAGCAGGCGCGTCATGGCACCGGTGTCGAGTTCGCACACGCGCGCCAGCTCGGCCACGGTGGTGGCAGGGCCGGTGTGCATGTGCAGTTTGTGCAGCGGGATCCACTGCGGATAGGTCGGCCCGCCGGGCTCCACCAGTTCGGCCTCCACCGACTGGCTGACGGCGGTGATGATGCGCCGCATCATCAGGCCGATGCTCTCGTCGGCGGAGTAGTTGTCGGGCCGGTAGAAGCAGCCGTCGCCGGACGCGCCGGTGGCCGGGGCAGACGGGCAGTCGTCGGAATCCATGGAACGGAATGATATTTGCCATGGCAGTAATTGTCAAGGCTGAGTTTGAGCAGACAGCGGATCGGTAGAATCCGGCCCCTATGTCCCGCCCCACGCCCGCCAAGGGATCGCCGCGCTCGCTGTCCGGGTTGGCGCCCTTTCTCCGGCCCTACCGCCTCCAGATCGCACTGGCGGGCCTGTTCCTGGTGATGGCGGCGGTGACGACGCTGCTGTTCCCCGTGGCGCTGGGCGGCCTGATCGACAACGGCCTGGTGCCGGCCGACCGCGGCCAGCAGATGCTGGCGCTGCGCCACCACTTCTTCGAGCTGTTCGGCGTGGCGGTGGCGCTGGGCCTGTTCTCGGCCGCGCGCTTCTACACGGTGAGCTGGCTGGGCGAGCGCATCACGGCCGACCTGCGCAACGCCGTCTACGGCCACGTGCTGCGCCAGAGCCCGCAGTTCTTCGAGACCACGCAGACCGGCGAGGTCCTCTCGCGCCTGACGGCCGACACCACGCTGGTGCAGACGGTGGTGGGCTCCTCGTTGAGCATGGGGCTGCGCAACGCCGTGATGGGCGTCGGCGCGCTGGTGATGCTGGTGTGGACCAACCCCTACGTGATGGCGCAGGTGCTGCTGATCCTGGTGCTGGTGGTGGTGCCGAGCATGGTGTTCGGCCGCCGGGTGCGCAAGCTCTCGCGCGCCAGCCAGGACCGCGTGGCCGACGCCAGCGCGATCGCCGCCGAGGTGCTCAACGCGATCCCCGTGGTGCAGAGCTACACCGCCGAGTCGCGCGAGTCGGCCCGCTTCTCGGCCTCGACGCAGGACGCCTTCCGCACCGCCGTGCGGCGCACCAAGGCGCGCTCGGTGCTGGTCGCCTTCATCATCATCGCCACCTCGGCGGCGCTGCTGTGGGGCCTGTACGCCGGCACGCAGGCGGTGCTGCGCGGCGACATCACGGCGGGCCACCTGGGCCAGACCGTGGTGTACGTGATCATCCTGGCCAGCGCCTTCGCGGTGCTGGGCGAGGTCTATGGCGACCTGCTGCGCGCCGCCGGTGCCACCGAGCGGCTGATGGAGCTGCTGCATGCTCGCTCGGCCATCGAGTCGCCAGCCGCCCCCGCCGCGCTGCCGGCGCCCGCGGCCGGCAGCGCCGTGGCCTTCGAGGCGGTGCGCTTCCACTACCCCTCGCGCCCGGCCACGCCGGCGCTGGCCGACTTCAGCCTGGCCGTGGCGCCCGGCGAGACGGTGGCCCTGGTGGGCGAGAGCGGCGCCGGCAAGAGCACCGTGTTCCAGCTGCTGCTGCGCTACTACGACCCGCAGGCCGGACGCATCGCGCTGGACGGCGCCGACCTGCCCTCGGTGGCGCTGGCCGATCTGCGCCACCGCATCGCGCTGGTGCCGCAGGAGCCGGTGATCTTCTCGGCCAGCGCGCTGGAGAACATCCGCTACGGCCGCCCCGACGCCAGCGACGAGGAGGTGCGCGCCGCCGCGCGCGCCGCCCATGCGGACGGCTTCCTCGCGGCGCTGCCCGAAGGCTACGACACCTTCCTGGGCGAGCGCGGCGTGCGCCTGTCGGGCGGGCAGCGCCAGCGCATCGCCATCGCGCGCGCCATGCTCAAGAACGCGCCGCTGCTGCTGCTGGACGAGGCCACCAGCGCGCTGGACGCGGAAAGCGAGCGCATGGTGCAGGCAGCGCTGGAATCGGCCATGCAGGGCCGCACGACGCTGGTGATCGCCCACCGCCTGGCGACGGTGCAGCAGGCCGACCGCATCGTCGTGCTGGAGCACGGGCGCATCGTCGAGCAGGGCACGCACGCCGAGCTGGTGGCGCGCGGCGGGGTGTACGCGAAGCTGGCGGCGCTGCAGTTCACGGCATGAGGCCGCGCCGCAGGCCCGGGTTTACTGCAGGGTGTCCTTGAGCGCCGCCGGGATCGGCAGCGGCATGACGGCGATGCCCTCTTCCAGCAGCGCCTCGGTCTGCTCGCGGGTGGCCTGGCCGCGGATGCCGCGCTCCTCGGCCTCGCCGTAGTGCATGCGGCGCGCTTCCTCGGCGAAGCGCTCGCCCACATCCTCGGTCTTGGCCAGCACCTCGCGCACGGCGCGCATCCAGCGGCCTTCCGGCGTGTCGGCCGCGGGGCCTGCCACCACGGGCTGCGTCTCGGCGCTGCTCTCGCGGCCGGCGCCGAGGTTCAGGCGCGGCGCGCTCAGGCCCTTGGCGATGGCGGTGTCGCCGCACATCGGGCATTCGACGAGGCCCTGCCCCAGCTGCTTCTCGAAATCCTGGTCGGAGCCGAACCAGCCTTCGAAAGCATGGCCGTGGGCGCAGCGCAGGTTCAGGACTTTCATGGCCCCCGATTATCGGCAGCCTCCGGCGGCGGCGCCGGCTGCCAGTCCAGCGGCCACACGCCCGAGAGGACGTTCTGCAGCCAGAGCGCGCAGCTCAGCGTCTTGGCGTCGGTCACGCGGCCGTCCCGGCACCAGGCGAGCAGTTCTTCAGGCCGCGCCGCGAAGACGTCGAGGAACTCGCCCTGGTCGAGCTGGCGCGCGCCCGCCTCCAGGCCGCGGGCGAAGTAGACGTGGATGATCTCGGTCGAGTAGGCCACCGCCAGGTGCATGGCGCCGGCGAGCGCCCATTCGCGTGCGCGGTAGCCCGTTTCCTCGATCAGCTCGCGCTGGCCGCAGATCAGCGGGTCCTCGCCCGGATCGAGCTTGCCGGCCGGGAACTCGATCATCACCTGCTCCACCGGGTAGCGGTACTGGCGCTCGAGCACGACGCGCCCATCGTCCAGCAGCGGGACGACCACCACCGCGCCCGGATGGATGACGTACTCGCGCGTGGCGCTGCGGCCGTCCGGCAGGCGTACGGTGTCGCGCCGCGCGTTCAGGAAGCGCCCTTCGAACAGCAATTCGGAGCCGGTGCGTTCTTCCTTGAGGTGCAGGTCGGTCATGAGGTCAGCTCTTGCGGTGCTTGAGAAGGTAGCGCCAGGTGAAGCCGGGAAAGGCCAGCACCAGGAACAGCGCCGCCGTCACCGCATAGAACTCCCAGCCCTGCGGCGCGATCTGCCCGAGCCGCTGCTCGAACAGCAGGCCGACGCCGCCGACCGCGAAGTACAGCAGCACCAGTTCGGCCAGGCGCACGGCGAGGTTCTTGCGCTTCGTGCCGCCCGGCAGCGGCAGTACGGCGAGCAGGCGCTCGTTGACGAAGGGCAGGTTGGCGGCCAGCAGGGCGACCAGCAGCACCAGCCAGACCGAAGCGCTCTGCGACAGGCCGCCCATCAGCGCGGGGGAGGGCAAGTGCAGGCCGGCATCAGCCGGCCAGGGTGGCCACGATGGCCTGGGCGCACAGCGCCATCAAGCCGCCGGGCAGGATGCCCAGCACCAGGATGAGGGCGCCGTTGAGCGTGAGCACGGCGCGCACGTCGCGCGGCGCGGCGACCGTGGTGGCCGTGAGCGGCTCGTCGAAGTACATGACCTTCACCACGCGCAGGTAGTAGAAGGCGCCGATCAGCGAGGTGATCACCGCGAACACCGCCAGGGCGATGTACAGCGCCTGGCCGGTGGCCACCAGCGCCTGCAGCACGACAAGCTTGGCGTAGAAGCCCACCATCGGCGGGATGCCCGCCAGCGAGAACATCGCGATGGCCATCACGGCGGCGTACAGCGGACTGCGCTGGTTCAGGCCGGCCAGGTCGGCGATCTCGTCGCTCTCGAAGCCGCCGCGCGCCAGCAGCAGGATGATGCCGAAGCTCACCAGCGTGGTCATCACGTAGGTCACGATGTAGAACATCGACGCGCTGTAGGCGAACTGGGCGTTGTAGCTGTTGCCGTTGACCACGCCCGCCACCATGCCCAGCAGCATGAAGCCCGTGTGCGCGATGGTCGAATAGGCCAGCATGCGCTTGAGGTTGGTCTGCGCGATGGCGGCCAGGTTGCCCACCAGCAGCGAGGCGATGGCCAGCAGCGCCAGCATCTGCTGCCAGTCGAAGGCCAGCGGCAGCATGCCTTCCACCAGCAGGCGGATGAGGATGGCGAAGGCCGCCAGCTCGGGCGCCGAGCCGATCAGCAGCGTGACCGCGGTGGGTGCGCCGTGGTAGACGTCGGGCAGCCACATGTGGAAGGGCACCGCCCCCAGCTTGAAAGCCAGGCCGGCGACGATGAACACCAGCCCGAAGACCAGCACCTGGTGGTTCACCTGGCGGCTGGCGATGGCCTTGAACACCTCGTTGACGTCCAGCGAGCCGGTGGCGCCGTACATCATCGACAGGCCGTACAGCAGGAAGCCGCTGGCCATGGCGCCGAGCACGAAGTACTTCATCGCCGCCTCGCTGGCCACCGCGTGGTCGCGCCGCAGCGCCACCAGGGCGTAGCTGGAGAGCGTGAGCAGTTCCAGGCCCAGGTAGATCAGCAGGAAGTTGCTGCCCGAGATCATCACGAACATGCCCAGCAGCGCCAGCATGCTCAGGGTGAACAGTTCGCCGCCGCGCAGCATGTCGCGGTCGCCGGCGTAGGGGCGGCCGTAGACCAGCGCCGCCATCAGCACCACCGAGGAGAAGCACTTGAGCCAGTTGCCCATCGGGTCGCTGACCACCATGCCGCCGAAGCCGTAGATCGTCTGGGCATTGACGGCCTGCATGCCGGCGAGCACCGCCACCACGGCCAGCGTCAGCAGCGTGAGCACGTAGGTCGCCGTGCGGCGCGCGCTGACCACCGACAGGTCGGCCAGCGCGATGATGCAGGCCATCACGAGCAGCACGATCTCGGGGTAGATCGCGATCCAGCTGAGTTTGTCAATCATCTTGTTCTCTTCGACGCGCGTTCACGGGCTATCAAGGCAGCTTGGACTGCGCGACGTGCTTGAGCAGGTCGGCCACGGAGGCGTCCATCACGTCGGTGAAGGGCTTGGGATCCAGGCCCATCCACAGCACGGCCAGGGCCAGCAGCGTGAGCATGAGGAATTCGCGGCCGTTGATGTCCGTCAGTTCCTCCACGTGCCTGTTGCCCGGTGCGCCGAGGTACACGCGCTTGTACATCCAGAGGGTGTAGGCGGCGCCCAGGATCAGCGCGACGGCGGCCAGCAGGCCGATCCAGAAGTTGGCCTTGACGGCGGCCAGGATCACCATCCACTCGCCGACGAAGCCGGCGGTGGCCGGCAGGCCGCAGTTGGCCATGGCGAACAGCAGCGCGAAGGCCGCGAACTTGGGCATGGTGTTGACCACGCCGCCGTAGTCGGCGATCTGGCGCGAGTGCACGCGGTCGTACAGCACGCCGATGCACAGGAACATGGCGCCCGAGACGAAGCCGTGCGCGATCATCTGCACGATGCCGCCGGCCACGCCCAGGTCGTTGAAGATGAAGAAGCCCAGCGTGACGAAGCCCATGTGCGCCACCGACGAGTAGGCCACCAGCTTCTTCATGTCCTTCTGCACGATCGCCACCAGGCCCACGTAGATCACCGCGATCAGCGACAGCGCGATCATCAGCCAGGCCCATTCGCGCGAGGCGTCGGGCACGATGGGCAGCGAGAAGCGCAGGAAGCCGTAGGCGCCGAGCTTCAGCATGATGGCCGCCAGCACCGCCGAACCGCCGGTGGGCGCCTCCACGTGCACGTCCGGCAGCCAGGTGTGGACCGGCCACATCGGCACCTTCACCGCGAAGGCGGCGAAGAAGGCGAAGAACAGCAGCGTCTGCGCCGTGCCCGCCAGCGGCAGCCTGTGCCAGGCGGCGATGTCGAAGCTGCCGCCCGCGGCGTTGTACAGGTAGATGAACGCCACCAGCATCAGCAGCGAGCCGAGCAGCGTGTACAGGAAGAACTTGAAGGCCGCGTAGATCTTGTTGGGGCCGCCCCAGATGCCGATGATCAGGTACATCGGGATCAGCGTGGCCTCGAAGAACACGTAGAACAGCATGCCGTCGAGCGCGCAGAACACGCCGATCATCAGGCCCGAGAGGATCAGGAACGCGCCCATGTACTGGTTCACGCGCTCGGTGATCACCTCCCAGGCCGAGATCACGACGATCACGGTGATGAAGGCCGTCAGCAGCACGAACCACATCGACAGCCCGTCCACGCCCAGGTGGTAGTGGACGTTGAAGCGCTCGATCCAGGGGCTCTTCTCGACGAACTGCATGGCCGAGGTGCCGTTGTCGAAGCGCGTCCAGACCGGCAGCGTCACCAGGAAGCTGACGATCGAACCCGCGAGGGCGATCCAGCGCACGCCCCGTGCCCACGCGTCGCGGCCGAAGGCCAGCAGCACCACGCCCACGGCGATCGGCAGCCAGATGGCAAGGCTCAGCAAACCCATTTTTCTTGTTCTCCAGCGGCGCCGTTCAACGCTTGAACCAGACGAAGTACGTCATCAGGATGAAGATGCCCAGCAGCATCGCGAGGGCGTAGTGGTAGATGTAGCCGGACTGGAACCAGCGGATCACGCCGGCCAGCCGCCCCACCACCTTCCACGAGCCGTTGACCACGGCGCCGTCGATCAGCGCCTGGTCGCCGCCCTTCCACAGGCCGGTGCCCAGCGCGCGCGCGCCGCGGGCCAGCACGTTCTCGTTGAACCAGTCCATGTAGTACTTGTTCTCGAGCAGGCGGTACACCGGGCCGAAGGCGCGCTTGATCGCGGCCGGCAGCGCCGGGTTGACCATGTACATGTACCAGGACAGCACCACGCCGGCCAGCGCCAGGTACAGCGGCAGCGTGTGGATGGAATGCAGTGCCATCGCCACGGGGCCGTGGATCATCTCGCGCAGTTCCCCCATGGCGGGGTGGCGCGCCAGGTCGACGACGATGGAGTCCTTGAAGAAGTCGCCGAACAGCATCGGCATCAGCGTGAAGAAGCCGATGATCACCGACGGGATCATGAGCAGCACCAGCGGCAGCGTCACGACCCAGGGCGACTCGTGCGGCTTGTGGTCGCCCTGGCCATGATGGCCGTGGTCGTCGTGCGCGTGGTGGTCGTCGTGGTGCGCCTCCGGGTTCTGGTCGTAGCGCTCCTGGCCGTGGAAGACCAGGAAGTACAGCCGGAACGAATAGAAGGCCGTGACGAACACGCCCGCCAGCACCGCGAAGGAGGCGAAGCCGGCCGCCGGCAGGTGGCTGGCGTGCACCGCCTCGATGATCGCGTCCTTCGAGTAGAAGCCCGAGAAGAAGGGCGTGCCGATCAGCGCCAGAGAGGCCAGCAGGAAGGTGATCCAGGTGATGGGCATGTACTTGCGCACGTTGCCCATCCAGCGGATGTCCTGGTTGTGGTGCATGCCGATGATCACCGAGCCCGCGCCCAGGAACAGCAGCGCCTTGAAGAAGGCGTGCGTCATCAGGTGGAACACCGCCACCGAGTAGGCCGAGGCGCCCAGCGCGACCGTCATGTAGCCCAGCTGCGAGAGCGTCGAATAGGCCACCACGCGCTTGATGTCGTTCTGGATGATGCCCAGGAAGCCCATGAACAGCGCCGTGATCGCGCCGATGACGAGGATGAAATTCAGCGCCGTGTCCGACAGCTCGAACAGGGGCGACATGCGGCTGACCATGAAGATGCCGGCCGTCACCATCGTCGCCGCGTGGATCAGCGCGGAGATCGGCGTCGGGCCTTCCATCGAGTCGGGCAGCCACACGTGCAGCGGGAACTGCGCGCTCTTGCCCATGGCGCCGATGAAGAGGCAAATGCAGATGACGGTGATCAGCAGCCAGTCGGTGCCCGGGAAGCCGATGGCGCCGAGTTCGTCCGCCTTGGCGAAGACCTCGCCGTAGTTCAGCGTGCCGGCGTAGGCGGCGATCAGGCCGATGCCGAGGATGAAGCCGAAGTCGCCGACCCGGTTGACCAGGAAGGCCTTCATGTTGGCGAAGATGGCCGTCGGCCTGTTGTACCAGAAGCCGATCAGCAGGTAGGACACCAGGCCCACCGCCTCCCAGCCGAAGAACAGCTGCAGCAGGTTGTTGCTCATGACCAGCATGAGCATCGAGAAGGTGAAGAGGGAGATGTACGCGAAGAAGCGGTTGTAGCCCTCGTCCTCCTCCATGTAGCCGATGGTGTAGATGTGCACCATCAGCGACACGAAGGTCACGACGCACATCATCATGGCGGTGAGGCCGTCGATCAGGAAGCCGACTTCCATCTTCAGGCCGCCGACGACCATCCATTCGTAGATCGTCTCGTTGAAGCGCGCGCCGTCGAGGGCGACGCTCCTGAGCGTCATCGCCGAGATCACGAAGGCGATGAACACGCCCAGGATGGTCAGCGAGTGCGAGGCCCTGCGGCCCAGCAGGTTGCCGCCGAGCTTGGTGCCGAAGATGCCGGCCAGCACCGAGCCCGCCAGGGGGGCGAGCGGCACGGCCAGCAGGGTGGATGCGGACAGGGTGGTACTCATGATCGGGCGCTCACCCCTTCAGTTCGTCGAGCTGCTCGACGTCGATGCTGGACTTGTTGCGGAACAGCAGCACGAGCAGCGCCAGGCCGATCGCCGACTCGGCCGCGGCCACGGTGAGGATGAAGAACACGAAGATCTGGCCGTGCATGTCGCCCAGGTAGTGCGAGAAGGCGACGAAGTTCATGTTGACCGCCAGCAGCATCAGCTCGATGCACATCAGCAGCACGATCAGGTTCTTGCGGTTGAGGAAGATGCCGATCACCGCCAGCGCGAACAGGATCGCGCCGAGCGACAGGTAGTGGCCGAGGGTGAGGGTCATGCTTTCTTCTCCGCTTCGGCCGGCTGCTCCGGCGCGGGCGGCGGCGCCGCACGGGTGACGTCCACCTTGACCACCGCCAGGCGGTCCTCGGCGCGCACGCGCACCTGGTCCTTGACGTCGATGAACTTGCTGTCCTTGCGGCGGCGCAGGGTCAGGGCGATGGCGGCGATCATCGCCACCACCAGGATCACGGCCGCCACCTGCACCGGATAGACGTATTCGCTGTAGAGCAGCAGGCCCAGCGCCTTGCTGTTCGAGCCGCCCGCCGCCGCGGCCTGCAGGGCCGGATCGGGCACGATGCCCTGGCCGCGGAAGCCGCCCATCAGCACCCAGGCCATCTCCAGCGCGATCACCGTGCCGACCAGCGCCGCCATCGGGAAGTGCCTCCAGAAGCCCTGGCGCAGGCTGTCGACGTTGAGGTCCAGCATCATCACCACGAACAGGAACAGCACCATCACCGCGCCCAGGTACACCAGCACCAGCACGATGGCGAGGAACTCGGCCTTGAGCAGCAGCCACACGGCCGCCGCCTGCGAGAAAGCCAGCATGAGATAGAGCACGGCGTGCACGGGGTTGCGTGCCGTGACGACCCGGAAGGCCGCGAACAGCAGCACCGCCGAGAAGAGGTAGAAGAAGCCGGTCTGGGCCATGGGATGTTCTTGTCGTGTGCGGGGCCGGCGGATCAGCGATAGGGGGCGTCGGCCGCCTTGCTGGCCGCGATCTCTTTCTCGTAGCGGTCGCCCACCGCGAGCAGCATGTCCTTGGTGAAGTACAGGTCGCCGCGCTTCTCGCCGTGGTATTCGAGGATGTGGGTCTCGACGATCGAGTCGACCGGACAGCTTTCCTCGCAGAAGCCGCAGAAGATGCACTTGGTCAGGTCGATGTCGTAGCGCGTGGTGCGGCGCGAGCCGTCGTCGCGCACGGCCGACTCGATGGTGATGGCCACGGCCGGGCACACCGCCTCGCACAGCTTGCAGGCGATGCAGCGCTCTTCGCCGTTCTCGTAGCGGCGCAGCGCGTGCAGGCCGCGGAAGCGCGGCGACAGCGGCGTCTTCTCTTCCGGGAACTGCACGGTGACCTTGCGGCGCAATGCATAGCGGCCGGTGAGCGCCATGCCCTTGAAGAGCTCCACCAGCATGAAGCTCTTGAAGAAGTCCTTGATCGAAAAGCCGGCGGGGGCAGCCACTGCTGTCATGACGGTTTTCTCCCTTATTTCCAGATGTTCCAGGGCGTCTGCATCCAGCCCCCGACCACCAGCAGCCACACCAGGGTGACCGGGATGAAGATCTTCCAGCCCAGACGCATGATCTGGTCGTAGCGGAAGCGCGGGAAGGTGCCGCGGATCCAGATGAAGAGCGACACCACGAAGCAGGTCTTCAGGCCCAGCCAGATCCAGCCGGGGATGAAGTCCAGGAAGCCCACCGGCGGCAGCCAGCCGCCCAGGAACATGAGCGCGGCCAGGATGGACACCAGCCACATGCTGGCGTACTCGGCCAGGAAGAAGATGGCGAAGCCCATGCCCGAGTACTCGACCATGTGGCCGGCCACGATCTCGGCCTCGCCCTCCACCACGTCGAAGGGGTGGCGGTTGGTCTCGGCCACGCCGGAGATCAGGTAGACCAGGAAGATGGGCAGGAGCGGCAGCCAGTTCCACGAGAGGAAGTCCAGCCCCATGTTCGCGCCCATGCCCCTGCCCTGCGCGGCGACCACCTCGCCCAGCTGCAGGCTGCCCGAGACCATGATGACGACCACGAAGCAGAAGCCCATGGCGATCTCGTAGCTGACCATCTGCGCCGAGGCGCGCAGCGCGCCCAGGAAGGCGTACTTCGAGTTGGAGGCCCAGCCGGCGATGATCACGCCGTACACCTCGATCGAGGTGATCGCCATGATCAGCAGCAGGCCGGCGTTGACGTTGGCGATGACCGCCTCCGGCCCGAAGGGGATGGCGACCCAGGCGGCCAGCGCCGGCATGATGGCCATGATGGGCCCGAGCCGGAACAGCCCCTTGTTGGCGGCGGTGGGGTTGATCAGCTCCTTGGTCAGCAGCTTCAGCGCATCGGCGATGGGCTGCAGCAGGCCGAAGGGGCCGACCCGGTTGGGGCCGTGGCGCACCTGGATCCAGCCGAGGAACTTGCGCTCCCACAGCGTCAGGTAGGCCACTGCGCCCAGCAGGGGCAGCAGCACCGCGACGATCTTGATGAGGGACCAGACCACCGGCCAGCCGGCGCCGGTCCACCAGGCGGCGTCGCTCAGCCCGAGGCCGGCGTTGTACAGCGCGTCGATCATGCCGACACCTCCTCGGCCACGGCGTCGCGCGCCTGGCGGGCGTCGGCCGTCAGTTGCAGCGACGGCGCACGGCGCACCAGGCCGTCGAGCTGGTAGATCGAGGCCACCGCGGGCGCCGCCGTGCCGGCAGCCGCCGGCGGGGTCGACAGGTCCACGCCTTCCACGGCGTTGCTCAGGCGCTCGGCCGGCAGGTGGGTGGCGTCGGCGGGCAGCGCGCCGCGCACCCGGGCCAGCACGTCCTGCGCCGTCTCGTCGTCGAAGCCGCCCAGGCCCAGCATGTTGCCGAGCACGCGCAGCACCTTCCAGGCGGGGCGCGCCTCGCCGCGCGGGCGCACGACGGCATGGAAGCTCTGAATGCGGCCCTCGGCGTTGACGAAGGTGCCGGGCGTCTCGCTGAACGGTGCGATGGGCAGCAGCACGTCGCTGAACTCCAGGTTCGCCTTGAAGGCGTTGAGCGAGACGACCATCTGGGCTTTGCCCAGCGCATCGGCGGCAGCGCGGCCGGCGGCGGAATCGAACACCGGCTCGGTGCCCAGCAGCAGCACGGCCTGCAGGCCGCCGGCGAGCATCTGGCCGGCGTTCAGGCCGCCCTCGCGCGGCTCGGCGCCGACCCACTGCGCGCCCACGGTGTTGGCGGCCTCGGTGAGGTAGCCGACGCTGGCACCGGTCTGTTCGCCGATCCATTGCGCCCAGGCCAGCAGTTGCGGCGCGCGGGCATGGTGCGCGGCGGCGTTGCCCAGCAGCACGGCCTTGCGTTCGCCGCCCAGCAGCGACTTCGCCATGGCGCGGGCGCCGTCGGTGGCTTCACGGGCCTGCGGCGCCGCGATGCCTTTCTCCGCGGCGATGGCCGACGCCAGCACGGCCAGTTCGTCTTCCCAGGCCTCGAAGCCGGCCGTGCGCACATGCGCCAGCGGCATGGCCCAGGCTTCGGGCGAGTGCAGCTCGCGGCCGGACACGACGGCGCTCACCTGCGCGCCCTTGCGCACCGACTGGCGGATGCGCTGCGCGAACAGGGGATGGTCCTTGCGCAGGTTGGAGCCGATCACCAGCATGCGCTGCAGGTCCGACAGCGAGGCGATGGAGGTGCCCAGCCAGCGCACGCCCGGGGCGGCGCCGAACTCGGCACGGCGCAGCCGGTGGTCGATGTTCTCGCTGCCCAGGCCGCGCACCAGGGCGCCGGCCAGGGCCAGTTCCTCCAGCGTGCTGTGCGGGCTGACCAGCGCCCCGATGGACGAGGCGCCGTGCTCGGCCTGGATCTGCTTGAAGCCGCTGGCCACGTACTCCAGCGCGGTCTGCCAGTCCACGGCCTGCCACTGGCCGCCCTGCTTGATCATCGGCTGCGTCAGGCGCTCGTCGCCGTTCAGCGCCTCGTACGAGAAGCGGTCGCGGTCGGCGATCCAGCACTCGTTGACGTCCTCGTTCTCCAGCGGAACGACGCGCATCACCTGGTTGCTCTTGACCTGGACGATCAGGTTGGCACCGGCCGAGTCGTGCGGGCTGACCGACTTGCGGCGCGACAGCTCCCAGGTGCGGGCGCTGTAGCGGAAGGGCTTGCTGGTGAGCGCGCCGACCGGGCAGATGTCGATCATGTTGCCCGACAGCTCCGAGTCGACGGTGTCGCCCACCACGGTGGTGATCTCGGAGTGCTCGCCCCGGTTGACCATGCCCAGCTCCATGATGCCGGCCACTTCCTGGCCGAAGCGCACGCAGCGGGTGCAGTGGATGCAGCGGCTCATCTCCTCCATGGAGATCAGAGGCCCGACGTCCTTGTGGAAGACGACGCGCTTTTCTTCCTCGTAGCGCGAGGCGGAGGCGCCGTAGCCGACGGCCAGGTCCTGCAGCTGGCACTCGCCGCCCTGGTCGCAGATGGGGCAGTCCAGCGGGTGGTTGATCAGCAGGAACTCCATCACCGACTTCTGCGCCTTGACGGCCTTGTCGGAATGGGTGCGCACGATCATGCCCTGCGTGACGGGCGTGGCGCAGGCCGGCATCGGCTTGGGCGCCTTCTCCACGTCCACCAGGCACATGCGGCAGTTGGCGGCGATGGAGAGCTTCTTGTGATAGCAGAAGTGCGGGATGTAGGTGCCTGCCTTGTCGGCCGCATGCATGACCATGCTGCCTTCGGCGACTTCGACCTTCTTGCCGTCGATCTCGATTTCAACCATGTCTCGTCCCGATCAGGCCTTGGCCGCCGCGCCGGTGGCGCTTTGCGCCGGGATCAGCGCCTCGAACTCGTGGCGGAAGTGCTTGATCATGGCGCGCACCGGCATGGCCGCCGCGTCGCCCAGCGCGCAGATGGTGCGCCCCATGATGTTGTTGGCCACCGAATCCAGCAGCTCCATGTCGCTGGGCCGGCCCTGGCCCGCGTGGATGCGGTCCACCAGGCGCCACAGCCAGCCCGTGCCCTCGCGGCAGGGGGTGCACTGGCCACAGGACTCGTGCATGTAGAAGTACGACAGCCGCTTGAGCGACTCGACCATGCTGCGCGAGTCGTCCATCACGATGACGGCGCCCGAGCCCAGCATCGAGCCGGCCTTGGCGATGGCGTCGTAGTCCATCGTGCACTCCATCATGATGGCCGCCGGCAGCACCGGCGCGGACGAGCCGCCCGGGATCACCGCCTTGAGCTGGCGCCCCTTGCGCACGCCGCCCGCCAGCTCCAGCAGCTTGGAAAAAGGCGTGCCGAGCGGGATCTCGTAGTTGCCCGGCTGCTCCACGTCGCCGCTGACCGAGAAGATCTTGGTGCCGCCGTTGTTCGGCTTGCCGCACTCCAGGTAGGCCTGGCCGCCGTTGCGGATGATCCAGGGCACCGCCGCGAAGGTCTCGGTGTTGTTGATGGTGGTCGGCTTGCCGTACAGGCCGAAGCTGGCCGGGAACGGCGGCTTGAAGCGCGGCTGGCCCTTCTTGCCTTCCAGCGACTCGAGCAGCGCGGTTTCCTCGCCGCAGATGTAGGCACCGAAGCCATGGTGCGCATGCAGCTGGAAGCTGTAGCCGCTGCCCAGGATGTTGTCGCCCAGGTAGCCCGCCACCCTCGCCTCTTCCAGGGCCGCCTCGAAGCGCTCGTACACCTCGAAGATCTCGCCGTGGATGTAGTTGTAGCCGACGCTGATGCCCATGGCGAACGCCGCGATCGCCATGCCCTCGATGACGATGTGCGGGTTGTACATGAGGATGTCGCGGTCCTTGCAGGTGCCCGGCTCGCCCTCGTCGGAGTTGCACACCAGGTACTTCTGGCCCGGGAACTGGCGCGGCATGAAGCTCCACTTCAGGCCGGTGGGGAAGCCCGCGCCGCCGCGGCCGCGCAGGCCGGAGGCCTTGACCTCGGCGATCACCTGGTCGGGCGTCAGTCCCTCGGTGAGGATCTTGCGCAGCGCCTGGTAGCCGCCGCGCGCCTCGTAGTCCTTGATCGACCAGTTGGTGCCGTCCAGCCCGGCATAGATCTGGGGCGTGACGTGGCGGCCGTGGAAGCAGGTCTGCACGCCGGTGGCGGCAAACTGCGAGAGGACTTGGTCGGGGGTCATCAGCGCTTCTCCCCTTCCGCGCCGGCGGCGCGCAGGCCATCCACCAGCTGGTCGAGCTTCTCGTCGCTCATGAAGCTGCACATGGTGCGGTCGTTGACCAGCATCACCGGCGAATCGGCACAGGCGCCCAGGCACTCGCTCTGCTGCAGCGTGAACAGGCCGTCGGGCGTGGTCTCGCCCATCTTGATGCCCAGCTTCTTCTCCAGGTGCACCAGGGCGCGCACGCCGTCGCGCAGCTGGCACGGCAGGTTGGTGCAGACGTTGAGCTTGTACCTGCCCACCGGCTGCTGGTTGTACATGTTGTAGAAGGTCGTCACCTCGCGCACGGCGATGTGCGGCATGCCCAGGAAGGCCGCCACGGCGGCCTCGTTCTCGTCGCTGATCCAGCCATGCACCTGCTGCACGATGGCCAGGCAGGCCATCACGGCCGACTGGCGGCCGGCGTCGTTGTCGGGGTACTTGGCGGTCTCGCGCGCGAAGCGGTCGAGCACCTCCTGCGGCAGCGCCGCGGGCGCCACCGGCGGGGTGTTGAGGGAGTCGCTCATCGGTCGATCTCTCCGAAAACGATGTCCAGCGTGCCGATGATGGCGACGGTGTCGGCCAGCATGTGGCCGCGCGCCATCTCGTCGAGCGCGGCCAGGTGCACGAAGCCCGGCGGACGGATCTTCAGGCGGTAGGGCTTGTTGGCGCCGTCGCTCACCAGGTAGATGCCGAACTCGCCCTTCGGGTGCTCGACGGCGGCATACGCCTCGCCCTCGGGCACGCGGAAGCCCTCGGTGAAGAGCTTGAAGTGGTGGATCAGCTCTTCCATGTTGGCCTTCATGGCCTCGCGCCTCGGTGCCGCGACCTTGTGGTTGTCGGTGATCACCGGGCCGGGGTTGGCCTTGAGCCACTTCACGCACTGCTGGATGATGCGGTTGGACTGCGCCATCTCCTCCATGCGCACCAGGTAGCGGTCGTAGCAGTCGCCCGTCTTGCCCACCGGGATGTCGAAGTCGACCTGGTCGTAGACGTCGTAGGGCTGCTTCTTGCGCAGGTCCCAGGCGATGCCGGAGCCGCGCAGCATGGGACCGGTGAGGCCCAGGTTGAGCGCGCGCTCGGGCGTCATCACGCCGATGCCCACCGTGCGCTGCTTCCAGATGCGGTTGTCGGTCAGGAGCGTGTGGTATTCGCCCAGGTAGACCTCGAAGCGCTTCGTGAAGTCCTCCAGGAAGTCCAGCAGCGAACCCTGGCGGTTCTCGTTCATGCGAGCGAGCGCCTTGGCGTTCTTGATCTTGCTGTGCTTGTACTGCGGCATGCTGTCCGGCAGGTCGCGGTAGACGCCGCCCGGACGGAAGTAGGCCGCGTGCATGCGCGCGCCCGAGACGGCCTCGTAGGCGTCGAACAGGTCCTCGCGCTCGCGGAAGGCGTAGATCAGGATGGTCGAGCTGCCGCAGTCGTTGCCGTGCGAGCCCAGCCACATCAGGTGGTTCAGCAGCCGCGTGATCTCCGCGAACATGACGCGGATGTACTGCGCGCGGATCGGCACTTCCAGGCCCAGCAGCTTCTCGATGGCCAGGCAGTACGCATGCTCGTTGCACATCATCGACACGTAGTCGAGACGGTCCATGTACGGCAGCGACTGGATGAAGGTCTTGTGCTCGGCCAGCTTCTCGGTGGCGCGGTGCAGCAGGCCGATGTGCGGGTCGGCGCGCTGCACGACCTCGCCGTCGAGTTCGAGCACCAGGCGCAGCACGCCATGCGCGGCCGGGTGCTGGGGCCCGAAGTTGAGCGTGTAGTTCTTGATTTCAGCCATGTTCGGTCACGAAGGTCGCGCGGCGCGCCTCAGTGCAGGCCTCCGTAGTTGTCCTCGCGGATCACGCGCGGCGTGACCTCGCGCGGCTCGATGGTCACCGGCTGGTAGATCACCCGCTGCAGCGATTCGTCGTAGCGCATCTCGACGTGGCCCGAGAGCGGGAAATCCTTGCGGAACGGATGGCCGATGAAGCCGTAGTCGGTCAGGATGCGGCGCAGGTCGGGGTGCCCCTCGAACACGATGCCGTACAGGTCGAAGGCCTCGCGCTCGAACCAGTTGGCCCCGGCCCACAGGTCGTTGACCGAGGCCAGCACCGGCAGGTCGTCGTCGGGGCAGAACACGCGCACGCGCAGGCGCTGATTGAGGCTCACCGACAGCAGGTGCGAGACGGCCGCGAAGCGCGGGCCTTCCCACACCTCGTCGCGCCAGCTGTGGTAGTCCATGCCGCACAGGTCGATCAGCTGCTCGAACCTGCAGGTGGGCTCGTCGCGCAGGATGCGCATGGCCTCGAGGTAGTGGGCGTGGTGCAGCACCACGGTCACCTCGCCCAGCGCGATGTCGATGGACTTGATCTTGTCGCCCAGGGCCGCCACGACGGCATCCTGGATGGCTTGCGGTTCGACGGCAAACGATGTCATGGATGTTCTTCCGAAGCGCCCGCTCAGGCCCGCGCGATGCTGTGGGTGCGGCGCACCTTCTGCTGCAGCTGGATGATCCCGTAGATCAGCGCCTCGGCCGTGGGCGGGCAGCCGGGCACGTACACATCCACCGGCACGATGCGGTCGCAGCCGCGCACGACGGAGTAGCTGTAGTGGTAGTAGCCGCCGCCGTTGGCGCAGGAGCCCATCGAGAGCACCCAGCGCGGCTCGGCCATCTGGTCGTAGACCTTGCGAAGCGCCGGCGCCATCTTGTTGCACAGCGTGCCGGCCACGATCATCAGATCGGACTGGCGCGGGCTGGCGCGGAACACCTCGGCGCCGAAGCGGCCGATGTCGTAGCGCGCCGCGGCGGCGTGCATCATCTCGACCGCGCAACAGGCGAGGCCGAACGTCATGGGCCACAGCGAGCCCGTCTTCGCCCAGTTCACCACCGCGTCGTAGGACGTGGTGATGAAGCCTTCCTTGAACACACCTTCAATGGCCATGGCCACACCTTCCTGTCGGTTTGAGCCCGAGCAACGTCATTCCCAGTCCAGGGCGCCCTTCTTCCACTCGTAGGCAAAGCCGACCACCAGGATGGCCAGGAACACCACGGCGGCCCAGAAGCCCAGCGGCCCCACGTCCTTGAAGGCCACGGCCCACGGGAAGAGGAAGGCGATTTCCAGGTCGAAGAGGATGAAGAGGATGGCCACCAGGTAGTAGCGGACATCGAACTGCATGCGGGCGTTCTCGAAGGCCTCGAAACCGCACTCGTAGGGGGAGTTCTTGGCCGCGTCGGGCCGGTTGGGGCCCAGGATGAAGCCCAGGACCTGGGGCAGGATCCCTATCGCGATACCGACCAGGATGAACAGCAGGACGGGCAGGTAGGAATCGAGGTTCATCGGGAGCTTTGACCGCTTGCAGCCGCGGCAAGGCGCCAGGCGGGCCTCCCTCGGCTGCAGATTGGTGCCGTCGGCGAGACTCGAACTCGCACAGCTTTCGCCACTACCCCCTCAAGATAGCGTGTCTACCAATTCCACCACGACGGCTAATTACGCGCTGCCTGGATGGCATGAGGAACTTCTCGTGAAGAAGTTGTTGGCTTTCCAGGCAGCCTTGTAGTTTACCCTGAAATCCGATGTGAATCAGGGTATGGAGTGCGCCGGCATGCACGCCGGCGACGCTTCACTTGCCCGGGATCTGCGCCGGGTTCGACGCCGGGGCCTCGGGCGCCGGCGTGGCGGGCGTGCCCGAGGGGATCTGCGAGGCCGGTGCCGGGGCGGCCGGCGCAGGCGCCGTGACCGGCGCGCGCTCCAGCAGGCTGTCGCCGCCGGTCGGGCGGCCGTGGCTGAGGTAGGCCAGCAGCAGCGTGCACACGAAGAACACGACGGCCAGCGCCGCGGTGGTGCGCGAGAGGAAGTTCGCGCTGCCGCTGGCGCCGAACAGGCTGCCGGCGCTGCCGCTGCCGAAGGCGGCGCCCATGTCGGCGCCCTTGCCGTGCTGGATGAGGATGAGGCCGACCATCGCGATCGCGGACAGCATCTGGACGGCCACCAGAATGTTCAGCATGACGTTCATTCGTTCAACTCCTAGAGCGGGGCGCGCCTTCAGGCGGCCGCCGCGATGATCTGCAGGAAATCCGGCGCCTTCAGCGAGGCGCCGCCGATCAGGCCGCCGTCCACGTCGGGCTGGGCGAGCAGGCTCGCCGCATTGGCCGCGTTCATGCTGCCGCCGTACAGGATGCGGATGCGCGCCGCGCCGTCGCCCGCGGCGTGGTGCAGTTGCGCGCGCAGCACGGCGTGCACCGCCTGGGCTTCCTCGGGGGTGGCGGTCTTGCCGGTGCCGATGGCCCACACCGGCTCGTAGGCGACCACGATCTCGGTGATGCAGTGGCCGTTGGCGTGGATGACGGCCGCGAGCTGGCGGCGCACCACCTCCGCGGTGTGGCCCGCCTCGCGCTCGGCCAGCGTCTCGCCCACGCACACGATGGGCGTGATGCCGGCGCCCAGCGCCGCGCCGGCCTTGGCCGCGACGGCGTCGTCGGACTCGCCGTGGTACTGGCGCCGCTCGGAATGGCCAACGATCGCGTAGCGCACGCCGAAGTCCTTGAGCATCGCCGCCGACTGCTCGCCGGTGTAGGCGCCCTGCGCATGCGCCGAGACGTCCTGCGCGCCGAGCGCGATCGGCGAGCCCGCCACCAGCGACTGCACCTGCGCCAGGTAGGGCGACGGCACGCACACGGCCACGTCGCAGCCGGACTGGCCCACGCCGGCGCGCAGCGCCTGCACCAGCGCCTCGTTCGCCGCGAGGCTGCCGTTCATCTTCCAGTTGCCGGCAATGAGTTTCTTCTTGGGAGAGGTCATCTCGGGTCTGTCCGTCACCAGGTCAGCACGATCTTGCCGATGTGCTGGTTGGATTCCATGAGCCGGTGCGCGTCGGCCGCCTGCGCGGCCGGCAGCGTCGAATGGATCACCGGCCGCACCGTGCCGGCCGCCAGCAGCGGCCACACGTGCTCGCGCAGCGAGCGGGCGATGCCGCCCTTGAAGGCGATGGGGCGCGGACGCAGCGTCGAGCCGGTGATCGCGAGGCGCCGGCGCAGCACCAGGCCCGCGTTGAACTCGGCGCGCGTGCCGCCCTGCACCGCGATGATGACCAGCCGGCCGTCCTCGGCCAGGCACTCGACCTCGCGCTTGACGTAGTCGCCGGCCACCATGTCCAGGATCACGTCCACGCCGCGCCCTTCGGTGCGGCGCCTGGCCTCCTCGGCGAAGTCGGCCGTGCGGTAGTTGACCGCATGGTCGGCGCCCAGCTTCAGGCAGGCGGCACATTTCTCTTCGCTGCCGGCGGTGGCGATCACGGTCGCGCCGAAGGCCTTGCCCAGCTGGATGGCGGTGACGCCGATGCCGCTGGTGCCACCCTGCACGAGCAGGACCTCGCCGCGCTGCAGGCGGCCCCGGTCGAAGACGTTGCTCCAGACGGTGAAGAAGGTCTCGGGCAGCGAGGCGGCCTCGACGTCGCTCAGGCCCTGCGGCACCGGCAGGCATTGCGCCACCGGCGCCACGCACAGCTCGGCGTAGCCGCCGCCGGCCACCAGCGCGCAGACGCGGTCGCCCACGCGCAGGCCCGCCTCGGCCAGGGCCTGCTCGTCGCCTGCGACGATCTCGCCCGCCACCTCCAGGCCCGGCAGGTCGGAGGCGCCGGGCGGCACCGGGTAGTTGCCGGTACGCTGCAGCACGTCGGGCCGGTTGACTCCGCTGGCACGCACGCGGATGAGCAGTTCGCCCGCGCCGGGCGCCGGATCGGGACGCTCGGCCAGGCGCAGCACCTCCGGCGCACCATAGGAAGCGATTTCAATGGCTTTCATGGTCTTTTCCGCCTGATGGATGGCCGCCCGCGTCCCGCCGGGACGCGGAGCCGGCCGGGTTCAACCCTGCTGCTCGCCGCCGGCCTCGCCAGCCTGCTGCTGTTGCTGCTGCGCGTCGGCATCCGCCGGCTGCGGCTCCGCCACACGCGGCTGGCGCTCCTCGCGCGGCGGGCGATCGCCACGATCGCCACGGTCGCCGCGGTCACCACGCTCGCCCCGTTCGCGGCGCTCGCCGCGGCCTTCGCGGTCCTCGCGCGGCGGGCGGTCGCCGTACTCGGGCATGCCGGCCGGGCGCTCGGCCAGCGCCTTCATCGACAGCTTGACGCGGCCCTTGTCGTCGGTCTCGAGCACCTTGACCTTCACGATCTGGCCTTCCGACAGGTAGTCGGTGACCTTCTCGACGCGCTCGTGGGCGATCTGGCTGATGTGCAGCAGGCCGTCCTTGCCGGGCAGCAGGTTGATCAGAGCGCCGAAGTCCAGGATCTTGGTGACCGGGCCTTCGTAGACCTTGCCCACCTCCACCTCGGCAGTGATCTCCTCGATGCGGCGTTTGGCCTCGTCGGCCTTGGCGCTGTCGTTCGAGGCGATGGTGATGGTGCCGTCTTCCTCGATGTTGATCTGCGTGCCGGTCTCCTCGGTCAGCGCGCGGATGGTGGCGCCGCCCTTGCCGATCACGTCGCGGATCTTCTCGGGGTTGATCTTCATGGTGAAGAGCTTGGGAGCGAAGCTGGAGATCTCGGTCTTCGCCTCGCCCATCGCCTCCTGCATCTTGCCCAGGATGTGCATGCGCGCTTCCTTGGCCTGTGCCAGGGCGACCTGCATGATCTCCTTGGTGATGCCCTGGATCTTGATGTCCATCTGCAGGGCGGTGATGCCGTTGGTGGTGCCGGCCACCTTGAAGTCCATGTCGCCCAGGTGGTCCTCGTCACCCAGGATGTCGGTCAGCACGGCGAACTTGTTGCCGTCCTTGATCAGGCCCATGGCGATGCCGGCCACGTGCGCCTTCATCGGCACGCCGGCGTCCATCAGCGACAGGCAGCCGCCGCACACGGAGGCCATCGACGAGGAGCCGTTGGACTCGGTGATCTCGCTGACCACGCGGATGGTGTAGGGGAACTCGTCCTTGCTCGGCAGGCAGGCCACCAGGGCGCGCTTGGCCAGGCGGCCGTGGCCGACCTCGCGGCGCTTGGTCGAGCCCATGCGGCCGACTTCGCCGGTGGCGAAGGGAGGCATGTTGTAGTGGAACAGGAAGCGGTCCTCGAACTCGCCGGCCAGCGCGTCGATGCGCTGCGCGTCGCGCTCGGTGCCCAGGGTCGTGACCACCAGCGCCTGCGTCTCGCCGCGGGTGAACAGCGCCGAGCCGTGGGTGCGCGGCAGCACCGAGGTGCGGATCTCGATCGGGCGCACGGTGCGGGTGTCGCGGCCGTCGATGCGCGGCTCGCCGTCCAGGATCTGGCTGCGCACGATGCGCGCCTCGGCCTCGAACAGCAGGTCGCCCAGCTTGGCCTGGTCGACCTCGACGCCCTGGGCCGCCAGTTCCTGCGCCACGGCGGCGCCGGCCTCGCGCAGGGCCTGGGTGCGGGCCTGCTTGCTGCGGATCTGGTAGGCGGCGCGCAGCTTGGGTTCGGCGACGGCGTTCACCTTGGCGATGAAGTCCTCGTCCTTGGCGGCGGGCACCCAGGTGCCGTTCTCGGTCCACAGCGGCTTGCCGGCATCGCGGGTCAGCTCATGGATGGCCTCGATGGCGATCCTGCCCTGCTCGTGGCCGAAGACCACGGCGCCGAGCATCACTTCCTCGGGCAGCTGCAGCGCCTCGGACTCGACCATCAGCACGGCGGCCTCGGTACCGGCGACGACCAGGTCCATCTGCGACTCGGCACGGGCGGAGCGGGCCGGGTTCAGCACGTACTCGCCGTTGATGTAGCCCACGCGGGCGGCGCCGATGGGGCCGTTGAACGGGATGCCCGAGATCGACAGCGCGGCGCTGACGGCGATCATGGCGGCGATGTCGGCGTCGACTTCCGGATTCAGCGAGACGGTGTGGATGACCACGTGCACCTCGTTGAGGAAGCCTTCCGGGAACAGCGGGCGGATCGGGCGGTCGATCAGGCGCGCGGTCAGCGTCTCCAGCTCGCTCGGCTTGGCCTCGCGCTTGAAGAAGCTGCCGGGGATCTTGCCGGCGGCGTAGGTCTTCTCGATGTAGTCCACCGTCAGCGGGAAGAAGTCCTGGCCGGGCTTGGCCGACTTGGACGCAACCACCGTGGCCAGCACCACGGTGCCCTCGATGTCCACCAGCACGGCGCCGGTGGCCTGGCGGGCGATCTCGCCGGTTTCCATGACGACGGTCCTGCCGCCCCACTGGAAGGTCTTGGTGACTTTGTTGAAGAGGCTCATGTTTGCTCCTTGATGAATAGCAGGCCGCGCAGGGCCCGCGGGCGTTGGAGCGCAATCCGGAACACGATGCCATTCCAGCGGAGCCCGTCACGGGCGCCCTTGGAATGACACAGCTTCGATCCGTCTCGCGGGCTCCGAAGTGAAAAACGCCTGAGCTAGCAGGCTAACTCAGGCGTTCTTGCAATGGAATTCGGCTTACTTGCGCAGGCCCAGCTTGGCGATCAGCGCCGTGTAGCGGTCGGCGTCCTTGGCCTTCAGGTAGTCCAGCAGCTTGCGGCGGCGGCTCACCATGCGCAGCAGGCCGCGGCGGCCGTGGTGGTCCTTGGCGTGCGTCTTGAAGTGCGGGGTGAGTTCGTTGATGCGGGCGGTCAGGATGGCGACCTGGACTTCCGGGCTGCCGGTGTCGTTGGCCGCGCGGGCGTTGTCCTTGACGATTTCCGCCTTCTTGTCGGATGCGATCATGTGAAATTTCCCGTTCCAAAGATGTTTGACTTGCGGCGCGCGCTGGAACTGAACGCGCCGTGCGTGTCTGCGAAAAGCAGAGCCCGGGGATTATATGCCGGGTTGCCCGTCCAGCCAGTGGCGCAGCCGCCGCACGCCTTCTGCCAGCCGCCGGGGCTCCTTCGAGGCGAAGCACCAGCGCAACCAGCCCTGCGCCTCCGGCGCGAAGGCGTTGCCGGGCGCCAGGCCCAGGCCGGCTTCGGTCACCAGGCGCTTGGCGACGTCGAGCGAATCGGGAAAACCGTCCAGCTGGAAGAAGGCGTACATGCCGCCGCGCGGCGGCTGCACGCGCACGCCGGGCACCTCGGCCAGCAGGGGCAGCAGGGTGTCGCGGCAGGCCTTCAGGTGGGCGACGACCCGGGGCGTGATCTCGGACGCGTGCGCCAGGGCCGCCAGCCCGGCGCGCTGGGTGAACACGCTGGTGCAGGAGGTGTTGAACTCGATCAGCTTGCCCATGGCGTCGACGCAGTGCGGTGGCAGCACCAGCCAGCCCAGCCGCCAGCCGGTCATCAGGAAGCTCTTGGAGAAGCTGTGCGCGACCACCAGCCGGTCCTGCGGCGTGGCGATGTCGAGGAAGCTCGGCGCGCAGGCCTTCGGCGTCGGCTCGAAGTACAGGCGCTCGTACACCTCGTCGGCCAGGATCCAGGTGCCGGTGGCGCGGCAGTGGTCGAGGATGGCCTGCTGTTCCTCGCGCGCGAGCGTCCAGCCGGTCGGGTTGTTGGGCGCGTTGAGGATCAGCAGGCGCGTGCGCTGCGTCACCGCGGCGCGCAGCGCGTCCAAGTCGAGCGACCAGGCGCCCTGCTCCGCCCGCAGCGGCACGGTGCGCACCGCGGCGCCCAGGATGGCCGGCTGCGCCGTGAGGTTGGGCCACACGGGCGTGACGGCCACCACCTCGTCGCCCGCATCCACCAGCAGTTGCACCGCCAGCATCAGCGCGCTGACGCCGCCGGAGGTGACGGCGATGCGCTCGGCGCCGACCTGCGGGTGCAGCCCCGAAAGGTAGTCCGCGATGGCCTCGCGCAACTCGGGCAGGCCCAGGTTGTGGGCGTAGAAGGTCTCGCCGCGCTCGATGGATTCCACGGCGGCGCGGCGGATCGGCTCGGGCGTGACCTCGTCGCTCTCGCCGAACCAGAAGGCCAGCACGTCATCGCGGCCGAGGCCGGCGTTGGCGACTTCGCGGATCCTGGAGGCTTCGAGCTGTTCGACGGCGTGGCGCATGGGTGGAAGAAAAAAGATGTGATGAATCGTCAGCCCGGCCGCACCATGCGGCAGGTGGTGGGCATCTGCGCCTGTTCCGCTGCGATCTCCTTCACGACGCGGAAGCCGTAGCCCGAGCCCTCGACGTCGAAGGCCACGCCCGGCGCGCCCTGGCGTTCCATCATGCCCACCACCAGCGGCTGCTGGAACTGGTGGTCTTCCGCGCGCATCCAGCCGCTGCGGCCGGCCAGGCTCACGCGGGCATGCTCCATCGCGGCAGCCACCGGCCGCGCCTCGGCCGCACCGGCGCGCTCCAGCGACTGGGCCAGCGCCTCGATCATCAACTGCATGCGCATGTGCACGTAGTCCTCCGCCGGGCTGGGGAAGCGCTGGCGGAAGGCGCGGTAGAAGGCCGCCGACTCGGGCGTTTGCACGTTGGGCAGCCAGTCGGCCACCGCGATCACCTTGCCGACGCCGGCATCGCCCAGCGCGGCGGGCGCGCCCAGGGCGTTGCCGTAGAAGGTGTAGAACTTGCCGTCGAAGCCGACCTCGCGCGCCGCCTTGACCAGCAGCGTCAGGTCGTTGCCCCAGTTGCCGGTGACCACCGCCTGCGCGCCGCTGGCCTTGATCTTCACCGCGTAGGGCGCGAAGTCCTTCACCCGGCCGAGCGGGTGCAGTTCCTCGCCGACGATCTGCACGTCGGGCCGCAGGCGGGCGATCTCCTTGCGGCTTTCACGCAGCACGGCCTGGCCGAAGCTGTAGTCCTGCCCGATCAGGTAGGCGCGCTGCACGCCGCGGTCGTCCTTGAGCACGTCCATCAGCGCCGCCACGCGCATGTCGGCATGGGCGTCGAAGCGGAAGTGCCAGAAGCTGCAGCGCTCGTTGGTGAGCATCGGATCCACCGCCGAGTAGTTGAGGAACAGCACCTGGCGGCGCGCATCGCGCTCGTTGTGCTTGTCCACGCCGTCGAGTAGCGCCGCTGCGGTGGCCGACGAGTTGCCCTGCAGCACCGCCAGCACGCCGTCGTCGATGGCCGAGCGCAGCGCCGACAGCGCCTCCTCGTTCTGGCCCTTGCTGTCGTAGCGGGTGAGCAGCAGCGGCCGGGCGCCGCCGGCCATCGGAACGCCGCCGCGCTGATTGACGCGCTCCACCGCCCACAGCAGGTTGCGGTGGACGGCTTCGCCGGTGTTGGCGAAGGGGCCGCTCAGGCTCTCGACCAGGGCGATGCGGATGGGGTTGCCGTTCGGGCGGGACTGCGCGTGGGAGCCCAGGGCGAACGTCGACGCGCCTAGCGCCGCAGCGCCGTTTTTCAAGAGGGAACGGCGCGAAATAAAGCGGAGGTTCATTGCCTTGAAAGGCTGCGCCGCGCGCCCAGATGGGTGCCATGCGGCGCTCGCTGGATGAAGGGCCGCGCAGTGTAAGGGACGCACCGATCCTGTCCCGCCCATCGCAAGGAGATCCGCATCATGTTCTTCGCCCCCGCTCTTCGCAGCCGTTCCTTCGTGTCCGCCCCGCGTACCTTCGACCGCGGCTTCGAGCGCTTCGTCAACGATGCCTTCGCCGGCTACCACCGTTCGCTGGACGTCCAGCAGGACGACACCCACTGGACGCTGCGGCTCGACCTGCCCGGCATCGGCCGCGAAGACCTGAACGTCTCGGTGGAAGGCGCCGTGGTGCGCATCGAGACGCGCGCCGAGGCCGCGCGCCAGTTCAAGGCCGCCTACGAACTGCCGCAGGACATCGATGCCTCGGCCACCGAAGCCCGCCTGGAAAACGGCGTGCTGACCCTGCGCCTGGGCAAGCTCGCGCCGGCCAGCAAGGCCGTGACGGTTTCGGTCCGGTAAAGCTCGCGCGCCGGCGCGTCTCCGGCCTCTTCCCTCCTCGTCCCGCCCGGGCTGCAAGGCCTCGGCGGGACAACTTTTTTCTTCAGATTCCGTAACACGCTGTTTCCTGCACTTCTGTTTCCTGAACACAAAATCCGTGTGAAATATTTACGCCTTTGGATGCGGTTAACGCTCCAGAGAAGCACGTACGGTGTTCGGAAGCGGTGTTTCCGGGCGCCCCGAGCAAAAGCAATCGTCCTAGTCGGGAAACACATGGAAACACACCTGAAAACCACCCGGAGCGACGGAACGCGCTCCGATGTGCTGCTGATCTTTCTGCCGGGCGCCTTCCTCGCGCCGGATGAGTTCGAGCGCGAAGGCTTCATCAGCGCCATGACGGAGCGCGACGTCGCGGCCGACGTGATGCTGGTGGACGCCAACGTCTCCTACTACTACGACCAGACTTTCACCACCCACCTGCAGCAGGATGTGCTCGATCCGGCGCGCGCGCTGGGCTACCGCTCGATCTGGCTGGTGGGCATTTCCATCGGCGGCTTCGGCGCGCTGATCCACCAGTTGGCGCAGCCGGGCTCGGTGCAGGGCATCGTGGCGCTGGCGCCCTACCTGGGCCGGCGTCCGCTGGCGGCCGAGATCCGCAAGGCCGGCGGCCTGCGCGCCTGGAAGGCGCCCGACGGCCCGCTGCCCGACGAGGAAGTGGACCGGCGCCTGTGGCCCTGGCTGCAGCAGTACGCCGACGAGATGCCGACCAAGGAATTGCCGCCGCTGTACCTGGGCTTCGGCCTGGCGGACCGCTTCGCCGCCAACCATGCGCTGCTGGCCGAGGTGCTGCCCGAGGACCGCGTCTTCACCACCGAGGGCGGCCACGACTGGCCGCAGTGGTCGCGCCTGTGGCGGCGCATGCTGGAGGTGCTGCCGCTGCCCTCGCGGTCGCCGTCCGCGCCGGCGTTCAGGACACCGGCAGCGCGTCCAAGGGCCATCGCGGCCTGACGTCGAAGGCATAGCGCGTGGTCGGCGCTTCCAGCCCGGCCTCCAGGCGCATCGCGGCGGCCATGGCGATCATGGCGCCGTTGTCGGTGCACAGGGCCAGCTCCGGATAGTGAACGCGCACGCCGCGGCGCCGGCAGGCGGCGTCGAGCTGCGCGCGCAGCAGCCGGTTGGCGCCGACGCCGCCGGCGACCACCAGGCGCTTCATGCCGGTCTGGTCCAGCGCGGCAAGCGATTTGCGCAGCAGCACCTCGACGATGGCGGCCTGCGTGGCGGCAGCGAGGTCGGCCTTGCGCGATGCCAGCGCATCGCCCAGCTTCTTGGCCTGCGTCAGCACCGCGGTCTTCAGGCCGGCGAAGGAGAAGTCCAGGTCGCCGCTGTGCAGCAGCGGGCGCGGCAGGCGGAAGGCCTCCGGGTCGCCGCCCTCGGCCAGCTTCGACAGCCACGGCCCGCCGGGGTACGGCAGCCCCATGAGCTTGGCGCTCTTGTCGAAGGCCTCGCCGGCCGCGTCGTCGATGGTCTCGCCGAGGATCTCGTAGCGCCCCACGCCCTCGACGCGCATCAACTGCGTATGGCCGCCCGAGACCAGCAGGGCGACGAAGGGGAACTCTGGCGGATCGGCGCCGAGGAAGGGCGAGAGCAGATGCCCTTCGAGGTGGTGCACGCCCAGCACCGGCCGCCCCAGCGCCGCGCCCAGCGCACAGGCCACGCCGGCGCCCACCAGCAGCGCGCCGGCCAGGCCGGGGCCGCGCGTGTAGGCCACCACGTCGATGGCGTCGCGTTCGACGCCCGCCTCGGCCAGCACCGCCCGCGTGAGCGGGAGCACGCGCCGGATGTGGTCGCGGCTGGCCAGCTCCGGCACCACGCCGCCGTAGGCCTGGTGCATGTCGATCTGGCTGTGTAGCGCATGCGCCAGCAGGCGCGGCACGCCGGCGCCGCGCGCCTCGACCAGCGCCACGCCGGTTTCGTCGCAGGAGGATTCGATGCCCAGGACTCGCATGGGCCGCGAGTCTACGGGGCGCGGCGCGGGCGTGCCGGCGGCGGGGTTCAGGGCAGGTGCAGCACCCGTTCGGGCACGGCGCTTCCCTTCAGCGTGTCCAGCAGCGCCATGGCGTTGCCGGCGAGCCGGCCCCTGCGGTCCACCCAGGGCTCGGGCACCGGGCTGCGCAAGACGTTGGCGAGCAGGTTCCTGCCGACGTGGGCCAGGGCCTTGCCCCAGGCCATGGTGCCCTTGCGGGCCAGGTACAGCGGGTTGGCGACCTGCGAGTAGCCCAGGCGCCGGCCCGAGGTGCGGCCCGCGCGCTTGGTGCCCAGGTGCACACCCCGCAGGCGCGTGGCGCAGACGACGTCGCCATGCAGTGCGAGCTGGCGCGAGAAGTCCACGTCCTCCAGCCAGGCGTACAGCGGCAGGCGCTCGTCGAACCGGATGCGGTGCGCGTGCGCGGGCGCCATCCGCACGGCCATGTTGCATCCATAGCCGTTGTAGGTGGGCGAGATGCGTCCCGGCTCCGTCCCGGGCGGCGATTGCGCGAGGAGCCGGGCCCCCTCGTCGAATTCGATGCCCGGCCCCAGGATGCCGTCGGCCAGCACCTTGCCCGTCGCCACGACGATCCCCGGATGGCACAGGAACAGGCGCTCGGCCTCGGCCAGGTAGTCGTCGGCGGGAAGGAAGTCGTCATCGAAGAAGACCACGATGTCCGCATCGGTGGCATCGAGCAGCGCGTTGCGCTGCGCCGACGAGCCGACCGGCCCGGACACGATCCGTGCGGGGGCCGGGAAGTCCTGCAGGCACGCGGCGTCGAAGTCGCCGGAGCGCGCGGGGCAGATCAGCAGTTCGTCGGGCTGGCGCAACTGGCGCCGGAGATGGCCCACGGTGTCGGCGCTGATCTTGGGGCGACCCGCGGTCGCGATGGCAACGGCAATCTTCAGGCACATGGGGAACAGGAAAGCGATGGCGGGAGCGGTCGTCCCCACAGGGGGCACGCCGCTCCAGGGTCATTGAAACGGGGGGCGAGGATGGGCCGGCGAGACGCCGGCTAGGGTCCGGCGTTCGGTTTGCCGAGCGCGCGGCTGGCGCCGAGCACCGACGGACCCCGCGCGGCAGCGGACCACGAGGGCTGCGCCGCGGCGATCTCGAGCAGCCGGCGTGCCGCCCGCTCCCAGGTGAAGAGCGCGGCGCGGCGCGCACCCCGCTCCCGCAGCGATCCGGCCAGGGCCGGGTCGTCGCGCAGCCGCAGGATCTGCGCCTCCCACGCCTGGGCGTCGTGCGGATCGGCCCACAGCGCCGCCTTGGCGCACACCTCGGGCAGCGCACCGCAGGGCGCCGCGATGACGGGGCAGCCGAGCGCCATCGCCTCCAGCGGTGGCAGGCCGAAGCCTTCGGTCAGCGAGGGGAAGGCCAGCGCCGCGGCCCTGCGCAGCAGGCCGGCGAGCTGCTCGTCGCTGATGCGGCCCAGGAACCTCACGTTCGGCGGAACCTCGTGCCCCTGGCGCTCGAAGTCCTCGCGCGTCGCCGCCCCGAACAGCGCCAGGGTCATGTCGCCCAGCCGGCCGGACCGGAAGGCCTTCAGCAGCAGGCCGATGTTCTTGTGCACCTGGGTGTTCGCCAGCGCGACGACGAAGCGGCCGTCGGCCAGGCCGAAGGCGCGCGCCGCGTCCTCGTCGGGCACCAGCCGCAGGACGTGATCGCAGCCGTTGTGGACCACCAGGCTGCGCGCCGCATCGGCCACGCCGTACTGGTCGAGTTGGGCGCGGGAATACTGCGAGACGGTGAGGATCCCCCGGTTGCGCCGGCCCAGCCGCGGCTGCACCAGCCGGTACCACGCACGGAAGCCGCGCGAGTACGACGCCGGCGAACTGTGGACCTGCGCGTCATGGATCATCGTGAACGCATCGCGGTGCAGCACCGGCCCGAGGTTGCAGAAGTTCAGCAGCGTCGCGCCCCGCGCCTGCCACGGCAGCACCAGTTGCTCCCAGGGGATGCCCTTGAGTGCGGCGCTCCTCCGGCCGACGCTGTGCATGCGGATGTGGGAGAAGGCGATGTCCGGGAGCCAGTCTCCCGGCACCAGCAGGCGGCACGGATGGGCCCGCGCCAGTGCCGCGTCGCGGGCCAGCACGGCGTCCAGGGCCAGGACCAGCTCGTAGGCGACGCGATGGACGCCCGAGCGGCTGGCCGATCGCTGGAGAAACTTGCCGTTGATCACTAACTCGGTCATGGGGCAGAAAAGCAGGCGGTGGTGTTGTGGTGAAAAGGTTGGCGGCGGCGCCTCAGCGCCCCGGTCCGCTGGCCGCGGGCGATTCGCCCGGCGCGGCGCGGTGGCGCCGGTACCGCGCGAGCCAGGCGGCAGCGGTCTCGAAGGCATGCTGCTCGAACCCGGCGGGCCGTCCCGTCCATCGCCAGACGATCCACACGCACAGGCCGTAGACCAGCAGATAAAGCAGGAAGATCGGCAGGCCGAGGGCGACCAGGCCGAACACGTTGGCAGCGCCCGAGACGGCGGGCTGCGTGGCCCACAGGAGCGCGCCGGCCGGCAGCACGGCGATGAAGGGGATGCGCAGCATGCCCAGTTGCGCGCGCACGCTGGCGCCGGACAGGTGGCGGACGATGAGGAACGACACCGCGGTGGTCGCCAGGGAACTCACGGCACTGGCGGCGATGACCCCCGGAATGCCGTGGTGCGCAGCGCCCCACCACACCAGCGGCACCCGGATCAGCAGGTCGATCACGGTGCGCCGCGCCAGCCAGTGGGTGCGGTCCAGCATCTGCGTCAGCGCGCCCATGAGCAGCGCCGGCATGCCGAGCAGCGACGCGGCGCTGATCCACTGCAGCCATTGCGCCGCCGAGAGCCAGTTGGGGCCCAGCGCCACCCGGATCAGCGCCTCGGGCCATAGCACCGGCACCGTCATCGCGGGCACCATGACCACCAGCATGGCGCGCGAAAGCTGCACATAGCGCGCGCCGGCAGTGGGACCGGCGGAGGCGAGCGCCGTCATCGCCGGACGCAGCAGCGGCACCGCCAGCGCCTGGATGGGTATCTCCGAGATCTGCTTGGCGATCGAGTACTGGCCGAACGCCGCGATGGGCGTCAGGCGCGACAGCAGCAGCCGGTCGATCTGCCAGTTCAGCGCCGAACAGAACTGGGCCACGAAGTTCCAGCCGAGGAAGTTCGAGAAGCGATGCCACTCGGACAGGCTCAGGCGGGGCCGGAACGGCGCGACCACGTACGACGCCAGCGTGCCGAGCACGGGCGAGCAGATCGTGGCGGCAGCGATGGCCCAGTAGCTGCCCGTCGCGGCCGCCAGCGCGACGGAGACGACGAAGGCGAGCACCTTGCCGGACAGTTCCACCACCGCGTCGGGCTGGAAATTGAATGCACGCGCGTACTCCACCATGCGCGGGCTGCTCATCCCCCGCGCGGCCGGCGCCAGCGCCAGCACGGACAGCAGCACCGCCAGCCGCGGCTCGTTGTTGAACCACGCGAGCGGCCAGGCCAGCGCCAGCAGCAGCACGCCGATGGCGAAGCCGCGCAGCAGGCCCAGCGTGAACGCCGTGTTCAGCATCGCGCGCGTGACGCTCGGCCCGCGCAGCAGCGCCACCGAAGTCGGCAGATCCAGCAGCGCCTCGACCACGAAGACGACGGCCATCGCCATCGCGACCAGGCCGAAGTCCGCCGGCCCGAGGAAGCGGGCCAGGCAGAACAGCATGGCCAGGTCGATCAGCTTGGCCGACAGCCGCGCGCCCACCGTCCATGCGCCCGCCGCCGCGACGCGACGGGCCAGGTCCTTCTGGTCAGGCGCCATGTGCGTTGCGCGCAGCGGAGAACGGCGACGATGCTGCGCTGACCTGGGCCCGGAAGGAGGATGCAGCACTGGTGGCCGCCATCGCGAAGCCGTAGAGGAACGCGTTGAAGAGGCCGAAATCCGGCGACGTCCCGATCACCAGGCTGGACACGAAGGGGGCCGCATAGGCCCAGCGGATGCCCACCAGCAGCGCCTGGCCCTGCACGTCGAACGGCGCGGCCCGCCGCAACGCGAGGCACTGGACCACGAAGGCGAGGTAGCACAGCGTGGCGAGCACCCCCGCGTTGCTGGCCAGGGCCACGAGCAGGTTGGAGGCGCGCGTTCCCCCGAGGCCCACGCCCAGGCCGTAGGTGGCCGCCACCGCGTCCCACGCCACCTGCGTCCACATGTTGCGCTCCTCGAAGGAGCTGCTGGCCGCCTTCTGCAGGACCCAGGTGTCGATGCGCTCCGTTACGGGCGCGAGCAGTTGCGGGAACGCCACCACCAGCAGCAGCAGGGTGGTCAGCACGCCCAGGCCGATCATGAATTCGCGCAGCAGCCCGCGGTGCAGGTAGGGGTTGCGGCGCGCCCCGACCGCGCGCCATCCCCACTCCGCGACCGCTGCGCAGGCGAACACGCCGAAGCCCAGGTAGGCCGCCGACGACGTCGACAGCCACAGCAGCAGCACCAGCATCACCAGCAGCACGGGCACGATGCGGTCGCGCAGCAGGCCGGCCGGCATGGCGCGGCGCAGGAAGTACAGCGCCACCAGGAAGCTCAGCGTCAGGTAGCCGAAGGTGGACGCCTCCGGCATCAGGCCCACGACGCGCTTGCCGTCCACCACCTCGATGCTGGTGAGCAGCGCGTAGGTGGCGGTGCGGAACGGCTCCAGCAGGCCCTCCAGCGGCAGGAACAGCGTCCCGAAGTCCAGCAGGCCGGTGAACACGGCCATGGCCGCGCCGAGGCACAGCGCCGCCAGCACGTGGCGGCGCATGGCGGTGGTGCGCAGCATCCTCGTGAAGACGAACACCATCGCCACCGAGATGCTGAGGTAGAGCAGCTGCGACAGGTTCTGCAGCGACGGCGCCAGCGGGCCGGCACCGATGTCGTCCTGGCGCAGCGGCACCACGACCACCTCGCCGGCGAACAGGCGGGGCATGAACAGCGTGGTGATGCAGGCGAAAGCCCAGAACAGGAAGAGCCACGCCAGGCGGCTGGGGCGTGTCGCCATCCCGAGGGCGTAGGCGAGTTCGTCCTTGCCGATGAAGTGCCGGACGATCAGCAGCACGGCCACGATCGGGGCCGGCGTGAGCGTGAGGCCGGCCAGCAAGGCAGGGGGCACCACGGCGAAGGAGCCGAAGGACATCGCCCCGAAGAACAGGTACACGAGCCGGTGGCTGCGCCCCACGAAGGCCCAGGCGGCCAGGCACCAGAAGACGGCGATCGGGATCAGGTCCATGCCGACGCCTCCCTGGCCGGTGCAGGATCAGGCCGGGTGCTCAGCCGGCCGATCAGCTCGGCCATCCGCGCCCGGAAGACGGCCGTGTCGAACGAACGGGCGTGCGTCCGGAGCGCCTGGGCGTCGAAGGACGGCTCGGCCGCCTCGAAGCGCCGGATGGCGTCGACCATCGACTCGGTCGTCTGCTCATGGAAGAGCAGCCCCGTGCGGCCGTCCACCACCGTTTCGAGGGCGCCGCCGCGCGCATAGGCGATCACCGGCCGACCGCTGGCCATGACCTCCAGCGGGACGATGCCGAAGTCCTCCACGCCGGGGAACAGCAGCGCCCTGCAGCCGGCGAAGCTGCGCACCATCTCCTCGTCCGTCACCGGCCCGAGGAATTCCACCGTGGGTCCGGCCAGCCGCTTCAGCGCCGCGTTGGCGCCGGAGCCGATGACCCGCAGCCGCCGGCCCAGGCGCGTGCAGGCCTCCACCGCGATCTCGATCTTCTTGTAGGGCGTGATCTGCCCCGCGCACAGGTAGTACTCGCCCGGCGCCGCCGAGGCCGGCGCTGCGAAGCGCGACAGGTCCACGGGGGGATGGACGACCAGCGCATCGCGCCGGTAGTACTTCTCGATGCGGCGCGCCACGTAGGCCGAGTTGGCGATGAAGTGGTCCACGCGGTGCGCGGTGCTCACGTCCCACTGGCGCAGCAGCGGCGCCGCCAGCGACATCATGGTGCGCGTCACGGCGCCCGAGGCGGCGCGGTACTGGGGATACAGGTCCCAGATGTAGCGCATGGGCGAGTGGCAGTAGCAGATGTGCGTGGCGTCGGGCCCCGGCACGATGCCCTTGGCCGGGCCGGCCTCGCTGGAGATGATCAGGTCGTAGCCCGTCAGGTCGAACGACTCCAGCGCGAAGGGCATCAGCGGCAGCATCTTCTGGTAGTGCCGCACACCGCCGATCTTCTGCAGGAAGGAGGTGTGGATGCGATGGCGCCGCAGCCGGGGCGAGATGGCCGCCGGGTCGCACACCAGCGTGAAGATGTCGGCGTCGGGATACAGGTCGCTCAGGACCTCCAGCACCTTCTCGCCGCCGCGCATGCCGACCAGCCAGTAGTGGACCAGCGCCACCCGCATCCGCCGGTTCGCCGCGGCAGCCGTCTGCACGGCGCCGCCGCCGTGGTCGTCGTCGGCATACCGGAGCAGGGCGGCGCTAGTACGCATTCTTGTGGACGAACCCTTTGAACAGGGTCAGGAAGATGATCCAGAGATCGAAGCCCAGCGACCAGTTCTGGATGTAGAAGATGTCGCACTCGATGCGCTTGGCCAGGTCGGTCGAGCCGCGCCAGCCGTTGATCTGGGCCCATCCGGTGATGCCGGCCTTGACCATGTGCTTCTTCATGTAGGCCGGGATCTCGTTCTTGAACTTCTCGACGAACACCGGCCGCTCGGGACGCGGCCCGACGATGGACATGTCGCCCATCAGCACATTGATGAACTGCGGCAGCTCGTCCAGGCTGGTCTTGCGCAGGAAGGCACCCACCCGCGTGGCGCGCTGCTCGCCCGCCTTGGCCCACACGGCGCCGCTGCGCTGCTCCGCATCGACCGGCATGGAGCGGAACTTGAGCATCTGGAAGCGCTGGTTGTTCCAGCTCACGCGCTCCTGCCGGTAGAACACCGGCCCGGGCGAGCTGAGCTTGACGGCGACGGCGATCAGCAGCATCAGCGGCGAGATGAGCAGCAGGATCAGGAAGGCCAGCAGCCGGTCCTCGACCGCCTTGACGATGCGCGAGACGCCCTGCAGCGGCGTCTGCTGCAGCGTGATCACCGGCAGGCCCGCCACCTCCTCGACCGAGTGGTTCAGCAGGTGGATGCCGAAGAGATCGGGCACCAGCCGGATGTCGGCCGTGCAGTGCCGCAACTGGCTGACGGCCGCCGCGATCTGCGCCTGCTCCTGCAGCGGCATCGCCAGCCAGACCTGAGCGATCTGGTGCGACTCCACGTACTCGCCCAGGCGCTCCAGCGACCCGAGCATCGGTGCGCCGGTCAACTGGCTGCGGTCCGCATCGGTCGCGAACCAGCCGCACACCTCGATGCCGGCCCACTTGTTGCGCCGGAGCACGTCGACCAGCCGCTGCGCGTCCGGATTGGCGCCGACCACGACGGCCGAACGCGCGTCCATGCCCTGCGCCCGCACCCAGTTGGCCGCCCCGCGGACCACCGCGCGGAAGACCACCGCGCCGCCCAGGCCCAGCACGAACCACCCGAACCACCACAGGCGCGACAGGTCGTGCCCCACCTTGAACGCCAGCACGTACACCGCCAGCAGGCAGAAGATGATCATCCACATGGCGGCCAGCTGCATGGCCTCGCTGGCGACGCTGTGCCCGCGCCAGCTGCGGTACACCGAGCCGCCGTTGAGCACGATCATGGCCAGCAGCACGCCGTGGCTGATCACCTGCGCGTAGTCGGCTTCCACCGACACATGGCCGAAGCGCAGCGCGAATGCCAGGACGCCCGCCGCGCCGAAGATCATGACGTCGCCGACGCGCAACGCCAGCCCCAGCATGGCATTCATGCTGCCGGCGGCCAGAATGGGTGCTTTGGTCCCGTCGTTGACGGACGCGAACAGCATGGACGTTCCCCTGAGCCGTTACACCTGGATAAGTTATCCAGTAATAAGAAGGTTCAAATATTACACAGCCATCGGGCGCCCGCGCGATAGCACGGACGGCCGCCGAGGCCCTTCCGATCGGCCAATGGAGGCTGTGTGAAGCCGAAGATCGCTCCTCGGCCAGGGGGCAACTGTACTACTTACAGGTTATTTGTACTACTTCCAGTTTAATTTTCTGGACGAAATCAGGAAGTAAATACAAAAGTGCATGCATCGCCGCACGCGGTGCGGGCGCGAGCATGCGGCTGCGACTTGTTACAGCCGGACGGGGATGCCGCGCTCGGCCATGCGGGCTTTGGCCTCGCCCACGGTGTGCTCGCCGTAGTGGAAGATGCTGGCGGCCAGCACCGCATCGGCGCCGCCCTGCTGGACGCCGTCGGCCAGATGGTCGAGGCTGCCGACGCCGCCGGAGGCGATCACCGGCACGCTCACCGCGTCGGCCACGGCGCGGGTGAGCGCGAGGTCGAAGCCGCTCTTCGTGCCGTCGCGGTCCATGCTGGTCAGCAGGATCTCGCCGGCGCCGCGGCGCGCCATCTCCACCGCCCACTGCACGGCGTCCAGGCCGGTGTTGCGGCGCCCGCCGTGGCTGTAGACGTCCCAGCCCGGGCCGCGCACGGCCTCCTCCTCGGGGGTGCGGCGCTTGGCGTCGATGGCGACGACGATGCACTGCGCGCCGTACTTGTCCGAGGCGTCCTGGATGACCTGGGGGTTGGCGATGGCGGCGGAATTGAAGCTGGTCTTGTCGGCCCCGGCGTTGAGCAGGCGGCGCACGTCGTCCACCGTGCGCACCCCGCCGCCCACCGTGAGCGGAATGAACACCTGCGAGGCCACCGCCTCGATCAGGTGCAGGATCAGGTCGCGCTCGTCGCTGGTGGCGGTGATGTCCAGGAAGGTCAGTTCGTCGGCGCCCTGCGCGTTGTAGCGCGCCGCGATCTCGACCGGGTCGCCCGCGTCGCGCAGTTCCACGAAGTTGACGCCCTTGACGACGCGGCCGCCGGTGACGTCGAGGCAGGGGATGATGCGTTTGGCCAGCATGGCGGTCGGATGAAACAGAGGGAAGAAGTAGTCAAGAGAGCGCGGCGAGTTCCTGCCACGCCGTCCAGCGGGCGCCGGGCGCCAGCACGACGGGCGCGTCGATGCAGGCCGCCTCCACGCACAGCATGTGGCGCCAGCCGTCGTCGGGCAGGTCGGCCAGGCGGGCGCCGAGCTCGGGGCCGGGATTCCACACCACCGTCTCGGTGCAGGTCGCGCTCTGCGTGATCGCCAGGCGCGTGCCGCCGCCGGCCAGGTGCAGCGGCCGGGCCGGGGCCGCATAGACGCTGTCGAATTCCTCGCCGAAGCGCAGGGCCGGAGCCGGCTCGGAGAAGCGCCGGTCGCGCACCGCATCCCAGCGGGCGGCGCCCTGCAGGCCTTCGAGGCTGGCCGCGGCCGCGTCGTCCACCCGCAGGTAGGTGTGCAGCGCCGCGGTGAAGGACCAGGGCGTGTCGCCGGTGTTGTGCGCTTCCAGCGTCAGGCGCAGCCGGCCGGGCGCGAGCCCGACCTGCAGCCGCAGCGCGAAGCGCTCGGGCCAGAAGGCCTGCGTCGCCGGCCCGTCATGCAGCGTCAACGCCAGCACGTCGCCTTCTTTCGCCTGCCACGGCAGGTTGCGCGCGAAGCCGTGCTTGGGCAGCGGCCCGCGCTGGTTGAACTGCGGAAAACATACCGGCACGCCGCCGCGGATGGCGCCGTGCCCGTCGAACAGCGCCCGCGGGCTCAGGTACAGGCGCTCGATGCCGTCGGCCGTGCGCCAGGACAGCACGTGGCCTCCATGCAGGGCGACCATCACGCAGTCGCCTTCGGGCAGGGTCTGGCGCAGCGCCGGCTGGCCGTTGAACTCGACGCGTTCGATGCTCATTGGATAACCTTCGCACTTCGTGCTGCGGTGCGAGCCCCCTTCGGAGCGGCCGGGCGGGGGCTCATGCGGCTCGGCAAGCGCGGGGCAGGCGGCCTCAGGCGCCGGCCAGTTCGTCCGCGCGCGCCTGCGCGGCGGCGAAGTCGAGGTCGCCCGAGTAGATGGCACGCCCGCAGATCACGCCCTCGACGCCCTCGCCCTCCACCGCGCACAGCTTCTCGATGTCGGCGATGTTGGACAGCCCGCCCGAGGCGATGACGGGGATGGTGAGGGACTGCGCGAGCTTGACGGTGGCGTCGATGTTGATGCCCGAGAGCATGCCGTCGCGGCCGATGTCGGTGTAGATGATGGACTCGACGCCGTAGTCCTCGAACTTCTTGCCCAGGTCGACCACCTCGTGGCCGGTGAGCTTGCTCCAGCCGTCGGTGGCGACCTTGCCGTCCTTGGCGTCGAGGCCGACGATGATGTGGCCGCCGAAGGCGCTGCAGGCGTCCTTGAGGAAGCCGGGGTTCTTCACCGCCGCGGTGCCGATGATCACGTAGCGCAGGCCGTCGTCGATGTAGCGCTCGATGGTGTCCAGGTCGCGGATGCCGCCGCCGAGCTGCACGGGGATCTCGTCGCCCACGGCGCGCAGGATGGACTTGATGGCCGCATGGTTCTGCGGCTTGCCGGCGAAGGCGCCGTTCAGGTCCACCAGGTGCAGCCGGCGCGCGCCGGCCTCGACCCATTGCAGGGCCATGGCGGCCGGGTCTTCGCTGAACACGGTCGATTGGTCCATGTCGCCCTGCTTGAGGCGAACGCAGTGGCCATCCTTGAGGTCGATCGCGGGAATGAGAAGCATGGTGTCGCGAGGTGCGGCAGGTGGAAGAAACGGCGCGGAGAAAGAAAGAAGGCAGGCGGGCCTGTCAGCCAGGCATCTGGCGCGCGGCGGGAAGGCCCGACGCGCCGGGCACTCGGAGAAGGGTCGGCTTCAGGGATTCCAGTGGAGGAAGTTGCGGTACAGCTGCAACCCGTGGTCCGCACTCTTCTCGGGGTGGAACTGGGTCGCAAAAATGTTATCGCGGGCCACGGCAGCGGTAAAGCGCGCGCCGTACTCGGCCTCTCCCACGCTGTGGGCGCAGTCGCGGGGCCGGGCATAGAAGCTGTGGACGAAATAGAAGTGCGTGCCGTCGGGCACGCCGGCCCACAGCGCGTGCGGGCGGGCCTGCATCACCTGGTTCCAGCCCATCTGGGGCACCTTGTAGAGGCTGCCGTCGGGCTGGCGCTGGCCCTCGAGCCGGAAGCGCAGGACCTCGCCGGGGATCAGGCCCAGCCCCTCGGAAGGGCCCTCCTCGCTGCGCGAGAGCAGCATCTGCATGCCCACGCACACGCCGAACAGCGGCTTGGAGGCGGCCGCCTCCAGCACCGATTCGAGCAGGCCCGACTCGCGCAGCTCGCGCATGCAGTCGGGCATGGCGCCCTGCCCCGGCAGCACCACGCGCGTGGCGCGGCGCACCACGTCGGGGTCGGCGGTGACGAGCACCTCGACCCCGGCCTGGTCGGCCGCATGGCGCACGGCCTGCGAGACGGACCAGAGGTTGCCCATGCCGTAGTCGACGACGGCGACGGAATTCGTCATGGCGGACTGAAAGGGTGGGATCTGTCGGGAAGGGCTACAGCGTGCCCTTGGTCGAGGGGATGACGCCGGCCGAGCGCGGGTCCCGCTCCAGCGCGGCGCGCACGGCGCGGGCGAAGGCCTTGAACACCGTCTCGCACTGGTGGTGCGCGTTCACGCCCTTGAGATTGTCGATATGCAGCGTGACCAGCGCGTGGTTGGCGAAGCCCTGGAAGAATTCGAAGGCCAGTTGGGTGTCGAAGCCACCGATCATGCCGCTGGTGAAGGGCACGTCCATGTGCAGGCCGGGGCGGCCGGAAAAATCGATCACCACGCGCGACAGCGCCTCGTCCAGCGGCACGTAGGCATGGCCGTAGCGGCGGATGCCCTTCTTGTCGCCCACCGCCTTCGCCACCGCCTGGCCGAGCGTGATGCCCACGTCCTCCACCGTGTGGTGGCCGTCGATGTGCAGGTCGCCCTGGCACTCGACGTCCAGGTCGATCAGGCCGTGGCGGGCGATCTGGTCCAGCATGTGGTCGAAGAAGCCGATGCCGGTGGCGAGCGTCGCGCGGCCGGTGCCGTCGAGATCGACGCGCACGCGGATCTTCGTCTCGGCGGTGTCGCGGGTGACTTCCGCCACGCGCGCGGGAGCGTTGCCGCTGGCGGCGACGATGGCGTCGGGGGCCGTGGGGGTATTCATAAGGAGGCTTCCAGCGCGGCGAGCATGCGCGCGTTCTCGTCGGCCGTGCCGACGGTCAGGCGCAGGCAGTTCGCCAGCAACGGGTGCATTCTAGAAACGTTCTTCACCAGCACCCCGTGTGCCTTCATGCCGGCGAAGGTCTTGTCGGCGTCGGCGACGCGCAGCAGCACCATGTTGGCGTCGCTGGGCCAGACCCTCACGCCCGGCAGCCGGCCGAGCGCCTCGACCAACACCGCGCGGTCGCGCCGGATGGCCTCGGCCTGCTGCACGAACACGTCGGCGTGCTCCAGCGCGAAGAGCGCGCATTCGCAGTTCAGCACGCTGATGTTGTAGGGCGGGCGGACCTTGTCGAGTTCGGCCACCAGTGCCTGCGGGCCGATCAGGTAGCCCAGCCGCACGCCGGCCAGGCCGAACTTGCTGAGCGTGCGCATCAGCAGCACGTGGCCGTGCCGCGCCGGTTCGCGGCGGATGGCGTCGAGCCAGGTGCGGCCGGCGAAGGGCTGGTAGGCCTCGTCGACCACCACCAGGCCGCCGTGCGCGCCCTGGGCGTCGATCAGGCGCTGCACCACGGCCGTGTCCCACAGGTTGGCGGTGGGGTTGTTGGGATAGGCCAGGTAGAGGATGACCGGGCGCTCGCGCTCGATGGCGGCGAGCATGGCGGCCTCGTCGAGCGCGAAGTCGGCGGTCAGCGGCACGCCGGTGAACTCCAGGCCCTGCAGCTGCGCGCTGATGGCGTACATGACGAAGCCCGGCAGCGGCGCCAGGATGCCGGCGCCCGGCAGGTCGCAGGCCATGGCGATCAGCGAGATCAGCTCGTCGGAGCCGTTGCCCAGCATGAGCGCGTGGCCCTCGGGCACGCCGGCGTGGGCGGCCAGCGCGCGCTTCAGGTCCTCGCCGCGCTCGCCGGGGTAGCGGTTCAGCGCCAGCGCGCCCAGGCGCTCGCCCAGCGCCTGCTGCAGCTCGGGCGGCAGGCGGTAGGGGTTCTCCATCGCGTCCAGCTTGAGCAGCCCGCGCGCGTCCTGCACGGCATAGGCGTGCATGTCGCGCACGTCGGGGCGCAGGCGCGCCAGGGCGCGGACGGTGAGGTCGGTCGAGGAAGAGGACGGCATGTCGGTTCGGGTTCAGGGGGCGCAGCGGTAGGCGTTCTGCAGCGCGGCGGACATCACCAGCTGCACGGGCATATCGGCTTCGTACTGGTCGGCGTGGCGGGCGAGTTCGCCCTGGTAGAGGGAGCGGGCCATGGCGGGCTCGAGCCGGCGGCCATTGACGCAGAAGAGCGGCCTGCCGCCCGCCCGCTGCGCTGCATCGGATGCCTCGCGCAGCCCTTCGAGCACGCCGACGAGGTAGTAGCTCGCATAGGCGCTGCCGTCCTTCTCGCTGGCCTCCAGGGTGCGCATCTCACGGATGCTCATGGCCTGCGCGGCCGCAGCGGCGCCGAGCGCGAGCACGATGCAGGGCACGCGGCGCAGCCATGTCATCGGGACGGCCCGTAGCGCGGCGGCGGCGCGAAGGACGACGGCTCGTCCGCCGGGAAGGCGCGCGACCTGCCCGCGCCGATGCGCGGCGGGGGCCGCTGCCCCGGCACCTCCAGCTCGAACAGCGCGGTGCCGATGACGCCGATGTTGCGCGCATCGCCGGCCGGCGTGTTGGCCGCGTAGGCGCGGCCCGGCGCGGCGAAGCGGAAGGCGGCGACCTCGTCCCGGCTCTTGCGGAAACCCTCGATGCGCAGCAGCCCCTGCGGCTGGAGCACGTAGCCGGCGCGGCTCAGGCTGCCGGGCTGGCCGCTGAGCACGTCCAGCCCGTCGACGGTGGCGACGACTTCGTAGCTGCGGTCGCTCAGGTTGCGCAGCACCAGCACGTAGCGCGCACCCTCCGTGCCCGCGACCTGCAGCGTGCCGCCGCCGCGCGCCTGCTGCAGCGGCAGCGGGCGGTCGTTCTCGTCGCGGATCGACCATTCGACGTCGCCCTGCGCCAGCGGCACGTTGAGCTGGCGCTGCGGATCGCGCCCCACCGCGGCCCGCACGCCGGATGCGCCGGCATAGCCGACGGTGAGCACGTCGTCCGGGCGTTCCGGATTCAGCCGGCGCGCTTCCACGCTGCGCACGCGCGACTCGCGGCCCTCGCCCCATTGCGTGCCGAGCCGCGCCGCGGCGGGCGCGGGAGCGGCCTCGGCCGCGCGGGCCGACGCGGCGGCCGGCGGCGCCTCGCGGGGCTGCGTGCTGCAGCCGGCCGCGAGCACGGCCAGCGCCACGGCCAGCCAGCCCGCGAGGCGGCCCGGGCCGGACCGAAGCAGTTGCTCAAGCGATGTCATGGTCTTTCTCCCTTTCGTCGTGATCGGGTCGCCGCCGCGCTTGGCGCGCACCTAGGAGGCGGGCCGCTCCTCGCCGCTGCGCGCCAGGCGCATCTCGGCCGCCCGCGCATGCGCCTGCAGGCCTTCGCCGTAGGCCAGTTCGGCGGCGATCGGGCCCAGCGCCTGCGCGCCCTGCTCGCTCACCTCGATCAGGCTGCTGCGCTTCTGGAAGTCGTACACGCCCAGGGGCGAGGAGAAGCGCGCGGTGCCGCTGGTGGGCAGCACGTGGTTGGGGCCGGCGCAGTAGTCGCCCAGCGATTCGCTGGTGAAGGCGCCCAGGAAGATCGCGCCGGCGTGGCGCAGCAGCGGCTCCCACCTGTGCGGCTCGCGGCTGCTCACCTCCAGGTGCTCGGGGGCGATGCGGTTGCTGATGGCGCAGGCCTCCTCCATGTCGCGGGTGTGGATCAGCGCGCCGCGGCCCGTCAGGCTGGCAGCGATGATCTGCGCGCGCGGCATGTCCGGCAGCAGCCGGTCGATCTCGCGCTGCACGGCGTCGATGTAGGCGGCGTCGGGGCTGAGCAGGATGCTCTGCGCCAGCTCGTCGTGCTCGGCCTGGCTGAACAGGTCCATCGCCACCCAGTCGGGCGGCGTGCTGCCGTCGGCCAGCACCAGGATCTCGCTCGGGCCGGCGATCATGTCGATGCCCACGGTGCCGAACACGCGCCGCTTGGCGGCCGCCACGTAGGCGTTGCCGGGGCCGGTGATCTTGTCGACCGCCGGCACGGTGGCGGTGCCGTAGGCCAGCGCCGCCACGGCCTGGGCGCCGCCGATGGTGAAGGCGCGGGTGACGCCGGCGACGTGGGCCGCGGCCAGCACCAGCACGTTGCGCTCGCCCTGCGCGGCGGGCTCGGTACCGCTGCCGCCGGTGGCCACGCTGCCCTTGGCGGGCGTGGGCACGACCATGATGATTTCCTGCACGCCGGCCACGTGGGCGGGGATGGCGTTCATCAGCAGGCTCGACGGATAGGCCGCCTTGCCGCCCGGCACGTAGATGCCGACGCGGTCCAGCGGCGTGACCTTCTGGCCGAGCAGCGTGCCGTCGGCGTCGCGGTACGTCCAGCTCTCGCCGCTGGCCTTCTTCTGCGCCTCGTGGTAGCTGCGCACCCGCTCGGCTGCGCTGCGCAGGGCATCGCGCTGGGCGGCGGGAAGCGACTCGAAGGCCGCCCGGAAGTCGGCCTGCGTCAGTTCGAGCTGCGCCATCGACCCGGCGGCCAGCCCGTCGAAGCGGCGGGTGTACTCCAGCACCGCCGCGTCGCCGCGCCGCTGCACGTCGGCCAGGATGTCCGCGACACGCTGCTCGATGGCCGCGTCCGTGTCGGCCGACCAGTGCAGCCGCGCCTTGAAGTCGGCCTCGAAGCTGGCCGATGCGGTGGACAGGCGGGCGGGAGCGGCTTTCAGGCTCATGGGGCTAAGTTTTCGGGATGGCCGACGCGAAGGCGTCGATGATGCGGCGGATGGGCTCGCGCTTGAGCTTGAGCGCGGCCTGGTTGACGACCAGGCGGGCGCTGATGTCCATGATGCGCTCCACCTCGACGAGGTGGTTGGCCTTGAGCGTGTTGCCGGTGGACACGAGGTCGACGATGGCGTCGGCCAGGCCGGTCAGCGGCGCCAGCTCCATGCTGCCGTAGAGCTTGATCAGGTCCACGTGCACGCCCTTGCGGGCGAAGAACTCGCGCGACAGGCCGACGTACTTGGTCGCCACCGCGAGGCGCGCGCCCTGCTTCACGGCGCTGGCGTAGTCGTAGTCGGCGCGCACCGCCACCGACAGGCGGCAGGCGGCGATGCGCAGGTCCAGCGGCTGGTACAGGCCCTGGTTGCCGTGTTCGAGCAGCACGTCCAGCCCGGTCACGCCGAGGTCGGCGCCGCCGTACTGCACGTAGGTGGGCACGTCGGAGGCGCGCACCAGCACCACGCGCACGTCGGGCCGCGTGGTCGGCAGGATGAGCTTGCGCGACTTCTCCGGGTCTTCGGTGACCTCGATGCCGGCCGCGGCCAGCAGGGGCATCGTCTCCTCGAAGATACGGCCCTTGGACAAGGCGAGGGTGATCACGCGCGGGCTCCCGGAACGCGTTCGATGTCGGCGCCCAGGGCGCGCAGCTTCGCTTCCATGCGGTCGTAGCCGCGGTCCAGGTGGTAGATGCGGTCCACCAGCGTCTCGCCCTCGGCCACCAGGCCGGCGATGACCAGGCTGGCGGAGGCGCGCAGGTCGGTCGCCATCACCGTCGCGCCCGAGAGCTGCGGCACGCCCTCGATCACCGCCACCTTGCCGTCGGTCTGGATGCGCGCGCCCAGGCGCAGCAGCTCGTTGACGTGCATGAAGCGGTTCTCGAAGATCGTCTCGGCGACCGTGGCGGTGCCTTCGGCGATCACGTTCAGCGCCATGAACTGCGCCTGCATGTCGGTCGGGAAGCCCGGGTACTCGGTGGTGCGGAAGCTCTGGGCCTTCAGCCGGCCGGCGGCCTCGATGCGCAGGCCGCCGGGCACCTCGGCCACGGTGGCGCCGGCGTCGCGCAGCTTGTCGGTCACCGCATCCAGGTGCTCGGCCCGGGCGCCCAGCAGCAGCACGCTGCCGCCGGCCGCCGCCACCGCGCACAGGAAGGTGCCGGCCTCGATGCGGTCAGCCACCACCGTGTGCTCGCAGCCGTGCAGGCGCTCCACGCCCTGGATGCGGATGCGGCTGGTGCCGTGGCCTTCGATCTTCGCGCCCATCTTGATGAGCATCTCGGCCAGGTCGGGGATCTCGGGCTCCTGCGCGGCGTTCTCCAGGATCGTCTCGCCCTCGGCCAGCGCCGCGGCCATGAGGAAGTTCTCGGTGCCCGTCACCGTCACCATGTCGGTGGTGATGCGCGCGCCGCGCAGGCGCTTGAGGCCCGGCTGCAGGCCGGCCACCATGTAGCCGTGCTCCACGCGGATCTCGGCGCCCATCGCCGTGAGGCCCTTGATGTGCTGGTCCACCGGCCGCGAACCGATGGCGCAGCCGCCCGGCAGCGAGACCCTGGCGTGGCCGAAGCGCGCCACCAGCGGGCCCAGCGCCAGCACCGAGGCGCGCATGGTCTTCACCAACTCGTAGGGGGCCTCGGGGTTGGTCAGGTCGGCGGCGTCCAGGCGCACGGTGCCGTTGTCGTCGCGCTCGGCCGTGACGCCCATGTTGCGCACCAGCTTGAGCATGGTGGCCACGTCCTGCAGGCGCGGCACGTTGTGCAGCACCACCGGCTCGTCGGTCAGCAGGGCGGCGCACAGCTCGGGCAGGGCTGCGTTCTTGGCGCCGGAAATGCGCACCTCGCCGACCAGCCGGCGGCCGCCGCGGATGAGGAGTTTGTCCATCAGAGAAAAGTCCTTGGGACGGCGGCACCCGCCGTCCGGTCAGGGGAGGTTCAGGCCTGCAGCCGGGCCCACTCGGCGGGCGTGTACGTCTTCATCGACAGCGCATGCACCTCGTCGGTGTGCATTTTCGCACCCAGGGTGGCGTACACCCGCTGGTGCCGCTGGATCGGGCGCTTGCCCTCGAACTCGGGCGAGACAATGGTGGCGAACCAGTGGCGCCCGTCGCCCTCGAGCTGGATGTGCTCGCAGGACAGGCCGGCCTGGATGATGGACTGGAGTTCTTCGGCGGTCATGGTGAGCGAAGCGAACGAATGCGGCCGGGCGCCGGGCCGCCCCAAGCCGGCCGCGCCTCCCCCTCAGGGGGTGGCGACCCACGCCGCGAAGCGGCGGGCGGAGCTGGAGGGCAGATCATCTCATCCGCGGATCTTGTAGCCGATGCGAAGCAGGTGCACGGCCACCGCGCTCACCACCAGCCAGGCGCTGCCGACGATGCCCAGGCTGATCCAGGGCGACACGTCGGAGACGCCGAAGAAGCCGTGGCGGAAGCCGTCGATCATGTAGAAGAACGGGTTCGCGTGGCTCACCTGCTGCCAGAAGGCGGGAAGCGAATGGATGGAATAGAACACGCCCGAGAGGAAGGTCATGGGCATGATCAGGAAGTTCTGGAACACCGCCATCTGGTCGAACTTCTCGGCCCACAGGCCGGCGATCAGGCCCAGCGTGCCCAGCAGGGCCGCACCGAGAAAGGCGAAGACGAGGATCCACAGCGGCTGCGCGAAGGGCGGCACGGCGAAGAACAGCGTGACCAGCAGCACGCCCACCCCCACGATCAGCCCGCGCAGCACCGATGAACCCACGTAGGCGAAGAACCAGCCCCAGTGCGACAGCGGCGTGAGCAGCACGAACACCAGGCTGCCCATGATCTTGCTCTGGATGATCGAGGACGAGCTGTTGGCGAAGGCGTTCTGCAGCACGCTCATCATCACCAGGCCGGGCACCAGGAAGGCGGTGTAGCTGACCGTGCCGTAGACCTTGACGTGGTCCTCCAGCACGTGGCCGAAGACCATCAGGTACAGCACCGCGGTGAGCACCGGCGCGCCGATGGTCTGGGCCGCGACCTTCCAGAAGCGCAGCACCTCCTTGTAGAGCAGCGCGCGCCAGCCCAGGGGAGCGAAGCGTGCGGTCGTCGCGTCGCTCATCGGCTCACCTCCAGCGGCGTCTGCTCGCCGGCCATCAGGTCGATGAACACGTCCTCCAGGTCGGCCTTGCGCATCTCCACGTCCTCGACCGCCACGCCCGCCTCGCGCAACTGGGCCAGCACCTGCTCGACCTCGCGCGCGTCCTGCGCCGGCAACTGCACCACGCGGCCGGTGATGCGCGCGTGCTGCGCCAGCGACCACGGCAGGTTGGCGTCGGTCTTGAAGCGCAGCACGTTGCTGGCCGCCGACCGGAGCAGTTCGCTGGTGCGGTCCAGCGCGATCACCCGGCCCCTCTTGAGCATGGCGATGCGGTTGCACAGCGCCTCGGCCTCCTCCAGGTAGTGGGTGGTCAGCAGCACGGTGCTGCCCTGCTTGTTCAGCCGGGCGACGAACTGCCACAGCGTCTGGCGCAGTTCCACGTCCACGCCGGCGGTGGGCTCGTCCAGCACGATGACGGGCGGCTTGTGCACCAGCGCCTGCGCCACCAGCACACGGCGCTTCATGCCGCCGGAGAGCTGGCGCATGTTGGCCTCGGCCTTGTCGGCCAGGCCCAGGCTCTGCAGCAGCTCGTCGATCCAGTCGTCGTTGCGGGCGATGCCGAAGTAGCCGGACTGGATGCGCAGCGTCTCGCGCACGTTGAAGAAGGGGTCGAACACCAGCTCCTGCGGCACGATGCCGAGCTGGCGGCGGGCGTCGGCGAAGTGCGTCTGCACGTCGAAGCCATGCACGCTCACCTGGCCGGCCGTGGCCCGTGAAAGCCCTGCCAGGATGCTGATCAGCGTGGTCTTGCCCGCGCCGTTGGGGCCGAGCAGGCCGAAGAATTCGCCCTCCTCGATGTCGAAGCTGACATCATCCAGCGCGCGGAACGCACCCTGGTCGTGAGGCAAGGCATAGGTCTTGGAGACCGACTGGAAGCGGATCGCGGGCATGGGGCCGCGATTGTAGGAAAGCCCCTGGCCCCGCGCCGCCCGCGGGGCTTTGGCGAGCCGGCCTAGGGCGCCGCCGGCAGCAGCCCGGCGATGCCGTAGAGCGTGGCCAGTTCGCGCAGCCGCTGCGGCAGGCCCTTGACGGCGAAGCCCCGGCCCAGGGCGCTGGCCTCGCGGCGGCACTCGAGCAGCACCGCCAGCGCCGAGGAGTCGAACTGCGCCAGCGCGCTCGCATCCACGACGGCCGACGAACTGTTCTGGCCCGCCAGGCCCTGCTGCAGCATGCGCATGCACGCAGGCGCCTCCTCCTGCGTCAGACGCACGGGCAGCACCAGCATCAAGGCGTCGGTCTCGGCCATGTCGGGATCAGGACTTGGCGCCCGACTTGTTGCGCTCCGCCAGGGTGGCGATCAGGCCGTCGATGCCCTTGCTGTTGATCTCCTGCGCGAACTGCGTGCGGTAGGTGTCGACCAGCCACACGCCCATCACGTTCAGGTTGTAGACCTTCCAGCCGTAGCCCTGGCCAGGCGTCTTTTCCAGCCGGTAGTCGAGCTGCACCGGCTCGCCGCGGCCGCGCACCTCGGTGCGCACCAGCACTTCCTGGTCGGTGGGCGAGCCGCGGAAGGGCTTGATCACCACCGTCTGGTCGCTCACCTGGTCGAGCGCGCCGGCGTAGGTACGGACCAGCAGTTGCTTGAACTCGTCCTGCAGGCGCTGCTTCTGCTCGGGCGTGGCCTGGCGCCAGGCCGGACCGACGGTGGCGGCCGTCATGCGCTGGAAATTCACGTTCGGCATGATCTTGGAATCGACCAGCTGCATGATCCTGCCGACGTCGCCCGCCTTGATGGAGGCGTCGGCCTTGATGGTGTCCAGCACCTCGGTGGACAGGCGCTTGACCAGCGCGTCGGGCGCCTCGTCGGCCGCCAGCGCCGGCCGCACCAGGCCCGTGGAGGCGCTGAGCGCCAGGGCGGCAGCGGCGGTCCACCGGCCCAGGTCGCGGCGAAGCAGAGCGTTTTTCATCATCCTGTGGTCCTTCCTTGTGGCGTTCTGTCGTTGCGTGCTCGCACCGTGCCTGTGATCCGATGCATCGGCGGGGGTTCCGCCGCCGCCGGCCGGGGATGCAACGAGGTGCAGCCGCGGGCCTTACTCCTCGTCGCCCGGTATCTGGCCGTCGTGCACCTCGCTGAGGCGCCGCTGCAGGTAGGCGTCGCGCATGAAGGCATAGGGATCGAGCGCGGCATCGTCCAGCAGCCGCGTGGCGCGCAGCAGGCCGGCCCGGCGCTCCACCACCCGCAGCGCGCTCAGCGAGTTGCGGGCCGGGATGTCGTGCACGTGCCCCAGGGCATCGCCCTGGAAGTCCACCGGCAGGGCCGCGGTGTCGCGCACCGTCGACGGTCCCAGCAGCGGCAGCATCAGGAAGGGGCCGGAAGGCACGCCCCAGTAGCCCAGCGTCTGGCCGAAGTCCTCATTGTGGCGCTCGATGCCTGCCTCGGAGGCGATGTCCAGCAACCCGCCCAGGCCGAAGACGGTGTTGACGTTCAGGCGCATGAAGGTCTCGGCGCTGCCCTGCAGCTTGAACTGCAGCACGTTGTTGGCCAGGTTCCAGACGTCGCCCAGGTTGTTGAAGAAGTTGGTCACGCCGGTGCGCGCGAACTGCGGCACCACGTCCTGGTAGGCCGTGGCCACCGGACGCAGGACGGCCCGGTCGACGCCGTCGTTGAAGCGGTAGACCCCGCGGTTGAAGGACTCGAGGGGGTCGCGGTTGCGCGGCGACGCCTCGCCGGGCGCCTCGGCCTGGGCGAACGCCAGGCCGGCCGCGAGGCCCAGCGCCACGGCCGCGCCTGCGCGCCGTGCCGTCTGCGTTCTGCGTGCTTTCATCGTCATTTCTTGTTTCCCGCCCCTGGGGTGCTGCTGCCTTCCGCCGCCTTGCTGTAGAGGAACTGGCTGATGAGGTTCTCCAGGACCACGGCGGACTGCGTGTCGGTGACGACGTCGCCTGCCTGGAGGTTCTGCTCGCCGGCGCCCGCCTCGATCCCGATGTACTGGTCGCCCAGCAGGCCACTGGTCAGGATCTTGAACGAACTGTCCTTCGGAAAACTGTAACGACTCTGTAACGACATCAGGACATCGGCCTGGAAAGTCTTGTCATTGAAGGTGATGGATTCCACACGGCCGACCAGCACGCCGGAACTGCGCACGGCGGTCTGGGGCTTCAGGCCGCCGATGTTGTCGAAGCGGGCCGTCACCTGGTAGGTCTTCTGGAAGCTGAGGTTCAGCAGGTTGGCCGACTGCAGTGCCAGGAACAGCAGCGCCGCGGCGCCGAACAGCACGAACAGGCCCACCCACACGTCATTCTTCGATCGTTGCATTTCAATCCCTTTCAGCTTTCCCCTGCGCTGCGCATCGCCTGCAGCGAATACAACGCCGCCGAACAGGAGGCCGCGGAGCAGGTCATGCGGGGACACCCACGGAACCGGCTTGGCCGGGCCGCCGGGTATGCCCCCTTGAGGGGGTTGGCGAAGCGGAACGAAGTCCGCGAAGACTGGGGGTGTCTCATCATGAACTGAACATCATGGCCGTCAGCAGGAAATCCAGGCCGAGCACCGCCAGCGAAGCCACGACCACGGTGCGGGTGGTCGCGCGCGAGACGCCTTCGGGCGTGGCCCGCGCAGCGAAGCCCTCCAGCAGCGCCACGAAGGTCACGGTGATGCCGAACACGATGCTCTTGACGACGCCGTTGCCCAGGTCGCTGAACACGTCGACGCCGCTTTGCATGCGGCCCCAGAAGGTGCCCGCGTCGACGCCCAGCAGCACGCCCACGATGTAGGCACCCACGATGCCCACGGCGCTGAACACCGCCGCCAGCAGCGGCATGGTGATGACGCCGCCCCAGAAGCGCGGCGCCAGCACCCGCTTCACCGGGTCCACCGCCATCATCTCCATCGCGGCGAGCTGCTCGCCGGCCTTCATCAGCCCGATCTCGGCGGTGAGCGAGGTGCCCGCGCGGCCGGCGAACAGCAGCGCCGCCACCACCGGCCCCAGCTCGCGCACCAGCACCAGGGTGACCACCTGGCCCAGGATGTCGGCGGAGCCGAACTGCTGCAGCGTGTAGTACATCTGCAGCCCCAGCACGAAGCCGACGAACAGGCCCGAGACGGCAATGATCGCCAGCGAGTAGTTGCCCAGGAAGTGGACCTGATCGCGCACCAGTCCGAAGCGGCGCAGGCAGGCAGGCGCCAGCCGGAGCAACTGGACGAACAGCCGCGCGCCCACGCCCAGATCGGCGAGCTTGCTGCGCACCGCGAAGCCGACGTCGGCGGGCCGCCACCAGCTCATGCGCGGCCTCCTTGTCCGAAATCCTCCTCCACGGCCGGGCCGGGATGGTGGAAGCGCACCGGCCCGTCGGCCAGGGCGTTGACGAACTGGTGCACCAGCGGGTCGGTGCTCTCGCGCACCTGCCGCGGCGTGCCCTGCGCCGCCACCGTGCCATTGGCCAGGATGACGACGTGATCGGCGATGCGGAAGGTCTCGTCCAGGTCGTGCGAGACGACGATGCTGGTCAGGCCCAGCGCATCGTTGAGCCGGCGGATCAGCCGCGCGGCGGTGCCCAGCGAGATCGGGTCCAGCCCGGCGAAGGGCTCGTCGTACATGACCAGCTCCGGGTCGAGCGCGATGGCCCGCGCCAGCGCCACGCGGCGCGCCATGCCGCCGGAGACTTCGCTGGGCATCAGAGCGCGCGCATTGCGCAGGCCCACCGCCTCCAGCTTCATCAGCACGATGTCGCGCACCAGCGCCTCGGGCAGCGTGGTGTGCTCGCGCAGCGGGAAGGCGACGTTCTCGAACACGCTCATGTCGGTGAAGAGGGCCCCGAACTGGAACAGCATGCCCATCCGGCGCCGCGCGGCGAACAGCTCGGTCTGGCCGAGGCGCCCGATGTCCTGCCCGTCGAACAGCACCTCGCCGCGCTGCGCGCGCTCCTGGCCGCCGATCAGGCGCAGCACCGTGGTCTTGCCGCCGCCGGAGGCGCCCATCAGCGCCGTGACGCTGCCGCGCGGCGCGCTGAACGACACGCCATCGAGGATGGCGCGATCGCTGTAGGCGAAGTGCACGTCACGGAATTCGACCAGCGGCGCAGTCAAGGGCGAAAAGTTCCTTCCAACAGAAAAGCCGGGGCACCTGGTGGCATCCCGGCTTGGGCATTGAGGCAATGATAAGGGAAGCGCCGGCGCCCGCCCTGCCCCTTCAAAGGGAACAGAGCGTTTCTGCGGCGGCAACGTCAGCGCGGCAGGTCGCTGAACCCCATCAGGAACTCGTCCACCGCGCGCGCGGCCTGGCGGCCCTCGCGGATCGCCCAGACGACCAGCGACTGGCCACGGCGCATGTCGCCCGCCGCGAAGACCTTCTCCACGTTGGTCGCGTAGCCGCCGGTGAAGTCCACCGTCGCCTTGGCGTTGCCCCGGGCATCCTTCTCGATGCCGAAGGCGTCCAGCACCGGCGCGACCGGGCTGACGAAGCCCATCGCCAGCAGCACCAGGTCGGCCTTGTAGATCTTCTCGGTGTCGGGCACCTCGACGAACCTGCCGTCCTTGAACTCCACCTGCACCGTCTTCAGGCCCGTGACCTTGCCCTTTTCGCCGATGAACTCCTTGGTGGAGATGGCGAACTCGCGCTCGCAGCCCTCCTCGTGGCTGGAGCTGGTGCGCAGCTTGTAGGGCCAGTAGGGCCACACCAGCGGCTTGTTCTCCTGCTCGGGCGGCATCGGCATCAGCTCGAACTGGGTGACGCTCGCCGCGCCATGGCGGTTGCTGGTGCCCACGCAGTCGGAGCCGGTGTCGCCGCCGCCGATCACGATGACGTGCTTGCCGGAGGCAGACAACTGGCCCTTGACCTTGTCGCCGGCGTTGACGCGGTTCTGCTGCGGCAGGAACTCCATGGCGAAGTGGATGCCGTCCAGTTCGCGGCCCGGCGCCGGCAGGTCGCGCGACTGCTCGGCTCCGCCGGTCAGCAGCACGGCGTCGAACTCCTTCTTGAGCTGCTCGGGCGTGACGGTCTCCTTGGCCAGGTTGGTGACCTTGGAGCCCTTGCCCAGCGGATCCTTGGCGGCGCCGACCACCACGCCGGTGCGGAACACCACGCCTTCGGCCTTCATCTGCTCCACGCGGCGGTCGATGTGCGACTTCTCCATCTTGAAGTCGGGGATGCCGTAGCGCAGCAGGCCGCCGACGCGGTCGTTCTTCTCGAACAGCGTCACATCATGGCCGGCGCGCGCCAGCTGCTGCGCCGCGGCCATGCCGGCCGGGCCGGCGCCGACCACGGCGACCTTCCTGCCCGTCTTGTGGCGGGCCGGGCGCGGCACCACCCAGCCCTCTTCCCAGGCGCGGTCGATGATGGCGTGCTCGATCGACTTGATGCCGATCGGGTCGTTGTTGATGTTCAGCACGCAGGCCGCCTCGCAGGGCGCGGGGCAGATGCGGCCGGTGAACTCCGGGAAGTTGTTGGTGCTGTGCAGCACCTCGATGGCGCTGACCCAGTCCTGCCGGTACACCAGGTCGTTGAAGTCCGGGATGACGTTGTTGACCGGGCAGCCGTTGTTGCAGAACGGCGTGCCGCAGTCCATGCAGCGCGCGCCCTGGATCTTCGCCTGCTCCTGGTCGAGGCCGACGACGAACTCCTTGTAGTGCTTCACGCGCTCGGGGACGGGCTTGTAGCCCTCCTCGATGCGCTCGTATTCCATGAAGCCGGTGATCTTTCCCATCGTGCGTTCCTGTTCTTTCTCGGTGTTCAGACGGCGGCTTCGGCCGGGCGCGTGGCATGCGGCTCCAGGCCGACGTGCGCGTTGTTGCCGCTGCTGGTCAGCTCGACGCGGCGGTCGTGGATCTCCGCCAGGGCGCGCTTGTACTCGTTGGGGAAGACCTTCACGAACCGGGTGCGGGACAGCGCCCAGTCGTCCAGCAGCTCGCGCGCGCGCTTGCTGCCGGTCCAGCGGTGGTGCGACTCCAGCAGGCGCCGCAGCTGTGCCTCGTCGGTCTCGCCGGCGTGCCAGTGCTTGCGGTGCACGGTGGCTGTCTGCTCGGCCGCGGTGAGCACCTTCTCCAGCGTCACCATCGCCATGTTGCAGCGCGAGGCGAACTGGCCGTCCTCGTCGTACACGTAGGCCACGCCGCCGCTCATGCCGGCGGCGAAGTTGCGACCGGTCTTGCCCAGCACGGCGACGGTGCCGCCGGTCATGTACTCGCAGCCGTGGTCGCCGGTGCCCTCCACCACCGCGGTGGCGCCCGACAGCCGCACCGCGAAGCGCTCGCCCGCCACGCCGGCCAGGAAGGCCTCGCCGGTGGTGGCGCCGTACAGCGCCGTGTTGCCGACGATGATGTTCTTCGCCGCCTCGCCGCGGAAGTCCAGGCTGGGGCGCACCACCACGCGGCCGCCCGAGAGGCCCTTGCCGGTGTAGTCGTTGGCCTCGCCGATCAGGTACAGCGTGATGCCGCGCGCCAGGAAGGCGCCGAAGGACTGGCCGCCCGTGCCCTCGAGCTGGATGCGGATGGAGTCGTCGGGCAGCCCTTCCGGGTGCACCTTGGTCAGCGCGCCGGAGAGCATCGCGCCCACCGAGCGGTTGACGTTGCGCACCGTCTCGATGAACTGCACCTTCTCGCCCTTGTCGATGGCCGGGCGCGAGCGCTCGATCAGGCGCTGGTCCAGGCTCTTCTCCAGGCCGTGGTCCTGGTTCTCGACGTGGAAGCGCGGCACGTCGGCCGGCACCTGCGGCTGGGCGAACAGACGCGAGAAGTCCAGCCCGCGCGCCTTCCAGTGCTCGATGCCCTTCTTCATGTCCAGCAGGTCGCAGCGGCCGATCAGGTCATCGAACTTCCGGATGCCCAGCTGCGCCATGAGCTGGCGCACTTCCTCGGCGACGAAGAAGAAGTAGTTGACGACGTGCTCGGGTCGGCCGGCGAACTTCTTGCGCAGCACCGGGTCCTGCGTGGCCACGCCCACCGGGCAGGTGTTGAGGTGGCACTTGCGCATCATGATGCAGCCCTCGACCACCAGCGGCGCGGTGGCGAAGCCGAACTCGTCGGCGCCCAGCAGTGCGCCGATGACGACGTCGCGGCCGGTCTTCATCTGGCCGTCGGCCTGCACGCGGATGCGGCTGCGCAGGCGGTTGAGCACCAGCGTCTGCTGGGTCTCGGCCAGGCCGATCTCCCAGGGGCTGCCGGCGTGCTTGATGGACGACCAGGGGGAGGCGCCGGTGCCGCCGTCGTGGCCGGCGATCACCACGTGGTCGCTCTTGCACTTGGCCACGCCCGCGGCGATGGTGCCCACGCCCACTTCGCTCACCAGCTTGACGCTGATGGAGGCGTGCGGCGCCACGTTCTTCAGGTCGTGGATGAGCTGCGCCAGGTCCTCGATGGAGTAGATGTCATGGTGCGGCGGCGGGCTGATCAGGCCCACGCCGGGCACCGAGTAGCGCTGCTTGCCGATGTACTCGGTGACCTTGCCGCCGGGCAGCTGGCCGCCCTCGCCGGGCTTGGCGCCCTGCGCCATCTTGATCTGCACCTGGTCGGCCGAGGCCAGGTATTCGGCCGTGACGCCGAAGCGGCCCGAGGCCACCTGCTTGATGCGCGAGCGCAGCGAATCGCCCTCGGCGAGCGGCAGGTCCACCTCGACGTTCTCGGCGCCGATCTCGCTCTTGAGCGTGGCCCCTTGCTTGATCGGGATGCCCTTGAGCTCGTTGCGGTAGCGCGCCGGGTCCTCGCCGCCCTCGCCGGTATTGCTCTTGCCGCCGATGCGGTTCATGGCGATGGCCAGCGTGGAGTGCGCCTCGGTGCTGATCGAGCCCAGCGACATGGCGCCGGTGGCGAAGCGCTTGACGATCTCGGCGGCCGGCTCGACCTCCTCGACCGGGATGGCCTGCGCCGGGTCGAACCTGAACTCGAACAGGCCGCGCAGCGTCAGGTGGCGGCGGCTCTGGTCGTTGATGATCTGCGCGTATTCCTTGTAGGTGCCGAAGTTGTTGGCGCGGGTGGAGTGCTGCAGCTTGGCGATCGCGTCGGGCGTCCACATGTGGTCCTCGCCGCGGGTGCGCCAGGCGTATTCGCCGCCGGCGTCCAGCATGTTGGCGAGCACCGGGTCGTCGCCGAAGGCGGCCTTGTGCATGCGGATCGCTTCCTGCGCGATCTCGAACACGCCGATGCCTTCCACGCGGCTGGCCGTGCCGGTGAAGTACTTGGCCACCGTCTCGCTGTTCAGGCCGATGGCCTCGAAGAGCTGGGCGCCGCAGTAGCTCATGTACGTCGACACGCCCATCTTGGACATGATCTTCGACAGGCCCTTGCCGATCGCCTTGACGTAGTTGTAGACGGCCTTGTCGGCCGACAGCGCGCCCGGCAGGTCCTTGTGCATCGCCACCAGGGTTTCCATCGCCAGGTAGGGGTGCACGGCCTCGGCGCCGTAGCCGGCCAGCACGGCGAAGTGGTGCACCTCGCGCGCGGTGCCGGTCTCCACCACCAGGCCCGCCGCGGTGCGCAGGCCCTCGCGCACCAGGTGCTGGTGAATGGCCGACAGCGCCAGCAGCGCCGGGATGGCGACCTGCGTGCTGCTCATCGAGCGGTCGCTGACGATCAGGATGTTCTTGCCGCCCTTGATGGCATCCACCGCCTCGGCGCACAGCGACGCGAGCTTGGCCTCCACCCCCTCGTGGCCCCAGGCCAGCGGGTAGGTGATGTCCAGCGTGTAGCTCTTGAACTTGCCCTGCGTGTGCGCCTCGATCTCGCGCAGCTTGCCCATGTCCTGGAAGTCCAGGATGGGCTGGCTCACCTCCAGGCGCATCGGCGGGTTGACCTGGTTGATGTCCAGCAGGTTGGGCTTGGGGCCGATGAAGGACACCAGCGACATCACGATCGCCTCGCGGATCGGGTCGATCGGCGGATTGGTCACCTGTGCGAACAGCTGCTTGAAGTAGTTGTACAGCGGCTTGTTCTTGCCCGAGAGCACGGCCAGCGGGCTGTCGTTGCCCATCGAGCCGATGCCTTCCTCGCCGTTGGTGGCCATCGGCGCCATCAGGAAGCGGATGTCTTCCTGCGTCATGCCGAAGGCCTGCTGGCGGTCCAGCAGCGTGCCCGGCTCGGATACCGGGATGTCGCTGGCGTTCGGCTCCACGTCGTCCAGGCGGATGCGCAGGTTCTCGATCCACTGCTTGTAGGGCTTGCTGTGGGCCAGCGTCGCCTTGACCTCCTCGTCGTCGATCATGCGGCCCTGGTCGAGGTCGATGAGGAACATCCTGCCCGGCTGCAGGCGCCACTTGCGCACGATCTTGGCCTCGGGCACCGGCAGCACGCCGGACTCGGAGGCCATGATGACCAGGTCGTCGTCGGTCACGCAGTAGCGCGAGGGGCGCAGGCCGTTGCGGTCCAGCGTGGCGCCGATCTGGCGGCCGTCGGTGAAGACGATGGAGGCCGGCCCGTCCCAGGGCTCCAGCATGGCCGCGTGGTATTCGTAGAAAGCGCGGCGGCGCGGGTCCATGGTGGCATGCTGTTCCCAGGGCTCCGGGATCATCATCATCACGGCCTGGCTGATCGGGTAGCCGGCCATGGTCAGCAGCTCGAGGCAGTTGTCGAAGGTGGCGGTGTCGGACTGGCCGGCGAAGCTGATCGGGTAGAGCTTGGCCAGATCGGCGCCGAGCACGGGCGAACTCATCACGCCCTCGCGCGCCTTCATCCAGTTGTAGTTGCCCTTGACGGTGTTGATCTCGCCGTTGTGGGCCACGTAGCGGTACGGGTGGGCCAGCGGCCACTCGGGGAAGGTGTTGGTCGAAAAGCGCTGGTGCACCAGGCCCAGCGCCGAGACGCAGCGCTCGTCCTGCAGGTCCAGGTAGTAGGTACCCACCTGGTCGGCCAGCAGCAGGCCCTTGTAGACCACGGTGCGGCTGGACATGCTGGGCACGTAGTACTCTTTCGAGTACTTGAGCTTGAGCGCCTGGATGTTGGCGCTGGCGGTCTTGCGGATCACGTAGAGCTTGCGCTCCAGCGCGTCCTGCACGATCACGTCGGCCCCGCGGCCGATGAAGACCTGGCGCGCGATCGGCTCGGTCTTGCGCACGGTGGGCGACATGGGCATGTCGCGGTTGACGGGCACGTCGCGCCAGCCCAGCAGCACCTGGCCCTCGGCCTTGATGGCGCGCTCCATTTCCTGCTCGCAGGCCAGGCGCGAGGCGTGCTCCTTGGGCAGGAAGATCATGCCCACGCCGTACTCGCCGGGCGGCGGCAGCGTCACGCCCTGCTTGGCCATCTCCTCGCGGTACAGCGCATCCGGCAACTGGATCAGGATGCCGGCGCCGTCGCCCATCAGCTTGTCGGCCCCCACGGCACCCCGGTGATCGAGGTTCTCCAGGATCTTCAGCGCCTGGGTCACGATGGCATGGCTCTTCTCGCCCTTGATGTGGGCCACGAAGCCGACGCCGCAGGCGTCGTGTTCATCGGCTGCCGAGTACAGGCCGTGTTGCTGAAGGTGGTCGATTTCGGCTGCCGTGGTCATGGCACGTTCTCCTAGGGTTTTCTCGGGGGATTCGGAGCATACGGCGCTGCACAAACAATGCCAAACACTTTAATTGGGGTCAGATTCCATTTAAAAGTCGACAAAATCAATCGAAAATAAATTGGGGACATATTAAAAAGAGGAGCAAAGAACCTACACGAAATGGCCATTCGGAACAGATTCAGACGGGCGCGGAAGGGCCTGGTCTACGCGGCCGGCCGGGCGCGGCCTTCACCAGACGCCGGCCGGTGTGCTGCTGGAGCACGGCAAGAAAGGCCGGATCGCCCAGCACCCAGCCCTGCTCGACGGCGCGGTCGAGGGCCTCCTCCACCGCCGGCGCCACGCCCTGGTGCACGCGCTCGGCGTAGGCCGCTTCCCGCTCGAAGGGCGTGTTGCCCAGGCGCCAATAGAGCGCCGGCGGGGTCAGGATGCGGTCGCTGGCCTGCCCCAGGTAGTGCGCGTGGCTGGACCAGGGGTACAGCCGCGCCTCCTGCACCAGGCCGGCGCGCACCGGGCGCAGGTCCATGGCGGCCATGCACGGCAGCAGGTAGCGCTCGGCCTGCAGGATGGTGGCGCGGTAGCGGCCGTCCCACAGGGTGCCGCTGCGGCCGTGCCGGTCGTTGAAGTGGCGCACGTAGCGGCGCCCCACCGCCTGCATCCACTGCGGCAGCGCGTCGGCGCTGGCCGGCGTGGCCAGCAGCCGGAAGTGGTCGTCCATCAGCACGTAGGCGTGCAGCGCGACGCCGAAGCGCCGCGCGTTCTCGTCCAGCAGCGCCAGCAGCATCTGGCGATCCGCCGAGTCGGCGAAGATCGGCTGGCGGTTGTGCCCGCGCTGCAGCAGGAGGTGGAGCTGGTTCGGCAGCGCCAGGCGGGCGAGGCGGGCCATGTGGTGGTTACGGATGCGCGCTACGGCAGCAGCGCAAAGCGGGTGTCGCCCAGCGCCTGCAGGCCGAAGGTCTCCAGCAGCTCGCGCAGGCGCGCGGCGGCGCTGGCCTTCCGGTGCCCGGTGCGGCGGGCGATGATGAGTTCGTTCTTCAGGCTGTGCTCCCAGCCGACCAGCTCCGTCACCGTGACCTGGTAGCCGCTGGCCTCCAGGTACAGGCAGCGCAGCACGTTGGTGAGCTGGCTGCCGACCTCGCGCGTGTGCAGCGGGTGGCGCCACAGCTCGGCCAGCGGCGTGCGCGCCAGGGCCAGCGCCTTGTTCTGCCGCAGGCAGGACGCCACCTCCGCCTGGCAGCAGGGCACCAGCACCATGAAGCGCGCCTCCTTGGCCAGCCCGAAGGCGATGGCGTCGTCGGTGGCAGTGTCGCAGGCGTGCAGTGCCGTCACCATGTCAATGCGCTGCGGCAGTTCGCCGCTCGTGGTGGAGTCGGCCACCGACAGCGGCAGGAAGCGCATGCGCTCGAAGCCCAGCCGCTGGGCCAGCGCGCGCGAGCGCTCGACCAGCTCGGCGCGGGTCTCGATGCCGTAGACCCAGCCGCCGCGCTCGCGGAAGAACAGGTCGTAGAGGATGAAGCCCAGGTAGGACTTGCCGGCGCCATGGTCCGCCAGCGTGGCCTGCGCGCCGCCGTCCGGCAGCTCGAGCAGCAGTTTCTCGATGAACTGCACCAGGTGCTGCACCTGCTTGAGCTTGCGCCGCGAGTCCTGGTTGATGCGGCCCTCACGGGTGAGGATGTGCAGTTCCTTGAGCAACTCGATGGACTGCCCGGGCCGCAGGCCGAGCGCCTGGGCCGCTTCGGCGGCGGCGTCGGTCGTGCGCTTGGGCACATGGCGGGTCATGGGCTTGTTCCTTCGTCGTGGGGGCCGACGTCCAGCGCCCGCCAGCCGGCGTCGCCCAAGGCCTCCAGGCGCTCGATGTTGCGCTCGAAGATCTCGGCTGCGTCGGGGAAAGCCAGCACGGCGCGCTCGACGCTGTCCTCGCGCAGCAGGTGCAGCGTGGGATGCGGCGAGCGGTTGGTCGCGTTGCCGATGTCGCCCGGCTGCGTGCCCGCGAACTGGAAGCGCGGATGGAAACTGGCCAGTTGCAGCACGCCCTCGTGCCCGGCGCGGCGCAGGCCGCGCTCGGCCCAGCCGACCCAGTCGTTGAACGCCAGGAAGTCGTGCAGCGCATGGGGCACGACCAGCAGCGTGGTGTCGCGCTCGGCCGGGTCGAGGCGCAGCAGGTCGTCGGCCTCGGCGAGCAGTGCTTCCAGCAGGCCGCCCTCGTCATCGGCGGTGTAGACGGCCACGTGCGCCTGCCCCTTGGCGTGCACCGCCTTGGCGAAGGGGCACAGGTTCAGCCCGATCACGGCGCGCTCCATCCAGCGCATCGTGTCGGCGACGGCTTGCGGCGGCGTGGTCATCGCCGCGCTCCCGCGTGCCGCGCCAGCCGCATGGCGATCAGCGCGCCGACGGCCGAGCAGCCGAGCGTGAACACCCAGGTCCACTGCCATCCGCCCACCCGGTGCGCCAGCCAGGCGACGACGGGCGGCGCCGCGAACTGCCCGAAGGACGACACCTGCTGCATGAAGCCCACGGTGGTCGAGACCGTGTCGGGCCGGGGCGCGACCCGCACCGAGAGCATGAACAAGGTGGCCGGCACCGCGCCGCCGCACATGGAGAACAGGCACACCGCCAGGTAGCGCACCGTGGGCGGCAAGCCGTCCGACAGCGCCGGCCCGGCCTGCGCGAAGGCGGCCACGCTGCCGATGCTCATGCAGGCGAAGCCCAGACCCAGCAGCCGCCCCGGCGGCCAGCCCGCCTGCAGCAGGCGGCCGGCACCGATGTTGCCCACCATGTTGAGCGCTGCCGCCAGCGCAGTGAGCAGCGCCGTCGCCAGCGCCGACATGCCGGCCTGCGCATAGACGGTGGGCAGGAAGCCGATGACCGACATCCACTGCGCCGAGTACACGCCGAAGGCCAGCGCCACGCCCCAGGGCCCGCCCGCGCGCAGCGTGGCGGCCAGCCGCGCCTGCCACGACGCGCCCGGGCCCTGCCCCGCCGGCGCCGCGGCGGTGTGCCCCGGCGGATCGGCCGGCACGGCGGCGGCCACCAGCGCGCAGGCCAGCGCCGACAGCCCGGCCACCAGCCACCACCAGCCGCGCCAGCCCGCCAGCCCGATCAGCAGCGGGCCGGCCAGCAGCCCCAGGGCGACGCCGAAGGGCATGTAGGCGCCCCACAGGCCGAGTGCCGTCTTCTCGGCGCCGGCCGGCGCCAGCCGGCGGATCAGGCCCGGCGCCGGCATCACGGCCAGCAGGAAGCCGATGCCCTCCACCGCCCGCCAGCCGAGCAGCCAGCCCACCGGATGCGGAACCCGGTCCGCCAGGCCGCCCGCAGCGCCTGCGAGCGTCAGCAGCGCCAGGCCCAGCAGCATGCTGCGCCGCAGGCCGAGGCTGTCCGCCGCCAGGCCGGCCACCAGCCCCAGGCACATGCCGGCGGCCTGCACCAGCGAGAGCATGAAGCCCGAGGCGACCAGGCCCAGGCCCAGCGCCTGTCCCAGGGCCGGCAGCGCCGGCGGCAGCTTGCCCACGTGCAGCGCGGCGGCCACACCGCCCGCCACCACCACGAGCACAGCGAGCGGCACGCGGTGCCGGGCCGATGCGCTCAGTCCGTCCATCGCACCCCCGTGATGCGCTCGTGCTCGCGCATGGCGAAGCGGTCGGTCATGCCGGCGATGTAGTCCGCCACCGCGCGATGCCGGTCCGGCCGGGCGGCGAAGCTGTCGGGCAGCGCGGCGGTACCGCCCACGTAGGCGACGAACAGCTCGCGCACTGCGTGCTGCGCCCGCCCTGTGGTCTGCATCACCTGCGGATGGCGGTACAGGTTGTCGAACAGGAAGCGCTTGAGCTGCGCCGACTGCGCCTGCATCGCCTCGCCGAAGCGCACCAGCGGCGGCAGCCGCCGCACCGCGTCTTCATCGGCGGGCGCGGCCTGCGCCAGCGCCTCGCGCGCGGCATCGATCACGTCGTAGACCTGCGCGCTGAGCATGCGGCGGATGGCCTCGTACAGCAGGCGCCGGCCCGCCAGGCCCGGATGCTCGCGCAGCGCCTCGCGGCGGTGCCGCTCGAACAGCTCGACTTCCGCCAGCGCCTCCATGCTCAGCAGGCCGGAGCGCACGCCGTCGTCGATGTCGTGGGCGTTGTAGGCGATCTCGTCGGCCAGGTTCGTCAGTTGCGCCTCCAGGCTCGGCTGGGTGCGCTCCAGGAAGCGCCGCCCCACCCCGCCGGGCTCGCGCGCCTCCAGCGCCTGCGCATGGGCGCGCGAGCAGTGCTTGAGGATGCCCTCGCGGGCCTCGAAGCTGAGGTTCAGGCCGTCGAAATCAGGGTAGCGATGCTCCAGCGCGTCCACCACGCGCAGGCTCTGCAGGTTGTGCTCGAAACCGCCGTGGTCGGCCATGCAACCGTCCAGCGCGTCCTGCCCGGCATGGCCGAAGGGCGTGTGGCCGAGGTCGTGTGCCAGCGCGATGGCCTCGACCAGGTCCTCGTTCAGGCCCAGCGGCCGCGCGATGGAGCGCGCCAGTTGCGCCACCTCCAGCGAGTGCGTCAGCCGCGTGCGGAACAGGTCGCCCTCGTGGTTGAGGAAGACCTGCGTCTTGTAGACCAGCCGGCGGAAGGCGGTGGAGTGGACGATGCGGTCGCGGTCGCGCTGGAAGTCGTCGCGCGTGGGCGCCGGCGGCTCCGGATGGCGGCGGCCGCGGCTGCGCGCCGGATGGCTGGCATAGGGTGCGGTCATGGGCCTCAGCGCGCGGCGCCGGCCGCCGGCGCCTTGCTCAGCCGCAGCATTGCGCCAGCACCTCGCGCACCAGGCCGTCCGGCGCGGGGCGGGTCACGGCCGCTCCCGGGCGCTCCAGCACGACGAAGCGGATCTCGCCGGCCTCGGCCTTCTTGTCCACGCGCATCAGGTCCAGGTAGCGGTCGGCGCCCAGTTGCGGACCGCGCACGGGCAGCCCGGCGCGCTCGACCAGGGCGGTGAAGCGGCCCACGAAGGCCTCGTCCACGCCGCCCAGGCGCTGCGACAGATGCGCCGCCATCACCATGCCGCAGCCCACCGCCTCGCCGTGCAGCCATTCGCCATAGCCCAGGCCGGACTCGATGGCATGGCCGAAGGTGTGGCCGAAGTTGAGGATGGCCCGCAGGCCGGCCTCGCGCTCGTCCTGGCCCACCACCGCGGCCTTGATCTCGCAGCTGCGCCGCACGGCGTGCGCCAGCGCGGCGGGCTCGCGCGCGACCAGGGCGTCGATATTGGCCTCGATCCAGTCGAGGAAGGCCATGTCGGCGATCGGGCCGTACTTGATCACTTCCGCCAGGCCGGCGGCAACCTCCCGCTGCGGCAGGGTGCGCAAGGTATCGAGGTCGCACACCACCTGCAGCGGCTGGTAGAAGGCGCCAATCATGTTCTTGCCCAGCGGGTGGTTGATCGCCGTCTTGCCGCCCACCGACGAATCCACCTGCGCCAGCAGCGTGGTCGGCACCTGCACGAAGGGCACGCCTCGCATGTAGCTGGCCGCGGCGAAGCCCGTCATATCGCCCACCACGCCGCCCCCCAGCGCGAACAGCACCGTCTTGCGGTCGCAGCCGTGCCCCAGCAACGCGTCGAAGATGGTGTTGAGCGTGGCCCAGTCCTTGTGCGCCTCGCCGTCCGGCAGCTCGACCACATGCACCTGGCCGAAGCGCGGCGCCAGCGCCGAGCGCAGGGCCTGCGCGTACAGCGACGCGACGGTGGCGTTGGTGACGATCAGGGCCGACGCGGAGGGCGGCAGGCCGGCATAGGTGTCGGCACGCGCCAGCAGGCCGGCACCGATGTCGATGCCATAGCTGCGCTCGCCCAGCGCGATGCGCACGCACTGGGCCTCGGAAGGGACGTGGGAGGGCATCCGGGAAGTGTAGTGGGCCGCCGGAAACGGCGCGCCGCCGTCCGGTGCCTCGGCAGGCTCAACGCCCCGTCCGTGCGGCCAGCGGCTGCGGGGCGGTATCGCCGCCCGCCGGGACCGCCTGCCCTGCTGCCTCCAGCCGCACCAGCACGGCCTGTACGACGGCGCCGAGCGACGGCCGCCCGGTGTCGACCGCGTCGTGGGCCGTCTCGCGGTACAGCGGATCGCGCGCGGCGTGCAGTTCGCGCAGACGGCCCAGCGGATCCGCCACCTGCAGCAGCGGGCGCTTGACGTCGTGGCGCAGGCGCCGGTAGAGGTCTTCCGGCGTCGAGCGCAGGTAGATCACGTGGAAATGTTCGTGCAGTTGCCGCCGGTTGGCCGGCCGCAGCACCGCACCGCCGCCGGTGGCCACCACCGCGCCGCCGGCGTGCGCCAGTTCGGCGATCACTTCCTCCTCGATGTCGCGGAATCGGGTTTCGCCCTCGCGCTCGAAGAATTCGCGGATCGAGCAGCCGATGCGCTGCTCGATGACGGTGTCGCTGTCGAGGAAGGGCAGGTCCAGCCGGCCTGCCACGCGCCGGCCGATCGCCGACTTGCCCGAACCCGGAAGGCCGACGAGGGCGAGCGCCGTCACGGGCAGGGCGGCACGCAGCGCGCTCAGCGCGCCGCGTTGCGGTCTGTGATCATCTTCGGGGTGATGAAGACAAGCATTTCGGTCTTGTTGGCAACGCGCTCGCGATTGCGGAACAGTGCGCCGACCACGGGCACTTCACCCAGCACCGGAATACGCGATTCGTCGTTGGTTTCGGTGAGTTCGAAGATACCACCGATCACCACCGTGCCGCCGTTTTCCACCAGCACCTCGGTCTGCACGTGCTTGGTGTTGATCGCCGGGCCGGCCGTCGTGTTCACACCGCGCGCATCCTTGCTCACGTCCAGCGTCAGGATGATGTTGCCTTCAGGCGTGATCTGCGGCGTGACTTCCAGCTTGAGCACCGCCTTGCGGAAGGAGATCGAGGTGGCGCCGCTGGAGGTGGCCTGCTGGTAGGGGATTTCCTCGCCCTGCTCGATCAGCGCCTTGGTCTGGTCGGCGGTGATCACGCGCGGGCTGGAGATCAGGCGCCCCTTGCCGTCGGCTTCCAGCGCGGAGATCTCCAGGTTGAGCATGCGCGAGAAGCTGGAATTGAACAGCGACAGGGCGAAGGTGCCGGCCGCGTTGCCGGTGCCGCCCGCGTCGCCGGCCGGCAGGTTGATGAAGTTGGAGTTGGTCCACGTGGTGGTCGCATTGCCCGTCCCGTAGCCGATGCCGCCGGTGGAGCCGCTGCCGGACGACGAGGTCACCGGCATGGCGCCGAAGGTGGCATGGCGGTTGGCGAAGCCGCCGCCCAGCTTGACGCCCAGCGACTTGCCGAAGGTGTCGGCGGCCTCGACGATGCGCGCCTCGATCATCACCTGGCGAACCGGGACGTCCAGCTTCTGGATCAGTTCGGCCACCTGGGCCAGCTTGGAGGGCACGTCGGACACGAACAGCTGGTTGGTGCGCGCCTCGGCGATCACGCTGCCGCGCGGGCTCAGGATGCGGGTGGTGGTGCCGCTCCCGCCGCCACCGCCGGCGCTGGCACCCGTGCCGGTCAGGCCCTGCGCGATCACCAGCGCCTTGGTGTAGTTGAGCTGGAAGGACTGGGTGCGCAGCGGCTCCAGGTTCTCGATGGCGGCACGCGCCTCGAACTCGGCCTTCTCCTTGGCGTTGATCTCGTCCTTGGGCGCGATCCACAGCACGGTGCCGTTCTTGCGCATGCCCAGGTTCTTGGCCTGCATGATGATGTCCAGGGCCTGGTCCCAGGGCACGTCCTTCAGGCGCAGCGTGAGCGAGCCGGACACCGAGTCCGAGGTCACGATGTTGAAGTTCGTGAAGTCGGCGATCACCTGCAGCAGCGAGCGCACGTCGATGTTCTGGAAGTTCAGCGACAGCTTCTCGCCGTTGTAGCCCACGCCCTGCGTCAGCTTGGTCGGGTCGATCTTGCGCGGCCGCACCTCGACCACGAACTGGTTGTCGCTCTGGTAGGCGCTGTGCTCCCACTCGCCGCGCGGCTCGATGGTCATGCGCACGCGGTCACCCACCTGCTGGGCGTTGACGAACTGCACGGGCGTGTTGAAGTCGGCCACGTCCAGGCGCCGGCGCAGGCCCTCGGACAGGCTCGACTTGGTGAACTCGACGACCAGGTTGCGGCCCTGCTGGCGCACGTCGACGCCCACCTGGTTGTTCGGCAGGTCGACGATCACGCGGCCGGTGTTGTCCGGGCCGAGGCGGAAGTCGATGTCGCGCAGCGGCAGCGTGTCGCGGTTGCGGTTCTCGGCGAAGGTGGTCTGGGCGGACGCCGCCAGCGCCGGACCCGGCACCGGGTCGAGCACGACCAGCAGCGACTTGCCCTGCAGTTCCGTGCGGTAGGCGGTGGCCTGCTTGAGGTTGAGCACCAGCCGGGTGCGCTCGCCGGCCTGCACCACGTTCACCGAGCGCAGGTTGCCCTGGTTGATCTCGACGGCGGAGCGGCCGATGCCGTTGGTCACGCCCGGGAAGTCCAGCGCGATGCGTGCGGGGCTTTGCACGGCGAAGCCGGTCGGCGCGGCAGCCAGCGGCTGGGCGAGGTCGATGCGCACCACTTCGGCGCCGGACTGGAGCGAGCCGGTGACGGCCTCGATCGCGTTCTGGGCCTGTGCCGCGAGGGCGGCGCCGGCCATCAGCAGGCCCGTGCCGGTGACGCGCAGCCACGCCACCATGCGTCTTGTTCTTTTCTGGGGGTTCATTTCGACCTCTCTTGCAGCTGCAGTGTTGCCGGGCGCTCGATCCATTCACCGGCCGCGTCCTGAACGATCTCCCTGAGCGCCAGCTCCGTCTCGTCGATGCGCGTGACCCGGCCGTAGTTGAGGCCCAGGTGATTGCCCACGCGCACCTGGTAGAGCAGCTTGTCGACCGTGACCAGCGCCACGCGCTGCCCGTTGCGGTTCAAGCTGCCCACCATGGCCATGGCGTCCAGCGGATAGGCCTCCAGGGCCTCCTTGCGGCGGTTGAGCTCCGGCGCGATCAGGTCCGAGCCACCGGTCTGACTGGAATCGCGCCGCAGCGCCTGCGTCAGCCGCACGTTGTTGAAGGGCTCCATGGCCGCACCCTCGGTATAGGCCTGGGGCGTGAACTTCTTTGGCTCGGAAATAGGCGTGATGCGCGGCTTGACCTGCGCGCGCTGGTCACGCATCCAGGCCCGCAGGTCTTCCTGCTGGGAGCCGAAGCAGCCCGACAGCAGCGGGATCAGGGCGATGGCCCCGAGGACGCGGAGCGCTTTCATTTCTTCTTCGCCTTCGTCTTCGCCTTGGCTGCCGCGGCCTTCTGCGCCGCCTGCTCCTCTTCGTCCAGGTAGCGGTAGGTGCGCGCAGTCGTGTTCATGGTGAGGCTGCCGTCCTTCTGCGGCGTGATCGACACGTTGTTCAGCGTGACGATCCGCGACAGGTTGGCGACGTCGGCGACGAAGGCGCCCATGTCGTGGTAGCGGCCGGTGACGCGCACCGCGATCGGCAGCTCGGCGTAGTAGTCGCGCACCACCACCTGGCCGGGACGGAACAGCTCGAACTGCAGGCTGCGGCCAAGGCCGGCCTGGTTGATGTCGGACAGCAGGGCATCCATTTCCGCCTTGCTGGGAAGCTGCTTCTCCAGCAGGGTGACGTATTGCTGCACCTGCTCGCGCTGCTTCTTCAGCAGCTCCAGATTGACCGCCTGGGCCACCTTCTTCTGGTAGTCGGCCCGCAGCGCGACCTCCTTGGAGCGCTCGGCCTCCAGCTCGTCGTTGACGCCGCTGAGCCACACGAACCACAGTGCAACCACCACCACGGCTGCGACCACGATGCACAGCACGTAGCGCGGCCCCGACGGCCAGCCAGCCGGGTCGTTGGTGTTGAGGCCGCGGAACTGGTGGCCGAACCCGCGCAGGCTGGCAGCCAGGTCGAACTTGGAATTCAGACGTCGAGTCGCCATGGTCGTCAGCCCTTCGCAGCGGCCGGCGCCGTGGCATTGGCGGGCGCGTCCTTCTTCTGGTCGTCGGTCGGCCGCTTGATGCCCACGCGCAGCTTGAAGTTGGCCACGCGCCGCTGGTCGCGGGCGCTCAGCGCCACCGTGGAGGCCGTGATCTCGATGAGTTCGGGCTTGAGCAGCCAGGGGCTGTTGTTGCCCAGGTTGCGCAGCAGTTCGGACACGCGCTCGTTGGACTGGGCCATGCCCTGCACCGTGACCGTGCGGTTGTCCTGCGTCATGCTGGTCAGGTAGATGCCGTCGGGCATCTGGCGCACCAGTTCATTGAGCAGGTGCACCGGCATGTTGCGGTCGCCCTGGAGGTCTTCCACCGCCTGCTGGCGGGCGCGCAGCGCGGCGATCTCGGCCTGCAGGGTGGAGATTTCCTTGATCTCGACGTCCAGCTTCTTGATCTCGGCCTGCAACAGGCTGTTCTTGTCCTGCTGGTCGGTGATCTGCGTCTGCAGCCACGCGAAGGCCGCCCCCGCGATGAGCCCGCCGGCCAGCGCCGCGGCGCCCAGAGAGGCATAGAAGTTCTCGCGCCGGCGTTTGCGCGCCGCTTCGCGGTGCGGCAGAAGGTTGATCAGGATCACTGCATGAACCTCCGCATCGCCAGGCCGCACGAGGTCAGGTACGAAGGCGCCTCGCGGCGCACCTTCTTCTCGCGCACGCCCGCGCCGAACTCCATGCCCTCGAAGGGATTGACCAGCGAGCAGGCGAAGGAGGTCTGGCGCGTCACGGCGCTGGTCAGCCCGGGCAGGGAGGCCGAGCCGCCGGCCAGCAGCACGTAGTCGACGCGGTTGTGCGGCGTGCTGGTGAAGAAGAACTGCAGCGCGCGCGCAATTTCCTGCGCGATGCTCGCCACGAAGGGCTTGAGCACGCCGGCGCTGTAATCCGCCGGCAGGTCGCCGCTGCGCTTCTTGGATTCAGCCTCCTCGGGCGAGAAGCCGTACTGCCGGGCGATCAGTTGCGTCAGTTGCGCGCCGCCGAAGGCCTGGTCGCGGTCGTAGAGCACCTCGTCGTTGCGCAGCACCTGCATGCTGGTGGTGAAGGCGCCCACCTCGAACAGCGCCACCACGGCGTCCTGGCCCTGGCCGGGAAGCTGCTCGATCAGGCGGGAGGTGGCCAATCGCGAGGCGAAGGATTCGACGTCGAGGATGGAGGCCTTCAGGCCCGCCGCCTCGGCCAGGCCCTGGCGGTCCTGCACCTTTTCCTTGCGGGAGGCAGCAATCAGCACCTCCACGTCGTCGGCCGAACCTGCGCTGGGCCCGACGACACAGAAGTCCAGACTCACTTCGTCGAGCGAGAAGGGGATGTACTGGTTGGCCTCGGACTCGACCTGAAGCTCCAGTTCCTGTTCGCTCAGGCCGCCGGGCAGGATGATCTTCTTGGTGATCACGGCCGAGGGCGGCAGCGCCAGGGCGGCGTTCTTGGTGCGCGTGCCGCTCTTGCGCACCACGCGCCGGACGGCCTCGGCGACCTCGTCGAACTTCTCGACGTTGCCGTCCGTGATCCAGCCACGCTCCAGCGGCTCGATGGCGCAGCGCTCGAGCACCAGCTTGCCGCCGGCGTCCCGCGCCAATTCCACCAGCTTCACGCTGGACGAACTGACGTCGAGGCCGAGCAGGGGCGCCGGCTGGCGTCGAAACAACGATCCCAAGGCAACCAAGTGCTGCTCCGCCTGTGTTTGTAACCAATCGCAAGATTTGCGTGTGGTTGCATGCTATCAGCAGGCAGCGCACGAATCAAAGCTTCACACGGCACGGATTGCCTACCACGTTGTCAAAACCTGACGGGTTTCCGCTACAAATGCCACTTTGGTCACAAATTGATGCGAACGGATTAATCCGTCGGTGGGCCGTCGGGCGCGCGGGGGCGGCTTTTTATAATCAGCAGTCTTCCCGCCTTCGCGCCCGTTCATGCCCGACCACCGCCGCGCCTCCGGGCCTGACTCCCCCGACCGCCCCCCCTCTGCCCGCAAGGCCGCGCCGCCGAAGCAGCCCCGCTGGCTGCGGTGGCTGCTCAAGGGCCTGGCCTGGCTGTTCGGCCTGGTGGCAGCCGGGGCCCTGTCGATCCTCTTCATTGCCGCCGTGGCGCTGGCGGTGGCCTACCCCAACCTGCCCGACGTCTCGGACCTGGCGGACTACCGCCCCAAGCTGCCGCTGCGGGTGTTCTCGTCCGACGGCGTGCTGATCGGCGAGTTCGGCGAGGAGCGGCGCAACCTCACGCCGATCTCGACCGTGCCCAAGGTCATGAAGGACGCGATCCTGGCCGCGGAGGACGCGCGCTTCTATTCGCACGGCGGCGTGGACTACAAGGGCATGATGCGCGCCGCCCTGGCCAACCTGAACCGCATCAAGAGCCAGGGCGCCTCCACCATCTCCATGCAGGTGGCGCGCAACGTCTACCTGAGCTCCGAGAAGACGCTCACGCGCAAGATCTACGAGATCCTGCTGACCTTCAAGCTGGAGCACCAGCTCAGCAAGGACCAGATCCTGGAGATCTACGTCAACCAGATCTACCTGGGCAACCGGGCCTACGGCTTCGCCGCCGCCGCCGAGGCCTACTTCGGCAAGCCGCTGCAGGACCTGAGCATCGCCCAGGCCGCAATGCTGGCCGGCCTGCCCAAGGCACCGGGCGCCAACAACCCGGTGAACAACCCGGCCCGGGCCCGCGGGCGCCAGCTCTACGTCATCGACCGCATGGTGGAGGCCGGCTTCATCACCGAGCAGCAGGCCGAGGTGGCGCGCAAGGAGCAACTGCACCTGCGCGACGGCCAGGCACCCGACCGCCTGCACGCCGAGTACGTGGCCGAGACGGTGCGCCAGCTGATGTACGCCCAGTACGGCGACAGCACCTACACGCGCGGCCTGAAGGTCTACACCTCCATCGTGGCGGCCGACCAGCAGGCCGCCTACACCGCGCTGCGCAAGGGCATCATGGACTACGAGCGCCGCCAGTACTACCGCGGCCCCGAGAAGTTCATCGACCTGCCGGCCGACCCGAAGGACCTGGACGAGGCGGTGGACGACGTGCTGGCCGAGCATCCGGACAACGGCGACGTGATGTCGGCCGTCGTGCTCTCGGCCAGCCCGAAGGAGATCACGGCGGTGCGCGCCAGCGGCGAGAACGTGCACATCACCGGCGAGGGGCTGAAGCCGGCGCAGTCGGGCCTGTCGCCCAAGGCGCCGCCGAACATCCGCATCCGCCCCGGCGCGGTGATCCGGGTGGCCAGAACGCCCAAGAACACCTGGGAGATCACCCAGCTGCCCGAGGTCGAGGGCGCCTTCGTCGCGATGGACCCGCGCGACGGCGCGATCAAGGCACTGGTGGGCGGCTTCGACTTCGGCCAGAACAAGTTCAACCACGTCACGCAGGCGTGGCGCCAGCCGGGCTCCAGCTTCAAGCCCTTCATCTACTCGGCGTCGCTCGAAAAGGGCTTCATGCCCAGCACGGTGATCAACGACGGTCCGCTGTTCTTCGATGCCGGCACCACCGGCGGCCAGCCCTGGGAGCCGAAGAACTACGACGGCAACTTCGAGGGCCCGATGTCGATGCGCCGGGCGCTGATGCGGTCGAAGAACATGGTGTCGATCCGCATCCTCCAGTCGGTCGGCACGCGCTATGCGCAGGACTGGATCGGCAACTTCGGCTTCGAGCGCGAGAAGCATCCGGCCTACCTGCCGATGGCCCTGGGCGCCGGCTCTGTCACGCCGATGCAGATGGCGGTGGCGTACTCGGTCTTCGCCAACGGCGGCTACCGGGTCAATCCGTACCTCATCACCAAGGTCACCGACCACAAGGACAAGGTGCTGGTGGACGTGCAGCCGCCGCTGCTGAACGAGTCGATGCGCGCCATCCCGCAGCGCAACGCCTTCATCATGGACAGCCTGCTGCAGTCGGTGGCCAGCGGCGGCACCGCCGCCAAGGCCCAGGCCACGCTCAAGCGCACCGACCTGTTCGGCAAGACCGGCACCACCAACGATTCGCTCGACGCCTGGTTCGCGGGCTTCCAGCCGACCCTGGCGGCGGTCGTATGGATGGGCTACGACACGCCGCGCAAGCTGGGCGACCGCGAGACCGGCGGCGGCCTGAGCCTGCCGGTCTGGATCAGCTTCATGCAGACGGCGCTCAAGGGCGTGCCGGTCACCGAGATCCCCGCCCCGCCGGGCGTGGTCAACGTGGGCGGCGAGTGGTACTACGACGACTACACGCCGGGCCGCGCCGTATCGACCCTGGGCGTGGAATCGCAACCGCAGACCAACGAACTCAACGGTGGCGTGCCGCCCGCCGCCGCGGGCAGCGAAGAGCGCAACCGGATACTCGACCTGTTCCGGAATTGAGGGCGGTCAGGACGCGCTGAAGCGCAGCGGCAGCCCGGCCTGCAGCGAGGCCTCCCGCGAGAGGTTCTCGAACAGTTCCTCCCCGGTCTTGGTGTCGCGCCAGGCCGATCCGTCGTGGCGGTAGTGATAGCCGCCGGTGCGCGCGGCCATCCAGATCTCGTGCAGCGGCGGCTGCAGGTTGACCACCAGCTGGCTGCGGTTGGCGAAGGTCAGCGTCACCATGCCGCCGACGCGCTGGTTGTCGACATCCGCGTCGGTCGTCTCGTTGATCCGGTCGCAGTCCTGTTCGATGGCCGACAGTGCCGCCTCCGCGAGGTCCATGTATTCCAGGTCGGTCATTGATTACTACCTACAATTTTTCGAAATGTTGAATCTCCAGCGAATTCTAGGAATCCGGCTTGCCCGCGCCGTGGGCGGGGTCGGCCTGCTGGCCGCCCTGTCGGCCGTGACGGCGTGCGGCCAGCGCGGCCCGCTGTACCTGCCGGCCGAGCCGGCAGCGGCGAACCGGGCCACGCTGCCCCAGGTGCTGATCCCCGCCCTGCCGCGCGGCGAAGCGGCCGGCGGGCAGGAAGACGCGCAACCCGCGGCCCCGCCCCCGACATCCGACGACAACATCGTCCTGCCGGAGACCAGGCGATGAGCCGCGCCGCTGCGACGGCCCTGCCCGGCCATCCGCACATCGCCTACGCCGATGGGTCGCTGCACGTCGAGCAGCGTGCGCTGGACGGACTCGCCCGCGAGCACGGCACGCCGCTGTTCGTGTACTCGGCGCAATGGATGCTCGACGCGCTTGCCGCCTACCAGCGCGGCCTGGCCGGCCGCGACGCGCTGATCTGCTATGCGATGAAGGCCAATTCCTCGCTGGGCGTACTGCGCCTGTTCGCTCAGGCCGGCTGCGGCTTCGACATCGTCTCGGGCGGCGAACTCGCGCGCGTGCTGGCAGCGGGCGCCGAGCCGGCCAGGGTGATCTTCTCCGGCGTGGGCAAGACGCGCGCCGAGATGCGCCAGGCGCTGGATGCCGGCATCGGCTGCTTCAACGTCGAGAGCGAGGCCGAGTTGGAGGTGCTCAACGCCGTGGCGCTGGAGCAGCCCGGCCGGCGCGCACCGGTGAGCGTGCGCATCAACCCCAACGTCGACCCGAAGACGCACCCCTACATCTCCACCGGGCTGAAGGGCAACAAGTTCGGCGTCGCGCACGACCGCGCGGCGGCCGTCTACCGCCACGCGGCCGCGCTGCCGGGGCTGCAGGTGGTGGGCATCGACTGCCACATCGGCTCGCAGATCACCGAGGCGGCGCCGTACCTGGACGCGCTGGAGCGCATGCTGGACCTGGTGCAGGCCATCGAGGCCGAGGGCATCCGCCTGCACCACCTGGACTTCGGCGGCGGCCTGGGCATCGACTACAACGGCGACACCCCGCCCGCGGCCGATGCACTGTGGCGCGAACTGCTGGCGCGGCTGGACGCGCGCGGCTTCGGCGACCGCCGCATCGTCATCGAGCCCGGCCGCTCGCTGGTCGGCAACGCCGGCGTGTGCGTGACGGAAGTGCTCTACACCAAGCCCGGCGAGGAGAAGAACTTCTGCATCGTCGATGCGGCGATGAACGACCTGCCGCGCCCGGCCATGTACCAGGCCTTCCACCGCATCGTGCCGCTGCGCGAGGCAGCCGAGGGCCAGGCGCTGCGCTACGACGTGGTCGGCCCGGTGTGCGAGAGCGGCGACTGGATCGGCCGCGACCGCGACCTGGCGGTGCGCGAGGGCGACCTGCTGGCCGTGCTGTCGGCCGGTGCCTACTGCATGAGCATGGCGAGCAACTACAACACCCGCCCGCGCGCGGCCGAGGTGCTGGTCCACGGCGACCGCACCACGCTGCTGCGCCGGCGCGAGACGATCGAGGACCAGTTGCGCGCCGAGCAGCTTTAGCCCGACAGCGGCAGGCGTCCGTTGCGCGGGCGCTGCAGCCGGGCGCTGCGGGCGGCGTTCCAGACGCGCCAGCCCAGCAGCACGGCGACGATCGCGGCGTACACCGCCACCTCACCGAAATCATTCTTGCCGGCGCGCATCCAGAAGAAATGCAGCAGGCCCAGGCCGGCGATCAAGTACACCAGCCGGTGCAGCATCTGCCAGCGCCGCGGCCCGAGCGCCCGGATGGCGCGGTTGAACGAAGTGGCTGCCAGCGGCGTCAGCAGCACGAAGGCCGTGAAGCCGACGAGGATGAAGGGCCGCTTGCCGATGTCGCGCGCGATCTCCTCCACCTCGAAGCCCATGTCGAACCACGCATAGGCCAGCAGGTGCAGCACGACATAGAAGTACGCGAACAGGCCCAGCATGCGGCGAAAGCGCGCCAACTGCGGCGTGCGGGTGAGCGTGCGCAGTGGCGTGACGGCCAGCACGATGCAGATGAAGCGCAGCGTCCAGTCGCCGGTGGCGCGGACCAGGGCCTCCGCCGGGTTGGCGCCCAGCGCGTCGGCGAAGGCGCCATAGGCCAGCCAGGCGAAGGGCAGCAGGCAGGCCGCGAAGACCAGCGGCTTGGCGGCCGGGTGCAACAGCAGGCGTCTCATCGCGCCACGGCGTTCAGTAGTATTTCTTGAGGTCCATGCCGGCATAGAGCTGGCCGACCTGCGCCTCGTAGCCGTTGAACAGCAGCGTCTTGCGCCGCTTGGCGAACAGGCCGCCGGGCTCGCCGATGCGCCGTTCGGTGGCCTGGCTCCAGCGCGGGTGGTCCACGTCGGGATTCACGTTGGAATAGAAGCCGTACTCGTTGGCTGCCGCCTTGTTCCAGGCGGTGCCCGGCTCCTTCTCGACGAAGCGGATCTTCACGATCGACTTGGCCGACTTGAAGCCGTACTTCCAGGGCACCACCAGGCGCACCGGCGCGCCGTTCTGGTTGGGCAGCGCCTCGCCGTACATGCCGAAGGCCAGCAGCGTCAGCGGGTGCATCGCCTCGTCCATGCGCAGGCCCTCGGTGTACGGCCAGTCGAGGATGCGCGAGCCGACGTAGGGCATGGTCTTCGGGTCGGCCAGGGTGACGAACTCGACGTACTTCGCACTGCCCAGCGGCTCCGCCCGCCGGATGAGCTCCGACAGCGAATAGCCCACCCACGGAATCACCATCGACCAGCCCTCCACGCAGCGCAGGCGGTAGATGCGCTCCTCCTGCGCGGCGAGCCTGAGCAGTTCGTCGATGTCGTATTTGCCCGGCTTCTTCACCAGCCCCTCCACCTCCACGGTCCAGGGTCGGGTCTTCAGCGTGTGGGCGTTCTTCGCCGGGTCGGACTTGTCGGTGCCGAACTCGTAGAAGTTGTTGTAGGTCGTGGCGTCCTTGTAGTCGGTGAGCTTCTCCATCGTCTGCGCGCCGGCGACGGCGGATTTCGCGCCCTTCAGCGGCGCGGACTTGCCCTGCGCCAGCGCCTCGCGGCCCGCCCAGGAGGCCAGCGCCGCTCCGGCCGCGCCGCCGGCCAGCAGGCGCAGCAGGTCGCGGCGGCCCTCGTAGACGGCGCGCGGCGTGATCTCGCTGGCGCGGGGATGGACGAAACCGGGATCGCGGGGACGGATCAGCATGCGCAACCTTTCAGGCGCCGCATCGGGCGGCGCCGGAAACCAAGAGACAACGGGAGACGCCGGTTAGTTCGGCGCCATCGCGTTCCCGGTTACAGCGTACCGTAGCTGTGCAGCCCCGACAGGAACATGTTCACGCCGAGGAAAGCGAAGGTCGTGACCGCCAGCCCGACCAGCGCCCACCACGAGGCGAGGCTGCCGCGCAGCCCCTTGACCAGCCGCATGTGCAGCCAGGCCGCGTAGTTGAGCCAGACGATCAGGGCCCAGGTCTCCTTCGGGTCCCAGCTCCAGTAGCCGCCCCAGGCGTCGGCCGCCCACAGCGCGCCCAGCACGGTGGCGATGGTGAAGAAGGCGAAGCCCACCGCGATGGACTTGTACATCACGTCGTCCAGCACCTCGAAGGCCGGCAGCCGCGCCGCGATGCGCCTGCGGCCCAGCAGGATGCCGGCCGCGATGAGCGCCGAGATGGCGGCATAGCCCACCCAGTAGCTGCCGCCCGCCTCTGCCACGCCGCGCTGACGGAAGGCGATCGGCACGAAGCACAGCGCCACGCCCAGGAGCCAGATCGGCGCCAGGCGCCACCAACGCGTCTCGTCGGCCTGCTGCTTGATGAGGTAGGCGAAGGCGACCATCGCCGCCAGCGAGAAGGTGCCGTAGCCGATGAAGTTGGCCGGCACGTGCAGCTTCATCCACCAGCTCTGCAGCGCCGGCACCAGCGGCTGGATCTCGTGCGCGCCGCGCACCAGCGTGTACCAGAGCAGGAAGCCCACCGCGGCGCTGACCACCAGCATCACGAAGGCGCCCAGTGCGCGGGTGGCATAGCGCTCCTCGAAGTAGAGGTAGAAGGCGGTGGTCAGCCAGCAGAACAGGACGAACACCTCGTAGAGGTTGCTCACCGGGATGTGGCCGATGTCGGGGCCGATCTGGTGGCTCTCGTACCAGCGCACCATGGTGCCGATGAGCGCCATCGTCACGGCCGCCCAGGCGATGCGCGAGCCGATGCGCTCCATCGCATCGGCGAACGTGCCGCCGCCGGGCCGCCCCAAGGCGGCAGGCGCCCCCTCGGGGGGCAGCGAACCACGCGCAGCGGGGAGCGTGGGGGCCGTTTTCTCGCCGCCGAGGAAGCCCAGCCAGTAGAACACCGTGCTCATGAAGAAGAGCACGCTCATCCACAGGATGGCCGACTGGCTGGAGAGGAAGTACTTGAGCCAGAACACCTGCTCGGCACGCGCCAGGTCGCCCTGGTAGGACGCGATGGCCAGCAGCGCGGCCGCGCCCACCACCAGCGCCAGCACCCGCAGCGGCCGCCAGAACCAGCCCAGCCAGACCATCGCCGGGATGGCCGCCAGCAGAATCACCTTCTCGTACACGTCCATCGACGGCTGGTAGCGCGCGAAGGCGAACAGGCCCGCGGTCGTCACGATGGCGGCGAACACCCAGTCGAAGAGGCTTCGGCGGGCATACCAGCTTTCGTGGAGCGTGAGGGTGGTCGTGTTCATGGCTCGTTGTCCTTCGTGGGCTCCGCCCGGCCCAGCAGCCGGCTGCGCAGGTGGGCGAACTCGCGGTCGGTGTCCTGGTTGCGGCGGTTGCTCGACAGCGCCATCACCGCGCTGCTGCCCCCGCCGGCCGCCGGGGCGACCCACACCCACAGGCGCCGTTCGCGCACGTAGAGCATGGCAAAAATGCCGACGATCAGCAACGCGCAGCCCAGATAGACCACGTTCCGGCCGGGCGCCCGGGCCACCTGGAACACGCTGGCCTGCACCTGAGTGAAGTCGGTGAGCATCAGCGCCATCGGGGCCGGGTAGAAGTGCGCGTCCGACAGAGACAGCACCGCCTGCGTCAGCCAGGCCTGGCTCTTGCCGTCCATCGGCAGCGGCGCCTGGCCGGCGCGCTCGCGGCTGAGGTTGAGCAGTTCGAACAGCACCTCGTTGACCACCCGCACCAGCACCTGGCCGGCGCGCTCGCGCTCGGCCTCGGGCACCTGCAGGTCGATGAACTCGGCGATCGCCTGCCAGCCGCCGGCGCTGCGCGGCCGGACGCCGTCGGCGACCGGCTTCATGCGCTCCACGCCGGCGAACAGGCCCAGCGCCCGCGTGGCCGAGGCGCGCAACTGCTCCACCTGCTCCGTGCGCGCCGGGTCGAGCACACGGGCCACGTAGCGGCCCACCGCCTGCCGGCGCAGGCCCTCGTCGGCCAGCGCGTCGCGCAGGTGCAGGTAGCCGTCCATCGCGCCCTGCTCGTCGGCCGGCACGCGCAGGTAGCGGAAGGGCTGGTCGGGCTGCTCGCGCACGCCCAGCAGGAAGACAGGCGGGCCGTCCTCGTCCATGGCCACGGGGACCATGTAGTTCTGGAACTCGCGCGCCTGGCCCGAGGCGTCGCGCAGCTTGTAGCCGATGCTGGGGCCGATGTTGCGCAGTTCCCTGGACTTGCCGGCGGTGGCGGCCGAACCCAGGTGCGACTGCAGGTCCACGCGCCGCACGTCGGCGCCGCTGCCCTGCGTGCCGGCGAAGTTCTCGACGTTGATCACCCGCAGCGCCGTGTACTCCAGCGTGAGCTTGTCCTGGCCGTCGCTCAGCGCGGTGCTGCCGCCGACGTTGCCCTCCAGCTCGAATCGCCGGCCGCCGGCCGTCATGGGCATGGCCTGGAGCTTCACGCGCGAGCCGCCGTCGTCGAAGCTGGACTGGTAGATCTGCACGCCCTTCCAGCTCGCCGGGTGGTTGACCTCGATGCGCGCCTCCTTCGACTCGCCGGTGGCCAGGTCGTGCAGCACCACCTCGCTGGCGAAGAGCTTGGGCATGCCGGTCGAGTAGTAGTCGACGATGAACTTCTTCAGTTCGATGGCGAAGGGCAGCTCCTGCAGCAGCACGCCGCTGCCCTGGTTGAGGATGGCCACCGAGGACTGCCCGCCCTCGGGCACCAGGACGTTGCCGCGGAAAGTGGGGTTGGAGACGGCGAGCCGGTGCTGCGCCGGCACGTCGGCGATGAGGCCGCCGCCGTGGTAGATGCTCTTGCCGTTGAACCAGGTCTGGGCGCGCACGATCAGGTCGCCGTCCAGCAGGCCGCCCAGGCAGATCAGCACGATGGCGCCGTGCGCCGCGATGTAGCCCCACTTGTTGGCGCCGCCGGCGCGGGCGGCCACCATCCAGCCGTTCTCCGGGCCGCCTTCGCGGTGCTGCAGCTTCACCTTCCATCCGCCGCCGGCCAGTTGCCGGCCGATGCGCCGTGCCGCGGCCTCGGGCGCCTCGCCGTCCAGCGGCGCCTCCGCCCGCAGCCCGAAGGCCCTCAGGCCCTGCACGCGGATGTTCTCCTTGAAGCTGCGCAGGTCGGCCAGGATGCGCGGCGTGTTGCGCGCGATGCACAGCGAGGTGCTGACCACCAGGAAGGCCAGGATCAGCAGGAACCACCAGGCGCTGTAGACCGCGTCCAGGCTCGCCGCCAGGAACACCTGCGCCCAGAACGGCCCGAACTGGTTGATGTAGTTGCCCAGCGGCTCGTTCTGCTTGAGCACCGTGCCGATCACCGAGGCGATGCAGATCACCGTCAGCAGCGCGATGGCGAAGCGCATCGACGACAGCAGTTCCACCCCGGCACGCAGCGCGTGCGAGCCGGAACGGAGGCGAAGGCCGTGGGTGGATGCGGTCATGAAAGCGAAAGGGCGGGCGACCCCGGAGGATCGGCCCGCCCTGTTGGGTTTTATTGTCGGCGGTTGGTTCGCTGGTGCTGTTTGACCGGCGTCAAATCAGCGCCGCCCGGCCGCCCGAAGGCGCTGATGCGCCCCCTTGGGGGGCAGCGATACGCGAAGCGATGAGCGTGGGGGCAGATTCATCTCAGCGCAGGCCGGCGATGTAGTCGGCGACGGCCTTGATCTCCCTGTCGTTCATCTTGGCCGCCACGCCGTGCATCTGCGGGCTGTTGCCGCGCACGCCGTCGCGGAAGGCCTTGAGCTGCGCGTCGGTGTAGTCGGCATGCTGGCCGCCCAGGCGCGGGTACTGGGCCGGGATGCCGGCGCCGTTGGGGCTGTGGCAGCCGGCGCAGGCGGGCACCTGGCGGTCGGCGATGCCGCCGCGGTAGATGCGCTCGCCCAGCGTGACGAGGTCCTTCTCCTTGGCGAAGCCGGGCTTGACGGTCTTGCTGCCCACGAACCAGGCGATGTCGCGCATGTCCTGCTCGCTCAGGTGAGCCACCATGGGCTGCATGACGGCGTTCTTGCGCTTGCCGGACTTGAATTCCGCCAGCTGCTTGAGGATGTATTCGGGGTGCTGCTGCGCCAGCTTGGGGTTGGCCGCGATGGCCGAGTTGCCGTCGGCGTTGTGGCAGGAGGCGCAGGACACGCCGTTGGGCGGCGCGGTGTTGAAGAGGGTGTCGCCCTTGGCGGGATCGGGCTTGGCCGGCTTGGCCGCGGCTGCCGGAGCAGCCGCGGGCCCTTCGGCCGCGAGGGCGGTGCCGGCACCGGTGGCGCACAGCAAGGCCGCAAGCAGGACAGGGGCGAACAACTTCATATCGGGGGCGGGTTTATTTGCGCAAAACCTGGCGATTCTACAATGGGCGCTCCATCGTCCCGGCCGCCTCGGCAGGGGCCTGCCAACCCCCTCCCACCATGACCCAGCCGCCCTCCCCGGCCCGTGCCGACGCGGCCACGGCCTCCACCCCCGCATCCCCTCCGGCCGGCACCGCCGCCGAGGCCGCGCAGCGCCGCCACCGGGCGCTGGGCTGGCTGCACACCGCGCACTTCCTGTCGAGCGCGCCGCAACTGGAGCACCTGCCGCCGCTGGGCCTGCCCGAGATCGCCTTCGTCGGCCGCTCCAACGCCGGCAAGTCCACCGCCATCAACACGCTGACCCAGCAGAAGCGCCTGGCCTTCGCCTCGAAGACGCCGGGGCGCACGCAGCACATCAACCTGTTCGGCGTGGGCAAGGGCCAGGTCGATGACACCGTGCTGGCCGACCTGCCCGGCTACGGCTACGCCGCCGTGCCGCGCGAGGCCAAGCTGCGCTGGCAGCGCGTGATGGGCAACTACCTGATGACGCGCCAGGCGCTGGCCGGCGTGGTGCTGATGATCGATCCGCGCCTGGGGATCACCGAGCTGGACGAGGTGCTGCTGGAGGTGATCCGCCCGCGCGTGGAGGAAGGCCTGAACTTCCTGGTGCTGCTGACCAAGGCCGACAAGCTCTCGCGCTCGGAAGCCGCCAAGGCGCTGTCCATTGCGCGACTGCAGGCCGGCGGCGGCGAGGTGAGACTGTTCTCGGCCCTCAAGCGCCAGGGCGTGGACGAGGCGGCCGAGCTGCTCTGGCGCTGGACGCACCCCGAGGGCTGAGGCGAAGACAGCACGACAAGCGACCAGGAGACAGGCACATGACCATCGAGACCTTCGAACGCGCCCTGCCGCACGGCATCACCCTGAGCTGCCGCGCCGCCGGCGAGGCGGGCCGCCCGCTGATGGTGTTCCTGCACGGCTTCCCGGAGGCCGCCTTCATCTGGGACCCGCTGCTCGAATGGTTCGCCGACCCGGCGCACGGCGGCTTCCGCTGCGTGGCGCCCAACCTGCGCGGCTTCGAGCGCTCCTCCTCGCCGAAGGAGGTCGAGGCCTACCGGCCCCACCTGCTGGTGCAGGACGTGGCGGAGCTGGCGAAGTCGGAGACGGCCGGCGGCCGCATCGACACCCTGGTCGCGCACGACTGGGGCGGCGCCTTCGGCTGGGCCTTCGCCAACGCGCTGCCGCAGCAACTGGGCCGGCTGGTCATCATCAACTCGCCGCACCCGGGCACCTTCACCCGCGAGCTGAAGCACAACCCCGCACAGCAGAAGGCCAGCGCCTACATGAACTGGCTGGCCGCGCCGGGCTCGGAGGCGGTGCTGGCCGAGAACGACCATGCGCGCCTGTTCGCCATGTTCACCATGATGAAGGCCGGGCCCGACGGCTTCGGCTGGCTGACCGAGCCGGTGAAGCAGCGCTACCGCGACGTGTGGAGCCAGGGCCTGACCGGCGCCTGCAACCTCTACCGCGTCACGCCGATGAAGCCGCCGGTGCCGGGCAGGACCAGCGCCGACGACATTCCCACCCTGCCCGACGAGCGCCTGCGCGTGCAGGCGCCGACGCTGGTGCTGTGGGCGCTGGACGACGCCGCGCTGCTGCCCGGCCTGCTCGACGGCCTCGAGCAATGGGTGCCGGCTCTGGAGGTGCAGAAGATCCCCGGCGCCACGCACTGGGTGATCCACGAGCAGCCCGAGGGCATCGCCGCGCGCATCGAAGCCTTCCAGAAGAAGGCTCAATAGACTTTCGCCTCGCCTTCCGGCCGCGTCTTGAAGCGCCGGTGCACCCAGTAGTACTGCTCGGGCATGGCGTCGACGTAGCCCTGCAGCCGCAGGTTCATCAGCGCCGTGTCGGCCACCGCGTCCTGCGTCGGGAAGTCGCGCCAGGCCGGCAGTACCTCGATCTCGTAGCCGCCGGGCACGATCTTCGCAATCACCGGCACCACCTTCGCCCGCGCCAGCCGGGCGAAGCGCGACAGCGAGGGCACGGTGGCCGCCGGCACGCCGTAGAAGGGCACGAACACCGACTGCGAGGGGCCGAAGTCCATGTCGGGCAGCAGGTACAGCACGCCGCCCTTGCGCAGGCCGGCGACGATCTCCTTCACGCCGTCCACGCGGTGCAGCACCGTGACGTTGCCGAAGCGCGTGCGGCCCTGGCGCGTCCACTCGTCGACCATCGGGTTGCGCTGCGTGGTGTAGATGGTCGTCGAGGGCTTGGGGTTGTGCTTGGTCAGCGCGGTGGCCGCCGCGTCCAGGCCGTAGAAGTGCGGCGCGAACAGGATGGTCGGATCGTTGCCCTCGTCGATCTCGCCGATGGCGCCGGTGATGCGGATGCGCCGGTCGATCGCCTCGGGCGGCGCGTGCCACAGCCAGCTGCGGTCGAGCCAGGCCTGCGCCACGTACACGAAGGTGCGGCGGGCGATGCGGCGGCGCTCGGCCGCGCTCTTGCCGGGGAAGCACAGGGCCAGGTTCACGTCGACGACGCGCCGGCGCGGACGGGCCAGCACGTACAGCAGGTGCCCGAAGCCCGCCCCCAGGCCGCGCACCAGCGGCAGCGGCAGGTGCGCCAGCGCCTTCATGAAGCCGATGCCCAGGCGGGCCGACAGGCTCACGCGCCGCCCTCCGCCACTTCCATTTCCTCGCGCGGCTCCTTGTGGCGCGCGTAGTCCCACACGTATTGGCCGGGCAGGCTGCGGATCAGGCGCTCGATGCCTTCGTTCATGGCCGCGGCGGCCGCCTCGGGCGTGGCCTTCGGGTCGTCGAGCGCGGTGCCGTCGAAGGGCTCGAAGCGGATCACGTAGCCGCGGCCGCGCGCCAGCCGCTCGCACACGCCGAGGAAGACGCGCGCGCCGGTGGTCTGCGCCAGGCGCGGCAGCAGCGTCATGGTGTAGGCGGGCCGGCCCAGGAAGGGCGCCCACACGCCCTGCCCCTTCGGCGGCACCTGGTCCGGCAGGATGCCGGTGTAGCCGCCCTCCTTGAGCGTGCGCATCAGGCCGCGCACGCCCTTGACGGTGGTGGGCAGCGTGCGCAGGCCGGGCCGGTCGCGCGAGCCGGCCACCAGGTCGGCCATCCATTTCTTGCGCGCCGGCCGGAACAGCGCGGTGAGCGGGCCGTGGTCCTTCAGGAAGCGCTCGCCCACGGCCTGGCCGTACATCTCCCAGCTGCCCAGGTGCGGCACGATCATGATGACGCCGCGGCGCTCGGCCAGCGCCGCCTCGAAGGCCTCCAGGCCCTCCCAGCGCATCACCTTCGGCAGCACGCTCTCGCCCGCCGGGCGGGCCCACAGCCAGGGCAGCTCGGCCGCCATGGCGCCGGCCGCGCCGATGGCCGGGCGCCACTGCGCGGGCGTGAGGCCGGCGGCCTGCGCATTGGCGCGGAAGCGCCGGCGGTAGCCCGGCGCCAGCCACCACACCAGCCAGCCCAGCGCACGGCCCAGGGCGTGCATCAGAGGCAGGGGCACGCGGGCCAGCAGACGGAACAGGGCGATCATCAGCGCAGGAGGAGGAACAACGACACGGGAAGAAGGGGCGGACGCGCGGCCCGGGCCCCAGGCCCCGGCCGGCTTGAATAGAATGCAAATTGTCGCCGAGTTACAGGACTACTTGCAGGGCGACGTTAAACCCAACTGCTAAAGCGTTCGCCAAGACTCCCCCGGACCTGGCAACGCGCCAGGCAACCACCTCGACGGAGTTTTCTCTCAATGGCGAACGATTTCCTCTTCACCTCCGAATCGGTCTCCGAAGGCCACCCGGACAAGGTCGCGGACCAGATCTCCGACGCGATCCTCGACGCGATCTTCGAGCAGGACCCGCGCAGCCGCGTGGCCGCCGAGACGCTGACCAACACCGGCTTGGTCGTGCTGGCCGGCGAGATCACCACCAACGCGCACGTCGACTACATCCAGGTCGCGCGCGACACCATCAAGCGCATCGGCTACGACAACACCGAGTACGGCATCGACTACAAGGGCTGCGCGGTGCTGGTGGCCTACGACAAGCAGAGCAACGACATCGCCCAGGGCGTGGACCACGCCTCGGACGACCACCTGAACACCGGCGCCGGCGACCAGGGCCTGATGTTCGGCTATGCCTGCGACGAGACGCCCGAGCTGATGCCCGCGCCGATCTATTACGCGCACCGCCTGGTCGAGCGCCAGGCCCAGCTGCGCAAGGACGGCCGCCTGCCCTTCCTGCGCCCCGACGCCAAGAGCCAGGTGACGATGCGCTACGTGGACGGCAAGCCGCACAGCATCGACACCGTGGTGCTGTCCACCCAGCACAGCCCCGACCAGAGCGAGACGGCCACCAGGATGAAGCCCAGCTTCGTCGAAGCGGTGATCGAGGAGATCATCAAGCCGGTGCTGCCGAAGGAGTGGCTGCAGGAGACCAAGTACCTGATCAACCCGACCGGCCGCTTCGTCATCGGCGGCCCGCAGGGCGACTGCGGCCTGACCGGCCGCAAGATCATCGTCGACACCTACGGCGGCGCCTGCCCGCACGGCGGCGGCGCCTTCAGCGGCAAGGACCCGACCAAGGTGGACCGCAGCGCCGCCTACGCCGCGCGCTACGTGGCCAAGAACATCGTCGCCGCGGGCCTGGCGCGCCAGTGCCAGATCCAGGTGGCCTACGCCATCGGCGTGGCGCACCCGATGAACATCACGGTCTACACCGAGGGCACCGGCGTCATCCCCGACGACCGCATCGCCGCGCTGGTGCGCGAGCAGTTCGACCTGCGGCCCAAGGGCATCATCCAGATGCTGGACCTGCTGCGCCCGATCTACGGCAAGACCGCGGCCTACGGCCACTTCGGCCGCGAGGAGCCCGAGTTCAGCTGGGAGCGGACGGACAAGGCCCAGGCGCTGCGCGCGGCGGCCGGGCTGTAGACAGCACAATCGCGGCCATGACCCGGCTCCTGACCCTCTGCCTCCTCGCCGCGCCGCTGGCCCTGGCCGCATGCGGCACCCCCTACCAGGTGGTGCGCATGCCCGACGGCAAGCTGCGTACGCCCAACGCCACCGAGACCGGCAACTACTGCGCCGAGCGCGGCGGCCGTCCCCGCCTGCTGGGCATCGCACCGGGCAACACGGAAGTGCTGTTCGAGTGCGTGAAGGACTGACGCCGGCGGCTCAGAACCTGTAGGCGGCGCCGGCGCCCACCGTCCAGCTGCGCCCGGGCGCCGGCTCGAAATAGCGCGCGTTGCCCTCGTTGACGATGACCGAGCCGGCGTAGCGCCGCCCGGCCAGGTTGTCCA